>NZ_WOTA01000006.1 GCF_011516825.1 Acetobacter oeni | reverse complement strand
TCACGAAGGATGTCGAGACAACAATCTCGTCATCCTGCGCATGGTTGATGATTGCCCATATCCGCAGAGTTCTGCGAAAAATCAATCAAACCGCTTTCTGATTCAGGCTCTCAGACCCGTCAGGGATTTTGCAGGGGCCTCGACAGTTACAGACAGATAAGCCAGCCCGGAAACGGAGAACATGTCTGAATGACTTCATAATACTCTGTCGTCACTACAGAATTCATACCCGGACTTTAGAATATTCCAGATTATCCGGACTCAAATACACAACTCGATATTGTTATAATAAAAGAAAAACAAACACCCATCACAGAAGATACAACCCGGAACCATTGCCCGGAAGCCCCGGAGCACTCCCTGCTCCGGGGCCTTTACAAAAGAAGCAGTCAGTCCCGCGCTGCCCACCCGGCAATCAGATTCACCACAGCCTGTGACGACATCCGGCGTGCATTGCCCAGATCCTTCGATCCGTCCGTATTCAGCGCCTTCCCCTCCGGCGTCACAATCAGCACCGTCGGAACCGATGTCACCGTCACACCGTATTTCTGCGCAATGTCCATGTTCGTCTTGAAACGCATGACATTGACAGGAACCACCTCAAAATTCTGCTTCAGCCAGCCTGCCACTTCCGGCAGCGCAAAAATCCCTGCCAGCATCCGACAATCCGGACACCAGTTTCCGCCGAAATCGAGCAGAACAGATTTTTTCTCCGCCTTTGCCTTTTCAAAAGCGGCAGCCACCGCCGCAGGAGTCGCTTCCGGCACATCATAGGGCGTCTGAACGGGTGTAACCGCAACCGTCCCGATCTGCGGCGTCTCCGTGATCGCACGAGCGAAGCCCGCGCCCGGAACAGCCATCGACAAAATACCCGACAAAGACAATGAAAGCGCAAATACCCGGGCCACGCGACGACGCATTACAGTTTCCCCTACTCATCAAACAAGATCATAAACCGCTCAGCAAAAACTGAGCCACAGCTTTCCGAACAACGCACTCATCAATCCTGAAGTGACGTCCGATGATACAGCCTCAGAACTGAACCGGAACACATTGTCATCATCCACCCGCCACGCAAGGCAGCCGCCACGTCAATGACCAGCCCGATCACGCCGGACTGCACAAAAATCATCCGACATTCGTCACGAAACACCATCCCGCATTTCAAGGCGCTTCCCAGAAGAATGTTACCTCGTGCTTATTATGAAACAGATGCGCCAGCCGCCCCCCCGGAATGGCCGCGAATGCCTCCATCACCTCAAAATCCGTCTCTCCCTGAAACTTTACACTCATAACAATTCGTCCGACGCGCTCCGCCGCGATCCAGCGCTTCGCAAGCGCCAGCAACCGATTCGGATACGCAATTACGTCGGAAAACAGCCAGTCGACGCGCGCCTCATCCCGTGGCTCCAGCCCGAACGCACTCTCCTGACGAAATGTTACCCCCGGCATCGACTGCACTGACGGCGCCAGCGGCGCCCGGTCCACCGCCGTCACAGCCGCTCCGAGTTTCGCAATCGCCCACGTCCACCCTCCCGGCGTCGCCCCCAGATCCAGACACGTCTCACCCGCGACCGGCCACCGCCCCAGTCGCGTGCAGGCCTCCCATAATTTCAGATAAGCGCGCGATGGCGGTCCCTCCCGGTCTTCCGCAAACCGGGGTTCACCCGCCGGAAACGCGCTGGTCTTGCTTTGTGAAAACAGCAGAAGACCCGGCTCCATCAGCGTCCAGGCCCCAAGCGGACTCGTCGGAGCCAGTTGCGGAAACTCCAGCGGAGCCGCCTTCACCGGAGGCAATCGTTCTTCAATCAATGCGGCACGCCGGAAATGCCCCGTCGGCACCAGAGCCCAGTTCCGCTGCCGGCTCTTCAGAAGTTTCGCCGCCTCGCCAATCGACGCGATGCGATGCACCTCCGGCGCTGTCCACACGTCGAGCGCCCAGACACTCGCAACCGGCGGGGCGCTGCAAAGCGCCAGCCGTCCCAGCCATGCGTTCGGCGCCGATCCAAGCCGCTCCAGCTCCGCCTGCAATACACTATCAAAGCCCGGAGGGGCCACATAAACGCTGCCAATATCCGCTTCAGTCATGACGAAGAAACGAAACTCCAAGCAAACACCAGGACGCAATCAGGATTGACCCGCCTGTCGGCGCGACCGACCCCAGATGCTGTCCGGAAAATGCCGTGACATAGAGCGCCCCGCAAAAAATCAGCATCCCCGTTACAAAACCGTATCCGGCGATAACAGTCAGACGGGACGGCGACCGAACACCCAGCCCCAGTGCCAGAAGTGCCAGAGAATGCCACATCTGCATTTGCACGGCGCTCTGCATGATCGTCCGCCCCTCAGAAAGGCCGAATTTTTCCGCCGGCAGATGCGCCGCTACCGCCCCCATTGCTACCGCAACAGTTCCGGCAAACGCCGCAATACACCGCCAGCTCCGCATAATCCCAGCATCCGTCACGCCACAACTCCGGTTATTAACAGGCCACCATTGTCACAAACAGCAGGACACACCGCGACACAGCCCCGAATGAATGACGAGCGCATATTTGGCAGGTAACAGCCGTCGTGTTAACCGCTTCACCGGAAACCGGCAAACACGCAAAAGCGTCGCCCGCCGCATACTGAACGACAGAAAAATCCGGAGCCGGAGCAAGGTTCATGAAAATAACGAGTAAGGTTACTACCCTCACGGCCCTCATGGCACTCGCGGCCTGCTCGGCCCTGAGCGGCCCGAAAGCGCCACCCGCGCCGCCGCCGCCGTCAGCTCTGAGCGCAACCGATGCCGGCTTCGTGCAAAAAGCATCGGAACTTAATCTTGTCGAAACAGCCCTTGCCAATGCAGCCGCAACAAATGCAGCAAGCGCCGGCGTAAAATCTTTCGCGGCCGCACAGGTCACAGATCATACTGTGGCGCAGAACCGTCTCACAGCCATCGCATCGAGCCACGGCGTGACACTGGCGACCGAACCGAATGCCGACGACAAGAAAATCGTTACCACGCTGACAGGCCTGAAAGACGCGGCGTTCGACAAGGCATATCTCAGCCAGGTGATCACAGATCATAAAGCGGCCCTGCCGGTCATGACCACGGAAGCATCCTCTTCATCAGACATCGATCTGAAATCTTATGCTGAGGACAACAGTGCAAGCGTGCAGAAACACCTGAGCGCCGCCGAAGCTCTGCAGAACCCAGGCCGCCATACCACCAGCCGCACACACAAACACAGATACTGAGCACAGAGCCTTCCCGGCCAGATTCTCAGGCATCCGGTGTGGCCGAACAGGCTGGTCGCACCGGCACTCTTTACAACAGAAATACTGCCTTAAACCCGGCGGATACTTCTTATCGTCCGGCAGAAACTCCGGTTTCCGACCCGGCCTCATTGTTAAATACTCATTACAATAACGCGCGAAAAATGACCGTCGCCAGTTTTGCTGCAGAGACTGATCAGACGACCTCTCTAAAGTGATGAACTCCCGATTGTGCTGGTAATAATCGTCGTGTTAACCGCTTTACAGGGAACCGGTATACGAGCGCCCGACTTATACCGGAAGAACCCGGAATCGGAGTAATAGTGATGAAAACAGTCAATAAGATTATCACGCTCGTGGCGCTCGCTTCGCTGTCGGCCTGCGCCGCCAAACCTCCCGCGCCGCCACCGCCACCGCCGGCCCTGAGCGATACGGATGCCGCCTTTATACAGAAAGCGTCCGAAATCAATCTCGTTGAAATCGAGCTTGGCAAGGCCGCCGCAACAAACGCGAAAAGTGCTGCGGTAAAATCATATGCTCAGACGCTGGTCACCGATCACAGTTCGGCACAGGACCGGCTGTCGACGATCGCAACGTCACATGGCATTACGCTTCCAACAGCTCCGGACGAGAGCGATGAGAAAGACATCACCACACTGACAGCCCTGAAGGGCGGCAAGTTCGATCATGCCTATATCGGCAAGATGGTGGCCGGTCATACTGAAGCTCTGCCTGTCATGACGGAAGAAGCATCGTCTTCAACGGATGCAGACCTCAAATCCTATGCGCAGGACACCAGCACAACTGTCCAGCAGCACCTGGACGCCGCAAAGGCTCTGCAAAGCCCGACTCATCACAGCCATAAACACAGACACTAAAGCAAAGACCGTCCGGGCGGAGTCACAGCATCCGCCCGGATTATCTTTTTACTGACAGTCTCCCCCGAAAATTTCCGTGTAAGCCATTGTCCGTGTAAACCGCAGAATATCCGGCGCCCCACGAGCTCAGGACGAATGACCCGGTCACTCATCGGAACCGGCAACACGGTCAGCATTTTTCACATAGGGAGACCTGGCACGATGGTCGTCAGAATAGACCGCGTCGTAACGCGCGGTGGCGATAAAGGACAAACCTCACTCGGCGACGGCAGCCGGATCAGCAAATCCTCCCGGCACATCGACGCAATCGGCATGCTCGACGAAGTCAACGCCGTCGTCGGTCTTCTGCGCGCCCATGTTGCTGACACTGCCCCGGACCTTCCGGCACATCTCGCAAGTATTCAGAATCTTCTCTTCGATATAGGCGGCGATCTCTGCCAGCCCGAAGGCAGCAAACATGCAAAACGGCTCGACGGCAGCATCGCAACGGCCATTGAGGCAGAAGTCGAACGGCTACGCGCCAGCCAGTTGCCGCTGACCAGCTTCGTTCTTCCCGGTGGCAGCATTCCCGCAGCCTGGGCGCATCTCGCCCGCACCACCATTCGCCGGGCGGAACGCAGTGTTGTTGCCCTGACCGGGGAAACCTCCATCAATCCGGCGCTGATACCAATACTTAACAGATTGTCAGATTATTTCTTCGTGCTGAGTCGTCATCTGAATGAGAATGGAAAAAAGGATATTCTGTGGCAGCCCGGAAAGCCGCTTTTCACCTGAGCGCCCTTCAGAAACACTCTGATTTCAACAGCATTTTTCATCCCGATTACCCGGACGCCTCCTCGTCAGTCTATTTTTCCGACCGTTCTTGAATTACGATAACTCCCGTGCTATTCCTTTCAACACCATCCAAATGACCGTTACGATATCCCCGATAATCTGCGCCCCTTTATTCAGCGCGCATATTGCCGGCAGATCCGGTCAGCAGGAATGCTGTCTCATCAGGATCTCTTATTCGCCTGGGCGCCTTCATTCCAGTAACCGTGGACGGCAAATATGTAATTTTTGAAAGAGTTGTAGTGAATACCGGATTTCTGAAAGCAAAACATCCTCTCGATACAGACCCTCAGGAAGACCTGCTGGAAGCGGGTGCGGAAGAAGCCGCCCTTCGGGCTCTTAATCGCATGGGGTCACATAAAGGCAGCAAACCCGTCAGCCGTCCGGTGCAGTCAGGCCGCCCCGCCGAAGATACCTCTTCCCGCCTGTCGCTCCGGAGCCCGCAGGACACAAATCAGGTCCGCAAGCGCCGCTTTGTCCGGGACGGTGATATCCCTGTCGAGCACCACAATTTCTCACGTTCTCAACCACGCGCGACACCATTTGCAGCGGCTGAGACTGCACTCCCGCAGAATAATCGTGCACTGGAAGCGGAAAAACGTGCCCGGGCCGATGCCGAACGGCATGCTCACGACCTGGAAGTTTCGCAGCGCTCGCTGGAAACACGCCTCGGTCATGCCGAAATGCTTCTCACCGAACTGAAGCAGACACTCGCCACCCGTGAAATGGAATTGGCTGACCGCACCGCCGAACTGGCCACAGAACGTGCGTCCCGTCAGGCTCTCCGGCAGGAAATGAAATCCATCCGCCCGTCGCCAAAGCCCGCCAGCGTCAAAGAATCCCGCCCTGAAACCGGTCATATCGTTGCCGGGACAGGCGAGCCTCAGCCCGTTAAATGGTGGAAAGACTGAGACTCAGTTCCCGGCAACTTTCCCCGGATAAACAGGCATGATCCGCGCCATCGTGGCGCTGTCCTGCGCCTGCACCATAGCCGCGCTCTTTGTGCCGGATCTTATTGCCGGCTTTCTAAGCCTGCTGAGAAGCACGCTGGAAGCCCTGTTTCTGCCATTCCGCCTGCTGTTCGATCTCGCTGTCTGGATGACAACCGGAAAATCCATCGGCACAGCCGTTTCCGGTGTCGGTCACGCCTCCGATCCCGCTCAGCAGAACCGCGCCCTGTTTCATTGTTATATCCCGGCAGCCCTTATCGCCGCAGGATTTCTTCTTTCGCTGATCCCGCCGGAAAAACACCCGTCTCTGTTTTTTCAGGTCAGCCTGTGTCTGCTTATTGGGGCATCAGTTCTCATCGGCCTGCCCATAGCCGTGCTGTTAGCGCCAGCTCTCGTCGCTCTTATTTGCACACTGTATTCGTCGGGTGCCACACCGCAGAACAGGTAAAACCGTTACCATACCCCGTCTGATTATACCGGCCGGCAATCATTTCTGCCGGGGTGACTGTCCCGCCAGCATTCGCCCGATTTCATCGTCCGAAACCTCGTGATCAAAATACGTCCGGTAAAAAACTTTCATTCCACTCTTCAGGTCATAATCACCGAAGATATCAGGGTGCAGTAAAGCACCGACCCAGCGGAGTTGCAGTAAAAACTCCGAGCCATAACGATCCCACGGGAAAACACCGACAGGATTCGCAAACACCCGTCCCTGTTTTACAGCCCGCAGTTCATCCCATCCGGCGGGCGCATTCCCCCGCTCCGGCACAGCAAGACCACCCTGCACAATAATAATATCCGGATCCCAGACCTGAATCTGCTCCATGGTGACAGGCTTTTTCACGCCAGACACACCACCTGCGGCATTCCGCCCTCCGGCATAGCGAATCCACTGGTCGATAATCGTTCCCGCGCCATCAACCAGAAGCGGCGACAAACTCATTACATGAAGAACACGCGGCTTCCGACTTTCATCGACAGCAATGAGCTTTTTCCGGAAATATGAAATCTCCTCTTCAAGCTCCGCCGTATAAGAAGAGGCCCGCCCGCGTGCCACCGGATCATTCAGCACATCCGCCGTCAGCGCAACAGACCGCAGCAATCCACCGACATCCTGAAACGTCATGTCGAGAACAGGAAGACCGGCCACCCGCAGCGGATCTGCCTGCGTCAGTCCGCCCGAGACAAACACAAGATCGACACCATCCGCCAGCAATCCCTCCGCGCTGGCCGAACCCGGCATGACCTGCCGCGCCCGGGATAATTGCGGATTCAGCCTGAACAGCCACGGCTGATTCATCGGACGATCGACTGTCACCGCAATCCGGTCAGTCGCACCCAGCATGGCCAGAACTTCGTTATGAGCAAACCAGAGATCGGCAATACGATGCGGGTGCGCCGGAACGACCACCGCAGCGCCGGTCATGTCCTGCACACTCCGCTTTCCGCCAGCCTGATCCGCGCGCGCAGCCCCTGCCCCGACAATCCCTGCCGCCAGAATAAAAGTACAAAACAGGCGACGGCCAGAAGACTTCCCGCAGCTCAATAAATCCTGCACCGCATGCTCACATTATCTATATCCAAAAGAACATAGACAACCAACAAGAGAGGATTGCAAGCCAAAGCAGACGGAAATTCCGGCCTGTGACCAAATCGGTACAGCGAATCAAAGCCCGGTAATCAGACAAATCATGCCCTGAAAAACCGGAGTATCTGCGGACCGCTACTTACGGGCAGCTTTCGGATCGCCACCATTTTTTGCCGCCGCAGCCGGAGCGCCCTTTGTATCCGGTAACGGCTTCACATCACGAATGGTATAACGCGTGATCATTTCTTCCACTGCGCCAGCCGCCTCTTCCGCCGCCGCGCCGGCAATATCGCCCCACATCCCGTCCAGTGAGTGCGCCGGAATATCATGTAACTGGGTCGCAATACCAACCTCACTGCCGGCTTTGTCCGTAACGCGCCAGTTAATCTCAATATTCTGCTGAGGATTATTTCGCGACCCCGCTGAACCATTCGTCAGCTTTACAACAGCAGCCACAGCAAAATCTGAATCCTGCTGCGACGTCTGGATCGTGTCCTTCATCTCATGAAACGACACCACAAACGCCTGCGACAGAGCCGTATTCCCATCTCCCGGCGCGCCCGTCACGCCTCTGAACCAGATCCGCGCCCCCCGATGCTTCAGACTATGCGGATCTTCTTCCATCTGCTCAGCCTGAATCCCGTTCAGGACATTCACGACCTGCCCGGCACCGTATCCCGAAGCCTCACGCATGCCGTCTGAATTCAGAGCGTTCCAGGATGCTACCGGAATACCTGGTCCCTCCTGCGTCGCGCGCACCGTCCCCTTCGGGGTCATCACCGTGTAAAGCGGCACAATCAGATCGCCCCGACGCTCGGTGTGCAGTTTGAGCCACCAGTCTCCCGGACGGACCGGCTGCTTAATCGCCGGAACAGACTGCTGTAACAGCGCTTCGACAATATCGTTCGCCCACAACGCGGAACCGCCCGCACCCAGCGCCTTTTCGTCCGGAACCGGCACGTCCAGCCGTGATGGCGGCGGATTCCCCGCCAGGGACCTGCCATCCTTCCCCGGATCACGAAACGGATGCGGCACATCCAGACAACCCGATAAAAGCAGAAGCGAAGACACCGAAAGAAAAGACGTAAGTGAGCACCTCATAAACGCAGTTCCGCTCCGTATCCCGCCGCAATCACCGAAATCTGGTGGCCAATCGGCCCGCCCCCCGCAAGCGTCCGGCGCCGGTGACTGAAAAAACGCCGCTCATCCGTCAACGTGTCCAGACTGACAGAAACCGCGCGACCAGTCCCGGCCCGACGCAGTCGCGCCATACAGTAACCCGCCAGATCAAACTGATAATGCCCCTCCCGCACGCCGGGGGAGAACCATGCCCCGGCTCCGGAGTCAGCCACCAGCGCCGCGTCCTTCATGTCATCGCCAACTTCATAACCCGCGCGGGCGATACAGGGTCCCACGACCGCCACCACATCTTCCGGCCCGGCCCCCAGCTCCGCCATCGCCGCCAGAGTGGCCTCCAGCACGCCGCCCACCGCTCCGCGCCATCCGGCATGAGCCGCCCCGACAACCCGTCCGTCACGCGAGGCAAACAGCACCGGCCCGCAATCCGCCGTAATGATACCCAGCGCCACATCATCACGCGCCGTCACCATCGCATCAGCGGAAGCCACTTCTCCGGGCCTCCACGGCTCCGTCACCGTCACGACCTGCGGCCCATGCACCTGTGTCACCCCGAGCAAGTGGTCCGCCTCCAGCCCGAACGTCGCCGCAACACGGCGCCGGTTCTCCGTCAGTGCCGCCGGGTCATCCCCGGACCTCATCGAACAGTTCAGACTCGCATACGGCCCTTCGGAAACGCCGCCGATCCGCGTGAAAAACCCATGCCGAACAAAAGAAAGCTCTGCCCCCCGCACGACCGCATCCCGATCCAGGTTACCCGCCGCCATCATCCCGCTCCTTCCCGATCGTAAGCCGTCCCTTCCGGAAACCCCGGCGGCGCCACAAGCCCCGGAGCAAGCCGCGATGGTGACACCACCGCCAGTGCCTTGAACAACCGCCCCATCCGCTCCGGCGCAATCAGCCGGCCCAGCGCCGTACGAACCATACCCGCCTGGTCCGGCTCAGCGTCACAAAGCACCCGCGCCCGCTCCACGGCACCAAGCGCCACCAGCAATTCGCCCTGCTCAACCGGCCCGAAACACCGCGCACCAGTGGCCATCGCCGCCCGCGCCACGGCTTCAAAATCCACATGCGCCGTCAGATCCGCCGTCCCGGGCTTAACAAGCGGCGAAACCGGCTGTCCGTCCTGCAACGCCTGCAAACTCTCACCCGATGCCGTCACCGCTGTCCCGTAATCCACAAACAGCGCCACGCCCGGCCCGACGCAAAGCCGCTCCGCAACGTCACGCACAAACACACAGGCCGCCGGACAAATCTCCGCAACCTCGCCAGTTTCCACCTCACGTCCCGCCAGTTCAGCCGGCGGATCGATCATGTCCGACAGCACAAACGCGCCATCCCGCACGAACCGCTCCCGCCAGCCCGTTGTCTCACCAACAAACTGCCTGACCGGCAAGGCATCGAGAAACTCATTGGCCACCAGAACCATCGGACCACGCGGCACGCTTTCCAGTCCGTCATGCCAGAATACCGGAACACCGGACGGCTCCAGCGCCGCCTTCTGCGCGGCCCGCAAACGTGGCGAAGTCTCAACGAGATGTACGGACAGTCCGGCCATCAGATCCGGAGCCACACGGGACAGGACCCGCAGCATGTCCGCCATCAGCGTCCCGCGTCCCGGCCCCGCCTCAACCAGAAGCAGCCCGGAACAACTCCCCGCCGCCCCGGCGAGAACCTCCCGCCCGACGACCGCGCTCCAGGCTCCGAGCAGTTCACCAAAAATCTGTGAAATCTCCGGCGCGGTCACAAAATCCGCAAACGGATCGCGCCCGGCATAATAAGCCGCGTTCGCGCGGGCCATAAAAACGTCCAGGCGCTCCGGAAGACCATCAGAGACCGTTCCGCTGCTCAGCGTACATCTCCCGAAGACGCCACAGCATCATCCGGCACGCCGGCATATTCCGGAGACCGGAATGCATGCACCATCAGCCCGATCCCTGCCAGAATCATCGGAATACTCAAAATCTGGCCCATCGTTACCCCAAAGGAGAAATACCCCAGGAATGCATCCGGCTCGCGAAAAAATTCGCAGAAAATCCGCGCGCAGCCGTACCCGGCCAGAAACAGCCCCGCCAGAAACCCGGGACGTGCCCGCAAATTCTCTTTCCGCGCGGCAAACAGCAGCACCAGAAAAAGTAGCAATCCTTCCGTCAGCGCCTCATAAATCTCCGAAGGATGGCGCGGCACTCCGTCAGAATCCGGAAAAATCATCGCCCAGGGAAGAGACGGATCAGCCGCCCGTCCCCACAACTCACCATTGATGAAGTTCGCAATCCGGCCAAAGCATAACCCGATCGGCACGCACACCGTCACCCGATCGGAAAACGCCAGAAAACTCAGACCGTAACGCCGCGCAAACAGGATCAGCGCGATAATGACCCCCGCCGCGCCGCCATGAAACGACATCCCGCCTTTCCAGACCTGCGGAATCGCCAGAGGATGCGTCAGAAAAAACGATGGCTGATAAAACAGCACATACCCGAGACGCCCGCCGATCACGACCCCCAGCGTCACCCAGGTCAGAAAATCATCAGCCTGCCTGACCGTCGCCGCACGGGGCGCCCAGGTTACAATCCGCTTGAGCAGCTGCAAGCCCAGGATGATCCCGGCGATATAGGCCAGCGCATACCACCGGATCGCCAGTGGCCCGAGATGAATAAGAACCGGGTCGAACTGCGGAAATATGAGAACAGGCAGCATAATGACGTATCCTGAAGCAGGGCCATAAAACCGGAGAAGAACGAACCCGCACCGCACGGGAAATAACCGGAAACCGACGCCACGAAAACCGCGCGGACATCTCCCTCAGCAGAGGCGCTCAGAGATAAGGATCGCTTTTACCGAGATAGTCCCGGACATAAAGCCCGACCCCGTCTTCCAGACTCAGAAAGGGTTCCCGATACCCCACCGCCCGCAGGCGCGACATATCCGCGCGGGTAAAGGACTGATACTGCCCGCGCAAACTTTCCGGCATGTCGATGAACTCAATCCGTTCCGGAACCCCGGCCGCCGCACACACGGCCCTCGCCAGATCGAGATAACTCCGCGCCACGCCCGTCCCGCAGTTGAACAGCCCGTTCACATCGGGATGATCGTAGAGCCAGAGCATAACCTTCACCACATCGCCAACCCAGATGAAGTCCCGCACCTGCTCGCCATCCGCGACATCCGGCCGGTCTGACCGGAACAGCCGCGCCGGTCTGCCAGCCCGCACCTCGTCGTATTTGACCTTCACCACAGAGATCATACTGCCTTTGTGGTACTCATTCGGACCATAAACATTGAAAAACTTCAGCCCCGTCCATTGCGGGGGTCTCACCCCCCCGCGCGTCAGCCGCGCTTCCGTCAGCTGGTCAAACATGTGTTTCGACCAGCCATACAGATTGAGCGGCTCAAGCGTCCCGAGCCGCGCCGGATCGTCTGAAAACAGGTCCGCCCGGTCCGCCGCGCCATAGGTCGCCGCGGAAGAGGCATAGATAAAACGCACTCTCTGCTCCGCGCACCAGTCCCGGAGCTTTTCCGACAACGCGACATTGGTCGCCCAGACCAGATCACCGTCGGTCGCGGTCGTGGAACTGATCGCTCCCATATGGAAAACGGCCCCGACATCCGCCGCGCTGCCCAGGAATCCGTCCAGATCGTCGGGACTCACTATTCGCACCGCCGGCCGGTGGCGAAGATTCCGCCATTTATCCTGGTCGCCCAGCCAGTCGACAACAACCACATCCAGCCCGCGATCACACAGCGCGGCCACAAGACACGATCCGATAAATCCGGCGCCACCGGTAACGATAATCATGAGACGAGCCTTATAATCAGGATGGCGCACGATACCAGACCGGACCCGCACCGGAAAATCGCCCGCCCTGCGATCCCCCACATTAAAGAGGACCGGTGTGGGTTGGATTAATTCGCTCTCAATGCTTATAAGCGAGAGTAGAACAGAAGGGCCGCCGTATCCGTGGCTCATGAGACCCAGGAGGACCGGTATGACAGACCGACCGCGTCTCTTTGACGATCTCGCCGGCGTCGCCGGCGGGGCCATCTCCGCCATCGCGGGGATGAAAGAAGAGATCAATGCCCTCGTGCGCTCTCGTGTCGATGAAGCTCTCGGCCAGCTTCAGGTCGTCCGCCGTGAAGAATTCGAAGTCGTCCGGGAACTCGCCGCCAATGCCCGCATGGCCGGGGAAGACGCGGACCAGCGTATCGCCGCACTCGAAAAACGTGTCACAGATCTCGAAAAACGCACACATGCCGGTCCGGACACGCATACTGTATCCGGAAATACGGCGAATGGTGGTTGCAATAATCAGCCTTATGGATGGAGCGGCGATAACGGGGCGAACCCGAACTGACCGGTTCGCCCAAAAATGCGGCCTGACAGGAGCGTGTTCTAAAAAAGAGACAGCCCTCCTTGCCGGTCGTGACTAGGATTCATAGGCTCAACAGCGCAGCGAGTCGGACATTCGTCTCGCAGCCTGATTCGCAGACAAAACCGCCCGCCCGCAGCAGCGGACCGGTTTTATGGCTTGGGAGGCCAGTATGCCTGCTCTGACGATGACCACCTCCACTCCCCACTCCAACCCGCTCGATCTGATGGAACAGATCATCTGCAGTTATGAATGGGCGTTTGAACGCCGAAATTCCGCCGAAATGGCCGCAGAAGCCCCCGGAAAATGGTGCGATTACGGTCTGTTTTTCTCCTGGTCCGCCGAACTTTCCGCCATGCACTTTACCTGCGCCTTTGATCTGAAGGTTCCAGAACAGCAGCGTAAGGCCCTCTTCGAACTCATCGCACTGGCGAACGAAAGACTCTGGATCGGTCATTTTTCGATCGATCTCGACTGCGGCATGCCTATGTTCCGGCACGCTATCCTTCTGCGCGGCGCACCCGGCGCTTCCATGGAAAGCCTGGAAGATATGATCGACATCGCCATCAGTGAATGTGAACGTTTCTACCCGGCCTTCCAGTTCGTTCTGTGGGGCGGTAAAGCGCCGCAGGAAGCTCTCGATGCCGCCATGCTCGACTGCGCCGGCGAGGCCTGATGGCCTCCCACCTTCCTCCCCTCCTTCTGATCGGCTGCGGCCAGATGGGAGGGGCTCTTTTCCGGGCCTGGGAACAAAACAGCCTCGCACCATCCGTCGTCATCGACCGGCATAAAGACAGTATAGCCGCGCCACATTCTCTCGTCCGGTCGATTGATGAGATCCCAAAAAAATTCGCCCCGGATGCCATCATCCTGGCAGTGAAACCCGGAAAAGCCGCTGAAACCATCATTACTCTGGTCAAAAAGCGCCCTGATCTGCTCGCCAATGCCCCGGTCATCATCTCGGTTATGGCCGGCTGCACCACTACCTCTCTCACCAGCGCGTTTGCCAATGCCATTACAGGCGTCACGCCCGCTGTTGTCAGAGCCATGCCCAACACGCCGTCAGCCGTCGGTCGCGGCATGACCGGCCTGTTTGCCGACACCGATGTCGGAGCAGAAAAGAAAGAACTGAGTGATCTCCTTTTCAGCGCCGCAGGCACGACAGTCTGGGTGGATGAAGAAGACCAGATCAATGCCCTGACAGCCATCTCCGGCAGCGGTCCCGCCTATGTTTTCCTCCTGGCCGAACTTCTGGAAAAAGCCGCGATCGAACAGGGCCTGCCACAGCAGGCGGCCCGCCTCCTGGCCCGCAAAACACTTACCGGTGCGGGAGAACTTCTTGATCAGATGCCCGAAGATGCGGCACAACTGCGCAGAAACGTCACCAGCCCCGGAGGCACAACGGCCGCAGCCATCGAAATTCTGAATGCTCCGGAGAACTGGCCCGCTTCGGTCTCAGAAGCCGTCGCCGCAGCTGTTCGCCGCGCCCGGGAACTCGCTGCCTGACCTGACTGCGCTCCGAACAGGACCGCCCTTTTTTCTCCAGATCATGAGCCCGCTGCACATGGAAGACGCCGACCAGTTCGATTCAGCCCTCCTCACTTCAGCCATGTCCCTGGCTGCCAGTAAAGGATGGAGAAATATCTCCATGCCGGCGATTGCCCGCAATGCGGACCTTGATATCGGAGAGGTCCGGACGCGCTACCCGTTCAAAACTTCGATTCTGCTTCTGCTGGGACGCCTCGCCGACCGGGCAGCCCTGGTCGATGATGGGAGTCTTTCCACCCCGCGTGAGACTCTGTTCGATCTGCTGATGCGACGATTTGACGTCTTCCAGCAATACCGTGAAGGCGTCCTCACTGTTCTCCGCAGCCTGCCTTTCGACCCGCCTCTCGCGGTGATCCTCGGCCTCGCCACTATGGACAGCATGAACTGGATCGCCGCAGCTGCCGGCATCGAAACCAGCGGCCTGCAGGGCGCCCTTCGCATCCAGGGCGTCACTGCAATCTGGACATACACACTGCGTGCCTGGGAAAAAGACGAAAGCGAGGATCTGGGCACCACCATGGCTGTCCTTGAACAGGGCCTCGACCGTGCCGAACGCATGGGGCTCTTTCCGACGACAAGTCAGCCTGCCCTGGACTCACCGGCAGACAGTTCCGGAACAGGCGGCGAAACCGATGCCGGTTTTGTGGAATAATACAGACAACGCATCTTTACGCGTCGTGTGGGTCGCATTAAAACATCCGGCGACGCAAGCGGCAGCTATTGGGGTGTAGCCAAGCGGTAAGGCAGCGGATTTTGATTCCGCCATTCGGAGGTTCGATCCCTCCCACCCCAGCCAGCAGGAAGAGAGGCACTGCTCCCGTCCCGCTGTGAAGAATTCTTCAGACGGCTTTTTTCAGATTTGGACTTGCCTTGAAACGCACAGTCTTGCCGGCCTTCACCTTGACAGGCTCGCCAGTCCGCGGGTTCAGAGCCTTCCGGGCCTTAGTCTTTTTCACGGTGAATGTTCCGAAAGAGGGAAGAGTGAAACCGCCTTCTTTCTTCATTTCCCTGATAATAGCGTCCATAAGATCAGCCGCAGCCTTGTTCGCAGCGACCCCCGTGCAGCTGATCGAATCCTGGATTACTGCGGCAATAAAAGCTTTACTCATGAACCACCCACTCTCCCTGAATACACATACCGGCCAGCCACCTGGAAACCTTCATTATGTCAAAACGACTTGGCCAATCGCGCGGCTTTTAACGTGACATACAAAAGGAAACCAGAAAAAAGTTACTCTGGAAACTCGCTTCTGATGAATATCGGCAGAAAAACATCAAGATGAGGTAAAACGGACACGCTTCTGCGTCGCAACGACCCACCGAACCCCCCTCATGGAGCCCGGCAATAAATTCATGCCTGACCAGATCTGCCTCTTTGCCGCCTACACCCGGGACGGCACACTCCCCCCCTATACGCTTTATTATTTATCCGAACTGACCTCCTGTGGCTTCACCACTCACGTCGCCCTGTCCGGCGCAGCACAGGTCAGTAAAGAAACTGAACAAAGCTGCCATGACAGAGGAATTATACTCTGGCCACGCCCTAATACCGGACATGATTTCGGCGCCTGGCAGCATCTCCTGCTCCACAACTGTGCGGCCGGAGCCAGTCGGGTCCTGCTCGCCAATGACAGCGTCTTCGGCCCGCTCTCTCCGCTGGCTCCGATTTTCCGGAGAATGCAGTCCTCAGCAGCCGACGTCTGGGGCATGGTCGAAACCCGCGCCATAACGCCGCATCTGCAGTCATGGTTCGTCTGTTTTGAACGACATAGTTTCGACGCCGAACCGGTTCAGCGTGCTCTCCGGCAAAATTTTGTCAATATGACTAAGGAAGAACTGATCTGGCATGGCGAACTGGGCCTTTCAGTCGCCTGCCGGGCCGCCGGTCTTGGCACAGATGCCCTCTGGAGCGACCGCAACGGCCTGTCCGGCACCCTCTTCCCCGCGATCAACCCAATGCACGCGCGCTGGCGGCAAATGGCCCGAGGCAGAAGTGTTCCTTTTATTAAGACAGAACTTCTGCGGGATAATCCTTTCCGTCTGCTTACAACACCAGAATGGAAGCAGATCGTAACATCACACAGCAATTTCAAACCGGAATGGATTGCCAGCTACCTCAGAACGAATCCACCCCGAACCAGAACCACGGCTTCAAATCTGAAAGGCAGACTTCTTTATAATCTGTTCGATCAGATCACAGGCAGATATACTTTTCCCGGAAAACAATAACCCCATCAAAGTTTAAGAAACCGCCCAAAACCTGCACGCAGATATTATATTTTAATATTGACTGTAATTCCGAACATTACCATCTGCCTACCCTGCAACCGGCAATCCGGAGCCATCAGTTCTGATCAGGTCCGTTACGACACGCTGGCATCCCGCTTTTCTGATCAACCATTGCTTCAAATGCTTTTCTTATTTTTGTAATACAAGCTGATTTATAAGGATAAATATCTGCCGGATCGCGATCATGCACGATCATGCCAGTTTCAATCTCAAAGACAACCAGTGTTCCGTCAGCCAGAACACCGAAATCGAGTCCAAAGTAATCAAGCCCGACCGCCTTTGCGATCCCGTCCAGCGCACTCATCACCGAAGATGGAAAATAGCCCGCCATATTCTGCATGAACTGCGCCTCTTCCATACGACGTTCCGGATGTTCCTCCATCTTCGCATTGTAATACCAGACGGCCCAGTCATTATGAATCGCAAGATGAACCGGGTACGCAACCCCATCGACGAAGACAACACGGTACTTTCTGTAGAGCCCGTCCTCACCTGCGTAATTCACAAACCGGGTGACATAATATGTCCCGTCTTCGCCCACCTCCCGCACATATGCCTCAAGCGCGGCCCGATCATTAAGCCGCTGCAATCCATTGCCGGCATGAGACGAAACAGGACGGATCAGCAACGGAAAAGGCGGAACATCCTCAAAAGGCGCCCGCCCCACCGTACATTCCGGAACCAGAACATGAGGCACACCGGCAAGAAGTTCCGCCGTCATCGAACGCGCCACACGACTGATCCAGCCACCGCCATTAAAAACAGCAATGCCACAGGCCGTCGCAATCTCCTCCGCCTGCCTAATCACCGCCGCCTGACGATCATCTTCCGCAATGGCAATCAGCACCGCATCCGGCTTCAGATCCCTGACCGTCGCGATCAGTTTCTCCCGGTCCTCCGCACGACCGGAAACCCAGACAGTTTCAATCTCGGTGTTTTCATCCAGAAGCATCGCAACCGGTGCATTAGCCTGAAAAGAACCGGGCGCATTCAGCACAACCAGCCGTCGCGCTCCGGCCTCTGCCGTCCCGGCATGCCACTGCACCGGATCAAGCGTCATTGCCGCTTCAAGGTGGCACAGAGCCGCAACTTCGTCGCCGCAGACCTGACAGACCTCCCACAGCATATAATGCTGCACAGCCTGCGCGGCAGACCCTTCGGCTTCCTGTAACCGACGTTCGAGAATCAGGCGCGCAAGAAGCGGGTTTTCCGCAATAGTCGTAAAATCGAGCATGCGCCAGATTTACACGAAGAATTTCTAATCCCCCGTAAACGCAAGCACACTCATGCCCGTAAGCCAGCCACTTCCTCCAGGAACCCCGTCAGCTCTGTCGCCTGACCTTCAAAGGTCGGCAACCCGCTCTTCAGGGGATTCCGGTACGTATCAAACCGTTCTTTCTGCATCAGAACGCCCTCAACAGCCGACCGGAGCGATCCGGCCTGTCCATCCAGCGGAATCAGCGTCCCGTTCACCCCGTCAACAATATCCTCCGCCTGTCCGCCTGGCGACGTCGCTATGACCCACACATCCCGCGCCAAGGCCTCCCGCACACTCAGCCCGTAACTTTCCATCCACTGCGACGGGAACAGCAGGACGTCGATCCGCGCATAAAATGCATCCATCGTTTCCTGTCTGTAAGCCGGAAGCACTGACACACGACCCCGCACCTTCCAGTCATCCACAAGAATTGACGGGAAACCAAGGTTGAGCTTGTTATCAATTAGAACAAGCTCCCAGTCATCCCGCTCCAGAGCCTCAAAAGCTTTACGAATCAGCGGAAAACCTTTCACTGTTTCCGCTCCCCCGACAAATCCAAAGCGCAGCGGTGTGCCGGAAACGTGTAACGCTCTCTGACCTTTCGGCCACGTAAACCCGTTCCGATTGACCCTGATCTGTCCGGCCTCAATGCCGTTTTCCATGTACAGCGCCCGATGAGACTGACTCGGCGTCAGTAAAAGCGCCGCCGATTTCAGCACAGCCCCCATCATCTCAGCCCGCAAAGCCAGATGCCGCGCACCGGGGACACAGGCCGCGCAAACCCTGAGATCAATATGCCGCTGGAAACAGTAGCGCCCGTCCTCACGCACCATGAACTGCCGCTCACACAGCCACCAAGCATCGTGAAGCGTAATAACATAAGGAATGCCCAGCTCCAGGCAGACCTGAGCCATGCCAAGACCCAGTCCCTGCACCGAATGCAAATGCACGACATCCGGACGAAAGGCCTCCAGCCATGCCCGGAACAGCTCTGTGCACCGGGGATTGTCCAGCGCCGCCACCCTGTCGATATCGATCGGCAACGGCGCCGCGACAACAGGTACACCCTCTGTTTCATAACGCAGAGAAGCTGAATAATGCCCTTCCAGATACGGCCCCGATGTAAAGACCGCCACATCCGCGCCACGCCCGGAAAGCTGCCTGACCATCTCTTCAGCGATCAGCGTCGCCCCCCCGAAAGACCGGGGTGCAAAATAAATATTCGCGCTCATCACCCGAAGCGGACGCCCCTTCGGTAAAGCCACAACAGGTTCAGGAAAACAGACAGCCACCTGCTCCCGTGCCACCGCTTCCGGACGATATCGCTGTATCACATCGCTCCGCGCCTGCCGGCCAAGCCGCTGGCTCAGTCCCGGATCGTAGCAAAGTGCCAGCAAAGCATCGCGCCATTCCTCAGCGCTCTCAGCAAGTAATCCGTTCTCCCCGTTTCGTATCACCTGCGTAAACGCGTCCCTAGGCGAACATACAGCCGGGACATCAAGCATCGCCGCTTCAAGAAATTTGATATTGCTCTTGGCATCATTGAATGCCGTCGGTTCCAGCGGCGCAATCGTCAGATCAGCCCGTGCCAGCATTGCCATATAAGCCGGATAATCCCGACCGGACAGTTGCTCCACACGATCACCAAATCGCCGGAAATCATCCGGCAGCGTCAGTTCGCCGATCACCTGCAACCGCAGACGGGGCTCCGCCTCCATGGCCGCCATCAGTCCCGCCGCGCAGCACCGGAAATCAGCGTCATGAGTCCGCGTCCCGGAACCATAAACCAGCAATATCGAATCCCGATCGGGCCTCGCGGACCGCTCCGTCCGCGCAGCCTCCGCGATCGCAATCGTCTGCCTGTCGAGCGCGTTCTCAATGACATGCACGTCACTGACCCCGGCCCGCCGCATGGCTTCACCCAGCGCCCGCGTTGAAGCGATACCCCGCCCGCAACTCAGCAGACAGTCCCTGAAAAGTCCCACACCGAACAGAAGCTCGCGCTGCTCACTCACCGAAAGACTGTTCAGATTGCCATTCTCCCGATATTCCGACTCGTCGAAAATCAGGTCATCCACTTCCCACCAGGGCGAAAGTCCGAGACGCTTAGCTTCGGCCAGCAGCCCCTTAACCGACGGAAATGCCGGAACCCGATAGAAAACGACCTCAGTGCAGGTCTGCAAGGCAGACAGAGAGGCGTCCATATCGCGCCAGTCCGTCACTTCAACATGCCAGTTGAGAAGCTCCAGCTCCTCCTTACGCTGCCAGACGCGGTATTTCGCGCACTGAGGCAGTGTCAGTTCCGCGATAATCAGAAGTGAAGGCCGAAAATCCCGCAATCGGGAGGCAGGCTGTGCAGCGCCATAAACATCCGGCTCAGCTCCGACCTTGGCCCGTTCTGCCACCTTCAGTGAGGCCACCGTCTTCCTTACGTCCCGTCGAAGTTCCAGCCGCGCCCGAATCCGGGATGTCACACGCCGGTATAACGCCCTGCCTCCCTCCGTTTCCACCAGTTCAGCCGCACGTCTTACGACCTTACGCAGGGGCTGCCCCGATGGCGTGGAACCATGAGCCAGAAGCCAGACGATCCTGATAAGCCGCCCCAGACGAGCCGTACGTGACGTGTTCCAGCCGGCCAGCTGGTTCCGGGCATGAGCCGCCTCAGAAGCCAGCCCGTCCGCCCGCATACTGTGGATAAACGCGCTGGAACGATAACCTGCCAGCAAAGCCTCCGAATCCCGAAGACGCGCTTCCAGTTCATTACGTGCGATTTCGTCTGTCACACTCAGGCCTTCAGTCCCACTATAAGGAGCCCTCTTTTCTGGCGGCAAAATTTTACCTCGATTTCAGCTCCATAAAACCGGTCTCCTGAGCTTCGGATTAAAGCTGAAGGCAAAAAAAAACCGGACCATATGGCCCGGTTTTCTTATCTCACAGAACCAGCTCTTACCAGAGATGGAAATCAGAAGCGGTAAGGCTGCTGACGTTATCAAACGTGATCGTGCTGTTATCAGACAGCGTGACCGTGGTGTTACCGTTCGTCGTCGTCTGACCAGAAACCGCGCTGGTAATATCGCTCTGCGAGTAACCCAGAAGGGCGACAAAATTACCTGCGGCCGATCCAAAGTCGGTAATGGTATAGTTAGCACCGGCAAGTCCGTCGCGCAGAGCAAACACGTTAGCCGCGCCCGAACCACCCGTCATGGTCGCATCGCCAACACCAGCAACCAGCGTATCAGAAGCCGTTCCGCCAATGAACACCTGCGTACCGGTTGTGCCCGCGTTCGTGCCAAACGCATGCAACGCACTGTTGGAGCTTGCGCCATTCAGCGTTTCACTGCCGTTCGTCGCGATAAAAAGCGTATCGCCGCTGCCCGTGATAATGGCATCCAGACCGGCCGCACCAAAGATTGTGCTCTGGGTCGCCGTAATCGTCGACTGACCCGTTCCGCCGATAAAGGTCAGGGAACCGTCGACACTGACATTCGCGTTGTCAGAGTTGGATATGACCGTATTGCCAACCGCCGAAATCGTATCGGCCGTGCCGCCGAAGACCGATCCCCAGCTGTCCGTGATCGAAATATTGTCGCTGGTCCCGCCGATAACGGTCGAACCGCCACCAACCGTGATCTGGTCATTACCGGCTTCGTCATTGACGTACGCATCCACACCCAGCGTAACAAATGAGCTTCCGCCGTAGAGCGTGACATGCTGACCATAAGCACAGTTGCCACCAAAGATCGTATCGTTACCGTACGACTTCACGTAGTTCGTGCCGTTCGAAACTTCGATCAGATTGTCGCCCGTGCCGGCATTAATCGTATTGATGCCCGTGCCTGCCATGATCGTATCATTGCCGTCGCCGGTCGTGATCGTCCAGTTGCCTGCGCCCGCGAGCTGATCGCCGGTATAAGCATTGTCACCCGTAGCCGCCACGAAAGCGCCCGAACCCGACCCGGCCTGAAACTGAACGCCACCGGTCGTGCCACCTTCGACACTGACGAATGAAGACGTCACACCGTTCGCGTTAATCGAGACATGCGAACTTGGCACCAGACCGCCAGTTGACGGGCCGCCGAAAACGATCGCACCCACGTTACCCGTTACGGTATACGAGCCACCTGCGGTGATCACCCCGTAGCCGGAACTGTTCGCACCAAGGTCCGTCGAACCCGCGACGAGATTTTCACCGACAATCGTGCCAGCACCGATTTCACCGGTAAGGGTATCACTGAACTGCGTCAGCAACGCCCCAAGTTCACCGGTCGCGGCGCCGTCCACTGTCACATTGACGACCGCTCCCGCAGACGCCCCCTGAACGGTAATTAAAGCCATTCTCTAGTTTCCTTTTCTGCGCCACATGCCATTCAGACGTTACAATCCGCGCAGGCAGCACTCACTTCAGTAACATTGTAGAGGAAAAACTGACAGCCAGGCAACTATAAAACAGAGGGGTAAATCGAAAAAAAAGCGTTACAAACCGAAGACATGAAGCGCTTTGATCCATCTGTATTACCAGCGCGCTTCTGTCAGACAACAAACCACTTTCACCCACAACGCGCTCCGGGCATAAACTGCGCCCTACATATTAAAATTACCCTAATATCATACATAACCTGGATGACCGGATGCCTGCAGCAAGCGCTGAAAACTGCGTCTTTTCCCTTCTCGCCGACTCCCGCCTCGGAGCCCCCTTCAATCCCCCTCCAGGTATTGATGCCAGCCTGTGCCAATACACATATCTGCCACTACTCGCGGTGCTTATTCCGGCATTACATCCCGCAGATGCTGTATTCATCGACTCCGCCCCGTCCGTTATCACTTACGCCAGACAGATCGTTTCCAGCCAGGAACTCGGCACACGAATCCAGGTCATTTCATCCCCGGAACATCCGGACCTGTCACCAACCAGCGAACCTTTCGGATTCGTTCACTATGACTTCACTCAGCCTTTGCCAGCCGGCTCATCCCGATACGATCAGCAGGAAAATTTCAGCCACCTCCTGTCTCAGCTCAGCCCCACCGCCATCATCGCCCTTCACGGAACGGAGACCAGAGAAGGAAGCGCCGCCTGGAAAATACTCAGCCGGTCCTCCCCTAACTGCCTGTTCTCCTATGGAGAAGGGCTGGGGCTGATTGCCCCGGGACAGATTCCGGAGACACTTACCTGTCTCCTGGGAACGGACGAGCAGAAACTCGCCCCGACCGCCCGGGCGCGTCTCTTTGCCCGCCTTGAAATGCTCGGCACACACTGGGCGGACCTGGCCCGGCTACAGGCAAACGACCGCCAGAACAAAGAGCGGGCCACCGCCAGTCGCCAGACTCATCTCACCTTATCAGAAACGAGAATCGCCCTCGCAACCCGCCAGGAAAGCCTCGTAAAGACACAACAAAAACTCGCGGAAACAAACGGGCTGCTTACTAAAGCGCAACGTCAGCTCTCAGAAACGCAACAACAACTCGCAGAGACAGAGCAGCAGCTCGCAGAAACAATTCCTTTCGTCGAAACAGTGAAGGACTGGACCGGGCATATCGAAGCCAAAAATGCCGAGATCACTCGGCTGAATGCCAGACTGACAGACCAGGAATCCGGCCTAACCGCCCTCCGCAGCTTCCTAAAACAACGCCCCGATCTGCCACACCGCCTCTATCACGCCCTGCTGCGCCCCCACTTCGTTCCCACAATCCCCGATCCGGTGAACGCGCTGCCCCCCCTGACACTGCCCCCCGCTCCCTCCAGGCCCGTCATCACAAGCCTTCCGGCACCCACGTCACCAGACGCATCGTCTCAGGCTGCTCCCGAAACCACGCCCCTGCCGGCCGGAGCCCTCCGACAGAACGTCCTCTTCATCAGCGGCGAACCCAATACCCCCGGCACTCTCTATCGCTGCACCCGCAATGCCGCCGTCTGCGCCAGTATCGGCCATAACACACGCCTCCGGGACTGCGCCGCCGTGACACCCGACGATCTTTCCTGGGCCGGCATCGTCATTCTCTGGCGCGCCTCCTTCAGTGAGCACGTCAGTATTCTCATCAGACTCGCCCGGGAAAACGGGGCCGTCATCATCTTCGATGTCGATGACCTGGTTTTCATTCCCGCTCTCGCCAACGTCTCCCTGGTGGACGGCATCCGCACCACCGGCGCCACTGAAGAACATATTGCCAGCCTCTACACCGCCATGCGCGCAACAATGGATCGGTGCGACGGCTGCTTCACCACAACGGAAACCCTCGCCCGGGAAATCCGGCGCTTCCGCTCCCTGGCGTTTACACTGCCCAATACCTTCGATGCATTATCCCTTCGCCTCAGCCGCGCCGCCGCCCGAGCCCGCCATGCCGCCGGGTCCGACGGCCTGATCCGCATCGGCTACGCCGCCGGCACACGAACCCACCAGAAAGACTTCGCCGTCGTTGCCGAAACCCTCGCAAAGCTTCTGCGCGAAAGATCCGGACTTCGCCTCGTCCTCTTCCGGGAACCCGGCAACAAACGCCCCATCATGTTTCCCGACGAGTTCCCCTGCCTCGCGCCGGTGTCCGACCGGATCGAGTGGCAGGAGACCGTTCCCCTTCCCGAGCTGCCCGGAAAGCTGGCTCTGTTCGATATCTCCATCGCGCCCCTCCAGCCGGACAGCACCTATTGCGACGTCAAAAGCGAGATTAAGTTTTTCGAAGCGGCACTGGCCGGCGTCCCTTCCGTGGTGTCCCCGACAGAGCCCTATCGCAAATGCATCACCAACGGTGTCACCGGCTTCCTCGCCTCCACCCCGGAAGAGTGGGAACGCCATCTCACCACCCTGATCGACGATCCCGCCCTGCGCGCCCGCATGGCCCGGGACGCTCTCAACGATGTGCTGTGGAACTTCAGCCCCGAGCGACAGGCCATGCTGATGGAAACCGCCATCGCCTCACTCGGCAACGAGATCGCCACCGCCCGCGCAACCGAAACCTGGCTCGTGCGCGGCGATTACCGCAGCCGCGGTCTGCCACAAATCGCAGACAACACCATTCTCTTCGAGCATGACAGCTTCCGGCCATCGGATGTGACCGTCATCATCACCTCCCATAACTACGAGAGCCTCATCGTCGAAGCGCTCGAATCCGTCCGCGTCCAGACCATCGCGAACCTCGACCTGATAGTCGTGGACGATGCGTCGACCGATCAGTCCGTGCAGACCATTCTCGACTGGGCCACACGTCACGCCGAACGCTTCAACCGCCTTCTGGTCCTGGCGCCACATCACAATATCGGCCTCGGAGCCGCCCGTAACATCGCCGTCTCCGCCAGCGAAACCCGCTGGTTCCTCTCTCTGGACGCCGATAACCGCCTGCTTCCCGATGCCTGCGACAGGCTTCTCGCCAGAACCGGCCCGCTCACCGCTTATGTCTATCCGCAACTCCGCGAATTTGGCGGCAGCAGCGCCCGTGGTATCGTCGGCACGCTGCCCGCCCGCCCCCTTCAGCTCATCAGCGGCAATTATATCGATGCCATGGCTCTGGTCGCAAAATGGGCCTGGGCCGCAGCCGGCGGCTATTACATCCGTCGTGATGTCATGGGCTGGGAGGATTACGATCTCTGGTGCACACTCGGCGAAATGGGTCTGCAATCCACGCATCTGCCCGAAGTCGTCGCCGAATACCGCGTGCATGAAACATCAATGACCAACAGCGTCACCGAACATGATGATCATCGAACCCGGATCGTCACATTCATGACCGAACGGCACCCCTGGCTGGATCTTCATCGGGAAGCACAGCAGCGCGTGTAAGAGAAGAGCGTTAAACAGCGCCGCCCGGTCAGGCTGCCTTCCGTCGCCTCAGCAGCCGCACGATTGACCGCTGCACGGACAGCCTCTCCCCGACATCCAGGCTGCGATACAGCTTCAGCAGATCGACCTCATCGATTGTCAGTTCCACCGTCGCGTCCTGCGACGCCATGCCATTGAGAAACACTTCAACAGGAACCTGAAACAGCTCGGACAGCCGGGGCAGATACTCCCGCACCCGTCCATCCCGGTCCGTCTCCCAGTGCGCAATCGCACTCCGCGACAGCCCGATGGCCTGCGCCAGTTCGGTCTGCGTCATGCCCGCATACTGCCGCAACGCCCGGATGCGCTGCCCCAGCGTTTCATGACTTCCCAGCCCGCTTTCCAGAGCCGAAGGCGCTTTCACCATGTTTCACAGATCCCGGAATATCCGCCCGCACGGCCATCGGCCGGGAATCACCAGTCCGGCGGGCCGACATACGCGGCGGGATTACTCGTACGAAGCCGTTTCCGGACACGAACATACCAGATTCCGGTCCCCGTATGCATTGTCAATGCGTCCGACCGGCGGCCAGTACTTCACGTCCGGCGCCACCCCCGGCGGAAAACACCCCTTCGCGCGCGGATAAGCCCGCCGCCACTCAGCAACGGCCAGATCCCGCGCCGTATGCGGCGCATGACGCAGAGCGGACTCCTCAACCGTCACACACCCCACTTCTATCCGCCTGATCTCCTCGCGGATCGCCAGCATCGCGTCACAGAACCGGTCCAGTTCCCGCTTCCCTTCAGACTCGGTCGGCTCAATCATGAACGTACCCGCCACCGGAAAACTCACCGTCGGCGCATGAAACCCGAAATCCACCAGACGCTTGGCAATATCGTCCACCGTCACGCCCGTCATATCCTTAATCGGCCGCAGATCGACGATGCACTCATGCGCCACGCGGCCTTTCCCGCCGCGATAAAGAATCGGGTAAGCCCTTTCCAGACGGGACACGATGTAGTTGGAATTGAGAATCGCCATCGTGGTCGCCCGCACAAGCCCCTCATCCCCCATCAGGCGAATGTAAGCCCAGGAAATCGGCAGAATCGAAGCCGACCCGAACGGCGCCGCCGACACCGCAGCCGCCCCCCCTTCTTCCGGACGCCCGGGCAGGAACGGCGCCAGATGCGCCCGCACCCCGATCGGCCCCATGCCCGGGCCACCACCGCCATGCGGAATACAAAACGTCTTGTGCAGATTGAAATGGCTGACATCCGCGCCATACAGCCCCGGCCGCGCGATCCCGACCTGCGCATTCATGTTCGCGCCATCCAGATAAACCTGGCCACCCGCTTCATGAACCAGCCCGCAGATCTCACGCACGGATTCCTCAAACACACCATGCGTCGAGGGATAGGTGATCATAATCGCCGCCAGTGTGTTCGCATGCGCCGCAATCTTCGCCTTCAGATCGTCCATGTCCACGTTGCCACTGGCATCGCAGCGCACTACGACAACCTTCATCCCCGCCATCTGCGCCGAAGCCGGATTGGTCCCGTGGGCCGAAGCCGGAATCAGACAGACATCCCGCTGCTCCTGCCCCTGTGCCCGGAGATAGCCCCGAATGGCCAGCAGCCCGGCATATTCCCCCTGAGCCCCGGAATTCGGCTGCAAAGACACCGCGTCATAACCGCTGATCGCGCACAGCCAGCTTTCCAGATCCCGGAACAGCTCCGCGTAACCCTGCGTCTGATCCGCCGGCGCGAACGGATGCAGATCGCAGAATCCCGGCCAGGTGATCGGCACCATCTCCACGGTCGCATTCAGCTTCATCGTGCAGGACCCCAGCGGAATCATCGACCGGTCCAGCGCCAGATCCTTGTCCGCCAGTCGCCGCAGATAACGCAGCATGTCCGTCTCCGAACGATGCATGCTGAACACATCCTGCTTCAGAAACGCACCCTCACGACGCAACCTCGCGGGAACGGCATCCGCAAGCCCGGTCCGGCCCGGCACCAGCGCCGCCAGTTCCTCAGCCGAACACGCCGGATCGAAACACCGCCACACAGCCTCAACCACCGTCGGCGTCGTCGTTTCATCGAGACTGATCCCGATCACACCCTCGCCGACCCGGCGAAAATTCATCCCCGCCGCCACCGCCCGCGCATGAACATGAGCGGCGACATCCGCTGAAACCCGCACCGTCACCGTGTCGAACACACATTCCGACACCACAGCCACATCCAGTTTCCGCAGCCCGGACGCCAGCGCCGCCGTCAGCCCGGCCACCCGCATCGCAATCGCCGTCAGCCCTTCCGGTCCGTGATAAACGGCATACATCCCGGCAATGACCGCCAGCAGAACCTGCGCCGTGCAAATATTCGACGTCGCCTTCTCACGACGGATATGCTGCTCACGCGTCTGCAACGCCAGCCGGTAAGCCGGCTGCCCGGCGCTGTCCACCGACACACCCACCAGACGCCCCGGCATGCTGCGCTTCCAGGCATCCCGCACCGCCATGTAAGCCGCGTGCGGCCCCCCAAAGCCCATCGGCACGCCAAAACGCTGCATCGAGCCAATGGCGATATCCGCCCCCAGAGACCCGGGGGACGCCAGCACCACCAGCGCCAGCGGATCGGCGGCCATCACCGCAATCGCACCCGCCGCATGCAGAGCCTCGATCGCCGCCCGGGGATCACGCACCGCGCCCGAACTGCCCGGCCAGGAAAACAGCGCCCCGAACACGGACGCCGCATCCAGTTCCTTCGCCGGATCACCGACAACAATCTCAATCCCGACAGGTCCGGCCCGCGTCCTCAGAACCGCCAGACTCTGCGGATGCGTGTCCTCATCAACAAAAAATACATTCGACCGGCTCTTCGAAACCCGCTTTGCCAGCGCCATCGCCTCAGCCGCCGCCGTCGCCTCGTCCAGCAGCGACGCATTGGCGATATCCAGCCCCGTCAGCTCCGTCACCAGTGTCTGAAAATTCAGCAGAGCCTCCAGCCGCCCCTGACTGATCTCCGGCTGATAAGGCGTATAAGCCGTGTACCAGGCAGGATTTTCCAGAATATTGCGCTGGATCACCCCCGGCAGAATCGTGCCGTAATATCCCTGCCCGATCAGCGACGTCATGACCCTGTTCCGGTCCGCCATCGCCTTCAGCCGCGCCAGAACCTCGACTTCAGACCAGCCGGGACCAATTCCCACAGCCGCTTCCGTGCGGATCGAGGACGGCACCGTCTCGTCCAGCAGCGCCGCCTCGCTCTCCAGCCCGAGAGCACTCAGCATGGCCTCAATCTCCGCCTCACGCGGACCAATGTGACGAGAGGCAAAAGCCTGCACAGGTGTCTGCAAATCGGACCAGTGTGTCTGCACAGTCAGGATCTTCCCTCGTGGAAACAAGAAATTTCACAACCGAAAATTACCGGATGACAACCCGCGCAGCGCTCCGCCGCCAGGCCGCCTCGTGCCGGTGTCAGGAAATCAGAGCGTGATACGCCGCGTCATCCATCAGTTCGGAAAGCTGCGCCGTGTTCGTCAGCTTCAGCTTCATCATCCAGCCCTCACCTTCAGGATCGGAGCTGATCAGCTCAGGATTATTCGCAAGGCTCGGATTACCTTCCGTCACGACACCATCTACCGGCGCATAAACATCGGACGCCGCCTTCACCGACTCAACCACCGCGATCGAGTCTCCCTGCTTCACTTCCGGTGCGGAAGTGTTCAGTTCAAAGAACACAATCTCCCCCAGTTCCTCCGCCGCGTGTTTCGTGATCCCGACCGTCGCCACATCGCCTTCTACGCGAAGCCACTCATGCTCTTTCGTGAAATAAAGCGTCATTGTTTTCTTCCCGTTCCCGACCCGCCTTGCAGGTCCTCCAGCCTGAAAAAACCACAACATCCCCGCATCCGGACCCGGACACAGGGCTGCCATATCCGCTCAGCGTTTGAATCGCGCCGGCACAAACGGCATCGCCGCCACCGTCACAGGTATCCGCTTTCCACGCAATTCCGCGAAAATTTCTGTACCGTTCAGGGTATAATCCGTCTCAACATACCCCATCGCCACCGGCGCTTTCGCCTGCGGCCCGAACGCACCCGACGTCACAACGCCGATCTGCCCGCCCCCCTCAGCCTGCGAGAAAAGCGGCGCCCCATGACGCACCGGAGCCCGCCCTTCCGCCTGCAGCCCGACACGCCGCCGCGAAGCCCCGCTCTCAAGCTGCGCCAGCACAGCAGAACTGCCGGGGAACCCGCCCTCACGCGCGCCTCCCTTGCGCCGCACCTTCTGTACGGCCCATTCCAGCGCACCTTCAACAGGTGATGTCGTCTCATCCAGATCAGAACCGTAGAGACACATGCCCCCCTCAAGCCGCAAACTGTCCCGCGCCCCGAGCCCAACCGGCATCACCTCCGGCTGATCCAGCAGCATCCGCGCCACCCGCTCAGCATTCGCCGCCGGAACACTGATTTCAAACCCATCTTCGCCAGTATAACCGGATCGCGACACAAAGACCCGCGCACCATCAAACGTGCCCTGCCGCATATCCATAAATTTCATGGACGCCACATCCGGCATGAACCGCGCCAGCGCCGCTTCGGCGTCAGGCCCCTGCAACGCCAGCAGAGCCCGGTCCTCCAGTGGTTCAACAGAACATTCCGGCTCCAGCCCCGCTTTCATCAGCGCAATGTCCTGAGCCTTACACGCCGCATTCACGATCACCAGAAACCAGCCGTCCATCCGGGCAATCATCAGATCGTCCAGAATACCGCCCTGATCGTTCGTGAAAAATGCATACCGCTGCCGGCCCTGCTTCAGTCCGACGACATCAACCGGCACCAGCCGCTCAAGCGCCAGAGCCGCCCGCGCCATATCCCCGTCCACCGGACGCACCGCGACCTGCCCCATATGTGACACGTCAAACAGTCCCGCATGCTCACGGGTCTGCAAATGCTCGGCCATGATCCCCGCAGGATACTGCAATGGCATCATATAGCCCGCGAATGGCACCATCCGCGCACCAAGCTCTTCATGAAGAGAAAATAACGGAGTACGGAGAAGATCATCACTCACGACAGCGCTCCGTCAGCAGAAATCGATATACAGGCAGACATCGGCACACGCTCCGCCTGGCTTTACCAGGATCAGTTTCGTGCCCCTTCTGTCCGTTTGCCTGAGATCGCTATCCCGTCGGCGGACGCCTGATGCGCCACTCTCCAGAAACCAGTGCCGCAGGGTCCGTTAGCCTGAGAGATTCCGGGGCGGTTGCTCCTTCGGCGCCGGCTTTGCAAGCCGGACTCTCCCTCTGCGACAGGCTGATCTTGCACCCTGTCATTCCGCTGTCAAACAAATATTTCCGGAGATCGCGTTTTCAATCAGGAGAAAAAGTAATCCGGAACCGGTATCGGAACCGCGCCGGTTCCGACCTTTCGCCGTCACCCCTCTGAAGCGGGAAGATGCTTCGCAATATAAGGCGGCAGATTGAACGACCCGACATGGATCTCCGGCGTCCAGTACTGCGTTGTGCCCAAAATCCCTGACAATTCCGCCCGCGTCCGAACGGCAGTCACATCCTGAACCGCCGGATTCGCGCCCTTGCAGGCAATTCCCAGCGTCATAAACCCACCCACATAAGTCGGAACGGCCGCTACATAAGCCGATACATACGGGAAAAACTTCGCGCGTCGCTCGCTGGTCTCGCGCAGTTCGTCCGCCTGCATAAACGGCACACCACACTGATTCACAATCAGCCCGCCTGTCCCGAGAATACGCGCGCAATGCTGATAGAACGCGTCCGTAAACAGGACTTCTCCCACTCCGATCGGGTCCGTGCTGTCAACAATAATCACATCAAAAGAACCATCCGCCGCATTCGCAACGTATTCGATCCCGTCACCAACGATCACATCAGCGCGCGGGTCGTTCCACGCATCTCCGGCGATACCCGGCAGATATTTTTTTGACAATTCGATGACATCACCATCGATTTCCACCATCACAGCGCGCTCAACGCTCTTATGCTCAAGAACACGCCGCAGAACGCCGCCGTCACCAGCTCCGATAATCAGAACGCTCTTCGGTGCCGCATGCGTAAACAGCGGAACATGCGTCAGCATTTCCTGGTAAACGAATTCATCCGCCTCCGTGATCTGCACGACGCCGTCAAGCATCAGCACGCGACCATGAAATTCGCTTTCAAAAACAACGATATCCTGAAACGGACTTTTTATACGCGCCAGTTCTTTCCGAACCCGGAACCGCTGTCCCCAGCTGTCATACAGCCCTTCATTCAGCCAGGTTTCAGACATAAGACACCCTTCAGAAAAATAAGATCACTGCATCTTACCGGGGAGAAACAACACAGCGTCAGGATATATTATGACCGGACACAACTACCGGCCATGTGAAGATATCGGGAAATATGACACCGGGAGACCGTCTGCCCGCAGGCATGCTCCGCAACGCAAAGAAGCGTCCGGCCAGGCGATGACCTCACCCGACCGGAAACAACCTCTGCATTTTCAGAACATCCTGTTCAGGCCGGAACTTTTCCGCGACGCTGCTCATCAACCAGAATGCGCCCCGCCTGAAACAGACGCTGCATCACCGGAATGGCCAGATTCGGATCGCATGCACCGCACATAAAGATATCTACGGCAGCGAAAGACCGTTCCGGCCACGTATGAATGGAAATATGGCTCTCAGCCAGAACCACCACACCAGACACACCACCATTCGGCGTAAAATGGTGAAAATGACTATGAAGAATCGTAGCACCGGCAGCAATCGCCGCTTCACAGAGCGTAGCGTCAATCTGCTCAGGATCATCCAGACAGGATGCTTCCCACAAATCAACGAGCAGATGCGTGCCGGCGAATTTTTCGCCGTCACGTTCGACAAAATAATCTTTCCGCTCATCTTCACAGGAAGAAGCGGCGGGAGAAATCTGGTTATTGCTCGGGAGTTCCGAGACCATCCCCAGTTGAGCAAGTGCGTTCATTGACGTACCCCAAAACCAGTAGACAGCCTGTTGGGCGAAAACGCCCCCTTGGGCTTAAGAAAGCGTTTGATAAGCCCTCATACCTGAGGGCGCAAGAGTTTTCTTGACTTTCCCGCGGCTATTTATGCCGCCTCCGTCATCAGTTCCTGCTGAATACAGTCATTCCGATCGCAACGCCCCACAAAACAGAAGCCGGAATCCAGGAAAAGAGTCGTCTCTTACGGCCCGCCAGCACGCCTGCGGATATCGTCTTCCGGAGAGGTAACAAGCAGATCAAAAACCCGTATCCGTTCAGGCGTCATGCGCCTCCGTCCAACCCACTCGCGCAACCGGTCCAGCGTTTCCCCGTCATTCGCCCGCGCCGCATCCGTCGCAAGCCTGACTGCCATATCCTGCTGCATATCCGTCAGCGTACCCTGTTCCGGAATATTCTTTGTCGCCAGACGCCCGACGACAAGCACCGCATCAGGCCACTTCCGCTCTTCCTCCAGAAGACGCCCGCGAAGGTCAAGCGACTGGTCCGATTCATCCTGAGCCAGCATCTGTAATGCCTGATCTTTATTGCCTTCCTTAGCCAGGAGGCTCGCCGCGATGACCCGCCGGCGGGACGCAATATCGCCTCCCGCCGCGGGGTCTGCCGTCTCATCCAGCGCCCTGCGCGCCTGGCCAAGCCTCTGGGCTTCAATGTCAGCCCGGGCCAGTTCACCACCCCAGGCGGCCCGCTGATCGTTGCCCGGCGCCAGCGGCAAAGCACGCTCAAAGGCCAGCGCGGCCCGACCCGGCAGTCCCAGCCCCCACAGTTTCGCGCCAAGCCCGGCCAGAATGCGCCCCTTCACCGGACCGTCCGGAATCTGGTCAATATGGCTCTCAATCAGCGCCACACTGTCAATCGCATCAGTCTGATGACTACCGGCTCCGTCAGACGATTCCGCCAGATGCAGCAAAATATCCTGCACCAGTGATACCATCGCAGCGCGTCCGTCAGGAAAAACCCGCATCTGTTCATCAGCCGCAGCAAGAGCCTTTTGCCATTGTCCCGCCTGCATCAGCGCGGAAACCTCGGCCTGACGCACGATATCTTCCCGCCCGACCTGGCGTGCGGTCGGGATCAGCAATTCATAAGCATCGGCAGCTTCAGCAGGGTGGAGCTGCCCCATGGCCAGCCGCAGCCCGATTGCCTGCTCACAGCCAGCTTCAAAGAGAACCGGATCTTTCTTTTTTGCCAGCAACTGAAACGACGCAAGCGCCTTATTCTGATCGCCGGCACGCAATTCCAGAAACGCTTTGGCCGCTCCGTAGGCCGGCTCAACAGGTAATGGCGACAAAACAGACCGATCCTGATCCGAGCCATACTGAGCGATAAAAGCAGCTGCCTCAGGCTGAAGCCTGTCCCGTAACATGACCGGATAATCCGCAAGACGCGAATACGCCCCGGCCAGTAAAGACGCGGCCTGCGCCGGATTGTTTCCGGCGCGCTCCATATAAAGCCCGCGCCACAAAGCACCATCCTCTCCGGTATCCGCACTGTCGAGGACCGACGCTCCCGCCACATTCCCGGCAAGAAGTTCAGATGCCGCACGCAAAAAAGCGACATTCGGAAGCAGCGCCAGTTCTGGATCATCCTGGGTCGCCGTTGCCAGAATAGCGCGGGCATTATGCGCATCGCCCAGAGCAAACGCGGACCGGGCCGCAGCAAGACGCGCCTCATTGCGGTTTTCCGGAGGCAGCATCGCGGCCTGAGTCCAGTGTCTCCGGTAATCCTCCCGCAAAGCCGCGGGAGAGAGCGATCTCAGCCCCAGCCACGACCAGTCGACTCTGTCATCGACCACCCGTCCCGATGCGCCATTGGCCAGCGGGATCGCGCCCTTACCAACAGCATCCAGAAACGGCCCGCCACCACCATCACGAACCTCGATCTGGTCGGATTCCACAGCAAAGACCAGTCCCTGCAAGGAAGGCCAGATTTCATATCCCACATGCCTGTGCGGCAGTCTCGGCCCCGGCACTTTCGCCAGCGATGTCGCGACAAGAAGCCTTGCCCCGGAAGCAGGATCAGAAAGCTCCACGATCCGCCCAGGCTGCGGCATGCGATAAAGAATGCCGCCATCTTTCTGCTCAGGCGAGAGGTGCGCCAGTCCGCCCTCCTCCTTCGGTGTCACCGCGAGTATCCACCCACCCGGCTGCCTGCTCAGTGTCAGCGGCTGTCTTCCGTCAAAATGAAAGGTCACGACAGTTATCCCGCCCGGAGTCCGCACTTCGACCGAAGAGAATGGCCCTGTATCTTTGAGCGCCCCGGCATCCAGTTGCGTCGCATGATCAGAGACAATTATGAAATCATTACGAGACCAGAATGCGGCGATCCCCGCACCATCCCCCATTGGCAGGAAAATTTTGCTGATCTGCGCGTGAGATGGCAGCTGCGAACTCCCGCCATCCCCCTGACCTGCAACACCGGGCGCCGGACTCCCGTCCGCGCCATCCCGCGATGCTGAATTCGCGGAAGCGAGTGTATTCTTCAGCAGAGCAGGCGAACCGTTTCCAGGCGAAGCCGGTGATGTTCCCGCAGGCGACTGAACATCCTTATCCTGCTGCACACCGATCTTATCCTGTCGCCAGCCGGGGGGCAGCACTCCGTCAGCCGCAGTCTTTTCGCCTGCCACTGACGCATTCGGTGCGCTTTCAGACGAACCGGGAGCGGTTACGTTCTCTTTCGGTGCAACAGAATGTTTCTTTGCACCTCTGACCCGATAGCGATGAGTATCCTGCGCCGGAACAGCAGAACCCACGGCATCATTTGCTGAAGTGGCAACACCATCTTTAATATTTACCTGAGCAGAAGCTGTAACGACAGAAAGAGGCAAACCGCCAAGACATGATGTCGCGATCCACAATGTCAGAGGAAGTTTTTTCTGCACACCCTGTCCCTGTTTTGTACTGTCGCACAGATGTAAGCACGACAATCTCTGAAAATAATAACATATAAAGATGAGTGAATTAACCGTTTGTGCCTGCCCGCACCATCCCTCCTTTGCGAGGCATACCCGCGAGAAGCTGGGTCACCATCATCGCACGGTCCGGAGACATGCCAGCCAGAATAGCAGATGTTTTCCGTGGATTCATTTTCGTCATTACCGGAACCACAACCTGAAAATCGAGTACATTGAAAATAGATGCGGCATCACGTGGCGCCATAGATTCGTAAATTTTAACTAACCGGTCGATATCAGCATCACTGAGCTGCTTTTTCTCCTTTGACACCGCCGCCATGTTCGACTGCTCCTGTGAATATTTCTGCAGTCTCACGTCCAGTGCTGCCTGCGAGGCTTCAATCGTTCGCTTCATATCATCCAGCTTACGGGATTCTTCATCAAGCTGACGCGTCCGTCCACCCAGATCGGTCAAAAGTGCCTGCCGGGCCGCATCCGCACGATGGTCGACATCCAGGTCAGGCTGGCTGACTTCCCCGACACAGGTTGCCCCCCCGGAACACGGTCCGGCGTTTTTCTCATCTGCCGGTTTAATCCCCTGCCCCGGAGGCACCACCGCACCGATCTGCTCCGCTGGTGTTCCCGCCGGAGACACACTGCTTTTTTGTTGCGCCTGCGCAGTTCCGCTTCCGGCAGCAGGCCCTGCTGTCTGCGCCACATTCGATCCGGCTGCCTGCACAGTCGCCCCGGCAGGTGTATTTGCAAACAGCAGCGAACTCGTCAGAAGATATGCCTTGAGAGAGAACACTCCCGCCATCAGACAGGCCGAGAGCTGGAAAACACGTGGAAACGAGATTTTCGGCATACCTTACCTTCAACCCATCCGCAGGGCGCGGATCAGGTCCTGCTCAGCAGCCGTACGCTGACGGGAGCGCTGTTCATATGGTCGCAATGCCGGAGCAGATGACTGAGAAACCGACGCGGAAGCGTCTGATAACTGAGGGCTGACGGGCAACGAGGAAGCAGGCGCATGCATTGCACCGGGAATCGCTCCGGGTTCGGACGCGGATGAAACCAGCTTCTCCGACATCACCAGACGCTCCGCTTCGGATGCCATCCGCTCCTCCGTCAGAGGACGATTGCCTTCACGAACCAGCCCTTCCAGCCGGCCTGCAATCGAGTCCGCCCGGCTGGATAATGTTTCAAGTTCACTCTGCAGCATGCGAGACTGGTCAATCATGCGCCCCAGCGCGCGGCCACTGATATCTCCCGCCGACTGCAGCTTTTCAACTCCGTCCTCGGCCCGCCGCCCGCTCTCATCGAGCTTGGCGACAAGTTCGGCAAGCTCTCGCCGGTCACGGCGCAGAACCGCCAGCGCCCGGCCGAGATAAATACTATAAAAAATTCCCATAAGAAGGAGAATGCAAAGCACAAACTCCATTACATATTCAAATGTCGTCATAAAATATCTCCACCCTATGAGTACAAACCCTCAGGCGCATCAAGGAGCTGACGCACAGCCAGCAGATCTTCCTCGATCCGTATGGCTATATTTTCTTTCTTTCGCCCAAGCTTTCCGGTGAACATCGGAATCTGTCCGCAACGCAGACTTACCGGCTGCTTAAGCTGATGCTCCAGAACAATCACTGAACCCGGCTTCAGATCTACGATCTCGGAAAGCTTCATCGTCTGTTCCCCCAGTACCGCCTCAAGCTGCACATCCGTATCACGCAGCTTTTCCGCCAGATGCGTCTCCCATATCGAATCCCGACCGAATTTCTCGCCCATGAACTGCTGCAGCAACAAATCCCGCACCGGCTCAAGCGTCGAATATGGCAGCAGCACGTCAATGTTTCCGCCACGGTCATCCATTTCCACCCGCATCCGGGCCAGAAATACCGCATTGGACGCACGACAGATCGCCGCAAACCGGGAGCTGATTTCCAGACGTTCGAATTTAAAATTTACGGCGCAGATCGGATCAAAGCCGACACTCAGATCCTCCAGAACCAGCTTTACCATTTTCTCGATGAGAGACCGCTCGATCGTTGTATGGAGCCGCCCCTCGACATTCAGAGGCCGGGGATTACGCGCGCCTCCAAGAAGAACGTCGACCATGGAATAGGTCAGAGCCGAGTCAACGACCATCAGCCCGTAGTTCTCCCACTCCTCCGCTTTAAAGACCGCAAAAATACAGGAAGCCGGCGCGGAGTTCAGATAGTCACCGAACCGCATCGAACTGATGCCATCAATCGATACGTCAACATTATCATTCGTGAAGTTGCGCAGCGTCGTAGAGACAATCCGCATAAGACGGTCAAAAACCACCTCGAGCATCGGCAGACGCTCATAGCTGACCAGTCCCGAGCCGATAATCCTCTCAAGCCCGCTCGTGCTCTCCTCAATGTCGCCCCCTCCGAACGCATTGCCGAGAATACTGTCGATTTCCGCCTGATCGAGAACATGCTCTGCATCATCATCCGGGGGAACCCCGTCCGCATATGCCGGCCCCTGGTCCACGCCTTCAAGATCGCGCAACGAGGCTGTCGGACCGGGACGCGGAATGTTGCCGTTCAGTGAACCCTGCGTCCCGCTCATTGGATCAGAAACTCGGTAAACAGAAGATCCCGGACCTCAACCGGCGCAAGCTGCACCGCAATACGGTCGAGCAATGCTTCCCGTAAGCGGTAAATACCGTTGCCACTCAGGTCCGCCTGCGTACTTTCATGCAGATAAGTCTGAAAAATATTCTGAATCTCAGGGATCTGAGCCTGCACCTGCGACATCAGACCACCGGCAACCTGAAGCTTCGCAGAAATCTTCACAAAAACCGGTCGCCCGGATGAATTGTCGAGATTCGAAATAACCGTCGGAATATCAACCAGGAAAGGTTCCGGCTGCACCTGCTCAACCTTCGGCTTCACAGTTTTCGCGCTGTGCTGCTTATAGAACCAGCCACCCCCGCCAAGCGCCAGAAGCACGACCACGATGCCCACAATGAGCATCAGCTTCTTCTTTCCGGGAGAAGCCTCCGGGGCTCCGTCCATTTCAGCTTCTTCCGCCATCCAAACTCCGAACTGCACAACGACGCCACCTGGTCACAAACCGGGAATCGACGCTCCGGCTCCGGACAGGCTGACCTCCACACAGTTCGTGCAAAAACCGCCGCCGCAGCACATCTCGGAGGTTAAAGCGAGCTGATTAACAATTTCCTAAATCGGGGAGTAAAATCCTGACGGGAAAGAATTCAGGTCAGGATAAATTGGTGAGCCGGGAGGGACTCGAACCCTCGACCATTCGATTAAAAGTCGAATGCTCTACCAGCTGAGCTACCGGCTCACTGCGGGCCATCGGGTAAAGGTGGTGGCCGACTCTGTCAACCACCACTGTCACAAAAAATGATCAGGCCGCAGCCGAAGCCGGACGCATTTTAATAATCCGGTCCGGATCCTGCACCACGCCGCCACCGCCGGAACCGCGCTTGATCTTGTCCACAAGTTCCATGCCCTCAGTCACGTCACCCACGATGGTGTACTGACCATCGAGATGCGGAGACGGCTCGAACATGATGAAAAACTGACTGTTCGCACTGTTCGGATCCATCGTCCGCGCCATACCGATCGTGCCACGCTCGAACTTCGCAGCCCGCGTGAACTCAGCCTTCAGATCAGGAAGCTTGCTGCCGCCGGTGCCAGTGCCCGTCGGATCGCCGCCCTGCGCCATAAAGCCGGAAATCACCCGGTGAAACGGCGTATTGTCATAGAATCCCTCGGCAGACAGCGTCCGCAGACGCTCAGCCGCCAGAGGAGCAAGGTCCGGACGCAGGCGAATCACCACCCGCCCTGACGCCAGATCCATGTTCAGCAGATCGTTGTTGTCAGTTTCAGCCATGTCATTATCCAATCACTTCATACGCTCCGGCACCGGAACTCGCGACAGGAGAACTGTGCCGGCTTTCCGTCCGCCGCCGGAACCATGGTTCACAGAACAGGCAGACCCTGAAAGGAGCCTTACGTCACACGACCGGAATCACAAAATCAGAGAGAGCCCCTGGCCAGTCGGGCAACCACACGACGACGCGCGCCTTCCGGAGCAAACTCGCTGATATCCCCGCCATATGCCGCGATCTCCCGCACCATATGCGAGGAAATAAACTGCGTCCGTTCCGTCGCCATCAGAAAGACTGTCTCTATTTCCGGCGCAAGCTTCCGGTTCGCGCCCTGCATCTGCGCCTCATAGTCAAAATCGACCAGAAGCCGCAGCCCGCGAAAAATCAGTGTCGCTTTCTGCCGGCGCACCGCCTCGACCAGCAACTCGTCGAATGCAATGACCTCAATTTCGGCCCCCGTCCGCTCAACAAGCCCCGGAACCTCTTCCCGGAGCGCCGCCACCCGCTCTTCAATCGAAAGAAGCGGGTTTTTCCCCGCGTTCTTCGCAACCCCGATCACCAGCCGGTCAACCAGTCTCGCCGCACGCTCAATGATGTCCATGTGACCTAACGTCACAGGATCAAACGTGCCCGGGTAAAACCCGATGCGGCGAGTCCGTTCAGGCATCGTCACTCCCACTGTCCGCCGCGCCGGGCTCCCCTGCGGGATCAGCCCCGGTCCCGGGCTCATCAGCCGAATCGTCCTCCAGCACCGGAAAGACACTGGTGACCGACTCTTTCCCGTCCAGACGCAGCAGCGTCACGCCGCTCGCCTGCCGGGACATGACTCGCACCTGATCGACCGGAACACGAATCAAACGTCCGGCATCCGTCACCAGCATCACATCCGTTCCCGCCAGAACCGGCAGAGTCGCAACCACAGCCGACCCGCGCTTGCTGGCCGAGAAGTTCATGTTCGTAATACCCAGACCACCACGACCACTCACACGATAGTCATAAGCCGAAGACCGCCGCCCGAAGCCCGCGTCGCTCACCGTCAGCAGAATCTCCTCCGCCGCCTCAAGCTCGTCGAACCGCTCCTGCGACAGATCCGATCCTTCTGGCAGACTAACGATCTCATCCGACTCAGCGCCTTCGTCAGCCCCCTCATCCGCCGCATTCTCCGCGCGACGCTTCGCATTAGCCGCCCGAAGATACAGCGCCCGCTCCTCAACCGTCGCATCAACATGGTTCAGAACGCAGAGACTGATCACCCTGTCGCCTTCGCCCAGACGAATACCCCGCACACCCGACGAGTCACGTCCGGCAAACACACGCAGAATATCGTCCGTGATCTGGAAGCGGATGCACCGTGCCCCGCGCGTCGCCAGGAAGACATCCTGCCCCACGCGGCACGTCGCCACCCCGATCAGACTGTCATTCTCGTCCAGCTTCATCGCGATCAGCCCTGAGGACCGGATATTGCGGAAATCACTCAGCCTGTTCCGGCGCACGCCACCACTGGCCGTCGCAAAGACCAGATGCAGCGCCTCCCACAGATCCTCGTCCTGAGGCAGCGGCAGAACCGCCGTGATCGAGTCCCCGCCCAGATCCGGCAGAAGATTGACCAGCGCACGCCCCTTCGCCGTCGGACTCGCCTCCGGCAGACGCCAGACCTTCTCCCGATACGCCTTGCCACCCGACGAGAAGAACAGCACCCATTGATGCGTGTGCGCATTGAACGACCGGACAACAATGTCATCCCCGCGCCGCCCCGCCGCCGTACGCCCGCGCCCGCCACGATTCTGCGCCCGGAACACCTCCAGCGGCGTCCGCTTGATGAACCCGTCCCGCGTAATAGTGACCACCATCAGCCCCGGCTCGATCAGGCTCTCATCGTCCTGATCGCCCGCATAATCGGCAATCTCCGTCATACGCGGCGTAGCAATCTCCGCCCGCGCCGCCAGAAGCTCATCACACATCACTTCCAGACGCCGCGGACGGCTGCGGATAATCTCCAGCAGCTCGTTGATCTTAACCGCAACCTCAGACAGCTCACTCTGGATCTTCTCGCGTTCCAGCCCGGTCAGACGCTGGAGACGCAGCTCCAGAATGCCCCGCGCCTGCGCTTCCGTCAGACGCACCCTGCCGTCAACAACGACATTGCCCTCATCATGTATCAGCGCCAGCAGCGGCTCGACATCCGCCGCGTCCCACTGCGCCGCCATCAGCGACTCACGCGCCGTCGCGGCATCCGGCGCAGCGCGGATCAGTGCAATCACGGCGTCAATATTCGCAACCGCGATCACCAGACCGACCAGAATGTGCCCGCGATCCCGCGCCTTCGCCAGATCGAAGCGCGCGCGCCGCATGATCACTTCCTCGCGGAAAGCGATAAATGCCGACAGGACCTCCATCAGCCCCATCAGCTTCGGCTGACCGCCATTGAGCGCCAGCATGTTCACGCCAAACGAGGTCTGAAGCTGCGTAAAGCGATAGAGCTGGTTCAGCACCACCTCCGGTGTCGCCTCACGCTTCAGCTCGATCACCACCCGCATGCCGGACCGGTCGGACTCGTCGCGAATGTCCGAAATACCCTCAATGTGCCGGTCGCTTGTCTTGTCGCGAACCAGCTCGGCGATCTTCTCCTGAAGCGTCGCCTTGTTCACCTGATACGGAATCTCGGTGATGATGATCGCCTTGCGGTCCTTGCGGATCTCCTCGATCTCCGCCCGCGCCCGGGTGATCACCGAACCGCGCCCGGTGGCAAAGGCGTTGCGGATGCCCGTCCGCCCCAGAATAATGCCGCCCGTCGGGAAATCAGGACCCGGTATGATCTCCATCAGCTCTTCAAGCGTGATGTCCGGATTCCGGATCATCGCCAGAGCGGCGTCGATCACTTCACCCGGATTATGCGTCGGAATGTTGGTCGCCATGCCAACGGCAATGCCCGTCGCGCCGTTGACCAGCAGATTCGGGAACGCCGCCGGAAGAACCGTCGGTTCGCTCTCGCTCTCATCGTAGTTCGGCTGAAAATCGACCGTGTCCCGGTCGATGTCGTCCAGCAGGAACGAAGACGCCTTCGCCAGACGCGCCTCGGTATAACGCATCGCCGCCGGACTATCCCCGTCGACCGATCCGAAATTCCCCTGCCCGTCAATCAGCTTGACCCGCATCGACCAGTGCTGGGCCATACGAACCATGGCGTCATAAATCGAGGAGTCGCCGTGCGGATGATATTTACCCATCACGTCACCGACCGCGCGGGCCGATTTGCGATAGGGCTTGTCCGCCGTAAAGCCGCTCTCCCGCATCGCATAAAGAATACGGCGATGCACAGGCTTCAGCCCGTCGCGCACATCCGGCAGCGCACGCGCCACAATCACGGACATCGCATACGCAAGATAGGAGGACCGCATTTCCTCCTCGATCGCTACCGGAACGAGGTCAGAAGGCGGGGCGGGCAGGTCGGGATTCTCGGTCAAGGCTTTTCCGTCATGTCATGGCCACACAGCCCGAAACAGGACCACGCGGCACAGCCAGTGCATAGAACCGGAACTTCTAGCACACGCACCGCCCGCCCGTAAGCCGGAACACCGGGAACCTCCATCGCGCCTCGCCTCACCCCTCCGGATCACTCAGACGATCGGCTCACGCACCTCTTCCAGACCACGCCGTTTCAGAATCAGCAGCTCCATCAGATACACCAGCAACCCCGCACCGGAGAGCAGCGCGCCCCCTGTTCCCAGCGCTCCGTATCCGAACCCATGCGCCAGAAGCACACTCCCCAGAGATGCCCCCAGCGCATTCGCAATATTGAACGCCGAATGATTCAGCGACGCCGCCAGCGTCTGCGCGTCCCCGGCAAAATCCATCAGCCGGGTCTGAAGCGCCGGCCCCAGCGCGTTCACAAAAGCCGGAACCAGAAACACATCCAGCATCAGACCCGCGTAACTGTGCAGAACCAGCGGAAACACCACCATCGCAACCGCACTGCCCGCCAGCGCCACAATCACCGCGATATCCAGGTTACGATCCACCACCCAGGCCCCGACATTCGCCCCGGCCAGCATCCCAAGCCCCCAGACCATCATGCATAACATAACCCGCCACTCGGAAACCTGCGTGACATTAACAAGAACACTCGTGAGATACGTATAAATCGCGAACATGCCGCCAAACCCGATGGCCGCCGTAAGAAGGGTCATCAACACCTGCGTGTTCCCAAGTGCCGTCACCTCTCTCAGAGGAGAGTTCTTACGGTTGGGCGCATCAGCCGGAATGTAGCGCCACACACCAAGAAACGTGACAAACCCCAGAAGACCAATCATCAGATACGCAATACGCCACCCGAAATGATCCGCCGCAAAGGTCGAAAACGGCGCCCCGATCAGCGTGGAAATCGCAATCCCGGACAAAACGCGCCCCACCGCCCGGCCACGCCGCGACCGGTCCACCATCGAGGCGGCAACAAGCGCCGAAATCCCGAACAGCGCCCCGTGCGGCAATCCGGTGATAAACCGCGCCACCTCAACCAGACCCGGCGTCGGCATGACAATGCTGAGAAAATTTCCAAAGCAGAACAGCAGCAGCAACGTCAGAAGAAGCTCACGCCGCGACAGCCGCGCCCCCAGGATTGTAATCAGCGGCGCACCGATCACCACGCCAAGCGCATAAGCCGTAATGGCATAGCCCGCATCCGCAGGCGAAAGCCCAAGCGATGTCGCGAACTCTGGCAGCATGCCCATAATGGCAAACTCACCTGTCCCGACAACAAATGTCCCGAAAGTAAGAACGAACAAAGCCATCGCATTTCCACCAGGAAGCGTGGCCAGCCGGGCACCCCTTTCAGGCAGAACGGTTTCTGTTGTCATAAAAAATGCCCGCAAAAATAACAATCAAACGAAAAAGGCCTGCGCCACGCCCCCGGCGATCGCCATATCGTCATGCACACGCCCGCCGCCGGAACTGAAACACCGCATTTCCACCTGGCCGCGTCGACAATACCCCGACCGGAACAACCGGCACCGGCTCCCGTACCCCAAACCGGAACCCCTGTACCAGACGCGCCAGAACCAGCACCGCCTCCGTCATCGCCAGCTGAGCCCCGATGCACACATGCGGTCCCGCCCCGAACGGCAGAAACGCAAACCGGTCCGGCTCCACCCCGTCCATAAACCGATGCGGATCAAACCCGTCCGGATCACGCCACAAATCCGGTCGCCGATGCAGCATCCAGAGCGGCAGCAACAGCATCGCACCGCGTCGCACCGGAACACCACACAGTTCAGCATCCCGCCCGGCCTCGCGTCCGGTCATGAAAGCCGGCGGAAACAGTCGCAGCACTTCCCGCACCACCGCCGTCGTGACGGATAACGCCGGCAAGGCCGCCGCCGCCCGATCCGGCGACAGATCAACGTCGCGCACCTCCCGCGCCACCTCCTCCTGCCAGTCCGGCAGCCGCGCCAGCATCAGACAGGCCCAGAACAGAGCCGTCGCCGTCGTCTCATGCCCGGCGACAATCATCGTCGCCACCTCATCGATCAATACCCGATCCGGAACAGCCCCCCCGGACACGGCATCCTCATTCCCGAACGCCCGCACCAGCAGATCGAACAGATCCCGGGGCTCAGCAGCAGCTGGCATAGCCTCCCTGCCCGCGATGATCTCTGAAACCAGCGCCACCCAGCGCCTCCGGAACCGCCTCCGTCGCCACGCCAGAACCGTTGGAATCCCCGGAGGCAACAGAAAGTCAGACGGACGCGGCTGACCGATCCCGGTCATGAAATCCGTCACCATATCCCGCAACGCCACCCCGAACGGCGCACTCGTCATCGAGAACATCGTCACCGCCGCAATGTCGAGCGCCAGACGCTGCGTAAACGCAAACACATCAACCGCCCCGACAGACGGCAAACCTCTGACCGCCGCCTCCGCACAGACAGCAATATGCCGCGCCAGCGTCGGAACAGCCCGGGGCGTAAACGCCGGCGCCATCGCACGCCGTCGCCGCTTCCACACCGCCCCCTCGCTGACCAGAATCCCGTCACCCACAATCGGACCCAGAACCCGCCGCCCCATCTTCAGCCGCTGAAAATCCTGAGACTGTGTCGAAAGCACAGCCTTTATGGCCTCCGGCCCGCAGGGCAGCACCAGCGGGCGCCCAAGGGCGTTTAGTGAGACAACATTTTCAGTGAAGCACCGCGCCGGAAACGCGGAAAACCCGTTCCACCGCAACCGGATCAGAACACCCAGACCGCCCGTCGATTCAGAAGGCAGAGGCGGCATCGGGGGAATAAATGGCGCAGACACATCCACCAGTTAAAACAGATTCCCCGGGGTGGGAAATAGCGGTGTTCAGGAACTCAACCTGAACCGGGCTCCAGTCACAGACTTCCCAGGCTATCCGAGCCCGGTACAACAGTGGATCAGTTACAGAACGCCGCCTGCGCCAGCCGCCTTCAGTGGATCGTCCGAGAAGGCCATTGCGCCGCCGCCAGTTGCAGCTCCGCCCGAAACCCGGGCCAGTGCCCGAGCGTCAGCGCCTCAAGCGAAGGCGTCGGCAGATTCAGCCGGTCCGCATAAGTCCACAGATAAGAAAACGCCTGCGCCACATAAGCCCGGGTCTGCGGATTCGGCAGCCGCTCCATGTAGAGCAACGGATCGGAAGACGCGCCGCTGCTCAGTTCCCAGCGCGCGATAGCACCCGGCCCGGCATTATAACTCGCCAGCAGACGAATCAGATCACCACCTTCCGGCGGCACGCCGGCGGAAGCCTGCTCTCCCGGACCGGTCGTCAGATGCGCGAGATACCGCACATAACGCTGCCCGATCTCCAGGTTGAGCCCCGGATCGTGCAGCACTTCAGGCGCCCCCGTGAACCGGTCGCCCTGACCCGTCACAAATCCCGCCGTCACCGGCTGAAGCTGCATCAGACCATGCGCGCCCGCGCCAGAGACCGCCTGCGGATCAAAATTCGATTCCAGCCGGGTCAGCGCATAGACCAGAGCCGGATCAACCGTGAACCCGTGACGCGGATGCAGGGATGGCAGCGGAAGCTGCTCCCCATGCCGCCCGGAAGCCTGCTCCATCGCCTGGATGGAATCCGCCATTTCCAGCGCCAGATCGTTCAGACCCGCCGCCCCGGCCACAAGCTGCATCGAACGCGCGAGGGGCGCGTCATGCACAACCTTCGGCCAGTAACGGCGCAGGGCCATCTCGGCACGCCCCTGCTCGCCAACCTGAAGAAGAGCGAACACCCGGTCACCGACCGGCGTCGCCGCCACGGCCTCAATGTCAATCTCGGTCAGAACCGGCACCGACGGCGCGCTGTCCTCCACCCTCTCCAGATCGGCATTCTGGACCGCGCCACCGCCCATGACATGGCGCGGCTCCCGATCCAGCATCCGCTGCGCCAGAAGACCGTAAAAACTCGTCCGCGCGGCAAGAGCCCGCTGCAACCATGGCCGGAAAGCGCTCTGCTCACCCAGCTCGCGATGACCGCGCGCCGCCCAGAAGGCCGAAGACGAAATCAGTTCCGGCGTTACCAGAGGCGCGCGCGATGCCGTCTCGAACAGCGCAACCGCTTCTGTCCGGCGATCCAGAGCCCATGACGCCAGACCACCGATATAGGCCGGAAAACCCACCTGCTTCTCACCCCGGAGAAACGCATCCCCGGCGATTTTCAGCGCGTTTTCCGCATCGCCGGAACTCAGCAGCGTCTGGGCGACCTCCCCCCCGAGCTGCGCCGCGTAAGGCGGCGTCATCCCCGGCGTGATCGCAATCAGATGCAGAGCGCTTTCTGCCCCCTTCACCCCCAGCGAGGCCCGCTCCTGAACTGTCCGGTCCAGAAGCTGGTTCCGCGCGAACGGATGCCCCGCAAGCGCGCCGGATACCGTCATGCTTCCGGAACCGCCCAGCATCGCCGAAGACGGGGCCACAGGCAGCACACCCCGGTCAGACATCGCGGACAGTCGTGAATAAACAGCCGGCGCGTCCGCCATATCCGAATGGGCATGAAGCCAGCGGGTCAGCTCGCCCGCCGTCGGGTGATAGGCCGGATTGACAAACCGCTCGGCCACAACATCGGCCAGCAATGTCGTATCTGTCAGCCGTGTCGTGCTGCTCAGCGCCTCGGCAAACGCCCCCTGCCGCTGAAGACGGAAAATCGACCGCACAAGCGTGGCCATCTCCGGTGACAACGGACGCGGCAGAGCCACCACACCGTCATCCCCGCCCGTCATGCCCTCCGGCAGACGTGAAACGGCCATCGCAAATTCCTCACCGGAACGCTCCTCCCCGGACGAGGCGCCGTTCAGCGATCGCGCGCTCGGATCACCTCCGGTTCGCTGATGACCGTCACCCGACGGATCAAACCCCTGAGCAGCAGGACGCGCAGTCGCGACGGAAGCACCCGTCAGAAGCGCCGCCCCGGCAAGCAATACTCTGGTGGCTATGGATTGGGATATCTGTCCAATGGCTCGCATGGTGGCGGGGGTCTAGAAGTTCCCACTCCAAAAAGCAAGCTTTGTGAAAATCATGACAAAACAGGATCAGGAAAGACACATCCAAATCCCGGTCAAAGCATTGAAATACCGTGATTACCACACGTCAATAGAAACCAGCGACCAAAGCATTCCCAAAATGAATGCACACAATTATTCCACAATTACGTGCCGCTACCATTTAGCCCGTCAAGTGTTACTGCCAGCAATAAAAGATCATTCCATATCTCACGGCGAGCCGCCGCGCTGGCCCGCAACTGCAACGGGTGTCTGATCGCCAGAGCCGGACGCCGGGGGCCCCATTCCTCCCCCCACTCCGTCTCCCGCCAGGCCCCGCGCAACCGTGCGGGATTCACCGACAACCCGGCCGTCGTCTCCGTCGAAGCCGCCCCCAGAATCATCCGCGTCGCCAGACCGCCACACAGCAGCAGACGCTCAGGACGATACACCGCAATACTTTTAAGAAGCAGCGGCAGACACGCCGCAACCTCCGCGGGTGAAGGCGCCCGGCCCCCGGGAGGACGCCAGGGCACAGCCGCCGCAAGCACCAGTTGTTCCCGATCAAGCCGGATGCTCGTCAGCATTTTATCCAGCAACGACCCTGCAAGCCCTGAAAACGGTACCCCGCTGCGGTCCTCGTCCTCATCCGGCGCATCCCCGATCACCATCACCCGCGCCCCGACCGGACCACGCGGCAAAACCGAATGCGTCGCCGTCCCCCTCAGAACACAGCCCTCAAACGCCTCCGTCGCCTGCGCCAACGCCTCGGGCGTGCTGATACCGGACAGATCGGCCACAACCGGAACCGCCGGACGCCCCGCCCCGGAACGACCGGAACCAGCCCGTTCCGCCTCCCGGAATCCGCCGCCATCCCCGGGTCTCTCAGCATATCGCCCGACATCGGAGAGTCCGGCGGAACCGGATGCATCACGCTCTGAAGCCCCGCCCCCTGCCTGCAACGCCTCCCGGGAGGCCGCAGCCCGCCGCGCCATCTCAGCAGCCGATTCCGCGAACCGGTCATGCGGCACGTCATCAAGATCGACATCGACGCCCCATTCGATCTGGAGTCGCAAAAGTGTCCGCGCTGTTTCAGTATCCATCACGCCATCCATAACGTTTCCCGGATCAGCCCGGGACTATCCCGGCCGGACAACACGACACCATCAGCGCCCTCCCATACATCAAATCGTTACCCGCCGCAGATACACTGTCCGCACGACAGTCCTCACCCGCCACCAGTCCGGGTTTGGCGCATCAGGCCACGCAGGTTACACAGCTTCCATACATTCGTTCTGCGGCAGCACCACGCCCCCGGGCCAGGGAGTCGCCGTCCGCCAATTAAAGCTCAAGAGCATTCTCAGGGGTATTCAGGGTCTATGTCATCCCGTCCGGTTCTGCCTGTCCTGCTGCTGACGTCTCTCTTCTGCAGCACCGTATTCACCACCGGACAGGCCACAGCCAGCGCCGGCTCCCCGCTGACAGGTTCCCCGATCACACCCGTCTCCGCATCCGGCGCGCCTCCGACCGATATCCCGTCCGGCGCAGTCAGACTACCGGCCAGCCCCGACCCCGTGGATACGCCGGACTTCCTCGTCGGTCTCGTCGCCTCCCATGCTGATGACTACGCCACCGCGGCAAAAGCCTTCAGCACCGCCCTCTCCAGGGACCCGAACGACCCGGAAATCGCCCGCCAGGCCTTTACCCAGAGCGCCCTCGCCGGAAACCCGGATGCCGTCGCCCTGGCCCGCGAAAGCGCGAAACATCCGGGCGGGCGCACCATTCTCACCGCGTTCGTCATCGGCAACGACGCCGCCCTGCACAATCGCTGGGAAGATGCCGCCGCCGCCTACAAAACCATGCCAGGCGACGCCCTGACCCGGCTCCTCGCGCCGCTGCTTCAGGCCTGGTGCCTCGCCGGAGAACACAAAAGCGCCGACGCCATCCGGCTGCTCACCTCCCCCCCGGCAAGCGCCTCGCCAGCCATGCCGTTTTATCTCGTGCATGCCGGCCTCATCGCTTCCCTCAACGGCGATACCATCCTCGCCGGCCGGCTTTATGATGACGCCCGGCGCCAGATGCCCGGACGCGATCTGCTCCTGACCCGTGCGTGGGGCAACTGGCTGTGGCAGTCCGGTCGCCAGACCGAAGCCCATGACCTGATGCGGCAGATGACCAGCACCGATACCGCGCTCGCCATCGCCGCCCCCGAACTCCAGGCCGCCCTGACCTCGCCCCCCGTCACCGCCCCCGTCCAGGGCCTGGCGCATGCCTATCTTCTGGTCGCCTTTCTTATGCACCAGCAGGCTGAACACGCCGATGAAGGCGACGGCCAGCAGCAGATCAACATCGCGTCCTCCATGATGCTCCGCATGGCCCTCACCCTCGACCCGCCTCTCGCCATCGCCCGCCTCATGCTGGCCGAAATAGAACAGGACCTCGGGCATAAGGATGTGGCTGAAACCGTCCTCAAAGGGGTCCCGCCCACCGACCCTCTGACCCGCGTCGTGCAATACCGCCGCGCCCTGCTCGATGACGCCCTCGGCAACATCCCCGCCGCCCGTCAGATCCTCGAATCCCTCGCCCATGACGAACCGCAGCAGGTGCTCCCTTCCCGTGCGCTCGGCACACTGCTCTTCGAACAGAAAGACTGGACCGGCGCGATTACCGCCTTCTCCCGCGCCGTCGATGCCGCCCGCGCCAGCCACAGCCTGGAATGGACGCTCCTCTTCGAACGCGCCGCTGCCTACGAGCGGATGGGCAACTGGGCCAGAGCCGAAACTGACCTTGAGGAAGCCCGGAAGACAATGCCGGACGAGCCGCTCCTCCTGAATTTCCTCGGCTACGGCTGGATTCAGCGCGGCATCCACGAAAAAGACGCGGTCACGCTGCTCGAGCGTGCCCTGGCCCTCGATCCTGATGACGCCGCCATCCGGGACAGCCTCGGCTGGGCCTGGCTCCGCACCGGCAATGTCAGAAAAGCTGCTGAACTCCTCGAACAGGCCGCCGAACAAACTCCGCTCGACCCCGAAGTGAACTACCATCTCGGCGTCGCCTACTGGGATCTCGGGCGCAAATCCGAAGCGATCGACCAGTGGAACGTCGCCCTCGGCCTGAAACCCGAACCGGACGACCTCGTAAGAATCCAGAACGCTCTGGCCTTCGTGAAATCCTCCCCGAAAGCCGACACGATTCCTCTGGAAAACGCGCCTCCCGTCCCGGTGAAATAATTGTCCGCGAACAAAGCCGGCCTCTCACACTTTCAATATATTACACTGTCACCCCACCCCATCCGGTAACCCCGTGCCCTGCGCCCCACACTTACGGCGCCACAACCGGTCCGGACGGGGCACCCCCGCATCTGTCCATAAAAGCAACGCCTGACATCTGAACCGGAAAACCACCCGTTTACGAATGCCCCGCTCCCGTCATATCGTTCCCGACATGACCACACGCACCCGGACCGGAAACCGCCGCCTCCTCCTCGCCCTCGTGACCGCAACCGCCATCGCGACAACCAGTGCCCGCGCGGCCCCGGTCCCCACACTGGACGCGCTCGAAAAAGCCCATTTCGAAGCCGACTGGACCGCAAGCCCCGTCACCTCCACCCTGCTCGGCATCCACAACCGGGATGACCTCCTGGATGATCTCTCCGCCGCCGCCATCGCCACACAGACCACGCGCCTGCACCGGGAACGCGAGGCCCTGGCCGCCCTGGACGTCTCCGCCCTCCCGCCGCGCCGGCAGAATGACCGCGATATTCTCGTGGCCGATATCAATCGGGAACTGATCGAAAACGAACAGGTTCAGTCCTTCCGGCACAACCCCGACACGTATATCAGCCTGGCCACAAACGCCCTCTACAGCCTCATCGACCGCGATTTCGCCCCTCTGCCGCTCAGAATGAAGGACGTTATCTCCCGCGAAAACCAGATCCCCGCGATGCTGGCCACAGGTGAAAAGCAGCTCGATCAGGTGCCCGCCATCTTCCTCGAAATATCAAAGGAAGATCTGGAAGGCGCCATCGTCTTCGTCCGCGACAACGTCCCCGCCGCCTTCGCGAGCGTTAAGAACAGAGAGCTTCAGGCCCGGCTCACAGCCAGCACACACAGCACCCTGACAGCTCTCAAAAAATTCCGGACCACCATCAGCGCCCTCACACCGGGCGGCACCTTCGTCCTCGGTCCCGATATCATACGCGCCATGCTCGCCGCCGATCTGGTCGACGAGCCCCTCGAAACCGTCATCGAAGCCGGCAGGAAACAGCTCAGAAAAGACCAGGCCGACTTCGACAGAACCGCCCGCCTCATCAACCCCGCCCACCCGGATCAGGCGCTGGCCGAAGTCCGCAGGGATCACGTCGCCGCCGACGCCCTGAACCAGCTCGTCCGCGACCAGCTCACAGACGCTCAGAGCTTCGTCACGTCCCGCCACATCGTCACCCTGCCGAACACCACCCTGCCCGTCGTCACCGACACACCGGGCTTCGAACGCTCCCTGATCACAGCAGCCACAGACTGGCCCGGCCCGTTCGAAACGAAAGCCACGACCTCTTTCTATTACGTCACCCCGATCGACCCGAAACTCAGCCCGGCAAAAGCCGAAGAATCCCTGGAGGACGACAACACCCCCTCCATGCTCAACATCACCGTGCATGAAGCCATGCCCGGCCACTTCGTGCAGGGTCTCTACCTGCGTGCCAGCCCGGACTGGTCCCTCACCCGCAAAGGCGGCGCCTCCTACGCCACCACCGAGGGCTGGGCGCATTACACCGAACAGATGATGATCGAACAGGGCTTCCACGCCGGCGATACCCGCCTGCACCTCGCCCAGCTCCAGGACGCCCTGCTGCGCGACTGCCGCTTCCTCGTCTCCTTTGGCATGCACACCCGGAACATGACGCTCGCAGACGCCACAAAGATGATGCAGCGCGAATGTTTCCAGTCCTCCGTCATGGCTTACAAGGAAGCCCGTCGCGGAACCGCCGACCCCGGATATTACTCCTACCTGCTCGGCAAACTCATGATCCTGCACCTGCGCAAGGACATGCAGACCACGCAGGGCAAGGCTTTTTCTCTGGAAAAATTCCACGATACCCTGCTCGGCTCCGGCCTGGTGCCGATGAAAATCATCCGCCGTGAAATGACTGGAAAAGACGCGCCAATGCTCTGAACAGCAGCGTCACCCGGACACGCCTGCTCCGGTTGCCCCGACCCGGCCTGACGGATTTCGGGGCAACGACGCCATAAACGCCGGTTAAAAAACGAAGCGGCAACCCGCCCGGCAAAGGCGTTACCCTTACAAATCTCCCGGTTTCATCAGCCGGGCAACAGAAACCATCCCCCCTCAACAGGGCTCAGACCAGGCCCGCCGTGCCCTCACTCCCCCGCCACCCGGACCCGCAGCAGCAGCACCCCGAACCCGACAAAAATCCCGCCCGTCATCCGGTTGAACAGCCGCTTCATCTCCGGCCGCACCAGAAACCGCGACAGCGACCGTCCCCCGAACGCATAAATCCCGTACCAGAACATCTCCGCCAGCATGAACGTTACGATCAGCACCGCGAACTGCGTCCCGTGCGGACGCGAAGGCGTCACAAACTGAGGCAGAAACGCCGCCGCAAACAGCAGCAGCTTCGGATTGCTGATCCCCACCGCAAAACCGCCCCGATACAAAGCCCCCGCCGAAAAAGACGGCGCCAGCGTGTCCGCCCCGACATCCACAGGAGACACCTCCGACCGCCACGCCTTCACACCGAGCCAGATCAGATACGCCGCGCCCCCATATCGCAAAATCCCGAACGCCGCCGGAACCGCCAGCAGAAATGCCGTCAGCCCGATCGCCGACGCCAGCAGCACAACCCCCATCGCCGAGAGACAGCCCAGCATCGCCACCACCGAGCGCCTCACCCCAAGCTCCACACTCCGCGCCATAATATGCAGCATGTTCGGCCCCGGAACCGCGCACAGCACGAACACCGTCGAAAAAAACAGCCACCACGTCGTCAGAGTCACCGCCATTCCCCCGTAAAATCCCACATCGCCAGCCCGCCGGAAGCGATACACCCGCGTCACCGGAAACAGATAGTTTCCCGAGCCTGATGTTGTCAGTCGTATCGATCTCACGACACCGTCTGACCCGGCGAGGATCGCTGCCCCCGCATACAGCTCATTCGCCCGAAACAGCCCCCGGAAGTGCGCAGCCAGTCCCCGTTTCTGGCCCCGCCTCCCGTTCTGCGCTAAGCACCCGGCAGCCCGCACAAAGGGCAGAGCAGAACAGCAGATCGGAAAGCGCCCGTGAGCCTCAGCGAAACCGCCCACGCCAAGATCAATCTCACCCTGCATGTGACAGGCAAACGCACCGACGGATACCATCTCCTCGATAGTCTCGTCGTCTTCGCAGCCGCCGCCGATACGCTGAGCTATCTCCCCTCCTGCTCGCCTCTCTCCCTCGATTTCACCGGTCCCTTCGGACAGGTGCTCGCCACGGAAGCCACCGACGACAACCTCGTCATCCGCGCCGCCCGACTCCTCGCCGAAGACCGCGCCACCGAACAGACCGGCCGCCTCATCCTGGAAAAAAATCTCCCCGTCGCCTCCGGCATCGGCGGCGGCTCAGCCGACGCCGCCGCCACGCTCCGCCTGCTCGACCGCGTCTGGGAACTCAATACGCCACCGGACCGTCTCCACAGCATCGCCATGCAACTCGGCGCCGATGTCCCCGTCTGCCTTGCACAGCATCCCACCCGCATGAGCGGCATCGGCGAACAGCTCGCCCCGGCCCCCGCCCTGCCCGATTGCGGCATGATCCTCGTCAACTGCGGCGAAGCCGTCTCCACCCCCGCCGTGTTCAAGGCCCGGACAAAGTCATTCTCGCCCGAAGCCACCTTCCCCGCCTCCTGGCCCGATGCAAAAGCCATGGCCACCGACCTCGCCCGGCTGACCAACGATCTCGAAGCCCCGGCCTGCGACATCTGCCCGACCATCCGCACCGTCCTCAACACCATCGCCGGCCTGCCCGGATGCCGCCTCTCCCGCATGAGCGGCTCCGGCGCCACCTGCTTCGGCCTGTTCGATACCGCCGCCGCCGCCGATACCGCCGCAAGCGCGCTGACCCACAACCCGACAGGCGCCGGATGGTGGGTCCATGCCGGCCCCCTGCTTCGTTAAAATCCCCGCCGGTAACAGAAATACTGTTGCGTGCCGGGCAACTGGCGTCCCGCCCGCATTTCCGGCATGATCCCGTCCCCCTCAGAAGGATGGCGCACCCTATGCGGCTGCTCCATCCGAAACCGATGCATCAAAGCGAGAATGGTTCCAGCATGGCCAGAAAACCAAAGCCGTCAGAGCCCCATGTTCACATCGAACCGTCGGAAGACAAGACCCGCGCAACACTCACGCTCACCTCCGGCGACGAAAATATCGCCCTGGAGATGAGCCTCGCGGACATCACCAGCCTTATTAACGCCCTCGGCACCATCCGGACGGGTATGGTCGTCAATACCCCCGCCCCTTCCATCGAAGGCGTCAACGTCGTCCCCGTCCGCCGGACAAACTGGGCGCTGCAACTCGATCGCGATACCCAGGGCTCCGTGCTCGCCTTCCAGCACCCGGCTTACGGCCCGGTCGGCCTCGTCATCACACCCGCCGACGCCACCCGCCTGACCCAGGGTCTCGAACTGCATCGCAAACTCAACGAACACACCTGGAATATGTCTGGCCCGGCCAACTGATCCGGCCTGAAGCCCGCCTCACCGCAAGGCCACTTCTCACGCGGGCCTCACGCATAAAGCCGCTTTGCCACCCGATCCATCGTCAGCCCCTGCACGATAATCGTAAACCCCACGACCCTGTAACAAAGCGGCAAAAGCGTATCCCGCAACGGTCCCGCAGGCAGACTGAGCGCCAGCGCCACCGAAATGCCACCACGCAATCCACCCCAGATCAGAACGGCAACCATCCGGCGGGCCCGGCGCAACTCCAGCGGCAACACCGCCAGTATGACACTCAGCCCCCGGGCCACCAGAGACAGCACAATCACCAGAAGCATACCACCAGCAACGCCCGCTCCCGGCGAGACCTCCAGAATCTCAAGCCCGATCAGCAGAAACAGCAGAACATTCAGGGCTTCATCGGTCAGCGACCAGAATCCGCGCAGAGCCGTCCGCGAGTCACTCCGTATTGAACTCAGACCGAACTCGGTGGCCATGCTCATCCCGGCCACGACAAGCGCAATCGGCCCGGACATATGCAGCGCATGCGCCAGACCGTATGTCCCCGTGGCAAGCGCAGGCGATGCCAGAAAATCAACATCATGATCATGGACTTCCCGCACAAGCAGCATCACGACAAATCCGGTCAGCGCCCCGAGCGCCGCCCCGCCGCAGGCCTCAAGCAGAAACCGCTCGATCACTTCCTGCGTCGTTATATGCGATGCATCACCCGTCGCCAGCCCGATCGTCGCCCCGAACACAACAATCCCGACACCGTCATTAAACAGGCTCTCCCCCCGCAAACACCGCCTGCAATGGCGCCGGAAGCCCCGCCCGCCGCAACATTCCCACAACGGAAACCGGATCTGTCGGCGCCAGAACAGCCCCCAGAATCACACACCAGGATAAGGGAGCCGAAATCCCCGTCAGAGGCAGCCGAAGCCAGGTCGTCACCGCCAGAATCAGCACAGCCAGAATCAGCACCGCAAAAATCGTTCCGGCAAGCGCCAGAACCGCGACAGACATCCGGTATGCGAGAAGCACCTTCAGATCGACCTGCATCGCCCCGGCAAACAGCAGCAGCGACAACGCTCCATCCAGCAGACTTTTCGGAAGATCGAGCGTTCCCGGCACGGACAGCATCATCCGATGCACATCCACAACAGAAATAAACGGCCCGATCAGCAAAATAAAAACAGAAAACAGTAAGGCAATAACCATAACTCCGATGGTAATCGGCAGCCTTATGTCCAGTAATTGATGAGCGCAAACAGCGTCGATAACGTAAACAGGAAACCCGGTACGCTAGGCGTATCCATAAACCCAGGCTCCCCACGTCCTCTGCCCGCCAGGACCGCTGCCAGCCTGTCCCGCCCTTCGCCTGGCAGACCGGGGCCGCTTCAGGCCTTGCCCGAAAGGAAACGCCAGCCGTCCGCTACCGTTCCCGCTTTCCCCAGCGGTAACGGACCACAAGGCCCGCCATTCCCAGACCACCGGCCACTCCCAGAATCCACTTCGCAAAACGAGGTAATGGCGCACAAAGAAATACCGGCGTCAGTGCGGTCGCCTTGCGTGTTTCCTGATCGAAAGGCCCATGCGCGGCAAATGCCCCCGTCACGCTCGCCTCCAGATCCGACGGCGCATCTGCGTCCGCATCCGCCTTCTCCATCTGCGCATAATAGCCGAGCCGCGCCCGCCGCCTGCGGATCACCCGCGGAAAAAACGCATTCAGCGCGCGCGTCACCTGCCCGCCAAGCCCGATCCATACCTCATCGCAGTCGTAAAAGGCCGCGCGGCAAATCGCTTCGCCGGCCACCTCCGGCTCATAAACCGGCGCTACAGGCCGCAACCGTTTCCCGGTCAGATTCCGCGTCCAGTTATAACGCGGCGTGTTGAGCCCCGGCAGATGCACCAGAGCCACCCGGATACGATCGCCATCATGCAGAATTTCCGTCCGCAGACTCTCGCAAAATCCGCGAACAGCCCCCCGCGCGCCACTCTCCGCCGCCTGCATCGGCAACCCCTGGAGACGCGGCCCCAGATCCAGATTGACGATGACACCCTTTCCCCGCCGCCGCATCCGGCGCAGCGCCGCCATCGTTCCATGCACGGTGCCAAGATACGTCACCTCGGTCGCGCGACGGATCTCCGCCGCATCCAGTTCCGCCACCGGCCCGGTCACCGTCGCCCCCGCACAGTTCACCCACAGCGCAATCGGACCGAGCTTTGTCTCGACCTGATCAGCCGCCGCTTCAACAGCCTCTGCGTCGCTCACATCGACCGAAACGCAAAACGCACGCGCCCCGGCCTGCTCCAGCGCTGCCGCGGCCGCCTGCAGACGCTCCTCATTTCGCCCCAGCAACGCGACATCGAACCCTGCCCTGCCCAGAGCCCTGACCGCCGCGCGCCCGATCCCCGCGCCAGCCCCGGTCACAACTGCAATGCTATGCGACATCATCCACTCCCGGTTACCACAGATCATGCCGGATGTGGTCCCAATTCCTCCTGACAGGCAAGGCGAATACGCACAGACCAGCCCGTTCCGGACTACCGGCATCCCCCACACCCTACCGCACGACCCGCCTGGAGAGCAGATCAAGCCCATAAAACAGGACAGCCCCCGCAATAATATCGACAAGATAATGCCCGCCGATCAGAACAGCAGAAAGTAAAACCAGCATGACAAAAATAAAAACGATGCCATTAAAAAACCGGTTCGTTTTCAGAAACGATAACTCGATCAGGGCCATCACCGCATGAAAGGATGGAAACGCCACTACACCGCTCAGCGAGGACGGTGAAATGACGGACATCCTGCGGGAATGATAAACCTGAAACGGCACTTTAAAATAAACCCCGGCCCCGGCAGGAAAATGCCTCATGACAGCCAGCGACAGGTTATGATGTATGGTCGAGCCAGATGCCGGCAAAAACAGATTAAACAGCGCACATATCATCGCTGAAACTGCAAATATAAAACACATTCTGCAAAGGCCCGTGCGATCCTGCCGGAGCGCAAGAACCAGAATCGTGACAATAATTCCCGGCACCGTCAGCTGATAAATATATCCCAGCACAGCATTGAAAACATCGAACGACGCAAAAAATGCCATCACCCGCTCGGTATGCACGCCCAGACAGTGATCCCACTCATCCAGCCGCCCGTCCGCCAGCGGCGCACCGGCACGCAGTGCAGCCAGCGCCGTAAAACCCGCGCAGAACCCGGCAACAACAAAGAAAATCAGCCCCTGGCACGCCAGGATAAGCATCTGCCCGCGCACAACACGTACGGCGATAAACAACAGTCCGAACAGCAGCAGGAAAAACGCAACAAAACCGCGATCAACATCCAGAGTCGAGCCGGTCGCCATAAACACCAGAGCGGCTACGAGAATCAGCGCAGCCTGAACAATACAATTGACCCTCAGCCCATCCACGAAACAACGCCCAACCTGCCGGAAGCCCTTCTGCTTCCTCTACCAGGCCGGAGTTTCAAACGCGTTAAAAATACATCCCGGAAAAAACGCAAGGATGCAAAAACAAGAACAAATCACGAGAAGGTTCACACCCCGACTGCGCCCGTTTTTACTCCAGATTCGAAGAGAAAATTCCTGAAAAAGTATTTTAATACTCTGTAAAAACTATTCCATCCGGCGCTATTCAGAACAAAACCACCAAATTATCAGCACAACAACCAGTAAATTTCATCCCGCCTCCACAATCCGCGCCACAATCCGTCCGCTCGTCAGATCCGCCAGCCGCGCCTGTACCTCCGACACCGCCTCACAGGGAACCGCCACCACATACGCCGCCCCTTCTCCATCAAACTCCTCGGATTCAACCAGCGCTCCCAGCCCCGGCAACCGCGCGCCCACCAGAGCAAGATCCGAAAACGGACAATGAAACGAAACCCGCGTCCGTTCGATAATCTCCTCCCGCGCCGCCAGCCGCAGACACTCCGCCGCCGTGCCGCCATAGGCCCGCGCCAGCCCGCCCGCACCCAGCTTGATCCCGCCAAACCAGCGCGTCACCACCACAGCAACGCGATCCAGCCCCTGCGCCTCAATCACCTGCAAAATCGGCCGCCCCGCCGTACCACTCGGCTCATCCGCATCGTGCGAGCGATACTGCGCCCCGATCTTCCACGCCCAGCAATTATGCCGCGCCTCCGCGTCCGATACCTCACGGATAAAAGCCACCGCATCATCCTCCGACCCGACCGGCGCCGCCTGCGCAATAAAACGACTCTTCTTTATCTCTTTCTCAAACAGAGCCGGCCCGGTCAGCGTCTCAGCCATCGCCCCACGTCACTCCGCCGCATCACCGCCCGCACGCCAGACCCATAGCCGCGCCGCGCCATGCACCCGCTCCGCCAGAATCTCCACGTTCTCCACAGGAGCGGCTTCCTCCCGCCCGGTCTCGACAACAATCAGCGCCCCCGGCGCAATCCACCCGGCCCCGGACAACGCCGCCAGCGCCCGCGCCGGCAACCCCTCCCCGTAAGGCGGGTCAAGAAACACCAGCCCGCACGCCTCAACAGCCCGCTTCGGCCTCAGCACACTTCCGGCAAAAACCTGCGCCATCTCACGCATCCGGCACCCGGCCAGATTCGCCCGCAACGCCCCGAGCGCCGCCCGATCCACCTCGAAAAACGTGCAGAACGCCGCCCCCCGGGACAACGCTTCCAGACCCAACGCCCCCGTCCCGGCAAATCCGTCCAGAATCCGCACGCCCTCCACACAGTCCCGCCCGCCCCATGGCGCATGAAACAGCATGTCGAACAGCGCCTGACGCACCCGGTCCGCCGTCGGGCGCGTGGCACTTCCCTCCGGCGCCTCCAGCACCCGCCCGCGCCTGCTTCCTGCAATAATCCGCATCAGTCAGCCCACGGAGCAAAGCCCCGTCTCCCGGCAGAAGCCACCGGCCCCCGCACCTCGATTGAATAAAAAGACAGCAGCAGCTACCGCCGCCTGGCCGCCCCCTCCGTCTCCGCCTCACGCGGAATCTGCGCCTTAATCACCCGCGACTGAACCTCCTCCAGTTCCCCGGGCTGCAAATCTCCCAGCGGAAACGGCCCGTAAGACGTGCGGATCAGCCGGCTCACATGCAGATTCAACCCCTGCATCACCCTGCGCACCTCCCGGTTCCGCCCCTCTCGCAACGACACCGTCAGCCACGCATTGTCGCCCTTGCGCGAATCCAGTGCCGCCTCGATCGGCCCGTATTTCACACCCTCAAAGACAGACCCCTTCGCCAGTTCGCGCAGTTGTCTCTCATCGACCACGCCGAACACCCGCACCCGATACCGCCGCAGCCACCCATTCGAAGGCAGTTCCAGCCGCCGCGCCAGCGCTCCGTCATTGGTCAGCAGCAGCAGCCCCTCACTATTGAGATCCAGCCGCCCGACACTCACCACGCGAGGCATTCCTTCGGGCAGCGACTCAAATACCGTCTTCCGCCCTTCCGGATCGCGATGCGTCGTCACCAGCCCGTCCGGCTTGTGATACCGCCACAGCCGCGTCCGCTCCGGCGCGCCGGCAACCTGCCCGTCCACCTGAACCACATCAGCCGATCTCACAAACGTCGCCGGATGCTCCACAATCTGACCGTTGAGCGAAACCCGCCGCTCCTCAATCATCCGCTCCACATCACGACGGCTCGCCACGCCACTCCGCGCCAGCCATTTCGCAATCCGCTCGCCCCGCGCAGCCTCATCCCGCGCGTCTTCATTCTGCCCGCTCATCACTCATCTCCCCCGGATAAAACACCGGATACCCCATGCCCCGCGCTCACGCGCCCACCCTCCGCGCCGCGGCAACAAACGCCGCGAACAACGCCCCGTCACCACGATCAATCGAAAATTCAGGATGCCACTGCACCCCCAGGCAAAACGCAGCATCAGGGTCCTCGATCGCCTCGATCACACCGTCCTCCGCCCGGGCCGACACAACCGCCCGGCCCGGATCGCAAACCGCCTGATGATGCGACGAATTCACCGCCATCGAAGACCGGCCGACAATCCCCGCCAGAATGGTGCCCGGCTCAATCGAGATAATATGCCCCGCCTCATCCCTGGGATTAGGCTGCTCATGCGGCAATGCACCCGGAACAGCCGCGGCAATGTCCTGATATAAAGTCCCGCCCAGAACCGCCGCCAGAAGCTGCATCCCGCCGCAAATCCCGAAAACCGGAATACCCCGCGCCCGCGCCGCGCCGATCAGCTTCAGCTCGGCCTCCGTCCGCCCCGGCTTCAGCAACGGCGTCCGCTCATCCCGCGCCTCACCATACAGCGCCGGATCAATGTCAAACGCCCCGCCCGTCACAATCAGCCCGTCCAGCCGGGCGACCATCTCCTCCGCCAGACAGGGCACATGAGGCAGCGCAACAGGCAGCCCGCCAGCCTTCACCACCGCCCCCATATAATTCGCCCGCAAAGCATACCAGGGAAAAGCCGAATACTGACCCGGACCACCGGATTCGTGATCCGGCGTCACACCGATCAAAGGAAGGGAAGCCGTCATACCGCTCCCCATAGAACAATGCCGGACGCCGGTATATGCCCCGCCCCCGACAGTCAGCCGGCTTCCGAAATCCACGGTCCCGACCGGGTCAGAGCCGGGCCACATATAATTAACAAAAAGTAAATTTACGACGGATCAGGAAAAGCCAGACTTTATCCCAGACCCAGGCAAAGATCATACTCACAGCCGGCGCCCGGCTAAACCGCACGGCACGCCCGGTACAAACCCGCTCTCAGTCCGCAGCCACAACCCTTGCCGTTTGCACGGAACGTCTCAGATGATCATGCGACGAAACAGAATGATTGATTCCAATATGCTCCGACGCGGCAAAACCAAGCCCGATCGCAGCAGCAGCCAGAACAAGTGTCAGACTATGCATGACTGTCTCCTTCCTGCGCCTCATTGACCGTAAGATTACCGAACCCGTGCACCACGCCGTCCGGCATCTCTTTTTTACGATGACACAAATTACAATTTAGGTAACATCGCCGTAACGCATTGTGATCTGCTCCGGTTGCAAGATCAAGGCCAAACTAAGGCAAATGTCATATTTCTGAAACGCAACATATAATCGTGCCCCGTCAGCCCCCCTTACACACACACACGCCGCCCTGCTCACCGCCGGATTTTCCATTCCGTCCGGAGGCGGAAACGCCCGTGCCACCGCCCCCCGCCACCCCCTTCAACCCCGGCGGCCTCCGCCCCTGTACAGCCATGGCCTTCGCGATCGCCGAGGCCCGCCACGCCGCTCAGAACGGCGAAGTCCCCGTCGGAGCCATTATCCTCGACTCAAACGGCACGGCCATCGCCCGCGCCTCAAACCGCGTGGAAACCGATCACGACCCCTCCGCCCACGCCGAACTCCTCGCCCTGCGCGCCGCCGCCCGCGCCCGCCGCACCACCCGCCTCAGCGACTGCACACTCGTCGTCACCCTCGAACCCTGTCCCATGTGCGCCGCCGCCGCCGTCCATTTCCGCATCCGCCGCATCCTCTTCGGCGCGTACGATCCGAAAGGCGGCGGCATCGATCACGGCCCCCGCATCTTCGACCAGCCAGCCTGCCTCCACCGCCCCGAAGTGATCGGCGGCATCCGGGAACAGGAAAACGCACACCTCCTGAAAGCCTTTTTCCGGAGCCTCCGGAAAAACTGAACGCGATCCCCTCACGCGCAACCGGCGTCAGGCTGAAATCACTTATTTTTTAAAAATACCATAAAAAGAAAGTCATATTTCAAACACGGTACATTCCGGACACATGCCTGAAAAACTCCGGCGCCAGATTGCTCCCGACACAATACGTATCCGGGCCAGACCTTCACGCCCCGCCCCCGAACAGGAGCCAGCCATGACTCTGATACTGGCCCGCAAACTCTGGCCGCTCCTGAGCCTGTTCCTGGACCCGTACGCCCTGAGCAGCGTCGAGCTTTGCTCTCTGCTCCTCCTCCAGATTTTCTCGCGTCGTTTCAGAAAAGCCTGACCGGCCCCGACTGTCCGTAACCGCCTGATATTGTTATATCCCCCCAACGGAGACAAACCGCAGCAGGAAAAACGCTTTATGAACCGACACAGCCATAAAATCGCCAGCCTGTGCCTGTTCGCCGCCTGCCTCCTGCCCCTTCCCGCCGCCGCAAGCCCAACGCCGATCTATGACGTCACCGTCCAGGCCACCTTCCCGCACGATCCCCGCGCCTTCACCGAAGGCCTCTTCTTTCTGAACGGCAGTTTTTACGAAAGCACCGGCATGACCGGTCATTCCTGGATCAGGAAAGAACAGCCCGAAACCGCCAGACCGCTCCAGGAAACCCGCCTCGACACGCCTTATTTCGGTGAAGGCATCATTACCTGGAAAGACCGCCTCTATCAGCTCACCTGGCGCAACCATACCGGCTTCATCTACGACCTGAAAACACTGAAACCCCTGGGCCGCTTCACCTATCCCGGCGAAGGCTGGAGCCTTACCCGCAACGACCACGCCATCATCATGAGCGACGGCAGCGCGAACCTCCGCATCCTCGACCCGCAGACCCTGAACCAGGTTTCCACACTCGCCGTCACGGCCGACGGATGCCCCGTCTCAAATCTCAACGAGCTCGAATGGGTCGATGGCCAGATCTACGCCAATATCTGGCTGACCAGCCTGATCGCCCGCATCGACCCGAAAACCGGCACAGTCACCAGCTTCCTCGATCTCAGCCATATCGGACCGACCCGCACGCCCTACAGCGATAATGTCCTCAATGGCATCGCCTGGGACCCGGAGAAAAAACGCCTTTTCGTCACCGGAAAACTCTGGCCAAATCTCTACCAGATCACTGTCACGGACAAAAAACACGGGCAGGTCAGCTGCAACAGCAACCCGGACACCGGCACCCGGCCCAACACGCTCCCGTCCCGCTGAACGCCGCCTACCCGTTCACAGGAATGGTCACGATCGCGCCCGGATTCTTGCTGGTCTTCGACAGTTCCAGAAGAATCTGCAACATCGTGAAAGCGAGCTTGCTGTCGTAATCCCGATCCGAGATCCAGAAGAATTTGTGATCGTACGTGGTCCACGCAAACACATTCTCAGGCTGCTCTTTCCTGACATGAATCACGACGACCGGTTTCGTCTCCCGGCCGATCAGCGATACACGCGGCAAAGTGCGCCCGGAGGTCACATCCTCGGCGGGCACCTCGATCTGATACGCAATCTGTCCCATCACGCCGAGCACCGTGCGCGTCAGAAGCCGCACCTCGCCACGACGGGGCTGCCCGCCGCCATACACGACCTCCACCCGCTCATCGTTTTTCGACATATTGAAAAAACGCCGCGTTTCATAAACAACTTCCGACAACACCGGATCATGCGTGCTGGCCAGAGTCAGAAAAACATGGTCCGCCGGCGCCGTTTTTCCCGAAACCTCCGGCGCGTGCTCAAGCTGAATACCAAGCAGACCGGCCACCTGAAGCAGACGCAGATCGTGAATCAGTTCGAAAAACTCCGGCGATCCCCGCCCGACATCGCCCCCGATCGCCCCCGCGTTGCTGATCAGATTGATCGACTGCACCGAGAGCCGAAACAATACGTCAATCGGCAGACCACCCATCGCCAGCGGCAGCAGACTGCCCGGCGGCAACGGACGCAGAAAGCTCTGCGCATACGCATCCCCGGTCACTGGCTGAAAGGTAAAGGTCGGACTCTCCTGAAACTGAACCGCCGCGCCGCCAATCGGCCTCACCGGCGAATCCGTTCCCACGCCGACAGACAGATTACGCTGCAGCTGATAGCCCGAAATCAGCTGCGTCGTATCCAGAAAACCCGGCGTATCGGCATAACGCAGACGCACCACATTCAACAGCGTCTGCTGCTTCCCCGAACTGGTCAGCGCACGGGAATAATCACTCTCATCCTGATCCAGCCGACGCGGCCCGACCTGGTAGCATCCGCTCAGCACGCACAAAGACAAAATTAAAATTTTCTTTGATAATATCTTCACAAACCCGTTCCGGTCCGTCCGGGAAAAGCCCTGCATAACCCCGGCAACAACCCCCGCCCCGGACATCATCACGCACAGCCGTACCCGGACGCAGTGTTATCAGCGCCCAAAAGAAAACGCCCGACCGAAGGCCGGGCGTATCAAGGCCCTGGCGGATACCAGCATACCATTCCGCCTGGCAATCGAAATAACATCGAAGCGGAAGCGAAAAGCACTGCGCCCCACGTCTTCCCCCGGTCAGAAAACATTCACCACCCGGTCGGCCCCATCCCCGGGTCCCAATTCCCCCAGGCCGGATTCCATCCCCCGTAAGCCCCGCCCGGCAAACCTCCCCAGCCATAAGGACCACCGCCCCACGGCCCCCAGGCACCCCAGTTCCACGAGGCGTCCTGATAATCCATCGCGGTCATCTCCTGTTCATCGGCCAGAGCCTGCGCCTGCCGGTACTGCTGATACCGCGCATACGCCGCCTCATCGCCTACATAGAGACAATCACAGACCGTCGGATCGGCATACACATAAAATGGCTGATCCCCCTTCACCCGACGCACGAAATGATGCGGCGGCAGACGGTTGATCATCGCCTGACGCTCCTGCGTGTTCGCGGGTTTGAACGCAAACCCCGCCGCCGCCAGATGATCCTCTTTCTGAGCCACTATCTCACTGGTGCTCTCACAGGACGGCAGAACCGTCAGCAGTCCCAGAGCCCCGACTGCAAAAAACCCCCGCCGATACCACGCCGCCATCATCCGCCCTCCGCCAGCCCGCAATATTTTGTCATATCTGAGCACCGATCTCCCGCCTCGCGCAACCGCAGCCGGAAAACGAGGCCCTCACGCCAGACAATCGTGAATCCGATCGCGCATCACGGAAACCACGCCGCCTGACACATGTTTCATCACCACGTAAGATACCCGTCGGATAAAACCGCGTATTGCGAACACCGTCAGGCGCATATGGATTGCCCTCAGCGGCACCCTCGCCCATCATGACACCGTACACGGGCCGCGCGCGGCGGCCAGGTCTTTTGGGATTTATCGGAAGAGATATGCCAGTACAGAATTTGCCGACACGGACGTCCCGCGCTCTCCTGTGCGCCGCCGTCGCCGGTCTCTCCTTCGCCAGCATCATGGCACCGGCCGCGAGAGCCGATACAGCCAGCCTGATCCAGCCGACAGCTCCGGCCAAAACCATCCCGGATTTCGTCAGCCTCGTTAAACAGGTGAAGCCCGCCGTCGTCTCCATCACGGCAAAAATTCGCGCCGATTCCGTCGATCCGGGCGAAGGACAGGGACAGGGACAGCAGATGCCCTTCGGGTTCCCCTTCCCGTTCCAGATGATGCCCCAGCAGCATCAGACCATCGAAGCCCGCGGCTCCGGCTTCATCATCTCCGCCGACGGCTACGTCGTCACCAATAACCACGTCGTCAAAGGCGCGACCAAAGTCACCGCCACACTCGATGACGGCACCACACTCTCCGCGCGCATCGTCGGGCGCGATCCCAAAACCGATATCGCCCTGCTGAAACTCACCCCGACCGGCAAACTGCCCTTCATCCAGCTCGGCGAGTCCGACGACGTGCAGCCCGGCGAATGGGTCATCGCCGTCGGCAACCCCTACGGCCTCGGCGGCACCGTCACCGCCGGCATCGTCTCCGCTCTCGGCCGCGATATCGGAGACGGACCTTACGACAACTTCTTCCAGGTCGACGCCCCCATCAACCGTGGCAACTCCGGCGGCCCGCTCATCACCCAGGATGGCAAAGTCGTCGGCGTCAACACCGCGATCTACTCACCCTCCGGCGGCTCGATCGGCATCGGCTTCGCCATCCCCTCCGATATCGTCCAGACCGTCGTCACCCAGCTCCGGACCACCGGACATGTGACGCGCGGCTATCTCGGCGTCCAGGCACAGGTGGTCTCGCCCACCATCGCCAGCGCCCTGGGCCTCAAACCCGCCACCCCCGGCGCAGCGCCCGCAGGCGCCCTCGTCGCCAGCGTCTCCTCCGACAGCCCGGCCGAAAAAGCCGGTATCAAAGCCGGAGACGTCATTACAAAGCTGAACGGCAAATCCATCGACACACCGCATAACCTCGCGGTCAAAGTCGCCTCGCTGATCCCCGGAACAGACGCCACCTTCACAATCCTGCGTGGTAACGCACCACGCGACCTCACCGTGAAGATCTCCAATCAGGCAGGCTCCGGCAGTGCCCCCGGCGCCCCGGCCAGCCTGGGCAGCAACGGCCAGAAACTCGGCGTCTCGCTCGCTCCGCTCAACAGCGACGCCCGCCAGCAGCTCGGTCTCGACCAGTCCGTGAAAGGCGTCGTCGTCAGCGACGTCAAACCCGGCTCGCCCGCGGAACAGGCCGGCATCCGCCCCGGTGACGTCATCCAGGCAGTAGGCGATCAGCAGATCGACAACCCGAAAGCCGCCGTCACCGCCGTCGCCGCCGCGCTGAAATCCCGCCAGGCCGTGCTGCTTCGGGTCCTCCGTGATGGCCAGTCCCTGTTTGTCGCCGTCTCTCTGAGCGGCGATAACAGCAACGACAGCGGCGCCTCCCCCGATAATGGCGACGACGACGATAACAACTGAATACTGCCTGAACATTTCAGCAGACTATCAGGCGCCCCTGCCGGAACACCTCCCGGCAGGGGCTTTTTTGTGTCCGGTTTTCCTACTGCCCGCACAGCCTCACCAGCACCCATGCGCATACTAATCGTATTACTTCGTTACATCGACAGGCCGGCGAGACGGCCACCTTTGGGGTGTCCTTTCCAGATATCAGCAACTTCGCTGCCGGAAACAGGACAATTCCGGAACGGCTGATCTGTATTTTCCGCAAATACGTCGCCGATCGTTTCTCAGGAGAACCTCATGCTTATCGGCGTTAACCTCGGTGGCCTTGAAGACGGAAGCACATTTTCCGCCAGAGCCAATTATGATTACAATGTTCCCTCAGTCTCCCTCGCGGAAAACTGGATTTCCCTGGGATGCCTCGCAGCGCGCATCCCCCATAACCTGTATCGTATGCAGCCCGGCGGTCAGGGCACCGCACTCGACGCAACCTACCTCGGATACTCCACCAGCCTCGCACAGCCCTATCTCGATGCAAACGGCTTCGTCATTTTCGACCCGCACGGATTTGGCAGCATCCAGACCAGCGGAACAACCGTCGACATCACCACCACCGACGGCCAGGCCCAGTATATCGATTACATGACCCGCCTCGCCACCGGCATCAAAGACTGGATGGGCGACGCCGATCCCTGGCGCGTCGCCATCGGCCTCATGAACGAACCCTCCCAGCACGACAACGCAACCTATCAGCCGCTCTGGAACACAGCCATCGCCGCAATCCGCGCCACCGGCTACACAGGCGTGATCACCGTTCCCTGGACAGCCTATCAGGCCGCCAGCCAGTTCAGCGTCAGCAACCCCGTGCCCGCCGTGGTGGATTCCGTCGGCCCCTGCGTCGTCGAGGTCCATTGCTACCTGGACCCGGACAATTCCGGAGCCGGAGACGCCTCAACCAGCACCACAGTCGGCGTCGACCGCTTCGCCGGGCTGCTCGCCTCAACCCTGCCCGATTGCTACTCCGGCATCATCCTCGGTGAAACCGGCGGCCCGTCCGACGCTGTCTCCGTCGCCGCCCTCAAAGCCATGCTAACGGACCTGACCGCGGATTCCCGTGTCCTGGCCACAACCGTCTGGTGTGACGACAAATGGCTCGCCAACAACGGAAATTACCTCACCCCGGACCAGACCGATCCGCGTGTACAGGTCATGCTGGCCTGCCTCTCCGCATAAGATAACTCCCTCTTTCCGAAGGATCACATCCCGTTCCTTCAGACCGGAGCCCCGCCTGCCCGCACCGGGCGGGGCTTCCCCGCTGAGGACACCCGGCAAACCCATCCCCCGAAGCCGCCGCCCGGAACAAAGCCCTTGCGCAGCTTCAAACGGCACAGCTAACCTGACCAGCACTTTCAGTCAGGATATAACCAGTCGTGGTCAACGCGCCCCGCTTCGTTCCGGTGCTTCTCCGGCCCCCCGCTTCAGCCCTCCCCATCACCCCGGAACACGCCTGCGCAGGCAACCGGGTACAAGGCTCTCAGCCGGTCACAACACGCCCGCCCCGCACACAAGGGTTCCGGCACCACCGGGATCATCACCCCGATAAATCAGGACTGTGCTGACAGGCTTTGAAACCCCTCTCTCTTTTCGCCGAACGCGTCACCCGCTCCCTGCGTCACCGTAACTACGCTATCTGGGCCGGAGGCGCTCTGGTGTCCAACACAGGCACCTGGATGCAGCGCACCGCCCAGGACTGGCTGGTTCTGACCGAACTGACCGCCCAGGACGCAACATCGGTCGGCATCACCATGGCCTTCCAGCTCGGCCCGCAACTGCTCATGCTCCCCTGGACCGGTTACGCCGCAGACCGCTTCAACCGCCGCACGCTCCTCATGCTGACCCAGGGCCTCATGGGCGCACTCTCGCTGGCCCTCGGCATACTGACCCTCTCAGGCACCATCCGCCTGTGGGAAGTCTGGCTCTTCGCCTTCACCTTCGGCACCGTCGCCGCTTTCGACGGCCCCGCGCGCCAGACCTTCGTCGCCGAACTCACAGGTGATGAAGATCTCCCTAACGCGGTTGCCCTGAACTCCGTCTCCTTTAACGCCGGACGCATGCTTGGCCCCGTGGCAGGCGGATTCTGCATCGCCACCGTCGGCACCGGATGGGCCTTCCTGCTCAACGGCCTCTCCTTCTGCGCCGTGCTGATATCCCTGACCACTCTGCGTATCCGGGATCTGCACCCGTCCCGTTCCGTTAAAACCTCAAAAGGCATCAGCGAAGGTTTCCATTATGTCTGGCACCGCCGCGATCTCCGGACCATCATCCTGATGCTGTTTCTGATCGGAACCTTCGGCCTCAACTTTCCCATCTTCATTTCAACCATGGCCGTCACCGTCTTCCATGCCGGCGCCGGCCGTTACGGCCTGCTCAATTCCATCATGGCCATCGGCACCATTTCCGGCGCCCTCCTCGCCGCGGGCCGGAAAAATGTTACACTCAACACCCTCATGTCCGGATCACTGATATTCGGAACAGGCTGCCTGCTCGCCGCGCTCGCCCCGACCTTCACACTCTTCGCTGCCGCCCTGGCCCTCATCGGCAGCGCAACCCTCACCTTCACCACCTCAACCAACAGCCTCATGCAGCTCTCCAGCGCCCCCGAAATGCGCGGCCGCGTCATGGCCATCCGCCTCGCCGTCGCCCTCGGCTGCACCCCCGTCGGCGCCCCGCTCGTCGGATGGGTCGCCAGCCATTACGGCCCCCGCTGGGCGCTCGGCCTCGGCGCGGCCTCCGGCTTCGCCGCCGCCCTCACCGCGTTCTGCGATCCGGTAACCCGCGCGCGACCGGTCCGGAGAGCGAAATAAGATATCGCGATATAAGTTGATTGAATTTAGTGCTGAAAACACACTTATATTTATGTTATTCAGCATTATACTGAATAAAATCAGAACCTGCCTTTATACAAACCCGTGGAAGACAAATAACAGACCTTCAAAGATCTGTAAGAAGATCAGAAGCAAACAAGACTTTCAAATGATCAGCCCCAGCCTCTTATGACCGTTAAGGAAAACCGGCGAAGAAACTGAGGACGATCAGAAAACATCCGGTCTGCCCGCAATTTCAGGCACATCCGGCTTCAACCGGCGCGCTCCGCCAAACACCAGCCGCTAAAAGCCCGCCTCTGACAAGAAGCGTGACAGACAAACGCATCTTCCGGACGACACACGCGCGACAAAAAGCGATGGCCTGGTTCTCATTCAATGTTGCTGCTTTTCTCTGGACATTGCGCTGAAACCCACCAAAGACCGGGAGCCTCCGGAAACCTTTCAGTCCTCACAAACGGAGTACAGAAACCATCATGCCTGCCACGCCTTCGCGTGACGCTCCCCGCCGGACACGAACAGAGCCGGAATAAACCATCACCTGCCCCATCGCCAGCGCCAGCCACCCACTGTTTTCCGCGAAGCAATGCCTCCGAAAACCACCGTAGTCCCAAAAATCGCCAGACTCTGCCTCCACCCCGAAACCAGAGCAATAATCTCCACCAGCGCACACACAAACACCAGCAGCAAAACCCACCCCTGCCAGGCAACAGGCCAGCCCGCCCCATAGCCATATCGCTTTGCCGCAAACCAGGGTTTCAACATATTGTCGGTCACGGAAACAGTCTCCCGTAAAGCAGGTCTGCCTCTGTGCTCAGACTGCTCGCTTCCGCTCACCGCACGCTACAAAAATCGCAATGGACCAGTGCTGATTTACGCATTTCCGCCAAAAATCAGACATCCATGAACCCGATCCACAAAAACACACCGCGTTCCGGAGGATTCCGGTCTCCCTCGCATTTCAGGCGTTCATCGCGCCTGCCAGACAAATGTCGGCACCGTCGCCACCGGCGCCAGACCGGCACCGTCCGCTTCCTCCTGCGCCAGCACCGGATCATCTCCGAGTTTTTCCCCGTGAATCCCCCCGAGAACCCATAAACCGGCAATTCCCGCCGCCTCCGCGCCGCGAATATCCGTCGCCAGCGCATCGCCAACGCCGATAACCCGCTCCCGTGGCACACCCAGCATCTCCATCACGGGCTCGTAAACAGCCGCATAAGGCTTGCCGATCCAGTGAACGACGCCATCCTTCTGCTCATAAACTTTCCCGAGCAGACCGGCGCAGATCAGACGCTCCCCCCCGCGGATCACCTCCAGATCCGGGTTGGCGCACACCATCGGCAGATCACGCAGCGCGCACGCCGCCAGCGGTTCCAGATACGGCTCAATATCCGTCTTGCCCCGCCGCTCGTCCGGCCCCGTGTTCAGAACAAAATCCGCATCACCCGGATGATCCGCAAGCGTCAGACCCAGCCCCTCTAACAGAGACAGATCATGGTCGCCGCCAAGATGCAGCACCCGTGACCCGATCCCCTCAAGCCACGGCCAGTCTTTATAAAATGCTTTATCTCCACGCGAAGATAACAACTGCCAGGTAAACTGCCCCGACGTCATCACCCCGTCATAAAGCCCTTCATCAACGCCAAGACCCGCAAGCTGCTCTCGGATCACCGCCGCCGGACGCGGCGCATTCGAAAGCAGCACAACCCGCTTCCCCGCCGCGCGTAACGCCTTCAGACAGTCAACCGCCCCCGGATACGGCTGCACCCCGTCATGCACCGTTCCCCAGAGATCAACGACATACCCGTCATACCGGTCAGCCAGCGCTGAAACGCCCGACAAAACCTCCATCCGACGCCCGCTCATAACCGCACCCCCACATCAGCACCTTTCAGATCCCCGAGAGACTCAACCCCCTGCTCCCGCAGGATCGTAAGAACCTCCCGCTTCAGACGCCCGAGCAAGGCCGGGCCGTCATAAGCAAACGCCGTGTAAACCTGCACCAGATCCGCCCCGGCCCGTATCCGCGCAACAATATCCGTGCCCGTCTCAATCCCGCCGCAACCAACCAGTGCCAGCCGCCCGTCCGCCTGCCGCGCCACCTCACGCAGAACCTCCAGCGCCTTCTGCTTCAGAGGCCTCCCCGACAAGCCGCCCGCCTCGGACGCATGCGAACTCCGCAGTCCGGAGGGCCGCGCCAGCGTCGTATTGCCGATAATCAGCCCCTGCGCGCCGCCAGCCACAGCCGCCTCCACAATCGGCCCCAGTTCCTCCGCAGACAGATCCGGCGCCAGCTTGATCAGCAAAGGCGGCCGCTCCGCATGCTGCGCCGCAATCGCCGACAGCAGCCCCGCCAGACGCTCCGATCCCTGCAACGCCCGCAAACCCGGCGTGTTCGGCGAGGACAGGTTCAGAACGATATAGTCCACATAAGGCTTCACTCGCCGGATCAGCTCCGGATAATCCCGCTCCGGGTCCGCGCCGCTCTTGTTGATCCCGATATTCGCGCCCACCGGCACCATCGGATGCCGCGCCCGACCCCGGAACAGCCGCGCCAGCCGCACCGCAACCCGGTCAATACCCTGATTGTTAAACCCCATCCGGTTAATAATCGCCCGATCTTCCACCAGACGGAACAGACGCGGCTTCGGATTGCCCGACTGCGGAAGCGGCGTTACCGTCCCGGCCTCAACAAACCCGAATCCCAGCCGCGCCAGCGGACGCAGCACACGCGCATCCTTGTCGAACCCGGCCGCAATCCCGATCGGATTGGGAAACCGCATCCCCAGCGTCCGGATCGCCAGCGCCGGATCGTCTTTGACAGACACAGGCGGAACCCCCACCCCGAGCATCAGCGCGTCGATCGCCAGCCGGTGGGCCTGCTCCGCATCCAGCCTGCGAACCAGAGGAAGCAAGGGAGAAATCAGTTTTTCAGACATATCGCTCATGCCGCATATGCTGCCCGAACCGTCACGCAAAGAAAAGTACGCCCGGAAAGATGCACCCGCCCGGCCACCCCGAAACAGAAGCCGGGCCAGTCATCTCACAGGCTGTTGCACCCGCTTTCCCTGACGAGGACCGAACATCCACCGACCCTCGGCCGGAGAGAATCAGGTCGCGCTGCCACCACAAAAAGCAGCCTCACCAGAAAGACCCGGAGACTTACAGCACGATGCTTTCAGGACGACGCGCTTTCCTCACAGGCACACTGAGCGCCACCATCGCGGGCCGGACCTGCACAACCGCCTCCGCGGCAACCCCGCAAAGCCAGCCCCCCGATGTCACCACCTGGCCACCCCGAAGTCGGGGCGGAACAGCCTCGACCGGCTGCCTCCCCGACCCGGACGTGATCGCCCTCGATCCCTCTTTCAAAGCCCTCACATTCTCCGGAACCAGCATCCGGCGCGTCCTCACCGGCGGCGGCTGGCTCGAAGGCCCGACCTGGCCCGGCGAAGCCCGCCTCCTCCTCCTCAGCGACACAATCCGCAGCGAGCAATACCGCTGCTTCATCCCGCCCGACGGCCCCGGCGAAGGTCTTTCCTGATCCCCTTAAATCAGGCCCACCGCATAGCCTGATGGCGATTCACCGTCTCGTCCCGGTCAGACACCCGCGATCCGACCACTCCGGAAAAGCGGACCGACCGAAACGCAGCCGGACAGAACCGTCCAGGGCGCCAGCCCCGCCGCACCCGGCAAACTCATCCGGAATATTCCGGCCGTTACTCCAATCGGGCTGTAACTCCGGCAAATTTCCCGTTATCGTTTCTGTAACAGAATAACGCGTCCGCCTTTTCAGACGTCCCCAAAGACCCGACCGACACATTTCTCCCCGCTCCACCGCACCGGACCCACTCATGCACCGCCTCACCGCCCTCTTCACGACCGCTCTCCTCGCCACCACCGCGCACATCGCCACCACACAGGCCGCAACACCCCCCGCCGACATCCTCCTCACCAACGGCGCCATCCACACAATCGACAGCGGGAACAGCGTCCGCCAGGCCCTCGCCATCAGCAACGGCCGCATCACCTGGACCGGCTCCGACCGGGACGCCCCCGCCCATGCAGGCCCCCACACAAAACGCATCGACCTGAAAGGCCATATGGTCATGCCCGGCCTCACCGACGGCCACATGCACCCGCTCCATGGCGGCCGGAACCTCGTCGGCTGCTCACTCGATTACCTCGCCCTCACCGCCGGCGAGTTCACCAGCCGCATCCGGACATGCGCCGCCAGTCCCGCCATGCACACCACCGACGGCTGGCTCATCGTCCGCAACTGGTTCCAGGAAGCCATGAAACCGGAAGGCACACGGCTGACAAAACAGGCCCTGGACACCGTCGACAGCCAGCACCCCATCATCGTGCTCTCCACCTTCGGCCACTCCATCCTCGCCAACTCCGCCGCGCTCAAAGCCGCCGGCATCACCGCGCAAACCCAGGCCCCCGCAGGCGGCGAAATCGTCCACGACTCCAGCGGCCAGCCAGCCGGAAACCTGGAAGACACCGCCCAGACCCTCATGCAAGCCGTCCTCCCGAAACCCACCGCGCAGGATGACATCGCCGCCGCCGACGCCGCCCTCAAAGCCATGCGCGCCCAGGGCATCACCGGCTTCCTGGACGCCTGGGCCCTCACCGAAGACCTCTCCGCCTTCTCCGCCCTGCAAAAAAGCGGCCACCTCACTGCCCGCGCCCACTTCGCTCCCCTCATCTCCCCCGGCGAGGCAAAAGACATTGACGGCAACATCCGCCGCCTGCGCGACATCGCCGCACAATATGATCAGGGCCCCCTGCAAACCGCGCCAGCCATCACCGTCCGCAACGTCAAGTTTTTCATGGACGGCGTCATCAGCGCCCCGGCCCTGACCGGCCGCGTCCTCGCGCCCTATTTCGTCAATAAAGGCACGGCGACCCATCCCGACTGGCGGCCCGGCACCTCATACGGCCCGGCCCCCTACTTCCCGCCCGAAGTTCTCGCTCCGCTCCTGAAAGCCGTCGTGGAGGCAGGCTTCGATCCCCACCTGCACGCCGACGGCGACGGCGCCGTCCGAATCGCCCTCGATGCCATCAAAGCCACCCGCCAGGCGCTCCCCGGCAACACCTTCCGCCCCGCCATCGCCCATGACGAACTCGTCGACCCCGCGGACCGACCCCGCTACAAACAGCTCAATGCCATCCCCGTCCTGTCCTTCCAGTGGGAAAAACAGGCGCCCGACACCATCGAAGGCGCCCGCGACTATCTCGGCCCGGACCGGTTCCGCGACATGGAACCCGCCGCCCTGCTCGAACAGACCGGCGCCCGCATCGCCTACGGCAGCGACTGGCCCGTGGACCCGCTGAACGAATGGTTCGCCCTGAAAGTCGGCGTCACCCGCACCAATGCTCCCGATGCCGGCCCGCAATACGCCCGCCCCCTCGGAACCGAACCGGGCCTGTCCCGTAACAGCGTCCTGCGCGCCATCACCATCAACTCAAACTACGAACTCCGCTCAGACACCGTCGCCGGCTCACTGGAACCCGGAAAATTCGCTGATCTCATCATCCTGGATCGTGACGTCACCACCATCCCCGCAAACGACATCGCCGGCACACATGTCCTTCTGACAATGGTAGGCGGAAAAACCGTTTACAGCACAGGAGATTTCGTACCGAAGCAGGAATAGGACAAGGGCTTTCCCGCACCCGGAAAAATTCAACCTGATCTGAACCGGATTTATTAAATGACAGATTTCAGGATTTTATTTTCTGACGCTTAAGAATTCCCGCAAATTCCACCCGGGATCACAGACTTCCGAATATAGTCTCTTTATAAAACCTGCTGGCTATGGTTTGGCAAGAACCTCAGCCAGCAGGTTTTATAACCATAAAATTAAAAATACTTTCGATGCCCGATCCGCGCGCTTTCCTCTGGTGACGTGCCCGGACTATTCGCTCTCCACTGAAGACGGTGGCTCTTCCGGCCTCTTTCCCGGCAATCCGTCGCGCCGCTGCCGTCCCAATCCCGATCTAAATTTTGAATCTAAAAACGTTAAATGCAGTGTAATCCTGCTATTGATCGTACACCTCGACCTGACTTAAATGAAGAAAGTTCTCATCAAGAAGACTTATTTTAATAAATCGCGCCATTATACTATTCACACAGATAACGAGAGGCACACCACCAATGCCATCAAATATAATTCCATTCGGGTAGGAGGCAACAGTTACCCAGTCCTGATCATTTTCCGAAATCTCAACATGAATTTTTGAAGCTCTTTCTTTATGAATCGAACGGTTATATATAATAATATGCTTTATATTAACTGACTGATACAATTCAGCCTTCCACCATGGAGAGAATTCCAGATCAGTATGAAAAAAATGATCCTTCCCCGGAACACCACTCACGGCGCCTTCCGCATCAAGACATACGTCCTGAACCCTTGAATACTGACAAACAGAAGACTGAGATGATTTCGCCCCAAGAGCCCGGTTGATTGACTCCGGTTTCATAATCCACCCTTCCTGCAACGCTATATCATTAAACTGATTAACTTTATCTATCCTTTTTGTTCCCACAACTGCTCTGTAAAGCGTATTATAAAAATCCCGTGGCTTTAAATTTGATAATCCTCTGCGAAGAACAGAGTTGCGATCGAAAATGATATCCGGACCATCTTCATCCAGACGCCTCTGAACAAAACCGATCCCCCTCACCGGGTGACAGATTGTTCCATGAATATTAGCTTCGCGGTCAAGGTAATGGTAACAGCCATTAAAACTATAATGCTCAGGATCGCAAAATTCAGAAATATCTTTTACTGATAAATTTTCATCCTCCATGATGGATGATGCAATAAAACCCTCACAATAAGGCCACTGAGAAGTTTTCTTTTCCAGAAACATCCGCGCATGATTTATTCTGTTTTTATACAATACATCTATTGCCCGCCCTGAGATCGCAATAAATGGAAAAAGACATTTCATCGGGTTGGAAAAATATTCAGCTATGCTCGCATAACCACCCCATTCAGAAGACGTTTTTTCAATCTGATGAACAACCAGATCAATATTGTTTTTTTGTATATAATCTAACAATACATCCAGATCAAAATTAACGAGAACATCATTTTCAACCATAAGATAATGGGTAATGTCCGGAAATGCCCGACGCAGAACATACAAAGGATAATCACCATTGTGCCATAACACATTCCAGTCCGGAACTGACGGCAATCCGAACTCTGAAAAATCTGCTGTATGAGTAATCTTTGGAAGCGATCCCGTATCTAACGTCTGGTGTGTTTCATCTGCTAAAATAACAAAATCAGCTTTTGAAAACGCTCCTTTTAATCGTCGGGCTATATATTCAATGTCATCATTCCAGATGTGAGTTCTGAATCCGATTATCACTGACATTAAATACCACCTACCTTCTATGAAAATTAATTAAATCCCAGACAATTAAATTACATAATTTTTGTAAATAAAAAATTAAACACGCAAGGAAATTTATAAATAATAATTTTACTTTAATACTAATTTTATTGATATTTTATTACCACTGCAATATCAAAAATACGCTCCGTATCTAATCAGAACAACAACCTGAAACCAGATAAAAATACATCACACCACCCCGCACACGACCGGATTCACAGTCGTTTTTTCCTTGCCATGCAACCCGCGCCATCTTTTCACGCTTCTCATACATATCCCCATTCCGGTTAGGCCCCCGTACCAATGACCTTTCCCTTCGAGAGCCTGAAAGCCTGCCTTCCCGAACTCGAAGCCGAAGCCACGGAAAATGACCGCGACGGCAGTTTTCCCGCCGGCGGCCTCACCCTCATCCGCAGCCTGGGCGCCCTTTCCGCCGCCCTGCCAAAATCTCTCGACGGCTGCGGTTTCGGCACCGATCCCGGCGGCGCTACCGGCCTCCTCCACCTGCTACGCCTCACCGGCGAGGCCAGCCTCCCCCTCGGCCGCCTCCTGGAAGGCCATATCAACGCCATCCGCCTGGTCGCCCGCTACGGCACCCCGGCCCATCTCCGCCAGCTCGCCACACATATCCGCAACGGCGCCCTCTGCGGGATCTGGGTCACCGAAACCACAAACCCCGTCCGCCTCGTCCGCACAGAAGCAGGCCTCTCACTTGAAGGTGAGAAATCCTTCGCCTCCGGAGCCCTGCACGTCACCCACCCCCTCATCACCGCCGAATTGCCGGAAAGCGGAACCTGCATGCTGGTCGTCCCGGTCGGCAACAATCGCCAGACATCGTCCTCCGTCGTCAGCCTGTCAGGCATGCGCGGCTCCGGAACCGGACGCTTCAGTTTCACCGGCTTCAGAACCACCCCCGATGCCATCGTCGGAGAACCCGGCGACTATCTCCGCCAGCCCGAATTCTCCGCCGGCGCCTGGCGCGGCATGGCCGTCGCGCTCGGCGGCATCGACCGCCTCGTCACCCTTCTCCGCGCCCAGCTCGTTACCCGTGGCCGCGATTCAAACCCCTATCAGCGCGCCCGTATCGGCGAAGCCCTCATCGCCCGCGAAACCGCCGCCCTCTGGACCCGCAAAGCCGCGCTCGTCGCGGATGACGACACAATCGCCCCCGCCGATGCCGCCGCAACAGTCAACCTCGCCCGCATCGCCGTCGAACGCGCCGGGCTGGACGTGCTCGAACTCACCCAGCGCGGCCTCGGCCTCTCCGCTTTCATCAAATCCAATGTCGTCGAACGCATCATGCGCGATCTGGCCACCTATCTCCGCCAGCCCGCCCCGGACGAAACCCTCGCTGAAGCCGCCGCCCATTTCACCCGCCGCGACCCGCCGCGATCATGAAAGCCGGAGAGATTCAAACCGCCTTCCGCACGCTGCCTGTCGGCACACCGGACGACATCGCCCCCGGCACCGCCCTGATCCTCGTCCCCCACGCCGATGACGAAAGCCTCGGCTGCGGCGGCCTTATCGCAACCCTCTGCGCCGCCGGACGCCCCCCCGTTATCGTCATCCTGACAGACGGCACCGGCTCACATCCCAACTCCCTCACCTGGCCCGCTTCCCGTCTCCGCGCGCAGCGCGAACAGGAAGCCCGCAATGCCACCGCCTGCCTCGGCCTGCCCGATCACCACCTTGTTTTTCTCCGCCTTCACGATACCCAGGCCCCGCATGACGGCCCGGATTTCGATCACGCCGTTCACCACCTCACAAAACTTGCCCGCACCACGAACAGCACCACACTCCTCGCGCCCTGGCGACACGATCCCCATTGCGATCATGAATCCGCATGGAAAATGGCTGTCACCATCAGCAACACCCTTAACATCGCTCTCTTCGCCTACCCCGTCTGGGGCTGGCTGATCCCGCCCGAAACAAACATCGACGAACCACCCCCCAAAGGCTTCCGCCTCGACATCACGCCATTCCAGACCATCAAAACCCGCGCCATCCACCTGCACGAAAGCCAGTACGGCAACCTCATCACCGACGACCCGCAGGCTTTCCGGCTCCCCGAGACACTCCTCAGCATCTTCGATGCCCCTTACGAGGTCTTTCTTCATCCATGACCGCAAAAACCTGGCCCCGCAACGTCTTCGAACAGCTCTACAAACAGAACCCCGACCCCTGGGGGTTCGAAACCAGCCCGTATGAACAGGACAAATACGCAACCACGCTTGCCCTCACCGGCCCCGGCCCGTTCGATCAGGCCCTCGAACTCGGCTGCTCCATCGGCGTCCTGACCGCCTCCCTGACGCCCCGCTGCAAACACCTGCTCGCCGTCGATATCGCGGAAACCGCCCTCACCCACGCCCGCCGGCGCTGCGCCACATTCCCGAATGTCACGTTCCGCCGCGCCAGACTTCCGGATGAGTTCCCCACTCTCCCTCGGGAAAGCTGCGATCTGATTCTGATCTCGGAACTGCTCTACTTCCTCGCCCCGGCCGACATCCTGCATCTCGCACAGCATTGCCTCGCCATCCGACGCCCCCACACCCCGATCATTCTCGTCAACTGGACCGGCCCCACCAACACCCCCTGCACCGGAGACACCGCCGCCGATCTCTTCATCGAATTCTGCCGCACGCAGGGTCTGACCACTCACCCCGCCGACCGTCGCGAAACCTGTCGCTTCGACCGCCTTACCTGACCATCTCACCCACGGAGACCCGGTTCCCCGCCTCCGGCGGACAATGCGTCACCAGCGGCAACACCCTCTCCCGCACAATCAGATCTCTCACGATCGCCTCGGCCTGCGCGCGCTGCCATCCCAGATCGCAACGCCGGACCATCTGTCGCCGCAACACCGGACTCATCCGCTCCAGCACCGACCAGGCCCGCCCGCAAAAATGCGCCTCCGTCTGCACCATGACATCCTCAAACGGCAAAACCAGAAATGCCGCCAGACCGCGCAAACTGTCCGTCGTTTCCTCCGTCCACCCGGCCGCCCCCATGAGCGACTTCAGCCAGACCCGCGCCTGAGCCCGTCGCAGACACACCACCGCAGGCTCCAGAGCATCATCCAGCATCTCATCCTGACATCGTATTCTGCGGGCAATCGTCTCCGCCATCCCGCCCCGCGCCCGCCCGGTCGTCCGCCCGGACACCGTCACCAGAACATCCGGCGCATGCCGAAGCGGCAGATCCACCTGCCGCAATGCCGCGATAAACCCGCGATCCTCGCCAAGCGGCAAAGCCGGAACCCCGCCCGCCCGCTTCCACGCCGCAACACTCACCGCAATACTCGCACCCGAATGCTCCGTATGCCGTGGCCAGGGATCAGCAGGGTCAGGATCGACCAGATCATGGATCTGATCGAGCAACGTCCCGTAAGCCACCTCCGCCGCGTCATCCTCATGCAGACAGGCCGGAATCGCGCGCGCCTCCACCGGATCGATCACCGCCCGCCCGCACACCGCAGCCGCCCCGGCCGCAAACGCCTCAAGATTGCGCGCCAGCCAGTCCGGCGCCACACAACCATCCGCATCCGTGGTGAACAAAAATCCCGCCGGCCCGGCTATCTCCGCCGCAACAGCCAGAGCCTCCCGCCGCGCGGACCCGGCATGAGCCAGTTCCGGCGGATAAGTCCGCTCCACAACCGTCAGACCAAATGGCAGGGACGACGCAAGTCCGGCAACAACACTCCGCGTCCGGTCCGTGCAGTTATTCAGCAGAAGAACCACATGATCGACAGCCGCCCCCATCTGCCCGGCAAGCGCCAGCAGACAGACCCCGATCTTCTCCGCCTCATCACGAACAGGAATGGCAACAACCAGCAAAGACCGACTGAACTGATCGCACATAAAACGAGGCATCCATCCCATGGAGCTCATTAAACTCCCGGGCAGCCCTCCGGTTGCGTCAGTCGGAACGCCTGGCTGAAAACCTCACCCCGCAGGCTTCAGCGCGGCATCGATTTCCAGCGCCAGACACGCCATCCTGACCGCACCCTCCCGGCTGGCAGCCCCGCAGATAAACCGGGCCGGATGCGCAAACACCGCGTCCGGAACCCCGGACACCTCCGCCAGCGCCTGCCCGTCCAGCCCCCGCCACGCCTCCGGAAGCGAAACCCGCTGCCCGAAATCTCCGCGAACCGGCGGAATCGCCTTCACATTCCACCGGTCAGGCCCCGCCGGCGACACGACATAAACAACCGGCAGATCGCGTTCGAAAATCACCTTCTCCGTCGGCATCCCCGTGTCCATAACGAGAATCCGCTTATCCTCCGCCGCCTCATAAGCCGCCAGAATCCGGCTGGTCGCCTTCAGACCCGCCCTCATCCGGTCGACAACATTCACCAGATGCCCCGCCACCGTCGTCGCGGCATTCGCAAATCCCAGAGATTCCCTCTTCCGGGCCTCCCCGATACCATACACTTCCGCGGTATCCCAGGCCGGACCACAGGCCGAGACAATATCCGCCAGCGACAGCCTGCCCATCTTCGCCACACCGTTATCATCCAGATCAATCGGCAGAATCAGCGATTTATCAAGACTCTGCCAGAGCGTCGCCAGCGCCTCCTCGTCCAGCGACGTCGTGACAAGATTACGGAGCGCCGCAAGCCCGTACTCCTTCCACAGCAACCCAGCCGCACTGTAAGGAGAACCGTCATCACGAAGCGGCTTGTCCTTCATGTGATGATCGAAACGCCCCCGCGCCGGATCGTACACACCGCCCACATCGAACACGATGTCAGCCTCCTGAATGCGCTCGGGAGACCTCGTCCGTACGAATTCCAGCCGGTCGCCAGGAGATTTTTCACCGAGAACCCGACCGCGCAGATCCCCTTCCGGCGCAAAGGCGTAGTGAAGAATCACATACCCCATCGTCTCATCGAGATGAAAATTTCCCGAATGTGTAAGGGCTCTGACCGGCACGGCTCTCTCGCCAGGATCAGGAGGAAGGCGTTCTGACATAAAAAAACCCGCTGATTAAGTAAGGTGGAGCGTCTGATAATCGTGCCCCGTCATGCCGCAAAGACGGTCCGGAGACAAATAAACGGCTTTAGCCCGCCGCACCGAAACAAACGTCCCATCAGAGCACGACACTCACCCCGCGCACGCCGGCGCCACACTCGCCGACCCCTGCCCGCTCGCCGCCAGCGCCTCCGCCACAAACCCCGACGCCTTCACATCCTCGATAAACGCCTGCAACCACGCCCGCGCCGCCTCACGCCCGACAGGCACCCCGGCCGCCTGCTCAATCGCCGTAAACCGACCGTCAATCACACGAAACCCCGGATGTCGCGCCGCATAGGCCTGCAACGGCTGCCTGACCCCCGCCGCCGCGTCCAGCCCCACCTCCGCAAACAGATCGATCGCCGCCGCCGACGTCGCCGCCCGCTCCAGCGTCGCATGCCGCAGTGCCCGACTCAGATACAGATCGTAAGCCGCCCCCCGGCCAACCGCGATCCGTACCCCCTCCCGGTCAAACTCCGCCACATCCCGCAAAGGCGAGGCCTTCCGGACCAGATACGTCCCTTCAATCACCACATAGGGCGACGTAAACAGAATCTCCGTCGCCCGGACCGGATCGATCGCCAGAAACATCAGATCCAGCTCCCCGCCCGGCACAGCCTCAAATACCTTCCCGGCCGAATCAAACGTCCGAAACGCTACCTCCGCACCCAGCCTGCGCCCAGCTTCACGGGCCAGCGCCACCGACACACCCTGAAGCGTCCCCGTGGCCGCGTCTTTCTGCGCCAGAACCGGATTCCCCAGATTGATGGCCGTTCGTATCACCCCGCCAGGGGCCATCTGCCTCAGAACGCTTTCAGATCTGTCGCTCATGCCCCGTCTCCCGACACCGGCAGGGTCACCCCGACCGGAAACCCGCACTCTGCGCTCCTGCCAGTTATCCAAAGCGAACCGACCACCGCAAGACAATTCAGACCCGATACGAACAACAAAACAGGATTGTAATCCATCCCCCGCATATCAGCATGTTTTCAGATCCGGACCCGAAACCCGAAACCTCCGTCAGGCAGCCCCGCAAAAATTCACCCCGGCGCTCATTCCCTGCCCGAAATCTCTTTTTGCTATTGCGACCCATTCTCATTTTGTGGCAGTAATCAGCCCCCGTGAGACACAGACCTTGAAAGCAAGCCGCCCTCATTTGACCGTGACGGAAAACCCGTCCCCACCGCGGCCACATCACACGCGGAACAGCACAGCCCGCCCCCTCAACCGGCACGAAATGAATATCCGCAACGTGCTGAACCCCGGTCAGAGCCAGCGCCGCCACGATCCGGCCAGCACGACAGAACCCGGCCCCGATCCCCTGGAAACGCAACGCAAACACCCGCCGCTACGGTTAAACCCCGTGACAAAAGACGCCGGTACGGCAAACACAGAACCCCGCCCGGACAAGCGCCGGCCACAGCCACTCATCAGACACCCCGGCGCGCAAGGACCAGCCTCATGACCACCGCCCGCTACCGCCTCGACATCGCCGCCCGCGCTCTGGCCGGCACCGGCGGCGGCTACATTCTCGCGGCCCTCATCTCCGTCGCCGCCGCCCGCTGGTTTCCCATGCCCCGCATCGACGCCGTCACCACCGGCATGATCCTCGCCCTGCTCGTCTGGCCCCCGGTCGTGATGACCGCCTTCGCCGTCCACAGCCTGAAATACCTCTGCACCGGCCTTGCCCTGGTCGCGGCCCTGCTCGCCTCCCTCGCCTGCTGGCCCGGCTGAAGCGGCGAAGATAAACAGACACGCATGACCCGCCCCGGCCCCCGATGACCCCGCCCGCATGAAACGCAACTTTCGCCCCGCCATGACCTGGCTGCACGACTGGTCCGGCATCCTCACCGGATGGCTGGCGTTCACCATCGCCCTCTCGGGAACCCTCAGTGTCTTCAGACCGGAAATCACCGTCTGGATGCACCCCGAACTCACACACGAAACCGTCAGTCCCGTGCCCGCCTCAGCCGCCGCCATCGCCTGGCTGACCACACACGCGCCCCATTCCCCCGCCTGGTATCTCTCCGCCCCCACACCCCGCGCGCCGTTCACACTCGCCTTCTGGTCCGACAAAACCGGCTACGTCCTCCGCCCGCTCGACCCTGTCACCGGCAGTCCCGACACACTCCGCGACACCCATGGCGGCGAGTTCTTCTACCGCTTCCATTTCGAACTCCAGCTCCCCTACCCCTGGGGCCGCCTCATCGCCGCCCTCGCCGCCATGGCCCTGCTCCTCACCCTCATCACCGGCATCGTCGCCCACCGCCGCTTCTTCGCCGATTTCTTCACCTTCCGGCCCGGCAAAGGCCAGAGAAGCTGGCTCGATGCCCATAATCTCCTCGGCGTCATCGCCCTGCCCTTCCACCTGATGATCGTCTTCACCGGTGCCATGACCCTCGGCAGCCTGCTGATGCCCTGGGGTAACGATGCGGTCTACAGAACCGACCCCGCCGCCGCGCAGCACGACCTCAATCCGGGCGCCATCGAACGCCCCGCCTCCGGCAAACACGCCCCGCTCGCGCCGGTCATCCCCATCCTCCAAACCGCCGAACAGCATTTCGGCAAAACCGGCATCGAACAGATCGTCGTCGCAAACCCCGGCGACCGGGCCGCCGTCATCACCGTCACCGCCGGCAACGTCGACACCATCGGCATCACCAGCCACACCATCAGCTTCGATGGTCCCACCGGCGCCATTCTCGCCGAACACACCGAACACCGCCCCGCCATCACAACCTGGAACGTCCTCTACGGCCTGCACGTCGCCCGCTTCGCCCCGTCCGTCACTCGCTGGCTCTATTTCATCTCCGGCCTGATGCTGACAGCCCTTATCGGAACCGGCCTCCGCCTGTGGACCATCAGCCGCGCCCGCGGGACTCCCCGCTTCAGCACCCGGCTCGTCGAACGCCTGAACGCAGGCTTCCTCGCCGGAACCCCCACCGCCTTCGCCAGCTATTTTATCGCCGGCCACCTTATCCCTTCAGACCTCGCCAGCCGCGCCACGCTGGAAATCCGCGCCGTCTTCATCACCTGGGCAGCCCTGCTCCTCATCGCCGCACTCCGGCCCGCCGCGAAAACCTGGCCCGCGCTCCTGATCCTCGCCGCCCTGAGCTGCGCCACCGTGTCGCTGCTCAGCGCCCCATGGCATCGCCCGGTCGATATCGCCATAGCCCTCGTCGCCCTCACTCTCGCCGCAGCCTTCGCCACGGCCGCCCGGCAATCCCTCCTGAAACAGCGCCACGCCTGACATGCTGCTCGCCCTGCCGACCGGTCTCATCGCCACCCTGCTCCTCGCCTGCTCAACATATCGCGAGGCCGCCCCGCGCTTCTCCCTTCCGCAACGACGCGCCCTCCGCCTCACCGGCTTTCTCTGCCTCGCCGTCCAGTGCGCCCTCCTGATCGCCCGCAGCGACAACACAGGCGCCGCCCTCGTCGAATGGATCGGCCTGTTCAGCCTGGAAGCCCTGCTCGCCGCCCTGCTCTGCACCGTCAGGCGACGCTGACCCCCGCCACACCCTCCACCCCGGGACGACACCCCCGCCCGCGCATGCTATCCCACCCCCAACGGACCACGCCGCCAGGGAAGTTCCATGCAGATCATCAGACGCGCCGCCCTGTCAGCCCGGAAGGCAGACGCGCCCCACACCCTTATTCAGACCTCAGGCCTCTTCGATCCGGACTGGTACCGCGCCCGCCTGCCCGAACACGAGCGGAACACCGAAGACCTGATCGGCCATTTTCTGACCGAAGGTACCGTCCGCCGCCTCTCCCCCGGCCCCCTCTTCGACACGCAACGCTATTTCGACCGCTACTGGAATCTCGAACCGGGCACTCTCAACGGCCTCCTGCACTACCTCCGGTGCGGCATCGCCGAAAACCAGCAGGTGGACGGCGTCTGCGACACACGGCTCCGCGACGACACCGGCCCCGTCGCCCCGACCGAGCTCCGCCCCCTGCGCCCCGACGCTCCAAAAGCCGCCGTCACCATCCACGCCCCTCGTCCCGAAATCCTCGACGCCATCTTCGACAGACTCCGCCACTTCCCCGAAACCTTCACCCTGCTCATCACCACGGACACCACCGAAAAGCGACACGAGATCGAAGCCCGTATCGCCCGCGCGGAACTCAAAGCCGCTCCCGTCCTCGTCCGGGTCGCAAGGCGCCACGGCAGCCATTTCGGCCCGTTCCTCACCACCTTCGCCACCCCGCTGCGCGGCCATGAACTGATGCTGCACCTGCATACAGACACAAACCCCGAAACCCTGGCCCGCCTCCTCCCGTCCCGGTCCGACGCCATCGCCGCCATCCTCAACCGCTTCCGGGAAGAACCCCGCCTCGGCCTCCTCCAGACCACCCCGTCAGCCAGAACCCCCTGGTGGCGCTGCACCTGGCTCGGCAACCATCACCTCGCCCGCCCCCTGCTCGCCCGCATGAACATCAGCGCGCCGTCCGGCTATTTCAGCCACCCGCCCGAAGGCCAGTTCTGGGCGCGCACCCACGCCATCGCTCCCCTGCTCAACACGCCCTGGAGCGAAGCCGACTTCCCCGCCGAGGACACCCCCCGCGAGATCCCGGAAAACGGCAACATCGCTGACGCCATCACCCGAATCCTGGAACCCGTCATCCGCTCCCAGGACTGCCATACCGATGAATACGACCCGGAAGCCGGGCTGATCCGCATCGGTCACTCACGCATGGACCTCGATCAGTACGAACGCCGCTCGGAAGACGATCTGCGCACCGCCATCCGTCAGGCCGGCACCGTCTCCTTCGACCTGTTCGACACTCTGCTCACCCGCATCGCCCTCACCCCCGACACCATCCATTATTACGTCGCCGCCCGCCTCGCCCGACGCTTCCCGGACCTCACCCCCGCGCCCGCCGCCTTCGTCGCCCTGCGCAAACAGGCCGAACACAACGCCCGCGAAGCCCTCGCCTGGACCGACGATGTCGGCCTCGACGACATCTACAGCGCCCTGGCCGCCCTCACCGCCTGGAACGAGAACATCCTCACCATCGCCCGCCAGCTCGAAGTCGAAACCGACCGCGCCGTGCTCCGCCCCCGACCCGAGATCATCGACGCCCTGCGCTACGCCCGCGAACAGGGCCGGCGCACCCTTCTCATCAGCGACACCTTCCTCAGCCGCGACGACATCGCGCCCGTCCTGGAACGCACCGGTATCCTCCCCCTGATCGACGAGATCTACCTCTCGTCGGAACGCCTTGCCCGCAAAGACCGCGGCGATATGTGGGATCTCGTCCAGGCCGCCGAAGACAGCTCAGGCCTGCTCCATATCGGCGACAACGAACACGCCGACATCCAGCGCGCCGACGATCTCGGCATCCGCCACTTCCACGTCATGTCCGGCCTCAACATGCTGCGCCTCAACCCGATCGGCCCGGACGTCGCCGCCGTCGTCACACCCGCCAGCCTGCCCCCGGATCAGCCCCTGGAAGAACGCCGCCTCGCCGGCGACATCCTGCTCGGCCCCCTGGTCAGCGACCTCTTCGCCTCCCCCTTCGCCTGCACACCCGACCGGCGTCTGACCGTCCCGCGCACACTCACAACCCCGGAGGAAGTCGGACGCACCCTGTTCGGCCCCCTGCTCCTCTCCTTCATGGCGCAGCTCATCACCCACCCCGCCACGGAGAGAACCGAAAAACTCCTGTTCGTGTCACGGGAAGGCTATTTCCTGTCGCGCCTCTACAGAGACCTGCGCGAGACATACGCCCTGCAAATCCCCGACGCGATGCACTTCCACTGCTCCCGCCGCGTCGCCATCAGCGCCGCACAGACCATCCGGTTCGACCCGGATATCCTCACCACCAGCGGCGACGGCTTTCGCGGCACCATGGCCAGCCTCCTCACCGCCCGCCTCGGCGTCCAAATCCCGCCCGACAGCCCCCTTCACCACCTCACTGTCGTACTCCCGGAAGATCGCGACACCGTCCGCAACCTGACCCTCCTCCTGCGCGACGACATCCTCGCTCAGGCCCGCATTTCCCACGACGCCCTCACCGCCTACGCCCGCGCCTGCGGCCTCACACCCGAAACACACCCCGGATACGGGATCGTCGATGTCGGCTACAGCGCCACAATCCAGCGCCACCTCCAGACCACCTTCAACCTGCCCCTCACCGGATTCTACATGGCCGCGGAAACCGCCTGCGCCGCTGTCGAAAACTCCGGCGGCACCGCCTTCGGCCTCTTCGCCACAGGTCCGGATGCCGAAGCCTTCCGCCGCAGACATGGGCTTTTCATCGAATCCGTCCTGACCGCCCCCCACGGCCAGACCATCGGCTACACCCGCGAAACCAGCCTCCCACAACCCATATTCGCCCCGGACACCCGCCCCCGACAGGAACTCACCCTCGTTGAGGACATCTTCGCCGGCGCCTCAGCCTGGTGCCATGACCTCATCCGCTCCTGGGGACCGGACGTCCTGCACACCCTCCGCACATCAGCCCCGGCCGGAACCGCCCTGCTCACGGCCTTCACCGAAAACCGCATCAACATCTCCCCCGACATCCTGAAAACACTCGCCGTCGAGGACGAATTCTGCGGTCGCGGCCACGTGCGTTTTGCCTGACTCGTCTTTCAATCTCACAAGAGTCCTGAAGGCCGCCCCCACGTCCGCCCCACGAAACCGCCCCGAACATTCAGCCCGCACAAGCCGGGGATAACGTTCAGACCGGCCTTCCCCGCAACACGCCGCTCAAACAGAGCCCGCTTCGGATCACAAAATCTTCCGTCGGGATCAGGCGTAACGAAAAAAGAGCCTCTGTTCGCGTTAAGTGTTGCTGCTTTTCTCAGGGCTTTGCCCTGAAACCCACCAAAGGCCGGGGCCTCTGGAAACCTTTTAGTCATCACAAATCGGGGTGCAGAGCCCTGTGGCCCCTGCCGGGTGCGGGCAGAGCCCTGCCAGACTCACACCCCGACGCCTTCCGCCTCCCCGCCGGCAATCACACTGTCCGTCACGATCTTCCCGCTCATGCCGTCCGTGATCCCGAGATCCGTCACATGCGGCCCCGGATTGCAGGCCAGGCTCGCCCCGATCACCAGCTTCACCAGCGGATAGGACAACCCGCTCGCCACCTCCAGCGAGGCCGCCCGCAGCGCCGCGAAACGCTCCGCCACCATCTCCGGCGGGTCCTCCGACAGCAGTCCGTATACCGGCAGATCCAGCACACTCACCGGCCTGCCACCCATCACCGCCGCCATGCCACCGCCACACGCAATCAGCGCATTCGCCGCCGCCGCCAGATCAGCCGGATCACGCCCGAACACCGCCAGATTGTGGCTGTCATGCAGGATCGTGGTAGCAAACGCCCCCCGCCACTCCCCCCAGCCCTCCAGCACGCCGATCCCCGGCTTCGCCGACGCGCCATACCGGTTGAACACCACCATCAGAATGCAGTCGTCCGGCACCACCACCGCACCGTCACGTACCTCAGCCTCGCGCTCCGCCCATCGCGTAAAACGCGGCGTATTCACAGTATGAATCCGCACCGTGCCCCCATCGGACACACCCGGCGCCGGAATGCGGAACACCTCCTCCGTCACCGGCGCCAGCCGCATCGTCTGCGTTGGAGCCAGCTCCGTGTCCGGCCGCACCGGCACGGTCATGGCACCGTCAGCCGCCACCTCACAGCCCGATACAAAAACACGCCTTACCGGAAAGGAGTCCAGATCGCCGAACACCACCAGATCGGCCCGCCGCCCCGGCGCGACAAGACCCAGATCGTTCCGCTTCAGCCAGCGCGCCGCATTCAACGTGGCACAACGCAATACATCAACCGGCTTCATCCCCGCGCCAGCCAGCACCCGCATCAGCTCGATAATCCCGCCCTTCGTCACAAGATCATCGGGGAAAATATCATCCGTACACAGCGTCACCGTCTGCGGCACATGCCCGATCTTCTCAAAGGCCCGCACCGCCTCGATCGCCATCCCCGGATGCGACCCGCGCAACTCAATCGTCAGCCCGGCTCGCAGCTTGGACAGCACATCCGCCTCGCCCGTCAGCTCATGATCGGATGCCACTCCCGCCGCGCAGAACGCCTGCAACGGCGCGTCCTTCAGATCCCTCGCATGACCGAACACCGTCTTGCCGCTCGCCAGCCCCGCCTGAACAATGCCGCTCATATTCGCGGACCGCTCGATCACCCCGCGCATGTCCATGACTTCCGCCACACCGATCACCTCCGGCCAGGACAGCATCTCCGTCATGGCGGCCACATCGAACACCGCCCCCGACCGTTCCAGCCCCGGCGCCGACGGCACACAGGACGGCGCCTCAACAAGAATACGCAAAGGCAGATCCCGCGAGGCCGTCACAGCCCGGCGCACAGCCTCCAGCCCGCCGACATTCCCCACCTCATGCGGGTCCCAGCAGATCGTCGTCGTCCCCTGCGGCACCACCACCTCGGCATAACTCCGGGGCGTAATCATCGAACTTTCAATATGCAGATGCGTGTCGATCAGCCCCGGCGCCACAACCGCGCCGTCCAGCGCCACAACCCGCGCCGCGTCCTGCCGGCTGCCTCGCGGATGAACGCTCGCAATCAGCGCGCCAACCAGACCGACATCCGCCTCCCGCAGCTCGCCCGTCACCATATCGGCCACAAGACCGCCGCTCAGCAGAACGTCGAACGGCAGCTTCCCCGCCGCCGCACGCACCGCCCTGTCGCGCAGCGCCGGAGCATCAGGATCAGCCGCAGATGTCGCAATCGGAAAAGTCATGTCCGGTCCCCTCGGAAATGGATCAGAGTCAGAAAAAATCAGTCAGGAGTGGAGCGCCACGGCACTCAGGATCAGATAAAGCGCCAGCAACGCATCCGTCAGAAGCAGCACAGGCCCCGTCCGGATACGCAGAACCAGCGCCATCAGAGTATAGGCGAACGACCCCGCCGCCAGCCCGACAACCAGATTCCCCGTCGTCACCGTCAGCAGCATGATCAGCACGGCGCTCACAACATTTTCCAGCCGTGAACAGTCAAGATGACGAATACCCTCCATCATCATCACCCCCACCATCACCAACGCCGCCGTCGTCGCCTGCGCCGGAACCGCCGCGATCAGCGGCCAGAAAAACGTCGCCAGGGCAAAAAACAGCCCGACCAGAACCGCCACCAGCCCCGTGCGGCCCCCGCTCTCCACACCGGTCGCGGACTCCACATAAGCCGCCACCGTCGGACTCCCCAGACAGGACCCGACAATCGACCCCAGCCCGTCCGCCAGATAAGCCGCCCGCGCATTCGGAATCCGTCCGGCCTCATCCATAAGGCCCGCCCGACGTGTCACCCCGATCAGCGTCGCCGTCGCCGAAAAGAAATCCCCCAGAAAGAAATACCCCGCCAGCGGCAGCGACAGCGCAAGATGCCCGAAGAAACCGGCAAAATCGAAGCCCATGACATAGTCAGACGGCCACGGCGGCACCCGCAGCAGCGCCGACGGCAGATGCGTCAGCGGCAGCCCGTTCGCCCCCGGCACAAACAGCCCGGCCAGCGTCACCACCACAATCGAAAGCAGAATCGCCGCCGGCACCCGCAGCACCACCAGAACAGGCGTCAGCAAAACTGCCGCGAAAGTCAGCAACACCGCCGGCTGCCGCAGATCGCCGAACTGTCCGCCCGACGTCAGCAGCCCCCCGCCCCTCAGCCCGATCCGGGCAATAAACAGCCCCAGCCCGCATTGCAGCCCCGTGCGCACCGCCTCCGGAAACGCCATCACCACATGCTCGCGCAGCCGCGTGGCCGAAAACAACGTGAAAACCAGCGCGCCGCTCAGCACCATGGCCAGCGCCGTGCCATAGGTAATCCCATGCCCCTGCGCCACAGCCATGGCAAAAACCGCGTTCGTGCCCATCGCCGGAGCCAGCGCCACCGGCAGACGTCCGACCAGCCCCATCATCAGCGAGCCCACCATCGCGGCCAGCGCCGTAATGACGATCAGCGCATGCCGGTCCACACCCGTGACCGACAGAATCTGCGGATTAACCACCATCACGTAGCCCATGGCCCCGAATGTGGTACAAGCCGCCACAACTTCGCGTCCGATCGTCGTAACCGGCGGCCGGCTCCGGTCAGCCGAAAAAAACCGCAAAAGTCGCCCACCAGCCGGCACGTCTGAAGAAGAGAACTCAGTCAGCACACGTCTCCCCGGAACGACAGCAGGCCACAAAAATACAGGCCCGTTCGTTCCCGTCGTAAAACAACCCGCGCATCGCGTCCATGTCACCGGCGTTCCGTTCCGATACCACAACAAACATCACACCCGGAGTCAGGAATCATCACCAGAACAGGATGGCAGCGGTGAGACAGATCTCAGAGAAGAAGACAGTCAGGTCTCTGTCATAACGCGAGCCGAGGCGACCCGTCGCTCCCTGAGCCTGCCGAACATGATCCCGATACGATTGCGGCGCTTATAGCGTCGCCTGCCGTATCCGATGGATTTTCCACAGGGTTTCCGGCGGTTGCAGAACGTCCTGTCCGGGCCATACCCGCGCGGAATCTCCCCCCGGCGCAGACCGTTCCGATTGACAAAGATGACCCCGCTCAACACCCGACGGTCATCCATATGAGACCCTGCCGTGGCTTTCCGGGAAAAAGGGTCGCAAACGCGCCATCCGTGAACCAGTACAGATCACTCATCGTCAGTCTCCTCACGGAACCTGAACCAGCTGCCTGTATCAGTTATACTATATAAATTTAACTATTAATAAATAAATAGAACAAAAAATTCGGTGTCGTCATGTTTTCAGGAGGATCGGATCATGTCAGTAAGTCTGTATCAGGGCTACGTACTGGCCCAACAGTTTCTGGCAAACGAGGGCGGGATAAAAGGGGATACGGAGACCTCAACAAGCACTTCGGCATCCGTAACCACGGCCCGGGGATCAATGACCACCACTGAAACCTCCACCACGGATATGTACGATGCAAGCGGGCCGGCTGTTCTGCTTGCCGTCGATGGTGGCGTGATGCGCATTGCGGCTGACAGCAGCTTTGACGGAACATCCGCGAAGGACCTGCCGGGCGCAGTACTGGTCAACGGCGATCAAAAAGTAACTCTTGCCTCTTCGTCGTCTTCGACAACTCTCTACACAGCATCCGGCTCCACACTCAGGAATAATGAAGAGGAACTGGTCGCAAGTCTGTTTTCAAATACCGGCGAGGACCAGACCGATCTGAACTCCCGGAAAACCACGGTATAACGGACCCGAATGACATCAGAAGCCGGAGCTCTTATTTCCGGCGCATGCCGTCCGGGCAAAGACAGGACGAACCTCCCGTTTCCTGTGCCCATGCCCAGTTCCCCCTCAGCCGGTCCGGTGACTGTGAAAATTTCCCGGTCAGATTTGACAGAAACCAGCCAGACCCAGGCCGCGTTCTTTGAGCTTTCCGAACACCCCCGGAAAACGTCAGATCGCCATCGCCGCCCTGCCGACCAGAGCCTTTTCAATATCCGCAACCATCCGCGCCGCCACCGCCGACCAGCCCCCCTCTCCCGGATCGGCCGGCACTTCAGGCAATAACGGCTGCCTCTCCGCCAGCTCCACCAGCCGCGCACAGAACGCCACCGCCGTCGGCTCACATAAAAGCGCCCGCGACCGGTCCTGAAACTGCTCCCGCAGCCCCCCGACATTCGTCGAGACCACCCACCGCCCGGCCGAAAGCGCAATCGCCCCGACCCCGCTCTGACTCGCCTCGCGATACGGCAGAAGCATCACATCCGCCCAGGCAATCAGCGCCGGAATCTCACTCTCCGGAACCCATCGATTCTCAACCCGCACATGCGGCAGACCCGCCAGCGCCCGCAGCGCCGCCGATTCAGGCCCGTGCCCCACAATCCGGCATTCAAAAGCCAGCCCCGCCGGCATCATCGCCAGCGCCGCGGCCAGCAGATCCAGCCCCTTATACGTCAGCAGCCGCCCGAACATCAGAAACCGCACCGGCCCCGCCACGCGCCCGGCCGACAGAACAACAGCCCCCGCCCCGCCGGAAAAATAATCGAACGGCGGATGCGAAGACATCACGATCTCCCGCCCCCGCAACACCCGCTGCTGCCGCAACTGCGCCGCCACATGCCGGCTCAGCACCACCATCACGTCCGCCCGCCACAGCAGCAGACGCTGCAACATGAACTGCAACGGAAACCCGTCCCCCGGATGCATCACCGCATCATGCACCACCACGGCATACGGCACGCCCGAACACCGCAATGCCACCGCCATCAGCAGATCGAGCGGCCCGGTCATCGCGCAGATTGCAAAATCCGGCCTCCGGGCACGCACGGCCCGCATAATGTGCGGCACAAGAACAGGCGCCTGCAACAGCCGCATCAGCAGCCCCGGAAGACTCCCATACGTCTCCATCGGCAGCATCCGGACAGGGACTTTTTTATCCCCCGCCAGAATCTCGGCCCGCGCCGACAACGACAGCACAACATCCAGCCCCGGCAATGAGTCGATCGCTTCCGCGAGATTCAGCGCAAAACGCGGCCCCGCGCCCCGACGCCCCCACTGCCAGACCAGAACCCGGCTCATCCGGCCCCCTCAGCCAGACGCGCCCCCCCGGCATCACCCGCGGCCACATGACCCGGCAACCGCGACAAAGCCCGCGTCGCCGCCAGCAGCTCCGCCCCGGAAAATCGCTCCCGCGCCACCTCCGCCGCCCGCCCCCCAAGCCGCTGCCGCAACGCAACATCGTCCGCCGCCCGCTGCAGCGCGCTCACCGCCGCATGCAGATCCACATCCGCCCAGACCGCCCCCTCCGCCTCAAAAACCCCGCGCGGATCCCGCGCCGGAATCAGACGATACGGCAACGGAATCCCGCAATCCGCCGAGAGAAACTCCGATGTCGCCGACCAGTCCGTCGCAATCACCGTCCGCCCCAGCAGCATGGCCTCCGCCGGAACCAGACCGAACCCCTCGCTCCGATGCAGAGACAGAACAATATCCGCGCAGTGAATCAGCGCATAAGACTCATCAGCCGGAAAAAGCCGCTCCTCAACACGAATGTTCGCGGCCCCGCCCATCGCCGCCCGCAGCCGCGCCATGTCCTCCGGATACTGTCCGCCATGCGCCACCTTCAGCAGCAACATCCTGTCGGACCGGTCCCCGAACGCCGCCCGAAACGCCCGGATCGCCGCCAGAGGATTTTTGCGCTCAAAACTCGACGCCAGACTGAACGACACCAGTACGATCACCGCATCATCCGGCAGCCCGAACGCCGCCCGGTCCATCACCGCCGGCCGCACGGGATTCGCCGCCAGAGCATGCGGCACAACCCGCACCCGTCCCGGCGCCAGCCCCTCCAGCGCCTGAGCGCTGAAACGCGACGAGGTCCATACCTCATGCACGCAGCCCGCCCCCACCCGCCATAACGGCGGCAACGTCGGCAATTCCCAGTGCCAGTAACCGATAATCCGGCGATGCCGCAGAAACCGGCGCCCCAGACGCAGCAGAACCGCCGGAAGAAAAGGAGAATTGACAAAAAGCACCAGCGCCGCGCGCCCGTCCCCGCCCTCCGGCCCCGGCACGGGACGATCCGTCCCCTCCAGCAACCCCGCGCGAAGCGCCGTCGCCGGAACCCCGAACGCCCCGTAAGCCCGGAGCATGATCCGCGCCGCCTCGCCCAGCCCGGACTCCCGCCCGATCTCGCCCCCGACAATCACACGACCATCGGACACCGGCGCCGGCAACGACACTTTCGGCGCCGCCAGAGCCGTCAGAGCCGCAAATCCCCGCCGCCTCTGTTCGACCGGAAGACGCCGCCAGAGACCGTGCAACGGATGGAATGCCCTGCTCACTACCTCGTCCAGCCCCCTGTTTCCCGCGCTCCGCAACCCGCAGGCCCGCTCCGCCCTACCCGAAACAGCGGCGTGACAGCAATACACCCGGCGGGATTGCAGCAATCCCGCCGGACGTGAATACTCCCCGTTATGGACGATGCCCCGAAACAGCCCGATACCCTCACCACTCCGGCCGCCGGCACCACCGACAGCGCCGCCCTGCTCGCGCATCTCGTGTCCTTCGATACCACCAGCGACCGCACCGATCTGCCACTCATAAACTGGATCGGTCAGTGGATGGACGCCCACGGCGTGTCATGGACCCTCAGCCACAATCCGGACGGAACAAAAGCCAACCTCCACGCCATCCTCGGCCCTCATACAAAAGGCGGCCTCGCCTTCGCCGGTCACGTCGATACCGTCCCCGTCGAAGGCCAGGACTGGACATCAGATCCCTTCACTCTGCGGGAAAATGGTAACCACTTTATTGCGCGCGGCGCCGCCGACATGAAAAGCTTCGTCGCCTGCACACTTGCCGCCATCCCCGACATCGTCCGCATGCCTCTGAGCAGACCCGTCCACCTGCTCTATACCTTCGATGAGGAAATCACCTGCGACGGCGCCCGCGTCGCCATGAAAGACGCCACGGAGCGCAATCTCCTCCCCGAATGGTGCGTCGTCGGGGAACCAACCCTCATGATCCCCGTCATCGCCCATAAAGGCCGCCTCGCCGTCAGACTCACCGTCCACGGCAAGGCAGGCCACTCGTCCCGCCCCGATGAAGGCGTCAACGCCCTGCACGCCCTGGGCGAGGCCATGGCCTGGGTCGCCGCCGAAGCCCGCCGATTCGCCCTCGAAGGCCGCCAGGTCGACGGCTTCGATCCGCCTCACACCACAATCCAGATCGGAATCGCCCACGGCGGCACCGCGCTGAATATCATCCCGGAATACGCCGAAGCCCAGATCGAATGGCGCACCGTCCCCGGCGACGACGCCCACGCCCTGCTCGCCCGCATGGAAAACGCCCTGAACCAGACCACCGGCCAGTGGATGAAAACCGCCGACGCCAGCTGCGGACTCACCTTCGAAATCCTCAACGAACTCCCCCCGCTCGACCTCGCCCCCACCGACCCGCTCGTCACCACCGTCCGCCTCGCCTCCGGCAACAATGGCGAGGGCTTCGTCTCCTACGGCACCGAAGCCGGAATCTATCAGCGCGCGGGCATGAACAGTATCGTCTGCGGCCCCGGCAGCATCGAACAGGCCCATCGCCCCGACGAATGGATCGACCGCGACCAGCTCACCCGCTGCGACGCCTTCCTCCGCGATATGGTCCGCCGCGTCTGCGTGCCCGCCCGGAATACTCCATGATCCCGGACGCTCCCGCCCCGTCCGGCCCCGTCCCCGGATCACAGCAGGCCAGTCCGCCACAGGACAACCCCATCCGCGTTCCGGCCCCTCGCCTGTCCGACAAACTCCCGCCCCTGCCACAGAAAATTCCCGGCTTCGCCATCGAAATCACCCCGCCCGATCTCGCCCCCTGGCGCGAAGGCAATACCGGCCTCGCCGGCGTCCACCGCCTCACCGGCCCCGCACCTGGCCCCCACATCGCCATCACAGCCCTCATGCACGGCAACGAATACGCCGGCGCCATCGTGCTGGACGACCTTCTGCGCGCCGCCTTCACCCCGAAACGCGGTACACTCTCCCTGATCTTCCTCAACCTGAACGCCTTCGGCCGCTTCACCCGCAACGCCCCCACCGTCTCACGCTTCGTCGATGACGACATGAACCGCCTCTGGTGCCGGAAACTCCTGACCACAACAGAGCCTTCCCTCGAACGCGACCGCGTCGCCACCCTCCTGCCCTATATCGAAACCGTCGATACCCTGCTCGATCTCCACTCCATGCTCTGGCCGGCGCCCCCCATGCTCCTCGCAGGGCCCGCCGCAGGCGGACGCTCCCTCGCCACAGACATCGCCACCCCGCCCCTCGTCATTTCCGACCACGGCCACGCCACCGGCCCCCGCCTCATCGACAGCCACCATTTCACCGGCACAAAGGCCCGCGCCTGCCTCCTCGAAGCCGGCCAGCACTGGAGCCGCGACACCCTCGCCGTAACCCGCGAAACCACCACCCGCTTCCTCGCCCTCAACGGCCTCACAAACGCCGCCGCGACAGCGCTTCCCCCGCCACAACAGGCCACCGTCACCGACCGTATCGTCGCCCGCACCGCCAGCTTCACCTTTCTCCCCACGATCAGCGGCGGCCAGATCATCCCGAAACGCGGCACACTCATCGCGCAGGACGGCCCGGACGAAATCCGAACCCCCTACGACAACTGCCTGCTCGTCATTCCCAATTTCCGAACCGCCCGGAGCCACACCGCCGTCCGCCTCGCCCGCCTGACAACAGCATCCCCCTCGTAAAGCATCGCCCCGAAAGAAACGAAAATCACAGGTCTCTGAAACAACCCGGTCGGTTAAAGCGAGAATCCAGTCCTATCGGCTGATCGCCCGCGCCGCCTCAATCAGATATTTCGGATTATGGATCGAATCATAAACCGGACTCACCGCTTTCCCGGTATCGAACAACCCGTACACCGCCATCTGCGCCGTCCGCACCGAATACTCGACCGTAAACACACAGTCATGCGGCGCTTCCACGAACTGACCGAGAAACGCGAAATTCTCCGTCCCCTCCGGCAACACATCCGGCCGGTCCCCGATCTTCCGCGTCATGAACAGCGCATCGACAAACGGCATCGCCACCGGAATGCAGTTCACTTTCCCCTCATCGACAAAAGGCTTCATCAGATCCTGAATCTTCAGATGCCCCCAGAGTTCATCGAGAATTTCCTTTCCCGTGCACTCCGCCATCGTTTTGTCGACAAAATTCCCCTTCCGGTCCGGATAAAGCCCATATCCCCAGAAAATCTTCACATCACGGGGCTGATTCGGAAAATGCGGCTGCCGTGCAATAACAAATGACATCAGCCAGTTCGAATCCGTCAGCGTCACCAGCCCGCCGGTCCCGGAAAGATTGCCGGAAAACTCTTCCATATAATCATGAAAAACAGGGTCTTTCAGTGTCGCCGTAAACGAATACCATTTCGACCCGTCAATATGATCGCAAAATACCGACGGATTTCCAAAAGCCGGATCTTTCGCCGCAATCTTCTTCCACAACTTCCACGCACCGGACTCCGCCAGCCCCTTCAGCACCGGCACCCGATCCCACGCCCCGTTATCCGAACTTTCCGTGATCGACCCCAAAGTCGTGAACACATAATCGTTCACACCCAGCGGAAGACTCCCGCCCTCCGCAAGCTCCAGAACCGTCGCCCGCTTTCTGCCGCCCGCGATCTCAAATCCGATATCAACCACTTCCACGCCAAACCGGAACTCAACCCCTTTATTCTCCAGCCAGCGCTGCAACGGCACAACCACCGAATGATACTGCTCGTATTTCGTCCGTAATATGCCACCCAGTCGCGGCAGCCCTTCCACCATGTGGATGAAACGCCGCATATAGCGCCGCATCTCAGCCAGACTGCTCCAGCGCTGAAACGCGAACATCGTCGACCAGATCAGCCAGAAATTCGTCTCGAAAAACGCCCCGTCAAACCACTCCTCAATCCGGCGATCTCCCAGAGACGCCTCGGATTCATAAATGAGTTTCAGAAGCCGTCCCTGCTGCATCAGAGACAGCCCGTAAGAGGACACATCCAGCCGCCGCCCCGCTCTCAGCAACCGCGCCTGACCATGCGCAATCAGCCGCTCATTGAACTCGAACGTCTCATCCGTGACGGAAACATCCGGGTTCTCAAGAGAAGGAATCCCCGAAAGCAGATCCCAGTAACAGGTATAATGCCGCTCATGCATCCGCCCGCCGCGCGTCACAAACCCCTTCTCCGCATCGCCGGACCCGTCCAGAGCCCCGCCCGCAACCCGCGCCTTTTCCAGAATGTGAATGTTCCCGCCCGGCACACCCGCATCGCGGATCAGCAACACCGCGCTCGCAAGCGCCGCAATCCCGCTGCCAGTCAGATAAATATGGGCATTTTCAGGAGATGTATTCCCGGTCCGCGTCATTCGCCTCACTCCGCTTTGCTCACGCACGCGCACATCCGGCCCGCGCCACAATGTAAAACGATATGCGCCACACACCAGAAAAGGAGAATGATTCAGGTCAGAACAGCATTACAAATCGGACATCCCGCTCCCCTGGACCACAGCCCCCCCCGTCACGTCACCGCCCCGGCCGGAATGTGCCATCCCGCAACGACGTCTCAATCTCCTCCAGACTGCTCCCCGCCGTCTCCGGCACATACCGCCAGACAAACAGAAACGACAGAACATTGACCGCCCCGAACAGCCAGAATGTCCCCGTCGCGCCCAGCGCGTTCACGAGCGAAAGCGTCACCAGCGAGACAATCGTATCCGCCAGCCAGACCGTCGCACTCGCCAGCCCCATCGCCCGGCTCCGCACCGCCAGCGGAAACACCTCGGACCCCACCAGCCAGACCGCAACCGACAGGGAACCGAAATTGAAAAAGATGTAGCCCAGCAAAGACGCAACCATCAGCGCCAGACGAAACCCCGCAACCGGCGCCGGACTCAGAAAAATACCCCCGAGCACAAACAGCGACAGCGCCGCGAACGGCAACATCACCAGCATCATCCGCCGCCGCCCCACCCGGTCGATCAGCGCAATCCCCATCGCCGTCGTGATCGCTGACGTCACCCCCACCGAAACCGATGTCAGCAACGCCGTCGAGTGCCCAAGCCCCGCCTGCGAAAGAATGATGGGAGCATAATAAACAATCACATTCGGCCCTGAAAGCTGCGACAGCGCCGCAATCCCGAGCGCCACCACCAGCGCCGGACGCACCCAGCCCTGCGTCAGCTCCAGCCATCCCCCGCCCGCTTCCGCCTTATCGACCGCCAGCACCTCATCGAGTTCCCGCCGGACCTCGTCACAATGGCCCCGCAGCCGGTACAGAATGGCCACCGCCCGCTTTTCCTGCCCGTTATGCAACAGCCAGCGCGGACTCTCCGGCAAAAACACCATCCCCACGCCCAGACACGCCGCAGGCACAGCCCCCAGCATGAACATCGCACGCCAGCAATCCCGCGCCCCCGAAAGTTCATAACCTACGAAAAAAGCCGTGAGCAGGCCAATGGAAAAAGCAAACTGAAACAACGAAACCAGCCCGCCCCGCTTCGCGGGCGGCGCCAGTTCCGCCAGGTAAACCGGAACAATCTGCGTCGTCGCCCCGATCGCCACCCCCAGCCACAGCCGCGCGAAAATCAGCGTCCCCATCCCCGGCGCCAGCCCGCAACCAAACGACGCCAGAATAAACACAACCGCCGCCGCCATCACCGCAGGCCGCCGCCCGAACCGGTCCGATACCGGCCCGCTCAGCACAGCCCCGAAAATCGCGCCAATATTCAGCGCCGCCGCGACCCATTCCTGCCCGCCCGTCGTCAGCGAAAAACTCTGCGTCACAAAAATCAGAGCCGACGCAATAATCCCCGTGTCATACCCGAACAGAAGCCCGCCCGCCGCCGCGACAGCCGCCGCGATCCGCACATACCGCGCTGCCGCCTTCCGACGGTCCCCCAGCACCTCAAATTCGGGAACACAGGACATCGCCTTGTCACGAAGACCCGATCCGGCCCCATCATTCAGAACGGTCGCCATCACACTGTCCTCTTCCGCTACCGCCCGTCACAGAGCCCCGCCAGGGGCGCCACAGTCCGGTGCCTCATCCAGCCGACAGGGATCGGGCAGTTCCCGATACTTCACACATCCTGAAGCAAAACCTGAAAGCCTATGCATCAGCCCCGAAAATTTCCTGAAGCGTCTCCTGCATCACACCTGCATCCAGCGTCTTCCCCAGCCACAGTTCCACCCCGATCACACCCTGATTCACCAGCATCCCCAAGCCGTCCAGAACCGTGCAGCCCCGCTCTTTCGCCTGCCGCAGCAGCTTCGTCCGGGGCGGATTCGGAATAACGTCGGCAACCACAAGATCTTTCCGCAGTGTGTCCGGGGCGACCGACGGCATCGCCTCCGCATCCCCCAGCCCGATCGACGTCGCGTTGATCACAATCCCGACATCTCCCGGCACCTTCACCTCACCTTCCCAGCCCGATGCCTTCGCCTCACACCCCGTGTTGTCCCGCACCAGCGCCGCAATCGTCTCCGCCTTTTCGGGGTCGCGATTGACCACCATGATATGCGCCGCCCCGGCCAGACCCAGCTCCACCGCAATCGCCCGGGCGGCCCCGCCCGCCCCCAGCAGCAGCACCCGTTTTCCGGCCGGGTCCGTCACATCCTTCAGAGACGCCAGAAAACCCTTCCCGTCCGTGTTATCGCCGATCAGCTTCCCGTCCCGAATCGAAACGCAGTTGACCGCACCAATAATCTTTGCCGACTCAGCCAGTTCATCCAGATGATCGATGACCGCCACTTTATGCGGCAGCGAGCAGTTAAATCCCGCCCACTCCATCGCCACGGCCCCGAGAACCGCATCCGCCAGATTGTCCGGCCGAACGTCACAGTTGATATACCGCGCGTCGATCCCCGCCGCCCGATATCCCGCCTCAATCATCGCCACCGTCGGATTGTCCGCACACGGCGTTGAAAAAGATCCCGTCAGAATACTGAGAAAACTCTGGCTGCTCATCGCCGCGCTCCGGTCAAAGAAATTGCATAGCTATGCAATCAAAGACCCGGCACACCCATCATGCAAGCGAAAACTCTCATCCGCCCGCCGTACTCCCCCGCTCCACCAGCCGCGCCTCAATCACAATATTTTGCGAAACCGGCTCCCCGCCTGCCTCCAGGGCGTTCGCCAGAACCTCGCACGCCGTTTTCACAAGCTGCCCGACCCCCTGATCGAACGTCGTCAGATCGTAAGCCCGCCAGGCACCCTGCGGAATATTGTCATATCCCAGCAGCATCACATCCCGGGAACAGCTGAGCCCCGCACGCTCGCACAACGCATCGATCGCCCCGCACGCCATCATGTCATTGCTGCAAAACATCCCGTCCGGCCGCACACCCCGCAACAGCATCGCGCTCACCGCGTCGTAGCCGCTCTCATAGGTGTCAGCCCCCTGCAAAGATACCAGTTCGCCAGCCATCGCCCCCAGCCCCCTGCGAAACCCCTCGCCCCGCGCCACCGATGCCGCATTCCGCAGCGCCCCGGCCAGCCAGACCGGCTGCATAACCCCCCGCTCCCGCAGTACCCGCGCCGCCACGACACCCGCCGCCCGGTTGTTCGACGACACCGTGGAAATCCATTGTCCCGTCAGGCGTGAATTAAAACAGATCACCGGAATCCGCAGCGCATCCAGAGCCTTCGCAACCGCCTTCGAACCGATCGCCAGGGCCGTCACCACCGCATCGATCCGATACCCCAGCAACTGCTCCAGCGCATCGTCCAGAGTCAGCGCATCGTCCACATGCACGAGAAGAACCTGCAATCCCCGCTCCCTCAGCGAACAGACCAGATGCTCCAGCGCCCCCGCATAAAACGGATTGGAAAGGCCACCGACCACAACACCCACCATCCCGGACCGGCCCGACAGCATAATCGCCGGAATCCGGTTCGGCCGGTAATCGAGCTCGGCCGCCGCCTTCAGAATCTTCTCCCGCGTCCCGGGCGCGATACTCGCCGTCCGCGAAAAGGCCCGCGACACCGCCGACTGCGAAACGCCCGCCCGCTTCGCAACATCAACAGACGTAACCGGACGTCGCTCCCGCACCCCCACACCCGCACTCCGTAAAAAAACTCTCCGGACGCCACACCCTCAGGTCAGCCCGGCACAGGAACTTTCCCCTACTGATAAATATCACTCACCCGAAAAATTAAAATATGTCGTTTGTTCACGTCCTGAACGGTACCTATTCAAACACCCCGATATAACTCTCTGACGGTGGTAATTTTATGCGGTCGTTTCGGCACCGGTTATACGTAACCGCAACTCTTCTTGCCGTACAACACACAATACTGCCAGCTTCCGCCGCGGCCACCCCGGTCAGCCAGAACGACAAAGCCGGCAAAAAGACTGAAAAAAAAACCAGGTCCACCGTCCGGACCGGCGCCGGACAGCCCCCGGGCCAGCCCGCTGTGGCGCCAGGCCCGGCTGCGACAATCAGTCAGACAACAAAAAACACGCGCCATTCGCTCCCCGTCGCCGAAACGGAGCAGCTCATCGTCACCGGCACGCGCGACGCCCACCGCACGGCCCGCAGCAGCAGCAGCCCGATCGATATCATCACCGCCGCCGAACTCGCCAGAACCGGCGCGCTCAACGTCAGCGATGCACTCACCCGCACGGACCCGTCCATCAACAGCAGCATCACCGGCGGCTCCGGCATCGTCGCCGGCCTCAGAATGCGCGGCCTCAGCCCCAACGAAGTACTGGTGCTGGTCGACGGCAAAAGACGGCACGCAACCGGCGTCGTCGCCACCTATTCCGGCCCCGAACACGGCGCCACCCCGGTCGATCTCAACGCCATCCCGATTTCCGCCATCGATCATATCGAAGTCCTGCGGGACGGCGCCGCAGCCATGTACGGCTCAGACGCCATCGCCGGCGTCGTCAACATCATTCTGAAAAAAACACCCAACGGCCTGAACACCTCTTTCCAGAGCGGCGCCCATCCTTTCGGCGATCTCTACGGTTCGCCGGGATGGGATTATCAGCTGAACGCCGATGGCGGCATCGGTTTTGCAGGCAACGGCTATCTTCATCTCAGCGGCCAGATGTATCACGCCGATCACTACGTCACCGGTTCAAAAAACTACCGCCCACAGGACTACAATTTCAGCCTCCCCGAAGAAACACGGGAATCCCTCGCCATCGAAGCCGGACGCGACATCACCGATGACATCAAAGCCTATATGAACATTACCTATATGCACCGGCATATTCAGAACTACATGACCAACCGTGTCGCCTCCATACTGCCCGAAGTCTACCCCTACGGTTTCAACCCGTCCGTCGTGAACGAAGAAAACGATTATGCCGCCACACTGGGCATGACAGGCGACAACCTGTTCGGCGGCTTCCACTGGGATCTGAGCACGACATACGGAGCCGATGAAAGCAAACTCTCAACCATCAACTCAGCAAATCTCAGCTATTACGCAACCTATGGCTACACGCCGACAAAAGGCTTCACCGCAGCTTACAGAAACGCGCAGTGGACAAACAATTTCGACGTCACAAGATCCTTCAGGGTTCTGACACATCCCCTTAAACTCGCCTTCGGCGCGGAACATCGCCTGGAAACCTATACGGTCACATCAGGCAATACCCCGACCTGGATACTGGGCGGCCTGCAGGGCGCCCCCGGTCTCACCCCGCAATCCGCCGGAAGCTGGAGCCGCGATGTCTGGGCCGGCTACGTCGATGTCGATATCTCGCCGGTCAGAAAGCTCGATCTCGATTTCGCCGGCCGCTTCGAGCATTATACGGATTTCGGAAATTCCGAGAGCGGTAAAATCTCAGCCCGCTACGAAGTCTCGAAACGTCTGGCATTCCGCGCCACCATCAGCAACGGCTTCCGCGCCCCCACCCTCGCGGAACAGCATTTCAGCAGTCTCAGCGTTACCCCCACCGGCGCCTCCGGCAGCCTCGCCGTCGATTCAGCCGCCGCCCGCCTCCTCGGCGCCAGCGCCCTCAAACCGGAACGCTCAACCAATGTCAGCGCTGGCGTCGTCTTCGAACCGTTCCCACGCCTGCACGTCACAGCCGACGTCTACCAGATCAACATCCGGGACCGTATCGTCGGCGGCGGAAACTACAGCGGCGCCATCGCCGAACAGGCCATAGCGCTGACCGGGATCTCCCTGCCCGCCGGTCTGGAATCCAGCGACGTCACCGCCAATTATTTTTCAAACGGCGCCAGCACCCGCACACAGGGCGCCGACATCAATATCGACTATGTCACACGCCTGGGTCGCTTCGGCCGCGTGGACTGGTCCGCCGGAATCGATCTCAACAGAACCCGCCTGCATCATCTGGCGAACGACACAAACGGACAGCCCCTCCTGAACGCCCAGGCCATCAGCTGGCTGACAACGTCCATGCCCCGCAGCAAAATCATCCTCAATGCCCGGTGGACCCTCGGCGAATGGGACGTCAACGTGCGACAGACCCGCTACGGGCAGACCACCGATAACATGACATATCAGATCGCCGCACCGGCAGCGCTTCAGTACTCCATCGAAAAATTCGCACAGTTCGAAAATAAACCACGATGGATGACCGATCTCGAAGTCACGCGTCACTTCATGTCACACCGCCTGCATGTAACCCTGGGCATCAACAACCTGTTCAATATCCGCCCCCGCAAGCTCCCGCTCATTCTCCGCTATGAAGGCAACTCCATTTACGACACCGCCTCATCAGGCATCCCGATTTCCGGTTCCTATTATTACACGCGCGTCGGATTTTCCCTGTGACAGACAGGACAGGATCTCACTTCATGACAGAAACAGAAACACTCCGGCGCCCCGGCAGAAGACAGGTGCTGGCCGGCGGCATCACGGCCCTCCTCGCAGCAGCGGCAAAACCGTCGCGGGCCGCCGCCCCGCGCACCCTGCGCATCAGCGCCCAGGAGTCCTCGATCCTGTTTCAGATCGCCCGCTCCAGGAACCTGCTCGAACCCGCCCTGCACAATGCCGGATTCGAAACAGTCTGGAGCACGCTCGGACATTCGCCTGTCGAAATGGGCCAGGTCGATTTTCTCAGCGATGTCGCGGAAGCCGTCCCCACCTTCATTCACCGGGTTTTCCCCGACCTCGCCCTCTACGCCGCGGAAGGTCCCAGCCCCCACGCCCTCGGCATCCTGACCCGGAAAGACAGAAACATCACCTCCGTCCGCGCCCTCGCCGGCCGGTCCGTCTGCGTCGCAAAATCTGGCAGCGCGCTCGATCTCCTCATCAGATCCCTGCAACAGGCTGACCTGAAACTCTCAGATATCCACACAATCTTCCTCCCCGAACCCGGATGCCTCCAGGCCTTCAGAACCGGATCGGTGGATGCCTGGGCCACGTTCGATCCGTTCCTCACATTCGGACGCGCGCTCCCCGAAGCCGCCGTCCTGACAGACGGCGCCGCCGCGGGCATGCAGTACAATCGCTATTACATGGCAAACCGCAACTTCGTCCGGGACAATCCGCAAACCGTCCCCCTCATCCGCACCGCCCTGAAGGACGCCGCCGCCTGGATTGCCGCCAACAGGGACGAAGCGGCAAAGACCCTCTCGGAACACTGGCAGAACATGCCGGTCGAAATCGTGTCCCAGGTTCTGCGCAGCAGAACATTCAGCATCCGTCCCGCGGACCAGTCCGACATCGCCGCGCTCCAGGACATCGCCGCCCGTTACACCGCCGCCGGAATCCTCGCCCCCGGCAGCGACATGAGCACAATCCCTCTCATCGCATAACGAAATCCGGAAACTCAGGAGAAAACCGAAGCCATGACAAAGAAACAGCTCAGACTCGGCCTCGTTCCAAGCGGCGTCGGTGGCCCCGGCGCCTATAACCGCTGGCTCGATCCGGAGATTCCGGCAGATGCAAGTGTGAATATCGACTGGTATGTCGATGTCGCCAGACAGGCCGAAGACGCAAAATTCGACTGGATCTTCATCGTCGACAGCCAGTTCATCACGCCTCAGTCTCCGCCCCACTACCTCAGCCGCCTCGAACCGCTGACACTCCTGTCAGCCCTCGCCGTCGTGACACGCCACATCGGCCTCGCAGGCACACTCAGCACCTCCTACAACGATCCTTTCAGTATCGCCCGCCGCCTCGCATCGCTCGATCTCATCAGCCATGGCCGCGCCGGCTGGAACGTCGTCACAACCGGAGACGCCGGTACCGCCGGAAATTTCAGCCTCGAAGAACACTATGATTACGAAACACGCCACGCACGGGCAGCGGAAAGCATCGACGTCATACGCGGCCTCTGGCGCTCCTACGAAGAAGGCAGCCTGCCCCGCGACCGCGAACAGAAAAAATTCCTCAACCCGGACAAACTGCGCCAGCTGAATCATAAAGGAAAATACTTCAGTGTTACCGGACCGCTTAATATTGAACGCTCACCGCAAGGCGAACCCGTCATCTTTCAGGCCGGTGACTCCGTGCCCGGCCGCGACCTCGGCGCACACTACGCCGATGTCATTTTCACCCACGCCACAACCCTCGAAAAAACCCGCCGGTTTCGGGAAGATCTGAGAGAACGCGCCTCCCGCGCAGGCCGCAACCCCGACAGCGTGCTGATCGCACCCGGAATCAAATTCGTTATCGGCGATACCGATGAACACGCCCGGGACATCGCCCGCCATTACAACGCAACCGACCACAGCTTCGAACAGGCACTCGGAGAATTCGGTCGCCTGTTCGGCTGGCATGACTTCACCCGCTACGATCCCGACGCACCGTTTCCCGATGATGTGCTGAAATTCGCCGAGCGAAGCTGGTACACCAGCGCAAAGAAAATCACCGAACAGGCCATTTCTGAAAATCTGACATTACGGCAGGTGATCGAACAGACACAGCAGGGTAATAAATCCGCCGGCGTGGGCAAAGGCTCCCCATTCATCGGCTCAGCCGCCACAGTCGCGGACAAAATCACCGAATGGTTTGAAAAAGGTGCTTTTGATGCCGTGAATATCTACCTGGAGCACCCCTCCCAGTTCCGCCGGCTTGTCAGCGAAGTCCTTCCCCGCCTCCGGGAAAGAGGCATTATCAGAGACGCGTACACAGGCACCACGTTAAGAGACAATCTCGGCCTCGACCCGGCCTGAAACATGCCTTTCATTTCCCGGCCTCAGCACCGGGAAATGCCTCTCCCTCCCTACCACTTAAACCGCACCCCGGCCGTCAGCGCCGCCGACCCGACATTGCTCCCCGTATTCGTGTCGCGATGACCGGCAAAAGTGTTCACCGTCAGGTCCATCCCCTTCACCCCCTTCACCGGATAAGCGAACGTCACTGTCCGACCATGCTCCGACAGTGACGGACCCGTATCCGAGTATTCGACAGTAAACGGCCCCGCCTGAGAAAAATCATGCGCCCCGAAATCCGGTTTCAGAACCGGTCGCAGCGCTGTCACGTAATACTGCTCCGCCGCGATCCGGCTGTTAGCCGCAGCAGCAGCCTGCCCCGCCGACTTCGTCGCATCCACAGCACTTCCCTGGCCGGTTAAACCGACCCCCGGCGTTTTGCGCTCTCCCGGCTGTCCCGGCGGCATGAAATACCCCCCGGCCTCAGCCCGTGCCGCCCCGCCGGCCAGCAGGAACGGAACCATAAGACAGACGGCCGGAGACAACGGTCCCTTCCGCACCGGCGCAAACCGGTCTTTCACACTCCGTTCCCTCATTCTGCCTGACATCCATCACTGTGACCTCAGGGACACAGAAGAGAAAAAAGAAAGTCGTGCCAAATCAGCAAATGTATCATTCCGATACAATTCCGCTTTCTCAAAACACTTTCAAAACAATTTGTTCGCCCGGAACCCACTCAGAGACGCGCTTGACAGCCAAAATGATAATGACTTATATCAATACGAATATACATAATTAACTAAATTATGAAAGTTATAGTATGCAAGCCGCGACCCCACCATGAAACACTTCGTGATGCATCCCCTGCCGGACTGCAGACGTTCCGCGTATTGAGCGCCCGTAAGAATTTCTCCACACACCCGGTCCGCGCACAGCACAGTCGCATGATAAATTGTGCTTATGATGCGATAACGAGAAACAGTTTGTTATAGTTCTGTCACCCGCCTAACATCTCGCAACTTCTGCAAATGAACATAAAAAAACAGCCCGAATACCGGATAGTCTGACAATACAAAGCCACAGAAAACGACGCGATTCTTAAATACATCACGTCTGAAATCGTATCATTACACCTCTTATACCGTACACGTTCTCAAAAATCGGAGTAATCCCGTGACCGGAGCAGACGCCATCTTCCTGGCACGACTGCAATTCGCTTTTACAGTCGGTTTCCATATCGTCTTCCCCGCCTTCTCCATCGGACTGGCCGCCTTCCTCGCCGTCCTCGAAGGCCTGTGGCTGAAGACGGACAAACAGGTCTATCTCGACCTGTTCCAGTACTGGCTCCGCGCCTTCTCCATCGTCTTCGGCATGGGCGTCGTCTCCGGCCTCGTCATGTCCTACGAGTTCGGCACCAACTGGGCGCAGTTCGCACAAAAAGCCGGTCCCATCCTCGGCCCGCTCCTCGGCTACGAAGTCATGACCGCCTTCTTTCTCGAAGCCGGCTTCCTCGGAATCATGCTGTTTGGCATGAATAAAGTCGGAAAAAAACTCCACTTCTTCGCAACCTGCGTCGTCTCCCTCGGCACCCTCATCTCCATGAGCTGGATTCTCTCCTCCAACTCATGGATGCAGACCCCGCGCGGCTACAGCATCGAACCCGGAACCGGACGATTCATCCCCGAAGACTGGCTCGCCATCGTCTTCAACCCGTCCTTCCCTTTCCGCCTCGTCCACATGGCGCTCGCCGCCTTCCTCTCCGTCGCCTTCATCGTCGCCGGCGTCGGTGCCTGGCACCTGCTCCGCGCAAAACGCACAGGCAACCAGCCGACAGAAGCCGTCAAAGTCATGTTCTCCATGGCCATGTGGATGGCCGCCCTCGTCGGCCCGCTCCAGATGCTCGCCGGCGACGCCCACGGCCTGAACACACTGAAATACCAGCCCGCCAAAATCGCCGCCATGGAAGGCGACTGGGAGTCCGAAGGCTACGCCCCCGAACTGCTCTTCGGCATCCCCGACATGAAAAATGAGGTCACCCACTACAAAATCGCCATCCCCTACGCCGGATCGCTGATTCTCACCCACAGCCTCAGCGGCAAAGTCCCCGGCCTGAAGGATTACCCGAAAGACCAGCGCGCGCCCTCCTACGTCGTCTTCTTCAGCTTCCGAATCATGATCCTGCTCGGCGTCCTCATGGCCGGAACCGGACTGTTCTCCCTCTGGCTGCGCCGGAAAGGCACGCTCTGGACAAACCCGCTCCTCCTCCGGGCCGCCCTGTTCCTGACACCCGCCGGCTTCATCGCCCTGCTCTGCGGATGGGTCACAACGGAAGTCGGCCGTCAGCCCTTCACGGTCTACGGCCTGCTCCGCACCGCCGACAGCGCCTCGCCGGTACCCGGCGCCAGCATCGGCATCACGCTCGCCGCCTTCGTCGTGGTCTACTTCATCGTCTTCGCCTCCGGAATCAGCATCCTCCTGCGCGGCTTCGCCGAAGAACCCCATCGCGGTGAACCCGGTCCCGACGCCCACCATCCGCAGCGCGCCGCCGCCATGGCAGCCGCCGTCTCAGACACAGCCGCCGCCGGTCACACCGGTTCAGGAGAATAACCGATGGATCTCGCAACCACGGGCCTCACAGGCGCCGCTTACTGGCTCCCCATCGTGTGGGCCGTCCTCGTCGCCACCGCCATCTTCATCTACGTCGTGCTGGACGGCTTCGATCTCGGCCTCGGCATACTTTTCCTCGCCGAACGCGACAAGCGACACCGCAACATCATGATCCAGACCATCGCCCCGGTCTGGGACGGCAATGAAACCTGGATGATCTTCGGCGGCGCCGCCCTCTACGGCGTCTTCCCCAATGCCTACGCCACCATCCTGCCCGCGCTCTACCTGCCCGTGCTCATCATGCTGTTCGCCCTCATCCTCCGGGGCGTCGGCTTCGAGTTCCGCTCCCGCATGCACACGGAAAAAGCGCAGAACCTCTGGGATATCGGCTTCTGCGGCGGCTCTTTCGTCGCCACGCTGATGCAGGGCATCATCCTCGGCACCCTCGTCTCCGGCATCCATGTCGAAGACAATAAATTCGCCGGCAGCAGCCTCGACTGGCTCGCCCCCTTCCCGATTTTCTGCGGCCTCGCCGTCGTCTGCGGCTATTCCCTCCTCGGCGCCACCTGGCTGATCTGGCGCACCGAAAGCGATCTGCAAAGCACCATGAGAAAATGGGCCGGTATCCTCTCCGTCGCCATGCTCGTCATGATCGCCGGCGTCTCCGTCTGGACCCCCGCCCTGCACACCACCTACATGCAGAACTGGACCGCTTGGCCCCAGATCCTCCTCGTCGCCCCCGTCCCCCTCGCCGTCATCGCCATCACAGGCGTCATGTTCCTCGCCCTGCGCGGTAAAACCTCACGCCGTGTCCCGTTCTTCTGCGCGCTGGCCTGGTTCTTCGTCTCCTTCACCGGCCTCGGCATCAATATCTGGCCCTATATCGTGCCACCCGCCATGACCATCTGGCAGGCCTCATCCCCACCCGCCAGCCAGGCCTTCCTGCTCGCCGGCTCCATGTTCCTGCTGCCGCTGATCCTTGCCTACACCGCCTACGCCTATCACGTGTTCCGCGGCACCGTGAACGAACACAGCGAAAGCTACCACTGATGAAAAACACCATGCAGGACACGAAAAACAGCCTGCCCGTCAAACTCATCTGGTTCGCGGGCCTCTGGCTCGCCGGCGTCGGCGCCCTCGGCCTCGTCGCCGGCGCCCTCCATTTCGTCATCCACAATTAAGAACCGGCCTGTTCTGACGAAATGACCTCCGGAAACCCGCGACACCCGGATCGCAGGCCGGCACCTGCCTTCTCCGCAAACCACCGTTTCCCCGGCACAGGCACCACAGCCCCTGCCGGGATCTGACAGCCCCGGACCATTCCCGCCCCGGAACACTCAGCCCGGCCCTTCTCACAGATCAGCCGTCTGTCTCCGCCCCCGAATCCCCTGCACCGACACCACCGCCAGCACCACGGCGAACGCCAGCAAACACCGCCCGCCCATCGAGCCATAAAGAAACGCGCCGGCAGTTCCGCCCAGCGCAAAACTCATAACAACAGATGTATGAAGCAGCAGCCTTTTTCGCGTTTTCCGCGCCGCCTCATCGCCACCGAATGAGTCCACAATCCCGATCCCGATATCCGTCAGCATGCCGGTCATATGCGTCGTACGCACACGGGCATCCGAAATCCGGGTCACCGTCGCATTCTGTAATCCCATCAGAAAACTCAGGCCATAAGCCAGAACAGCCTCCCGCAGCACACCCGGCAGAAAAATGTCATCAAGACCCAGGGCCGCAAGCAACCCCGCCTCCAGCAGAATGCTCCAGGCATAAACCGAAACAAGCCGCCGCCTGCGCCCCGCATTCACCAGAATCGTCGCCAGACTGGCCCCGCACACAAAACAGAAGATCAGACCGATCCCCGTCCCGATAACAGCCACATCATGCTGATGAAGCGCCATCGTCAGCGTCGAAAGATTACCCGTCATATTCGCGGAATAATAACCAACAGCCATAAAGCCTGCCGCGTTCACCGCACCCGCCACACTCGCCAGTGTACAGCCCAGTTTCCAGTCAGCCCCGAAACTTCGCCGCTTCCCAACCCGCCTGAGCATCCTTCCCTCATCCCGCCAGAAAAGCAGATTCAGCCGCCCCGGACAGCACAGAAGAAGTCCGCGAAAAAATCTACAATTAATTAATTATATTTTATAATTTTAATGATTTTATAATATCTAAATATACGGAGTTTTTCATGAAATATATTGTCATCAACAGAGATTGCGATCAGGACCGGTATTCAGAATTTACATCAGATAACAGCCACATCAGTGATATCCGAAAGTTCAGCGCTATTGACGGCAGGCACCTGGATAGCAGGGAACTGATACAGAACAATATCATTGAAGAATATCTGAATTATACAAAAGGCGCTCTGGGCTCAGCCATGTCCCACCTTCTGCTGTGGAACGCCGTCGTTGAAAACAACGAACCCGCCTGCATCTTTGAAGATGACGCCATGCTGTGCGGAAACTTTGCCGAAGAATCTGAAGCCATTATTTCACAACTTCCCAAAAACTGGGACATCATTCTCTGGGGCAATAATTACGATACAACCCTGACCTTCGAACTTCTGCCTGGAATCTCACACTGCATCAGCCAGTTCGATCAGGAGTCACTCAGGAAAGGCGCCCATACTTTCAGGAACATGAACGTCAGATCCCTGCCGTTCAAACTGTTCCAGACCCTTGGAATCTGCGGCTACGCCATCTCGCCCGCCGGAGCGCGAAACCTGATCAGCCAAACCCTCCCCCTTCCCGATCGCTCGTTCTACCATGTCGGCCTTGACAGAAAACTGCGGAATACATCGATCGATCATGTCATGGCTGACCACTATCGAAAAATGAATGCCTTTACGAGCTTTCCTCCGCTCTGCATCACAAAAAATGAGCCCGGCAAATCAACCATTCTCAGATCATAATTTCGATAAAAGCGAGCGATAATAATGTCCAGAGACCTTGTCATCTGCAGAACCGGAAAGAACTCCCTGCACACCAGCTTTATATCAGATTCCGATCGCCAGTGGGATCTGCTGTGCTGTCCTTATGAAGAAACGAAAACTCCTGAAGCTTTACTTCCCCTGCTCAGACAGACCGACATCATCCCGGGGCAGAAATGGTCGGGCCTGAAAACACTCCTGGAATCATGGGACGGCTGGAAAGCCTACGATTACATCATGCTGGCGGATGACGATATTCTGTCCTGTCAGAAAAATATATCGGACTTCTTCACTCACTGTCACTGCCTGAACGCAAAAATCGCTCAGCCCGCGCTCATGTCGCAATCTTTTTTTACGCATATCATTACGATTGAGAATAAAAATTTCCTTTTCAGAAACACCAGCTTTGTTGAAATCATGGTACCATGCTTCCGACGCGATATCCTTGAAAAGCTCCTTCATACGTTTTCGCTCGGACACACAGGATGTGGCTGGGGGCTGGACAATCTGTGGCCGAAATTAATTGATTTTGATGCGATGTTCATCATTGATGACACACCGCTTCTCCACACGAGACCTCTCACCTCCCAGCAAGACAAAGAGGCAGAAAAAAAGCTGCTATCGGAGCTGTATCGGGTTACAAACACTCACAATATAAATGCGGACTACATCAAAACATTTTCCGGAACACTGAGAAACCGCGCCACCATCATGGAAAATGCTCCTGAATTTCTCGGTGTCCTGCTCTCAGGTTATTCAGATACAATCGCGCGGACCCCCGCTTTCGCACTGCAACTGATTTCACGACAATACATAAAAAACGAACTATAAACCCGGCCGATCCGGCCAGCAGCACCTGTACCCGATGAAATACGCGCTCCGTCACACGTAACAGTTATTGAGCGTTACAGGGGCGGAACGCCTCACATAAAAACAGCCGGACCCCGCAAAGGATCCGGCGGGCACACCCTCAAAAGCGCCCCACCCTCACAGGCGGCGCCCTCTCCTCACCTATAAATCGGGAATTTCGCACAAAGCGCCTTCACCCGCGCATGCACCGCGTTCTCCACCGCCGCGTCACCCTCGCCACCCGAAGCCGCCAGCGCCGTCAGCACCTCGTCAATCATCTCGCCAACAGCCCGGAACTCCGCCTCGCGGAACCCGCGCGCCGTCGCCGCCGGGCTGCCCAGACGAATGCCGGACGTCACCGCCGGCTTCTCCGGATCAAACGGAACCGCGTTCTTGTTCGCGGTAATCCCCGCCCGCTCCAGCGCCTTCTCGGCAATCTTGCCCGTCACCTTCTTCGGACGCAGATCCACCAGCAGCAAATGGCTGTCAGTACCGCCCGTCACCAGATCGAAACCGCGATCCACCAGAACCTCACCCAGCACCTTCGCGTTCGCCGCAACCGCCTTCTGATACTCACCAAACTCCGGACGCAGCGCCTCACCAAACGCAACCGCCTTCGCCGCGATCACATGCATCAGCGGCCCGCCCTGCAGACCAGGGAACACCGCCGAATTGATCTTCTTCGCCAGCGCCTCGTCATTCGTCAGAATCAGGCCACCACGCGGCCCGCGCAGCGTCTTGTGCGTCGTGCTCGTCACCACATCCGCATGCGGTAAAGGACTCGGATACAGACCCGCCGCCACCAGACCGGCGAAATGCGCCATGTCCACCATCAGCTTCGCGCCAACCTCATCCGCAACCTTGCGGAAACGGACAAAGTCAATCACCCGCGGATAAGCGGAACTGCCCGCAACAATCAGCTTCGGCTTATGCTCCCGCGCAAGAGCCTCCATCTCGTCATAATCCAGCAGACCGTCCTCGCGACGCACGCCATACTGAACCGCATTGAACCACTTGCCCGAATAGTTCGGCGCCGCGCCATGCGTCAGATGCCCGCCCGCCGCCAGACTCATGCCCAGAACCGTGTCACCCGGCGCCACAACCGCCATGAAGGCCGCCTGATTGGCATTCGCCCCGGAATGAGGCTGCACATTCGCAAAACCCGCGCCAAAAATCCGCTTCACGCGCTCGATCGCGAGAACCTCAACCTTATCGACATCCACGCAGCCACCATAATAGCGACGCCCCGGATACCCCTCGGCATATTTGTTGGTCAGAACACTGCCCTGAGCCTGAAGAACAGCCTCGGAAACCATGTTCTCACTGGCAATCAGCTCAATCCCGTCACGCTGACGAACCAGCTCATCCCCGATGGCGGAAGCAACTTCCGCATCGACCTCACCAAGAGGAGCCCGAAAAAAACGATGCAGATCCGTTTCGCTCACTTGCATAATCCCTGTCCTGAGCTTCACCTACGCAGCAGGCCCCCGAACCAGCCAGGTCCCTCTTGCCATCCGCGCGCTTGTAGCCCGATCACGCCCGGAAAACCACCAGCAAAACCATTGGCAAAACCCACCCGAAGCTGCGTTCCCCCGCGACAGACAGTTTAACAGCCGCTATTCAGCGCCGTAACAAACTCCCCGAACCATAATCCCGGAGACCTCACCTTCATGCCGCAACCGACGAGACCGTCCGCCCTGAGCGCACTCTTCCGCCTCAAACCGATGACAGATACGGATGACAGCGGCCTGAAACGCGTGCTCGGCCCCGCCAGCCTCGTCGCCCTCGGCGTCGGCGCCACCATCGGCGCCGGACTGTTCTCCCTCACCGGCATCGCCGCCGGCGATAACGCAGGCCCCGCCGTCGTACTGTCCTACTTCATCGCCGCCATCGCCTGCGGCTTCGCCGGCCTCTGCTACAGCGAACTCGCCAGCATGATCCCCGTCTCCGGCAGCGCCTACTCCTACGCCTATGTCGCCATGGGCGAACTCATCGCCTGGATCATCGGCTGGGATCTCGTGCTCGAATACGCCGTCGGCGCCGCAACCGTCTCGGTCAGCTGGTCAGGCTACGTCACCTCACTCCTCGGCGGATGGGGGCTCTCCCTCCCCGCACGCCTCACCGCCTCCCCCTTCCAGACCGTCACCCTCCCCGACGGCACCACAGCAGCAGGACTCGCCAACGTCCCCGCCGCCTTCATCATCGTCCTCGTCTCCCTCCTCCTCATCCGCGGCACCTCGGAATCAGCAAAGGTCAACGCCGTCATCGTCACCATCAAACTGTCCGTCATCGCCGCCTTCATCGGCTTCGGACTGCCCTATATCAATACCGCCAACTACCACCCCTTCATCCCCGCCAACGCCGGAACCTTCGGCCATTACGGCTTCTCCGGCGTCATGCGCGCCGCCGGCACCATCTTCTTCGCCTATATCGGCTTCGACGCCCTCTCCACCGCCGCCCAGGAAACGAAAAACCCCAAACGCGATATGCCCGTCGGCATCATCGGAAGCCTCCTCGTCTGCGTCGCCGCCTACGTCACCTTCTCCTTCGTCCTCACCGGCATCGTGAACTACAAAGACATGATCGGAGACGCCGCCCCCGTCGCCACCGCCATCGACAGAACCCACTTCGTCTGGCTCAAACTGGCCGTGAAACTCGGAATCATCGCAGGCTTCACCTCCGTCCTCCTCGTCCTGCTGCTCGGCCAGAGCCGCGTCTTCTTCGCCATGTCAAAAGATGGCCTGCTCCCGGCCCTCTTCAGCAAAACACACAAGCGCTTCCATACCCCCTGGCTCTCCAACCTGTTTTTCATGGTTGCAACCGGCGCAATGGCCGCCTTCCTGCCCATCACCGAACTCGGCCACATGACCTCCATCGGAACCCTGCTCGCCTTCACCATCGTCTGCGCCGGCGTCCTCATCCTCCGCCGCACCGCCCCCGATATGGAACGAAAATTCCGCGTCCCCGGCGGCCCCGTCGTCCCGGCGCTCGGCATCGTCTCCTGCCTCACCGTCATGGCCTCGCTCGACAGCCTCACCTGGCTGCGTCTCGTCGTCTGGCTTGTCATCGGCGGCGTCATTTATTTCAGCTACAGCCGGCACCACAGTCTGCTGAACCGCTGAAAAACCAGCCCCGAAAGATCCCGAAGCCGGGCAGCGCCCGCCCGGCAGAGGTCGCAAAGTTTTGCAGACCACTTTGTTCAGCAACAAACCAAAAGAGGGGAATCCACCTCAGCACCAGAGCCGGACTGACCGGAAGGTCAACCGGCCCCGGTCACAACCGAAACCAACAGACACAAATCGCCACGAAGCGAAACTGTTTCCGTCTGGCATCCGACCTGACCAGCATAGATGATCGTTCCGGTTTCAATCAGATCAGCCGGGCGACGGAACATGCGATGCGTCCTTCATATAGGCACCGAAAAAACAGCAACAACATCCATCCAGAGCTGGCTGTATCAGAACAAAGCCACCCTTTCCCGTAACGGCATCGCCCTCAGCCACGTTCTGGGAGAAGGCAATAACCGGGCACTCTGCGCGCGGTTCCAGCCCGAAATCGATGACTATCTCCTGGATATGGGCATCCGGGATGAAGCCGGGAAAAAAGCCCGCTTCGCAACCTTCCTCGATGATTTCGAAGCCGAAATCCGGTGGCTGAACCTGTCGCATACAACAATGATCATCACATCCGAGCATTTTCACCGCAGGATGACCAGCGAACAGAACATCGCGGAACTGCGCGATTTTCTATACCGGAATTTTTCCTCCATACAGATTGTCTGCTATTTCAGAGAACAGTCGGAAGTCAGAAAAAGCCTGTACAGCACAGGAATCAAAGGCGGAGATACCTGCAGAATCCAGGACTTCCAGAATGACGACCAGACAGAAACCCACTATTACAATTACAAAAAGATGCTGGATAAATGGTCCGCCTGCTTCGGCAAATCCTGCATCACCCGCAGAATTTTCCGGACAAACCTGTTCCCCGACAAAGATATAAGAAAAGATTTTCTGAATATATGCCGCCTGAAAATACCATCAGACAGCCTGGATTTTTCATCCACTCATGACAATAAAGGCCTGACACGCTTCCAGGCGCTCCTGGCACGCCAGGTCAACAAAGTCTTCCCGCGCTACAACAGGAACGGCAAGTATTCGTGGATAAGAGACCGCGCGGTCTATGTCATCTCCAGCTTCAGAATGTTCCGTCTGGGAGGCGCCATAAGCGACCCCAGACAAAAGCATTTTTACGCCGCGTTCAACGAGACCAACAAAGACTTCTTCTACGAATATTTCGGCGTAAAGGAAAATCTGTTTTCCGCTCCGCTGCCGCATCAGGCCACTGAAACCCTCTTCAGCCTGCTCTCGTCCGACCCCGCCACGTCCGGTGCCCTCGCCGCCAGGGAACGAACCTGACCCCAATCCTCCGGGTCACGCACACCATCCGTAACACCCTGAATCAACGCCACAAATAAGTTACGGACCCGAACGACAACCGCCCGCACACGCCGCGTAACCCTGCTCCCCACGCCCCCAACCCGCGCCAATATTGCCACCCCCGCCCCCTCATGACAGACTTCCTCTCATGAAGGTTCTCCACACCGCCGACTGGCAACTCGGTAAGCCCTACGGCCGCTTCACCCCCGAACTCCGCGCCGCCCTCACCGAAGCCCGCTTCGATGTCATCGACACACTCGGCAAAGCCGCCACCGAACACAGCGCCCGACACATCCTCGTCGCCGGCGACATCTTCGATACCGAAGGCCCCGAAGACCGCACCATCGTCCAGGCCGTCTCCCGCATGGAACGCCACCCCTGCCACTGGTGGCTCCTCCCCGGCAACCACGATTTCGCCCGCAACGGCGGCCTGTGGGACCGCGTCCGCGCAAAAGCCGGCGACAGAATCACCATCCTCACAACCCCCGAACCCCGGGAACTCGAAGACGGTGCCTGGCTCCTCCCCGCCCCCCTTACCCACCGCCACAATCTCGACGACCCCACCGAAGCCTTCGACACCACACAAACACCCGGCGCCCGGCTGCGCATCGGCCTCGCCCACGGCTCCATCCGTGATTTCGGCTCCCGTGGCGAGACGAACAACCAGATCCCCCCCGACCGCGCCCGCCGCGCCAGCCTCGACTACCTCGCCCTCGGCGACTGGCACGGCGTCCTGAAAATCGATGCCCGAACCTGGTACGCCGGAACACCGGAAACCGACCGCTTCCAGAACAACAATTCCGGCCACGCCCTCCTCGTCGAACTCAGCCCCGGCGCGGACCCCGTCGTCACACCGTTGCGCACCGGACGATTCCACTGGCTCATCCGCGAACGCACCGTCAGCAGCGCCGCCGATTTCGACGCCGACTGCGCCGCCCTGCTCAGCGAAACCGACGCGCCCAATACCCTGCTGCAACTCACCCTCGCCGGAATCACCGATCTCACCGACCGCGTCGCCATCCTCGCGAAAATCGAAAACGATCTGGCCCACCGCCTGCGTTTTCTCGATCTCCGCGACGAGAACCTCGTCGGCCGCCCGACCGAAAACGACCTCGCCGCCCTTGATGTCGAAGGAACCCTCGGTATCGCCGCGCAGAAACTGAACGCACTCAGCCAGTCCGCCGGCCCCGAAGCCCGCATCGCGCGACGCGCCCTCGAGCGCCTGCTCGTCGAATACAACCGCGAGGACCAGGCATGACCCTCCGCATCTCTCACATCACCGTCGAAAACTTTCGCAAATTCCGCGCTCCCGTCACCATCGACGGTCTCACCGACGGCCTCAATATCCTCATCGAACCCAACGAAACCGGAAAATCCACCCTTCTCGAAGCCCTCCGCGCCGCCTTCTTCGTCCGCTACGGCACGAAAAATCAGCTCACCCGCTCCTACGCCCCGCACGGTGACAGCGTCGGGCCGGAAATCCAGGTCGATTTCACCATCGACAACGCCCCCTGGAGCCTCACCAAACGCTTCCTCAAAAGTCCCTCAGTCGAGGTCACCTCCCCGGAAGGGCGCGCCCAGGGCGAGGAGGCCGAATCCCGCCTGCATACCCTGCTCGGCTCCGTAAAAGACACCAGCACCAAAGGCGATATCGCATCCTGGGGCATCCTCGGCCTGCTCTGGATCGGCCAGACCGAAGCCCTCTCCCTCACCGCCCCCGGCTCTCTCGTCCGTGACACCGTCCGCTCCATTCTGGAAGCCGAAGTCGGAGCCGTCCTCGGGGGTCCGGCCTGGAACCGGGTCCATGACCGCGTCGGAACCCAGTACGATCAGTTCTGGACCGCCACCGGCAAGGAAAAAGGCAAACTCACCGAAGCGCGCAAAACCGCCGAAGACGCGCAGACCGAAGCCGAAACCGCGAAAGCCCGCCTCCAGGCTCTGGAAGAAAACTTCACCGCCCTCGAACAGGCCCGCGCCGGCCTGAAACGCGCCAGCCGCGACATCGCCGACGAAACCGACATTCAGACGCGCAAAGATCTCGAAAAAGAACTCGAAATCGCCCGCGCCGCCGGCCAGATCCTCGCCACCCGCCGCGCCGAGAAAGAAGCCGCCACCAGCACCGTAAAAGCCCTCACCGACCTCCAGACCCGCCACCAGACCGCGCTGAAAACCCACGCTGCCACCGAAGCCGCCCTGACAAAAGCCCGCGACAAACGCAGAACGCTCGCCACCGACCTCGTCGCCGTCCGTGAAAAAACCAGCCAGACCAAAGAAACGCTCGAACAGGCCCGCCTCGCGCAACGTCAGACCCGCGCCGCTCTCGCCGAAGGCCAGAAGCAGCACGACGCCCTGCGCCGCCACAAAGCCATCGCCGCAGCCAGAACCCGCTACGCCGAACTCTCCCGACTGGAGCAGGAACTTCAGCAGGCCACCGCACTCAGCGCGACCCTGATCCCGCCCGAAATCCTCTCCGAACTTGAAAAACACGAGAAAAGAGTCGCCGAAGCCCAGGCCCGCGTCACGGTCGGCGCCACGCGCCTCACCCTCTCCGGCGACACCGCCGCCGTCACCTTCGACAGCCAGCCCGCCACGGCCGGCGAGCACAGTATCACCCGCGACACCACCATCCGCGTCGGCAACACCGAACTCCGCCTGCGTCCGCCCGCCAGTACAGCGAGTGCGGAACAGGATCTTTCCGAAGCCCGCCGCAAACGCGATCAGGCGCTGGAAGACCTCGGCCTCCGCAACCTCACCGATGCCCGCCTCCGCAACGACAAAGCCCGCGACGCCACCGCCGAATGTCGCACACTCCAGGCCCGCATCGATGCCGCCACCCCCGCCGATGACACCATCGCCCTGAAACCCGGCCCGCAGGCCCTGAAACTTTTCATTGCCGGCCTCCCCGCCGAAGACCCGCAGCCTCCCGCCGAAACTCCCGATCTCCCCGCCCTGACCAGCGCCGTCGAACACGCGGACACCACACTCAGCAAGGCCGACGGCACCCATCAGAGCGCGATCGAAGCCCTGCGCCGGCTGGAAACAGAAGATGCCCCCTTCGCCGCCGCCGAAGCCGGCGCGCAGAGCGACCTGTCAAACGCCACAGCCCGGATCAGCGAACTCGAAAAACATCCCGACTTCGCCAGCCTGAACGAAACCCTCGCCCAGGCCGGCAAACGTGCCGCCGAAAGCGCCGCCGCGCTGGAAGAAGCCACCCGCAACGCGACCGTCCACGATCAGACCACCATAAAACGCAAAATCGACACCATCGACGCCCGCGTCCGCACCGCCCGCGAAACCTGCCGCAAACTCGAAACCGAAATCGCAAAACTCGAAGGCACCATCGAAAGCGAAGGCGGAAAAGGCCTCGCCGGGCGGGAAGCCGCCGCCCGCGAAGCCGTCGAAGCCGCCCGCGCCGCCCTCCACCGCGTCACGGAAGACGCCGAAACCATCAAACTCCTTCGCAACACCCTCGAAGACGCCCGCAGGGAAACCTCCGCCCGCTTCACCGGCCCCGTCGCCGAACGCATGAAACAGACCATCAGCCGCCTCATGCCCGGCTCCGACCTCAGCTTCAGCGAAGACCTCGCCCTGGACACACTCATCCGTGGCGACACGAGCGAAGACTGCACCACCCTCTCCCGGGGCACCCAGGAACAGCTCGCCATCCTCACCCGCATCGCCTTCGCCGACATGCTCCGCGAACAGGGCCTCCCCGTCTCCCTCATCCTCGACGACCCCCTCGCCTATTCCGACGACGGCCGGCTCGAACTCCTCATCGACATCATCGCCGACGCCGCGAAACGCATGCAGGTCATCCTCCTGACCTGCCGCGAGCGCGCTTTCCGCCACGTGACCGCAAACCACGTCAGCCTCACCTGAAAACCACATCCCCCGGTTCTTATTCACCCGGGTTCATGCTATGTTCACAGAGCGTCACGGCGGACAGACAGCCGGCGGCCTGATGGCATGCGGGAGAAATTATGACACGTCGCGCGGGAAGTGCCGATCTGCCACTGCATGGCGGGCGCGTGCCGGCATGGCTGGCCGAGCGCATGAGCCGGCTCGGCGCGGTCATCACCCAGGCCGTGATTCATCATTACGGGCGCGACGAATTTCTGCGCCGCCTGGCCCACCCGTTCTGGTTTCAGTCCTTCGGCGCCGTGATGGGAATGGACTGGCACTCATCGGGCATTACAACAAGCGTGATGGGCGCCCTCCGGCGCGGCCTGGAACCCCTTTCGGCTGAGCTGGGGCTGCATGTCTGCGGCGGACGGGGCCGCCATTCGCGCCGCACACCGGACGAACTGATCGCCGTCGGCAATGTGACCGGACTGGACGGTGCCGCCCTCGGTCGCGCCAGCCGGCTGGTGGCCAAGGTGGACAGCGCGGCGGTCCAGGACGGCTTCAGCCTCTACCTGCACAGTTTCGTCGTGGCGGATGACGGACGATGGGTCGTGGTCCAGCAGGGCATGAACGACGGAACCGGATACGCCCGCCGGTATCACTGGCTGTCGGAAGGGCTCCGGAGCTTTGTGGAAGACCCGCATAGCGGGATCGACGGCAAACCCGCCGGAAACATCGTCAACCTGGCAGACCGCCGGGCCGCCGGATCGCGCAGCGCACAGCTTGAACTGCTGCTGGACGCAGGCCCCGACTCAGTGGTGCGGGAAATCGCCCTGCTCCGGCGCGGAACGGAAGAGCCCGAACAGGCCACGCTCCCACATCTGGTCATGCCGGACCATCATGACGTCCGATCCGGCGACGTCATGATCCGCCGCCTGCACGGCGCACTGGCCGCCGCCGCCGAATGCGGACCGAAAGATTTTCAGGAACTGCTGCTGGTCCCGGGCGTGGGCGCGCGGACCGTCCAGGCGCTGGCACAGGTCGCCGAGGTCGTGCACGGAACCCCCTGCCGCTTTGCCGATCCCGCCCGGTTTTCAATGGCCCACGGCGGAAAGGACCGGCACCCGTTCCCCGTCCCGACAGAGGTCTATGACCAGACGATTACAATGCTGAAAAACGCCGTTACAGCAGCAAAGCTCGGCAACACCGAGCGGCTGGAAGCCGTCCGGCGGCTGGATGCCCAGGCCCGGCGCCTTGAGTCGAAAGTCTCAGGACCGTCGCTTGAAACTTATATCGCCGGAGAACGTGCCGCCTCGCACAGCTATGGCGGCCGGAGCGTATTCGGATGGGAGCCGCCGGAGAAAACCTCCCGCGCGGGCGCCAGGCCCGCAATCCGACAGAAAGCCGCCGTCGGACAGCGCGATTCGCACTGAAATCATTGCGGGCCGACGCCCTTCCGCTCCGTTTCATAGTGTGGTTAAGCGTTTCGTTACCTACCGGGGTTTATGATAGAGCCCTTCAGACTACGCACACTGATTCTGTCGCGCTTGTCTGACTGTTTTTTCGCTGGCCGGGCACGCTGAAGCCCCGCCTGCCACTGCGATCCTGTTTCCTGAGGGCTAGATGAAACTGATCGCTATTGTGGACGACCAGTCCGCGAACCGGGCTGTTTTTGGTCGCCTGGCCAAAAAAATAGCGCCGGCTCTGAAGGTTGAATCATTTGCGTCCGCTGAAGAGGCGCTCGCTTATTTTAACACCGGCCACCATCCGGACATGGTCATCACGGATTTCCGGATGACAGGCATGGATGGCGCGGAGTTCATCAGCGCCCTGCGCGAGACCCCCTGGGCTCACGATGTCCCGGTCATCGTCATCACCGCGTATGAAGACCGCGCGCATCGTCTCGAGGCCCTGCGCGCGGGCGCAACAGATTTTCTGCTGGCTCCGGTCGATCACGGCGAGTTTGTTTCGCGCGGAAAAAATCTCCTGCATATGGCGACAAGCCGGAAACACGCGAAACAGCGCGCCACGGCACTGGAGCGGGAACTGGCGGACAGCCACCGCGCCCGGAATACCCTGCTGCGCCGCAGCAGGCAGCACCTGCTGCAGGTGATCGACACCGTCCCGGCCATGATCAGCGCAACCGATGAAAGCGGAAAGTTTGTTTTCGTTAACAGATGCATGGCTGAATCGATGCGGTCCACGCCGGAAGCCCTGACCGGCTCACCGGCCCCGCCCGGCCTGGAAGGCAGGCGCTGCGCGTCCGCCCGATGGGAACTGAAAGCGCCTCCCGTCGGCTGCTGCGGCGAAAGAAGACCGTGCTGCGAGGCACGATATGAAGAGATCGTCCGGGATACTTACGGAGCCGAGCGTGTTTTTCTGACATCGGAAACACCGCTTGAGGGCAGCCACAGTGACGCACCGCTATGGCTGCGGACATCGCTTGATATTACAGATCTGAAAGCCGCACAGGAAAGGCTCCATTTTCTCGCCTATCGCGATCAGCTGACAGGCACCCCGAACCGCCTCAGGATCGAAAAAACAATTCAGGCCCTCCTTTCCGGGAATGGAAAGAAAAGCCCGTCTTTCGCCCTGTTCATGCTGGATCTCGATCGTTTCAAAGCCATCAACGACACACTCGGACACAGCATCGGCGACCGCGTTCTGAAGAGCGTGGCGGGGCGGCTGGAAACAGTGCTCCCGGACGCCGTCGTCGTTGGCCGCCTCGGCGGCGATGAATTCGGTATCGTTCTGCGCCTGACCGGCACGTATCCGCATGAAGAGGCGCGCGAACGCGCCGTGACCATCCGGGATGCCTTTATCCCGCCCTTCGCCATCGGCCCGGACGACAGCACTCATCCGGACGCGGCGATGGATGACAGCGTGGTGATTACAACGGCGAGTATCGGCATCGTGGTTCACCAGGACGCCTCCGAAACGGTCGACATGCTTCTCAAACGTGCCGATATGGCCATGTATAAAGCAAAAACCGCCGGCGGAAACACATTCGAGCTGTTTCACCATGAAATGGAAGACGCCGAAGCCGCCGCCATGCGGATCGAACTTGATCTGCAATCGGTCGTCACCAGCCGCGAACTCATTCTGCATTATCAACCCCAGATCGACCTCAGATCCGGAAAGATTATCGGCGTGGAAGCCCTGCTGCGCTGGCAACGACCGGACGGAACACTTCTCCTGCCGGCAACCTTCCTTCCGGTCGCCGAAGAAACCGGGCTGATTGTGCCGATCACCGAATGGGTGCTCAACGAAGCCTGCCGTCAGCAGGTCGCCTGGACCGCGGAAGACATAACCGTCAGGATGGCCGTTAACATGTCCGGCGTGCTGTTCCGCCGGGCGGACATTCACAATCTTGTCATGGACGTGATCGAACGCACCGGTATTAACCCGGTCGATCTTGAACTGGAGCTGACAGAATCAGTCCTGATCGGCAACACCGATACCGCGAACCAGCAGCTTGCCGATCTCCGCAAACTCGGCGCCGCCGTGGCGGTGGACGATTTCGGCACCGGTTACGCATCACTGACCTATCTGAGCCGGCTCGTGATCGACCGGATCAAAATCGACAAATCGTTTATCGACCGGATTGAAAACTCGCCCTCCGATCAGGCCATTGTGCGTTCGATGATTGACCTATGCCGCAAACTCGAAATCAAAGTGACAACGGAAGGGATCGAGCGCCCGGAACAGGCGCGCTGGCTGGCGCGGCAGCGCTGCGATGAAGGACAGGGTTACTATTTCAGTCGCCCGCAGCCCGCGGACAAAATAGCGGAGATGTTTCACACCTCCATGAAGGCGGCGCACAGGGATGAAATGCAGATGTGCCATATAAGCGCATCCGAAGGGGGGCCTGAACTGGCGCCATGATCGACGCGGGTTTGCTGTCAGCAGCTACTCCCTCTTTATCCCGGCTGACCCGGAGCGAAGACGGAGAGCATCAGGTTGTCCTGAACCGGATTTCGATCACGCTCCTGTCCACATGTTATGTTCTCCTGATTTACCTGCTGGGAAATTCCTCGCCACAGGAAGCACTGTTTCAGGCGAAACTCTGTGGCGTTGCCCTGGCGGTCTCTTTTCTTTTTGGCGGCGCGGTGTGGCTTGCCCCCAGCCCATCCATCCCGAGACGCATGACCCAGTTCCTGTGGGATCTGGGATTCCTGACATTCGTCGTGTGCACCTGCGGGGCACCCGCCACGCCACTTTATCCGATCTTCCTCTGGACAACCCTGGGATACGGTTTTCGCTTCGGCGCCGGATATCTGGTGGCAGGTTCGATCCTCAGCGCATCCGGTTTTCTGTTTGCCAGTCAGTCCCTTCCCATGTGGAACGGCACAGATCACCTCCTGGGCGGCCTTGTCATCGGCCTGCTGATCATTCCGTTTTATGCCGCGTCCCTGACCCGCTTCGTCTCGACAATGCGGCTAAAAGCGGAAGAATCCAGTCGGGCCAAAACATTTTTCGTCGCCACTGTCAGTCATGAACTGCGCATACCCTTAAACGCCATTCTCGGGCTTGGCCCGATTTTAAAATCCGGACCGCTGAACAGCGAACAGCTTGATATGGTCAGCATCATTCACGAAGCAGGTCTGTCTCTCCTGAATACCATCAACGGATTACTGGAGTTTTCCCGCCTTGAAGACGGGCGCATGCCCGTCCGGACGCAGCCTTTTGCCGTGATGGCCTCCGTAAGACATGTCATCGGCATGCTCCATGTGGAAGCACGCCGCAAGGGACTGACTCTGACATGCGCCGTCTCGCCATCCGTGCCCCCCTGGGCAAACGGCGATAAACATCATCTTGAAGATATTTTACGAAATATAGTTTCCAACGCCGTAAAGTTCACGATCCATGGCTCCGTTACCGTCGCACTCGACGGAAAAGAAAAACCAGACGGAACAACGGAACTACATGTCACGGTGCGGGATACAGGAATCGGGATACCCCCTTCTGCAATCGCGCATATCTTTGATTCGTTTACCCAGGCGGATGGCACTGTCCCGGCCCGTTTTGGCGGAACAGGGCTCGGACTTGCGATTTGCCGCAAGCTGGTCGACCTGCACGGCGGCCGCCTGACCGCTGAAAGCACTCCTGGAGAAGGAAGCAGATTCCAGTTCACCTATGATGTCGAAAAAATAACCGGCCCTGAAAACAGAAAATGGCCTCCGATCATTTTTCTCACCCGGTCGCATGAGCAGCGGAAGACGCTGTTCCGGCAGCTACGCGGTATGAACCTGTTTGTAGAAGTCGTGCAAACCGTCGAAGAAGCCGGCGCACAGCTTCGGCAACTGAACGGACGCGCCATTCTGGCGACAGACCCGTCTTCCTCCGCCCTCGCCGTACACATTTGTAAAGACAGACTCAGGACCGTTCCGGTTCTTCTGCCTCATCTGACATTTGTCGGGCCCGTCCGGAACGAGGAGACGCATCCCGGCAAGACAGGTGATATGGCGCTCTGCGAAGTCTCCCTGACAGACCATCCCGACCGGATACGCGCCGCATTAACCCTGCTCACCCATATTATGCCCGATCATTCAGAACTCAGGCAGCCGGTCATGAAAAACGACGGTAGAAAATACAAGGTACTCATCGCGGAAGATTATCTGGTCAGCTTCATGGTCGCCGCGAAAATTCTGGAGCAGGCCGGTCATGAATGGGTCTCCGTCAGCAACGGAGACGCCGCTCTGGACGCGCTTGAGCATGAACCGTTCGACCTGGTGCTGATGGATGTCAACATGCCGTTACGAAATGGCATCGAGACGACCAGAATGTGGCGCCTGCGCGAGGCCGCCGACGGACAGCACACCCCGATCATCGCCCTGACCGCGGATGCCTCGCCGCTGATCCGGGAGCGTTGCCACGAGGCCGGAATGGACGCCTTCCTGCTCAAACCCGTTGACGCCGGACAACTGCTCGACCTGCTCGACCTCTATGGATCGGCGAAAACAGAGCCGGATATGAGCGCGAAAGACCCCGCACCGGATGCGCCGCCCGCCAGAGATGCCGTCGTGGTCGCACTCCCCGGCTCCGGTGTGAACCGGAAAGCAATGCAGGATCTCGACACGCTGGGCGGCGCGGCCTTTCGTGCCGACGTGGTCGCCGAATTTCTTCAGGATGCCGGAATAACAGTCGGACAGATGAAAGCCGCCTGCGAAGCAGAAGATATGGACGGCCTGCCCGATGCAGCCCATGCCCTGAAAAGCGCCGCCGCGAATGTCGGCGCCGACCGGCTTATGGCGCTCTGTCGCCGCTGGGGCGCGCCCGACAGTCCGGCCAGACCGGCAGACCGGATAAGGGCCGTCGAAGAGGAACTGGCACGGGTCCGGACCGCCCTGCTGCCCTACCTGGAGGAAACCGGCGAAGAAGCGTGAAACCCCCGGTTAATCCTTGCGCTCCAGCCGGGTCACAAGAAGCTGGTTGATGCGGAAACCTTCGACATCAACCACTTCAAAACGGAACCCGGCAGCGTCGATCCGGTCGGCTTTGCGGGCCATGCGACGAAGACGATGCATGACAAACCCACCGATAGTGTCAAAGGACGCGCTGTCAGGCAGATCAGCCACGCCAAGCTCACGAATCACATCGCCAATCGGAGCCGCCCCGTCGATCAGCCAGGAATTCTCGTCACGACGGACAATGGCCTGCTCCTCGAACGGATTGGCAAGACCGTCCATCAGTGCGCCCATAATATCCTTGAACGTGATGAGCCCCACGATCATGCCGTATTCGCTGACCACAAGCGCAAAACCAGCCCCGTGCGTATCGAACTGGGCCAGAGTGTCCCAGAGATTCAGGGTCTCGGGAACAGAGAGCACGTCGCGGCGCAGTTTCGAAATCGGCGTGGTCGGAGAATCCACGGCAACAACAAGAACGTCCTCCGCACGAATGGAGCCGATCACATGGTCGAGCCCCCCGTTGCACAGCGGATACCGCGAATAAGGACGCACACGAACCTTGTCGCGCTGAATTTCCGGCGACTCCTGAATGTCGAGATAAACGATTTCATCACGCGGCGTCATCGCCGAGGTGACCGAACGATCCTGCAAACCCAGAACATTCTGGATCATCTGATGTTCCTGCTCCAGCAACACGCCTGAAGCGGTGCCGGCAGCAAGAATGGCCCGGAGATCTTCCGGCGTAACCGGCTCAACCGCGGACGCAGCGGGAATCTTCAGCACCCTGAGCAGAGCATCGGAGATTTTAGAAAAGACCCAGACAAAGGGATAAAGCACACGCAAAGCCGCAGCCGGAAACCAGCCGACAGACAGCGCGATGCGGTCCGGCGCGTTCATCGCAATGCGCTTGGGCAGAAGATCCGCAAACAGAACGAAAACACCCGTGGTGAAAATAAAGCCCGTGGCGGAAGCAATACTCTCCGCGCTGGCCTTATCGAGCCCCCACCCGGCAAGAATCGTCGCAATCGGCGGAGCCAGCATTTCCGAACTGATCATGCCCCCAAGAATGCCAACCGCATTCAGCAGAATCTGCAGAACGGTCATCACCTGGCCGCTGTTGCGGCGCAGTGCAAGAAAAGCAGTGGCCCTCTCGTCACCGGTATCGGCGCGCGCGCGAAGACGCACGTCCCTGGCAGCGGCGAAGGAGATTTCGGAGAGAGAAATCAGGATGCTGATGGCAATAAGAAGGACAAGGGCGACAACGCCCAGGAACAGGAGAAGCACGGAACCAACCGGTGTGTTGTTGGGCGGCCAGTGCCCCGGAAGACACCGCCGTTGGAAAGACTATACCCTGTCCAGGGGGGGCGGGACCAGCGTTGTGACAGGACAGAGAGCGGTTCGCCGCGCGCTTTTTGTCCCCTGTGTGTTTTTCCGGTGGCCCGCCCGCCGTATCACGCCGCAACAGGGAAGACGCATCACATTGCGCCAGAAGGTCAGAGAACGTCCTCCCTGTCGGACCGGCTCTCCGCCGCCAGACTGACAGCCTGTTCCAGACGCGTGCGTGTGCCGCCGCTCATGCGTGACAGACCGCAATCGGCCCGCAGAGCAAGAAGACCAGCTTCCGGATTAAGCCCGGCTTCCAGATGGCTCCGGGCACGCGCCGCCAGAACCGCAAGAGGCACCGTCGCGGGATCGAGCGTCTCCCCTTTTGCCGGCGCGGGAAAAACCATGCCGCTCTCCGGAGACACGGACTCCGGCCAGAGAAAAATGCCCGGCTCCTCGTCAGTCCGGCGCAGCCCGGACGGAATGGCGTTTGTAATGCGCTCACGAATGTCGGAACCGGCCCGCCCGAAATCATGAAGCCGCGAGACATACCTGACCAGAAGATCCTCCCGGACCGGCCCGTTCTGTTCGATATGCCGGGCGATCAGGTCCGCCAGCACAGGCGCGTAATCCTCATCGAAAAAGCGATCGTGATCGGCCTGGAGAGCCGGAGAAGACGCAACATCGTCCCGAACCGGCGCCTTTGCGAAAAGCGGCTCCGGCGGCGTTTGAACCGGCGGTTCCGGAACCGCCCCGGCCTCCGGCAACGACACATCCGCCCCGGTCGGGGGAGCCTCCGGCCGGGCGGACACAGGCACGGCAGCAACAGCAGCCTCCGCCGCCAGACGATCTTTTTCAGCCTGCTCCGCGCGCTGCTTCTGTCTGATTTCCAGCGTGGCGCGCAGAGCAATATCGATACGATCGCATTCACGCGGCGCGTTGGTCCACCAGTCCGTTGACCAGATGCGGAGAATGGTCCAGCCGAGCTTTTCCAGCACCCCCTGCCGCAGACGATCCCGGTCGCGGGCCGTGGCGCTGCGATGATACGTCGCGCCATCACATTCGACACCGGCCAGAAAAGTGGCCGGACTTTCAGGATCGACAACACCAAGATCAATGCGGAAAGCAGAAACGCCCACCTGCGGGACAACCTGCCAGCCTTTCTGCCGCAGAAGAGCAGCGACTTCTTCCTCAAAAATACTGTCGAAATCGCCGACGGACCCTTTGGGCAGACCGACCAGGGCAGAGGCCCCGTGTCCGGCGAAGGTCAGAAAGCCGCGAAGATCATGCACACCACGCGCACTGGTCCGGTTGAGGTCGATCTGCTCAGGGCGCAGAGAGCCAAAAACGACAAGTTTTTCGCGGGCGCGGGTAATGGCCACATTCAGGCGACGTTCTCCGCCATCCCGGTTGAGCGCACCAAAATTGAGCGTGATATGGCCCGCCTGATCCGGACCGAAGGTGAGAGAGAACAGCATGACATCGCGTTCCTCCCCCTGCACATTTTCAAGATTGCGGATCAGAACAGGCTCGGCGGCCTCTTCACCGAAAAAGCGTTCGATATCCGGATGATCGCCCCGGGCCTTTTCCAGCAGGTCCATGATAAGAGCCTGCTGCTGGCTGTTGAACGTGACAATCCCCAGCGTGCGGTTGCTGCCGTCCCGGAGCAGACGAAGCGCCTCGGCAACAACGGCATGGGCTTCAACCGGGTTGGTGCGCTGGCTGCCGCGCATATAAACGCCATCCGGCACAAAGCGGAATGAAACGGCGTTGTCTTTCGTGGCCGGAGACGGAAATGTAACAAGCTGCCCGTGATAATAAGCATGATTCGAAAAAGCGATCAGGCTTTCGTGACGGCTGCGATAATGCCAGGTCAGCCAGACAGGCGGAATACCGGCGCCAAGACATTCATCGAGAATAGATTCCAGATCGACGCTTTCCGGATCGTCACTTTCATCATCCGCCGTGTTGCCGAAAAAGTTTGTCGGCGGCAGCTGCTTCGGATCGCCAACCACAATGACCTGCCTCCCCCGACCGATGACGCCAATGGCATCCCATGTCGGAATCTGCGAGGCCTCGTCGAAGATGACCAGATCGAAAGGCGCCGCGTCATGCGGCAGATATTGCGCGACGGAGAGCGGGCTCATCATCAGACAGGGGGTCAGACTGCGAAGAGCGCCAGGCATTTTTTCCGCCAGCTGACGAACAGGAAGATGCCGTGCCTTCTTGGCAAGTTCACGGGTCAGCACCTTGTATTCCGGGTCAGCCTGGCGCGCCTGTTCATCGGGGATCTGCCCGGCAAGCCGCGCACGGGTCATGCGCGAGGCCATCGCCATCAGCTGCCTGTCAAGCTCCCTGAACCGCTCGATACTTTTCTCATGAGTCGCCGCAATGAAGCCGCGCAGAAGAGGAGACTGCTCAACAGCCCCGGCAATCCACCAGCGGGCATAATTCGCCCTGAAGATTTCAACAGTCCGTTCCGGCGGAAGCAGCCCCTTCTCAATAGCCTCCACAAGAGGAGCAAGACCGAGACGCACCGCTTTCTGACAGGTCAGTTTCCAGTTGCACCAGTCGCGGAGATCACGCGCCGCACTGGTCCAGCTGTCCAGCCTGGCAATAAGAAGAGCAGGCCAGTCAGACGCCCCGGCATCGACAAGCCCGACCGCATCGGCGCCACTCAGCCCGCTGAGCGCATCGAGCGCGTCTGTGACCGTTTGCAGTTCAGAACTGAATTTCCCAAACGTGGCGCAGGCCGCCCCGCCGCTCTGAAGAAGATCCTGCCCGTCCCGCAACAGCGTTGTCAGCTGCGTGCGGGCAGTGAGAAGCGCGCTGACATCCGGAGCGCAGGCGGCCAGTGTCGCGCGCGTGATTTTACCCCATGTCTGACAGGCATCGATCCGGTCAAAATCAGTGTCCAGACCACGCCAGAGCCCGGCGCCAACCGTCGCGGCATGAGGCGCGTCCCCCAGACGTTTTTCAATCGCCTGAAGTTCGACAAGACGTTCCAGCTCGGCTTCGCACTCTTCCGGAATCTCACCCGTGACATGAGAAGCAAGCTGGCCCCGCACGGATTTCTGAGCCTTCGAACGGGCAAGAAACTGAAAGACGGATTTTTCCTTAGCGTCGCGCCATGTTTTCAGCAGCTCTTCCAGCGGCAGCGTGGTCACTTCCGGCTTCCAGCCGGCCTCCAGTTCGCCCGTCAGACTACGATGACGGGTAACGTAAGGCTGCTCAGCCAGAATAACATCGCGGATTTCAGGCGCTTTTTCCGAAAAAGCCCATGCCGATGCTTCATGATTCAGCATCTGGCTACAGAGATCGTTCGTCCGAAGAAGCGCTGACAGCGAGAAACAGGCGGTGTCGAGGCCAAGAAGTTTTCGCGTATCCCGCGCCACAGGCACAAGACGTTCGAGACCAGCCCGCAGAGTCCGGACGGCACCCAGAAAATCCTGCTCCCATTGCGGCCCCCACCCGGTGCGGGCAAGACCGGCAAGCGCGGGAGAAGCCGCCACGTCCCCGATGCGTTTATGCACATCGGCAAGGTCTTCAGCAGCCGCCTCAAGCTGCCGGTAATCATCTTCACTATGAGCATCAGGCCCGGACCATGAAAAAGACAGATCCATAAGCCGGGCATCCGAAGCCCGCAGGGAGACGCCAATGCCGCGATAAGGAGTCCACCCGTTGCGCCAGCGTTTGTGAAGCTCATGGACATACGCATTAAGCTCACCACGAAGCTGGCCGATCTGGGTGTGGCTGTAAGTCCAGAAAGACTCATCGAAACGATCAGCAACATCCCGGGCACTGCCGAGCTGTTCCAGAACCTCCATTTTGCTGGCTTTGGGCGAAAACAGATCAAGACAGAATTCAGACAGATCGATCTGCCTGAGACGATTGCGGACAACTTCCAGAGCCGCCCGTTTTTCAGCGACAAAAAGAACCGTGCGACCCTGCGCCAGCGTATTGGCAATAATGTTCGTAATCGTCTGACTTTTCCCGGTTCCGGGCGGCCCGATGAGAACAAAGTTTTCACCGGCCGCCGCACGGGCAACCGCTTTAAGCTGGGAAGAATCAGCCTCCATGGGGCAGATCAGCCCGGCTTTTGCCAGCGTGTCGTCAAGCCCGCCATCGGTCTCCGTGAAAGTCCCGCCGGACAGATCACCGGCATCCGAAGTCACCCCGTCCAGAAGCCGACGCGCGACATCATTGCAGCGCAGACTGTCCTGACGCTCCGTGAGATCCTTCCACATCAGGAATTTAGCGAAAGAGAGCGTGGTCAGCGTAACATGATCCCGCACCTCCCACCCGGGAACTTTTCTCAGACGCAACCGGAAGATTTCAATAATTTTCCCGACATCGAGACCGGATTCGTCCTCCGGCAGACTGTCACCCTCAAGTTCGGGAATACGCAGGGCATACTCCGTCCGAAGCATTTCCAGCAGGGTGATGTTGACCCGACTGTCATCGCCATGAGCACGGAGCGTAAACCCGGATTTCACGCTCGGACGTTCCAGTACAACCGGAACAAGAATCAACGGCGCCAGCCACGGCCTGTCACCATCTTTCTTCGTCCAGGCAAGAGCGCCAACAGTCAGAAAGAGAATGTTGGAGCCCCCTTCCTGCTCAGCAGCCTGAGCACGACGATAGATTTCAGTGAGCGCCGTCTGAACCACCGGCTCAGTACGATCGATCAGAAGTTCGCCGCGTTGCAGAGACCCTTTCGCATAAGTCAGCGCCGCTTCATCATGATGACGCTCGTGGTGCAGAGCCGCATTACGCGGATCACCGTTCTTCATCATGTCAGGCCAGGCACAGAGACGAAGAGGCTTTACCTTGCCACCCGCCCGCATTCCGGCAAGAATATTTTCCAGTTCCTCCGCATCGGGACAGTCGATTTCAATAATCTGCTTCTCTGATTTCGGCAGATTGAGCAGCCGGTTCCGGCTCGACATATCCAGCAGCCGGTTGCACCAGCGCCGGATACGGTCATCAGGCGCACCAGACAGATCCTCCGCCTGCTCGTGCGCATCTTCACGCAGAGCCGGCGCCGCGTCGAAAACAGGAAGCTGCGCGCCCTCTTCATCGGCCTCCGCATCCGTCGTCGCCGAAGGCGCTGCCTGAGAAGAAAGAGGATGAATTTTTCGCAGCCGGGCGCGATGAATGTCGATGACTTCCCGGAACGTATTATCCTCGTCCTCGCCTGCATTACGCAGATTGAGCTCGCCTTTTTCACAGGCCACCGTGAAAGCAGGTTTACGCGCCAGGGTGACAAGCGTGGTCTCGAACACTTTCAGATCGTCAAGCTTCAGACGGTTTCGCAGGGCAGGCAGATCCTGCATGACAGAAGCACCGGCATCGGTATCAGCCAGCCAGACACCGGTGAACGCATGACCTTTCGTCAGCACGATAACCGGATGAAGCCCCGCCGCTTCCAGGCAGGAGGCGAAAAGAAGCGCGGTATCCAGACAGGTCCCGAGTTTTTCCTCCATGATCTGCGTGGGAAGTCGGATGCGCTGGCCACTTTCGATAAAAGAAGCCGGCGGATTCACATATGTAATGTCGAGCGCGCAGACAGCATGCCAGATGGCCTGAACCTGCTCCCAGACACGCGCTTTACTGCCCTGATACCCCTCCAGCGAATGCGGCTTTTCGGCCTCCTTCAGAACAGTGGAGGCACCACGAAGAATACGGGCGACAGCCGGATCGTTGGGAAGAACGAAAGCGGCGAGAATATCCGGAATACCGGAGAGCCCACCCCATTCGTTGCGGGCCAGAACACGGACAACAGTGGTGTCACGAAGAAGCGGCTCAGGCGTGCCCTCCGTGTCCGCCTCCGACGGCGCGATAACGGTAAAAGTCACTTCAGCCCGGGAGGCCTCCGTCTGCTTCAGAAGCGCAGCCCCGTCGAGCGTCAGCTCCAGACCACCAATCGCACAGAATTTTCCCGCGCCAACATCCTGAAGATGCCATGTGCGCGGACGGATCAGAGGCGGCTCGGAGGCAATGGTGACATCAAGACGCGGAAAATTCTGCTCCGTGTGATTTTCAAGTGAAAGTTCCTGAAGAACAGGAACACTGTTTTCCCAGAGCGACGCATTGATACTGTCCTGCAAGGAAAAGCTGAGACGCAGCCCTTCCGGCGCATCCCGCTGATATTCGGGAGTGGTATCCGGAGTATTCAATGTGTCCGGCGGCCCTGAATTCATTGTAATCTTCCGGTATTGCTTTGCGCGTCTCGCTCTCTGTTACAGCATTGACACATCTTTCTGTCCAGACAGGGCTGACATTCGCCCGGCCTGTCTTATTTATGATTTCCCGTACCGGAAAAAGATCACCACTCCCCGCACACCCCGTGTCACAGTCTCGCCGGCTTCCGGGCGCACGGTGCTAAACAGACGAAAACGTGGTTCAGTATCCAGGACAAACTGCGGGCGGAACAACGCGTGATGTATATCGGGATCGATCTGGGAACTTCCGGCGTCAAGGCTGTCCTTGTCGACAAGACACAGACAGTGGTGACAGCCCGCACCGAAGGGCTGACCGTCAGCCGCCCGCACCCCGGCTGGAGCGAACAGAACCCGGAGGACTGGTGGCAGGCCGTGCTCCGCTGTTTCGCCGCGCTGCGGACAGCAGAGCCGGACGCATTCGCAAAAGTCCGGGGCATCGGCCTGTCCGGCCAGCAGCACGGCGCCGTCCTCCTGGATGAAGACGGCCAGGTTCTGCGTCCCTGCATCCTGTGGAACGACCAGCGCGCCGGCGCGGAATGCGCGGAAATCGAACGCCGGTTTCCACGCAGCCGCGAAGTCTGCGCGAATATCGCCATGCCCGGATTTACCGCGCCGAAACTCCTCTGGGTGGCCCGCCACGAGCCGGAGATCTTCGCCGCCACGCGCCACGTCCTGCTGCCGAAAGCCTGGGTCCGCTACCGGCTGACAGGCGACATGATCGAAGATATGTCCGACGCCTCCGGCACGCTATGGCTGGATGTCGGAGCCCGACGCTGGTCGGACGAAGCGCTGGCCGCGTGCGACCTGACAGAAGCCACCATGCCGACCCTGTGTGAGGGAACGGACCCGGCAGGGCATGTAACACCCGCCCTGGCGTCGGAATGGGGATGGAAAACCCCGCCCGTGCTGGCCGGAAGCGCAGGAGACAACGCCGCCGGCGCCGTCGGAATCGGCGCAATCATCCCCGGCTCCGCGTTTCTGTCACTCGGAACCTCCGGCGTCCTGTGGGTGACAACCGACCGCCTGCGAACCGGCACACGCTCCGCCATCCATGCGTTTTGCCACGCCATCCCCGCCACCTGGCACCAGATGGGCGTCACACTGTCAGCCGCCGCGTCGCTCGCCTGGTGGGCGCGGGTCACGGGAATGGAGGAAACGGCCCTGCTGGCAGAGTTGCCCGAACGGATCGAACACCCGTCGGAAGCCATCTTTCTGCCCTACCTGTCCGGAGAGCGAACACCGTATAACGATCCGGAAATCCGGGGCGGCTTTCTCGGATTATCGCAGGATACGACACGAGCAGCCCTCACGCAGGCCGTCCTGGAAGGCGTGGCGTTTTCGTTCCGGGACGCGCTGGACGGCCTGCGGGAATCCGGCTCAGCCCTCACGGAAGCAGATGTGATCGGCGGCGGCTCACGAAGCCCGCACTGGGTCCGAATCCTGTCGTCCGTGCTGGACTTACCGCTGCATCGCCTGAAACATGGTGAGCGCGGCGGCTCGTTCGGAGCCGCGCGGCTGGCACGAATGGCCGTAACGGGCGAAGCCCCCGCCACAGTCTGCGGCGCGCCGGAACGGATCGAAACAGTCCTGCCGGACCCGGTGTTGCGGGACGCTTATGCAGCGATCCTGCCGCGCTACAGAGCCTTATATCCGGCCGTCCGCGGACTGGTGGCAAAAGAGACCGCCGACGCGGAAGCATAAAGCCTCTTCGGAGACGGCTGAAACCGGCGCAATGACAATGCGCCCGACCCGGAACAGCAAAGTACCGTTCAGTATTTTTTAATTTATTTACAATAAACAGAACACCAGTTTACTAATACAGACTGGTGTTCGTTAACAATGGAACCATCGGGCAACGATGTTGACTCTTTCCTGTCTGACAGCTTTTATGATTTCCATAAATCATCTTACGATTACGTAAAAAGCCTCTATTACTGCCATATCCCCGTTTATATCCCGTCTTTCAACAACCCGACTTACGTCGTGAAGATGATCAGACAGCTCATCCGGCACAGATTCAGAAAAATAATCGTCGTCGATAACGCCTCCGATTACGATAAAATGATTCTTGTCCTGAACAAATTACAACACGACAAAATCTGCCACGTCATCCGGCTCGGAGAGAACAAAGGCCCAAAATATATTGTCAAAACAAAAGAAATTTATGACATGCTCCCGGAACTGTTCTGTCTTACAGACCCGGATATCGAGTTCAGCAAAAGTCTGCCAGCAGATTTCATGACACAACTGACCCTGCTGAGCGACCATTTCAGAATCGGGAAAGTCGGTTTCGCGTTATCCCTGAAGAACAAAGATAAAATGAAGCAGGCCAGATTCATCAATGCCAGCCAGGCCGGCCCAACCCATATATGGGAATGGGAAAGCCAGTTCTGGCGTTACAAACTGGGACATCTCCCGGACGGAAGCGAGGTCTTCGACGCCCCGATCGATACAACATTCGCTTTATACAACAAGAAATATTTTAACCCGGACCAGTTTTTCCATGCCGTGCGCGTCTCGGGAAACTATGAGAGCGAACACACACCCTGGTACGAAGAAACAACCGTCCCGGAAGAAGAAGAAGTTATGTACCGGAAAACAGAAAAGTATTCGAAATACAGTTCCGTCTGCCCCTGACCCCGGCCCGCCAATAAACAGACCGGCTTCCAAAACCCCCGGCCTCTGGCGGGTTCCAGGCCAGAGCCCTGAGAACAACAACACCTGAAGCAGGCCTCCCAACCAGTTTCAGCCCTCTGCTCCCCGGCTACGCCTCATCTTCTCATACCGCGCCAGAACCCGTCCCCGCCGCAGAGCGGACAATCTCTGAATCCAGAAAACCCCGTCCAGCTGATCAATCTCATGCTGATGACACGCCGCCCGCAATCCCTCCGCGTCCTCCGTATGCTCCACCCCCTCAGAATCGCAATACCGCACAGACACCCGCACCGCGCGCTCAACCTGCTCCACAACGCCCGGCATGGAAATGCTGCCTTCCTTATGCCGGAACGTCTCGTCAGAGACCCGGACCAGCTCCGGATTAACATAAACCACCGGCGCGGCATCCCCCGGCAACTCCAGCACAACCACCCGACGCGCCACCCCGATATGCGGCCCGGTAATCCCGATTCCGGGCGCAGCCCGCATCGTGTCCAGCAAATCCGCCGCCAGCCCGCGCAACGGCTCGTCAAACACCGTCACCGGCGCAGCCATCCGCCGCAGACGCTGATCCGGAAAATACACAACCGGACACACCGTCACATCCATTCCCCGAACAAATACACCCTGCTTCCTCCCTCCCGGACCAACCTCAAAACGGTCCGCCATCCGCATCATCCTGTCCATAAAAAAGGGGCCTCCTTCACAGGAAGCCCCCCTCAAAACCGCGAAACGATCAGAAATCAGTGTTTGACAGGATACTCCGCCTCAACCTTCTGCTTCACACTCTCAGGCAGCGCCACATAGTCCAGAGACTTCGCCGTGCCATCCCCGCTCCGGAAGGAATAATCAAAGAATTTCCACACAGCCGCCCCGCGCGACGCATCTTTCGGCGCCGTCGGCACCAGAACGAACGTCGCCGACATGATCGGCCATACGCCCCTGCCCGCGCCGTCCAGCATGTCCACCGCGAAATGCGAAGCATGATCCCAGTCCGCCGCAGCCGCCGCCGCCGAGAAACTCGTCAGATCCGGCGAGACAAACTCACCCGCCTTATCCTGCAACAGCACCGTCGGAATCGCATTCCGCCGCGCATAGGCATACTCGACATAGCCGATCCCGCCTTCTGTCGCCCGAACCGATGCCCCGACACCATCATTGCCACGCGCACCCGCCCCGCCCGGCCACTGAACGGAAGTCGCCGCCCCGACAGCGTCTTTCCACGCCGGCGAAACCTTCGTCAGATAAGACGTAAATACGAACGACGTCCCCGATCCGTCCGCGCGATGCACAGGCGCAATCGCCACATCCGGCAACGACACACCCGGATTCAGCGCCGCGATCTTCGGATCGTTCCAGCTCGTGATCGTCCCGAGATAAATATCCGCCAGCACCGGGCCGTTCAGCTTCAGCTGATTGGACGCAATCCCCGGAATATTCACAATCGGAACAATCCCGCCCATCACCGTCGGAAACTGATACAGAGACGCCGAAGCCAGCTTCTCCGCCGCCATCGGCGCATCGGAAGCCCCGAAATCAACCGTGCCCGCCGTCACCAGATTCTGACCGGCGCTCGACCCGACGCTCTGATAGTTCAGCGCAATGCCGGTCGATGCCTTCGCCTTGTCACCCCATGCCTGATAAATCGGCGCCGCAAAGCTCGACCCGGCACCCGTGATCTCCGCAGCGGAAGCCTGAACCACGGACAGAGTTAAACCGGCAGGCGCCGCCGTCAGTAAAAGCGCGGCAAGCAGGCGGTGACAGGACAGCATGTCATATTCCTCACAAGAACCGGCCATAGCCGACCACAGACGCCCGTGCAGCGCCATTCGGAAACGTCCTACCGCACTTCCCCGCCCCGGGAAAATGAAGACTCCATGACAAAGCCCGATCCCCGCGCTCCACGGGAAGCACCGTCACACGCCCCGCCCGGAACCACAAACAGAACCATACCCACCACGCCACCAGAACAATACGTTGTCTATACACAACACCCATGCCACCATCCCCTCATGTTCAACCGCATCGCCGTCTTCCGCGCCGAACTCGGCCTGTCCCGGAAAGACCTCGCCACCCGCATCGGCGTTAACCCCCAGACCATCGGCTGCCTCGAACGCGACGATTACGCGCCCAGCCTCGAACTCGGCCTGAAAATCGCCCGCGTCTTCAGTACACCCGTGGAAGAAGTGTTCTCGCTCGAACCCTTCCCCCGCCTCATCCCCATCTTCCGGCAGGCAGAAACCAGATGACCGACCGGAGCAGACCCACTCTTCCCGCACGCCTCGACAGCATCCTCGCCACTACACCAGGCCCCGCACCCCGAAAAAATGGCTTGCAAAAACCGAACGGAAACCACCCCGGAGCCAGTGCTGGCTGCCTCTCCTGCTCCTGTCCGCCGACATCGGCGCCACGCTCCTCATCATCCTGAAACCGGCGCTCCGGAACAGCGACCTCCGGATCATGAGTGCGATAAATCTTCTGGCCCTCTGTCTGATAACAATCAGATCCGCACGTCAGCGAAAAATCTTTCCACCCGACAAACGGGAACGCACCATCCTGCGCGCCGCCACCACGGTCCGTCTGGCCACACTCACCGTCGCAATGATCTGCGCTCTCCTGACAATCATGTTCGGCGGGATCACCGGACAGAGAACCGCCCTGCAACTCGGTATGGAAGTGCCCATATTCATGTTCGGCGCCATTATCGCCCTGCAATGCACCGGCGAACTCTACCTCCGGGCGCAATACCGTTTCGCGGAAGACGACTGAACAGACCCGCCGGACTCTCCACACAGACTCCTGTCTCCCGGCGAGCCCGCCCGCGATAAAGCGGCATGTAAATGTTCCGCATCATCTGATTATATATAACGAAACATCTCCCCCTCACGCCGAAAGCGCCATGAAAAACCCTTCCCTCATCCCCGCACTCCTCGCCGTCGCCACCCTCGCAGGCCCTTACACAGGCCACGCCGCCGCCCCGACCGGCAGCGCCCCCACACCGACCAGCCCGACGCACAACACCTGCCCCGCCACCGACAACACGCCACCGTCCTGGCGCACCCCCACCGCCCTGACCGCCGCAACAAACGAGGCCGCCCTCCCCAAAGCCACCCTTAGCCCCGGCCAGGCCGCGCGCATTCACCTCGCAAACACCGCGAACGTCTATTTCGCCCACACCCCGGCCAGACCCGACACAAGCACCGACACCAGCCCCACCACAGGCGGCATGATCCGCTTCACCGTCCCCGCAGCCGGAACCTGGCGTGTCATGCTGGGCAGCCGCGCCTGGATCGACGTGCTCAGCAACGGCACAGCCATCCCCTCAACCGCCCACCATCACGGCCCCGCCTGCTCCGGAATCGGGAAAGTCGTGGAGTTCTCCCTCACGCCCGGCACACTCTACACCCTGCAACTCAGCGGCAGCAGCAAACCCGAAATCGAAGTGATGATCGCCCCCGCGCAATAAACCCACTCGCCCCCGCCGACGGTTCATTCACAAAAACCGAACGGTTTATTCGAATCGTTCGTCTGGATTAAACGGTCTCCATCCGCCACTGTCCCCCGGAACACGACAGGGAGAAGAACCATGCCAGAACACACCACCATTCAGAGTTGCGCCATCATCGGCGGCGGCGCGAGTGGCACCCTTCTGGCCTGGCACCTCGCGCGAACCACCGGAACAACCGCCATCCTCATCGAACCGTCCGAACACCCCGGCCTCGGCCTCGCCTACGGCACACCCTGCCCCGATCACGTAATGAACGTCCCCGTCAAAGGCCTGAGCGCTACACCGGACGATCCGGATCACTTGCTGAACTGGCTCCGCACCGACCTGCACCTGAACGCCGGCAGAGAAGATTTCATCCCCCGCGCCGTCTTCGGCCTCTACCTGAAATCCCTGTTCTGCGAAGCCGCCCCCCGCCACATCCGCGCCGAAGTCACCGCCTGCCGGAAGCATGACGACCACTTTCACCTCACCCTCTCCGACGGGCGCACCCTGAAAAGCCGGAAAATCGTGCTCGCAACCGGCAATTTCGACCCCGCCCGTCTCAGAGGCATCGACCCCGCCGTCGAACACGCAGGCCGCTACCATCACAACGCCTGGACCGACTCAACCTTCGCCGCCATCGGCAAACACGAACCCGTCGCCCTGATCGGCACCGGCCTGACAGCCATCGACATCATCCTCAGACTTCGCAGGGCCGGACGCCACGGCCCCGTCACCGCCCTCTCCCGTCACGGCCTCTTTCCCGCCGCGCACGCCCCACACACGCCACTCCCCGCCCCGCTGTTCACCCCCGCGAACACCACCCCCACGGCAGGAGCGTATCTCCGGAAATTCCACAACGCACTCAGGAACGGAACAGACTGGCGAGCCGCCGTCGACAGCCTGCGCCCCGTCACCAACCTCCTCTGGCTGGCCCTGCCGGACACCGAACGCCGCCGCTTCACCCGCCACCTCCAGCGCCGCTGGGAGCGCGTCCGCCATCGCATGGCCCCGCATATCGCCGCAGCCCTGAAACACGAACGCGACACCGGCGGCGTCACCACACGGAACGGCCACGTCACACGCGCCACCCTGACCAACGACACCGTCACACTCGAAGCCCGCTCCGACACGGAGACAATCCGGATTCAGACCGCGCACATCATCAACTGTACCGGACCGAGCCTGAACTACGCCCATAACGGCTCCCCCCTCCTGCGCGACCTGCTCGAAACAGGACTCGCCCTCCCCGGCGACGAAGGGAAAGCCCTCAGCTGCACCCCGGACGGCCTGGTCACCGGGCGCGACAACACCCCGACAGACGGACTCTTCACCCTCGGCCCCGCCCGGCTCGGCACCCTCCTGGAAAGCATCGCAATTCCGGAAATCCGTCAGCAGGCCGCCGATCTTGCAAACCACCTCGCCTCCGGATGAAACACCCCGGCATGACCCTCGAACAGCTCCGCATCTTCATCGCCGTCGCCACACGCGAACACGTCACCCGCGCCGCCGAAGCCCTGAATCTCACCCCCTCCTCCGTCAGCCAGGCCGTCACAGGCCTGGAAACCGAACTCGGCCTCGCCCTGTTCAGCCGCGTCGGCCGCCACATCGAACTCACGGAACCCGGCCGCATCTTCCTCGATGAAGCCCGCGCCGTCCTCGCCCGCGCCAGCGCCGCCCGGCAACGCATGGAAGACCTCGGCGACCTCAGAAGCGGCCTGCTGCCCGTCCGCGCCAGCCAGACCATCGCCAGCTACTGGCTCCCCGCCCGCCTCAACGCTTTTCAGGACCGCTACCCCGGCATCGAAATCAGAATGATGACCGGTAACACCGCCGAAGTCTGCCAGTCCGTCCAGGACGGCACCGTCTCCGTCGGCCTCGTCGAAGGCGAACTCCTCCGACCGGATCTCATCTTCAGCGAAGTCGCCCGCGATCAGATGATCCTCGTCACCTCCCCGCGCCACCCCTGGGCCACAACACCGCCCACCCTGGCGGACCTCCCCGCCAGCAACTGGATTCTGCGCGAAACCGGCTCCGGCACCCGATCGGAATTCGAAGAAGCCCTGACCCACGCAGGCCTCGATCCGAAATCCCTGCCCGTCCGCATGGAACTGCCCTCAAACGAGGCCGTCGCCAGCGCCATAGAAACCGGCCACGCCGCCAGCGTCCTGTCCGCCTCCGTCGTGGCCGGAAAACTGGACGCCGGCCTTCTCTGTCACATCCCCTTCCCGCTGCCCGAACGCCGCTTCAGCCTCGTGCGCCACCGCTCCCGACACACCTCGCCCGCCGAAACCGCCTTTATCCGGTTGCTTCGGAACATGACCTGATCCCGCGCCGAACCCGAAGCAGACGACTACCCCTGCTCCACCTCGACCGGCTGCACCACCGGCCGCTTTCGCATAAACGCCAGCAGATTCCCCGCCAGAATCAGGATCAGTCCGCACAGCATCAGCGCGGACCAGTGAGCCCCCTCGAAAAACGCCGACACACCCAGCGCAATAACAGGAGAAAGAAACGTCGTATAAGCCGCCCGGTCCGCCCCGATGCGCTGCACCAGTGCCAGATAAGTCAGAAATCCGGCAACCGACGCGAACGCCGCCAGATACAGCAGCCCGCCAATCCATGAGACCGTCAGCACCGGCATGAAGCTGTGCCCCCGACTGATCACATTCACGCCCATCAGAAAGGCGCCGAATACCATTCCGTAAAACACCGCATTCGGTAAGCCAAGATCGAAACGCGCAATCCGCCGCGACAGCATGTTGCCAAATGAAAACAGCGTCGTCCCGAGCAACGCCAGCCCCACCCCGACCGGCGCCGCTATTCCCGCGCCGGTATCCGCGCCCCCCGCAAGCAGCAACGCCACGCCCGCCACACCCGCCACGCCTCCGGCAAGCACCCGCCAGTCAGGCCTCAGCCTGAAAAACAGCCACAGATTCAGTGCATTCAGAATCGCCGACAAACTGAAAACAACCGAAACCGTTCCACTCGGCAGAAACATCTCGGAACTGTAAATGGCCAGAAAATTACAGGAGAAGAGACAGGCCCCCATCCCCGCCAGCCACGGCACCATCTCCCGTGACGGACGACGCAGCCGCCCCGTCAGCCCCAGCCAGCCGCCCAGCAGCATAACCGAAACCGCAAAACGCCAGAACACCGCCACATCCGTCGGCGTGCCGCCAAGCTGAAGATGAATGGCAAACCAGGACAGCCCCCAAACAATCACAACCGACGCGAACAACACTGCATTCATAAACAGAAAACCACTTTCTCATCCGGCCAGCCCCGCCACGCCGCCAGATGCGTCAGAACAGAGCCGGTCCCGATATCAGCATGCACCGCCCCGCCGGTCACGCAAAATCCCGCGCACCCACCGGCGAAAGACCCTGCACGCCGGGCCGGCACCGTACCTCTCCCGAAGATCCCGAATGGCAGCCCCGGCCCACAAAACCCCGAACCAAAAGCCAGGCCGCTACCCGAGCAGCAACGAAGGCCGCTCCTTCGCCTGCCGCCGCTCACCCCGTAAAGGCAGCCACACGGTACACCGCGTGCCGGCCCCGATCTCACTCTCGATAAACAGCCGCCCGTCATGCCGGTCCACAATATGCCGGACAATCGCCAGCCCCAGCCCATACCCCGGCGCGGACTGCCCCTGACCACCCTCAACCCGGTAAAACCGCTCCGTCAGCCGGGGCAGATGCCGCGCCTCAATGCCCGGCCCGTTATCCGCAACCGTCAGCGAAACCCCGGCCTTCCCGCCAACCGTGCTCTGCGCCATCACCAGAGACACCACAGGCGCCCGCTGTCCCGTAACCGCATATTTCGTGGCATTCTCAACAAGATTCAGAAGAACCTGAACAATCTGATCCTCGTCGCCCTGAAAAACAAGCGACCTCGCCTCCGTCTTCAGCTCAACCCCGCGCGCCGCACACAGCGGCGCGGATTCATCCCGCACCCGCGACACAATCCGCGCCGCATCCATCTCCCCGCGCGGTTTCCGATGCTCCATCATCTCCACACGCGACAACGCCAGCAACTGCTCGATCAGCCGCTGCATCCGCCCGGCCTGCGTAGCCATGATTTCCAGAAACTGCTTCTGCGCCACAGGATCATCCGCGGCCGGCCCCCGCAGCGTCTCGATAAACCCGATCAGCGCTGCCAGCGGCGTCCGCAACTCATGGCTCGCATACGCCACGAAATCAGCCCGCACCCGCTCGACCGCATCCTTCTCGGACGTATCAGATAAAATCGCCAGAACAGGCACCCCCGCCAGAGAGAGCGTCTCCGGCACGAGCCGGAACACCAGATGCACAACCCGCCTGACCGGCACATCAAGGATAATATCCGCCGTCGCCAGAACCGTCTCGGCATCCAGACGCTGCAACGCCGCGAAAACATCCGGATGCCGCACAATCGTGCCGAGCGCATCTCCGAACACCGCCTGAGCTTCCATACTGGCAAACCGCAAACTGCCCGTGCGTGTCAGCAATACCGCGCAATCGGGGAGAACGGCGAGCAGCTCCTCCAGCCCGACGCCCTGCATCGTCGCTTCATCCCGCCGCGACGACGGCCGGAAAGGCGCCCGCTGCGGCAGACGGCGCCCGCCGGCCAGCCACCCGATCATGCCACTGAAACCGGAAACCCCCAGCAGATACAACGCCAGTTCGGCTCCGGTCATTCCCCCGCTCCCCCGTCCGCACTCACCTGGCCGTCAGACAGGAAAGACCGCTCACTCCGCGCTGTTGTCGAGCGCATAACCCGCCGAACGCACCGTCCGGATCAGATCCCGCTCATCCGGCGCGTTAATCTCCTTGCGCAGCCTGCGGATATGAACATCCACAGTCCGCACCTCCACATGAATGTTCTCGCCCCAGATCGCCTTCAGAATGTCCTCACGCGAAAACACCCGACCCGGACGACGCATGAAAAACTCCAGCAACCGGAACTCCGTCGGCCCCAGCTGCAAAGTCCGCCCGCCACGCTCCACCCGGTGCCGCACCAGATCCAGCGCGATATCGTCAAATTCCAGCACATCGCTCGGCCCGGCCACACGCCGCAGCATCGCCCGGATGCGCGCCTCCAGCGTCGCCATGCTGCACGGCTTGGTCAGATAATCATCCGCCCCGTTCTCCAGACCCCGGATCGCATCCGCCTCCTCGGACCGCGCCGTCAGCATGATCACCGGAACATCCCGGCTCCCCGGCAGCTCCCGCAACCGCCTGCAAACATCAATCCCCGACAGAGACCCGGGCAGCATCCAGTCCAGAAGCACCAGAGCCGGACGAAAAGACACCGCCAGATCAAGAGCCCGCGCCCCGTCCCCCGCCGTCTCAACGACATAACCCGCTTTTTCCAGATTATACCGCACCATCACCTGCAACGAGGGATCGTCCTCAACCAGCAGAATCCGCGCGCCCGTTCCGCCCTGCGCCGCAACCGTTTCCGACATCAGCGCGCATCCGGCACGGTGGCGGACGCATATTGCGGCCCGAGCCCGCCCCGCGGCCGGACCGCCGGCAGCATCTCGCCCGTCACCGCATAGTAAATCCGCTCCGCGATATTGGTGGTGTGATCGCCAATCCGCTCCAGATTCTTCGCCACAAACAACAGATGAATGCAAGACCCGATATTGCGCGGATCTTCCATCATATAGGTCATCAGCTCACGGAACATCGCCGTGTAAAGCTCATCCACCGCCGTGTCCGCCTGCCACACCGCAATCGCCTGATCCCGGTCCCGCGCCGCCAGCGCATCGATCGCGCGACGCAGATTGTCCTGCACCAGCCGCCCCATGCTCCGCAGCCCGATCAGCGAAATCCCGCCATCCATGTCCAGCTTCAGCGCCCGCCGCGCAATCGAGGCCGCATAGTCCCCGATCCGCTCCAGATCACCCGTAATCTTCAGCGCCGCCACAATCTCGCGCAGATCAATCGCCATCGGAGACCGCAACGCCAGAATACGGATCGCCAGCGCCTCCGCCTCACGCTCCAGCTCATCCACCTCCGGGTCCAGATCCGGCGCCTCGATCGCCGCCTCCTCATCCCCTTCCACCACAGCCTTCACAGCCTGCGCGGTCTGACGCTCCACAAGACCACCCATCCGCGCCATCATGCCGCGAAGACGCTCCAGTTCCTGCTCGTAACTCTTGACGGTATGCGTTGCCTCGGTCATCGCCCCAAACCCCCGCTTCAGCCGAACCGGCCGGTGATGTAATCCTGCGTCCGCGTCTCGCGGGGCGCCGTAAAGATCCGGTCCGTGCTGTCCATCTCAACCAGCTCGCCAAGATAGAAAAACGCCACCTGATCCGCGCACCGCGCCGCCTGCTGCATATTGTGCGTCACAATCGCAATCGTGAACTCCTTCTTGAGTTCATCAAGAAGCTCCTCGATCCGCGCCGTCGAAACCGGATCGAGCGCACTCGTCGGCTCATCGAGCAGAACAACCTCGGGCCGGGTCGCAATCGTCCGCGCAATGCACAGACGCTGCTGCTGACCACCCGAAAGCGCCGTCGCCGACGCCTTCAGGCGATCCTTCACCTCGTTCCACAGCGCCACGCGCCGCAGCACATCCTCAACCCGCCCCTCCATCTCGGACCGCGACGGCGTCTCATGCAGCTTCACCCCGAACGCAATGTTATCGTAAATCGACATCGGAAACGGCGTCGGCTTCTGAAACACCATGCCAACCCGCGCCCGCAGACGGTTTACATCCATACCCGGCGCAATGATGTTCCGCCCGTCGAAAATAACCTCGCCCGTCGCCCGCTGCCCCGGATACAGATCGTACATCCGGTTCAGAACCCGCAGCAGCGTGGACTTGCCACAGCCCGAAGGCCCGATCATCCCCGTCACCTTCCGGGTCGGAAACTCCATCGAAATCCCGCGAAGCGCCTTCAGCTCCCCATAGTAGAAATCCAGATTCCGCACCGAAATCGCCGGTTTCCCCGCCACAGCCTCACCCGGCACGCCACCCTCCGGCATCACCCGCCCCGATACAGCGCTTCCGCTCATCCGCTTAAGCTCCCTTCCGGCCAAAGCCGACCCGCACAAGAATGTTGATCGCCAGCACGCCCAGCGTCACCAGCAGCGCCCCCGTCCAGGCCAGTTGCACCCAGTCATCATAAGCCGACCCGGCATACTGATAGATCGTCACCGGCAGACTCGCCATCGGCTGCGCCAGACTCACCGACCAGTCCATGTTGCCCAGCGACGTAAAGAGCAGCGGAGCCGTCTCACCCGCCACACGCGCCACCGCCAGCAGAATCCCGGTCAGTACCCCCGTCCGCGCCGCCCGCAGACAGATGAACACAATCACCCGCCACTTCGACGCGCCAAGCCCGATCCCGGCCTCACGCAGCGCCGTCGGAACCAGCCCCAGCATGTCCTCCGTCGTCCGAACCACAATCGGCAGCGCCAGAATCGCCAGCGCCACAGCCCCGGCAAACCCCGAAAAATGCCCGGTCGGCACAACAATCAGCTGATAAATGAACAGACCGATCAGAATGGACGGCGCCGACAGCAGCATGTCCGAAACAAACCGCGTCGTGGACGCCATCCAGCCCCGGCCATAATCCGACAGATAAATCCCGCACAGCATCCCCAGCGGCGCGCCGATCAGAATCGCCACCGCCGTCTGGATCACACTGCCGGCAATCGCATTCGCCAGCCCCCCGTTCATCCCCGGCGAAGCCGTCGAATGAATGAACGTCACCAGCGACAGACCCGACAGCCCGCGCACCAGAAGCGTCAGCAGAATCGAACACAGCGCCAGCAGCGCCACACAGGTCGCCGCCAGACTCAGCCCCGTCGCCAGCCGGTCCATAAACCGCCGCCGCATCGCCAGCGCTCCATGCGGCTTCCATCCGTCCGACCTGCCCGTAACGCCGGACACATCCCGTTCCGCGCTCATCGCTTCCCCTCCCGACGCCCGGAAAAGCCCAGCATCAGACGGGAGGCCGCCAGCGCCAGAAAAGACAGCGCCATCAGAATCGTCCCCAGCGCCATCAGCGAAGACAGCTTCAGACTCCCCGACGGACTCTCCGGAAACTCCAGCGCAATCAGCGAGGCAATCGTGTTCCCCGGCGCAAACAGCGACCAGCCGATCCTGTTCGCGTTGCCGATCACAAACGTCACCGCCATCGTCTCGCCCATCGCACGCCCCATGCCGAGCACCACACTGCCCACAACCGCCTTGCGCGACCACGGCAGAATGACGTTCCGCATCACCTCCCAGCGCGTCGCGCCCAGCCCGAACGCACTCTCCTTCAGAACCGCCGGAATCGACGCAAACACGTCACACATCACCGCCGTAATGAACGGCGTCACCATCACCGCCAGAATCACGCCGCCCGTCATCAGCCCCGTGCCGAACGGCGCCCCCTGAACCAGCGCCCCGAGCCCCGGAACATGCCCGAACCAGTGCCGCGCCGTCGGCTGCACATAGCGCGCCATCAGCGGCACAATGACAAAAAACCCCCACATGCCGAAAATGATCGAAGGCACCGCCGCCAGAAGCTGAACCGCCATCCCCACTACAGCCGAAAGCCGCGCCGGCGCCATCTGCGTCAGCCAGAACGACGCGCCAAAGGCCAGCGGCACCGCCATCAGCAGCCCGAGCGCACTCGTGACAACCGTGCCGAACACCGGAGCCAGAGCCCCGTAATGCTGCGTCACCGGATTCCAGACGGAAGACACCAGAAAACCCGGGCCAAAGGTCGCAAACGCCTTCATCCCGCCCGTGACCATGACCAGAATAATGCCGCCAAGTAGCGCCAGCACGGCAATCCCGCTGCCCGTTACAAGCGCCCGGAACACCCCGTCACCATCAAAAGACCGCCGGCCACCAGCCCCGGAAACCGGCGTCACAGGTCCGCCGCGCCCGCCGGCTCCGTCTTCCGGAGCCTGACCCGCAGCATGCGATGTTCCATCCATAAAGGCGCTCCGCTCCCCCTACGTCCGGCGACCAATACTGAACGCCCCCTCCACCGGCAACCAGGGAACGCGACTCCCCGCATGACATTTTTATTGCACCAGCAATAAACCGTCACCCGTAACAGGAACAGCCACTGCTCTTCCGGCACTCACAGAGAACTCAAACGCGACAAACGGATAAAAACCGCAACCCCGCTCTTATTATAAATTTATACTTCCGAATTTATTGCCTTCTTACCAGACACCACAAAAAAATTATTCACAAACCCGATCCGCCTGACAACACCCCGGAATACACCGCCGCCCGAACGTCCCCGGCCGACACTAAATCCGCACTCCACGCCTGCATAAGCCCCTCACCCGGACCGGAAACCCGGCCTCCACGTCTCCCCGGCCTCGCCACATCACCTCCACCCGAACCACACCCATAACCCCGCTCGCTGCCTCTTCCCGGCACCACGCCCCTCCCCGATCAGCCTCTTCCACCCCGGCGGAACCAACCCCCGCCAGGAAAAAAGCATCCCCCCGACCGCTTTCTCCCGGAACTTCCCTCTCCACAATACGTATCGCCTGAACAACCGGCCCCGCATCTCCGAAACGGCACCGGAACATAAAAGACAACATCCATGCCGTGAGACCGGGAAAACCGGACAAATCACAGCATCAGACTGTCACTGGAATTTCATAAAAAGTCTTCGTCCGGACAATAACAATAACAACCAGAAGACACTGACATGATGGATTCTTCCGGCATTCTGTCCCTGGCCGTCTATGCAATCGCCATCGCGGTTCTCATCGCATGCATGATGGGCCTCTCCGCCATCACAGGAACACGCCGCACCGGTGCCGCAACCGGACGCTCCATGTTCATGCCATTCGAATCCGGCATCATCCCCACCGGCTCAGCCCGCCTCCGCCTGCCCGTCCAGTATTATCTCGTCGCAATGTTTTTCGTCATCTTCGACGTCGAAACCGCCTTCCTCTTTTCCTGGACAACCGTCGTCACCGATACCGGCCGCGTCGGCTACGGCGCCGCACTCCTCTTCATCGCCTTCCTCGCCCTCTCTCTCGCCTGGCTCTGGCGAAGCGGCGCCCTCGACTGGGGCAGCCATCCCCGCAAAATCCCGGCCACAAACAACCAGAGGACGCATGACGCATGACATGGTCCCTCTTTCCCGCCGATCGCGCGCCACCCGCCCGGACATCCCCCGAAACACCCGCTTTCACCGAAACCGTGCGACGCAATCTCGTCATGGGACGCCTTCAGGATTTCGTTTCATGGGGACAGAAAAATTCCGTCTGGCCACTGAATTTCGGCCTGTCATGCTGCTACGTGGAAATGGCAACAGCCTTCACAAGTAAATTCGATATCGCCCGCTTCGGCGCCGAAGTCCTCCGCGCCACCCCGCGCGAAGCCGACCTGATCGTCATCTCCGGAACCGTCTTCGTCAAAATGGCCCCGATCATCAGGCATCTTTACGATCAGATGATGGAACCAAGATGGGTGATCTCCATGGGCTCCTGCGCCAATTCCGGCGGTATGTACGACATCTACAGCGTCGTGCAGGGCGTCGACAGCTTTCTGCCCGTCGATGTCTACGTGCCCGGCTGCCCGCCCCGCCCCGAAGCCCTCCTCGAAGGCCTCACCCTGCTGCAAAAATCCATCGGCAGCAGCAGGCGACCACTCAGCTGGATGATCGGCCCCCAGGGCGTCGAAACTGTCACGCCCCCCTCCCTCCGTGACGCAAAACGCAGCGAACGCCAGACCGCGCGAGACCTCCGCTCGCCCGACAGGATCTGACACCATGACCGCCACAGCCCCAACCACCCTGGCGCCCGAACGGATCATCCCGGACAGCCTGTCGGAAAAAATAACCGACCTGCATAAGGCTTCCGGAATCCCGACCCCGCTGCTCCGCCAGACCACACGCGACGGCGTCGCCACCTTCTGGATCACGCCCGCCGCCCTCCGCCCGGTCCTCGCCGGACTGAAACACGCCGCCCCGACCACCCACATGCTGTTCGACCTGACAGCCATCGACGAACGCGGCCGCCGCCATCGGGACGAACAGCCCGCAGCCTCCTTCACAGTCGTCTATCACCTGATGTCGCTGACCACGCGCGCGGATGAAGCGCGGCTCAAAGTCGCCCTGACCGGAGACAGCCCCGTCCTGCCCGGCATCAGCGACCTGTGGGCCAGCGCGAACTGGTACGAACGGGAAATCTGGGACCTCTTCGGCATCCGTTTCGAAGGTCACCCGTTTCTGCGCCGCATCCTCACCCCGCCGACATGGACCGGCCACCCGCTCCGCAAGGACCATCACGCACGCGCTACCGAAATGCCGCCTTACAGCCTCACGGAAGATGAGGAAATGCGCCAGCAGGACGCCATGCGATTCGATCCCTCGCTCTGGGGCATGAAACGGCACAGTGACCACAGCGACTTCATGTTTCTCAACCTCGGCCCCAATCACCCGAGCGTGCATGGCGTCTTCCGCATCATTCTGCAACTGGAAGGCGAACGCATCGTCGACGCCGTACCGGATATCGGCTTCCACCACCGGGGCGCCGAGAAAATGGGAGAACGCCAGTCCTGGCACAGCTATATCCCCTACACGGACCGCGTGGACTACCTCGGCGGCGTCATGAACAACTTCCCCTACGTGATGGCCGTCGAAACACTCGCCGGCATCACCGTCCCCCCGCGCGCGCAGATGATCCGCGTCATGCTCGCCGAACTGTTCCGCATCGCCAGCCACCTCGTCTTCTACGGCACCATGGCACAGGATGTCGGACAACTCTCACCCGTGTTCTATATGTTTACCGACCGGGAGCGCGTCTTCGGAGTCATCGAAGCCATCTGCGGATTCCGCATGCACCCGGCCTGGTTCCGTATCGGCGGCGTGGCAATGGATCTGCCCGCGGGCTGGGAAGGCCTGATCCGCGCCTTCATCGACGACCTCCCCCGCCGCCTCGATGAATACGACGCCATGGTCATGCGAAACCCGATCTTCAAAGCCCGCACCAAAGGAGTCGGCGCCTATACAACAGCCGAAGCCGTGGAATGGGGCGTGACAGGCCCCGGCCTCCGCGCCTGCGGCCTGTCCTGGGATTACCGGAAACAGGCCCCCTACGCCTGCTACGGCGACCTCGAATTCGAGATCCCCACGGGCAATAACGGTGACTGTTATGACCGGATCGCCGTCCATATCGAGGAAATCCGGCAGAGCCTCCGCATCATCCGCCAGTGCATCGACAACATGCCGGCAGGCCGCGTGAAAGCCGACCACCCCCTCACCACGCCCCCGCCCAGAGCCCGCACGATGCACGACATCGAAACCCTCATCCACCACTTCCTCAGCGTCAGCTGGGGGCCCGTCATCCCGCCCGGCGAAGCCCGCGCCTGCATCGAAGCCACAAAAGGCCTCAACAGCTATTTCCTGATCAGCGACGGCGGCACCACATCCTGGAGAACCCGTATCCGCACGCCGTCTTTCCCACATCTGCAGATGATCCCCCTCCTCAGTCGCGGCGTCCTGATCGCCGATCTGATCGCCATCATCGGCAGCATCGATTTCGTGATGGCCGATGTCGACCGCTGACCACCCCCTCCCCGACGATCTGCAGGCGGAAATCCTCGCCCTCGCCCGCGCGGAACCACACCCGCGCAGCGCCTGCGTCGCGGCCCTGCAACGCGTCCAGTCCCGTTACCGCTGGATCAGCACCCACCATCTCCGGGACGTCGCCCGGCTGCTCGATATGTCGCCCGACGACCTCGACGGAATCGCAACCTGTTTCAATCTGCTGTTCCGCAAACCCGTCGGCCGGCACGTCATCCTCCTCTGCGACAGCATCTCCTGCTGGATCATGGGCCGCGACCACCTCTGCGACCACCTCTGCCGGACACTCGCAATCCGCCCCGGCGAAACCACGGAAGACGGCGCCATCACCCTCCTGCCAACCGTCTGCCTCGGACATTGCGACCACGCCCCGGCCATGCTCGTCGATGACACCCTCTGCGGAGATGTCGATCTCCCGATGCTCGCCCGCCTGACCGATACCCTGACGGAGGAGCCGCCCCCATGAGCCCGTCCGACCGCCCTCTGACCGCGATGATCGACGCCTCGGCCGCCCCGCCGGACTGCACGGCCTACGAAAAAGCCGGCGGCTGGCAGGCCACGCGCAAAGCCCTGAAAACCTGCACGCCCGACGACATCATCGAAATCGTCACACAGTCGAAACTGCGCGGACGCGGCGGCGCCGGCTTCGGCACCGGACAGAAATGGAGCTTCGTCCCCAAAAAACCCGCCTCCGAACAACGGAAATACCTGATCGCCAACGCCGACGAAATGGAACCCGGTACCTTCAAGGATCGCCTCCTGCTGGAAGGCAACCCGCTCCAGCTCATCGAAGGCATGCTCCTCGCCGCCTACGCCATCCAGGCCAGCCACGGCATCGTCTTCCTGCGCGGCGAATATCACCTGGCCCGCCGGAGACTGGAACAGGCCATCGAAGACGCCCGCCATAACGGATGGCTGGGTGAAAACATCCTCGGCGCCGGCTTCAGTTTTGACATTCATATGCATGCAGGTGCCGGACGTTACATCTGCGGCGAGGAAACCGCCCTGCTGACCGCCCTCGAAGGACGACGCGCCACACCACGCAGCAAACCACCCTTCCCCCAGACCGGCGGCCTCTGGGGCGCCCCCAGCGTGGTGAACAACGTCGAAACCCTCTGCAATCTTCCCCATATCGTCACCAACGGCGCGAGATGGTTCCTCTCCCTCGGAACCGGCGCGGACGGCGGCACCAAACTCTACGGCGTGAGCGGCCGCGTCCGCCGCCCCGGCGCCTGGGAACTGCCGATCGGCACCCCCATGCGCGAAATCATCGAAAACCACGCCGCCGGCATGCAGCCCGGATACACCCTCCGCGCCTTTCTCCCAGGCGGCGCCTCCACCGCGTTCCTCGACGCCACAGCACTGGATGTCGCCATGGATTACAGCTCCGTCGAAAAAGCCGGCAGCCGCCTCGGAACCGGCCTCGCCATCATCCTCGATGACCGGACCTGCCCTGTCGGCATGCTCCACAACCTGGAACACTTCTTCGCGCAGGAATCCTGCGGATGGTGCACCCCCTGCCGTGATGGCCTGCCCTGGGTCGCCCGCCTGCTGGCCGCCATCGAAGACGGCACCGGCGAAAGCGACGATATCGAACAGCTCCGGCGCCATACGAAAATGCTCGGCACACCCGGCCGCACCTTCTGCGCCCACGCCCCCGGCGCCATGGCGCCACTCGCCAGCGGCCTGAAACTCTTCCGGGACGATTTCGCCGCCCATATCACCGGGCACGGCTGCCCGATGCGCCACGCCGCCTGAAATCCGGAAAGGAGCGGAAAAATGGCCACCATCCACCTCGACGGCAAACCCTGCGCCGCCCGTTCCGGCACCAATCTGCTCCAGGCCTGCCTGGAAGCCGGCGCCGACCTCCCCTATTTCTGCTGGCACCCCGAACTCGGCTCCGTCGGCGCCTGCCGCCAGTGCGCCGTCAGACAGTTCAGCGGCCCCGAAGACAAAACAGGCCGCATCGTCATGGCCTGCATGACCCCGGTCACCGACGGCGCCCTCCTCTCGATCAATGACGCCGAAGCCAGAGAATTTCGGGAAAACGTGATCGAATGGATGATGGTGAACCATCCCCATGACTGCCCCGTCTGCGAGGAAGGCGGCGAATGCCACCTCCAGGACATGACCGCGATGACCGGCCACAACAAACGCCGCTACCGGTTCACGAAACGCACCCATACCAGCCAGAATCTCGGACCGTTCGTCAAACACGAAATGAACCGCTGCATCGCCTGCTACCGCTGCGTGCGCTTCTACCACGATTACGCCGGCGGCGAGGATCTCGCCGTCTTTGCCTCACACGACAACGTCTATTTCGGACGCGCGACAGACGGCACCCTCGAAAACGCCTTCAGCGGCAATCTGGCCGAAATCTGCCCGACCGGCGTCTTCACCGACAAACCCTTCTCCGCCGCCTACAGCCGCAAATGGGACCTGAGCGGCGCCCCCTCCGTCTGCGTCCATTGCGCAACCGGATGCAACATCATCGTCAACGCCCGCCAGGACACCGTCCGCCGCGTGCTCAACCGCTACAACGGCGAGGTCAACCGCTACGCCCTGTGCGACCTCGGACGGTTCGGATACGGCTTCGTCAACGCCCCCACACGCATCCGCGCCCCGCTGCGTGTCATCAGCGAACAGCAGACCCCCATCCCCGCACAGGACGCCCTGACCCGGTTCGCCCGCATGGCCGCGGACGGTCCGGTCATCGGCATCGGTTCATCCCGCGCCTCGCTGGAAACGAATTTCAGCCTGCGCGCCCTCGTCGGCCCCGACCGGTTCTCAACCGGACAAACCCGACAGGAACAGACCTGCACGGACTGCGCCCTCAGCCTTCTCCGCGCCCATCCCGGCGCCATCCCGACCCTGCACGACATGGAAAGCGCCGACGCCGTCCTCGTGCTCGGAGAAGACGTGTCCGCCACCGCGCCCCGCCTCGGCCTGGCCCTGCGCCAGTCCGTCAGACAGCCCTCCTTCCACGCCGCCGACGCCGCGAAAGTGCCCCGCTGGATGGACGCCGCCGTCCGTACCCTCGGCGCCGAATGCCCCTCCGCCCTGTTCATCGCCACGCCCGCCCCCACCGAACTGGACAGCATCGCCCGCGAAACAGTCCGCACAGCCCCGGACAATATCGCCCGCCTCGGCTTCGCCATCGCCCACCGCATCAACCCCGCCGCCCCGCCCGTCCCCGACATGCCGGACACCGACGCCGCCCAGGCCGACCGCATCGCCGCCACGCTCGTCGCCGCCGGCAAACCCCTCATCGTGTCCGGAATGCAATACGGTTCGCCCGCCCTCATGCAGGCCGCCGCCAGCATCGCCAGCGCCCTCGCCACACAGAACCCCGCCGCCGGCCTGTCCCTGGTCCTGCCCGACTGCAACAGCATGGGGCTCACCATCCTCGGCGGCCTCACCCTCGAAGACGTGCTGGAAAAAGCCGCAACCGGCGAGATCGCCACCCTCGTCATCGCCGAAAACGACCTCAGCCGCCGCCTTGATCCGTCCTCCCTGACAAAACTGAAAAACGACGTCCCGAACATCGTCCTCATCGACCACACCCTGACCCCGCTCAGTCGCGACGCCGCCCTCGTGCTGCCCGCCACCCCCTTCACCGAATGCACCGGAACCCTGGTCAGCCAGGAAGGCCGGATTCAGCGCTTCTTTCCCGCAATCACCCCCGCCGCCCCCGTGCAGGCCGCCTGGCGCTGGGTCCGGATGCTCGCCGAACAGATCAGCACCAATGACGAAACACTACCGGACCGGAATCCCGCCACCGACCTCCGGACCTGGACCCGCGTCGATGACGTCACCGCCGCCCTCTCGCGGGCCTGCCCCGCCCTCGCCGAGGCCATAAACGCCGCCCCGAACGCCGATTATCGCGCCGACAACCAGAAAATCCGCAGCGAACCCGCCCGCGCCAGCGGCCGGACCGTCATCCGCTCCCATATCAGCGTCCGCGATCAGCCACCGCCACAAAACCCGGACACCCCGTTCAGCAACTCCATGGAAGGCGCTTACAGCCCGGATCTGCCCGCCGCCCTCATCCCCTTCTTCCAGGTGCCGTCATGGAACTCAGGCCAGTCACTCACCCGCTTCCAGCAGGAAATCGGCGGCGCCATGCGCGGCGGAGACCCCGGCATCCGTCTCTTCGCCACCCCTTCCGACAGCCCCCCCGAGCCGCCCCGCACCCCTGACATCCCCGCCGCCTTCACCCCCCGCGACGATGAAATGCTGCTGCTCCCGGAAGGCAGACTGTTCGGCCCCGAAGAACTGAGCGCCCTCTCCCCGTCCGTCGCCGCCCGATCCGCGGCCGACGCCCCGACCCTCAGCCTGCCCGCCGGTACCCCTTACCCGCCCCGCATGACCCTCCACCTGAGCGACGGCCCGCACGACCTCGCAACCCGCCCCGTCACCAACCTCCCGGACGGCATCGCCCTGTGTCCCCCCCACATGGTCATGCGGGCCTTCGCCTTCCCCCGCACGGCCCGCCTGTCTCCCGTCACATCCGCCGCCGCAGTCACACCCGGATACGCCGCACCCGGGCACGCCACGCCCGTCACCCCCTCACCTCTCACACCGGCCCCCGTCACACCCATCCCCGTCACACCGGCATCCGGCCCCACCGCATCCGTCACTCCCCGGAGAGACAGACCATGACGCAACCGCCCCTCCTCACCATCATCCTCACGCCCCTGCTGATCCTGGCCCTCGCCACCCTGCTCACATGGGTCGAACGACGCCTCCTCGGCCTCTGGCAGGACCGCTACGGTCCCAACCGCGTCGGCCCCGGCGGCCTGTTCCAGGCCGTGGCCGACGGCATCAAACTCCTGTTCAAACAGGACTGGATTCCCCCCTTCGCCGACAAAGCCGTGTTCATCCTCGCCCCCGCCATCGGCATGATGACCGTCATGCTGTCCTTCGCCGTCATCCCCGTCACAGCCCGGCAAAGCATCGCCGACCATCTGAATGTCGGCCTGCTCTTCGTGCTCGCCATGATGAGCCTCGGCGTCTACGCTGTCGTCCTCGCCGGCTGGGCCTCGAACAGCAAATACGCCCTGCTCGGCGGCATGAGAGCCGCCGCGCAGATGATCAGCTACGAAGTCTTCATGGGCCTCTCGCTGCTCGGCGTCGTCATGATCACCGGCTCCTTCAGCCTGCATGATATCGTCACGGCCCAGTCCGGACTCTGGTTCATCATCCCCCAGTGCGCCGGCTTCGTCGTGTTCCTCCTGGCCGGCATCGCCGAAACTCACAGACTGCCCTTCGATCTTCCGGAAGGTGAAAACGAACTCGGCGCCGGGTTCCACACCGAATATTCCGGCATGAAATTCGGCATGTTCTTCCTCGCGGAATACGCCGGAATCATCCTCGTCTCCGCCCTCGTGACAACGCTCTATCTCGGCGGCTGGCAGGGACCGCTCCTTCCCCCCGTCCTCTGGTTCGCCCTCAAAACCGGCGCCCTGGTCGCCTTCTTCATCCTGCTCAGAGCCGCCCTCCCCCGCCCGCGCTACGACCAGCTCATGGCCCTGGGCTGGAAAGTCCTGCTTCCCGTCTCCCTCCTCAATATCGCCGCCACCGGAACCGTCCTGATGCTGCACGCACCAGGATAACACCGCGAACGGAAAGGCACGCTCATGTCCGGCACCCTGCGCACCCTGTTCCTGACCTTCCTCCACGCCTTCCGGCGCCGGGAAACCGTGCAGTATCCGGAAGAAAAACCCTATCTGCCCCCGCGCTATCGCGGCCGGATCATCCTCTCGCGCGACCCGGACGGCGAGGAACGCTGCGTGTCCTGCAATCTCTGCGCCGTCGCCTGCCCGGTGGACTGCATCAGCCTGCAAAAAGCCGAAACGGAAGGCCGGTGGTATCCCGAATATTTCCGGATCAATTTCTCCCGTTGCATCTTCTGCGGTTTTTGCGAGGAAGCCTGCCCGACCTACGCCATCCAGCTCACACCCGATTTCGAAATGAGCGAATACAGCCGCCCGAACCTCGTCTACGAAAAGGAAGACCTGCTCATCAGCGGCACCGGAAAATACCCGGACTATAATTTCTACCGCGTCGCGGGCGTCCCCGTTCCCGGCAAGGAACGCGGCGAGTCCGAACACGAGCGCCCCCCCGTCGACCTCCACTCCCTGCTGCCGTAACGCGCCATGCCCGTCATGATCCTCTTCGCCGCCAGCCTCACCGTCATCGGTGCCGTCATGGTCATCACCCGCCGGATCGCCGTCCACGCCGTGCTCTGGCTGGTCGTGACGTTCCTCGCCCTCGCCTGCGTCTTCACCCTGCTCGGCGCCCCCTTCGCCGCCGCCCTGGAAGTCATCATCTACGCCGGCGCCATCATGGTCCTTTTCATCTTCGTCATCATGATGATCGGCCCCGCCCAGCCGGAAAGCGACCGCGAAAAGGAATGGCTGCGACCCCGCGCCTGGCTCGGCCCCGCCATCCTCGCCACCCTCCTCTGCGGCGAACTCCTCTTCGGCCTCCGCGCCACACCCCACACCGGCACCCCCGCGCCGATCACACCCCGCGATGTCGGCCTGAGCCTGTTCGGCCCCTGCGTCATGATGGTCGAACTGGCCTCATTCCTGCTTCTCGCCGGCCTCGTCACAGCCTTTCATATCGGACGCCACCGGCCGGAGACCCCCTGAGATGACCGCCCTGCCCCCCGGAGACGCGCTGCTGCTCGCCGTCATCCTCTTCTCAACCGGCCTGGCCGGCATCCTCATCAGACGCAACCTCCTGTTCATGCTGATGTCGATCGACATCATGCTCAACGCCGCCGCACTCGTCTTCATCGCCGCCGGCGCGAAATGGCACGATGCCACCGGCCAGGTCATGTTCCTGATGATCCTCGCCCTCGCCGCGACAGAAACCGCCGCCGGCCTCGCCATCATCCTCCGCCTGCACGCCAGAGGCCGCCCCTCGCTCGATGCCGATACCGGTAATCTCCTGAGGGGATAAGACAAATGACCGAACTGCTTCTGCCGCTCACCGTGCTCGCCCCGCTCGCCGCCGCCGTCATCCTCTTCCTGTCGGCAGGACGCCTGCCCGCCCGTCAGGCCGGCCCGCTGGCCACCGCCGCCGTCGGCCTGTCCGCCATCATCAGCACACTCCTGGCCGTGATAGTCCTGTCCGCCCCGCCCTCGGCCCCGATCCGGATCACACTCTGGAACTGGATGACCCTCCCCGGCTTCCCGGCAGAGATCGCCTTCGCCCTCGACCCGCTCTCTCTCCTCATGATCCTTATCGTCACCATCGTCGGATTTCTGATCCACCTGTACGCCATCCGCTACATGCAGAACGATCCCGACACCGCGCGCTTCTTCGGCAGCATGACCCTCTTCGTCGCCGCCATGCTCGTGCTGGTGCTCTCCTCCGACCTGCTCTGCCTGTTCATCGGATGGGAAGGCGTCGGCCTCTGCTCCTGGCTGCTCATCGGCTTCTGGTACACAGACCCCGCCAACACCGCCGCCGCCCGCAAAGCCTTCCTCATCACACGAACCGGAGACGCCGCCCTGCTCTGCGGCCTCCTCCTCCTCGCCACCCGAACCGGCACCCTCCGGATCGACACACTGCTCCAGGCCGTCACCTCCGGTCAGATCCCGCCCGCCCCGCTCACCGCCGTCGCGCTGCTGCTCCTCACCGGCGCCCTCGCCAAATCCGCACAGATACCCTTCCAGTCCTGGCTCCCCGACGCAATGGCCGGCCCCACCCCGACCTCCGCCCTCATCCACGCCGCAACAATGGTGACAGCCGGCATCTACCTCATCGCCCGCCTGCATGTCCTGTTCGCCGCCACCCCGGCCGTCATGACCCTCATGGCCGTTATCGGAACGCTGACCCTCCTCATGGCCGCCTGCAACGCCCTCGTGCAGACCGATCTCAAACGCATCCTCGCCTGGTCCACCGTCAGCCAGCTCGGCTACATGTTCCTCGCTCTCGGAACCGGCATATGGCAGGCCGCGCTGTTCCACCTCATGACCCACGCCTTCTTCAAGGCCCTGCTGTTTCTCACAGCAGGCGCCATCATCGAACGCGTCCGCCACGAGCGGAACATTTTCCACATGGGCGGCCTGCTCCGCGCCACCCCCGGCCTCGCCGCCGCCTTCCTCACGGGCGCCGCCGCCCTCGCAGGCCTGCCCCTGATCACAGCAGGATTCTACAGCAAGGAACTGATTTTATCCTCAGTCTGGCAAGCCACCTTTCCCGTCGGCGGAGGCCTGGCCCTCTCCGGACACGTCCTCTGGAGCCTGGCACTCGCCGGCGCCTTCCTGACAACACTCTATATCTTTCGCTGCTTCTTCATCGTTTTTTCAGGCCCGCCACAAACCGAAATCTCCGGCACCACACCCCGCCTCATGACCATTCCCCTCGCCTGCCTCTCGCTTCTCTCCCTGCTCGGAGGCATCGTCGAAATGCCGGATACCCTCGCCCCCGTTCACCTCTTCACCCGGATGCTCGACCCGTCCCATCCCCTCCCCCACACCAGCGACCCGGCCTGGCTCCTCCTCGCCGGCGCCCTCACCCCAATCGCGGGCCTGGCCCTCGCCTGGACCCTGTGGGGCAGCGCAAACCCCGTCATCCGGGAAGCCCCCGTCCCGACCCCCGGCGCCCACCGCGTCCTCACCGCCCGCACCGTCGAAAGCCGGTGGAGACCGGGCATCGTGCCCGATGCCCTCTTCCTCCGCCCCCTCCGCATCCTGAACCGCATCGGCCGCTATGACCTCCCCGACCGCCTGAGTGACAGCATCTCCCGGGCGCTGTGCCGCGCCAGCACGCTCGCCGCACAAACCAGAACCAGCCTCATCGCCCATCTCAGCTCCCGCACGCTCCGGATAACCCGCGAAGGCAGCCTGCTCCTGGGGCGAATGCAGAACGGCCGCGTCCGCTGGTACGCGGCATGGATCGCAACCGGCCTCTGCGCGACCCTCGCCGCGGCGATGCTGGCATGACCCCGCTCCCCGCCCTCGTCTTACTGCCCGTCCTGGGCGGAGCCATCGCCTGGCTGGCCGACCGCTCCCGCACGCGCCCGGAACAGCCCCCGCCTGTCGCCTGGCTCATCACACTCATCACCCTCATTCTCGAAACAGCCCTGCTCCTTGCAGAGACATTCAGACAGTCCCCCGATCCCGGACCATGGCTGGATCATTTCTCCAGGCCATGGATTCCCCCCCTGGGCATAGACGTCCGGCTCGATATGGACGGCCTCTCCCTGTCGCTGCTCTGGCTGACTCTCATCCTGTCACTTCCCTGCGTGCTTCTCGCAACACGTCAGATCCGCACCCGCCCCGGCCTGTTCCATTTCCTGTTCCTCGCCACCATCAGCGGCGTCACCGGAACCTTCCTCGCCACCGACCTCTTCCTGTTCTTCTTTTTCTGGGAACTGATGCTGGTCCCGATGTTCGTTCTGATCCTGATCTGGGGACACGAGGACAGACACCGCGCCGCCATGAAATTCTTCCTCTTCACCCAGGGCAGCGGCCTGCTCCTGCTTCTCTCCATTCTCGGCCTCGCCATCACGCATTTCCGCGAAACCGGCTTCCTGACATTCAACTACTTCACGCTCGCCGCCACGCCCCTCTCGCCAGCCCTCTCCATGGTGCTGATGCTCGGCTTCTTCATCCCCTTCGCCGTGAAACTCCCCGTCATCCCCGTGCATGTCTGGCTCCCCGACGCCCACACCCAGGCCCCGACCGCCGCCAGCGTCCTGCTCGCCGGCATCCTGCTCAAAACCGGCGGATACGGCATGATCCGTTTCAACATCATGCTGTTCCCCGAAGCCGCCGCGCACTTCGCCCCCGTCGCCCTGTCCCTCGGGGTCGCCGGAATCCTCTACGGCGCCTGGATGTCCTGCCAGCAGAACGACATCAAACGCCTCATCGCTTACAGCAGCATCAGCCATCTCGGCTTCGTTCTGACCGGCATCTTCTCCGGATCGCAGGCCGGCATGCAGGGGGCCATCATCCAGATGCTGGCTCACGGCCTCAGCACAGGCGCCCTCTTCCTCATCGCCGGAAGCCTCCAGGACCGGATGCACACCCGGGACATGACCCGTATCGGCGGCCTGTGGGCCACCATGCCACGCCTCTCCGGCGCCGGCGTCTTCTTCGCCGTGGCCTCCCTCGGCATGCCAGGGCTCGGCAATTTCGCCGGAGAATTTCTGGTCCTGTTCGCAACCTGGCGCGTCAGCCCTCCACTCGCCATCCTGGCCGCGACCGGGCTGGTGCTCGCCGCCATCTACGCGCTGAAACTCGTCAACGGCATCTTTCTCGCCCCCGCCGCACCAGCCCCATCCCCCACAAAAGACGTCCCGACCCCACAGATCGCCATTCTCGGCAGCCTCATGATCTTCCTCGTCATACTCGGCCTTTATCCCCGGCCGTTCATCGCGGCCTCAGCCCCGTCTCCACCGTCCGTCGTCACCGGCAAGGGAGAACCGAACCATGCTCATCCATGATCTCTTCCTCCCCCTCCCGCTGGTCGTTCTCCCGACAGGAACAATGCTTCTCCTGCTCTCCATCACATGGCACCGCTCCGCCACGCGCAGCTTCTCACTCGCCCTGCTCACCCTGCTTCTCACACTCGCCTTTACCCACCATCGCCTCACAACGTTCCTGCACGGCGGCACAACATTCTTCACGGAAGACCTCTGGGCCGACTACACAGCCGCCCTGATCCTGCTGTCCTCCCTCTGCATCCTCGGCTTGTCCTGGCGCAACATCGCCCGTGACACGGATCAGCCCCCCGACGAATATCCCCTCCTCCTGCTGCTCGGCACCCTCGGCGCAGTCACGATGGTCTTCAGCACGAACTACATGTCTTTCTTCCTGGGGCTGGAAATCCTCAGCCTCTCCCTGACCGGACTTGTCGCCTTCCGGCATCACCACATCCCCGCCGCCAGCGAAGCCGCGATGAAATATCTCATCCTCTCCGGCTTCTCCTCCGCCATTCTCCTCTTCGGCATCGGCCTCGCCTACACCGCAACCGGCTCGCTTCACTTCGCCCCGCCCGACCCGGCCAACAACGCCATCCCAGGCCTCCCCCTCGCCGCCACCATCATGATTCTCACCGGAATTTTCTTCAAACTCTCAGCCGTCCCCTTCCATATGTGGATGCCGGACGTCATGGAAGGCGCCTCCGTCCCCGTCGCTGCCTTCATCGCCATCGTGCCAAAGATCGCGGTTTTTTCAGCCCTTATCCGCTATTTCGGCACCGGCGACCTGCCGCCCTTCCTGCACGGCACCCTTTCAGCCATCATCATCCTGACCATCCTCGGCGGCAACCTCCTCGCGCTGCGTCAGACTAACCTCACAAGACTGCTCGCCTGTTCGTCCATCGCCCATGTCGGCTATCTTCTGATGGCATTTTATTCCCCGGGCCTGATCCAGTCCGGCGCCGTCGCGATCTATCTGATCGCCTACACCACCGCCACCCTCGGCGCCTTCGCGGTCATCAGCGCCCTGGCCACACAGGAAGGTACCGACGGCACAAACATCGCGGACTGGAAAGGACAGTTCACAAAACACCCCCTGCTCGCCAGCGCCATGTCCCTGATGCTGCTCTCTCTCGCCGGCATCCCGCCCGGAATAGGATTTTTCGCAAAATTCGAAATCGCAGCCACAGGCGTCGAACATCAGCGCAACCTGCTGCTCGCCGTCCTCGTCACCGGAAGCATCATCGGACTGTATTATTATCTCAACATCATCCGCGTCATGCTGAGCCCGGCCTCTTTTTCATCGCAAACCGATAACAGAAGGAACAATCCGGAACTGACAGCCCTGGTATTCGTTCTCGCTATAATCGTCGTCGTCGGCGGAATTTTCCCCGCCTGGCTGATCCGGCCGGTTCTCCCCGCATCCGCCAGCGTGAACACCGCACCGCCCCCCGACACCACCCAGGAGACCGACAGCCGGACACTTCCTCCCTGAGCAATATCCCCCTGTCCCTCTTCAGTCAGAATACGGAAAGGATTTTCTCATGTCGTCCCGCGTCTTTCATATCCTGGCCCGAAAGGGACACAGCGTTATCACAGTCGGTGAAAACGATACGGTTCTCTCCATCGCCAGCACCCTGATGCAACACAATATCGGCGGCGCGCCCGTCGTCGATTCCGCCGGAAACCTGGTCGGCCTCGTCTCGGAAAAAACGATTGTCAGCACCGTGGCAAATCAGAAGAAAGACTTTTCCACCCTGCTCGCAAAAAACATCATGCAGACAAACATGCCGACAGCCATACCCGATGACAGCATCTACGACATCGCCTGCCGGATGACATATTACCGAACCCGCCACGTACCGGTTCTTGAAGACGGCAAACTCGCCGGCCTGGTCAGCATCGGCGACATCGTAAAACTGCGCGCCGAAAACGCCGAACAGGAAGCTCAGGAACTTCAGGATTACGTAACCGGCAGCGACCACGCCTCCGTCCGGCACGCAAAATCAGCGGAATGCGATTCCTGAATCCTCCCGGATGACACATCCGGACATTCTCTTTCATAGCCACAAACCATCGTCAGAGACATGCCCGTCTCTGACGACCCGGACCGGAACCCTCTCAGGTAAACCGGATATCCAGAGACCGCAGATAAGTCTGCAACCCGGCATCCTGAATCGGAATCAGCCGCGCATATGTCGTCGATTCATTAAAATGCGCGTGCCAGTACCCCGGCGGCGTCACAAACGCACAGCCCGGCTCCCAGTCCACCCGCACCGGATCATGGATGGCCCCGTCCGCATCGAGAGACCGCCCGACCAGCGAATAACACCCCGGCGCACAGTCCACGATGAAATCCAGCGCAATCGACTGATGCCTGTGCGGCTTCTGCTGCGTATCCGGCCCGATCGCCCCATACATCGCCCACAAAGTGTGCGTCACCGTCCGCGTCAGCGGAAACTCTTCCGCTCCCAGCAACACACTGATCCGGCTCCGGTTCGCCGCCGCCGGATCGCAAATCGCCGCCTCCAGCTCCCGCTGCGCATCCTCAGCCCGAAACAGCGTCGGACGAAACCGCGCCTCGTCCACCCGCACCCCGAGATAAGTCAGCAGCGGCGCATCATGCACCGCATACAACACCCCCGTCTCCTCCGCATCGAGCTCAACCCCGGTCAGCCCCGGAATCGCGAAAAAATCTCCCGCGCCCCACTCAAAACGAACATCGCCACACACCACCCGTCCCCGGCCCCGATGCGCGTAAAACACAATCGATGTCGCATTCGGTTTCAGGGAAACCCCTTCACCCGCATTGATCCGAACGAAATTCGCGCACAGCCCCGGCCCCGTCGCCGGAGACGGACATTTCAGTTCTTCACTCAGATCCAGCAGCACAACCCGCGTTGCCCCGTCCGCATAAAGCGACGGCGAAAAAAAGTGATACGGAATCGGCGGCGTTAGCCCCGGCCGCACCGGGTTCGCCGCCTTGCTGTATTCAAAAAAAAGCCCGTCCGCCGGCGCCGTCACCACACGCGCCCGCTCCGTCACAGATCCGTCCATCACACCCTCCGATCGTTAGAAATAAGCTGCAATCAGCAAAGCGCGTCACCACGCCCTGTAACGATCCCCCGGACGACAAAAGATTTTTGCAAAAAGGGAACGGCGGCTCTCGTTAAATGTGGCTTTTTTCTCAGGGCTTTGCCCCGAAACCCACCAAAGACCAGAGACCTTTGGAAACCTGTTTGTTTATTTAACAATAAATCGGAATACAGAGGATGTCGTGCAGCGCAGACCCCGCGTAATGGCCCCTGCCGGGTCCGGACAAAGCCACCTGGCGAGCAACAACCAGAGGCCAACACGAAACTGTGTTCCCCCGACCTCCCCGCGCATCCCCTAAACTCCGCACGATGGACAGCCTCGCCTCCCTCCGCCACTTCCTCGCCGCCGCCGATGCCGGAAGCTTCTCCCGCGCCGCCGAAGCCTGCGACGTCAAGGTCTCCACCATCTCCCGCCACATCGCCGCCCTCGAAACCGAACTCGGCGCCGCCCTCTTCAACCGCTCCACCCGTCACCTCCACCTGACGGAAGCCGGAACCCTGTTTTACGAAAAATGCCGCCTGATCCTCGCCGAACTCGAACAGGCCCGCCAGGACGTCTCCCGCTTCAACGCCACACCCCAGGGCCTCCTGCGCGTCGCCATGCCCGTCACCCTCGGCCACCTGAAAATCATGCCCGCCATGCCGGCCTTCCTCGCCGCCCACCCGCAGATCAGACTGGAAGCCATCCTCACCGCCACCGCCATCGACCCCATCGAAGCCGGATACGACGCCGTCATCCGCACCGGCCTCTTCCCGGATTCCGCCCTCGTGATGAAACGCCTCGCTGACGCGCCGACAACCCTCGTCGCCAGCCCCGCCCTCGCCGCCACATACGCCGACGCGTCGCCGGAAGACCTCGAAACCCTCCCCACACTCTGCCACACAGGCCCCGGCTCCGACCGCTGGCCCTGCCGCACCCCGGCCGGCATCCGCCGCGATCTCACACCCATCCCGCTTCTGAAAACCAATGACCTGGAAACACTCCGTCAGGCCGCCCGTGACAGCCTCGGACCCGCCATCCTCCCCGAATGGCTGATCGCACCCGACCTCGCCACCGGCAAACTCGTCCGCCTGTTCAGCTCCTGGCAGTGGGGCGCCTCAGCCGAAGGCACGCCCGCCATCGCCCTTCTCTACCCACCCAAGAAAACCTTCCCGCCAAAACTGAAGGTTTTCTCAGCGTTTCTGACAGCCCTGCTCCATAAAACATAATTCAATACCCGCATCCGGACCCGCAGCCGGGCATTTCAGACCCGAACCCCGGATCACGCCACCCCGGTCAGAAACGCAAAAATCGCCTCAAGCTGCCCCTCCAGCATGTGCCGCCCGGAGTGAACCCGACACCCGACCTTCGCCGCCTCCCGCAAAAGCGCCGTCTCCTCCGGCATCATCACTACCTCCGCCACCAGCATCCCCGACGAAAGCCGCCCCGCATCCACCGGCAGCGGATCGCCCTCCCGCAGCCCCAGCGATGTCCCGTTCACAACAATATCATGCCCGTCAGGCTCACCCCCGACCGCCACCGACAACACCGGAAACGCCTCCGACAACCGCCCCGCCAGCTCACCGGCTTTCTCGCGCGACCGGTTCGCCACCGTCAGATGCGCCGCCCCGGCCTCCGCCAGCGCAAACGCAATCGCCGACGCCGCGCCCCCGGCCCCCGCCAGAAACACCCGCCGCCCGGCAACCGTCTCCTCCGCCCCGGTCAGCCCGGCCACAAACCCGACGCCGTCCAGAAGATCCCCGGTCAGACTCCCGTCCCGCTCCCGCCGCACCACATTCGCCGCCCCGGCCATCTCCGCCCGACGCGAAACCCGATCACACAAGGCCACCACGGACGTCTTATGCGGCACCGTCACCACCGTGCCGCCAAAATTCGCCATCGCCCGAAATCCCGCAAAAACAGCCGCCAGATCTGCCCCCGGCGCTGCATCCACCGCCACCATCACCCCGTCATACTCACGCGATTCAAACAGCGCGTTCATCTTCTGCGGCGTCCGCACATGCGCCACAGGATGGCCAAGCGTTGCAAAAACCCGTGTCGTTCCGGTCACTGGCATCTTACACATCTTCCATTAAAAGCCGAGAATACCAGAAAATATCATTGCAGATCTTCTTCGCAAATGTTCCCTGGAAAAACAGAGGATTGCCATGCCCACTTCTTCTCCAAACAATCCGCATTCAGCAACGGAGACGATACAAGACATCAACCCGGCAATAGAAATCATACAAAATATAAATAATGATAAAACTGGTCCCAACAAAATACTATAAAACTTTTTTGAAGTTTAAATTTATATTAATGTAAATATTATTATTTTTAATATCAGGACTAACAGGCGATGCCTTTCAGGCATTATCGCATCATGTATTCACTCTGAATCGTCCGGAACTGGCCTGGAAATTAGATTGCGGCGCTTTCATTTGTAACGTGCTGGCATCAACCGTCATGGCATGGCGTCTCTATAAAATCATAAAGCCAATCATTGATACAATGAAACAAACTGGTTCCCGGGCCGTTGATGACACTAAAATGGAAATTCCGCAGGACAATCGATTTCTTGAGCAACTTGCCTCGTGTGAGAAAAAAGACTTTACCCTCGCAAAAACCACTTTTGAACGACACAACAACGATATCACGCATCGCCTCAAGCTGTTTCCTGGACCGGTTCTAAGTCTGGCGTTTGCTCCACCACTTATATATTCTCTGCTTTCCGGATTTTTTACGAGTGACGCAACGAAACAGAATATCCCTTCCGGCGGCGTGGCGATGTTCTCCATCCGGCTCATCTGTTGTCTCATTCCTTTCAGCACAGCAGTTCCTGGCTCAAACGAATTTACCTCTGTACGCCGAAAGCGTGTTCTCAATCTGCTCGAAATCGCGACCAATCGAAAAACCAGAAGAGAGGATCCTGATCAGAACGACACTTGCGGCTGGCAGTCGAAAATCTGCAGGCGGCACTGGAAAAATGTAATGACAGGCAGCTCAGTATTCTCCCCGGAAACCCGGAGAAATCGTCATCTGGAAAACAACTTTTTCGCTCCATCTTTTCCCGGCCGGAAGCGTGAACCGGCAATCGCGCGCCGCCCCTCAGCGGCCAGACGGACCGATATCCTCAAACCGCATATTCTGAACCGGATACAGCGCCCAGTCCTTATAATCAAAATGCCACCACTCTTCCGGAATCGGCAAAAACCCTTCCCGCATCATGGCCTTACGCAACACCTCCCGCGCCGCCCGCTCAGCGGCCGTCCCACCGGGATAATCCGAATAAGCCCGCGCCGTCATCTCGTCATACCCGCTCGGCATGGAAACCGGCTCCCCCGTACGCAGATCATATAAAGTCAGATCAGCCGCGCAGCCCCTGTTATGCATCGAACCCGGGTCCGGATTCGCCACAAACCGATGCTTGTCCGCCGGCGTCGCATCCCAGAACACCTTCGTAATATACCAGGGCCTGTAAGCATCGAATACCAGCAGCCCGTACCCCTGCGCCCGCAAAGCCCCGAGCACCCGTCCCAGCGCCTCCGCGGCCGGCCGCTCCATAAACGCATGCGACGACGAATAAACCGGCACGCCCAGAAAATTCCGCGACGTCGCATACCGTACATCAAACCGGAAATCCGGTGACAACGTCGCCAGATCCACAAGATCCGGTTTTCTCAGCCCCGCCGCCTGCAAGGGCGGCGAAGCCTGGCGAGCCTCCTGCAGCAGTTCAGCCACGGGCCGCACCGGCACCACGCGAAAAACCTTCGCCACATTGCTCTCCTGCGCCTGCACAACACCGTCAGCCCGCGCGGCGCCAGACACAAAACCCGCCACACACAGTCCCGCCACCACAACAACCGGAAAACGTCCCGTCATCATCTTCCTGCGATTCAGCAACATCTTTCCACCAGGCAACAGTATTCCCTCAGCCCGCAAGCTCAATCGTATCGCTCGTCGCAACCCGTCCAAGCATCGGGAAAATGCGGTCAATCGCAAAACGCTGCATCTCTTCAGAAAAAGTCGAGGTCAGATCCTCCGCGATCACCACGCCATAACCATGCTCATGCGCCGCGCGCGCCGTGGATTCCACCCCCATATTCGTCGCGATCCCACCCAGCACAACAGTCGTGATCCCGCGCCGGCGAAGCTGCAAATCCAGTTCCGTGCCATAGAAACTTCCCCATTGCCGCTTCGTAACGGTCAGATCGCCCGGCTGCTCCAGCCCCTCGGCCAGCTCAGTCCAGTCCTCAGCAAATCCGCCCTCCGGCGGAGCGAAAGGACGATCCGCCGGCGTCCGCACCGCATCCGCGAAATCCGGCGCAAAAGCCACATTGACCAGAATGACCGGCGCCCCGACGGCGCGAAAACGAGCCGCAAACTCTTTCGAGCGCCTGACAATGTCCTCACCGGCATGCGGCGCCAGAGCGCGGCTTACAATCCCCTTCTGAAGATCGATCAGAACCAGAGCCGTCGTGGAAACCGGAAGAGAAATCATGGAAAAATCTTTCTCGCAATAATGGCCCCCCCTCCGGCCCGTTGTCCGGTCAGAAGCCCATTGTTAAAAGTTTGATGAAACACGCGGGAAAGGATAGTATTTGAGTATGGACTCAAATTCGTCAAGCGAAAAGCGAACGGCGCTCCTGCCTCAGCGTGAAGGCGGGCGTCAGCGCGTCGAGGCGCTGCTGAAGGCCGCCTCCGACCTCATCGCGGAACGCGGCTACGAGGCCACCACCATGGCCGACATCGCCGCCCGCGCCGATACAAGGATCGGCTCCCTCTACCGCTTCTTTCCCGGCAAGGACGCCATCGCCGACACCCTGCTGCAACGGCATATCAAGGTGCTGGGCGACGAATGCGGAGCACTGGAAAAACGGGCTGAAAATATCACGCCCGAAGACCTGGCGGACCTGCTGCTCACGCTGCTGGTCACGCTTTACCCCCGCATCCGGTCGCTCCCGACCCTGCTGTCGGCACGCACGGACCGGACGGAAATCCGGGACCGGTCACGCGCTCTGGCGCTCGACGGCATCGCCGGCGCCCTCCGGGTCTGCGCCCCCCGGCTCGATCAGGAAACGGCACGGAACATTGCCGCCGTCATACTCAACAATATGAAAACCATGCTCGGCATGACACTCGGGGAAGTGCCCGCCACCCCGGGCGCCCCCGACGAACTGCAAAGAATGAACAGACTCTACCTCTCGTCACGCCTGACCCCTTACCGCGATCCTCCGCCCGCCCCCGGAAAGCCCGGACCCGAAAAGAAAAACCCCCGACCGGAACAGCAACCAGCCTGAAACACCTCCCGAAAATCGGCGACAAAACCTCGTCAGCCGCTCCTCTCAGCCATGCTCCCGCGCCGCCAGAATTTCGGTCGCCGCCAGATAAATCGCGGAAAATCCGCAAATAATCCCCTCAAACCCTGCTACGGTCGTGACAATCGCCTGCCCCGTGAATTCGCCCGCCGCCAGCAACCCGAACAAAATCGTCAGAGATCCGAAAACAAACTGCAACGCCCGCGACGCACTCAGCGTGCCGACAAACATGATCGCCGTGAAAATCCCCCACATCAGCAGGTAACTTCCCATCAGAGACGGTGAAGACACAGGCGCAAGCCCGAGATGCGGCAGAAAAATCAGCACAACCAGAGAAATCCAGAACGCGCCGTAAGACGTAAACGCCGTCAGACCGAACGTATTGCCGTTCACAAACTCCAGCAGACCCGCAAAAATCTGCGCCGCGCCCCCAAAAATGAGCCCCATCGCCAGAATGGCCGAACCCATCGGCACCAGCCCCGCATTATGCAGATTGAGCAGCACCGTGGTCATTCCAAACCCCATCAGCCCAAGCGGCCCGGGATTCGCGCGCATGCCGTGTCCACTCATAATATTTTTGTCCATTGTATTGCCAAACCATGTCATAGTATGTCCAGCATCAGTACAATGAAATTAAAATTTCCATTACGAAACTTTCTCAGGCCTGCCTCGCCCTGCGGACGCATCCGTCCCGCCACCCGTGCCACATTCTCCCGTTTCGTATAGTCTCCCCCGCAGAATCCGACCTCAACGGGAGAACCTCATGCTGATCGACCTCAAAGGACGCACCGCCATCGTCACCGGCTCTACCGGTGGCATCGGCCTCGCCATCGCGAAAGGCCTCGCCACAGCCGGCGCGCAGGTCATCGTCAACGGACGTCGCCCGGATGCCGTCGAACGCGCCGTCGCAGCCGTCTCCGCAACCGGCCCCACACCCGCCATCGGATACACCGGCGATCTCGGCACCGCCGCAGGCTGCGCCGCCCTCGTCAAAGCCCACCCTGCCTGCGATATCCTCGTCAATAATCTCGGTATCTTCGAACCCAAAGAATTTTTCGACATCCCCGACGAAGACTGGAGCCGCTTTTTCGAAATCAACGTCATGTCCGGCGTGCGCCTCTCCCGCGCCTACGCCCCGGCCATGAAAAAGAACAACGATGGTCGCATCGTTTTCATCTCATCAGAATCCGCCTTCAACATTCCCGTCGAAATGGTCCATTATGGCTTCAGCAAAACCGCCCAGGTCGCCATCGCCCGAGGCCTTGCCGAAAGCCTCGCCGGAACCGGCGTCACCGTAAACTCCGTCCTCCCCGGCCCGACCCTCTCGGAGGGCCTGGAGGACATGCTGAAACCGGCTCAGGAAAAATCCGGTAAACCGATTGAAGAGGTCGCGGCGGATTTCGTCATGGAGCATCGCCCCTCCTCCATCATCCGCCGCGCCGCCCGCGTCGAGGAAGTCGCAAACATGGTGGTCTATCTCTGCTCGCCCCAGGCCTCAGCAACAACCGGCGCAGCCGTCCGCGTCGATGGCGGCGTCCTCAGCACAATCTGACGATCATATTATCCCCGCAACCCGGACTCCCTCCGTCCGGGTTGCAACAAAATCCGAAAACATCCTGCTCAGAACAACAGAAAACAAGACGGTCCAGCAGCAGCCTCATCCCCGTCGCCGCCCGCCTCGTCCAGGCCAGCCCGAACCCAAACCGCGCCCCGGCCTGACTGTCTGCCGCAACACCACCCGGATCGTCTCCGCCACCCTGGTCATCAGTCCCGGTTCCGACCGTCGAAGCAGAAGCCGATAACCGGGCGAAGGCGACAAAACCGCCATATGCGGCAAATCATCAGTCACAGACACGCATCCCGCTTCTTCCACCCGGGAGACGATCGTGCCCGCATCCCATCAGAATACATCTCCCGAAAAAGCTTCGCCACAAACACGCAGACATCCTGCCCCGGACGCAAAACGCTCAGATATTGTTTTTAGCCACCGACCCGCATCAACTGAACAATCCGAACACTCAGTAAAAAACCGCATCAACCGCCACACGACCTGAAAAACCATCTGACAGCCAGACAGGAAGCCAAAAAACACCCGGAATAATTCATTACAAATACGAATTTTATTCACATAACATATGATATTTATAGCATATGTATTTGTGCCAGTGAATAAATTACATTCACCATCTCTATCTGTTCGGTGACATACATCATAGCCGCGCAGGCAATACCCCGCCACTATCATCCCCCGAACGGACCCGCCTCTCCCGAACCGGTCCGGAAAGGAAATCTGACCATCATGCCAAAGAATGTCGTAAATCCGGAATTTCTGCCCGTCCTGGCAAAGATGCCGTCTTTCGACGGCCTCTCCGCCCGCTCGCTCCCCGAAGTGCGTGAAATTTTCCTGATCTCCATCCGTCTCATGGAAGGCAAACCCCAGGCTGACGTCGAAACGCAGGAAGAATACGTCCCCGGCCTCAACAACGCCCCGGATGTCCGCGTCCTCGCCTACAGCCCGCGCAAAATCGCACCCAACGCTCCGGCCATGGTCTATATCCACGGCGGCGGCCTCGTCTCCGGTCACCCGGAAGTCGATGATCCGAAATGCCAGATCCTCGCCTCGCGCCTCGGCATGCGCATCTTCTCCGTCGATTACCGCCTCGCTCCGGAAGTCAGATATCCCGGCGCGATCGAAGACTGCTACGCCGTGCTCAAATGGGTGAACGAAAACGCCGCCCGCCTCGGCATCAACCGCGACAAAGTCGTCGTCGCCGGTGAAAGCGCGGGCGGCGGACTCAGCGCCGCCCTGTCCCTCATGGCCCGCGACAAGGGCGAATACAAACTCGCCTGCCAGATCCTTATCTATCCGATGCTCGATGACCGGACCGCCACAAAACACGATCCGGCGTCCGCCTTCGGTGAATATGTATGGACCCGTTCCGCCAACAAATACGCATGGCAGTGCTATCTCGGCGACGCCGCCGGCGGCGACAAAACCCCAGCCTACGCCTCCGCCGCCCGCGCCGAAAACCTCGCCGGCCTGCCCCCCACCTTCATCGGCGTCGGCTCGATGGATCTCTTCCTGTGCGAGGACCTCGCCTACGCCACCCGTCTGATGGCCGCCGGCGTCCCCACCGAAGTCTCCGTCGTCCCCGGCGCCTACCATGTCTTCGATATGTTCGTCCCCGACGCCGAACTTTCAAAGCGCTTCATGGACAGCTACTGCGGCACCATCAAACGCACACTGAATATCTGAAGCACCGGTCCGTATCCCGCCCCGGCAAGGCGGGATACGGATTCCAGGGCCACCCTGTCGCAAAAAAAAACAATGTCCTGCTGACGATCAAAAACCCGCCCGGAGCCTCCACGACTCTACCAGGACACGTTTTGAAACATGTAATATTTTTCACATATTTCAAAGAAAGCGGTTCATCGCAGGCAACGTACTCCGCCACCCCGGTCCACCCACCGGGTTCTGCCCCGAGAGACCGACACACCGCCCCACCGGCAGTGACCTGATAAAATTCAGGCAACCGTTTCACAACAAACATTTTTTTATAATAATAAAGCCTCCGGATCTTTCTGCGACCCCGATGCTCCTTTTTCACAATTCCGTGATTTAATGTCTCCTGGAAATAATTATCTGGACGAAAATCTCTAAATCCTTACAGATCATCATAATAGACGCAGCATTCTGGCAGAGCTTTGTGCCCCGTACACACAACACTGCTGCCCATGTATCAAAAAATAACCGCAAGAAAATTTTGCAGGAGCAGGTCGATGCCCGATGTTGAAATTTCTTTCCTTGAGACCAACATCCCGAAGCTGAGCCGGCTTTCCGCAGAGCTTGAGCAGATAGAAGATTCCGGAATCTATAGTAATTATGGCCCCGTAAACAGTAAATTCGAAAACAGTCTCCGAACCCATATCTTCGGCGGCAACGGCCACTGCCTGACCGTGTGCAACGCCACAATCGGACTCATCCTGGCCCTGAAATATGTAACACGTCACACAAACCCCGCCGACAAGCCCTACATCATCATGCCATCCTTCACATTTGCCGCCGCCGGCCATGCCGTATTATGGGCAGGATTTACACCACTGTTCGTGGATGTCGCGCCCGACAGCTGGTCCTCATCGCATGAAGCGGAAAAAGAACTTCTCAGAACATATTCTTCAAAAACAGCCGCAATATTTCCCTATGCCACCTTCGGAAACAGCATCGACCTGGAACACTACTCTTCCCTCTCCGATCAATACGGTATACCCGTCGTCGTGGACGCCGCTTCCTCTCTTGGCTCCCTGAATTTCGCAGGCAAGGCTTTCGGAAGCGGATTTCCCTTTCCCGTCGTCTTTTCTCTTCACGCGACAAAAACAATGGGCGTCGGTGAAGGCGGGTTCATTTACTCTTCAGACGCCACAACCATCACCCAGATGCGGGCCATGGGAAATTTCGGCTTCGAAAAACCCCGACACGCAACCATTCACGGCCTCAATTCAAAACTCCCCGAAGTCAGCGCGCTCCTCGGACTCGAAGGCCTGAAAACACTCAACAAGATCGCCATAAAAAAAGAAAATATCGCGGCGAACTATCAGAAACTCCTTCCCGAACTTCAGTTTCAGAAACCAGGCGGACGGCGGGCGGCCTATCAGTTCATGCCAGCCCGCATCCCAAACGCGGACAAAACCAGACGGGCAAGACTGCTTGATCTCATGAAAGAAAGCCGGATCGGAACAGCGTCCTACTTCTCCCCGCACCTTGCCGAACAGGAGTATTTTTCTTCCTTCGGGTCCGCCAGCCATCTGCCGGTCACGGAAGCCCTGTCCTCATCCATCATTTCCCTCCCGGTCAAACATACGATGACGACCGATGACGTCGCCTATGTTGCCTCCGAACTGAAGCGCAACATGCAGAGAGCCTTTAACTAGCCGGAATCGCCATCTTTCAGGGCAACAGTCCGACAGATGTCGCGTAACATTTTTTTCAGAAAAGAGATTTCGAAATGCCTTCGACTTCCGACCGAACGCACCCGTTCCAGCTCCTCATCGTCGGCGGCGGACCCGGCGGAATGGCGACACTCCTCGCCGCCCATCACACAGGCCAGCTCGATGACCTGTTGAAAGAAGGCGTCGCCATCGTCGAGAAAGGCTCCGCGATAGGCGCAGGCACCCTCGGCCAGTACGCCATCAATTCAGACAGCAGCGGCCTGACATTTGTCGATTGCCTCCGTTCATCCTCCCCCGGCGGGCTGACGGAGCTGTATAATCATCCCCTGACCCGAACACTGGCGGAAGCCGGAGACGGCGCCGTCGCCCTCAAAGACGCCGCGGAATTTCTGAACCTCGTCGGAGCCCGCCTGAAAGATATCGTCGCCACACATAAAGGCTGCAATGTCTTTCTCGGGCATACCGCGATATCCGCCAGACGCACCCTGAACGGATGGAGCGTGACATTACGCGATTCCAGCGGACAGGAACGCATTGTCTATGCAAAAAATGTCGTGCTTTCGACCGGCGCCGGCCAGCCCCTCACCCGCCTGGCTGCGGAAACAGTCGGCAACGCCTCGCTGACAGCCCTTTGCGGCGACCGCCTCCTTCAGTCAGATGACGTCCTTTCACACGACGGCCTCAGATCCCTGACACAGCGCCTCAAAGGACTCACCAGTCCCCGCGTGGCCGTCATCGGCGGCTCCACAAGCGCGGTCGCCGTCTGTCACGCACTCCTGAACCGCATGCCCGAAATCCGGTTTTCGCCAGACGGCGTAACTCTGCTGCACCGGCGCGAACTCCGGGTGTACTACCCCGATGCCGCCAGCGCCCTGGCAGAAAACTATACCGAATTCGGACCGGACGATATCTGCAACATCAGTGGAAAAGTCTTTCGTTTTGCAGGTTTCCGCCTCGAATCAAGAGAACTGGTCATGCAGGCACGCGGACTCGGCAACCGCCCTCCGGAACCACGTCTCCGCCTCCATCACCTGGCCACAGAGACAGAAACAGCAACCCGCGAATGCTTCGCTTCCGCCGATATCGTCATATCAGCACTCGGTTATCGTCCCCGTGCCCTCCCTGTTTATGACCTGTCCGGCGCTGAAATCCCCCTGAAAGCCGGGACAGGCCCGCAGGAACCGCTGGTGGACAGCCAGTGCCGGGTGCTCCGGAGCGACGGGGTCGCATTGCCCGGACTATTCGGCATGGGCCTCGCCGCCGGCTTCGTTCCACGCGGACCACTGGGCGGCGAGGCAAGCTTCAGAGGACAGGCCAACGGATTATGGCTGTGGCAAAAAGATGTCGGCAGCCTCATCGTAAACGCCATCCAGAATGCACCGAAATACAGAGATCCCTCCATGAAAGGTTCTGACAGCTTTACCGCTGCCGAAAAAGCGGAATCCGTTGCTGATATATCCGCTCTGATCAGTCCCGACAGCAGAAAATCCGAGCGACCGGATGCCCTGCACATCTCGTTATAAAATGAAAACATTCATGCCCGATCTTATATTCCCCAGGGAACAGGACAATCACGCCACCCCGCGTCATACCCGGCAAACTCACTTCATCATCCCGGAATGAAGGCAAACCAGAAATGAGCCCACACGCAGCCCACACGTCAACGAGTGCAGAACCACGCTGCGCCGTCATTATGAAAACCTATAGCTGGGATGCGTTCGTCGAAAGACAGTATTCGCGACTTTGCGATGGCGCGGACGGTCTGGATGTCTACCTCTCTGTCGATGAAACAAACGGCGCCAGAGCCCCCGCGTCAGTCAGGAATGTGCTGCGGACAAATCAGTCCGAAATCCTCGCGCTCGGACTGGCCGATCGTTATGAGAAAGGCAGCCTTCTCTGGTGGAATCCAGATTATACGCACTACCATGTCCTCCGTGAAATTCCCGATTATGATTATTACATGTTTGTTGAATACGACGTGTATATTCACGGAGGCGCAGGATGGTTCATGGACGAGGTCATCAGTTCCGGAGCCGAAAACGTCCTCCATCTGAGATCAGACATGGATGCATGGATGTGGACAAGATTTCATAAAAACGTTTATCCGAAAGAAATATGCCGGGGATCTCTTAACTGCATCACCGTTCATACACGGCGCGCTCTGGAGTTTCTCTTCAGGAGAAGACAGAACATGTCATCGGCAGGCGACATCTCTTTCTGGCCGTTAAGTGAAACATTCATTCCCACGGAACTGGAACGTGGCGGATTTACCTGCATACCACTTTCCAGCTTTGGCGACGTGTCACACTATGAGTGGTTTCCACCGACACTCGAAAACGATCTCGACACAACGCCTGACGGTCATCTCAGATTTATCCACCCGGTCCTGGATCAGAATCGATACGTGAAAAGCCTTCTTACCAATACACATTTAGTGAAAGACTTTATTTCCCCGGACAGCCACCTCAGGCGTGAACTGAAAAGGTTTCCTCAGTCAGTCACCAGATCAGACCTGATCCATGCCGCGTTCAATCGAAGCATCGAACGGGTAAAATTACAGCTGGGCGGTTTCTGACAGTCAGACCGCCAGCTGGCCACATCGGCATCTGACTGTGAGGTTTCACGTCGAAATGTTTATAACTGCTCAGAAAATAAATGAATATTCAACCGGCATCTGCTAGTGTTTCCTGGAATCAGAAGGAGCACAGCGTGTCCGCATCCCCTCTTCAGAACAGACATTTTGGTACGTTCTGGCACGGCGGAAGACTGAGCGCCATTGAATGCGCCTGCGCGTACTCTTTTATCAGACAAGGCGTTTCATTGACGCTTTTTTCTTATGACCCGATAGAAAATGCACCGGACGGTGTTCTGATCGAAGATGCCCGCACGATCACACCACAGCACATGACATCCCGTTTTATTCTGAATAACAACCCGCATTACGGTCATTTTTCCGATTTTTTCCGTTACAGAATGATGCTCGAAAATAATATGACCTGGATAGACCTCGATATGATGGTCACGGGAAAAATTCCCGACCAGAGTTCAGGCGATATTATCGCAAAAGAACACGGCAAGGGTTATAACGGCGCCATACTGTATATTTCATCAAAAAATATACTGCACTATCTGATCTCGGAAACCACACGCCTGATGGATAAAAATCTGCGCTGGGGGGAAACAGGTCCTCTCCTGCTGGGAAAAATGGTCAGAAAATTCAGAAACCAGGTAACAGTTTCAGACGTTTCGAAATTCTATCCCATTGCACATGGAGATATTTATAAAATCCTTCTTCCGGAATACGCAGACTGGTGCCGTGACAGAGTTTCGACAGCAGCGACCCTCCATCTCTTCAATAACATCCTGGTAAAAACAGGATACTGGAAAGATACCCTTCCTCCTCAGGGGAGCTACCTCATGGAAATCCTGGAAAATACTGAATCCACCGGATTTTTTCAGAATCAGTATCCCACTGATGTCATGGAGAATATCATACGCAACTACCGTATGAGACTCGACGGAACGGATCTCGGTATAAAAAACATTATCCGGCAAACCATTCCCAGCCTGAAGCGAACATACAGACACTACAGACCCGCGTTATGACCGCGCCTGAAAATATACTCTTAAAACGCCACTGCTCAGTACAGATGCCAGCACGATTTCTTTTACACATAAAACAGAACTGAAAAAACCATGTCACATATTATGGTTTCAGTAATAATAGCAAATTACAATTATGCCGAGTTTATCTCTGATGCTATCCGGAGCGCTTTAGCGCAGGACTGGCCCTTCAAAGAAATAATCGTCATCGACGATGGATCGACCGATCAGTCCCGTGCAAAAATAAACCTGTTCGGGGATAGAATCAAATCTGTCTTCACCAAAAACAGAGGGCAAAGAGAAGCAAATAATTCAGGGTTTGCGCTGTCTTCCGGAGACATCATCGTTTTTCTCGATGCCGATGATCTTCTCCTTCCCGGTTTCCTGAGTTCAGTCGTCTCGGTATGGACCGAAAAGGTCAGCAAGGTTCAGGTATTGATGCAGCGCGCCGATCGCGACGGAACGCCATCCGGAAATGTCATTCCAAAAATAAACGGCACACTCGACCCCGCACATATCCGGTCATGGAGCCTGGACAGCATCGAATACCCCGGCCCTCCCGGTTCCGCGAATGCCTGGTCACGCAAATTCCTCAACCAGATATTCCCGCTCGATAAAGACTGCGACTCTTTTACAGATTCAACCTGCATCGCAATGGCACCTTATTTCGGAGACATTATTACCCTGCCAGAGGTTTTCGTGCTCTATCGTATGCATGGCAACAATAACAGCAACATGACGGCGGAAGACAGCGCCTGCAGCCGGGAAGTCAGTCGTGCCCTGAAGCGCTTTGAGGCCGTACAAAAAGCCTGCATCATGCAGAAACAGACCCCACCGGACATCAACGCGCTCTATCGCGGCAGCCATCTTCTGCAATTACGGGTCGCATCCATGCGGCTGACACCCGCCCTGCACCCGCTGCCAGAAGACAGCCTGGGGAAAGCCCTGAAGGATGCAGTCACTCTCCTGTTTCGCAATCATTTCGAGAGCTTCACATTCCGGATACTCATTATCGGCTGGTCCCTGCTCACAGCCATTGTGCCTCTGAAAGCAGCGCGCTTTCTGATCCGAAAAAGATTTAATATAAATCTGCCCGTCCGAAAACAACGCTACATTCCGGAGCCACCGATCGCACAACCCGCAACCCGGTAATCCTCATCACGGAGATCAGCCATACGGCGCAGTAATCCCCATTTTCCCCAGCCGCCGCCTGACCTGTCCAAGCAAAACCACATCACCGGCAGCCCCCAGCCGCCCCAGCGACCGCTCCATCGCCAGCAATATGTCCGAAGTCGCATCTTCAACAGCCCGCCGCCACCACCCAAGCGCCTCTTCAGCAAACCCGGCCTCCAGCAATGCCGTCGCATAATTATGCTGCCCGCGATAATCCCCGCCCTCAGCCGAGCGCCGGTACCACCGCAACGCCGCCGCCGGGTCCCGCTCCGTCTCCCAGCCCTCTTCCAGAAAACGCGCCAGAATGTTCATCGATTTCGCATGACCATTCGCCGCCGCCACGCTGAACAAAGCAAAAGCCCGAGCCCGGTCCGCCGGCATCCCCAGCCCCCGCAACGTCAGAATCCCCAGATTATACCGGCCCCACTCATCCCCAAGCGCCGCCGCCCGGCCATAATGCACCGCCGCCCGCGCCAGATCCTTCGGATACCCGCGCCCGAAATGATGACATCGCCCCAGCATGTTCTCCGCCGGTCCGAACCCCGCCTTCGCCGCAATGGAAAACCACCCCGCCGCCGCCGCCGGATCGCTCTCCATATAATCGCTGTCCAGCAGCGCCTGGCCCCACTGCACCTGCGCCAGCGGATCACCCTTCAGCGCGCCAAGCCGGATCGCCTCAATATGCTCAGGCAGCGGCGCCCGATCCACCCGGGCCCGCGCGGAACGACGCAAAACGGAAAACATGAAAACAGCCTGCCAGACCTTAATTGCGAGAGAGTCTCATTATCAGCACGAAGACAGGCAGACAAGTTCCGCCCCCGATCATCCACCAGACCGCAACCTGCTCACAAAAAATACCCACCTGGAAGTTTTTTCATCACAAATCAAAAATCCCCTGACAGGATCAAAGATAAATTTAAATTAATTCCATTTTACCGCAAACCCGTAATCACACCCGCCGTTGAGTCCTGCACAACGCATACCGCTGAAAAATCCTGACAACATTTGAAAATGATCCGAAAAAAGCAGGGATTTTGGAGATATGCGCTGAACACAAAGAGGATAAGCATCATGATTTACAGTTTTTACAGTCACGAACGCTCCGCCTCCCCCGTCATGGCCGCCGACAGCCACGGAGGCGGTGGCGCCGCCCATAACCCCGGCAATTTCGCCAATGATCCGAAAAAAGCCTCGGAAGCCGGTAAAAAAGGCGGCGAACACTCAGCCGGACACAGCACCCACACACCGGAGAAAACCACCGCCGCCAGCCATAAAGACAGCGAACACAAGTCAGGCAATTTCGCTGATAACCCCGAGCGGGCCTCCGAAGCCGGCAAAAAAGGTGGCCAGCACAGCCACAGCAAAACATAAACCCGGACAGGAGCCGGACCGGAAGGTCCGGCTCTTTTTCCGTCCAGGATACGCTAAAATCCGCCCTCAGCCGCCATGCCCGTACGTCGCCGCCAGCCGTTCGGCCAGATAATCCGCCCCCGTGACAGGCGGATAATGCGCCCCTTCCCCGGCCCGCGTGACAATCGGCTCCACCAGCGCATCCGCGTCAGGATCAAGAAAAAACGCAATCGAATACCGCTCCGACGCAGGCCGGATCACCCGATGCGGCGTCGAGACATAAACGTCATTGCTCCAGCGCATCAGACAGTCCCCGATGTTGCAGACAAACGCCCCCCCGATCACCGGCGCATCGATCCACTCCCCGCCCCGAGGCCGCACCTGAAGCCCCGAAACCCCGTCCACCGCCAGAATCGTCACATTACCATAATCCGTGTGCGCCCCCGCCCCCGGCGCGCCATCCCGCTCCGCCGCCATCAGCGCGCTGTAATGCAGCAACCGTAACGTCGCCATCGGACGCCTGAATTTCCCGGCAAAGAAATCCTCAGCCACCCCGAGATCCAGCGCAAACCCCCGATGCAGCGCCGCTCCCAGATCCAGACACACCGAGAAATAAGACAGCATCTCCTCCCGCCAGCCCGGCAGATCCGGCCACCCGTTCGCCGGCTCCCCCTCCGCCTCCGACTCCAGACCGATGTTAAACGCCTCCTTCCGGTCCGGCAGCGCCAGCGTGTCCAGCCGCTCAACCCCAAACCCTACATACCCCCGATTATGCCCGATCCGCCCCCGCGAAATCCGCGCCTTCACCTCATCCGGTAACTCAAAAAAACGCCGGGACGCCTCAAACATCCCCCGCATCACCGCGGGCGCCACCCCATGCCCCGTGATGTAGAAAAACCCCGTCTCCCGACACGCCCGCCCGATCGCCGCAGCCGTCGCCACACGATCCCCCAAACCCCCGTCACGCAACGACGACATATCAATCACAGGAATATCGTAAGCCATGAAAACACCCCCCATCTCACCCCAAAACCAGTCCGTTCATATCTTTTATGAAATGATCCGATGAGTTCAAAGCCCGTAACGGCAACCAGCCCGGACCCGTCAAAGCTCGCGGATCTTTGCAATCCATTTTAGCGGAAAACCACCCCCTTCCCGCCCGCATTTCCCAAAACCGGCCCCATCTGCAAAAACACCCCCCACGATGACGAAGCAAACTCTTCCCACCCGCTGCATCACCATGCAGAAAAACGAGGCCGTCCTCCTCGAACCCTGGCTGCTCCACCACGCCGCCCTGTTCGGCTTCGACGCCCTCACCGTCCTCGATAACGGCTCCGATAACCCCGCCGTCCTCGATACCCTAAAGCGCTACGAAGCCCGCGGCGTCACCGTCATCCACGATTACCCGACAAAAGAAGATTATGGACGCAAAGGCGAAATCGTCGCCGACATCATCCGCGAATGGGACCGCAGGGGCGGCTACGCCTTCGCCCTGCCACTGGACTGTGACGAACTGCTCATCACCGTCACCGAACGTATCGCCTGGGACCGCGCCTCCGTCCACGCCGCCCTCGCCCGTATGGCCGGTCAGAAATCAACCTTCGTCAACAACCGTATGCTGCTCAACATCCCGCACCGCCCCGGCTACTTCCGCCCCCAGATCATCCAGCGCGCCATCTTCGCCGCCGACACCATCACTTCTCTCGATCAGGGCTACCACTTCCCCGGAACCATCTACCCGGACCGCTGCGGCCAGTCCCTCCTCGCCTGCCTGCACCTGCACAACCGACCGAACTACGAAGATATAAAGACCGTCGCCCGCAACAAACTCCGCCACCTCACCGGAGAGGCCGACCTCGCCACCATGGAACCCACCGAGGAAGGCTACCACCTCTACTCATACTTCCGTACCAGCGAAGAGACTTTCCTCAGCCAGTACCGCGACCAGCCCGACGTCTATATCCCCGGCATCCTCCCGTATCTGGAAAGCCTCGGCATCGACTGGCGCCCCATGCTCGGCACCGGCGGCGTGCAGCTCCCCCTCCGTCCGCCCCATAACTTCCTCGTCCACAGAGCGGAACATCGCGAACAGCGCCACATCTTCGAAACCTACGACGCCGCCTACTACGCCGCCCACAATCCGGATGTCGTCGCCGACCCGCATTACGGCCTCTGGCCCCTCGCCCACTTCCTCCCCACCGGCTGGAACGAAGGACGACGCCCCAATGGTCTCAGCCAGCCCCCCGTCATCGTCGAACAGATGTCCGCAGACTGAAACCTTCAGTTACATGAGCAGAGAATCTGAAAAACCTTTTAAGAAAAATTTGATTTATTATGAGGTAACATAACCGGGATTAAAGACCATCCGGCGCAAGGAACCGCCCCGTGCTCAAACCGCACCATCTCGTCGCAACCGCCGTCCTCTGCACCCTGCTCTCCGCCACACACCCTGCAGGCGCCACAACCCCGACCCCGCCCATCCTCTTCGGCACCGCCGGAACCCCCTGCGAAACCTTCAGCCGCCAGTTCGCGGAAGCCCGGGCCGAAACACCCGCCCAGGCCACAACCGCCATGGCGGATTACGTCACCATCATCCAGGGCATGCTCTCCGAATATAATATGCGCGCCTTCGTCGAAGACCGTCCCGATCAGGCCGGAACCCACTTGAGCAACAGCGCCTTTCTCTCCCACGTCAACGATTTCTGCCAGAAAAACCCCGATCTCCAGTTCGCCATCGGCGCCCAGGATCTCATCACCTCACTCAGAGGCACACAGGTAACCCCCGAGGCAAAATAACAGCCCGTCATCGCAGCCTCCGCCCAAACCCGCCAGCCCGGATCCCCATACAAAAACCGGTTCGCAAAGGTCCACGACCTTTGCCGGGTTCCAGGGCAGAACCCTGGCTTTACCCGCCACCCTCACAAATAATCACAATTTCCGCCCCGACCGCCGCATCAGCACCCCGGCCAGCATTTCTCCCACCCCCGCCGTCACCCCCGGTCGCGCCAGCTCCAGCACCGTCATGCCCTCGACAATCGCCAGCAGCGCAATCGCCACCACCGGCGCCGCGTCCGTCTCCGTAATCCGGCTCCGGATAAACCCTGTCCAGGACCCGACCAGTTCGGATGCAATCCCGTCGTAAGGCCGCTCCCCACGCCCGCCCCGCGACAGAACATCCGACAGCACACACATAAAAGGCCGCACCTCCGGCGCCTCCCCCGCAGCCAGCGCCCGCGTCAGAAACACGCCCGGCTCCACCCGCTCGCCGTCCCCCGCCGCACTGAACATCACCAGCAACCGACCGATCAGGCACCCGAGCACTTCGGAAACAAGATTCTCCTTGTTGCTATAATAATAAATCAGCATCCGGTCACTGGTCCCGAGCGCCTTCGCCAGCCCGCGAAGCCCCATCGTTCCCAGCCCCTCGCGCAACACCAGATCCACCAGCCGTTCCGTCAGCTCCCGACGTCGCCTCGCCCGCTCCGCGACCTCATCCATTACCGCCACCCGCATACCCCGTTATTTTTAGTTGTAGCACTCGCTACATCCATGCATATGTAGCACTCACTACACCAACCTATACCCGTAACACTCCGCCGGAAAACCTGTCATGCTCCGCTTCAGCCAGATTCTGATCTGCGTCCTGCTCGGCTTCCTCTTCTGGGCCGGCGCCACCGCGTTTATTCACTATTTCCCCGAGCGCCTCGCCGACACAGCCGGCACCATCGCCTTCCTCACCAGCATCCCGCCGGCCCTGCTCTGCCTCTGGCTCACCCGACGCCTCGCAAACCTCACCTCAGACCAGTTCCTCGCCGGATGCCTCATCGTCCTCGCCGAAGCCATGACCTGCGACGCCATCGCCCTCCGCTGGTTCACGCCCCTCTACACCCCCAGCGATTCCAGCAACCGTCTCGCCGCCGCCTGGCTCCTCTGGAGCTACGGCATCAGCGCCTGGGCCGCAGTTCTCGCCTCACGCTACATGACACTGAGAACAACGCCTGATCTTCAACAGCCACTCAATAAAAAATAACTATTGATTTGCACGCAATAAAGGATGTGTAATTATACACGTCGCAATATTACCCTAAAAATCAAATCATCCGGACACTGCCAGATCCCCAATCCCATCATGAAAGACTCACTCTTGCGCCGCTTTTAGATTATCCGGTTTTTCAGGGTGCCCTCGCCATGCTGATGCACCCGGACGATCGTACTGTCGATCATCATATATGCGGTGTCACGATCAGCAATCAGAGGCGAAAAATCCTTCCGATGACACCACTTTCATACCATCGGTACAGACGCCGGGGACTGTTCTTCCGTCTCCGAAGCCGGATAAAGAAAGATCTTTTACCCGATCATACCTCTCATCGCGTAAACCGTTATGCCGCATCCGCCTGGATTCCCGAAAACAGGGAAACATTCACTATAAACAGTCAGAAAAGATACAGGCCTGCTTAACTGACGACACTCCGCAGCCTGCCGCCACACATCAAGAATTTGTGATAGTTCGTGATGTTGCAATATCTTATAAGAGGCCACAGAGAGAAGTCGGAAAGTCTCTTTTTTTATCAATGTCGTTTCTCTGGCATCGAAAAGAAACTGATAAATACAAAAGAGATCGAATATGATCACCTTTTTCTCATCCAGTGAGATAAATCTCTTAACGGGTGTAAATTACATGGACGAATCATTTTCTTATTTTTAAGTCAGTTCGCATGGTTTCAGAACCATCAGTAACATTTTACTCTGCACCCGAATCAGAAATTCGCCCGGATAAAAATCGTTCTGAAGCGATTTCCCAAAAAAGAAGGGGGCCATAACATTGCGGTATGTGATTAGTAAGAACCCTGATAAAATCGGCAGAATTCGCCGAAAAAAAATATCAAACGCACTCTGGGGAACAACTGCAGGAAAAAGATATTTCAGAAGAAAGCTGATGGGCTCGGGAGCGAGTCCTGTATGGCCTAAAAGTCATCGCGCGGTGAAAAAGCCCGGGCTCGGCGCGCTGCCTCATCCCGACAGACATGACCACATCGATATGGCACAGGGACCGACAGGCATATCCGGCGCGCTGTCCGTTTATACTTATACCGGACACGATACCCCGAAACAAAAGACGTAAGACATCTGGCGACGTGTCGGATCATAATCCTGATATATGTGACAACGATGATGCTATTGGTCTTCCGGCGCCCTGAAGCATTTCATTCTCCCGCAGTTGCAAGCGAGAAGGCCAGAGCCCGCCCACAATGTGGGATCCCCCTGAACCCCATGGAAATGAAACACCCCGAATTCCAGATTGCTTTTGACAATCCGGAGGCCCGGGTCGACAGTCCGTTTTCGCAGAACGTGTCATCGGTTGCTTCCGATGACTGAAATTCTGAACCGGACGATCCAGGAGAAAAACCGGTGTCAACTTACCGTAGCGCGCCGCGATGCCTCGAAGCTGATTCAATCTGACGAAAAAGTGCTGACTTCATTTCGTTTTTCACGAAGTAAGACGCCGGGTTTCGTGGATTACAGCGGTTTCTTTTGAAGACATGACGGCTGCAATCAGCCGCTCCCCGAACATTTCGATACAATAGTTACCGGGATGTGTCAGACGTAAAAATGACCCGCTTGCCTGAAGTAAGATTTGCACTGTCTTAAACAAACATACCCGACTGATCATCAGAAACGGATGACACAGCCAGACTCCACATCAAAATAAAAACTGTAAAGTCCGGTATCCGGATCGTCGCACCTGACGCACAGATCTCTGATCAGAAGATGCCATACTCAGAATTGAAGAGGCCTGTACCCCTCAGTGTCTGACCGAAAATGAGTTGAGTGATTTCAGCGGGTTATGATTCATGGGTTTGCGATAACCTGATGAGATCAAGATGGCCTGGACTGAAATCACCCGAGCGCAGT
>NZ_WOTA01000005.1 GCF_011516825.1 Acetobacter oeni | reverse complement strand
ACCACCTCCCGGCGCCTCGCCCAACGCGGGGCGCCGGTCTCTCATCACCCCGATATTATGCGGAGCAGAAACCAGCCCAAACCCGCAGAAAACCACCATCGAGGATCACCCGCTCCGCATAATCCCGGACTCCACATAATCAACCTTATGCGGTGCTCCGCATAAGGTGGAACTCGGTGCGGCCTGGACCCGCCGCTCCAACGAAGGCCGCACCTATCTGAGCCTGAAGCTGGACGATCCCTCCTTCGCCGCCCCGATCTTCGCCAACCTGTTCACCGACGAGGAAGGGGAAGGCTACACCCTCATCTGGACCCGGCCCCGCAGCCGGAACGGGGAGTAAGCTCCCACATCCAACCCCGCCCGGTCTCTCCGGGCGGGGCCTTCTGGGCCTTTTTTCCGCGTGATCTTCCGGGGCGCGGGCGACAGCGCTGGTCGCCCGACGTGAGAGGTCGGAGGACTATGGGGCTTTCCCTCAGCCTTCCCATTGTACCATGCGCACGGAAACCGCCTCAAGACACGCGGTCCCCCCAATTTTGCCCGACGCACCCTTCGGGCACACCGAACAAAATCGGCTCCCCCGCGTGCCGGCAAGCCGGTCGCCTACGGCGATCATTGACCCGGCTTCCGTGCGCATGAGGCGTCCGTCCTGTCTTCGACAAACGAAAGGAGCAGGACGATGACCACGCTACACGACCAGATCCAGATGCTACGTGCCGAACTGAGCAGCTTTCACCTGAGCCGCCGCGAGCGCCGGCAGATCGAGCGCGAACTGAAAGAGGCGCTGGCCCGGGTCGCGACAACGCGCCGCCGCTCGGAGGAATGAGCCCGGCGCGACGTTGATCTCCCGCACATCAGACGGGGGATTTTTACGGCAGCCCCATTAACGGGAGATATCTGCAATCCTCGCTATCAGACATGTCTTTTTTCTGGAATAACTACCGAACAGTACGTATTATAATGTCCCGTACTATTTGCCGGAGGTGGAGATGATTGTCATCGGGCTCATCTCGTGGGTCGTGGGGACCGGACTGCTCTGTTGGGTCTTCTTTACTCTTGTCTCAATGGCCGTGCCCACGATGGCCGGACTGATCGTCTTCTTCTGGACATATCGTATGGGTGCCGGATTTGCAGCCGTCTTTTTCGGTATTGTTGCAGGCATTTTTGTGCTGTGGCTGTTTCGTGTCGTGCTCACGTCGATCCAACGTCCAGACATCCGACTTGCCGTGGTGCTTGCCTTCTGTCTCCCGGCTTCTATTGCCGGATACTCGGCCACGGCTGGCCTCGTCCAACTCGGCAATCCCTCGCCGGTCTGGCAGGCTATTCTGGGAATGATCGGTGCAGCAATGGTTGGGGCGGCCTCCTTTGCCCGCCTGGCCCCCGAAGCCCGTCAAGGCAACGGAACGTTCCTTTATCGGCACGATTAGCGCGTGCCTCACATTATTTCCTTCGACGGACGCCGTGCGCTGACCATATGCCGCTCGTGATGACCCGCGGCTGACGCGTCACTGTAATGGCAGGAGATTGGCCGACGATGCAGACGCGACCTGACTGGCATACTTCCGGATTTCTTGACAGGGCGCTCACGCTCGACCTTCCTGATTTCGCACAGGAGTTCCTCTTCCTGAATCAGGATTATGTCCGTGGTTATCGAACGCTTGCCAAATACGAAGACGCTGACGAGGTAGTCCGTGAGCGAAATCTGCACCTTTTTGCACGCCAGTGGGGGCTCCGATTTCCCTGTTGATCCTTCGATCCCCGCGTGGTGCGTCCCCGCGCTCTGGGCACCGGAGGCACTCTCGGCCGTCATCGCGCTGGTCCGCGCGCCCGAAATCTATTCGGCCGCGCATTTTGCTCCGCTGATCCTGACGCCGCAGATCAACGCAGTCCGAGCGGACGATGGCCTCCATGTCATCGTAGGGGACCGGAGTGGACCACTCCGGCTGTGGATCTCCGATGATTGCCACGAACGGGCAGCCGTCGTGATCCCCCTTGATGAATCCTGCTGGGTTCGCCTGCATCATTTGCGTCGCTTCATCGAGCGTCTGTATGGCCGGACGGCAGGTCCACTGCCCAACACCTTTCGGCCTACACGCTACAGGATCAGGCGGCTTGCCCACGCGCTGCAGGCTCTCACCGCCAAACAGGCCGGGGCCACGGCTCGTGACATCGCGGCACTGACGGATCCGGGAGTGAAGACCCTGAGCGGTTCCATCTGGAAGGACGTTCACCAACGTGCGCGCGTCGAGCGTCTGCTGACCCTTGGTGAACAACTTGCTGCTGGCGAATATCTCGCCCTGCTGCAATACGGCCGGCGCCCGTTTCCGACATCGGCTTTGAGAGCAGCCCGCTAAGAACATCGAGATTTCTCCTTCAGATATCGGGGCATCTTCTGTCCTGCGCAAGATCACCGGACATCTTGAACGTAGTGCATCTTCGGTGTTCAGGGGGTGGACGATTTCTTGGGACACCCCCTGTTTTCGTCCACCACCCCGAGCGTTTTTTTTCGCCAGTCTCCGCCCCAGTACGCGGCGTTACGCCACGTCCTGTTTCAGTGGAGAACAGTCATGGTCCGAAAAAGACCCCAACCGAGACCGGCACGGCATCTGCGAACCCCACAGGCTGCCGAATGGCTCGGTATTTCACCAAGAACACTCGAGCGATACCGCACAATTGGCGGTGGCCCCGTCTTCTATAAGCTGGGTAATCGCGTCACCTACACGATCGGCGACCTGAAAACGTGGGTTGAGAACGGCATTTCAAAGTCCATTTTCTCTAAAAACTATATCCTCATGCGTGCGGGCGTCGCGCGGCGCGGAAGGGGGCGATCATGACCCCCTGCATGCCCCGTCAGTTCATGTCCAACGCGTTCTTTGCGCTGGGGAAGGGACGCCGCCGTGCTCCGCTGCGCTTCAGGCAGGGCGGTCAGAACATCCTCGTTTCGTCTCCTATGGCTCTTGCGACCATATGGGACGCTGACATCCTGATCTGGGCGACATCAACGATGATCGCGGCGCAACGTTGCGGCGCGCCAATCCCCGCGGTCCTGCAGGCTACACGGTACGAAATCCTCGGATTCCCCCGTCGTGACGTTTCGGGCGGATATTACGAGCGTCTGCCAGACGGTCTCGAACGCCTGAACCGGACCAACGTCGTCATCAGCTCATCCGAATGGATTGATGAGCAGACCGGCGCTCCATGGATCGAAGACTGGCGGATCTCCGCCGGCGTCGTTCACATCCGTCTCGCAGCCTGGTTGCGCGAGGCGGTCCTTGCGCCCCGGGCCGTGCTTGCGCTCGACCCGGCCTACTTCACCCTCACCAGCGGCTTCGAGCGCCTGCTCTACCTGATCGCACGCCGGCATGCGGGACGGCAACGTGACGGCTGGGCCTTCGAGGTCGCCCATCTTCATCGCAAGACCGGGATCACCCAGACGCTTGTCGCATTCGTGGCTCTCCTTCGACGTGTGGCCCGCAGCAACACGCTCCCCGGTTATCGCATCGAACTGTCCGACCTGAACTGGCCAGAGCACGTGCGCTTTCGACCAATCGGCGACCGATCTGTGGATAAACCTGTGGGTATCCCTGTCGGTATTTTTGATCGGACACGCCTATCGACAGTCGAATCCACGCCTATCGCATGCGAAAATCATGGATAAGGGACTGGAAAATAATGACAAATCGCCTCTCTCTAAAGAGTCTAAATAGAGACTCTTTGTACATGCATACCGCGCGCGACCCAATGCATGGTCCATGGCGTGCGGTCTTCTCCGTGCCTCAAGGCGATCGCGGGCACTGCGGCGACAGCGGAACCGATCCGCATTTTTCGTCCCCGATCCGGCTCAGCCCAAGCCGTCGCCTTGCCCGACCGCTCAACGGCCGCTGCCGGTTGGTCGGTGTGGAGGCCCCGTCATGACGTTGCTCTGCGGCGACTGCCGCGACGTCATGCCGGCGCACGGACCATATGACCTGATCGTCGCTGATCCACCTTACGGCGAGACGTCCCTGTCCTGGGATCGTCGCATCGCAGGCTGGCTACCGCGCGCGGCACAGGCCCTGACGCCCTCCGGTTCGCTCTGGGTGTTCGGCTCCCTGCGCAGCTTCATGGCGACGAGCGGCGATTTCCGCGCGGCCGCTCTGCGGCATGCTCAGGAAATCGTCTGGGAAAAGCAGAACGGCAGCGTGTTCCATGCCGACCGGTTCCGTCGTGTCCACGAACTGGTCGCGCAGTTCTACCCTGCCTCCGCACGCTGGCAGTCCGTCTACAACGCTGTCGCGACAACGGATGACGCCCGGGCGCGGGTCGTGCGTCGCAAGAAGCGTCCCCCGCATACCGGCGCGATCCCGTCCTCGACCTACCGTAGTCTCGACGGCGGCCCGCGCCTCGCCCGCTCGGTGCAGCGCTTCCGTAATGCTCATGGCCGAGCCATTCACCCCACCGAAAAGCCCGTGGCGCTGCTCGACCTGCTGGTGCGGGTGAGCTGCCCGCCCGAGGGTCTTGTGGGCGACTGGTTCGCCGGATCCGGCGCCGCCGGTGTCGCCTGCCGGCTGGCCGGCCGCCGCTATGTCGGCTGCGAGATTGATCCCGACATGGCCCAACGCGCCCGTGATCGCCTTGCCGCCATTCTTCCGTTTCCCGTCGGAGAACCGTCATGAACGATCTTCGCTCCCCCCTCGGCGCCCAGCTCGATCTGGTCTGGATCGAGACCCGCATCGAGCACTGGCTGCTGTTCGGTTGCCCCGAGACAAGTGTCAGAATTGACCGCCATAGGCGCCGCGTAAGTTTCGCCGCAGGCGATGTATTCGCCCTGATGCGCTGGCTTGCCAGCGACACGGGCGCCGTCACGGTGTCTATCGACATCATGCGTGCCATGCCGCCGGGCGAACCATGGGCTGTCCTGCCATGGATCACCGGCGCTGCCGACAGGCTGCTGCGCCAGACCGGTGATGCGCCGGTCCGGGCGGTGCTCGAGACGATCCGCCGCATCGAGCGGCAGGGCCTCGATCCTCGCGCTGTGTGCCCGGACTACTGGCGCGATCTCGACGAGCGCTTGCGGACCAGTCGGCCCGCGCCACCATATGGCCGTGCCCGGCATGAGGCGTGGCTCTGGCGGAGGGCTGCGTCATGACCCGCCGCGCCTGGCTCTTCACCACGTATTTCGCCACTCTCACGACTCTCGCGACGACTGCCGTTGAACCCGCCCCGCATTGGGTGTGGAACGCCACCGCCAGCGTGCCGGTGGGTCTCTATCGGGTCACACCCACTCCGGCGCTGCACGTCGGCGACATCGTGGCGCTGCATCTGCCCGAGCGCGATGCGACGTTGCTGGCCACGCGTGGCTATCTGCCCTTCGGCGTGCCGCTACTCAAGCCGGTGGCAGCACTCACCGGTCAGACCGTCTGCCGCCTCGGCCCGCACGTCACGATCGACGGCAAAGCGGCGGGTGACGCCAAACCCGTCGATCATCGGGGGCGTCCGTTGCCCGTCTGGCGTGGCTGCATCCGTCTCGGCCCGGGACAGGTCTTTGTCATGAACCCGGCGGTCCCGACCAGTCTCGACGGGCGCTATTTCGGCGTCCTGTCGGCCGACACGGTAATCGGTCGCGCCACGCCCGTCTATCTCTGCACAGGTGACGCCGAACCGCCGCCCCCGCGTTTCGAACCCCTTCCGGATCTGACGGATCCGGGTCGACGACCACCCACGATGATGGTGCGTCCCGCTCCCGTGAAGAGCGCCTGGCCTCCGCTGGAGTGACGCCATGACGCTGTCCGCCATCATCTCAATTCTCGACAGGAAAGCTTTCAACCCATGAGCCAGATCGGTTTCTTCACGCGCACGGCGAGCGGCTTCGCCGGCCGCCTGCGCACTCTCGCCCTCGACGCGGAACTGACTTTTGCGCGCGTCGAGAATACGGACGCGGAGAACGCCCCCGACTATCGCATTCATCTCGGTGACAGTGCCGAAGCGCCGGAGATCGGGGCCGGCTGGACCCGCACCGGAGAGCGCGCTGGCGAATACGTCTCGGTGCTGCTGGACGATCCGTCGCTCGCCCAGCCGATCCGCGCCACCCTGTTCCAGGCCGGTCGCGGCGGCCGCGTCTGGAACCTTGTCTGGGCGCGCGCCACAAAGCGTCAGGGAGGCCGGGAATGACACTCTCCCGTCTCCGGCTCGGCTATGCCGATCCCCCTTATGTCAACTGCGCCCATCTCTACCCCGGCACCGGAGCGGTGACGCGGGCATGGGAGTCGTGGCGCCGGAAATTTGTCCTGCCGCAGCTCTCCCTCTCGCCGCCGAAGCATCGCCCGGATGATCCGTCGCTAGACCTGCTCACACCGGAGGATTTCTGATGAGGGGGGCGGCTTTCTGTCGAACGGGCGGCCTGGCGCTCGCCCGGTTCGGGCTCGCGCTGGTGCTCTCGCCGGTTCCGGGGCACGCACAGGATCTCGACGGGCTGGTGCAGGAGGCCGCCGCGCAGGCTGCTATTCCGCCGTCGTGGATCCGTGCGGTGCTACGCATCGAGAGTGACAGCGATCGGCATGCCGTGTCGTCGGCGGGCGCCATGGGGCTGATGCAGATCATGCCCGGCACGTGGCGTGAGCTGCGCCATACCCTCAATCTCGGCTCAGATCCGTTCGACCCGCATGACAACATCATCGCCGGCGCCGCCTATCTGCGCTGGCTGCACGATCGTTATGGCGATGCCGGGTTTCTGGCTGCCTATAACGCCGGTCCCGGGCGTTATGACGACCATCTGGCAACCGGTCGATCGCTGCCCGACGAGACGCGGGCGTATGTCGCTGCGGTCGCACGGCGGATGGGGGATGACGCTGTTCCGACATTTCCTCGCCAACTGCCGGAAGCCTCGCCAGTCTCACACCTCTCCACCGAGAACCTGTTCGTCGGTCCTGTGCGGGCTCCAACGCGTGGGATGATGACGACAGGCGCGAGCCTTGTCCCACCGGCTTCATCATCGGGCCTCTTCGTTTCGGTCGGCTGGAGGGATCAACCATGACGGGATGGCGCATGCCGGTCCTTTTCTGGCTGCCGGTTCCGGATTGGGATGGGTGCAGGGGGACGCTGGGGGAGGGGGTAGCGTATATGCCAGCCGTAATCGGGCCTGAAAGGTCTGTGAAGGTTGGAGACATCGCAGGCCGGGAAGAGGATAAGGTTGCCGGAGTGAAACGGCAGCGCGGGAGGCGTGCGATGGAATTCTTTTGCGGTCTCGATGTGTCGATTGACGAAACGGCAGTCTGTGTCGTCGATGACAAAGGTCATGTGCATCTGGAAACGACGGTGGCGACGGACCCGGAAATGATCCGGGCAGCATTAAAACCGTTCCTGCCGCGTCTGCGCCGGGTGGGTCATGAAGCAGGTTCGCTGTCTCCCTGGCTGCATCCCGAGATGCTGGCGCTGGGTCTGCCCGTCGTGTGCCTGGAAACGAAGCACGTGCGCGCAGCGATGTCGGCCCAGCGCAACAAGACGGATAAAGCGGATGCCCTTGGTATTGCTCACATCATGCGTACGGGATGGTTCCGTGCCGCCTATGTCAAAAGCGAGGAAGGATACCGGCTGCGTCTGATCCTGACCCAGCGTCGTGCGCTCAAGCGCAAGTTTCTGGATCTGGAAAACACCATTCGTCATTCGCTCAAGGTGTTCGGCATCCGTCTTGGGCGTGTGTCCCGCGGGCAGTTTGATGCGGCCGTGCGCGAAGCCGTGGCCCAGGATGCGCTGACCCGTGACCTCATGGAAGCCATGATGCGTGCCAAGGCCGCGCTTTGGGAAGAGTATGTCCGGCTGCACAAGCTTGTGGTGAAAATTGTCGCAGGTCATGAAATCTGCCGACGCTTTCTTGCCATTCCCGGCGTGGGTCCGGTGACTGCGCTCAGCGTCATGACGGCCATTGATGATCCTTCACGGTTCCGTCGCTCGCGTGACGTTGCTGCCTATTTTGGCCTGACCTCGCGGCGGTGGCAGTCGGGCACAAGCATTGACGTGCAGGGGCGCATCAGTAAGGCGGGCGATCCGGATGTGCGCCGCGCGCTCTATGAAGCCGCATCTGCTGTCCTGACGCGCTTCAGGGGGCGCGACAGGCTGCGAAGCTGGGGACTGGAACTTGCGAAACGGTCCTGCCATCGCAAGGCAACCGTCGCGGTCGCGCGCAAGATGGTCGTCATCATGCACGCCATGTGGGTCGATGGCACCTTCTATTGCGGAGATGCCACGGCCTCCGATGAGGAGCGGGCCATGCACGCTGCCAGACGGCTGAAGGATCATCTTGGTGCACTGGCATGACAGATGATCTGCAAAAAATTGTTCCATCACGGCTCATCATGACCGTGGTGTTCTGAACAGGGAGATCCGCTGTGGCGGATGGGGAATGGTGCAGTCGAGGACGACGGGAAGCACGATATCTTGCCTGGGACGCCTGCTGGTGAACGCCACCTGCGAACCCGCGCAAATGCCTGTGATGATGCTCCGTGAATCCGACAGTGAAATGCGCCGCGACGACAGGCAGCCTGTCCATCACCGATAGGACAGCACACGCATCGTCGCTGAGCGCGGAAGAGTGCACGGCGTACCACGAACCTTCAATCGCAGAGGAAAGACAGGTTCAGGGGAAGAACAGATCGTTCACAAACGTAGTAACAGAAGGGAGAGGATAGATGAAAACCTTGACCAGAAAGAACGCCCGATTAAGAGGGCAGGATAAAAGCCGCGAGGTGCGGCACGGTTGGGGGTGGTTTTGTGGCGGATTTCTGCGGATTTCCGCCACTCTCTGCGAGGTGCGCTCCGCTTTGAAGCCTGCGCTTCCCGTTTCTGGCGGTTTACCGCCATTTCGCGCACATCGCGGGCATTAACATGAAAAATGACGATGATTTCCGGGTTCGGCCCGGACGCATCCGTTCCCCCCGTTCCCAGCGGGCGCGCCCTTTCATCGCGCAGGCCCTAGCTGCAACCCAGCGTGCCGGAGGCATGGGACGCGGACGTCAGGGAACCGGTGGAGGTGGTCGCTCGACCTTCGGGCGTGGTCGTGTCGCGAGCGCGCATGCCAACCGCTTCCTCACCAGCCGCTCGCGTGGGGTGGTGATCAAGGCCCGCGTGGTGAAGCATGGGCCACGCGCCGCACCGTTGACCCCGCATCTGCGGTATCTGCGCCGCGAGGGCGTCACGAAAGACGGCGAGAAGGCGAAGCTGTTCGGCCCCGACCAGGATGAGGTCGATCCCAAAGCGTTCGCCGAGCGCTGTGCCGATGATCGTCACCATTTTCGTTTCATCGTGTCGCCGGACGATGCCGTCGAGATGGCCGACTTCAAGAGTTTTACGCGCGACCTGATGACGCAGGCCGAGCACGACCTCGGCACGAAACTCGACTGGGCGGCCGTGGACCACTGGAACACCGAGCATCCCCACATCCATGTCATCGTGCGTGGCAAGGCGCAGGACGGCGAGGACCTGGTGATCTCCCGTGATTACATCCGCGAAGGCATGCGTGGCCGCGCGCAGGAACTCGTGACGCGCGAGCTCGGGATACGCAACGACATTGAAATCCGGCGTACAGTCGAGCGTCAGGTCGAGGCGGATCGCTGGACGCAACTCGATCGGCAGCTTCAGCGCGACGCAGGTGAGCACGGAATCATCGACATGCGTCCCACGTCCGATCGCCGGCCCGATACGTTCGAGGTGCTCAAGGTCGGTCGTCTCCGGCGCCTGGAAGGACTGGGGCTGGCGCAGCAGATCGAACCCGGTCGGTGGGCGTTGGAGGAGCACGCGGAGGCCACGCTGCGCGAGATGGGCCAGCGCAACGACATCATCAAGCGGATCCACCGTGGTATCGCCGAGCAGGGCGTCGATCGGCCGCAATCCTCATGGGTGCTGGCCGGCGAAGAAACCGAGCACCCCGTCATCGGCAAGCTGCTCGGCCGCGGGCTGGCTGACGAGTTGAAGGGTACGGCCTTCGCGGTGGTGGATGGGATCGATGGGCGTACGCATCACGTTCACCTCCCTAGCCTGGAGGCGACAACGGATGCTCCTATGGGGGCAATCATCGAACTGCGCCGGTTCGACGATGCGAAGGGACGGCAGCGTTCTGCGTTGGTGGTGCGGTCGGACTTCACGTTGGAACAGCAGATTGAAGCGCAGGGGGCCACCTGGCTGGATCGGCAGGCTGTAGCGAAGGAACCAATTGAATTGGGGGGCGGCTTCGGGCAAGAAGTTCGTGATGCCGTGCGTCAGCGCAAAGATCATCTCGTCCAGCAGGGTCTTGCACACCGAGAGGGCCAACAAGTGGTATTCCGGCGCGGACTTCTGACCACGCTCCGCGATCAGGAGGTGAGGGCAGTAAGCGAGAAACTTGCACGGCAAGAGGGCAAGACGTTCGAGGAACTCAGGACGGGTGATCACGTCGCTGGAATCTATCGTAAACGCCTCGTTCTTGCGTCAGGACGATACGCGATGGTCGACAGCGGGCTAGGATTTCAGCTTGTGCCATGGACACCAGCCATCGAGAGGCAAATTGGCAAGGCCGTTGCGGGAGTAATCCACGCAAAGGGCACCGTTGAATGGGAACATTATCGAGACCGACAGGCAGGTATCTCGCTCTAGCAGGCTGTCGGGTTGGGGTACCTGCCTCTGGCGATCTGGGGTAAGCTTTCAGGATGAGCAGCTTCATCCCGTTTGATCGATCGCAGCCGTATCTTCTGCCACCGGATCTGAAGTCGTGGCTTCCTGCTGACGATATGGCGCATTTCATTGTCGCAGCTGTTGAGCGGGTTCCGATGAGTGCGTTCTGCGTGCCAGTACGCACGGGAGGCAGGGCGCAGTATCACCCGCGCCTGATGCTGGCCCTTCTGATCTTCAGCTATGCGAACGGGTTGTTTTCCTCACGCCGGATCGAGCGGGCGACATATCGCGACATCGGGGTGCGCTTCGTGGCGGCGAACCTGCATCCGGATCATGATACGATTGCGACCTTCCGCCGGACGAACCGGACAGCCATTGAAGCTGCATTTGCGCAGGTCCTGCTTCTGGCGCGCGAGACGGGTCTGCTGCGTCTGGGTGTCGTATCGATCGACGGCACGAAAATCGATGCCGACGCTTCGAAATACCGTTCGGTGCGCTACGACCGGATCAGGGCGCTGCGCGAACAGCTGGCGGTGGATATCGCGAAACTGATGGACCAGGCGGAGCACGCGGATGCCACAGACAGCGATCCGCAGGCATTGCCGGAAGCGCTTGCCCGACGGGAAACACTGAAAGCGAAGCTGGACGAAGCCTGCGCCCGGCTGGAAGCAGATGCGAAGGCGCAGGCCGAGGCGGCGCGACCGGCATACGAGAAAAAGAAGGCGGTGTATGACGCAAAAACAGGGCGTCGCGGCCGGGCGCCCAAACCGCCCGACGATGAACCACCACCCGACCGGCAGATCAGCCTGACCGATCCCGACAGCCGCCTCATGCGGCGTTCGGATGCCCACGAGTTCCGGCAGGCTTACAATGCCCAGGCCGTGGTCTGCGCCGAAGGCAGCCAGCTGATCGTGACAACCGACGTTGTCGCTACGTCAGCGGACGCGCCATCCTTTGCCAGCACCGTGCTGTCGATGGAAAACACGATCGGTCTCCCAAAGACAGTGCTCGCCGACACCGGTTACGCCAGCGGGCAGGCGGTCCGGGACCTGCGGAAAAAGGGCATTGATCCGCTGGTCGCCATCGGACGGCCCTGTGCCCGCAGGCCATATGATTTCCGACCACCTCCTGAAAACAGGGAACCACGCCGGATCACCGGACCCTGGCGGCTTGCCATGAAGAAAAAACTGGAAACCACAAAAGCCGGAAATGTTTACAGACTACGAAAACAGACCGTTGAACCGGTCTTTGGAATTATCAAAAGCATCATGGGCTTCAGAAGATTCAGTCTGCGCAGCCTTGCAAAAGTCACGACCGAATGGACACTCGTCGCTCTCGCATACAACTGCAAAAGAATGGCACGGCTTCAGGCAGCATAAGCCGGGTCAGCCTCGGCGTTATCAGCCGCAAAATGCCCAACCCGACAGGCTGCTAGAGGGTGTTATGCACTTTGCATGAGCAGGTTAGCTGCGTTTCTGAGCATGAAGCCTGCGAAGGCGATGATGTGCATTGCAGCCAGGGTTGAGGCACAGCGTTCATAGTCTTTGACCAGCCTTCTGCATCGCGTGGCCCACGCGAAAGACCGTTCCACAATCCAGCGACGGGGCAGCAGCACAAAACCCCGTTTAGCCTGAGGCAGCCTGACGATTTCGAGAGTGATGTCGTGCTCTTTTGCTGCATTGGCTGCTTTTGATCCGGTATAGCCCTGGTCAGCCCATGCCAGTTCAACGCTACCGTCTGTCGCCTGCTGAATGGCTTGCGCGAGCGGACCGACTTCTGCCCGGTCATCCCTGTTTGCCGGTGTGACGTGCAGGGCCAGAAGATGCCCAGGGTATCGACCGCCATGTGCAGCTTCGATCCGTTCTTTCTTTTCGCGCCATCATACCCGGCGCGCGATCCACTCTCCGGGGTCGAACGCAGTATCCGGCTGTCGATAATCGCCGTTGTCGGCTCAGCCTGTTTTCCTGCAGCCAGCCGCAGCACAGCCCGGAGATCGTGGACAACAGCCTCGAAACATCCCGCTTCCATCCAGCGCCGGGATTGCTGGTAAACCGCAGTCCAGGGCGGAAGATCGTTCGGCATCGCCCGCCATGCAATACCGTAACGGATCACGTAACGAAGACCGTTGAACAGTTCCCGCAGATCATGATGGCGTTGTTCCGCGTCTTCCTTCATCAGAAGAAGATATGGAATAATCAGAGACCATTCTTCGTCACTGATATCAGATGGATACGGCCTGCGTGCAGTAATCATCCATCTTTACTGTACCATTCACACACGAAAGTAAATAAAACCCTCTAGCGGCACATTGCCGTCGATACGGATGGCCGGTTGCTTCTGGTCAGGCTGACATCTGCCGATATTTCGGATAGCGCGGGAGGGCAGATGATCCTGGATGCCATCCGCAAACGCTGGGCGTGGGTGAAGCATCTGTTCGCAGATGGAGCCTATGATCGCCTGCAATTGATGGACAAGGCCGCCTTTCTCGACTTCACCGTCGAGATCATCCGACGATCAGATATGGCAAAAGGGTTTGAAATCCTGCCGCGTCGGTGGGTTGTTGAACGAACATTCGGCTGGATGATCCGCTGGCGCCGACTGGTGAAGGATTACGAACAACGTATTGACGTTGCAGAGGCCATGATCCACATCGCCATGGGAAGCCTCCTGTTACGCCGAAACGCTCATCCGTGAATTTCCAAAAGGGCTCTTAATGCCTTGATAATTGATCCCATATCAGTAGTGCTACCGAACGGCCTACCAGATCACTGTTCACGAAAATGACAACTTTTGAAATTGCTCAAATAAATTACTTCACGCCAGAACTGTCAGCGGTTTCCAATAGTTACAAAAAATTTTCTACAGAGCTGGATTACAGATCCCATAGGCGAACCAGCCTCCTGACGGATAGAAGTATCAAACAGCCATAGCTGTGCTCGGAAACGTTTTTCTCTTTTCCTGCTTTATCACAGAAAGAGGACTTACGTCGTATTGAGACGAAATCGTTTGAATAGCACAAGACTGGAGGATAGATCATGCCGCGTGGAGACAAATCCGCCTATACGGACAAGCAGAAAAGACAGGCTGAACATATCGAAGAGGGCTATGAAAAGCGTGGCGTCAGCAAGGACGAAGCGGAACGCCGCGCATGGGCCACCGTCAATAAGGAAACGGGTGGTGGCAAGAAGAGCGGATCGGGAAGAGGTCACACCGTAACACACGAACCGTCGCGGAAGGGCGGCAAGGCTGGCGGGGCGGCGTCTGCACACCGGCCAGCGGAAGACCGCTCCGCTTCAGCGAAGAAAGCTGCTGAAACACGTAGGAAAAACGAGAAATAGCAGGATATTGGAACTCAGTCGGGACGACCGAATACGCGGCGGAGTACTTTTTGGCTGTCCAAAACCTGACGTCTCTATGGAGAAAGCGAGTGCCCTGCCCAATTGATATAGAAAACCAGCATCGACATGGCTCCTTGCAAGGCATATTGAAGGTTTCTACCGGGCAGAAAAGCGTATATCAGTTGTGTCACGTCTGCCGGACGGGCCGGATGAATCAGCCGATAGACAAGCTGTTTTCGGGGGCGACGTCAGCATTATATGCGATCGGGAGCGGGGTAATGGTAGTCATGGGCAGCATATCTGAAACGCTCTCGTGATTTATGCCTGCACAGACGTGATGAAAGCGGATAATTTACAACATTTTATACCCATTATGGTTTCGAACCTGTAGGTTTTCGGAAAAGAAATTCTGCTCCTTTCTATATCACGAAAGAGGTTTTCTTCTTGGATAGCGGGAAGGTTTACTCTCAGCGATTTCCGTAATTGTCCGTCCTGATCTGATAGAAGCAGGCTGTTCTTCAAGAATGTCCGGATCGTCGGGACTGCGGGCTGCGTCATCAGCAGCTTTGATCAGCAGCCAGTTGTCGCGTTTATCCTGGGGTTTGCCTTTCATCCGGATCAAATACCAGCGCCCGGTGAGTTTTTCTCCGTGCAGCTCGAAATCGAGATGTCCTTCCGCCAGCCCTTTTTCAGGGTCTTCGAGCGAAGTCCAGGTTCCTCGATCCCAGACAGCCACCGTGCCACCACCATACTTTCCTTTAGGGATCGTGCCTTCGAAATCACCGTAGTCCAACGGATGATTTTCGACCTGAACAGCGAGACGCCTCTCACCCGGGACAAGACTCGGCCCCTTTGTCACCGCCCAGCTTTTCAGAAAGCCATTCAGTTCAAGACGAAAATCGTAATGTAGTCGTCGCGCATCGTGCTTCTGAATGACGAAGCGGTTTCCCTCTATCAATGAACCTTCTCCTGATAAATCTGATATTTTTCTGAAATCATGATTTCAGATATAGATTTCCGGATATACGGTTCAGCTCTCTTTACAGCAGTCGTGTGATGACCAAGAACGGGTGCCCGTTTTTGTTCTGTGGGACGGTTTCATCAGAAGCAGAGGAGCACGCTCAGAGGCCAACACGGCTGGCAGGAAGCAACCGGACATATCAAAGTCTCCCAATCCACGATAATACCTTTCCTGCTTGCCTCGGTGGCCATGCCAATACCTGTCCGCCGTAAGCATCGGATGAACGCGTCAGAATAAACGCATGTTCCGGCCGCATGCGATCAGTCCGATGTCAGGACCCGGTCTATGTCAGCAGAGGTTCTGCGATTCAGATCAGAAATCAGAATCATAAATCCCTGCCTATTAGAAACGGATTTTCGAAAAAATTCAGGACGTTATTCCGATAGGCTCTCTGCCATTTTCAGATGCTCTTCAAGAGTAGGTATGGTATCTCCGGCCCATTTCTTCAGTGCTTCATTTTCACCGCTCTTCGCATACCGCCGGAAAAGCGACAGGGCATCCTCATGAGCGGAAATCTGATCCTTACGATACTGTCTTACAAAGCTGTCGCCATGGAGACCATGCAATGTATCCAGCTTTCTTTTGTGTGTATCATCGACGGAAGCCGGAGGCGTGGCTGCCATATTGTTGGCACTGAGAAGCTGCTTCAGTTCTGCCGAGGTTTTCTGGTGATCCGCGATCATTCTCGACGCAAATGTTTTAAGCGAAGGATCTGATAGAGCCATCTGACTGGATTGAATCTCAAAAAGATCACTCCAGGAAACACTCTGAATGAAATCATCCGTTTTTGGAGCAATTCCCATCATGGAATTCACGCCCGTTCGCTCCGGAAGAGACTGCGCCAGAGCTGGCGTTGAGAAACACAATGCTATGGCGAGAAAGTAGGCTTTTTTCATAGGAGCTTTCCTTTTTCAAAACATACGACGTATTTTGTAGGATTATCGAAATGCAGAGAGAGTCACGAGATTATCTATTCCTGCATTTTTTAGGATTACATTTCTGCTTACTTTTTTTTACTGAAAGTGATGACGTATCAACTTGTAAAAGATAACCCCGCAAAGCGGATAAAATGCAAACGATACGGTCAGCTGAAAGTTTCACGGTTCTGATCGCATCAAATCACTTGTAGTACATTTTTTCTAAAACCAAGAAACTTTCTTTCCTGATGACCTTTGGGAATACATTCTCAAGGAGAAAACACCATGTCATCTGAAGAAAAATTCTCACCCCAGCATCAAGCTGTTCCGGGAGATACAGAAAAAATGAATCCTATTCCCGATCATGGAGAAGAAAGCTATCGAGGGTCAGGAAAACTTTCCGGAAAAATTGCTTTGATAACTGGGGCAGATTCCGGAATAGGCCGGGCGGTCGCGATTGCCTTTGCTCGCGAAGGCGCCGATATCGCAATCGCTTATTTTACAGAAGACAAAGATGCTCAGACCACCGCTGACTGGGTGAAAAAGGCAGGCCGCCGCGCTATCCTGATTCCAGGAGATATCCAGCTACGATCGCATTGTAATGAGATAATAAAACGCACAATCGAAGAATTCGGGCAACTGGATATTCTTGTCAATAATGCTGCCCACCAGAAATCCGTGACAGATCTTTCCGAAATTGATGAAAAAGAACTCGACACAACATTTCGCACGAATTTTTACAGTATGTTCTTTCTATGTCAGGCAGCCTTACCACATCTGCAGAGCGGCGCTTCGATTATCAACACGAGTTCGATTAACGCGGCCCAACCTTCTCCTCACCTGCCCGTCTATGCCGCGACAAAGGCAGCTATCTCCAATTTCACAGTCGGTCTTGCGCAAATGCTGGGAGAACGGAATATCCGTGTTAATGCTGTTGCTCCCGGTCCTGTCTGGACACCTCTCATTCCGTCCACAATGCCGGAAGAGGCTATTACCGAATTTGGTAAAAACACCCCTCTTGGACGAGCGGCCCAGCCGGCAGAATTGGCCGCTGCCTATGTGCTGTTCGCGTCAGACGAGAGCAGCTATACGACTGGAGCCGTTCTTCCTGTGACCGGAGGCAGACCAATGCTCTGATCGCGATACGACGGATGAAATCTGGTGAAACCCATTTGCTTGCAGGACCGGTAAAGGTCCTGCCCCGGTATCTGCCGTGGACTATATATAAATCATTTTTTGATATTTTTTACCGGCATTTCCACAAGCTGCAATTGAGGCACTGTACCGCTCTCCCACGAGTTTGCGCCCACCGCGACATCCGGCGTTGGTATATCGGCACGGTTCTTTCTTTCACTCTGAGTGGAAAGCCCGAAACGCCTGTCCCGATCATCCAGAAAGGACTGTTGTATCTGACCATCTTTGGTAAACCCCATCATCAATTGAGGGATGCCAAGGGGAAGATCATGATCCCGATCTATCTGCCAAGTGTGCCATGTTTTCCCGTAAGTTGTCACGAGATCCGTCATGAAAGCATGTTCCGCTGGATTGGGAACATCGGGGGCGACAAGCATTCCTGATTTCACCTCATACTGGTGGCTATGCCACAATTTCTTTTCATCTTCAGGAAGAGTTTTAAATATTCTTTCGCTGACAATATATTCAACACCAATAAGTCGGGCGTTTGTCTGATTCGCTTCATAAATGACGCATTGATGGAAATCCTCAGTCAAATGCGTACAGAAATGATTGGCTTCGATCTGTCGTCCCATGTCATCAGCATAAAAGTGAAATCCATTCAGATACTCACTCATGGCATCAATCGGTTTTTTCACCTGCAAAGCATCAGCCGCTGTGTCGAGAACATGGCTTTTTACTGTTTTCGGACTTCCCGGGACGGGCGCTATGTTTTTATCTGCTGCATCAGCTTTGCGTCCAATGATGGCCGAAACCGGAGCAGCAACAAGGGCTGCGGTAAGTGTACGGTTAAAACAGCGTCGACAGGTAAAGTTATGAAGAAACGACATAGTCTGTCCTTTCAATCAGTATGTGCCATGCTCACCACCATAAAGCGCCTTACCTTCGGGAGTTGCGTTATGTCTTTCTTGCCTGTTTAATAATATTAAAACACTCATTATTACATAATTGGCACGCAAAATATCAGTAGAGAACTCTTCTTCCCGCCCCCATCGCAAAGATCAGAAGTTCAATTGCCCTGTCTGTTGCAGCATCTGAATCCGGTCTGCGGTCCGTAACGCAATGGCCGTGATGGTCAGCGATGGATTGACACCACCCGTTGTTGGGAACACGGATCCATCACAGATCCATAAATTGGGAATATCCCAGCTCCGACAATCGGCATTCACCACACTGCTCTTCCGATCGTTCCCCATGCGTGCAGTGCCCGCCAGATGGTTCGTATCGTTTTCCTGCCGCCAGATGTCTTTTGCCCCGACCAGTTCCAGACTGCGTTGCATTTCGCCAAGAGCATGCTGAATCATGGCTTTGTCGTTATCGTGCCAGGAATAGGTCACGCGTGCGACGGGCAGGCCATACCGGTCCTTTTCGTTGGCAAGAGAGACCCTGTTGTCAGGATGCGGCAACATTTCTCCAACCATTTTCAGTCCGACCTGATGATTATAATCCGCCATCTTTTCACGCAGTGGTGCACCCCATAATTTGCGGGAACCCGACATGGCAGCGGACCATTCGACCGGCAGCGGCCCCTGCGCCATCCAGCAATAGCCGCCATGGAAGTCCTTTCGGTCATCATAGTTCCAGTGCTCGGTAATGGTCAGTGAGGGCGGCCCTTTGTTCCATCGGACCATTTCATCCATCACGCCATAAACGGCCTGATTCGATTGCGTCATCAGATAACGACCCACAAGACCTGAACTGTTGGCAAGCCCGTCACGAAACCGGTCAGTCGCGGAGTTAAGCAGCAGGCGCGGCGTTTCAATTGCGTACCCAGCCACGATGACATTTCTGGCCGCCTGAAAGTGCCATGCTCCGTTGCGGTGATAGTGAACGCCGCATGCCCGTCCTGCCGCATCGACCTCGATCCGCCCCACCATTGCAAGGTCACGGATTTCCGCGCCTGCCGCGAGCGCTCGTGGAATGTAGGTAACAAGCTGGCTCTGCTTAGCGTTTGTCGAGCAGCCAACACGACAAAAGCCACGATAAACACAGGAAGGAGAATCTCCGCGCGGAGCGGAAACCGTCGCCAGCGGCGTTTCTGCCCATTTATAGCCCATGGCCTCAGCGCCCCGTGCCAGCACTTCCGCAGCACCATTGATTTCGTGAGCACGATAGGGATAACGAGGCCGTTTCGGCCCCCAGGGATAGGAAACCGGTCCGGCAATAGACAGATCATGTTCTGCCTGCGCGTAATAACGCCACATCTCACGCCAGTCGAGCGGCCAGTCGGTGCCATAGCCCAGAAGGGTGCGCGATCTGAACCATTCAGGCCTGAAACGGAGCGAGACCATGGCATAATGCACGGTCGAGCCACCAACGGCCCGACCGCTGTTGTTCGCACCCATTTTTAGCGGATTGGCACCGTCAACGAGCCTTTCGTCAGTCCAGAAAAGCTGGCTCTGACTGGCTTCATCGGAAGCAAAGTCCTCCAGCGGCCGGAAATAGGGACCAGCATCGAAGCCGATCACCGAGTATCCATATTCCGCAAGCCGCGCGATGAGCGGACCGCCCCCCGCTCCTGTTCCGATCACAACGAAATCCACCGGCTCACGCTGCGGATATTCCTTCATCGGCACCCAGGCGCCGGGATGAAAAACGTCTGGCGCGCGGCCACGAGCAGCCCTTGGTGTGATCAGCGGATCATCGGACACGCTGGTTCTCCCTGCGAACACGTGTCTCGTCACCCGGTCCCGCCTCAACCGGTTCCCATGGGTCGCGCCGGCCATTCTGCATCCGAACATATCCTCGCGGACCGGCCGGTCCTCCGAAGCCGATCTCATTCCAACTTGTCGGATGAGCATAATAGGCGGCGATGATGTCACTCATCACATGCTCAGAAAAAAACAGTGATGCATCCATACCACTCCATACGGATGCGTCCGACTGGCCCGTTTCTGCCCGATGCAGAAGTTCGTCCTGCTGTCTTTCCTTCAGGTTATGGAAAGAGTGTTCGTAACGCAGACACGCCTCGGCTTCGAACGCAGCAAGCCCCTTTTTCCATGCTTCGCGCTGAGGCGGCAGGGCAGCGTTACGAAATCCGTTACGGGCATCATTTTGCAGTTTCTGGTCGATATAGGCCGCCAGCGGAATGGGAGGACGGTTCTGCGGCTGGGGAATGATACGCTCGCAGATCGCCACAAGCGTGTCCCATTCCATCTGTCGCAGGAAACGTGGTTCCCGGGGAACGCCAAGACGGGCGTCCATGACCTTACGGGTTGCATCGTTCCACGACAGCGAATGCCGCTTTGCCATTACATCATAACCGGGATAGCGATTGCGCTCAGTCATCCGGATGATTTTCCAGCAGGCTCAGTGCGGCCAGACCGGCAAGGGCCAGGCCCGTAAACGCAGGTGGGGCGGGTATGGGCGGCCCATTGAGAATGTTCTGCTCCCAGTTGCGCCATCCGCCCATGTCGCGTCCGACGCCGATGGCGTGAAAGGCGGAACCGGACAGACCGAGGATGGCGGTGGCACGCAGCCACCAGCGTGTGGCGCGCCGCTCCGTGCCTGCTGGCCCAAGCGCCGTCCGCCCCAGAACCAGCGCTGTGACCGGCGGCATGGTGACCGGCAGATACATGAAAGGATCGTGGAACCCACCCCGAAAATGCAGCAGCCCTGCCTCACCTGTGGTCCCGGCCATACCAAGCCCGGACGCGATACCGACGACACGCCCGGCAGGAAGGCCCCAGACCATGGGGGTCTGTCCGGACGGTGTCTCCCGCACCCGCTCCGACAGATAACCGAGCAGACCGGAGAGACCGATCGCCATCGGTGCGCCGACAGGCGCACCATAAAACAGGTTCTGCCACGAAACGCCGCCAGCTTTTCTGCGCACATTGAACAAATGAAAGCCGGTGCCGGCCAGACCGGCAATAGCCGTGAGAACATAGACCGTGTCACGCACCACATGGGGCATCTGACGCTGGTCCATTGTGCCATGTGCGCTAACGCCCAGTGCCATGGCGGCAGTCACCAGTGGTGTATACATCGCCCTGTTCCTGAACTGTCCCCGATAATGCTCCAGCGCGCTGTCAAACAGAACAGACAGCGCAAGTGTTCCTGCTGCCCGGTTAAGGCGGCGTGCTGCCAGATTGGCTTTAGCGAAATCAGGCACCGGAGTTTTCGTCGGAGAATGGGCTACTGTCGGCTGAGAACGTGAATATAGCGCGCCCACGAGAGCCGCGCCGGTCAGCGAGCCGAGCAACGCAAGAGCGTTACGTGGAGCACCAGTAGGAGTGCGGGTATTGACCATCTATCCAGAGATCCCTTTAGCGGACCGCAAACGGCGCGGCGTCAGCGTGTCTGAACGCCAGGCCACAACCGGATCGGGTAAAGTCCGGAGCGATCCTTCCATTCTTCGGGATCGGTGCCCCATCGAACAGTCGCTGTTCGATCCGGACATGATCGTGAAACCATTCAAGATGGCGCAGGTTGCGCATGGCACACAGCACATGAAGATGCAGGGCGGGCGCGCAATGGGCCGAAAACGGGATGTGGAAAATATCCGCCAGGTCGGCCACGCGAAGCAGTCCGGTGATGCCGCCGCATCGTGTGACGTCAGCCTGCAACACATCGACAGAACGAAGGCTCAGAAGATTTCGTGCATTATCGACATCATAGATGTACTCGCCTGCGGCCAGTTCCATCGGCGCCGGAAGATGCGGGCGTATTAGCGCAAGCCCTTCGGGATCGTCCGAGGAAACAGGTTCCTCAAACCAGCACACGCCATAAGCCTCCCTGGCCATGCGTCCTAATGCGATAGCCTCTTTGACATTCAGCGCCCCGTTTGCATCCATGAAGAGCGCCGCGTCACCAATTGCCTGACGCGCCACTGCAAGACGATGCCGGTCACGATCCGGTTCCCTTCCGACCTTGATTTTGACGGCACGACATCCGTCACGCTGCACCCAGTCGTGAAGCTGTTCGGTAAGCTGCTGATCGGAATAGGTGGTGAAGCCACCGCTCCCATAGATCTCGATATGGTCGCGTCGGGCTCCCAGCAGGACGGCCAGCGGCAGGTCCAGCAGCTTCGCTTTCAGATCCCATACCGCCGTATCGACTGCCGAGATCGCATTCGCCGCAATGCCGGCGCGTCCCATATTACGAACGACTGTTTGAAGCTCATCCCAAAGTCTTTCGGGTGAAAAAGGATCGCTTCCGATGATCTTCTCCTTCAGAGAACCCTCAATCAGACGGGCCACCGAAGCATCGGAATAAGTATAACCGAGGCCGACGCATTCTCCCGCCGTGACATGAACGGCGATGATCGTTGTGGCCGACCACGCCATAGTGCCATCGGCTTCCGGGCTGTCAGTCGGAAGCGTAAAAGCCTGCGCTGTTACGCCATCAACAGAGATATCGGAATAATTCACGATTTGTGCGAAGGCAGGATGGAGGCCAGCATTTCCTTCGCCGATCCAATGATGACACTGGCACGCTCGGGTTCCGTCGGCAGGGAGGAGAGGAACGCCTTTGCCTGCTGCAGGGTGATATGTGGTGGCAGCGGTGGCACGTTTGGGTCCGTGCGTGCTTCAAGAATAACCGGACGGTCGGCGCTCAAAGCTTCGTCCCAGGCAGCCGCCACTTTTTCTGGATCATCGACACAGATGCCTTTCAGGTCCAGTAGTTCGGCGTATTTGTGATAGGGAAAATCCGGAATGGACTGTGTGGATTCCGTCTTCCCTTTACCGAGCTGGATACGCTCTTCCCATGTTACCTGACTGAGATCCTGATTGTTGAGAACAAGAACAATCAGTTTCGGATTGGACCATTGTTTCCAGTATTTGGAAATCGTGATCATCACATTCAGACCGTTCATCTGCATGGCGCCATCCCCCATGCAGGCAATGACGGTGCGCTCAGGATAAGCCATCTTTCCTGCCATCGCGTAGGGTGTCCCCGCGCCAAGCGACGCCAGCCCACCTGAAAGAGAGGCTTTCATTCCACGACGCATTTTGAGATCACGCGCATACCAGTTGGCGACCGAGCCGGAGTCAGCGGTAATGATGGCGTTCTCGGGTAAACGTGGTGAAAGCTCCCAGAACACACGCTGTGGATTGAGGGGCTGAGCACTGGTCATGGCCCGCGCTTCCAGAACTTTCCACCAATCGGCAACTTCTTTCTCGATCTGCGTGCGCCACGACCGGTCATTGTTGCGCTGAAGCAGCGGGATCAGAGCGCGCAGGGTTGCGGCGCTATCACCCTGAAGGTTGATCTCCATTGGATAACGCAGAGAAAGGTTGGCGCCGTTGATGTCGATCTGCACCCCACGCGCCTGCCCCGGCCTTGGCAGGAATTCACTATAGGGAAACGATGATCCCACCATCAGAAACGTGTCACATTCCTTCATGAGATCCCATGAAGGTTTTGTACCTAGCAGACCGATCGAACCCGTGACGAAAGGCAGTTCATCCGGAACAGCGGCTTTTCCCAGAAGCGCCTTGGCGATGCCAGCACCGAGAATTTCTGCGATCTCCAGCAACTCATCCGTTGCCTCAAGAGCACCTGCTCCCGCAAGGATGGCGACCCTCTTTCCAGCATTCAGAATATCAGCTGCCGCACGGAGACCTGCGTCCTCCGGCACTTTGCTTCCGATTGTCGTTCCAATGCCTGTATGGGTCGAACCATGCTCCATCGGCGGCTCGGAATAGGATAACTCCTGCAAATCATTGGGAACAATGACGACCGTAGGGGAGCGTTTATCGCGGGCAATGCGTACGGCACGATCAATGGCATGCCGCATCTGTGACGGTTCTGTCACCGTCACGATGTATTCGCAAGCCACATCCTTGCAGAGCGATTGCAAATCGACTTCCTGCTGATAATTCGAGCCAATTGCCGTTCGTGCCTGCTGCCCCATGATCGCCACGACGCCAACATGGTCGAGTTTGGCATCATAAAGCCCGTTCAGAAGATGGATCGCACCAGGTCCTGACGTGGCGAAACAGAGCCCCACCTGCCCGGTAAATTTTGCATGGGCCGTTGCCATGAATGCCGCCATCTCTTCATGTCTTACCTGGATATATTCGACGCGACCTGCGTCAACTTCCCGTTGCAGAGCAATATCAATGCCTCCGGCACCGTCACCCGGATAGCCATAAGCACGTTTGAGACCCCATTCCTGGAGACGTTTCCATAGGAATTCGCTGACGTTCATCTCGGTCTCCTCATGGAGTCATTCAGGTAACAACGGGAAATTCATTCCATTATAAGTATTTTCGACGACAACTTACCGAACACGCCTAACAAGAAGGGTGTCTTCTTTCTTCGCGTAAGAAAATACCCGCCGACAACCGATAGAAGTTCGCCGATCTCTATTGCCGGTCTGTATTGACTGTATAATCGTCAATCGCCGATGGCCACGTCGATACTGCAGCCCAGAAACTCGTCTGATTTTAAGCTATATTCTGCCAACTATGCTCGATATATTTTCAATCAAAAATAACTCAATTTCCATTTAACCATGCTTTATACACGAAGAGTTACAGAATCTTTTCTCCTCACTCTCCGTGACAAAGAAAGCCAGATGACTTCGCTCATCAGAAAAATCTTTCCAGCATTAGGCTGCATGCTGGTTTACACCCTTCTCGGCGATATGTGTCAGTTTCTGATCAGCCGATTTTTCCTCCTCAAGCGTCTGCTTCAGGACGGCGGCACAGTCGGGACGGCCAAGCTGTATGGCATAAGCGATAAGGCTGCCATAACGGGTTATTTCATAATGCTCTACGGCCTGAGCGGCTGAAAGCATGGCGGCGTCACAAACTTCAGGATCATCACAATCACTAATAATGTCTTTTGCCTCGGCAAGGATTCCATCCATAGCCTGACACGTCACCCCTTTAACGGGCTGATCGTGCATATGGAATACCCGCTCCAGTCTGTGGACCTGCTCTTCCGTTTCCGTCAGATGATGCTGAAATGCCGCCTTCAGCTCCGGATCAGCAGCGTTTTCCACCATTGTGGGCAAATTCTTCACGATCTGATTTTCAGCATAATAGATATCCTGAAGGGTATGCACAAACAGATCGTCAAGAGTCCTTATCGGTTTCGAAAAAAAGCCCATGGATTTTCTCCATTTTCGAACGTATGCCCTTTACCTGAACTGGTATGGGACAGTTCGTAAGTTAAGGAAAGCATTCGGTTTCCGGGGACATCAGCAATATTGCCGATGTCCCCGGTACCTGACACAGAGTCAACTATTTTTGTGGCTCTGCTGGCCTGCTTTGACATGTTGCTCATGCGTGCCGCCCCGCGTGCCGGAGCCATGCTCGCCTTCCTCTTTCTCGCTATGCGATGTGCCTGCATTCTTGTGGCTCTGCTCACCAGCTTTGACGTGCTGCTCGTGAGTGCCGCCTCTCGTGCCGGAGCCATGCTCACCTTCATTCTTTTCGTCATGCGACGTGCCAGTGTTCTTGTGGCTCTGTTCGCCAGCCTTGACATGCTGTTCGTGACTACCACCTTGATTTGCCATTTTTCTATTCCTCGTTTCCAATATTAAGACGGTCACGGATACGGCCGTCATTACAACAAACCATTCTGTTTGAACGAGGTTTCAAAGATTCATCGAAAGTTACGAATTCTTTAGAAAGATAACGCATTACAATAAAACACGAACACGTCTTTTGTAATTCATGATCAATACATTTTCTGTGCAATATTGACTATGCTACGGAGACATACAATTTGACTGAATAGGAATACATCTGAACATAGATAATGTTTTTTTGAATACATAAAGAGAACGCAAGTGGAATGCATCTCGGTATCGACTTGTGCAGAGCACAACATGACAAGATGCGCTCATTCAGGCACCTACAGACGCATTTTCTACATTATTCATGAAAGCAATATCAAAAACTATATATAAAATACTCTAAAATATCCCCTACACGTTCATTCATGGAGCATAGGAGTTTGCCGATTATGGTGACGGCTGGCAGCTAAACATCATCCAGTAGAGAAAAGAAACTTTTATTCATCGTTTTCGCATGCGAAGCGCAACTCATGGCTTCTCAAATCCTTAAACCTGCAGAACCTGATATCCGCAGGAGCAATTTCTCATGAACCACGCATCCCCCACGGCTCCCTGTCGTCTCCGGATCAATGGACAGCACTATGCCGCTGACCTGCCGCCATCCGTCACATTGCTGGACCTGCTACGGGAACGGCTCGACCTTACCGGGACCAAAAAGGGATGCGATCACGGACAATGCGGTGCATGCACTGTGCTCATTGACGGAAAACGTGTCAAAAGTTGCCTCGTACTTGCCGTCTCGATACCGGACGCTGCCGTCATAACCATTGAAGGCATCAATCAGGACGGTCAGTTGCACCCGATGCAACAGGCTTTCATCGACGCTGATGCATTCCAGTGCGGTTACTGCACACCGGGACAGATCATGTCGGCCATCGCCTTGCTGGAAGAGGACCATGCCCATTCCCGCGAAGAGATCCGTGAGTTCATGAGCGGCAATCTCTGTCGATGCGGGGCCTATAACGGCATTGTCGAGGCTATAGAGCACGTCATTGCTCAACAAGATCAGGACAGCAAGGGAGAGGCCGCATGAGGAATTTTTCGTATTCGCGGCCCGGTACTTTTGATGAAGCATGCCGTGTCACTGAGCACACGCGCTTTCTCGCTGGAGGAACGAATCTGATCGACCTCATGAAATCGGATGTCGAGCGGCCTGCCCATGTGACTGACCTCAAATCCCTGTCCATGAACCAGATTGAAGAACTGCCTGATGGCGGCCTGCGTCTTGGCGCTTTGGCAACCAACGCCGATACCGCAGCTCATCCTCTTGTCATCAGACACTTACCACTTTTGGCCTCAGCTATTCTCGCGGGTGCCAGTCCCCAGATCCGGAATGTAGCGACCAATGGAGGCAATCTGAATCAGCGGACACGGTGCCACTACTTTTATGACCCGGATATGGTGTGCAACAAGCGCTCACCCGGCACCGGCTGTTCTGCCCGTGGTGGTCGAAACCGTATCATGGCTGTGCTGGGAACGAGTGAGGCTTGTATTGCAACATTTCCGTCAGATATGTGCGTCGCCCTCGCGGCTCTGAATGCAATGGTTAATCTCCATGGTCCGGAAGGCGAGCGATCGGTGGCTCTGCGTGACTATCATCGTCTGCCGGGAGAGACGCCCTGGATCGATAACGTCCTGCAGCAGGGCGAGATAGTAACGTCCATTGATTTGCCTTCAGTTTCATTTGGCGAACATTACACCTATCTCAAAATCCGGGATCGGCTGTCTTTCGCTTTTTCAATCGTGTCTGTTGCTGTTGGTCTGGAAATGGAGAGTGGACTGATCCGGCGAGGTTGTCTCGCGCTGGGTGGCGTAGGCACAAAACCCTGGTGTGTGCCGGAAGCAGAAGCGTTGATGAAAGACAAACCACCCTCTCATTCTCTTTTCCGGGATGTGGCCGAACGTATCCTGGAGGGTGCCGTCGTGGATCGTGACAATGCCGCCAAGCTGAAGCTTGCGCCGCGTGTCATCGAACGGGCGCTGTGGCAGGCCGCTGAAGGCACGCCTCAGTCCCAGACCTGCAAGACTATCCGCTGAAGGAGACGGAATGTGAACGTTGTATCAGCGAATATCGGGCAGCCTGTCCCGCGGATCGATGGTTTTGCCAAGGTGACCGGGCAGGCGACCTATGCGGCTGAGCCTCATCCGCCGGGTCTGCTGTATGGGGTTATCGTCAACAGTCTGATCGCGCGGGGCCGCATCGAGGCTATCCATGATGAGGCGGCGCGCGCGGTTCCCGGTGTGATTGAGGTTATGACGCATCATAATCGCCCACACACGGCATTATTTGAAAAATCCTATGTAGATGGGCTGGGCGTGCCGGGATCGCCTTACAGGCCTCTTCATGACGGTGAAATTCATTTCAACGGGCAGCCGGTCGCCGTAGTCTTCGCAGAGACGTTCGAGGCGGCGCGTGAGGCAGCGATGCTGATTCAGGTTGATTACGAGCGCTGGCCGCATAATGCTGATTTCGATGCTGCCCTGTATCAGAAATACATGCCGTCAAAAACACGCAGCAATTATGTCCCGCCGAAAACACGAGGAAATGCTTCCGAAGCATATGCTTTGAGTCCGATAAAGATCGAGGGGCGCTTTCATCTTGCTCCGGAACATCACAATCCGATGGAGATGCATGCCACGACCGTCATTCCTGAAGAGGATTGCACGTTGACGGTGTGGGACAAGACACAGGGGCCTCAGGCAGTTCAGACTTATCTGGCGAGTGCTCTGTCACTTTCCGGAAACGAAGTGCGTGTACGCAATCCTTATGTAGGCGGTGCGTTCGGTTCCGGATTGCGTGCACAGCACAATGTTTTTCTTGCAGCGCTTGGCGCAAAGATGCTGAAGCGTCCGATTCGCGTGACCCTGACGCGACCGCAGATGTTCACGCATGTTTTCAGGCCGGAAGCGGTCATGGATATTGCGCTGGCGGCTGACAGGGACGGAACCCTGCAATCCATCATTGTCGAGGGCGTCACCGATACGTCGCGCTTTGAGCACAATATGGAAAATCTCGTTATCTGGGGACCGATCGGTTATAAATGCCCGAACGCGACGGCGGATTATAAAATAGCGCCGCGCGACACCTATACTTCCAGTGATATGCGCGCACCGGGTGCTGCAACCGGCGTCAACCTTTTCGAAATGGCGATTGATGAACTGGCCTGGGCCTGCGGAATGGACCCGCTGGCGTTCCGCCTGCACAATTATTCAGAGATTGACGCCATGCATAACATGCCGCTCACCAGCAACGCTTTGCGGGAAGCGCTGCTGCAGGGCGCGGAACGGTTTGGCTGGAATGGACGCCCGCCTGCGCCGCGCAGTCTGCGCGACGGCAGGGAGTTTATCGGCCACGGGATGGCGATCGGCATATGGGATGCGATGTTTTCTCCCACGGCCGCGCGGGCCAGGCTCACATCCGACGGGCGGCTCCATATCGCGACCCCCGCCTCGGATATCGGCACCGGCACCTATACGATCCTGGCTCAGACGGCGTCGGAGGCGTTCGGTATTCCGATCGACCGGATCGATATTGAGCTGGGAGATTCCACTCTGCCGGAATGCCCGACGGAGGGCGGCTCATGGACGGCGGCATCGGCCGGGGCCGCCGTCTGGCTTGCGTGTCAGAGTCTGCGTGAAAAATTCCTGAAGGCACTGGCAAAAAGTGAAAATACGCCCGAGCGGATAAGGCAGAGTGAAGTCACACTGACGGAGGGGGAGCTGCGCGGCGTCAGGGATGGTCGCCGCGAGGTTTTTTCTCTTCAGGAAGCTTTATCTTTCATCGGGGAGGCCTCTATCGAAGCGGAAGAAACCGCGAAACCGGGGCTGCGGGGCAAGATCAGCGAGATGCGGAAGGCCCGGTTTACCCACAGCGCGGTCTTTTGTGAGGTGCGAGTCGATGAGGAGCTGGGCATTGTCCGCGTGACGCGTCTTGTGAACGCTGTGGCAGCGGGGCGCATCATGAATCCGAAAACGGCGGCCAGTCAGGTGCGCGGCGCGATGGTGATGGCGACCGGAATGGCGCTGCATGAAGAATCCCTGATGGATGAGCGCTACGGGCGGTTCATGAACCATAATTTCTCGGAATATCACATTCCGTCTCATGCGGACATTCCGGAGATGGATGTTCTGTTTGTCGATGAAAAAGACGAGGAAGTCAGCCCACTGGGGATCAAGGGCGTGGGTGAGATCGGCATGTGCGGCACGGCGGCGGCCATTGCCAACGCCATTTTCCATGCGACCGGGAAACGGTATCGCACTCTTCCGATCATGCCCGGCGCCTGACTTAAAGCATGGAAAACCCATTATGAGTCCGGAGACTTTTCTTCAGAATGACAGATGGCTTCATGTCTGCGTCGACATGCAGAACATGTTTCGTGAGAAGACGCCGTGGCGTGCGCCATGGATGCCTCATATTCTTCCCAATGTTGTCGATATTGTAAAACGGAACAGAGAAAAAACGGTTTTTACACGCTTTATTCCTCCACAATCCGCCGGTCAGGCGCCCGGAGCGTGGAAGGAGTATTACGAGCACTGGCATGAGATGACACGGGCGGAGATTGATCCGCATCTTCTTGAGCTGGTTCCGGAATTAGACGGCTTTGTGTCTTCTGACAACGTGTTTGAAAAGAACAGTTATTCCGCGTGGCGATCGGGAGAGTTTCGCCATTATGTCAGGCAGTATGATCCGACGGCCATTGTGCTGACGGGAGGCGAGACGGATATCTGCGTTCTGTTTACGGCTCTGGAAGCCATAGACCGGGGCTACAAAACTGTTGTTATTTCTGATGCCATTTACAGCTCGATGGATGAGATGCACGACACCATACTGGATTTTTATACCACGCGATTTACAAACCAGCTTCTGACGCTCTCCACAAGGGAGTTTAACTGCCTTGTGTCAGCAACCGGCGGCTAAGCATTTTTCTCCGACTTCGCGTTCCAGAAATGATGTATCATACTTCACGCAAAGTCAGGATACATCATGACAAAATCCAATATTCTTCTGATACGCCATGCGGAAAAACCCGATAAATGTCTTCATGAAACCGGGATCGACAATCATGGCCGGGATGACCCTTATTCACTGAGCAAAAAGGGCTGGCAGCGGGCGAAGGGGCTTGTGGGTCTTTTTACTAATGAAGAGGACCGATTGCCGGTACCAGACCGTATTTTTGCCTCCGCGTTCCGCCCTGACGGCGGTCATAGCCGACGACCGGAACAGACCGTCCTGCCTCTGTCCGAAACATTACATTGTCCTATAGATCTGACCTGGGCGTTGCATCAGGAAAAGGAACTGAGTGTTGCTCTGTCCGGACTAAAGGGCACGTCTCTGGTCTGCTGGCAACATCAAGGGCTCGCGGATCTGGCAAAAGCCGTTTTAGTAACGCAGTGGTTTTCCGCTCTTCAGGAATGGCCTCCTGATTGTTATGATATGATCTGGCGGATCAGCCGATCCGGTTCAGAGACGCGGTGGGGCTTTGTATCATATCACATGACCGACGACGGCGGATTGCAGTTACATGCCGATGAAACCGGCAGGCCTCCATTGTAATGCCGAGACGCCGGGACGCCGCGCCAGTTCCGCGACAAAGGTTGGCGGCCACACAGTGCGGCGACGTCCACGCCACCGAAGTTCAAAATGCATTTCCGCTTTTTCACCCTGTTCTGAATACGCGACGGATTGCCCGGCGATCTGAATGGAAGCATTGGCACATCGGGAAATGAGTTCTTCAGTTATCGGCTTTTTTGTATCTGCAATGACGACAATTACCGCACGTTGATCTTCGTGTAATGCACGTTCTATAAAACTAAAACCCCACAGGACGGCCAGGCCCAGCACGGCGCCAATAACGCCCAGAATAATCTGACCGCCGCCGAAACACAGGCCGATAACGGTGACGATCCATAGGGTCGCGGCAGTTGTGACGCCGAGAACCATATTCTCCCGCCGCAGAATAGCACCCCCACCGATGAATCCCATTCCGGACAGGATGCCAAGGGGCAGACGCATCAGGTCCAGTGTCACGAAGGAATCCTGCCTTTTCCCCACCGTGCCGAGCAACCAGTTCGCCTGCAGCATGGCCAGACAGGCGGCGAGGCAGACCAGTGTGGTTGTACGCAACCCGGCCGGACGTCCACGCTGATCACGATTAAGACCAAATGCTATTCCCACTGCCAGCGCGGCAATGAGTCGCAGCACAATGTCACTCCAGTTCAATGTCATCGTCATTATCGGCGAGACTCCTGTCAGGGAAATACCTTTCCAGATAAACAAAAAATCTGTGGTCCCGAGAAATTTACGGTGTCGCCGTGTGGGCATTAAAGCCTGTCCGCATGACAACGCCCGATCCGGCTACAAGGTTCTCTTCCCTCGTCAGGGCGCGGTATCAGGCGGTGTGCGCGGGTTCTGTGGGGTAGACGATAGCGTATCGCCTACTGGGAAATTTGTTCGTGTAAAACTGTCCAGACCGCCCAGTGCGAGCAGAATGGACAGCCAGAACAGACCGCCAATGGCAAAAATCGCGGCCAATGACGGTGCGCGTGTAATACGCATGAAGCCCCAGGCAACCAGCAGCGCCATCAGTCCGGCACACGCGCCAATGCCTCAGTTGAGCCCGGCTGCACTCATGAACAGTTCCACTGCCAGCAGCAATAACAACACAAGCCAGCATGACAGGACGCGGACCATCACACCCGTCCGATCAGGTACAGGACAGGGAAAAGCAGGATCCAGACCAGATCGACAAAACTCCAGTAAAGACCGACGATTTCCACGGGAATAGGGCGAAGTGGTTTACCCCTACCCCGGTAAATCTGTTGGCAGACCCAAGCGATCAGCCCGATCCCCACCAACATGTGCAGGCCATGCAGTGCGGTAGAAAGAAAATAAAAACTGTAGAACAGTTGCGCGCCACCAGCCTCCGGGCCGCCTAGCAGACTGTCGGGTTGGGCTCTGCCGTAGTGGTGAGTGACGGAGGCGACGGCATTTATACTGCCGTCAGTCGCGTGATCCTGCGGCAATTGTATGCGAGGGCGACGAGCGTCCATTCTGTTGCGACATTGGCGAGGCCACGGAGGTGAAAGCGGGTGAAGCCCATGATGCTCTTGATGATGCCGAAGACCGGTTCGACGGTCTGCTTGCGTAAGGTGTAAAGGGCTTTTGCCGGGTTCTGTTGCAGTCTGGCCTTCATTTCCAGGCGCCAGGGCTCGGTGATCCGGCGCGGCTCCCTGGGTGGCGGTTCCGGCCGGAAGTCATAAGGGCGCCGGTCCATGGGGCGTCCGATGGCGACCAGCGGATCCACGCCGCTGGCCTGCAATAGTCCGATGGCTTTGCCGCTGGCGAAACCCGTGTCGGCAAGGACGGTGCGTGGCAGGCCGATCCTTTTCTCCATGCCCAGGATGGTGGCGGCGAAGCTGGGCGCGTCCGCCGTCGTCGCAACGATCCCATGTTCCAGGATCAACTGGCTGCCCTCGGCACAAACCACGGCCTGGGCGTTGTAGGCTTGCCGGTATTCATGAGCGTCGGAGCGACGCATCAGCTTGCTGTCCGGATCGGTCAGGTTGATCTGCCGGTCTGATGGCGGTTTATCGTCTGGCTCTTTCGGCGGCCGACCGCGCCGTCCCCGCTTCGCATCAAAGGCTGCCTTCTTGCGTTCGTATTCGGGCCGGGCGGTCTCGGCCTGCTCTCGGGCTTCCGCTTCCAGCCGCGCACAGGCTTCATCCAGCTTTGCCTTCAGAGCCTCCCGGCGGGCCAGTTCCTCCGGCAAGGCCTGGTGATCCGTATCGGTCGCATCTGCCGCTTCTGCCCGCTCCATCAGGGTGGCGATGTCGGCGGTCAGCTTCTCGCGCAATTCTTTCGCGCGATCATAACGGATGGAACGGTATTTCGAGGCGTTGGCATCGATCTTCGTGCCGTCGATCGACACCGTGCCCAGTCGCATCAGCCCCGTCTCGCGTGCCAGTTCCAGCACATGCAGGAACGCTGCCTCGATCGCCGTGCGATTGCCGCGCCGGAACGCTGCGATCGTGTCATGGTCAGGATGCAGGTTCGCCGCCACAAAGCGCATACCGATGTCACGATACGTCGCCCGTTCGATCCGACGCGATGAGAATACGCCGTTCGCATAGGCGTAAATCAGCAGCGCCAGCATCAGGCGCGGATGATACTGTGCCTTGCCGCCAGTCCGCCGGGGCACCGAAAAGGCCCCCAGCGGCACCCGCTCCACCGCCGCCACGATGAAATGCGCCACATCGTCCGACGGCAGCCATGACTTCACATCCGGCGGCAGAAGATACGGCTGCGATCGATCAAATGGGATGAAGCTGCTCATCCTGAAAGCTTACCCCAGATCGCCAGAGGCTGGTACCCCAACCCGACAGCCTGTTAGAGCCTGAATCAGAAAGCGGTTTGATTGATTTTTCGCAGAACTCTGCGGATATGGGCAATCATCAACCACGCGTGGGATGACGGGATTGTTGCCTCGACATTCTTCGTGAGGCGACGGCAACGTCCGAGCCATGCAAAGCTACGCTCCACGATCCAGCGTTTGGGCAGGACGACGAAGCCTTCGGCCTGATCGCTACGTTTGACGATCTCGATCGTCCATCGGCCGAGTTCAGCCAGCGCACCACGCAACTTCTCGCCAGCATATCCCCCGTCACCGATCAGATGGCGAAGCCAGGGAAACAATGAGCGTATCCTGACCGCTACCAGCGGCGCACCATCACGATCCTGAATGTCGGCGGAATGTACGACAGCCGCCACGACATGACCCAGCATGTCGGTCGCGATATGTCGCTTGCGTCCCTTGATTTTCTTGCCCGCGTCATAACCGCGTGGGCCGCCATTTTCAGCGGTTTTAACAGACTGGCTGTCGATAATGCCCACTGAAGGCGTGGCGTCTCGCCCGTCCTGCTCACGCGACAGAATCACGAGAATATGGTTCATGGCTTCCCATCTTCCCTCGCGGATCCAACGGTAGAAATAGCCCTGTACGGTCGTGAAGGCCGGAAAGTGCCGGGGCAATTGTCGCCACTGGCAGCCGGTCGTGACGATATAGAGGATCGCCTCCATGACCCGGCGCAAATCCGTACGTCGTGGTCTCCCCAGTCGTTTCCTCTCGGGCATCAAAGGCGCAATCAGCGCCCACTCCGCATCGCGAAGGTCGCTTGCATACTCCAGGTCGTCCCGGCGATACTGCGCGCGGGTGATTTCAGTCCAGGCCATCTTGATCTCATCAGGTTCTCGCAAACCCATGAATCATAACCCGCTGAAATCACTCAACTCATTTTCGGTCAGACACTTAGAGGCAATGGTAGTTTTCAAAAATTCAGTATTGACCTGCCTCGTAATCTCTGGAGACGTCGATTTTCGAACGTGCCCACCTGAAAGCTGACAGTCAGCTCTCCCCCCATTGTTGACATCCTGTGAATATTGAAGGTCGCAGAAAAATGCCGGAAAACCGGAGTGGTCGCATATTTTCCCGCACTATCGCGCAGAAAACAGTCAGGCGTATTCTTTGAGCCGGCATCGAACGCCTGAAAGCCACGCCCAAAGCCATGATTCGAAAAAATCATCACTCTGAATCTAATGTTTTCGACATCAGAAACACATCAACCCCGCTTCCCAGGCGACAGTTTCGCGAATAAGGCTCGACGCGCCGCCTGTGTCGATAGAAAATCTGTAGTTCCTGCCGTCATTGATCGTGAGATCCATCACGACACGGCTCCCCCGTCATCCCCCGACAGCACCAGAGAGAAAAACAGCGAATTACACCTCCGGTCTCGCGCCGGAACATCTTTCTGCTCATGATCCTCACCATCGCCGCAGACGTGACTATCCGGAAACTTCCTCTCGGGCTGCCTTTTTTCGTCACAAAATGGAGCGGCACATGCCTGTGGGGCGCAATGATCTGGTGCGCAGTCACACTGCTCGACCACATCCGCTCCACATCAATCGGCAGCTTCCTGCCCGGATATTACTTCGCCACCGTCGACCTCGCCGTCTACGCGCTGGCCATCGCCACAATGGCAATCCTGAACAACAGGCACCGACAAATCATAAAATGATGCTGATCGTTGTCACACGCAGCCCGGAACCAGCGCGCCTTCTCGGTAAAAAAATCGGCAAAGTCTCGCGGTGACTTTCCAATCACCTGACATCTTCCCCCGGCCACAGAAAAAACAACCCCACCAGGAGCGGCACCGGAGCCAGAAAAAACCCCGAAGTCAGCCCCCGTGCGAAAACAGACAGAAACGCCCCGGCAATACACCCCGCCCAGCCAAGCCCCGGCAACGCCGAAGCCAGCGTAAAACCTGGCTTTCCCCGCCAGAGCCCGCAAAGAAACCCTGCAATATTATCAGCGAATTTCACAATGTTATTGGTCACAACAATCGTCTGCACGGAAATACCTGAAAACCGCGAAAGCGCCTCGCCCTGCATCGCCATGGCAACAGCCAGCAGCAGCGTCTCAACCCGCGAACTGCCACCCGCCGCATGAGACCAGTGCACACCCTGCGCGATAACCAGCAGCCCCGCCATCCACAGCCATTCATGACGATACGCCGGCAAAGCCCGCCGCAACAGGCTCGCCGCCAGCGCCCCGCAGAAAAACAGCCCCAGAACAGTGCCGACAGCCGCCGCCCTGGCCCGGTCCCCGTCCGCCAGAGCAATCCCGAACGTGGTCGAATTTCCCGTCATCGCAGCCGTGAAAATGCCGTGGAGTTCAACATACCCCACGGCATCCACATACCCGGCCACAAGGCCCAGCGCGAGAACGCGCAGAGCCGAACGTGTCAGGAGACTCATCAGACAATAAGCGGCTTGTCCTGACGAAGTTTCGACAGCGTCTCATCATCCAGGTTGAGGTGTTCCTTCACCATCTGACGCGGCGAAAGCCCCAGCCACTGATTGGCCGAGAAATCGGCAAAGTGATCGCTTTTGAACGCTTCCAGAAAAACCATAGGCTCATCGCCAATGTTTTCCAGATAATGCCCCATCCCAAGCGGCACATACCCCACATCGCCGGCACAGTAATCAAACGTCCGCGCCTTGCCGCCCGATGCGAAAACCGTCATACGCGCCCGGCCACGAACGAAATACTGCCACTCGTCATTGTTCGGATGCCAGTGCATCTCACGCATCCGCCCCGGCTCAACCACATTGATCGCCGCCGCAATGGTCGAGGCCGCCGGAAAATTGCGGGAATCCACAACACGCACGGTCCCGCCAGCCGCTTTCGCAGGCTCCTGCTTCAGAAAGCGGTGTGTATAACGGATCGGTGACGGCCCCTGCGGACATCTGATCGCGTCTTCCTTCGCAACCGTGGGCTCGGTCCCGTTAAAAATCCAGCGGGTCTTTTCAACATCCGTCGGCAGATTAGCGAAAGCTGATTCCGGCACACCGAAATTCTTCGCCAGAATACGCCGCGGCGTATGCGCGAACCAGTCGCTGATCAGAAAGGTCTCGTTTTCGGAAAAGTTGGCGTCATCAAAGACAAGAAGGAATTCGCACCCCTCAGCCCCAAGCCCCTGAATGGAATGCGGAATGCCAGCCGGAAAATTCCAGATATCCCCGGCCTCGACATCGTCCACAAAGGGCCGCCCCTCCGTATCCAGCGCCGTCACCCGCGCCTTGCCCGCAATCATGAAGCCCCACTCTGCTTCTTTATGATAATGCAGCTCACGGTAGCCCCCCGGCTTGAGCCGCATGTTGACCCCCGCCAGCGTCGTGGCCGCCGGCAGCTCCCGAATGGTAATCTCCCGCGCCCATCCTCCGGACCCCAGACGATTACGCGCGTCAGCATAAGAAAATTTCAGATTGGGAATGGTCCCCGCATCCGTGTCGGGCGACGCCAGCAGATCAGGCACCTCCCGCTCACGCGGCAGATTACGAGGCCCGAGAATACTCGCACCCCGGTCCCCGCGAATGGGTTCAGGCGCTTCGGGTTTTGAATCAACCCAGGGAAGGTCGGTCATGGAATGGCTCCTGCCTGATGAGAATTATGACAAAATATGTCACAAGCAGGAAGAAGACATTGATGTCCATCAAGAACGATAGCCATATTCAGATATTCACAGGAATGTGATGAATGTTTTATATTTGTTACATCCACACAAAATCAAAGTAATTAAAATTAATACCAGATAAATCCTACGATAATATTCCCGTTTTACATTGCCTGACTGAAAAAACAGCGCTCCACCCGGATTATCCGTCCGCAACCCGATGGTCCGGCACCCAGTCACCACACAACCCGCCAGATCACCCAAAAACCGAATTGAAATCCATTCCGCTTCCGGACCATACTTTTCCGGAACTCTCCGGAATCCCTTACGTCCCCAAACCGAACCAACCCCCGAAAAACGAAATAAATCCTCCCGGCGTCCGTCAGAGACAGCCCCAATAACAGGTCACCCCGACCCAGGCCCTCGCCATGTCACTCCGCAGCCACCTTCAGCCCGAGCCCGTCCGACCATGCACTCCGCCACAACCTGCTCCCTCGGTCACACCGGGCCGAAACAATACGTGACCCCCGAGCAAATCACCCCGACCCCTCTGGAAAACCAGTCCTCCCTGGCACCTCGAAAACCTCTTCGCCAGAACCGTCAGCCCCGGTAAACAGAACCATCCGCCAGAGCAGGGCAGGGGAGACCGCCCCGCCTTTCAGACAAACTCCGAAAAGCATCGGAAGCCCATGCGTCCCGCCAGAACAGCCCTCGCGATAACCGCTCTCGTCACCTCCGGCCTCATCCTGTCCCCGACGCATGCCCGCACGCCCGGGGCCGCCGCCAGCCTCATCGCCCGTTTCCACATGCAGCCCGTCCCGGTGGAAGGCGGCTGGTTCGCCCAGGTTCAGCGCACGGACGAGACCGTCGACGGCGCTGCCCTGCCGGCCCGCTACGGAAATACCCGGCACCCCGTTTCCACAGCCATCCTCTATGTCGAAACCACCATCGGCTTCTCCGCCCTCCACCGCCTGAAAACCGATGAAGTCTGGCACTTCTACGGCGGCGATCCCGTCCATTTCCTGCTTCTCACCCCGGACGGCCAGGCCCGCGAAGCCAGTCTCGACGCAGACAATCCAGCCCTCGTCGTCCCCCGCGATGTCTGGCAAGGTTCCGCTCCCGCCGGCCCGCGAGGCTGGTCCTTCACCGGCACCACAATGGCCCCCGGCTTCATCCCGCAGGATTTTGAGCCCGGCCAGCGCGACGTACTTACCCGGCGCTATCCCGCCTCTCAGCGCCAGATCGCCGCACTCACCCGAACCGGACCCGTCAGCCCGTGAAAAGCAGACACATCCTCATTGCCGCCCTTGTGGCAGCCCCCCTGACCGCAAACGCCAGCCCGCTGGCACGCCCGGAAGCGCCCGTCCTTCATCCGACACCAGGCAGCACATTGCAGGAACTGCTCGGCGCAACAGCCAGACTCCATTCCGATCGGATGAGCATCGCGCTCTTCACACTCGCCGCAGGCACCACCTATCCAGCCAGCCACAACATCACCTCCGAAGAGATTTTCCTGATTCACTCAGGCGAAGGAACCATCTGGCTGAACGGAAGCCCCGCCACGGTCTCAGCCGGAGATATCGTCCAGATCCCTCCTGGCGCCGATCACAGTATCGAAGCCTCCCGCCAAAAGCCCCTCAGCTTCTACGCGATTTCCGCCCCGCCATTCCGCCCGGAAGACACAGTCTCACCCCACTGACACCCGCTGTTGCCGGTAAACCGCGCAATCTCTGGCCGTGTTGACGCTAAAAACAGGCCCCAGCCGAACGCTTCTGTCCTGAAAAATCGGGCAGACCCAAACACCGTAACAGGGACAGCTAAATTTCTGAAAACTGAGAAAACTGGCTGGGGGACCTGGATTCGAACCAGGGCTGACCGGGTCAGAGCCGGTAGTTCTACCGCTAAACTATCCCCCAGCAAGACAGGAAAGGTGGCACATAAGCCCACGTTTCTGCGGTGAGCAGGCTGTTACCATCTGAGGACTGCCCGGGCAAGAGCATTTTTCCGCATCTTTTACCACAGGAAAATTTTTGCTTGCCCGCACCGTCATTTTCTTGAAATATTGCCATAAAATTGCCCTAACCCAAGGACCAGACGATGGACCGTTCCCGCGCCTGGCCCCGGACCGAGGAGGCGATCCCAGCCCCTCCGCCCGTGCCCGCCAGCTTTCTTCCGCCTTTGCCAGGACAGGTTGCTACCAACCCCCAACCCCTTCGCGAAGCCGTATTTACATCAGGTAAACCTGCATCTGGCCCGGTCTGGCCTGCGGATAAAGCCGGATCTTTCATACGTCGGCCAGCAGGCCAGGATAATGATGACGTGTTCGCGGCGATCGATCTGGGCACCAATAATTGCCGCCTGATGATCGCCGCCCGCGTGAATGGCGGGTTTCGCGTCATTGACAGTTTCAGCCGCATCGTAAGGCTAGGCGAAGGGTTGCAGAAAACTGGCGAGCTCGGCGAGGATGCCATGGTCCGTACAATGGATGTGCTCCACGCCTGTGCTGCGCGCCTTGGCCGCAGACAGCCATTCGGTTTTCGTGCCGTTGCGACCGAGGCTTGCCGTCGAGCAAAGAACGGGCGCGCCTTTATAAAACGCATTCACGACGAAACCGGACTTGAATTCGAGATTATCTCAGGGCGCGAAGAGGCGGAACTGGCTGTCGAAAGCTGCTCCGAACTTCTCTTTGCAGGTTTGCAACGGTCGGCCAGCAGTCCGGTATCCTCTGCCAGCAGTGACGGAAAACCAACGCGCGGACTGCTTCTCGATATCGGGGGCGGTTCCACGGAGATTGCCTGGGTCCGTCTCGATCAGCAGAAACGCACGCATGACGTCATCGGCTATATAAGTCTGCCTTTTGGCGTCATTACATTGTCAGAGCAGTTTTCTACCCGTCAACCGGGTAATTACCGGGATATGGTCGCCTTTGTCGGGCAGCATCTTAAAGCTTTCGAGACCACTCACCGGATCAGTCGGGAAATTCTCTGCGGTGGCGTGCGTGCAGTTGGTACCAGCGGAACAGTGACAACTCTGGCAAGCCTGGACCTTGATCTTCCCCGATACTCTCGTTGTGCGATCGACGGATATCATCTGGGCGTGGACAATGCCCGCAAGGCGATTGCACGTTTGCATCGGATGGGCACGCAAGGTATGTACGTGCATCCCTGCATCGGCCCGGAACGTGCCTCCTGCGTTATGCCCGGCTGCGCCATCTTCGAAGCATTCCTGTCCTTGTGGACCTCCGATATCGTTGTCGCGGACCGGGGGTTGCGCGATGGTCTGCTCACCCGGATGATGCGGAGCAACGGCTCCTTCGGCGCGAGGCGTCAGGGATGCGCCCGGCTGCACAGAAAGTAGCATCACAAGGTGTCCGGATTTTCCGATAGCGCCAGCAGGAAGAAGTAAACAGCACTTGACCACTCCTCCTCCTCCCGCAAAGCGCGGCACCGGCAGCAGGTCGGGCAATTCATCCTCCGATGGCCCCCGTGTTCCCGGTCGCGCGCTGACGAAAAAAAGCGCCCCAGGCGTCCGGGATGGCGGCGAAGATGGTCTCGCGCCCCAGAATATCCGCACGAAGGCCGTCTCGCTCAAAAAATCACGGGGACGAACCACGGCTCAGCAACGCTGGCTTGCTCGTCAGCTTAACGATCCCTATGTACAGGCCGCACATAAGCAGGGCTGGCGTTCCCGTGCAGCCTTTAAACTTATCGAACTCGATGATCGCTTTCACCTGATCAGACCCGGGCAGCGCGTGGTCGACCTGGGCGCCGCTCCTGGCGGCTGGACCCAGGTTGCGGTTAAACGTGGCGCGTCCTGTGTAGTCGGCGTCGATCTCCTGCCAGTCGATGAAGTGGCCGGAGCTGAGATTATCGAAGGTGATTTTACCGATCCCCAGTTGCCCGGACGCCTGATAGAAATGCTGGGCGGCAAAGCCGATCTCGTTCTCTCGGATATGGCGCCAAACACCACAGGTCATGCACCAACAGATCATCTGAGAATTATCGGGCTTGCGGAAGGTGCTTTCGATTTCGCCCTGGACGTTCTGGCTGAGGGCGGAACATTTGTGGCGAAGGTATTTCAGGGTGGGTCCGAAAAGCGGATGCTTGATCCGATGAAGAAAGTTTTCTCAAACGTGCGTCACGCGAAACCTCCGGCAAGCCGTAAAGATTCAAGTGAACTTTACGTCGTCGCCACCGGCTTCAGACCAGAAAAACTTCAGGAACTCTCTTCATTAAGAGGACGGGATAAAGATTGATTATAACCGGAACGTAATTTTCTGGCAGGGTTTTATGGACATATTTTGCAACTTTAGTCAGGTCAGACCGTTTTCAGAAAGAACCTCAATGGAGGAGTTACGGACCTATGGCTACAAAACAGACGGACAAGGATAATACATTTCTGTCCGACATTCAGACACTTCGTGAACGTGCTAAAAAATCAATCGGTGATGGCGCGGTGACGCCTGACTATCAGGGTGATGTAAAGAAGGCGATCGATCTGCTTCAGACGGTTGTCGCTACAGAAATCGTTTGTGTATTGCGTTACACGATGAATTCGATTTCCGTTTCCGGAATCACCAGTGAGAGCGTTGCGGCTGAGTTCGCAGAACACGCACGTGAAGAGCAGACACATATGCAATGGGCTGCGGAGCGCATCGACCAGCTCGGTGGCGTGCCCGATCTCAACCCTGAAGGCCTCGCATCACGCTCTGCCGCTGAGTACGGCAAACCCGGGTCGCTGGTCGATCTCGTAAAGCAAAATCTGATTGCCGAACGGATTGCGATTGAGCACTATCGTGAATTAATTCGCTATTTTGGGGATAAAGATCCGACCACCCGGATTATGCTTGAGAGAATTCTGGCGCAGGAAGAAGAGCATGCGACAGATATGCACGATCTTCTTGTGGCTCATGAAGGCAAGCCGTTCCTGGCGGCTTAAATCACAGTATTAAATTCCGGCCCGGTGTTGTCTCCACAGAACTCGGGTCGGATTGTTGACGTTTCTATACTCAGCTATATCGACCGGCGCGCCCCGGGTTAAAAACACTCAGGTCGGCTGCTGTCACAAAATGCTCTCACCGTTAAAGAAATTTCTGAAACAGATTCTATGTGCGCTTGGCAGGAGAAGCAGCCAGGTGGCAGCGCGCCAGACGATCAAATTCGCCGATATCCAGCGTTTCTGCCCGACGAGACCCGTCTATCCCGGCTTCATTCAGAAGCCTCTCACCACCAATTCTCTTCAGGGCGCCTCGCAGCATTTTCCTGCGCTGACCAAACGCAGCAGCCGTAACCTGTTCCATAGCGCGGAACAAGCCCGGATCAGGCTGCTCATTATGTGGGGTCAGTTCAACAACTGAGGACCAGACTTTCGGCGGCGGCGAGAAAGCCCCCGGCGGTAATCGCATAATCTGTGAACACGTTGCGCACCACTGAGAAATGACGGCCAGCCGGCCATAATGATCACTGTCAGGTTCCGCGCAGATACGTTCGGCAACCTCAAGCTGGAACATCAGCGTAAGACGTTCCCAGGATGAAGCCTGTCTGAGCCAGCCAATCAGGAGGGGGGTAGCAACATTGTAAGGCAGATTTGCAACGATCCTGCGGGGCGTCGGACAGAGTGTGGTCAGATCAATCCCGGTAGCATCTGCCTCCACGAGATGCAGCCGATCCGGCGCTTCCTCTGCAAGCTCCCGAATAACTGAAACAGCCCTGGGATCGACTTCAACCGCAGTGACAGAGGCCGCCTCGCTGTCAAGCAGAGAGCGTGTCAATCCTCCAGGCCCCGGACCGACCTCAATTACATGCCGTCCGACCAGTGGGCCTGCCAGTTCAGTAATCCGGTCTGTGATGCCAGGATCAAGAAGAAAATGCTGTCCCAGCGCCCGCCTTGCGTCGAGATTATGCCGACTGATAACCGAAGCGAGCGGTTCCCTCATCTCCTCTTTACCTGCCTGGCTCAGGTTTTCGACCTCATGTCGATTACGGCCCTGCGATGCAGATCACGGTCAAGCTGTCGCGCCGTCTGCTCGACGCGTTCATTCAGAAGCTGATCCGCAATTTCACTCGGCGTGCGATTAGCAAAATTCTTTGTCGTCTTTGAACAGACCATCAGCAGAGCAATCCCGTCCTCCGACACCAGCGGTCGGGTTGTCTTACCCAGAGGCAATGTCCCCAGAACCTGCTGCATCTGCGGGTTCAGACGTTCAAGCTGCAACTCGCCTGGATTGGATGGGCGCACTTCTCCCAGCTTTTTGTTGGCGGCAGCGAGATCGTCGCAGCTATGCGACTGCTGAGCTATCTGCACAGCAGTCTGCAAAGCCTGCCGCTGTTGCGGTGTTGGATTCTGCGGGTTCAGGTGCTCGGCAAAAGGAATAAATGCCTGACGGACATTCATCAGGGTCCCTGGCTGATGACCGATGACCCGTTTACCAAGAACGGTGGCAATGACGTAACCACCGGCCACTTTGATCGGATTCGAAATCGCGCCTTCAGGCATTTTGCGCGCCATAGCTACAACTTCCGGATCCAGACTGTCTTCCTGAACCCAGCCCATAGATCCGCCATCAAGCGCGCTCTGAGCCTGGGAAAATTGTGCAGCGACAATGGAGAATGGTGCTCCCTTGCGAAGCTCCTGAATAATGGTTTCTGTAAATTTCAGTTCCGTGTCGCTATGACGCGCATCTTCGACCGGAACGAAAATTTCACTGATAAAATATTCCGGACGTCCTTCCTGTTTCTGCAGCGCTTCTGTTCGCTGTGAAATCTCCTGCGACGTCATGCGGTAACGCGATCCCAGCTCCTGCCGAAGCACCTGAGTCCAGCCTATCTGAACGCGGATCTGGTCAATCAGAGTAGTGAGCGATACGCCGTCCTGCGCCAGCCGGTCACGCAGCGCGTGTTCGGGCATCCCGTTCCGCTTCTCAATTCCATCGATCGCAGCGGCAATCTGTTCGGGACTTACATTGATATGCCTGTTCAGGATTTCCTGCGTGCGAAGCCGTTCATCAATCAGCTGACGAATGATCTGAGGCCGCATGCGACTCATAAGATCTTCACTCATCGGGAGACCCGTCGATAATGCGAACAGCCGACCGCGGTTATCAACATCCCGTCGCGTCAGCGGAATACCATTGATGACCGCTATGATCGTGTCCTGCGTCTCGCCAAGTTTCGGCGCGGCTTTCTTGCCAGCGGGTTTAGAATGAGACGCTGTGTCATCAATGTCGCCAGCAGCCCCTGATGTGTCCGTTGTTTGCTGTTCGTGCATATGGTGATGCCGCTGCGCCCGCGCGGCGGACGGACAGGAGACCGAACCAAGTGCAACCACAAGGGCCAGGGCAGACCCCGTAATGGAAAGGCTCAGTCGCATGCAGATTGATCTCTCACCGTTTCGGTTGGGTTGACGCCTTTTAGCGGAGAGCCGCGCACTTTTGAAGCGCATTAGCGAACCGGGCACTCAGACGCCCTCAGACGTCCCAAATGTCCTGATCTTATTTCAGCCCAAACGCGCCGATACTTTTCAGCGTAAGAGTGAACAGAACAGTCGAATTACGCTGCTGACCACCAATTGTCGTGTACTGTTTCAGATACATCACATCCAGTCCGAAGCAGTCATTCTGAATGCCGGCATTCGCACCCACGGAAACAAACTCCTTCCTGGAAAGCGAGCGCCGGGCAAACGCTGAAGCATGCCAGTTCGCCCAGGAAGTGGAAAGACCACCACTGATTTCATTCGTCCGCTGATAATAAACCGCCGGCGGGGCCGAATTACGATAGTCATTAACGTAATAATAATAAGGTGTTACGGGTTCATAGACATAACCGCCGTTAACACCGAAATGTGGCCCGCTAAGATTAAACAGAGCATCGCCAAAATCGATATCCCCGTTCAGTGGATTGACCCGCGTCCGCGCGGTAAAGCCGAAATACTGCGTTGGTTCCACGCGTGCCCGGGCCACAACATCCGACATATGATGATTCAGACCCGAATAGGGCAGGCGGTCACGCTCTATATGTTCCTGAAAGCTCTCACCGACGAGAACGTCGACGACGTGCCCGTTCCACGTCCAGTTGCCATGCATGCCAACATTAGCACGAAGGCCGCCGTCGATTCTGTCCGTTCCCTGATAACGGTTGAGAGCAAATAGTGTCGAATCGGTGAATTCGTAATTCAGGCTGTCTTCATTCGGCATATTTTGTGACGAACCGTTGCCTGTGTTTGGCGCGTAGATGGCCTGCGCAATCGGTTCAAGAATCTGCGTTCCATGTCCTTTCATGAACTGACGCAGGAACGGCCAGTTCATCTTTACGGCCACAGTCGGAACAACCTGTCCTTCGACCGCCGTTTTCGCGTAATTGTAATAATTCGGCTGCTGATTAAGATGGGTTGCACGGTAAACCATCGAATCAAGCCGCATGGTGATCAGGTATTTCTGTCCCCAGCTTGTTCGAAACGGCCGGTCCCAGTTTGCCTGAAGTTCGCCGCGCTGATCTCGCGCCCCATCCGAACGATAGACATAAAAATCATTGGTATTGAGACCCAGGCGCCCCCCGAGAATATCGGGCTGAGACAGAAAACTGTACTCGTAATGTGGCATAACGAACGGCAGATCGCTGTTGCGGATAACACCCTGGTTGAGGCCCTGATAAAACTGGCCATCCACCCGGCTGTAGGATCCGGTGCCAAAGCCCTCAAGATAGGCATTGGAGTTCAGCGTATCAGAACCATAGCCCTGAACACGGTAGTCGCGCATATAGTTGGCAGAACTTGCAATCTGTATATTGAAGCCACCACGCCAGGTTTTGGTGATCGATGCCTGTCCCCGCGCGAAAATATATCCCTGAATGCCGCGGTCATTCTGAGCTCCGACAGAATCACCAAAGTCGTTCGTGTAGCCGGCATGGCGATAGTCATCGTAAGCGACGCCGCCCAGAATATTGAGCGTGCCGAAATTAAAGCGATTTCGATACTGCGCGCTGAGCTGAGGGCCCGTTTTCGAGGAAAAGAGACCCTGCACCGTAACGTCCGACTGATCATCAATGACCCAGTAATACGGGATCGTAACGTAGGTCCCCAGATAGCGGTCATGTGGCGTAATGCCGGGAATAAGGAAACCACTATGGCGCTTGGCTGAGGGATCGGTGATTGAGAAATAGGGCAGATAAAAAGCCGGGATGCCAAGGATATCCCAGTAAACGTCCCGAAACTCGATCTGCTGATGTTGCAGATCCTGCGTCGCGTTATAGGCTCGGAACTGCCAGAACGGTGCCCGCGTCGGATGCTTCGCGCAGATTTCGCAGGCTGTATAAACAGCGCGGGTCAGATCATTAACCTTGCCACCGGTGCGCCGCATCCCGTTCGCCGCCAGTTTGGCATTGTCCATCAGCAGGGCATTGACGTGCGTCATCACGCCATCCCGCATGTTCCCGGTCAGTTCGGCATAATGCGAAAATAACACTGATCCGTCGGGCTGACTGGAAGCGACGCTGCCCGTCGCTGCAACAATGCCCGTGTTCCGGTCATATGTCATCTTGTCAGCCCGCATGATGCGGTCGCCCTGCCAGACCTGAACATTCCCGGTCCAGGTAACGACGCCGGCCTTATCGTCATAACTGACTTTGTCAGACTGAAAGGTGACAGGCGCGTTCCGTGACCCGGTGGAACCCATATTCAGATGCAGAGGCGTAGGCCGGAACTGGGCATGCGCCGTTTCAGAAGAAGCAATGAGCAGAGCCGAAGTTGTTCCAAGACCGGCCCAGAAGACTCCCGCCCCGCCTCGTCGCGCCAGACTGCCAGGAGCACCGGTCAGCCCTCTGACGCCTTTCAGGCACACCGCAATCGCGCGTCTCACCCTGCGTGGCGGAAAGCGTATGGAACCGGTCATCGGAAAGAGCAATCAGCCGTCCTCCAGGTGCAATAGCAATGAGACCGCAAGGCAAAGTCCCGCCCCGGTTGGCGCCCATGCTGCTAGCAATGGCGGCAGCGCTCCGGAGTTACCAAATTGTTCAGCAACTTTCGAGACTGTGAACAAGAGAAATCCTGCCGCGACACCAGATCCGATCATCTTTGCAACGCCCCCGCGGCGTGTTGGACGCATAGAGAACCCCGCGGCGACCAGCGCCATCGTTCCGGCAAGGATCGGAAGCGCCAGAAGCGCCTCGAAATGAAGCCGGTGGCGAATCGAGGAAAAGCCCGAACGCTCCAGGAGCCGGATAAAACCAGGCAGCGTCCAGACCGAAAGCGTATCGGGGGAGGCGAAGCTCTCCTGCACACGATTGAGCGTCAGATCAGTTGGAAGCATGACAGTCTCCGGAGGTCCCGCCATCTCATCCGGCCGAAGGGTGCGTGCCTGTTCAAGCCGCCAGTGTCCCTGTTCCAGTTGCCCGAACGGAGCCTCAATACGGAGGATGAGATGATCGCGCCGGTCAATACGAAACACGCTGACATCCCGGATCTGAAGCATACCATCTTTCAGGTGCGTATCCCGCGAGTGCAGGATCGCAACGCCTCTGGCATCCAGACCCGAATCAAGCTGACGCAGCCAGAGAGACGCGCCTGACATCGTCAGCGGCCCTCCACCGGTACGCAGATACTGTTCGTCCAGTGCTTCCGCCCGCCCGTACATGACAGACGAAAGCGGAGAAATCACAGCCGTTGTCAGAGCGCCAAGAGACAGTGCGCAGGCAAGCGGTGCAGCAAGAAACTGCCAGGCGGAAATACCCGCCGCCCGGGCCACAACCAGTTCCGAAGACCGCGTAAGACGCCAGAAACAGATAATGCCACCAAGCAGCACGCCAAATGGCATAATTTCCATGAAGAAATACGGAATATGCAGCCCGGCGATTTTCGTCACCAGACTTGTGGGCACATCCGGTTTCGTCGCCACACGGCGAAGCAGGTCAATAAAGTCAAACAGACAGACGATCCCGGTCAGAGACGCCGTCATCGCCAGCACCGACAAAATAAACTGGCGCGCGATATAGAGCGAGAGTGTGACAGAAACGACCACCGCGACAGACCTCAGACGTTCGGACGGGTGGACGGCCTCGCCGCCTGGCGAGAAACCTGGAATTCAGACCAGAACAGGACAGCGCCGCATACAATTCCTGGTGCCACCGCTTCGATCAGGATCAGCGGGATGAGAGTCATATTCCGGCTGGCGAGGTTTTGCAGCAGAAGATTGAGCGCCAGAAGTCCGATCACGGCGAGAATGGCAAAAAGCGGGCGACTGATGTTCCCGTGACGTGAAAATGCCCCCCGTAAAATGGCAACCATCCCGATCATGGCAAAGGAAAAAGCCGTGAAAGGTGAGGTGATCCTGCGCCAGCCTTCAACAGCAAGCTTGCCAGTGTCACGCTCGCTGACCTCTTTCGAATCCGGATGAAGCAATTCGCTCAGAGACATCTCCGCCGCATCGCGAGGTCGCGTCTGATCTTGCTTGGATGAGGTCAGATCCAGTGTGTTCCGGTCGAACAGGAGCAGGGTAAGACGACCGGTTTTATGATCGATCTCCTGTCTGGAGCCGTCATACATTACCACACGTGGCTGATCGTTGACGATCAGCATCGTGCCGCGTTCCGCAAAAATCGTGGCACGACTGTTCGGAATCCGGTCGTCCTCAACCATGATCCCGCGCAGCATCCCCGTATGATCCCGCTCCCGGACATACACAGTCATCGCATCCGATAACTTGGTAAAGACCCCCTCCTGAAGGAGAAAAGCCGCCATCTTGTTGCGGATCTGAAATTCGAACTCCCTGAAATCCCGGTAAGATACCGGCACGATCCACAAATTGAGCAGAAACGTGAGAATCATAGCGGTCGTCGCGCAGATCAGTCCGGGGCGCGCCAGCGCAAAAGGCGAAAGTCCGGCAGCCCGCATGACCGTCAGTTCCCGATCACCCGCGAGACGATGATAGACAAAAAGCGTCACGACGAATGTCGTAATCGGAAGCACAACCGCCACAAACGACGGAATCATCAGGCTGGTCAGCTCAATAAAGACCCGAAGTGACAACCCCCGATCAACGACGAGCGAGACAAATCTGAGAGACTGCGTGAGCCAGATCAGCGCAGCGAGACCACCGGTCGTTGCAAGCAGCGCCATGAAGAGCTGATGCATCACATATCGATCAAGCGTATTCAGCTTCAGCACAGAACAGACGACCCCATGGAGACCACCCGCTGAAGCAGCTTTCCACGTGCAACCACCTGATTTGGAACACACCTTCGCCTGATCCCATGCGCACTGGCGCAGGCGTCGGGCGGGCAGGGCGGGAGAGCCGGAATATGTCGCGACGGAACGGGCCTGAACATGGTCACTGTCTACTCCCTCTGTCGTGATCGGCAAACCACCACAATGATCCGCAGCGTTTAAATTGTAATAGACGGCATCAAATCGTGTGCCCCGGTTTTTATATGACCGGCAAGCCGGGGCGAATGTTATTCCGGTGCCTTTCCGGACACTCAGGGAGCAGCATCCTCCTCGCTACCGCAATCAGACGGAACGTAATGTGACGAACCCGCATCAGACTGGCTGATTGAGGCAGCCGGAAGGCCAGATGCGGAAGCGACTCTTCCCGATATAAAAATTTTCCGGTTTTCGATGCCGGCACGGAGGCTCTGCTCCGTCGTGTCTCAGACGGCGCCCGCCTCTTTTTTCATTATTCAGAGCCACGTTCAGAAACCTCGCGCCAGCGATGGCTGACATTTCGAAAGAGTTTTAACTGACGTCATCCGGCCCCTGAACGCTTACACAGACGTCACGTGAAAGCATAAAATGAAGAGGTCAGTTCCCGATCATCCGTCCCGATAACGCAGGCGGCCCTTTAATATTCCGGCTTCTCGCCCTTAGCCGGCACAGAGGTCGGCATCCCCGGCGTGCCCGCATAGGTCAGCAGGACAACCGTTTTCGCGTCACCACTTTCCCCGCGATGCTCGTCATCGACTGATTCGGAGAAAGCCTCACCCTGATGAAACGTGTGCGAGTCACCACTGGCTTTGTCATGAATCGTAAGCTGGCCCTTAAGGACATAACCCGCGTTCGGCATCGGATGAGTGTGCCAGGGAAGGGCCGTATGCGGCGCCAGTGTAATCCTGATCGTGGTCAGTTGCGGCTGACCGGCCGCATAGTGCGTGTAGGCCTTACCGTTCCAGGAAGCCGTGGACTGAAGCAGGATTTCCCGATGCGCGGACTGAACAGTCTGGGCGCCTGCATACCGGGCAGCCCCCGTGACAGTCAGAAATCCGCAGGCAACCAGGACAGTCGCAGAATATTTCATGCTCTTTCTCCCTTACAGATCGCTCATCCGGAGCCTGGCACACAAGATGCAAACTCTCAAAAACCATTAGCCGGAGAGCGCTCAGAGACGCCGGCCAACTACATCTTTGCTCTCACCGGGTGCGCGCTATAAGATCGGTTCTTCACCAGCGACACGATGATCCGTTCCGGGGGGAGAAAGATCGTCACGCGGAACATGGTGTGACCGGTTTGCGGGGGGACAATGCGCGACACAATCAGATTCTGGCTCGGCGACGAATATATTGTCCTGGACGACGTGCCGCCCGCGATGACCGCGCTCGACTGGCTGCGTGAAAAACGTGGTCGCACCGGCACAAAAGAAGGCTGCAACGAAGGCGATTGTGGCGCCTGCACCATCATCACAGTCCGGCGGAACACCTCCGCGACCGGCACTGAAGACCTGGCCTGGAGCGCCGTCAACGCCTGCATTCAGTTCCTGCCGATGCTCGACGGCGCTCAGGTTTATACCGTGGAGGATCTCCGCGCTCCGTCCGGCGCCCTGCACCCGGTCCAGACCGCCATGGTCGAGCAACATGGCTCGCAATGCGGGTTCTGTACGCCCGGTTTCGTCATGTCGATGGTCGCCTTCCGAAAGCGTGCCGAAACAAAAAACGGTCCCGTCACCGATACCGATATCGACGACGCGCTCGCCGGCAACCTCTGCCGCTGCACCGGCTATGCCCCGATCATCCGCGCCATGCGTCAGGCGTTAAACGCAGGCCCGGACAGGTTCGATGCAGAAACAGCAAAGATCATCCGCCGTCTGGCTGAAATGGAGAGCGGGGCAGGGGTCTCCATCTCCACCGATGCCGGTCGTCTGACTATTCCGGCCAGCACCGACGAACTCGCCGCTACGCTGCACGCAGATCCCGCCGCCCGCATCGTCGCCGGCGCCACCGATGTCGGCCTGTGGGTCACAAAACTTGGCCGCACGCTCACTCATATCGTGTTCATCGGTCGTATCCCCGAATTGAGACACATTGAAACAACAGCAGAAGGCGTTACAATCGGCGCTGCCATTACCTGGAGCGAGGCCGAAGCCCCGCTTTGTGCCATCCAGCCGGAAATGCGGGATACCTTCAGACGTGTCGCTGCCTGCCCGGTCAGAAATTCGGCGACCCTGTGCGGAAATATCGCAAACGGCTCCCCGATAGGAGACGGACCGCCGCTGCTGATCGCGGCTAATGCCGAACTGCTCCTCCGTAAGGGCGATCAGAAACGCCGTATCTCCCTTGAAAAGTTTTTCATAGAGTACGGCGTGCAGGATCGTGCACCGGATGAATTTATCGAAGCTGTCTTTGTTCCGGCCCCCAAAGAAGGAACGCTGTTCAGAGGCTATAAAATCTCCAAACGCTTCGATCAGGACATCTCCGCCGTGATGGCGGGCTTCTCCCTGACCCTCCGCGATGGCTGCATCCGGACAGCACGTCTCGCTTTCGGAGGCATGGCCGCAATCCCGAAACGTGCCGCCGCCGCCGAAGCCGCCCTCACAGGACGTCCCTGGGACGAAGCCGCGCTAGCCGCCGCCCGTGACGCCATCAGTCAGGATTTCACGCCCCTCTCGGATCTGCGTGCCTCCGCCTGGTACCGTCTGGAAGTTGCCAGAAATCTTCTGACACGTTTCCATGCCGAAACCGCCGGACCGGAACCCGTCCGCCTCTCCGTTCGCACATCCTGTGAGGAGACACTCCATGTCTGACCCCGACAGCCCTTTCGACCTGGGCGCCGGCATGGCTGGCCTTTCCACGGAAGTGATCGACGGCACGGAAGCTGAGACCAGCGCTCTGAATGCCCGCCCGGCTCCGCAAAATGCTCCGCTGAAACTGGTAAAGGGTGGCGCCTCACAGCCTCTTCGTCACGAAAGCGGCGTCCTCCATGTTTCCGGTACCGCCGCCTATATCGACGACCTGCCCGAACCAAAAGGACTTCTGCATCTGGCCCCCGGGCTCAGCACAAAAGCCAGTGCCCGTATCCTCTCGATGGACCTTGAAGCCGTCCGCGCGGCCCCCGGCATCGTCCTCGTCCTGACAGCGGATGACATCCCGGGCCATAACGATGTCAGCCCCGTCGGCAAGCATGACGAACCCCTCCTGGCCACAGATACCGTCTCATATTACGGCCAGATGATCTTCGCCGTCGTGGCCGAAACCCGCGCTCAGGCCCGCGCCGCCGTCCGCCTGGCAAAGATCATATACGAAGACCTCCCCGCCGTGCTCGACGTCGCCCAGGCCCGTGCCGCAGGCGGCGAACTCGTCTGGCGTTCCCTGACCCTGAGCCGGGGCGATGCTCCGGCCGCTCTTCCGAAAGCCCCCCGTCGCGTCTCCGGCAGCCTCAGCGTAGGCGGACAGGAACATTTCTACCTCGAAGGTCAGGCCGCCATGGCCATGCCCGGGGAAGATGGCGAAATGCGCGTCTGGTCCTCCACCCAGCACCCGACCGAAACCCAGCTGATGGTCACCCACGTTCTCGATTGCCCCGGCGCGCTCGTCACAGTTGAAGTGCGCCGCATGGGCGGCGGCTTCGGCGGCAAGGAAACTCAGGCCAACGGCCCCGCCTGCCTCACGGCTCTGGCCGCCTCGATCACGGGGCGCGCCGCCAAACTGCGCCTCGACCGTGACGACGACATGACCATAACCGGCAAACGGCATGATTTCGTCATCGATTACGATGTCGGCTTCGACGATGAAGGCCGTATCCACGCCGTCGATATGGTGCTCGCCGCACGGTGCGGCTGGTCAGCGGATCTCTCCGGACCCGTCACGGACCGCGCCCTGTTTCACGCAGACAATGCTTATTACTATCCCGATGTCCGCCTGCGCTCAGAGCCGCTGAAAACCAACACCCAGTCCAATACCGCCTATCGCGGCTTCGGTGGCCCGCAGGGCATCGTCGGCGCCGAACGTCTCATCGAGGAAATCGCTTACGCCACCGGCCTCGATCCGCTCGACGTCCGCCTCCGCAATGCCTACGAAAGCGGGACCACCCGGGATCTCACACCCTATCATATGAACGTCGAGGACAGCATCGCGGCGGATCTCATGAAAACCCTCGCCGAAGACTGCGATTACAGAAAGCGGCGTGAAGATATCAGAGCCTTCAACGCAAAAAGCCGTTTCATCAGACGCGGCATCGCGCTGACCCCGGTCAAATTCGGCATCGCCTTCACCGCAACCCACTACAATCAGGCCGGCGCCCTCGTACACATCTATACGGACGGCTCCGTGCAGGTGAATCACGGCGGTTGCGAAATGGGGCAGGGGCTCCATACCAAAATGGTCCAGATCGTCATGCGCGAATTCGCGCTGGAAGCCGATCGTGTCCGCATCACCGCCACCAACACCGGCAAAGTTCCGAACACCTCCGCAACGGCAGCCTCATCCGGCGCCGACCTCAACGGTATGGCCGTGCTCGATGCCGTTACAAAAATAAAAGACCGGCTCATAATGTTTGCCGCGGAACACTGGTCCGTAACCGAAAAGGAAATCGCCTTCACACCCGATGGCGTCAAAGCAGGCGACACGCTGATCCCGTTCCCGGACCTCATCAAAGCCGCCTATTTCGCGCGAATCTCCCTCTCTTCAAACGGCTTCTACAAAACCCCGAAAATCCACTGGAATCCCGATACAGGACGCGGGCGCCCCTTCCTCTATTTCGCCTATGGCGCCGCCTGTTCAGAAGTCGCCGTCGATACCCTGACAGGCGAAATGCAGATCGAACGCGTCGATATCCTCCACGATGCCGGACAATCCCTGAACCCGGCCATCGACATTGGCCAGGTCGAAGGCGCCTTCGTGCAGGGCGCGGGCTGGCTTACCACGGAAGAACTGGTCTGGGATGCCGCCGGACGCCTCAGAACTCACGCACCAAGCACTTACAAAATCCCCGGCTGCTCTGATCGTCCCCGCATCTTTAACGTCCGCCTGCTGGAAAACGCTCCCAACCGCGAAGACAGCATCTTTCGCTCCAAAGCTGTCGGAGAACCGCCTTTCGTGCATGGCCTCTCCGTGCTCCACGCCATTTCGGATGCCCTCGCCAGCCTGAACCATTACCGGACCTGCCCGCGTCTCGATGCCCCCGCAACACCCGAAACCATCCTGCGCTGCGCCGACCGCCTCCGGAAAACAGCGGAGGCTCACGCGGCACCTGGGACTGCCTGAGAACAATCAGATGGATGATCCCATAGAGGCCATCCGCCACTGGCAACGGCAGAACGCACCTGTCGCGCATCTGACCGTATTGAAGGCCCTCGGTTCCACACCGCGCGAAGCCGGCGCCTTCATGCTCGTCAGCGCCAGTAATACATCAGGCACGATCGGCGGTGGCGAACTCGAATGGCGGGCCATCTTCAAAGCCCGCTCCATGCTTACCTCCGGCGGCGGCACCAGCGAACTGACCGTGCAACTCGGACCGGAAAGCGGACAGTGCTGCGGCGGCAGCGTGACCGTCGGAATCGAGTGCCTTGATGCAGAGGGCCTCGAAACCCTCGCCGCCCACATTACGACCGGAATAGCCTGTCTGCCGGTTCTGCTCCTCTTCGGCGCCGGGCATGTCGGCCGCGCTCTCGCCGCCGCTCTCGCACTTCTCCCGCTTCGCCTGATCTGGGTCGACTCCCGGCCTGAAGAATTCGGAACCGTTCCCGCCGGTGTCGAAGTCATTGCGGACACCACATGGGAGCGCGTCGTCAGAGATGCGCCGCCGGGCGCCGGCGCCCTTGTCCTGACCCATAACCATGCCCTGGACGGCGTAATCGTGGCAGAACTGCTCGAGCGTGGCGACCTGACCTATGTCGGTATGATCGGCTCCCTGACGAAACGTCGCCGGCTGGAACACGGGCTCAGAGAAATGAATATCCCGGAAGACCGCATCAACTCTCTCGTCTGCCCGATCGGTGACCGTGGCATCCGTGACAAACGTCCCGCTGTCATCGCCGCTCTCGTGACAGCTGAAATCGTCGAACGGTTCCTGCACGGAAAGAGAAACAGCCCATGACGGAATGGCGCCCCGGCAAGGTCCTGCGCCTGCACGACCGCGCCATCCTTTATTTCGACGCCGTGCGTCAGTACGGCTCCATCCGCGAGGCCGCACGGCGTCTCAACGTCACCCCATCCGCGCTGACAAGGCAGCTCGGCCAGATGGAAGCGGAAATCGGTGCCCCGCTTTTCGACCGCCTCCCCGGAGGCATGGTCCTCACAGCCGCCGGCGACATCATCGCACGACATATCGTCACCGTCGTTCAGGACGCCCGCCGGACCGACGAACGCATCGCGGCACTCCAGGGCGGTCACGAAGGACACCTCGGCATCATGGCCGTCGCCGGTATCATGGGCGGCCTGCTCCCGCGTATCCTGCAACGGATGATGACGCGCCATTCCGGCATCGTTATTCACGCCGAAGCCGGATCGCCCGGAATGATCGCCAGAGCCCTGAGCAGCGGTCAGACCGATGTCGGAATCGCATTCTCGATGGAACCGATGACCGACCTCCGGCAGATCACGGTCGCTACCTTTCCGGTCGGCGCCATCGTCCCCGAAGGCCACCCCCTGTCGCGGAAAACATCCGTCACTGTCGCGGAATGCCTGAAATATCCGCTGATCCTGCCATCTTCCACCCTGTCCCTGCGCTGGGTCATGGAGCCGTTCCTGCGCCCGTATCGCGACCAGTTGCAGATCATCATGGAAACGGGCTCCATCGAACTGACAAATCGCATGGTCGTCCGTGGCGCCGGTATTTCTTTCCAGTCCTGGCTGGCGCTGGAGCCCGGGAATACCGGCCTGGTCCATATTCCGCTCCGTGACTCAGGCGCGACCACCGACCTTGGCGTCTATGTGCGGGAAGCGCGCTGGCTGCCACCCGCTCTCGAAGCACTCATCGAAGAGGTCCGGATCGCACTTGGCGAAACAGACGGCGGCGCCGGTTAAGCCTGCTGCCCGTGCCGGGGCTCCTTATTCACACCACTGATCCGGCTTTGGCAAAAAAAACGCACTCCAACAGTAAAAACTGAAATCCTCGTGGGGAGATACGTTAAAGCATGGACAAAAGAGACAGGTGATGCAAACTGCCTGCAAATAAAAGTAATGAGGCGCAAATGCCCGAAAACAGTCTCTTTTCACTTGCAGGTAAACGCGCGCTCGTCACCGGCGCTTCGCGCGGCATCGGTCTGACGCTGGCCAGAGGTCTCGCTGAATACGGCGCGGAAATCGTGCTCAACGGACGCGATCCCGGCCGCCTTGAGGACGCCCGCGTCGCACTGGAAAAAGACGGGCTGAAAGCCGTAACAGCGCCATTCGATGTCACGGATCAGAATGCCGTAATTGAGGGCGTCGAGGCCATCGAACGCGATGTCGGCCCGATCGACATCCTTATCAACAACGCCGGGATTCAGCGCCGCGCACCCCTGGATCAGTTTAAGCGTGCCGACTGGGACGCTCTGATCTCAACAAATCTGAACGCAGTTTTCTTTGTCGGGCAGGCCGTCGCGCGCCATATGATCCCGCGCGGGCGCGGAAAAATCGTTAACATCTGTTCAGTCCAGAGCGAACTCGCCCGCCCCGGCATAGCGCCCTACACCGCGACAAAGGGTGCGGTGAAAAACCTGACTAAAGGCATGGCAACAGACTGGGCACGGCACGGATTGCAGATCAACGGTCTCGCTCCGGGCTACTTTGCGACAGAAATGAATAAAGCTCTTGTCGAAGACAAGGCTTTTACCGAGTGGCTCTGCAAACGCACTCCCGCCGCCCGCTGGGGGCAGACAGAGGAACTGATCGGCGCGGCTGTGTTTCTGTCTTCAGACGCATCGAGTTTCGTAAACGGCCATGTCCTGATGGTTGATGGCGGGATTACTGCCTCTCTCTGACCGTTCCGCAAAGAGGCCTTCAGAAAGACCGCCTGCTTTCCGCACCAGCACAGATCACCCGGTAAAATCATCGGTACAGGCGCGCGCAGATGGCGCCGTCACAAACTGTGGGCACGGTCAGCAGTCTGAATAATGCGTTTCTGGCAGAAAACCTGATCTTCCGGAAATTCCGCCAGAATATGTCCTTCACGTTTACTTCAGTGAATGTTGTTCGCTTCGTTTCAGAACGTTGAGCAATTCATCAGAAAGGGGAGACTTCTCGGGATGAGCTCTGTTTTTGCCATCTCTCTTGCGGCAGCCGCCATCGGAGCAGTCATCGTTCTGATCGCGCGCCTCCGCCTGAATCCGTTCATCGTTCTTTTCGTCACATCGATTGTCATGGCTCTCATCGCCGGAATGCCCGCCGATAAGGTCGTTGGCTCTTTCGAAGCCGGCGCCGGACACGTTCTCGGTCATGTCGGCACCGTCATCGCTCTCGGTACAATGCTCGGAAAAATGCTGGCTGAGTCCGGTGGCGCTGACCGCATCGCCATAACAATCTCAAACTTTGCCGGTCGGGATCGTGTCGACTGGGCGATGATGGTCATCGGTCTCCTCGTCGGTCTGCCTGTCTTTTTCGAAGTCGGATTCGTGCTCCTGATTCCGCTGGTCTTCGTCCTGGCAGAGCGCACGAAAATGCCCCTCCTGCGGGTCGCTCTCCCGATGGGCGCCGCTCTCTCCGTCACGCACGCCCTGATCCCGCCACATCCCGCGGCGCTGCTGGCCGTAAGCGCCTATCACGCCAATGTCGGTCACACGATCCTGTACGGAATCGTCATCGGAACACCGATCGCCATTATCGCAGGGCCGCTTTTCGGACGATTTGCCGCCGCACGCGTCCCTCTCACCGAAGTCAATCCTCTCGCGGAACAGTTCGTCAATCACGAACCGCTCGCCAATCTTCCCGGGTTTTCCGTGACAGTCTTCACCATTCTGTCCCCGGTTATCCTGATGCTCGCAGGCTCTGCGGCAGATGTGCTGAGCACGCCGCATACGTCATTGAACACAGTGCTGCATTTTATCGGCAACACCGATATTGCGCTGGTTTTCGCGACAATCATGTCATTCTATGTCCTCGGAACCGCTCGCGGGTTTTCCAAAGAGACCATCCTTCGCTTCACCAACGAGTGCCTTGGACCGACCGCTCTGATCATGCTGCTGATCGGTGCCGGCGGCGGCTTTGGCCGAGTTCTTGTCGATAGCGGCGTGTCAAAAGCTATCACGGACGCCGCACTCGGTGCCCATATGCCATTGCTTATCCTCGCCTGGCTTCTCGCCGTCATCGTGCGCGTCGCCTGCGGTTCGGCGACTGTTTCCATGGCAACCGCTTCCGGAATTGTCGGCCCGATCCTCGCGCATTCAACCGGCGTCTCACCGGAACTCATGGTCCTGGTGACCGGCGCCGGCTCTGTCGCCCTGGGTCCGATGAATGACGCTGGATTCTGGCAGATTAAAGAATATCTCGGCCTGACCGTTCCGCAGACACTGAAAACCTGGTCCGTTCTCGAAACACTGATCTCGGTCTTCGGCCTTGTGTTCTGCCTGATTGCTTCAGTTTTTGTGCATTAAGCCTGAAATACTCCGGACAGAATCAAGAACCGGATATCTGCATACACGTTTGTAATGCAGAATACTCCGGATTCCGGCCTCTGTTCACCCATAAACGACTGTCAGAAAGTCACTGAAGATGCAGCCTGCATCATCATTCGCCCGCTCGTTCCCTGTGACCGGCTCCCCCGTTGCCGTTATGGGTCATATGCCTTACCGGCGTTCAGGCATCCCTGTCGCCGCGATGGCCGCCTCATACCTGTTACTGGCAGGGAATGTCTCGCCTGCTCAGGCGCAGGTCATGGACCGCGATATCGGTTCGGCCCCGAGCCAGCTCGTCGCTACACCATTGCCGCCAAACGCCACGACCCAGACCTCGGTGCCCGCGTTTTCGCACCCGGAAGTCGTCATTAAAAACCCGCTGTCGGCATGGCTGCGCGCAAGAGGAATCAATCTTCTTATCGACAATACCAACGAATTTGCAGGTGCAATTACACCCCCGACACGCGGGAGCAACCCCGGTTTCGTAAATTATAAGCAGGGCGCGAGCAATGCCGGCCAGTACGCGGTGCAGCTCGATATCGACTGGGAAAAGCTCGCGGGATGGCAGGGCTTCGCAACCCATATGATCACGGTGGGTCGTTACGGAACAACGGCCAATCGCATGTTTGGTGACTGGCTCAATCACGCATCGGAAACCTACGGAGGCGGCGGAAATGTCGTTGTCCATCTGGTGTATATGTATGGCGAGGAAACGCTTTACGGCGGACGCCTCGCGATAGCCGCCGGCCGTATGGCCGAAATTTCCGATTTCGCGGCCAGCCCCTTATTCTGCAACTTCCAGAACGCAAGCATGTGCGGCCGTCCAAAAGGAATCACCGACACCAATTTCGATGCCGGTTACCCCGCATCCACCTGGGGTTTCCGCGTGCGTGGCCGTCCCGCTCAGTCAGTCTATATTCAGACAGGACTTTATCCGATCGAAGATGGTATTTACCAGGTTTACCAGCACAGAACAGGCTTCAAGTTCAACGGCGCCAATATCATCGGTTACGCAGCCCCCATAGAAACAGCCTGGGAGCCGATTTTCGGACATCGCACACTTCCCGGACATTATAAGCTCGGCGCTCAGCTCTTCAGTACGCCACAGAGCGACAATTTTCTGGATATAGACGGTCGCCCCTACGCGCTGACCAAAGCCAAACAGAAAACCCACAGTGCGTCATGGGCAACCTGGGCCATGTTCGATCAGCGGCTGCTGCACTATCGTGACAAGGATTCAGGTCTGACTGCCCTGTGGGGTATCACCTACAACGATCCGCATACCTCTCTGCGAGAATACGTCGCTTACGGTGCCCTGCTTAATCGTGGCTTCCTCCGCTCACGCCCCTTCGATACGATGGGTTTTGCCTTTACCTATACAAAAATCGCAAAAGGCGTGTCCCTGACAGAACAATATCTGATGGCCAGAGGAGGCACCATGCCTAACCATGCAACAGGTGTTCAGCGGGGTGCCATGGTTATGGAAGCGAATTACGCCATCCATATTATGCCGGGCATCATCTTCACGCCGCTCTTTGAATATTATATTCATCCCAACGCTCAGAACAATCTGCGTAACGCTGCCCTGCTCGGCTTCAAAAGCCATATCCAGATCATGTAAAAATGCTGATTTATTCAGCATGTATCATAAGAAAAGAAGGACAGGATGAAGCTGGTGGAATGGGACGCGGTCAGGGAACTGGCCGCCGATACGAAGACCCGCCGCATATATATCGCCCATGTGAGACGTTACGGATCGGGCTGGCGCGAAGTTCGGGATGCCGTGAGGCTGGTGGCCAGGGCGGACCGGCTGGCAAAGCAAAAGATGAGAGGCCGTTTCGCTTCCGGTCTCTGACGCATGGGTACTCTTTTTAAAGCCTGTGCAAAACCCACAGGCTAACCCTTTGATGTCTTTCCCCTTAATTCTTATCCTTCTGGATAAATGAAGGAAGAAACGGATTATCCGTCTGCATCGAGTCTTTGCTTGGCAGGCTGGTCGGGTCCCATCCTCCGCCAAGTGCGCCGATAAGAGTAACAGAATCTATAATCCGGCTCTGCTGAATGGCCAGCGCGGTCTCCGCATTAGACAGCGCGGTCACTTCGGCTGTGATGACGGTCGTATAAATCTCCGTGCCGGCAAGATACTGATTCATCGAGACAGTCACAGCCTGATTTGCAGCATTCAGAGCAATCTGCTGCTGCTTGGCCTGATCAGCCAGAATACGCAGATTGGATAGCTGATCTTCAGTACTCTGCAACGCCGTCAGAACAGTCTGCCGATAAGTGGCCGTATAAGCGTTATAATTTGCATTCGCTTCATGCACCGCCGCCGTCCGGGAGCCACCCTCGAAGATGGTTTCAGTCGCTGCAGCGCCAAGCGACCAGATCCGGTTCGCCACCTGAACAAGCGCGCCAACAGGATCGCCACTATACGAATAGGAAGCCGTCAGCTGCACATCAGGATAAAACGCCGCGATCGCCGCTCCGATCCGGGCATTATATTCCTCCATGCGCCGCTCAGCCGCAGCGACATCCGGTCGACGCTGAAGAAGCGTCGCCGGCACAGATACCGGTATGGCCGGGATCGCTCTTGGCAACATGGCGGGAGCAATATTCAGATCGGCTGGCGCCTCACCGGCCAGGACAGCAATAGCGTGCTCATACTGCGCGCGCGCAATTCCAGCCTGCACTTCCTCAGCGCGTGTCTGTTCCAGCTGCGTGCGGGCCTGAAGCACAGCGGTCGGGTCAGCAACGCCCGCCTGATACTGATTGTTCGTAATCTGAAGCGAACGCTCATAAAACTGAACATTGCGATGAAGAAGATCTTTCAGACTGTCCTGATACCGAAGATTGAAATAAGCCGTCGCAAGCTGAACCTGATAGGACAGGGTTGCATTCGCAAGGTCAGCCGCCGTCGCCTGTGCTTCCGTGACCTGCGCCTGAATCTGGCGACGGATTGAGCCCCACAAATCCAGATCCCAGCTCGCACTCGGACCCATCCCATACGTCGTCTCGGTCGTGTTGGATGCCGTATATGTCGTTTCCGAAGAGCCGGTCCCGTAATTGACCAGAACACCGGACGACGCATTACGCGACCCTCGGCCCGTGCTGTTCCGGTTGAAACTCAGAGATCCGCTCAGCGTCGGATAGAGCTGCGCCCGGATAGAATTGATCGCCGCCCGGGCCTCGCGATAAAGCGCCTCGTACTGTTTGACATTCTGATTGTTGATGGAAACGCGTTCTTCAAGACTGTTCAGCAGCGGATCGTTATAAACCTCCCACCACTTCCCCTTCGGAGCCGCAGCCAGAGACGGCGTGGCATAACTCCAGCCTGGCGCTGGCCGCAATTCCTTGAATGCAGGCGAAATGATTGCAGCCGGACGCTTGTAATCAGGCCCGACCATGCAGCCCGACAGCGCCAGCGGCGCAAGCATGAAAATAGCGCGGAGTGAGTGGCAGCATGGCATCGTCGTCTTCATCCGCGTCAGGCTTCCCGGGGGTTGGTATGGTGAGGATGTATTTTCCATGAACGGCGTCGGATACGCAGCGCCAGGCGGTCAAGTGTCAGATACACCACCGGCGTCGTGTAAAGCGTGAGAGCCTGACTGACCAGCAGCCCACCCACAATCGCAATACCAAGAGGGCGCCTCATCTCCGCCCCGTAACCGTTGCCGAACACCAGCGGCGCCGCGCCGAGCGCGGCTGCGAGCGATGTCATGATGATCGGCCGGAAACGAAGCAGACATGCCGTGCGAATGGCCTCCAAAGGAGAACAGTTCGTCTCCCGCTCGGCATGGATCGCAAAATCAACCAGCATGATGGCATTCTTCTTCACAATGCCGATCAGCAGGATGACCCCGATCATCGCGATCAGCGAGAAATCCTCGCCAAAAAGTTCCAGCGCCAGCAGCGCGCCCACTCCGGCGGATGGCAGTGTCGAAAGAATAGTCAGCGGATGAACATAACTCTCGTACAAAATGCCAAGCACGACATACACGGCGACCAGAGCCGCCAGAATCAGAAGCGGCTCATCATTGACGGACTGCTGAAACTGGGCCGCATTTCCCGCAAAACTGCCATGAACCGTGGACGGCATATGAAGTTTCACCGTTTCGTTCTGGATGATCTCAACCACACGGCTCAGCGCAGCGCCACGAGCCATATTGAACGAAATGGTCGCAGCAACCGACTGCCCCTGATGATTGACTGCAAGCGGCGTCCGGGACGGATAGATGTCCGTAATGAAAGTAATCGGAATCATCGTCTCACTGCCCGTCGACACGGCCGAACCAGTCGACGTGGAAGAGCCGCCCGCAAGCTGGTTTTGAATCTGGTTGCGGAAATTCTCACTGCTGACACTTGCCGTCTCGCTGGCGGTGCTACCCGCATCCGCGTCTGATGTGGTCACCCGGATCGTATTGGAAACCGTCCCGCCGCCCGCACTTCCGCCCGATGAACTGACCCAGACCTGATTGATCGTGTCCGGGGTCGCGCTAAACTCCGGCGCCGCTTCCATCACGACACGATACTGATTCAGCGTGTTATAAATGATGGACGCAGCCCGCTGACCGAAAGCATCGTAAACCGTATTGGAAATCAGCTGCGGCGTAATCTGCACGCGTGACGAAGTGTCGCGATCAATCGCTGCCACGATGGCAGATCCGCCCTGCTGCACATCAGACGACACATCAAGAATTTCCGGGTGCCTGCTCAGGGCCGCAACCAGCTTCGGCGCCCAGCTGTAAAGTTCAGATGCCGTATCGCCCTCAAGAGTATACTGGTAACCGGCATTTCCCTGACGCGCGCCCGCCCGGACCGCGCCTGGCTGCATAAGATAAAATTTTGCCCCGACAAGATTGCTCAGGCGATTCGTAATCCGGACCATCAGATTTTCAGCCGGCCCGCGCTGGCTTTTATCTTTCAGCTGAAGAAACAGGTTCGCCTGATTGGACGATCCGCGTCCGCCACCCACGGACCCCGCAATGCTTTCGACTTCCTTTTCCTTCATGACCGCAACCTGCACGGCATCAGCCTTCTGCTTCATCGCCGTAAATGAACTCGACTGATCGCCCTGAAGATGCCCCATCAGCATTCCGGTATCTTCGGTCGGGAAAAATCCTTTTGGCATGGCAACAAACAGCACGCCCATCACAATGAGAGTCAGCGGCAAAGTCAGCAGGACAAGACGGTTATGCCGTAAAGCAACATCCAGACTGGCTTCATATCCCTGAGCCATGCCATCGACCAGGCGCCCGGAAATCCGGCCAGCCGAGCCCGCCAGCCGCTGAAACCAGGAGCCCTTCGAAACAGCAGACTCAGCGTGAGCGGAAGCAGGCTTCAGAATACGCGAAGCCAGCATCGGCGTCAGTGAAAGAGACAGCAGCATCGAAATCATGATCGTGATCGACACCGTCATGGCAAGCTCGTGGAACAGCCGTCCCGCCAGGCCACCAAGCAGCAGGATCGGCAGAAAAACCGCGATCAGGGAAATGGAAATCGAAAGAACCGTAAACGCAACTTCCTGCGCACCCCTTAGCGCCGCCTCGCGTGGCGGAAGCCCTTCTTCAATGTATCGGGCAATATTCTCCAGTACGACAATCGCATCGTCGACAACGAAACCCGTCGAAACCGTCAGTGCCATCAGTGACATGTTGTCGAGCGAAAAATTCAGCAGCTCCATCACGCCGAATGTCGCAATGATGGAGGTCGGAACCACAATCGCCGGAATGATCGTCATACGAATGGATCGCAGGAACACCAGCGTCACCAGCACAACAAGAATGACACCGATAATAAGCGTCGACTGCGTGTCCTCCAGCGAAGCCCGGATCGTAAGAGAACGATCCAGCGCCGTATGAAGCGCCACGTCCGCCGGTAATGCCGTCTGGAGAACCGGCATTTCCGCCTTGATCTGGTCGATCGTGTGAATGACGTTCGCCCCGGCCTGCGGAAACACCACCGCAATCACCGCCCGCTGACGATTGAAGAAGCCCGCATTCCGAATGTCTTCAACGCCGTCATGTACTTCCGCGATATCCGACAGACGAACAGGCCTGGTGCTCCGGTACGCGATTATCAGATCCCGATAAGCCTGCGCGGACCGGGCCTGATCGTTCGTGTCCAGCGTAAAACGCATTCCGTCCTGATCAATAATCCCCTTGGGCCCATGCGCGTTCGCCGAAGACAGCGCGGCGCGCACATCCTCAAACCCGATGCCATACCGGAACAGCTTGAGCGGGTTCATTTCAACACGCACGGCAGGCAGCGCACTGCCCGCAATATCGACCATCCCGACACCGCGGATCTGCGAAAGATGCTGCTGCAGCACATTGCTCGCCAGATCGTAAAGCGCGGCCGGCGTGCGGGTGGGGGAGGTCAGCGCGAGAATGATAATCGGCGCGCCGTTCGGATTTGCCTTGAAGTAACTGGGATTCTGGCGCAGCGATGATGGCAGATCGGCATGAGACGCCTGCAGCGCGGCCTCAACATCCCGCGCCGCGCCGTTAATGTCGCGCGACAATGAGAACTGCAGTGTGATCCGGACCTGATTCTGGGTGGACTGCGACGTCATCTCCGTCAGATCCGCAATCTGACCAAGATGCTTTTCGAGCGGCGCGGCAACCGAACTGGCAATTTCCTCCGGCGAGCCACCCGCCTGCTGCGCCTGAACCTGAATGACCGGAAAATCGACATTCGGCAGATCGGCAACCGGAAGCTTCACATAGCCGATGATCCCCGCAATCAGCAGGGCGACCGTCAGCAATGTGGTCGCGACGGGCCGCTCAATAAAGATGCGACATGGATTCATGACAGCAGGACTGTCCGGAACGAGGTCAGCATTGTGACATCAGCTCCGGCCATGATCCGACACCGGACCCGTGCCGGTAACACCCGATGTCACCCGCCCGCGCCATTTCCGGGCGAGTGTATCAAGCGCCAGATAGATCACCGGTGTCGTGAAAAGTGTCAGAAACTGCGACAGCGCCAGACCACCGATAATGGCAAGACCAAGCGGACGCCGCAGCTCCGAGCCCGTCCCATGCGAAATCACCATAGGCAGCGCGCCAAGCATCGCCGCCAGCGTGGTCATCAGGATCGGACGGAAACGCAGCGTGGCCGCCTGCCTGATCGATTGCAGCGATGACAGGCCATGCACCCGCTCTGCTTCCAGGGCAAAATCGATCATCATGATCGCGTTCTTCTTCACGATACCGATCAGAAGAACCAGACCGATAATACCCATCACATCCAGTCCGGCTCCCGAAAGACGAAGAGTCAGCAGTGCGCCGATACCGGCGGAGGGCAGGGTGGAGAGAATGGTGATCGGATGAACGAAACTCTCGTAGAGAATGCCAAGCACGATATAAACCGCGATCAGTGCCGCCGCGACAAGGAACAGTTCGTTCCCGAGTGACCCCTGGAAGGCCGCGGCCGTTCCCTGGAACGATGTCTGGAAAGATGCAGGCAATCCCGTGGATTTTTCAACGCGCTCAATGGCATCCGTCGCCTGGCCAAGTGAATAGCCGGGAGAAACGTTGAACGAAATCGTCGTGGCGGGGAACTGCCCGAAATGCGTGATCAGCAGCGGAGCCGTCTCACGGGTGACCGTCGTCACAGCCGCCAGCGGCACAAGCCCGGATGTTGGGGCGCGGGTCGGCCCCGTCGAACTCTCGCCAGAGTTTCCGGACACGCCCGGAAGATAGATCTCATCAAGAGAGCTCAGTTTTGTCTGGAACTTGGGATCAGCCTCCAGAATAACACGATACTGATTGGACTGCGTGTAGATCGTGGAAATCTGGCGCTGGCCAAACGAATCATAAAGCACGTTGTCAATCGTCTGCGGCGTAATCGAATACCGGGCGCCGGTCGCGCGATCGAGAGTCACCCGCGCAACAAGCCCCGCAGACTGAAGGTCGGACGTCACATCAGAAAGCGCCGGCTCCTTCTGCAACGCCTCAACCAGTTTCGGCACCCAGCTTTCAAACTCGTTGTAATCAGGATTTTCCAGCAGAAACTGATACTGCGTGGCGGCAACCGTCGTATCGAGCGACAGATCCTGAACTGGCTGCAGATAAACACGGATACCGGCAATCCCGGCCGTCTCGTTCGAAATTCGGGCGGCAACTTCCTGGGCGGACGAACTGCGGTCGTCATGACTCCGGAGATTGATCAGAAAGCGGCCCTGATTCAGCGTCGAGTTCTGGCCGTCAACGCCGACGAATGACGACAGCGAAACCACGTCCTTGTCTTTCAGGATAGTCTGCGCCAGCTCCTGCTGATGCTTTTTCATGGAGTCAAACGAAGTCGACTGCGCCGCGACAGAAATACCCTGAATGACGCCCGTATCCTGAACCGGGAAAAACCCCTTGGGGATCTCCCAGGCAAGAAAACCGGTCAGCAGGAGCGTGCCTCCGAAAACAAGCAGCGTAAGCCGCTGATGCGCCAGAACAATATCCAGACCACGATCATAAAACGCGATCAGACGCTCAGTGGCCTCTTCCATCCGGGCCGACCAGCGCTGGAAAGCCGTGTGAGCGTCAGCCTGGGTATGAGGACGCTCCGAAAGCAGCCGCGCACACATCATCGGCACGAGGGTCAGGGAAACAACTGCCGACAGCACGATTGTAATCGCCAGCGTCAGCGCAAACTCATGGAACAGAAGACCGACCACATCTCCCATGAACAGTAGCGGAATCAACACGGCAATCAGCGAAATCGTCAGCGAAATAATAGTAAATCCGATCTCGCCCGCGCCTTTCGTCGCGGCTGTCATCCTGTCGTCGCCCATCTCGATATAACGGGAAATATTCTCAATCATGACGATGGCATCATCGACCACAAAACCGGTCGCGATCGTCAGCGACATCAGCGACAGATTGTCCAGCGAGAACCCAAACAGATCCATGACCGCAAAAGTGCCGATAATCGAAAGCGGCACCGAAAGGCTCGGAATAATCGTCGCGGGAACATTGCGCAGAAACACAAAAATGACGGCAACAACGAGAATAAGCGCCAGAAACAGCTCAAACTCGACATCCGAGACCGAGGCGCGAATGGTCGTCGTCCGGTCCGTCAGAGGAACAATATCAATCCCCGGTGGCAGAGACGATTTCAGGCGCGGCAGCGCGGCCTTGATGTTGTCCACGACCGAAATGACATTGGCGCCCGGCTGGCGCTGAACATTCAGAATGAGGCCTGGCGTCGTGTTCGACCATGCCGCAAGCTGATTGTTCTCAGCCCCGATCACCACGGTCGCAACATCGCGAATACGGATCGGCCCGCTGTTCTGATAGGCAATCACCTGATTCATCATCTGATCGGTGCTGGTAATCTGCCCGTCCACCCGCAGCGTCGAAGCCCGCTGGGCACCATCGAAGGTCCCGGTCGGGGAGTTGACGTTGACATTGCCGATCGTCGTGCGGAGCGTGTCGAGATCAACGCCAAACGATGTCAGCTTCGGAATGTTCACCCGAACCCGGATCGCCTTCCGGTTGCCGCCGGACAGCGTGACCAGACCCACGCCGGAAATCTGGCTGATCTTCTGCTCCAGCCTGGTGTCAACGTAGTCCTCGACCTCCGGCAACGGGATCGTCTTCGAGGTGATGCCCAGCGTCAGAACAGGCGTGTCAGCCGGATTGACCTTCGCATAAACAGGCGGTGCCGGAAGATCCGTCGGCAGCAGGGAATTGGCCTGGTTGATGGCCGCCTGCACCTCCTGCTCGGCGACATCCATGGACATCGTCAGCCCGAAGCGCAGCGTAACGACGGACGCGCCACCCGAAGAGCGCGAGGTCATCTGGTCCAGTCCCGGCATCTGCCCGAACTGCGTCTCCAGCGGCGCCGTTACCGAGGTCGCCATCACATCCGGCCCGGCCCCCGGATAGAACGTCTCTACCGTGATGGTCGGATATTCCACCTGCGGCAAAGCCGAAACAGGCAGAAAGTGATAGCCGAGCAGGCCAGCCATCAGAATGGCAAACATCAGAAGCGTGGTGGCAACCGGGCGCTCGATAAAGATGCGTGACGGATTCACTGGCAGGCGTCAGTTCGAATGACGGTGATGAGACTGAGCCGGCTGCGCCGTATCAGTATCTGTCGAAGGCTTGTCCGCCGGTATCGTAACCTTCGCGCCCGCGCGCAGATGATCCGTCCCGTCCGTGACCACTCTGTCCCCGGCCGCAAGGCCAGTCGCAACCACCGTCCGTGTCCCGTCCGTAATGCCCGGTTTGACGATGCGCACATCAACCGTGCTGTCACTTTTCACAACATAGACGAACTGCCCGTTCGGCCCGGTCTGTAAGGCGTTGCTCGGCACAATAATCGCATTATGCAGCGTATTTACCAGAAGACGGGCGTTAACGAACTGGTTCGGAAACAGGTGCTCGTCCTCATTGGTGAAGATCGCACGCAGACGCACCGTGCCCGTGGAGGTGTCAATCTGACTGTCCAGCGTGCTGACCTGGCCCGTCGCAATCTTCTGGGTGTTGGAACTGTTCCAAGCATCAACCGGCAGCGAACCGGCGGAACGAAGACGGTCCGCAACTTCAGAAAGCTGGTCCTGTGGAAGTGTAAAAATAACCGAAATCGGCTGCATCTGCGTCAGAATGACCAGCCCGCCCGACTGGCCCGCCGTAACGTAATTGCCACGGTCAACCACGCGAATGCCAACGCGCCCGTCAACCGGCGCGAGAATATGGCAATAGACAAGCTGGAGCTTCTCATTGTCGACCAGAGCCTGATCGACTTTCACCGTTCCCTCAAGCTGCTCGACCGTGAACTCCTGATCCCGCGCGGTCATCGCGGCCACGCTGTCCTGCCTGATGAGCTTCTGATAACGTGCGTTATCAACCCGCGCTTTCTCCAGTTGCGCCCGGTCCTGGGCCAGCTGCCCCACATACTGGGCCAGTGCCACGTCATAAGGGCGCGTATCGATCACAGCGAGCAGATCGCCTTTTTTGACGTGCTGCCCCTCCGTGAACTTCACATCCGTCAGATAACCATCAACACGCGGCATCACCGTAACGGTCGTGATCGGAATCACCGTGCCGAGTTCAGTCAGCACCACCGGCATATCCCCGGTCGTCACGGTCTCGACCGCAACGGGCTGCGGCACATTCTCCCCGGTCGTTCCGTGCCGCTTGCTGCCGGATTTATGACTCCCCCCGTGAAAGAAATAGGCGATCGCCACGATCACCAGCACAATCACAACCAGAATGAGCCAGAGCCGTCTGCGTTTGCGTGGAGAAGGTGTTTTCTGGCCCGAGACCGGAGAGGTAACTGTATTCTGTTCGTCCATATCCTGCCGGTTTCCGTCCGCCACATTCTTTCGGGGCCCGCACCCGGTTTTGCAACCTGCGGGCGTGATTCCAGTCTTGCCAGTCACCTCCTGCCCATCATGACCGTCGTAATCATAATGACTGAAAAAGCGTTCAGGCCCATTCGTGATAGCAGTAAAATCCAATCACGACACTAGCACTTCTCGTTCATGAAAACTGTGCGGGTCAGCAACAGAAGGAGTGACAGCCAAGAGTCATCCACTTGAAATAAATGGATATTTTTCAGAGCGGAGTCCCTGTGGAATGAGTCGTGGAGCAGGTTCGATAAATCAATATTTAAATTACAGCGAAACGAAAGCCGAACGGTTTTTCATGCAAATCGTAATGAAACAGTAACATTTCTCCGGATGGCCATTGAGGCATCATTATATGTGAACGCCCGCACGAACATCTGCCGAACCAGCGGCCTTCTCAAAGAGATTTGTACAGGGATCTGGCAAAATGCTGTAAATTTTATTAAATGATCTGCTACGGAGTATTGTCACACCATGTCTCATCGCAGATCAGTCCTGAAGCGCCGGCTCGGCCTCCATCTGTCTCTCGCCATCAGCCTCGCCGGCGTAGCGGGAGAGGGTGTTCCGCTGCGTCACGCCCACGCTCAGGCAGAAGACGCCGAGCAGGCCGAAGCCGAAGCCGATGCCGCGGAAGCTGCCAAAAAGGCCGAAGACCGCAGGGCCGCCAAACAGGCAGCCCCTCCGGCCGCACTTCCCGGTGCGGAGACAAATGAGGAGGGCGGCCACTCCAATATGGATATAGAGCCCACAGCCGCGCTGTTCGAGGCGATTAACCGCGGCAGTCTCGGCGGCGCGCGTGAGGCTGTAAACCGCGGCGCGGATCTGAGCGGTCACAATGTTCTCGGTCAGACGCCTCTGGATATGTCGATCGACCTTAATCGCAACGACATTACATTTTTCCTGTTGTCGATGCGTAGCCTGGAAGGCTCGGGTGACGAGACAACGACCGCAGTCGCAAGCTCAGGCATCGATATGGCAGGCGGATCAGGCCATATGAGGGTCGGAGGCAAAGCCTCCAGAGCAGAAAAGGTCATCGATTCCCGTTATGATGCCTCAGGCGGTCGTCCGCAGCCTTCCGTCGGCTTTCTGGGCTTTGGCGGGAGCTGACCTCTCGCCGGGGCTCGCAATTTCTTAACGTCAGCGGCCCCAGCTCTGCCCTTCCATGTGAGCACGTTATTTCCACCGTGCCTGGCGGCAAGCCCTTCCGGGCATCACTGCGCGGCGATCGGAACCTCCGATGAGGGCGCGATCAGTTCTGCCGCTTCCGCCGCGAGACTCTCGCTGCGCAGGACATCAAGCTGAATCAGTTTCCCCTCGCGCTCCAGATGCCAGAACGTCCACCCGTTGCATGATGGCGCGCCGGTCAGTTCCGCACCCAGTTTATGAATCGACCCGCGCTTCGTCCCGCTGCTCAATGTTCCGTCCGGTGTCACGATCGCAAAAAGCTGCTGGTTTTTGTCACAGACAATCGTGCCCGCCGTGATGAAATTCCGCTCAACCAGACTGCCAAACGGCACCCGAGGAGCCTCACGTTTCATCGGCGTCGTCGTGATCGCATCAAGCGGCAGCGCTTTTTCCTGGCGAACACGGCCAATCGCCGCCTCGGCATAATCCGGATGCCGCTCAATCCCGATAAACCGGCGCCGCAGACGCTTCGCCATAGCCGCCGTCGTGCCCGTACCCGTAAACGGATCAAGCACAACATCATCCGCCGCCGTGGACGAAATCAGAACCCGATGCAGCAGACTTTCAGGCTTCTGGGTCGGATGCAGCTTCAGCCCGTGATCGTTCCGCAGACGCTCGCCTCCGGTGCAGAGCGGCAGATACCAGTCCGAACGCATCTGAACGTCATCGTTCAGCGCTTTCATCGCCTGATAGTTGAACCGATACCGGCTGTCCTGACTCCGCGCCGCCCAGATCATCGTCTCATGCGCATTCGTAAAACGTCGACCGCGAAAATTCGGCATCGGGTTCGATTTGCGCCAGACAATGTCATTAAGTATCCAGAATCCAAGATCCTGCAAAATGGCGCCGATGCGGAAAATATTGTGATAGGAGCCGATCACCCAGATCGTCCCGTCCTTGCGCAGAAGCCGGCGCGCTTCGCTCAGCCAGTCTCGGGTAAAACGGTCGTAAGCCGCGAGATCGGAAAACTTATCCCAGTCGTCATCGACACCATCCACAACCGTATCGTCAGGCCGACGCAGCTCTCCGCGCAACTGAAGATTATACGGCGGATCGGCAAACACGCAGTCAACGCTGGCCGAAGGCAGCATCCGCATCACGTCAACGCACTCACCCCGCAAAATCTGGTCAAGCGGCAGTTCCATAGGGGTCGTGGCGCCGCTCATGCTGGGTCTCCTTGAGTGAGAATAAGTGCGAGTTGTTTACGAACCGTGCCAAACCCACGCCGGTGATGCGGTGTGCAGCCCTGCACGGTGATTGCCGTTCTGTGCGCGGCCGTGCCGTATCCGGCATTTCCGGCCCATCCGTACCCGGGCCAGCGCTGATCAAGCCGTTTCATGATCCGGTCCCGCGTCACCTTGGCCAGAATCGAAGCCGCAGCGATGGAAAGACTGATCGCATCGCCGCCAACCAGCGTGCGAACCGGCACGCCGCCAAAATCCGGCACCCTGTTGCCATCAACAAGGGCGAGGGCAGGGGGCGCAGGCAGCCGCCCGACAGCCCGGCGCATCGCAAGCTGGGCCGCGCGAAGGATGTTCAGCGTGAGAATCTCAGCGACAGACGCCGCTCCGATCCCGATTTCAATCCCCGGAACCGATGGCAGGCGCCGCACAATATCCTCACGCCGCGCTGCTTTGAGCACTTTGGAATCATCTATGACCAGAGCCAGATCCGCCGGCACACCGGAACCGAACACAACCGCCGCCGCAACCACCGGGCCGGCAAGAGGGCCACAGCCCGCCTCATCGACCCCGGCTACGCGACCGCCATGTTCTGTTTCCAGTGAGAAATCAGGCATAGGATCCTTTCTCCAGTCCTTTGAACGACTCGCTTTGAATCAGCGAGTCGTTTGATCTTCGACTCGTAAGAAAGGAAAACCATCTTATGGGGGGAGGGCGCAAGAGTCGGGGTTACGAAAAAATTATATGCACCAGGGAAAGCTGACAGCCCCGATCCGAAGATTCGAGTCAGAGCAGGCGATTAAGCGAAAACACCTCCGTGGGCCTCTTTTTTGAATCACACGAAAAAATGCGCCGGAAACAGAAAAGGGCGACGCCCGCCCGGCTCAGGAAAGCCGTTCAGACATCGCCCCGCAAACCCGGACAGATTTACGACCGCAATCAGGCCCTGTTGCGGCGCGGCATCACAATCCAGCCGAACAGCGTGCCCACGAACCAGGCAACGCCCAGCGAGAGAAGCGGCTTGTCACGAACAAATGTCACACTTTTCTCAATAAGGCCCTCGCCCTCCTCATAGAGATCCGCAAACTCTTCGCGCGCCATGCCCGCAAGCTGATCAACCTTACCGTCAGCCTGCAAACCGGCATCACCTGCCAGACCGCCCGCTGCGTCTTTCACATGACCTTTAGCCTGATCAACGATGCCTTCGACCTTTTCCCTGATCGGATTAATTTTATCGTCGGCCATAGGGTTACCCTTTTCTTTTGTGACGCAACCGGAAGACAATTCCCGTAGCGCAGATTCAACCGCATCATTTGGAACCGCACATCCGCCGGATGCAAGTTTTTCCAGGTAAAACAATACCGTCATGCATCCATCGAATATTTATGCGTCCGCAGTCACGTCTATAACGCAAAGCGAACTCTTCCGTTGCCCTGCGAATGCCAGTCCTTTCGAAAACGCAAAATTGACGAATGCGGCCCGTCAATGTGTCCCGCCCCCCGTTGTGCCCGGACCGAAAACAAGGTTTCTGACCTGTCATGCCGCTGCTCCGACAACCACAGATCATAGCACTGACCGTCTCAAGCCTTTTGCTGATGGAGCAGCTCGACGGGACAATTCTGTCCACGGCGCTCCCATCCATCGCGCAGTCCCTGCATGTCGATCCGGTCGCCGCCTCCGTGTCGCTCACCTCCTACATCGTCGGCCTCGCGATCTTCATCCCGGCCTCCGGCGCCGTCGCCGACGAATTCGGCAGCCGCACGACTTTGCTGGGCGCCATAACGATCTTCATCTTCTGCTCCGTGCTGTGCGGCCAGGCTGTCAGCCTGCCCATGCTGGCCGCCGGCCGTATGCTCCAGGGAGTCGGCGGAGCGCTGATGGTTCCCGTCGGGCGCCTCGTCCTGCTACGCAGCGTCGCCAAATCAGAACTTCTCGGCACAATGATGTGGATGATGCTGCCCGCCACACTCGGCCCGATGCTCGGCCCCGTCCTCGGCGGATTCATCACCTCCGCATTCTCCTGGCGCTGGACATTCTACATCAACGTCCCGGTTGGCATCCTCGGTCTCTTCATGACCTGGCGCTATATCCCGCAAATCCGGGAACCGAGCGGAAAGCACTTCGATCGTATCGGTATGCTGCAGGCCGGCGGCGGACTGGCCCTGATGTCTTTCGCGGCCGAAATGATCAGCCACAATACAAAACCCTACTGGCTCTCAGCCGGATTGTTGCTGGCAGGTGCCGGGCTGTTCGCAACCTATTTCCGTCACATGAAACATCACCCCAACCCGCTGCTCGATTTCAGCCTCCTGACCGTGCCAACTTTCCGGCTCTCGGTGACAGGCGGCGCGGCCAGCCGTATTGCCGTCGGAGCCCTGCCGTTCCTTCTGCCCTCGCTGCTCCAGATCGGCTTCGGATTAAACCCGGCTCAAAGTGGCCTCGTGACTTTCGCCGCCCCCATCGGAGCCATCTTCTCGCGATTGTACGTGATCCGCCTCTTCCGCCGTTACGGTTTCCGCACCCTGATGATGCTGACCGGCTCCGGCGCCGCCGTCACATTCGCGCTGATTGCCTTCTTCCGTCCCGGCTGGCCGATCTGGCCGCTGACGATCGTGCTGATCTGTTCCGGTGCCGTCCAGGCGATCCAGTTCTCAGCCTATAATTCGATCGCCTACGCAGACCTCCCGGAAAATCGCATGAGCGCGGCAACAAGTTTCTATTCCACCTTCCAGCAGGTCATGCTGTCAGCCGGAATCTGTATCGCGGCGCTGGCCGTCACCACCTCCCGGATCGTCTTCGGCCACACCTCTGTCACAGCCTTCGATTTCGACGCAGGGTTCCTCGTCACCGGCCTCATCTCACTGCTCGCCATACCCGCCGCCGGCATGCTGTCCAGGAACGCAGGCGCAGCCGTCAGTGGCTACAGTCCGGGAACCTCACGCGATAACGCGCACCCGATGCATACAGGCTGACGATCCGGAAGCTTTCATAAGCCTTTCCGTCAGCCAGCCGACGCGCCTTTCACACACATTGCGACCACTCGGAAACCCTTTCCCACGTGAAAACCGCGCCGCCGCCGGAAACCGCCCCGTCGGAACAGGTCTGACACAAATTTTTCAGGCCCGTCTTACCGCCCCTCGCGATACCACCCGGCCCCCAGAGCCAGCAGTGTCAGAACCAGCGCCAGCCACGCCGGCACAAGTGGCGTCGCGCTCGTGCCGGTCAGCACATGAGCATGACGCGCCGGAAACGTCAGCGCCCCGCCCGTCGCCGGCGCACCGTCCATCGTCCCCGGCGTAACAGTCCCGATCCGGATGGCCGGCACAACCGGCCTGTCCGGATTATCACCCAGCCAGCCGATTTCGCCCCCCGTGCGCGCAACAACCGGCGCGACATGGCTAGCCGTAAGCCGCAGATCGGCAAACTCTTCCGGATCGGTCAGCCTCGGTGCCGCAAACGCACGATGGCTTCCATCGTCAGCCTGCCAGATCCCCGGCAGCGCCGCCGGCATCTGCCCCCGGGAAATCCCGGGTGAAACCTGATGAAGCTGAATCGTGGATTTCATCCCGTCCGGCATCGTAACATTCACCGCCGGAGGCGCTCCCCCGGCTTCACTGTGACGTGTAACCGTCAGCATCCCGTCACTGATCCCGGCCTCCAGCCGCTCTTCCTCAAGATCGGGCTCTTTCATCAGCCAGTGCGAAATCCGGCGCAGCAACTCAGCCTGCGGCCCTCCGCCATACTCGCCCCGCGACCACAGCCAGATCTGATCCGAAAGCAGCAGCGCAACACGCCCCTGATCGACATGATCGAGAACCAGAAGCGGCGATTTGTCCGGTCCGCTCATCAGCGTCTCGCCATGCGACGAGTCCGGTCGCAATGCCCGATACCACGGCCCCCACACGCCGGAGATTTCCTGCGCCGGCGTGGACTGATCCAATGCATCGGCAGACGAGCGCGGCGGCGCGCCGGGCAACCCGGCCGTTACCGGATGACGACGCCCTTCATCCGTAAGCTGCGGACGGAATCGCCGTACCACAATGCCCCCGGAACTGTCAGCCGGCTCACCCGGAACGGAAGACGGAACATGAGCAGGCAGAACATCGCCCACCACCGTATCCTGCAAGGAATTCGGCCCGGTAAATTCCGGTCCCGCAATCAGGAACAGCCCGCCCCCGCGCCGCACATAACGCGCGATATTCCGCAGATAGACCGGCGGCAGAATATGCCGGTTTTCAAAACCATCGAGAATGATGAGATCAAACTGACCGATCTTGTTCTGAAACAGCTCCTGCACCGGAAATGCAATCAGCGCGAGATCCGACATCGGCGTGCCATCATCCTTGTCGGGCGGCCGCAAAATGGTGAAGTGAACCAGATCGACCGACGGATCAGCCTTCAGTAACCGCCGCCACACGCGCTCACCCTGGTTGGGCGTGCCGGACACCAGAAGCACCCGTAACCGGTCACGAACCCCATTAATGCTGACGACATCCTGGTTATTGACGGTCGAAACTTCCCCCGGCAACTCCGAGACGGACAACCCGACCAGCGTTTCCCCCGGATGCGTCACCGGCAGCGAAATATCCTGCGGCGATCCCGTTCTGACCGGCACCTCAAGCCTGTCACCACCGTCCTGCGTCAGTGTGACCGTCGCCGGCGTGTCAGGATGCGTGCCCGGCCCCAGATCATCCACCTGAACACGCAGCGTCGCCGTCTGGCCGACAATCGCATAAGGCGGCGCCTGTAAAATCCGCAGCCGCCGGTCCGTTTCCTCGCCCCGCCCGGCAAGCAGCACATGCAGAGGCAGAGTCGTGACATTCCCATGCTCGTCACGCGGCGCCAGCCGGTCAGGAATATCCTTCGGAACATCCTGCGTCTGGCCATCCGTAATCATGACAGTCCCGGCAAACTGCTCCGGCGGAATATCTGCCGCCGCCTGCGAAAGCGCGTCGAACAGATGCGTCCCTCCGGTGCGCTCGCCATGAACCGTCACGGTTCGCAGAGACAACCCCGCCCGCGCCCGCTCGCTCAGAACCCGCGCCGCCGCCCGCGCAATGGCTGCCCGGTCGCGGATCGACATCGACCCCGTCTGATCGACAATCACCAGCGCCGTCTCCGGCAGATCCCGGTGCGTCTCATGCAGCGTCTGAGGGCCGGACAGCCAGAACAGCACAACAGCCGCCGCCAGACCGCGGAGAAGCGTCCCGCGCATCCGCGCCACAAGGCCTGCCACAACGGCAGCGGCACAGATCGCGGCCAGCGCAACCAGCAGCCAGTGCGGTAAAAGCGGTGCAAAACCGATCGTGCGGGTAAAGGTGTCGATCATACCGGCCTCATTGTCCCAGACGCCGGAGAATGGCCGGAACGTGGACCTGATCCGCCTTATAATTGCCGGTCAGTGCATAAATCACCGCATTGACCCCAAACCGGTAAGCCATTCGCCGCTGATCGTCGCCTCCCGGAATCACCGCGAAACGTGTGTCCCCGTTCTCATCGACAGCCCAGGCATGGGCCCAGTCCGATGCTCCGATAATCACCGGACTGACATCGTCGTTTTCCGCCTCGCCCTCCCGCGCCACCCAGACCGGCAGCCCGGCATAACGCCCCGGAAATTCATGCAGAAGATAAAATGTATGCGTCAGAACATGATGATCATTGAGCTTTGTCAGCGGTGGGACTGGCAGCCCCTCGGTCGCCCGCCGGAGCGCCACCGCACTGCCCGGTGCCTCTCCGGCGCTCCCTGAAGCATCGTCATCTCCGCGTGAGGCCGTTCCGTCGACACCCTGTGTATCGATAATGATCATCCCCCCATGCTCCATGAAGGACGTCAGCGCCGAGGTCATCGCCGGCGTCGATCGTACACCCGGAACAATCGGCCAGTAGAGCAGGGGATAATAGGACAGATCATCAATTCCCGGGCGTACACCATCCGGATGACCCAGCACTGCGGACGTCCTGGCATTCACATAGCCCGAGAGCCCCTGAAGCCCCTCGCGCGAGACCGCATCTGTTTCCTCGTTCCCGGTCACCACATACGCCAGCCGCGTCTCCAGAGCCGCGCCCGGCACGCCCGGACTGGCCGCAGGAGGCCCGCCAGCCGGCAGATCCGGGCGTGGCGGCGAAACCACGCCGGTCCCCTGTGCCAGAGCAGGAACAGAGCCGGACACGGCCAGCAACGTCCCGCCGATCAGAAACACAGACACCACATTCCGCCGTCCCACCCGACGCCAGGAAAAAGGCAGGCCCCGCAAAAGCAGCGTGAAACAGGCATCGAGACTTAGCAGAATCAGAGCAGCCGCAAGCAAAGCAGGCCCGGGAAACCGGTCAGGCCGATGCCCTGCCGGGTCCGTCACCGTCCCGACCGGCTCAGCCACCGTGAGATGCCGGACCGTGTCGCCCACATTCAGCGCCCGCCGGCTGGCCCGCGAGCCATACAAACCCGGCGGATGCTCGGGAGAAGGCGGCTCCGTGCCGAACCGGCTCGCCGCCAGTCCCCGCGCAAACGGCGGCGGCGCCCCCAGAGCCCCGTCACCATCAAGTGTCAGCACCGGTGGAAGAACCGCCTCGTCAGCAGGCGCATCAACCCCCGCCGCGTGCTCGACCAGCCTGTCGAGCATATCCACAAACAGACCGGACAACGGCAGGTTCGACCAGTCCGCCGTCGGCGTCACATGGAAAAGAACAACCTCACCTTTCCCATAGCCCGCATGAGTCACAAGCGGCGTTCCATCAGTCAGCCGTGCCCAGCTATGCGCCGGAAGATCCGCCGAAGGATGCGCCAGAACCTGTCGCGAAACCGTCACGTCCTGCGGAACCGTCAGACCATGAAACGGAGAGTCAGCGGCAAACGGTTCAAGCGTCTGCGGCTTTCCCCAGGACATCGTGCCGCCAAGCTGACGCGCCGCAGGCATCAGCGGAACGGGAAGAAGCGATGCCTCAACCGGATTGCGCCCTCCCGTAACCGATGCATCGGTCTGACCGGCATCCATATCCGGCTGATCCGATGCATCATCCGCATGACCCGCCACCGTGCGCCCGGCAAAACGAATCAGCGTCCCGCCATTATGCACCCATTCCGCGACCCGATGCCGTGTGTCCGCGTCCGCAAGCGATCCGTCCGGCGCAACCAGCACGGAGAGAGGCTGGCTCAGCAGGGAGGCCGCCGTCCCTTCACGCAGATCCGCCGTCGGTCCCAGTGCCCGATGCAGATAGAACAGAGACCCGACCAGCGGCGTATCGCTCGCCCCCGTCGAGATCAGCCCCACCGGACGGAGGCGGTCTCCCTCATCAAGCAGCATCGTCGCCGCCGCGGACGGAAACCCGTCAACGGACAGCATATCAACCCGATTACGCATGGCGGATGGCAGTGTTACAGGCACGACAACGCTTTCTTCCCCGGCCGGAATCGTCACCTCCGTCAGCGCCAGCGTTCCGCCGTCCTGACTATGCGCCCGAACCCGCATCCCGCGCGGTGTCGCCACCGGAACCGTGACAAGCCGCGCCATCACACCGGAAGTCTCCGCTCCGCTGCCCGCCGCCCCGGAAGACGTGGCCCCACGTGCCGAAACCAGCACAACCGGCTCCCCGGCATGAAAGCGGATTTCCTGCACAGGCCCCAGCGACCGGAGCGCCCCGGCAAAAGCCGCATCAGCCTGTCCCCCGCCAACTCCCCCCGAAGCAATCCCGTCACTCATATACAGCACAGCACCAACCGGCGTGCCCGCCTTCGCAAGCGTCCGCAGAAGCTCCGCCGCGTGAAGCCGGTTATCTCCCCACGGCGCAGGCCGCGTCGCATCCAGCACAGCCGTCGCCCGCTCCGGCGCAACAGCTTTCAGCTCCGCGCCATTACTGCCACTCGTGGTGTCAGACCCGTCGGAATGAGCCGTGCGCAGGAAAATCACCTGACGACCGTCATGCGCCGCCGCATCCAGAATGGCATGCGCCGCGTTGTTGCGCTCACTCCAGTCCGCCGCCGACATCAGCCCGTCATCAAGCACCAGAAGCAGCGTGCCCGTCCCCGGAAGCGCCACCGGCTGACCAGGCAATACCGGCCCCGCCAGCCCGATAATCAGAAGCCCGACCGCAATGATTCGCAGCAGCAGCAGCCACAGAGGCGGGGTCGACGCATCGTTCTGTTCCGGCTTCAGGCGACGCAGCAGGGCGATCGGCGGAAAAACCTGCGTGCGCGGCGCGGGCGGTCTGGCTCGCAGCAGCCACCAGATCGCCGGAAGCAGCGCAAAAGCTGCGAGCAGGGCAGGGGAGTGAAAAATCATTTTACCGGCCGCCGCCCGACTGACCGGAAACCGAGCCGCTGAGCGCCAGAAGCGTCATAGCCGGTGACTGATCGGTAAAATGCGTCAAAAGCGTATGCCCGCTCCCGTCCACCATCGCCCTGAGCCGCTCCTGCCGCTCCGAAAAGATCGTTCCATAATCGGGACGTAACGCTTCCACATGCGGCAGAATCACCTCGCCCTCATCTTCGGTCCCCACAAAACGCACACGCCCCGCATAAGGCAGATCCCGTTCCGCCGGATCGACGATCTGTAACAGTTGTGTCGGCACAGGCCGGGCCGCGAGATGCCGCAACCCATGTGTCAGTTCAGCCTCATCCCCGAGAAAATCCCCCGCAATCACCAGCTTCGCAAACCGGGGCAACACACCCGCAGCAGGAATCCTGCGCTGTGGCCGGTCCGCCAGAGTGCTCAGCGACAAAGCCATCCGCGTCGCAATGCGCCCCGCGCCCGGCGGCAGATCAGCCGGCCCTTCAGACGTCAGCAGCCGAACCCGCTCCCCGCCGTTTTCCAGCAAAGTCGCCAGAGCCAGGAGCAGCAGGATCGCCCGATCCCGCTTCTGCGGCAGATTGCCTCCCTGAGAAGACGACCACGCCATCGACGGACTGAGATCGCACCACAGATAGACCGTCTGCGCGATCTCGGCTTCCGTCTCCCGCACATAAGCCCGATGACTCCGTGCCGACTGCCGCCAGTCAATACGGGTAACAGGCTCTCCCGGCTGGGCCGGACGATACTGCCAGAAGGTCTCACCCGGCCCGGCCCGCCGCCGCCCGTGCTGACCAGCCGCCACCGTCGCGGCTATCCGTTCCGCATGAACCACCAGCCCCGGCAGCCGCGCGGCCAGCATCGCCGCCTCCCCGGCGAGCGATCCCGCCGTCCCGGGCACAGCCCCGCCACCGGTCCCCGAAAATCCGGCGCCCAACGATGAAGACGACCGTTCACCTCGCAGGCCCCGGAAGACGCGCGAAAAAAGACCGGCCCGACCTGCCGTAAACTGCGTGTCAGAAGCCAAAATCAGCCCAGACGTCCAACGAGGTCGTCAATCACATCCCCGACCCGCAGCGAATCCGCCCGCGCCGCGAAACTCAGCGCCATCCGATGTGCCAGAACCGGACGCGCCAGCGCCGCCACATCGTCCAGACCCGGTGACAGCCGGCCATCAAGCAGCGCCCGCGCCCGCGTCGCCAGCATCAGCGTCTGCGCCGCGCGCGGGCCGGGGCCCCATGCAATCGCTTCCCGCACCAAAGGCACATCCGTTGTCTCAGGCCGCGCCGAACGCACGAGCGTCAGAATGGCATCCACAATCCGGTCGCCCACCGGCAGCTGACGCACCATCGCCTGCGCCGTCAGCAGCTCTTCCACCGTCAGCACCTGCCGGGCCGTCGCCTGAGTCGCGCCCGTCGTCGCCAGCAGCATCTCCCGCTCATCGGACGCATCCGGAAATGTCAGCTGAATCTGCAACATGAACCGGTCAAGCTGCGCCTCGGGCAGCGGATACGTGCCTTCCTGATCGATCGGATTCTGTGTCGCCAGAACGTGGAACGGACGCGGCAGCGCATATTCCGTGCCCGCAATCGTCACCCGATGCTCCTGCATCGCCTGAAGCAGCGCGGACTGCGTGCGCGGGCTGGCGCGGTTGATCTCATCGGCCATCAGAAGCTGACAGAAGACCGGACCCGGCACAAAACGAAAGCTCCGGTGCCCGCCCGCATCCTCATCGAGGATCTCACTGCCGGTAATATCCGACGGCATCAGATCCGGCGTAAACTGCACCCGCCGCGCATCCAGTCCCAGAACCGTGCCAAGCGTGGACACCAGCAACGTCTTACCAAGCCCCGGAGCCCCCACCAGCAGCGCATGACCACCGGCCAGAATGCTCACCAGGGCCTGCTCCACGACATCGTGTTGCCCGAACACAACCTGGCCGATTTCCTGCCGGACAGCCTGGAGCTGTGCCGTAACAAGATCCGCCCGCTGCGCGGCCGTGGCTGCTTCAGGAGAGAGACCGGAGGAGCCGGAACCTGTGTCCGGCGCGAAAGAGATCATCTGAATCGGCATTATTTCTGGCGTCATGGGTCCAGTCTGACATGTCCGGGGCTTACATCAAGCCGGGGGGCAACCCTATATCCGTATGGCGCCAAGGCAAACAGATGTGAGTTAACCGATCGTGACGCCAGACAGTTTTCCAGCCGGTTTCGGGTCCGGCCTCATCGCAAAACTTCACGCCGAAGGCACAAAAAAGCAGCCACATCAGTGCGGTAAGCTGCCTTTCCTCATCCGAAAAGATGGCTCCTGGCTCTATAAGGGCAGTGTTATCCGCCGAAAACCGATGGTCTGCCTGTTCGCCTCCGCCCTCCGCCGCGCCGCGGACGGCATTTTCTGGCTCCGGACCCCCGTCGAGGAAGGTACGATCGAAGTCGAGGACGCCCCCTTCGTCGTCACCGAACTGAACTGGCGCGGCACCGGTCGCGAACAGACCCTCTGCTTCCGGACCAACGTCGATGCCGTCATCACCGCCGGCCCCGAATACCCGCTCCGCACACAGTGGGACGTCCCGCTCGATGCCTGTGACAGCGCCACACCGCCCTATCTCACTGTCCGCGCCGGCGAAGGTCCACTTCCCGTCGAAGCCCGGATCTCCCGCCCGGTCTGGTACGAACTCGCTGCCCTGGCCGAACCCGGATGCTATTGCGGCCAGCCCTGCCTCGGCGTCTGGAGCGGCGGCGTGTTTTTCCCGCTCGCCAGAGCACCCCGTGGCTGCCCGGATGCAAATATTCCCGACTGCGACGACGACACCCCGTGATCACAGAGCGACGACTCCCGCTCGACACACTGCGCGCATGGCAGAGCCTGCAAAAAATCTGGTCCGTCCTGCCCGACTCCCGCCTGGTCGGCGGCGCCGTCCGTGACCTGCTGCTCGAAAAAGATGTCGCGGACTTCGATTTCGGCACGCCCGAGCCTCCCGGACAGGTTACGGACAGACTGACCGCCACCGGAATCAAAACCATTCCCACAGGCCTCTCTCACGGCACCGTCACCGCCGTGATCGACGGGGCGGGATTCGAAATCACCACTCTCAGACGCGACGAACGAACCGACGGACGTCATGCCGAAGTTGCCTGGACACAGGACTGGCGGGAAGACGCCGCCCGCCGCGACTTCACCATCAACGCCATGTCCTGTGACCGCGATGGCCGCGTCTATGACTATTTTGGTGGCCTGGCCGATCTCCACGCCGCCCGCGTCCGGTTTGTCGGCAATGCCCGCGAGCGCATCGGCGAAGATGCCCTCCGTATCCTCCGTTTCTTCCGTTTTCAGGGCCGTTTCGGGGACATGCCGCCCGATCGGCACATCCTGTCAGCACTGTCAGAAAGCGCCGTGCTCGTTCAGACTCTGTCCGTCGAACGTGTCTGGTCCGAGCTCAGACGTATCCTGACCGGCCCCCATGCGCCCGAAATGCTCGCGCTGATGTCTGAAACCGGCGTGATGAACCCATGTCTTCCGGAACTCGGGTCACATCGAAATGCCGCCATCGGCCTTCTTGCCTCGCTGATTGCCTGCGGAGCGCCGCCCGACGCGCGACTCCGTCTCGCCGCCCTGCTCAAAGGTGCCGCTTCCTCCCCGGATCTCATCAGGCAATGCGTGAAACGTCTCCGCCTCTCCCGCGCCGACGCCTGCGAAGTCGTCAGCCTTTGCGGAGAACCTGCGCCCACGCCACAGCTCGCCACCGACGAGGCCGGGGTCGCCCGTCTGCTGGCCGACACCCCTCGCACCGTCCTCACCGGACGCGCCTGGCTCGCCCAGGCAGAAGCCGCACAGCGCAACGCTCATGAATCGGAAAATCCGGACTGGAACACCCTGCGACACCACCTGACCACTGATCCGGTGCCGGTGTTTCCTCTGGCCGGGCGCGATCTCGTCGCGCTCGGTATTCCGGCCGGCCCGCGCGTTGGCGAAGTTCTTGCCGGAATTCGGCAACACTGGCGGGAAGCCGGATGCCGCGATGGAAAAGAAGCCTGTCTCGCCTCTGCGCGATCACTCATCAGTCAGATAAAATAATACCTGAACCTAAAAATCATTAGATTATAATAATCTTCTGATTGTAAAGGATAATTAAAAAATAATACACCAGATATCAGCTCCCCGTCCTCTGCTGCACTCTCCGATCACCTCCCGCGCCCCGTAATTCCGTTTTGTCCGCCATCTTTGCGCTAACCGGCGGCGCTGGTAGAGGACGCTCATGAACGTCGTTCCGCCTGTCCCGCCGCCAGCCACACGTCAGAAACGCGCCCTGCTCCCCGACGACAGCAGAACTCTCCTCGCCAGACTCTGGCGCGAGCAGGTGAAGTGTCATCGCAGCCGCATCGCTTCGGTGATCGGACTGACCGTGCTCACCGCCGGACTTACCGCGCTCTACCCACTGGTCATCCAGCGCGCCCTCGACATGTTCTCCACTCACGACGAGCGTATCCTCTACCAGGTTCCGTTGCTCGTTGTCGCCATCACCCTGGCCAAATCTGCCGCCCAGTACGGCCAGACTCTGGCAACCCAGGGACTGGTGCTCGTCGTGATCCGGGGTCTCCAGGGTTCGATGTTCCGGCACCTCATGGTCACGGACGTCGCCCGTATCGAGCGGGAAGCCCCGGCCTCCATCGCCGCCCGCTTCACCACCGACGCCGTCTCCATCCGCGAAGCCATGGTCCGCGCCGTCAATTCTCTCGGCGATGTCGTCACTGTCGTCGGCCTGATCGCCGCGATGTTCTACATGGACTGGGAACTCAGCCTGATCGCCGCGCTGCTTTATCCCATCGCCGCCGTGCCCATCCAGAAACTCGGCAAACGCGTCCGCCGCGCCTCCGGCAACGTGCAGGAACAGATCGGCGAAACCGCCGCCCTTCTGACCGAAACCTTCTCCCAGGCCCGCACCGTCCGCGTCTACCGCCTGGAAGACCGCGAGCAGGCCCGGGCCGATCGCTCGTTCGACCTCCTGCATGAAGCCTTCGTCAGAATCACCAACGGTCGCGCTCGCGTCGATCCGCTGCTCGAAGCCCTCGGCGGCTCAGCCGTCGCCGCCGTGCTCGGTTTCGCCGGCTGGCGCGCTGCCATGGGCGGCGCCACGCTCGGGGACTTTTCCGGTTTCGTCGCCGCCCTCCTGCTCGCCGCCCGTCCGCTCCGCGCCCTGGGCGCCCTCAACGCCGCCCTGCAGGAAGGCCTCGCCGGCCTCGCCCGCATCTTCACTGTCATCGACGAAAAACCAGCCGTACAGGAATGTCCGAACGCCAGCGCCCTCCCGCCCGGACGCGGTCATCTGTGCTTCCGGAATGTCTCGTTCCGTTACCCGGATGGTCGCATGGGCCTGAGAAGCCTCTCCTTCGACGCTCGTCCCGGCATGACCGTCGCACTCGTCGGGCCGTCCGGAGCCGGTAAATCCACAGCCCTGTCCCTGATCCCCAGACTCCACGATATCTCGGCCGGCTCAATCACGCTCGACGGCGCCGATCTGAGAGACGTGCGCCTCGACGCCCTGCGGGATGCCATCGCCTATGTCAGTCAGGACACGCTGCTCTTCGACGTTTCCGTGCGCGATAATATCCTGATGGGGCGTCCCTCTGCGTCCGATGAAGAGATGAGGGAAGCCGCCCGTCTCGCAGCCGCCCGTCCCTTCATCGAGGCCCTTCCGAACGGCTTCGATACCCGCGTCGGACCGGGCGGCGGTCGCCTCTCCGGCGGCCAGCGTCAGCGGATCGCCCTGGCCCGCGCCCTCCTGCGCGACCCGCGCCTGCTCCTGCTCGACGAAGCGACCAGCGCCCTCGACAGTGAAAACGAAGCGCAGGTCCAGGACGCCCTGGCCCGGATACGTACCGGCCGCACCACCATCGTCGTGGCACACCGCCTCTCTACAGTTCGCTCCGCCGACGTCGTGGTGGCGATGGACGAAGGGCAGGCTATCGAATGTGGTACCCACAGCGAACTCATCGCCCAGGACGGCCTCTACGCCCGCCTCGTCCGCGGTCAGGGTCTGGCCAAATAATTTTACCCGGCTTCCGTCACGCCTCCCGGTTCAGCAGAAACCGCACAATCACCTCCCACTCCGCATCCACCGACCGCGAGGAAACCGGCCACCCGGCCCGCCGGTACCAGTAGCGCGCGTTACTGAGATCGCACTCCCGCCGATGCGGCCAGGCATGAACAATATCGCAATCCGGATTGCCCTCGTCCGCCTGAACACATTCATGCGCCCGTTCCGGATCGCCATGCCCCGCCCATCAGATGGCCGACAGCGCCAGATCCGTTCCAGGCGGTGGCACGTCCGCTGTCAGGTTTTGCGGAATGTTTCAAAATTACCGGCCATTTCACAGGTCCTGTCGTTTCAAATCCGCTGTTACAGCGTGCCAGAAGCCCCGGCGGTTCCCGTTTCAGTCACACAATCTGTTCAGATTCAATATCAGGATTCATGGATAACAACTTGTACATAAACAAAAGATCGAGCCAGTTTCCGAATTTCCGTCCCACCTCAGGCAGAACCCCGCCCCGCACAAACCCACATTGCTCATGCAGCCCGACCGACGCCGCATTGTCCGCCGTAATCGCTCCGATCATAACGTGCAGCCCCTGCCGCGCCGCCGTATCAGCCAGCGCCTCCAGCAACGCCCGTCCGACACCCCGTTTCCTGGAATCCGCATCGACATACACAGAATGTTCGACAGTCTGCGAATACCCCTCATAAACCCGGAAATGCCCGTAAGACCCGAACCCCAGAACCTGCCCCGCTTCATGCGCCACCAGAACCGGAAACCCTTCATCCCGCCGCTGCCGGAACCAGGCCAGCCGCTCCTCATAGGTATAAGGAGCCGAAACCCACAGCGCCGTCGTCTCCCGGATGGCCTGATTGGTGATCGCAAGGATCGCCGGCACATCCCATTCTTCCGCCGGCTTAATCACGAACCCCATGTCAGACCTCCATCAATAAAAACGATTGCAGCCCCGCCAAACGATCAGGTCGATGACCTTATTCTCACGAAAGCAGATGCTGACAAGGCTTACCCGATCGTTGGGTCCGGGAAGGGGCGGTATGGTGACGGAAGACAGGCCGGGAGGGAGGCCGTTTGTGAAGCACGGCGCAGGACGTAAAAGCATATCATTCAGTAAAAGCGAGATGATTCCCGGGAAATTCGGCTGAGGCCCATTATATGTTCCTGCCCGGGCAGGATGTGGCCCGGCGCGCCGTTAAACGGTTTCCGGGTCCGACGGAGCGGTTCGCGCCGTCTGCTGCCGTTCTTTCAAATATAAAGAACGAACGATCGTTTGACGCGATCAGGGGCGATGTTGACGCATGGCGTTCACGAAGCGGAGATGGCGGCAGGCATCCGAAAAAAATGAATCGGGACCAGATAACGGCCCCTTTCCCTGAAGAACCCGAAACCAGCCTCCCCGCCAAAACAGACCAGCGCCCTTAAAACGGCTTGCGAACGATCAGCGTCCCCCAGTCCCCCTCACGCAGATGCGTCTCCAGCACCAGCCCGCACCGCCGATGCGCCGCCAGCACCATCCGTGCCTGCGTGTTCAGCAGCCCGGCCAGAATCGCCGTGCCGCCCGGCATCAGATTCGCCGCCAGATCCGTCGCCATCAGACACAACGGACGCGCCAGAATATTGGCAAACACCAGATCATACGGCGCCTCCCGCCGGATCTGAGGAGTCGACCACCCGTTACCCAGCCGCGCCTCAACCAGCCGCGACAACCCGTTTCGCGCCGCATTCGCCTCCGTGATCCGCACCGACCACGGATCAATATCCGTCGCCAGCACATGCCGGTGAAACAGCGCCGCCGCCGCCATCGCCAGAATGCCGGACCCGCATCCCAGATCGAGAATGCGCTGAGGATTTCTGTAAGCAATCTTCTCAAGCGCCCGCAGACATCCCCGCGTCGAACCATGTTCGCCGGAGCCGAACGCCATACCGGCATCAAGCGTGATGGTGATCCGGTTCGTCGGTCCCGGCTCATCCAGATGAGATCCCCGAACCGTAAACCGCCGCCCGACATTCTGCTCCGGAAACGACTCATACGTCCGCGCCAGCCAGCCCTCGGATTCCGTCTCCGAGCGCTCAGGTTCAGCCGAAATACCGCTGGTCAGCGCGGCAATCGCCAGCGCCGCCACCAGTTCATCCTCTCTGTGGCCCGCATCCCTGACACCTTCCACGCGCCAGAGCTTCTCTTCCTCATCGAACTCGAAAATTCCAACCGTCGTGCAGACCAGACCGATCGCATTCTCATACGCTTCAACCCCGGCCTCCGGCACCGTGACGGAAATGGTCTCAAGTCCGGTCGCATGTCTGCGGCGTGAAGCGGTCATCTGGCACTCCTCCCGAAGGGCAGTAAGGCGGCAGCCGGGAGAGCCGGCCACGAAAGCCCGCTGAATATCAGAGCTTGCCTCTCAAACCCAGAGGGCGGAAATGCCTGCCCGGAGCACGGCGAAAGACGCCGTCCGATCTTAGTCCGACATAACCTGCAAATAGGACGACATCACCCGCCGCGTGCCGGACTCCTCAAACGCCACCTCAGTCGCCCCGCGATCCGCGCTGACCACCACGCCAGATCCAAATTTCTGGTGAAAAACCCGCACGCCCACCTCAATCTGCGGCGCGCTGTTCATCAGATCCTCATGCACCGGAGAAACCCGTCGCCGCTTCGCAACAAGCGGCGCCATCGTGCTGTTCTGACTGTCGGAAAACACACTGTTGCTAAAGAACCCGGAATAATCCTGCCGGTCCCGCCGCGTCGGCGTCTCGCCCTCGCGCTCGACATACTCATCCGGCAACTCATCCAGAAACCGGCTCGGCATGGATTCCTGCCAGTTCGCATAAATCCGCCGGCTCGCCGCATGCAGAATCACCGCCCGATGCCGCGCCCGCGTGATGCCGACATAAGCAAGCCGCCGTTCCTCCTCCAGCCCCTTGTCGCCACCTTCGTCCAGCGTTCTCTGGGAAGGAAAGACGCCTTCCTCCCAGCCCGGCAGAAACACCGTGTCAAACTCCAGCCCCTTGGCGCCATGCAGCGTCATGACCGAAACCCGCGCCTCTTCCGCCGCGCCCTCGGCATCCATGACCAGCGAGACATGCTCCAGAAACTCGCCAAGCGTCCCGAAATCAGCCAGCGCCCGGACCAGCTCCTTCAGATTCTCCAGCCGCCCCGGCGCATCCGGAGAGGTGTCATTGCGCCACATCTCAAGATAGCCACTGTCCTCAAGCAGTCCGTTCACCGCAACGACATGGCCTTCTTTCTCAAGAGTTCGACGCTGCCCTGAAAACACATCCATCAGAGAAGCCAGTCGCTCCCTGGATTTCCCCCGGAATCCATCCGACTGCAACAGGCTCTCCACCGCTTCCGCCAGCCCGGATCGCCTTGCGCGCGCCTCGGCATGCAGCTTCTGCAACGCCGCCGTCCCGACGCCACGCTTAGGCACATTCACAATCCGCTCGAACGCCAGATCATCCACCGGATTAATCAGCACCCGCATGTAAGCCAGCGCATCCCTGATTTCAGCCCGTTCATAGAAACGCAGACCACCGACAATCCGGTAAGGAATACCGAACTGTACAAGCCGCTCCTCAAACGCCCGCGTCTGAAAACCGGCTCTCACCAGAATGGCCATCTCACCTAATGCATGGTCGTCACGCCGCAACGTCTCGATCCGCTGACACACATCCCGCGCCTCGGCGTCCGAATCCCAGGTGCTGATAATCTGTACAGGCAGCCCCTGCGCATCCTCCCGCCCCGGACGAAGCGTCTTGCCCAGCCGCCCGTCATTATGCGCGATCAGCCCCGCCGCTGCCCCCAGGATCTGCGCCGTCGAACGGTAATTTCTCTCCAGCCGGACAATCTTCGCACCCGGAAAATCCTTCTCGAACCGAAGGATATTCTCAACCTCCGCTCCCCGCCAGGAGTAGATCGACTGATCGTCATCCCCCACGCAGCAGATGTTCGACGGAGCACCCTCCCGCCGCGCAAGCAAACGCAGCCACAGATACTGAACCGTATTCGTGTCCTGATACTCATCCACCAGAATATAGCGGAACAGACGATGATACTGCTCCAGCACGTCCGGCCGCGTCCGCAGAATCTCGACAATATGGAGCATCAGATCGCCAAAATCGCAGGCATTCAGCTCACGAAGCCGCGTCTGATACGCCGCGTAAATCGCCCGCGCATGTCCGTCCGCATATCCGCAATCCTCCGCCCCCGTCACCCGGTCCGGCGTCAGTCCGCGATCCTTCCAGCGCTGAATCACCCCCAGCAGACCGGGCAGCGGCCAGCGCTTCACATCAATCCGCCAGGGTTCCACAACCTGCTTCACCAGACGAAGCTGATCATCCGTGTCCAGAATCAGAAACCCGCTCGTCAGCCCGACATACTCCGCATGCCGGCGCAGCATCCGCGCGCACAGGGCATGGAACGTCCCCAGCCACAGCCCCTCGGCAGGTTCGCCGATCAGCGCCGAAATCCGCTCCCGCATCTCCCGCGCCGCCTTGTTGGTGAACGTCACCGCAAGGATCTGCCACGGCTTTGCATGCCCGGAGAGCAGAATATGCGCGAACCGCGTCGTCAGCACCCGCGTCTTGCCCGTGCCGGCGCCGGCAAGAACAAGCAGAGGCCCTTCCGTGGTCTCAATAGCAGCGCGCTGTTCAGGATTAAGGCGTTCGAGATGAGATTGCGTGGTCACGGGACTCTTCGGGCTGGCAGAACTGATAGCCCGGAAGACTGCTCCGAAACACATGTTGCAAAAATAAGACGCTTTGCAACCATGACATGTCTGTAAAGACGGGCAGGGGCCGGACGGACGAGCATAACCCCTATCACGGAGGGCACGCCGCTGTCTGCTCGCGAAACCTTGCCCTCGCCTTGCGGAGACAGCGCTTGACGATCGATCGCGCTCGTCTCACTTGTTAGAAATCTCTTCTCGCGCCCGGACAGGAACCCAATGAGCGTTCGCGTTCTGATCGATCATCGCAAAAATCCCCAGGCGCCCCGCCATCCCGAGAAGGCGCACCGGCCCGATAACCCGATCGCGCGCAAGCCCGACTGGATCAGGGTCAAGGCGCCGGGCCACCCCGTGTACCACGAGACGCGTCAGCTCATGCGCGACAACAACCTCGTCACGGTCTGCGAAGAAGCCTCCTGCCCGAATATTGGCGAATGCTGGTCACAGCGCCACGCCACCATGATGATCATGGGCGAGATCTGCACCCGCGCCTGCGCCTTCTGCAACGTCACCACCGGCCTGCCCGGCGCGCTCGATGCCGATGAGCCGTCCCGCGTCGCAGACGCCGTGGCAAAGCTCGGGCTGAGGCATGTCGTCATTACCTCCGTTGACCGCGATGACCTCGCGGACGGAGGCGCCGACCACTTCGCGCAGGTGATCGCCTCAATCAGAGCCGCCTCGCCGGAAACGACAATCGAAGTCCTCACCCCGGACTTCCTGCGCAAACGCGGCGCCCTCGAAATCGTCGTCGCCGCCCGCCCGGATGTTTTCAATCATAATATCGAAACCGTCCCCAGGCTCTACACCACGATCCGCCCCGGCGCGCGTTACTACCAGTCCGTCCGCCTGCTCGATCGCGTCAAACAGCTTGACCCCTCGATCTTCACCAAATCCGGCCTGATGCTCGGACTTGGCGAAGAGAAAGCGGAAGTCGCGCAGGTCATGGACGATTTCCGTATCGCCGACATAGATTTCATAACCATGGGCCAGTACCTCCAGCCCACCGTCAAACATGCCGCCGTCGCCCGCTTCGTCACACCCGCGGAGTTTGACGATTACGCCGCCATGGCCCGTGTCAAAGGCTTCCTTCAGGTCAGCTCCACCCCGCTGACCCGCTCCTCCTATCACGCAGACGCCGACTTCGCCGCCCTGCGCGCCGCCAGAGACGCGCAACTGCAAAAAGCCGCGCCCGCTCCGACGCACCCAGCTCACGCGGAACCTTGTTGATATGCCCACCCATTCCGAACGTCGTGTTCTTAATTACACACCGGAACAGATCTTCGATCTCGTTGCCGACGTCGCTAATTATCCGAAATTTCTGCCCTGGTGCACAAATGTAAGGGTAAAATCGAAAACATCGCAGGAACTCGTCGCCGACCTCACCGTCGGGTTCGGACCGTTTCGCGAAACCTTTACCTCCCGCGTCACGCTCGACCGCCCCCGCGTCATCCGCGTGACCTATGAAAAAGGCCCGTTCCGTTACCTCAATAACGTCTGGACCTTTACGGCAGACCCAAAAGGCTGCCTCGTCGATTTTTTCGTCGATTTCGAGTTCCGCTCGCGTCTGCTCCAGGCAGCCATCGGCGTCGTGTTCAACGAGGCCGTCCGCCTCATGGTCTCCGCGTTTATCAAACGCGCCAGAGAGATTTACGGCCCGTCACAGTTCGCGGCACTACCCGCCGGCAGAGTACGCCCCGCACTCTGAAACAAACACCCGTCAGGTCATTCCACCAGACAGACTCACGGGGAAAACCACCTTATTCCGGCTGATCCGCAGTCAGTTCTGACTCATGATAGCCAGGATTGATCTTCTCCTCGGCCTTTTTCAGACCGGTCAGCAGCCGCTCGCGAATATGCGCGAGGCGCCGCTCGTCCGTCACCTTCAGGCCAGAAAGATCTTTTACATAAAAAACGTCGATCGCCCGAACGCCATAAGTTGTAATATGCGCCGACCCGATCTGAAGTTTCAGCTCATTCAGGGCGCTGGCCACGTCATGCAGCAGCCCGGACCGGTCACGCCCGTTAATCTCCACGACGGTATGCGAATTGGACGCCCGGTTATCGATCACAACACGTGGCGGCACGTGGATAGCCCGCGTCCGTGACATCGTCAGGCCCGGCTGATTCTTCCTGATCTCCGCCTCAATATCGAGCCCGCCCCGTAATGCCCGCTCCGCCAGAGCAGACAGCCTGGCAAGACGGTGAGGCTCATCGAACGCCTCGCCCGACGCATCCTGAATCCACAGCGTATCCAGCGCCATGCCGTTGGTCAGCGTATGAATCCGCGCATCCACGATTGAGGCCCCGGCAAGCGCCATCGCCCCGGCGATCTCAGCAAAAAGCCCCGGATGATCCTGCGTATGGATCGTCACTTCCGTAACCCCGCGTGAGGGAAGGGGCTGCGTCTCGATCACAAACGGCGCGGACCGCGCCTCCGCCTCACGGATCAGACGCGCATGACGAAGCTGCGTTTCCTGGTCAAAGGACAGCCAGTACCCCGCATAGCCAAGCTCAAGAAAATGATCCGTTTCAGCCTTCGAGGCACCTTCCTCAGCCAGCAACTCAGCCAGCATCGCCTTGCTATGCGCCACACGCATATCGCGCTCCGGCGTCGCCAGTCCGCCCTCCAGCACCTCGGCCACACGCGTATAAAGCTCCCGAAGCAGCGTCGCCTTCCACGCATTCCACACGCGCGGACTGACCGCCCGCATATCCACGATCGTCAGCAGCAGAAGCAGCCGCAGCCGCTCCGGCGACTGCACCACATCCGCCACATCCAGAATGGTCTTCGGATCATCAATGTCGCGCTGAAACGCCGTATGACTCAGCAGCAGGTGCTGGAGCACCAGCCACGAAACCGTCTCCGTCTCCTCGCCGGAAAGCCCCAGCGTCGGACACAGCTCCAGAGCGATCTCCGAACCCAGTTCGGAATGATCGCCGCCACGCCCCTTGGCGATGTCATGCAGCATGACCGCCATATAAAGCGCCCGCCGTGACTGAATGCCCCGCGCCAGTTCATAAGCAACCGGAATCTCATCCGCCATCGTGCCGTTCTCGACACAGCGCAGAATACGGATGGCCTCGATCGTGTGCTCATCGACCGTGAAGATATGATACGTGTCGAACTGCATCTGCCCGACAATGCGTGACCATTCCGGGATCAGCCCGCCCCACAGCCCGGTCTCATTCAGTACCCGCAGCCAGTGCACATGGTCGAGATGACTGTTCTGCTCAGTCTCAGAAACCGCCAGCTCGTCCTTCTTCTCCCGGGCAGCCGGGCGCCTGAGCCGCGTCGGACGGTCATCGCACAGCAGATCCAGAAAAATCTCCGCCGCCTTCGGGTTCGACCGCAATGTCGAAGCCCTGCGCTCCCACCGGATCAGTTGCTGACGTGCCAGCGGATGCAGAGCCAGATGACGCAGCCGCGCCCATTCCAGCAACTCGAACATCTTCAGTGGCTCAGCCTCGAACGATACCCCCCGGTCCGCCAGGATCTTGCCGTCGATCAGCGTGAAGCCCGCCTCACGCATCGCGTCGTCCGCCTTCATCACATGCGCCGCCGGCCCCAGCGCCACCCGCATGATCGTCGGCTCCAGCACATGCGTCAGCCGCATGACCTCGCGCACCGTCAGAAAATAGTGCCGCATGAACCGCTCGACACCGTTCTGCCGCCCGTGCCGCGTATAGCCCATGCGTCCGCCCACCACGGGCTGCATGTCGAAAGTCAGCCGGTCCTCGCCACGACCAGCGACGTAATGGAGATGCAGCCGCACCGTCCACAGAAAATCCCAGGACCGCCGCGCCCGCGCCGCTTCCTGCTCGGTCAGAAAACCAAGCCGGGTAAATTCCGGTGCCAGCAGATCGGACACATGCCGGGTGCCGAAAATATACCGGCACATCCAGTAGAGCGTCTGCATGTCCCGCAAACCGCCCCGGCCTTCCTTGATATTCGGCTCAACAAGATAAGGACTGTCCCCGAACCGGCGATGCCGCTCCGCCCGTTCGGCCCGCTTGTCAGCGATAAACCGCGCCGACCCCGCCTCAACGCAGGCCACGATAAACCGCGCCTCAAACATCGCGAACAGACTGAAACTGCCGATCAGCATCCGCGCATCCAGCAGCGCTGTCCGCACGGTCGTATCCTGCTCCGCCTGCGCAACGCATTCGCTGATCGAGCGCGTCGCATGACCGACTTTCAGCCCCATATCCCACAGAAAATACAGGATATATTCAACAAGACTGAGAACATCGGCCGACGGCTGCTCGGATGTCAGAAACAGCAGATCGATGTCACTGAACGGCGCAAGCAGCCTCTTGCCATAACCACCGGTCGCCGCAACCACGATCTGGTCCAGCGCCTCCTGCCCGAACCCCAGAGCCGTCCCGGCAAACTCCGCCAGCGCCTTCACAAGCACATCAGCATACGCCGCCAGGGCCTTCGCCGCATCCACGCCCTTGATCTCGCGGTTCTCGAACTGCGCCCGCACATCGGTCTGATACCGCCCGAGATGCCGCCGGAAAATGGTCAGGGCCATATCCCGGGGCGGTGGCGTGCCATCCGGGCCGCCCGCATCGTGCAGCGCGGCCGACAGGCTGTCCGCCAGCAGCTCAGGACATAACGAACCGTCGCCACCGGAAAGAGAAACCTCTGAAACGACAGGAGAAGCAACTGTTTGAAGACTGGACATAGTGTTCAGATCAGGCTCGGAAATCCGGAGGGAAGGGGAAACTATGGTCGGGCCAGACGATTTTCGGTTTCAAGCGCCGCATTCTTCAGATGATATAGCGCGGCAAGCGCGTCGCGGGGAGACAAAGAATCAGGATCAAGGCCCAGCACCTGCTCGAAAATCTCCCGTGTGACATTTTCGCTGCCATTCCGGCCCTCCGGCTGCGCCTCAGACGCCGCCGGTAAATCATCGAACAGTGGCAGGGGACGCTGCCCGACGGAATGTTCCTGCTCCAGTTCCTTCAGCAGCCGGGCCGCACGATTCACCACCGGCAGAGGCACACCCGCCAGCCGCGCCACGTGCACGCCCCAGCTCTTCCGCGCCGAACCCGGAACAACCTCGTGCAGAAACACCACCTGGCCCTTCCAGTCCCGCACCGCCATCGTATGCGGGGAAAGCCGGGGCAGCGTTTCCGAAAGCTGCGCCAGCTCATGAAAATGGGTCGCGAAAATCGTCCGGCAGCGCAGCGTCGAGTGCATCGCCTCCAGCACCGCCCACGCAATCGACAACCCGTCCAGCGTCGATGTCCCGCGCCCGATCTCATCAACAACAACCAGAGAACGCGGCCCCGCCTGATTCAGAATGCCCGCCGTCTCCGTCATCTCAACCATGAAGGTCGAGCGCCCCCGCGCCAGATCGTCAGATGCGCCGACACGCGAGAACAGCCGGTCAACCACCCCGATATGAGCCGCCTTCGCCGGAACCGGCAGCCCCGCCTGAGCCAGAATCACTGCCAGCGCGTTCTGTCGCAGAAATGTCGATTTCCCGGCCATATTCGGCCCCGTCAGCAGCATCACCCGATGATCCGCCTCCAGAGAGCAGTTATTGGCCGTAAACCGCGCGCCCGTCCCCAGCGCCGCCTCAACCACCGGATGACGACAGGCCGTCAGATCAAACGCCGTACCGTCATCGATCCTGGCCCGGCACCATGTTCCGCCCGTCGCCAGCCCCGCGCATGACTGCACCACGTCCATAAGCGCCAGCGCCCGCGCCAGCGGCGGCAACTCCCTGTCATCGAGCGCCCTGGCAACCAGTGCCCCGAAAATCTGCCGCTCCCGGATGGCGGCCCGCTCGGTCGCCTCGCTGATCCGGGAATCCAGATCGATCAGTTCCTCAGTCGCAAACCGCGCCGCACCCGTCGTGCCCTGCCGGAAACTCAGATCGTCCCGCTCCCGCAGCCTTGCCCCGGCGGCGACCGGCACCTCCATGACATAGCCAAGCTGTGCATGATGCCGGATCTTCAGACTCGCCACGCCAAAACGCTGTGCATATTCGTTCTGAAGCGTCGCGATCACCCGACGCGAATCATCCCGCAAGGCCCGGTGCGCGTCGAGTTCGCCGTCATAACCAGCCGCGATCACCCCGCCGTCTTCAAGCCGGGCAGGGAGTTCATCCGCCAGCGCCCGCTCCAGTTCCCCTTCCAGTGCCCCCGCGCCACGCAAAGCCGTCAGCGCCGTTTCCATGAGCGGCGGCCGCGTCCCGTGCTTTACCGATTCCAGCACGGCCGCCGCCCTGTGCGCCGCACTCACCGCATCCCACAACGTCGCCAGATCGCGTGGCTGCCCCCGACCGACCGAGAGCCGCCCCAGCGCCCGGTCAATATCAGGCGCTCCGCGAAGAACCTGACGCAACGCTTCCAGGCTGGCGCTGTCATGCCGCAGCCAGTCCCAGCAGGCCTGCCGTGCCCCGATCCGCTCGGGGCTGGTCAGCGGCGCAGCGATCCAGGTCGAAAGCAGCCGCGCGCCCGCCGCCGTCACCGTCCGGTTCACCGCCGAAAACAGCGTGTGCTCAACACCGCCATCCCGCGCCCGCAGGAGATCGAGACTGGCCCGCGTCGCCGGATCGAGCCCCAGCGTATCCCGGTCCGCCTGGGGCTGAGGATGCGACAGACGCGGCATCGACCCCGCCTGAGACCGCCGGATATACTCGACCGCCATCAGACCCGCCGCCGCCTCGGCATCCGTAAACGTGCCGAACGCATCCAGACTGGCCACGCTGAACGTCTCCGCCAGCCGCGCCCGTGCCGCATGAGCCGGCGGCACCGCCGCCCCCGGATGACGCCGGGATTCATACTCCCCCAGATCGCAGTCCTGCGACGCCAGGATCTCCGCCGGATCAAGCCGTGCCAGCAGATGCCCCAGCTCGCCCGGAGCGCACGATGCCGTCTCAAACTGCCCGGTGGAAATGTCGATCCACGCAACGCCACGCAAATCGGCCTCTCCGCGCCCGCCACCGCCCGGCACCAGCGCCACAAGCAGATTGGACCGCCCCGGCTCCAGCAGTTCATCCTCGGTCAGCGTGCCCGGCGTCACCAGCCGGACAACAGCGCGGGGCAGGGGACCTTTCTGAGCCGGCCCGGATTTGCCCCCCTTTCCCGCCTTCTTCGAAGGCGCCTGCGCCGTCTGCTCCGCAACCGCAACCCGAAACCCGCGACGGATCAGCCGGGAGAGATAAGCCGGAGCCGCCGCCGCCGGCACCCCGCACATCGCAATCGGCTCCCCCCCGTGCGACCCCCGCGCCGTCAGCGCAATGTCGAGCGCCGAAGCAGCCGCAATCGCATCGTCAAAAAACAACTCGTAGAAATCGCCCATCCGGAAAAACAGAAGAAATTCCGGATTTTCGGCCTTCAGCGCAAACCATTGCGCCATCGCGGGCGAGGCCCCCTCAGGCGACAGTCTGCGTGCTGACGGCGCCGGGGCCTGATCCTCGGTCTCTGTGTTCAAAATTCACTCTCCGAAGCGGAACGGGCAGGGCAGATAACAGCAACCACCGGCCACAGAGTCCACCGGGCGGATTTTCGCTGCCGACCCCGTCAGCCCTGATCGCGGACTGAATAAACAACCATGCTTTCCCACACGCGTTTTACATAACTTCTGGTCTCGGAATACGGAATCTGCTCGATCCAGTCGATCAGCGCGTCCTGGTCCGCACCCGTCCGTGCCGGATCGCCACCCGCTTCCAGCCACTGACTGACCCGATGCGGGCCGGCATTGTATGCCGCCGCCGTATAAGGCACCACACCGTCAAATTTCTTATACATCCGGTCCAGATAAGCCGTGCCCAGTTGAATATTGACGGACGGCGCATGAAGCTCCGCCACATTCAGACTTCCTGCCCCGGTCGCCCGCGCCATATCCCGCGCCGTGCCGGGCAGCAGCTGCATCAGCCCGATCGCCCCCGACGAACTCACCGCATCCGGATTGAAATTGCTCTCCTGCCGCATCAGCCCGAGCGGCAGCCCGCGAGGCAGATCCGTCGAAGGTTCGGCAAACGGCTCCGGCCACCCCATGTCCGGCATCGATACGCCCCGCATGCTCGCCTTCCGCGCCACAGCGACTCCGATATCCGGTATCCCCAGCTTCACCGCGAGTTCCGCGACAGCCCGCTGATCCGACGGCTCATTATCCTGCGCCAGCAACAGATTCAGAAACTCACGCGCATGCGCCCGGTCGTTCCACGACACCAGAATCTGCGCCGCCTGCGCCAGGTCGCTGCCGTCCACATGCACGGTCGTCGCCGTCACATCCGCGCCACCCCGGGTCGTCCGCTGCCAGCGCTGCAACGCATCCCGGAGCGCCGGGCACGGCTGCGCCGGAGACAGCAGCGTCGTGCCCCCATGCGCCAGCGCCGCGACAGCCATCTGACCGTAAAACGTCTGAGGCGTTTCCGCCGCCCGCTGCCAGTCAGCCGTGGCCGACGACATATTGCCCATTTCCGCATGAGCGCGACCAAGCCAGTAATACCCGCCGCTGCGCGTCAGAAGCGAACGACTCTCCGTCATCTTTCTGAAAAAAGCCTCGGCCTGCGCGGGATTATGCAACTGCCGCAGAGAAACCCAGCCGGCCAGAAACGCCGCGTTCCACCGCTTCGTGTCGTCCGTCTGCGTCGTGTCATCCGCTAGCGTGAACGCATCCTGCGCCCGTCCCGCCGCCAGCAGATCGCGCGCCAGCGCATCCCGTTCCGTCCAGAACGCACCCCTGGCAGACGCCGGCGCCTCCGATTCAACCGCGAAACCCTGCGTCTTCCACAAAGCCAGCTCATCGTCTTCACGCTGCGCCTTCCGAAGCCAGCGCGCATGATCGACCACCAGCATCGGATCGGACGCCTCAGAGGCGGGCAGGGCGCTCAGTGCCGTTTCCGCATCGGCGTCATTCCTGCGAAACGCCAGCCGTGCCGCCGCCAGCCCGGCCCTGTCCGCCGGGAGAGAACTCACCGTCTGCGCCGCCGCCGTCAGCTGCCCGGTCCGCTCCTCCCGCAAAAACCGCTCCCAGCTGTCCCCCGGCGTCAGATCGGCGGCGAACAGCAACCGCACAAGCGCGGCGTCCCCGGCCCCCTCCGCCCCGTTGCGCCAGATCGCGCGCGCCGCATCCCGCATCGCAGGCGTCTTTCCGGCCACACCCACACAGCGGCTCAGCGCCTTCGCCGTGGCAGGGGGGCGCTCGCCGCACAAGGCCGAGGCAACCGCATCATCGGGTTCAGCAGCAAGCGCCGCCTGATAACGCAGTTCGATCATATGCCAGCGCGGCCACACGGGCCGTGTGGCCAGAAAATCCGCGTAAGTTTTCGCGGGAATCGCGGGATCGCCCGGACCTGTCAGCCGAAGCCAGACCGTCAGCCGTGCGGCCACATCATCTGACACAGCGGCCGTCGTCGCCTGCTGCTCCGTCGGCCAGGCCGGAGGCGACACCACCGCCGGTCCGGTCTGCGGCGCGGCGGAACAGGCGGACAGCCCCGCCGTCACCGCAATCAGGCGAAGCCGGCGCCCGGTCAAGTCACATGCTCCAGAACCTCATGCCCGCCGCCCACGATCAGCTCGATGGCAACCCCCAGAACAACCAGCAGGCCAACCCAGGCAATCCAGCGATACCGGTCGAGCAGACGCGCAATCACAGTCGCCGCAACCGCCATGAGAATCACGGAAATAGCGAGCCCGGACACCAGCACCCAGATGTGCTCGCCCGCCGCCCCGGCAACGGCCAGCACATTATCCAGGCTCATCGACAGATCGGCAACGATAATCCGGATAATGGCGCTCCGGAGCGCCCCCGGAGCCGGCGCGCCATCCTCGTCATGAACATCCGGTCTGCGAAGCTCGCGATACATCTTCCAGCAGACCCAGAGTAGCAAAAGACCACCAGCAAACCGCAGCCCGATGATCGCCAGCATCTTCGTCGCGACCACAGCCAGCGCCAGCCGGATCACCGCCGCCGCGCCAACACCTGTCAGAACCGCGATTCTGCGCTGCGAAGCCTCAAGCCGCCTGACGGCAAGACCAACAACAACAGCGTTGTCCCCGGCCAGAGTAATGTCGATCAGAACGACCTGGAGGAGAGCCATCAGAGAGGAAAGCGAGAACATAATCCGGCTATACAACCTCCGGTGGGCCGCCACCAGTACCCGCCGTCACATCCGGCGAAACAGACCGTGACACTACCCGATGCCGCACAACCTCACCCACAATAATCAGCGACGGACTGCGAAATACCTCAGCCATGACCTGCTCCGGCAGCGACCGCAGATCCCCGACAACCACCCGCTGATCCGGCTGCGTACCCTTTTCCACAACAGCCGCCGGCCAGTCCGGCGGCAGACCATGCCGCATCAGCCGCTCGCACAGCATCGCAATGCCGCCGAGCCCCATGTAAATCACCACCGTCTGCCCGCGCCGGGCAATGGTGTCCCACGGCAGATCCAGCGTCCCGTCCGCCCGCGCATGACCGGTCAGAAACAGACAGGACTGCGCGCAATCCCGATGAGTCAGCGGAATCCCCGCCGACGCGGCACACCCGTTCGCCGCCGAAATTCCCGGCACGATGCGGAACGGAATGTCCGCCGCCATCAGCGCCTCGATCTCCTCGCCTCCACGCCCGAAAATAAACGGATCGCCCCCCTTCAGACGCAATACCCGCTCGCCCGCCCGTGCCCGCCGGATCAGCTCATCGTTGATCGCCGGCTGCGGTAACGCATGATCGCTGCGCTGCTTGCCGACAAACACCCGCTCCGCATCCCGTCGCACCCGCTCCAGAATCTCAGGCGGCAAAAGATGATCGTAGAGAACACTGTCCGCATTCTGCATCAGCCGCAGCGCCTTCAGCGTGAGAAGATCCGCATCTCCCGGCCCCGCGCCGACCAGCCACACCTCTCCGGAGCCGGTCTCGCCCCGGGCTTCCCGCTCCAGCGTCAGCCGCGCCCCGGCCTCATCGCCCGCCAGCGCCTGCTCGCTTCCGATCCCGTCCAGAAACCGCTCCCACACCCGCCTGCGCGTCTCCGCCACCGGATGCAGCGCCGCAACCGCCGGACGCAGACGTTGCATAAACCGCGCCATCCGCCCCAGTTGCGCCGGTAACAGACTCTCAATCTGCTCCCGAAGACGCCGCGCCAGAACCGGAGCCGCCCCGGCAGTGGAAATCGCCACCAGAACCGGCGGACGACGCACAATCGCGGGCGTAATAAACGTCGAGGGATCAGGATCGTCGACCGCGCAGACCGGAATGTTCATCCCCCGGGCCATTTCCGCGACCAGCCGGTTCACCGCGCGATCATTCGTCGCCGCGAAGACCAGCCGCTTCCCCGGCAGATGCTTCCCCAGAACCTCCCGCGAAACCGGAACGGGATCATGAGAGATCCGCCCCCGCGCCACGAGCCGGACCAGCTCCGCATTGAGATCCGGCGAAAGCACGGTAATAGCCGCCTCCGTCGTCGCCAGCAGCGCGACCTTGTTCGCCGCGATACCGCCTCCACCGACCACAAGCGCGGACGCGGCGGAATCCATCCGCAGTGTAACAGGAAACCAGGGCATCAGCGCCTCGGCGCCGGGAGCAGCCTCAGTCATCGACGGCGCACATCCTTTCAGATCTCACGAGGAACCGGCCTACCGCCTCTGAGCCAGCAGACACATCAGCGAAAACAGCCGCCGCGCCGTCGGCAGATCCATGGCGATCTTCCCCTTCAGCCGCTCCGTCAGCAGCTCCGCCGCCTCGTCATGAACACCCCGCCGCCCCATATCGATCGCCTGAACCTTCGTGCGGTTGCCCTCCTCCATCGCCAGCTCAAAACTCTCGATCATCAGCGCGTAATCCTTGATAAGGCGACTGAAAGGCGAAAGAGAAATCCCATACGTATAAAGCGGCGTGTCTTCTTCATTATGAACGTCGAACACCAGCCCCGAATGCCCGCTGACCGAAAGATGCAGAATAAACGGACCCGTCAGCCCCTCCGGGCGAAAATGCGCCGTCTGGCAAAGATCGAGAATAGCCTGCTCCCGGTCCTTCACACGTTCCGGATGCGCGTCCACCGCGGGCCCGAGCGCCGAGGCCAGCACAACGCCCATAAGCGCGTCCGGCCGTTCTGAAGGAAGCGTCGGCTCGTCCCGACGGCCCCTGCTGTGATGAAATAAACCCACACCCTGTCTCCGGCCCTGTCGGAGCTTTGCGCCCCTGTTGTTTTCCGGTCGCCCGCTCAGCCATAAAAGAGCAACCCTGCAATGTGCCACAGGCCCCGCACTAAATCTCCGGCAAAATGTACAGATAGTATCCCTGTGCGCCCGCGCAGGCCCTCCCGGTAAAAAAATCGCCAAAAGACCGCGTGTTTTTCTTGTCAGCCGTATCCCTTGTACTTATGAGGAAGCGCCAACGGTCGGGAACCCGAGGCTCGCTTGACACATCGTTCCGCCCGGGACACGCCGCGCCGGCTTCGTCGTCGCCCGTGTCCGCTGGCAAATACGATTGTGCACAGGGCAGCCGCCCTGAAAATGGAATCGGGACGCCCGCAGCACGCAATCAGGGGTCCCCGCGCCATGGCTTCAAAAGGTTCACTTTACGATCGTATCACCGAAGCCCTCGCTTTCGATGACGTCCTCGTTGTCCCGGCAGCCTCCGACGTGCTGCCTGCCCACGCCGATACCCGCACCCGCCTGACACGCACCATCGACCTCAATATCCCGCTGGTCTCCGCCGCCATGGACACCGTGACCGAAGACGCCATGGCCATCGCCATGGCCCAGCAGGGCGGCCTCGGCGTCATTCATAAAAACCTCGAGCCGGCCGAACAGGCCGAACAGGTCCGTCGCGTCAAACGCTTCGAATCCGGCATGGTGGTCAACCCCGTCACCGTCGGCCCAGATCAGACCCTCGCCGAAGTCCGCGCCATCATGAGCCATCACGGCATCAGCGGCCTGCCCGTCATCGAGCCCTCCTCGCAGAAACTCGTTGGCGTGCTCACCAACCGAGACGTCCGCTTCGCCAACGACCCGGGCCAGCGCGTCAGCGAACTCATGACCCGCGAGAATCTCGTCACGGTCCGCAATGGCGCCGACGCCAGCACCGCCCGGCAACTCCTGCACAAACACCGTATCGAAAAACTCCTCGTGGTGGACGACGCCCATCGCTGCATCGGCATCATCACCGTCAAGGACATGGATAAAGCCGTCACCCACCCGCTCGCGGTGAAAGATGGTATGGGCCGCCTCCGCTGCGCCGCCGCGACCGGCGTCGGCGAGGACGGTTTCAAACGCGCCGGCCTCCTGATCGAAGCCGGGGTGGACGTGCTCGTCGTGGACACCGCCCACGGCCATTCCTCCGGCGTCCTCCGCGCCGTCGAAAGCATTAAACGCGCCGGCAGCGAAGTCCAGGTCATCGCCGGCAACGTCGCCACCCCGGAAGCCGCCCGCGCCCTCATCGATGTCGGCGCCGACGGCGTGAAAATCGGCATCGGTCCGGGCTCGATCTGCACCACCCGCGTCGTCGCGGGCGTCGGCGTCCCGCAGTTCTCAGCCGTGCTCGAAACCTCCGCCGCCTGTCATGAACTCGGCGTTCCCGCCATCGCCGACGGCGGCGTCCGCACCTCCGGCGATCTCGTCAAGGCCATCGGCGCCGGCGCCGACGCCGTCATGGTCGGCTCCCTGCTCGCCGGCACCGACGAATCCCCCGGAGAAGTCTTCCTCTACGAAGGCCGCTCCTACAAATCCTATCGCGGCATGGGCAGCCTCGGCGCCATGGCGCGCGGCTCCGCCGACCGCTACTTCCAGGACGAAGTCAAGGACACCCGCAAAATGGTGCCGGAAGGCATCGAAGGCCAGGTGCCCTACAAAGGCGCCATGGGCCCCGTTGTCCATCAGCTCGTCGGCGGCCTGAAAGCCGGCATGGGCTACACCGGATGCAACACGGTCGGAGAACTCCAGACAAAAACCCGCTTCCGCCGCATCACCAATGCCGGCCTCCGCGAAAGCCACGTCCACGATGTCTCGATCACTCGCGAAGCACCAAACTACCGGCGCGACTGATCGTACCGCCGGACGGACGGCGCACCCGCCGCCGTCCGGCACCACCCGCTCTCTCCCGGATACCAGGATCACGTATGACGCCCTCCGCCCGGCTTGCCGCCGCCATCGACCTGCTGGCGGAAATGGACGCCGCGCCCCGTCGCCCCGCCGACGCCGTCGCCAACAGCTTTTTCCGTGAACGACGCTTTATCGGCGGCGGCGACCGGAGAGCCATCTCCGCCCTGGTCTGGGATTCCCTCCGTCACTGGCGTCGCGCCGCCTGGTTCATCGAACGCGCCGGTGGCGAGCCAACGCCACGCCTGCGCATCGCCAGCCGGCAGATCCTGACCGGCTCAACCCCCGGCGCCATCTCCCAGGCTTTCGTCGAAGGCCGCTTTGCGCCCGGCGCGCTCACCCAGAACGAACGCCACACGCTCGACCGCATCGCCAGAGCCGACCCGTCAGAACAGCAGCCCGATGCCGTAAGGCTCGAAATCCCCGACTGGCTGTTCCCCCACCTCCAGGCGCGATTCGGCGCCGATCTGGAAAAAGAACTGGAAGCCCTGGGCCAGGAAGCCACCCTCGATCTCCGCGTCAACACCCTGCGCGGCGACCGTGAAACCGTCCGCAAAAAACTCATGCGCGAGGGCCTCCACGCCGAACCGACCCCGCTCTCCCCCTGGGGCCTGCGCCTGCCGGGCCGTCTGCCCGTCACCAGCAGCGCCGCCTTCAAAGACGGCCTCGTCGAAATCCAGGACGAAGGCAGCCAGCTCGTCGTCGCCATGCTCGGCGCCACACCCGAAATGCGCGTCCTCGACTACTGCGCCGGGGCAGGGGGCAAAACGCTCGCCATCGCCATGACCATGCAGAATCGCGGCCACATCATCGCCTGCGATGTCTCCGTTCCCCGTCTCGACGGCGCCGTCCGCCGCCTCCGCCGCGCCGGAGCCCACAACGTCGAACGCCATCTGCTCACCCCCGGCGACAAATGGGCCAAACGCCGCGCGAAATCCTTCGACCGCGTCCTCGTCGATGCCCCCTGCACCGGAACCGGCACCTGGCGCCGTAACCCGGACGCCCGCGTCCGGCTCGAAGAACGGGACCTGAAGGAACTCACCGTCAAGCAGGCCGACATCCTCGACCGAGCCGCCGCCCTGGTGCGTCCCGGCGGTCGCATGGTCTACGCCACCTGCTCGATCCTCGACGCCGAAAACCGCAACCAGATCGACGCGTTCATGGCCCGCAACAGCGATTTTTCACTGGTCGCCCCGGACACAGCCGAGATCCCCGAGCGGTTCCGGGACTCTCCGATCCTCTCGCTCTCTCCCGCAAAAGACGAAACCGACGGTTTCTTCGCCGCCGTCCTCGAACGAAAAGCCGAACCCGCCATCACTGAACCCACCATCACCGAACCGGCGGTCACTCCGCCGGAAGCAGACGCTCCGCCAGCACCCTGATCGCCGACAGGGCGGCCTCACACAGCGTCGCCCCAACCCCTACCGTACCACCGGACAGCCGGATGAACCCCTCGGTCATCCCGTTCTGAACCATGCCCTCGGAATGCACGATGATCCCATCCGTGTCCTCCAGATCGCCGCTCCCGCCAGCACCCGACCGCCGCTGCAATTCCGCCCCCCAGGCTTTGCGCCAGTAGTCCCGAACCTTCTCCGGATAAAACCGTCCGTCCACCGTGTAGCCGCAGAGCGGCTTCCCCTGCGCGGCCATATAGCCGATCTCCACCGCCGTCCCGGGGTCCATATCCGCCGCCCGGCGGAACGGATCGAGACAGAACAGCCCTGCATCGCATCCGTCCATCAGCCCGCGATCCGCCGAAATAATGGCCATCGTGGTCTCAAATCCCGGTTCCAGACCACTCAGATCCATCTGCCCGTCCAGCGGCGCGACCCCCTCAAGCCCGGCTTCGGCGCAGATCTGTTTCAGGCCGGCAAAGATCGCCTCCGCCCCGGGCCGGAAAACCAGATCTCCCGCAAGATAGATTCGTGGACGCCGTCTCACCCCGCGCACCGGTCCCGCCGAATGGTTAACGTCATCGGTCGCCCGAGCGGGAGAACAGCGCTGTTTTTCAGTCGGATGCATAAACGGAAACTCACTGAATTCGGATGAAACACCACAGCCGGATATCAACAATGTTTGACCGCAGCCGGTGTGAAGGCCATCATAATGTCATGATCCTGCTGATCGACAATTATGATAGCTTCACATTCAACCTCGTTCACTATTTCGGTGAACTCGGAGCCGAGTGTGACGTCCGCCGTAACGACGCCCTGACCGTCGAAGAGGCCATCGCCCTCCGGCCCGAAGCCATCGTCATCTCACCCGGTCCCTGCACCCCGACCGAAGCCGGCATCTGCTGCGATCTCATCCGCGCCGCCGGCCCGCAAACCCCGATCCTCGGTGTCTGCCTGGGCCATCAGGCCATCGGCCAGGTCTATGGTGGCAAAGTCGCCCGCGCCCCGAAACCCGTCCACGGGAAGCTGAGCCCCGTTTTCCACGAAAACACCAGCGTCTTCGCAGGACTGCCCGATCCCTTCCAGGCTACTCGCTATCACAGCCTCATCGTCGAGCCCGAAACCTGCCCGGATGTGCTGGAACGCACCGCCTGGACAAAAGACGGCATCATCATGGGCCTGAAACACCGGCATTTCCCGATCCACGGCGTGCAGTTCCACCCGGAAAGCATCGCCTCGGAAAACGGGCACGATCTTCTGCGGAATTTCCTGTCCATCGCCCGCCAGTGGCACGATCTGTCGCGAGCCGCCTGAACCGATGACAATGCTCTCTCAGGATGCCGCATAATGCCCGCATCCTCCGTTCCGGCGCAGGGCGAACGCCGCTTTCAGGATTTTCTGACAGCCGCCGCCACAGGAAAAGTGTTTTCCGAACAGGAAGCCGAGGACGTTTTCGGTCTGATCATGGACGGTCTCGTCGGTGAATCCCGCATCGCCGCCCTGCTGATGGCCATGCGCGTGCGCGGCGAACAGCCTCAGGAACTCATCGGCGCCGTCCGGGCCATGCGCGCCAGGATGAAGGCCGTCCCGAACGCACCCGCCGGCACCATCGATGTCTGCGGAACCGGCGGCGACGGCCACGGCACCCTCAACGTGTCCACTGCCGTCTCGTTCGTTCTGGCCGCACTCGGCGTCCCGGTCGCCAAACACGGCAACCGCGCGCTGTCCTCCCTCTCCGGCGCCTCGGATGTGCTCGAAGCGCTCGGCGTGCCGTTGAAGACAGACCCCGACACACTGGGCGCAGATCTGCGCGACCGCCGGCTCGCCTTCCTGTCGGCCCCCGAACACCATCCCGCCATGCGGCACGCCGCCTCCGCCCGCAAAGCCCTCGGCATCCGCACGCTCTTCAACTTCATCGGCCCGCTCGCCAATCCCGCACAGGTCAGACGGCAGCTCATCGGGGTCTCCTCCATGCAGTGGATGAAACCGATCGTCGATACCCTTGAAAAGCTCGGATCAGAGCGCATCTGGTGCGTCTGCGGCGAAATCCCGGGCGATCATCCGGATGGAACCGCTGGCACCATCGATGAAGTCACGCTCGCCGGTCCTGCCCACGTCGAAGCCCTCGAAAACGGTACCCGTTTCAGCTTCAGCCTGACCCCCGACATGGCCGGACTCCCCGAAGCCCCCGTTTCCGCCATCGCAGGCGGCGGCCCGGTTCAGAATGCCGCCGCTCTCGAAGCCCTGCTGCACGGCAGCAAAGGTCCGTACCGCGATACAGTCCTGCTGAACGCTGCCTGCGCCCTGCATGTGGCAGGACAGGGCATGCTTCTGAAAGACAACCGGATCGTTCCCGCCGCGCTGAAGAGTCTGGTATCTTCGGCAGCCCATGTGCTCGATAACGGCGCCGCCCTGGCCGTCCTGAACGCGACCCGCGCCAGCACATCGCGGCCCGGCAACGGGCAGGTGTCATAAGGCAATGACCGGGGCCGGATATACAGTTTCCGTCTGCAACGCCACGATCCGCCATCATGCCTTCAGGGGCCGGATCTCCGAACGTCAGACGGTTTTTCACGCCATGCTGCGCACGAGACGTCGCGCGTTGTTATTCACGTCCAGTTGCGAGACAGAAATATGATGAACGAGACACCGGATAAAACTCTTGAGCACGTCGCCGAATGCGCTCCGGATGTGCTCGACCGCATCGTCGCGCGGACGCGCATCGAAGTGGCTCACCGTTCAACCCTGACAAGCCTGAAAGAAATTTCAGCGAAAGCGCGCGAAATCGATTTTCAACCGCGCGGTTTCGGCCGGGCGCTCAAGGAAAAAACCGCCGACCAGACCCCGGGCCTGATCGCAGAAATCAAGAAAGCCTCGCCTTCCGCAGGCCTGCTCCGTGACCCGTACGACCCCGTCGCCATCGCGAAATCCTACGAAGCCGCCGGCGCCGCCTGCCTTTCCGTGTTGACGGAAAATTCCTGCTTTCACGGCAGCCCCGATGATCTCGTTGCCGTCCGTAACGGCTGTCAGTTGCCGATCCTCCGCAAGGACTTCATCGTCGATCCCTGGCAGGTCTACGAGACCCGCCTGATCAGCGCCGACTGCATCCTGCTCATCATGGCCATCCTGACCGACGAGGAAGCCGCCGACCTCGTCGATCACGCCAAGGGCCTGGACATGGATGTTCTCGTGGAAGTCCACTCCGAAGACGAACTCAACCGCGCACTCGTGCTCGACACGTCTCTGATCGGGATCAACAACCGCGACCTCAAAACCCTGAGGACCGATCTTCAGACGACCATAAACCTCGCGCCGCTCGTCCCGCCGGATAAAATTATCGTCTCGGAAAGCGGCATCAAAACACACGAGGACGTCCAGCGCCTGAGCGCCGTCGGCGCCAGCGGCTTCCTCGTCGGAGAATCCCTGCTGCGCAACCCCGATCCGGGCGCGGGCATCCGCGCGCTGCTGGGCAACAGCTAAGCCCTGTCAAAACCTGTGACAGAGCACAAACCGATGTCTCCTCCCGGCGAAGACAGCCGGGCAGCCGCGACAAAGCCGGGCCTCACCCATCTGGACGCCGCGGGCAACGCGGTCATGGTGGATGTCTCCGCCAAGCCTGATACGGAGCGGGCCGCCACCGCCCGTGGTCGTATCGACATCAGACCGGATGTTCTCGACCTGATCGTGAGCGGCAACACACCAAAAGGTGATGTGATCGCCACCGCCCGGATCGCAGGCCTGATGGCGGGCAAAAAAACCTCTGATCTCATCCCGCTCTGCCACCCGATTTTTCTCACATCCCTCAAGGTTTTTCTCAAACCGGATGCCTCCGGGATCGAAATTGAAGCCGTGGCGAAAACCACGGGACCCACAGGCGTTGAGATGGAAGCACTGACGGCCGTGACCGTCTGCGCACTAACAGTTTATGACATGTGTAAGGCTTTGGATCGAACAATGCGTATCGGAGATATACGCCTTATGCAAAAATCCGGTGGTCGGTCCGGGACTTTCGTAGCGCCCGGCGAGTCGGGCTGAATTCAGGCGAAGACCAGACAGAGCGCCTCTCCGGGCGTCTCTGCCGACTCTTCATGCGATGAGTAAATGGAGCGCGGTTTATGAATGACGGTGCGGGCATGGCCACCCAGGGACGAAACGATCCCGGCCTCTCAACACAGGAACTGGAACATGCCTTTCACGACATGCTTCTCATCCGGCGCTTCGAAGAGAAAGCCGGCCAGCTGTACGGCATGGGTCTGATCGGTGGCTTCTGCCACCTCTATATCGGACAGGAAGCCGTCGTCGTCGGGGTTCAGCTTGCACTGAAACAGGGCGATAAAATCATCACCTCCTACCGTGACCATGGCCAGATGCTCGCCGCCGGCATGGACCCGAAAGGCGTCATGGCCGAACTGACCGGGCGTGCCACCGGCTATTCGCACGGCAAGGGCGGCTCGATGCACATGTTCTCCCGGGAAAAGAATTTCTACGGCGGCCACGGCATCGTCGGCGCCCAGGTCGCGCTCGGTATCGGCCTTGCCTTTGCTAACAAATACCGCGGAACCGACGAAGTCTCCGTGGCCTATTTCGGTGAGGGCGCGTCGAACCAGGGCCAGGTCTACGAAAGCTTCAACATCGCCGCCCTGCACAAACTCCCCTGCATTTTCGTCATCGAAAACAACCGCTACGGCATGGGCACCAGTGTCGAACGCGCCTCCGCCTCCAAAGAACTCTGGCGCAACGGCGAGCCCTGGGGCATCCCCGGCAAACAGATCGACGGCATGGATGTGTCGGCCGTCAACGCAGCGACAAAAGAAGCCGTCGCACACTGCCGCGCCGGCAATGGTCCCTACCTTCTCGAGATGTCGACCTACCGCTATCGCGGTCACTCGATGTCCGATCCGGCAAAATATCGCGCCCGCACAGAAGTCGATGAAATCCGTCAGAAACGCGACCCGATCGACCATGTCCGCAACGCGCTGCTGGCCGCCGGTGTCGAAGAAGAAAATCTGAAAAAAATCGAAGCCGGCGTAAAGGCCGTGGTTGCCGAGGCGACAGAGTTCGCTGAAACGAGCCCCGAGCCCGATCCGTCCGAACTGTACACAGACGTGCTCGTAGAGGCTTGATACATTATGGCTGTTCAGATTCTCATGCCGGCCCTTTCGCCCACCATGACGGAAGGCAAACTCGCCCGCTGGCTGAAAAAAGAAGGCGAACCCATCAGCCCCGGTCAGGTCATCGCTGAAATCGAGACCGATAAGGCCACGATGGAAATAGAAGCCGTCGAGGAAGGCATTCTCGGTAAAATCTTCGTCCCCGAAGGCACCGAAGGCGTCGCCGTCAACACCCCCATCGCCGTCCTGATCGAGGAAGGCGAAACGCCCCCCGCCGAAGCGACCGGAACCGCCCCGAAATCCGCCGCCGGGGAAAAGCCCGCGACCCAGGTGCCCGAAGCCGCCAGCCCCCCGGCTGCCCCGGTAAAATCCGCCCCCGAACCCGAAAAAGACTGGGGCGAGACAGCAGAAATCACTGTCCGTGAAGCCCTGCGCGACGCCATGGCGCTGGAAATGCGCCGCGACGAGGACGTCTTCCTGCTCGGCGAGGAAGTCGCCCAGTACCAGGGCGCTTATAAAGTCTCCCAGGGCCTGCTGGACGAATTCGGCGAAAAGCGCGTGCTCGACATGCCGATCACCGAACACGGCTTCACCGGCATGGCCGTCGGAGCCGCATTGACCGGCCTGAAACCCATCGTCGAATTCATGACCATGAATTTCTCGATGCAGGCCATCGACCAGATCATCAATTCTGCCGCCAAAACCCTCTATATGTCCGGCGGCCAGATGGGCTGCCCCATCGTCTTCCGTGGCCCGAACGGCCCCGCATCCCGCGTCGGCGCGCAGCACTCCCAGTGCTACGGCAGCTGGTACGCCCATGTCCCCGGCCTGAAGGTCGTCGCTCCCTGGTCCGCCGCCGACGCCAAAGGCCTGCTCCGCGCCGCCATCCGCGACCCGAACCCGGTGATCTTCCTCGAAAACGAAATTCTCTACGGACAGAAATTCCCCTGTCCCGTCGATGAAGATTTTATCCTGCCGATCGGTAAGGCAAAGATCGAACGCCCCGGCAAAGACGTCACTCTCGTAGGCTTCTCGATCAGCGTCGGCACCGCGCTCGCCGCCGCCGACCTTCTGGCCGAACAGGGGATCGACGCCGAAGTCATCAACCTTCGCTCCCTGCGCCCGTTCGATACCGAAACGATCGTCGAAAGCGTGAAAAAGACCAGCCGCCTGGTCACCGTCGAAGAAGGGTGGCCGTTCGCCGGAATCGGCGCGGAAATCGTCATGCAGGTCATCGAACACGCCTTCGACTGGCTCGATGCGCCGCCCGTCCGCGTCGCCGGCGTGGATGTGCCGATGCCGTTCGCCGCCAACCTCGAAAAACTGGCCCTGCCACAGCCCGACTGGGTCGTGGATGCCGTCCGCAAACTGGTCTGAGGAGAACGTCATGGCTACCGATATCCTGATGCCGGCCCTCTCGCCGACCATGACGGAAGGTAAACTCGCCCGCTGGCTGAAAAAAGAAGGCGAAACCATCAGCCCCGGTCAGGTCATCGCTGAAATCGAGACCGACAAGGCCACGATGGAAGTGGAAGCCGTCGAGGAAGGCATCCTGGGCAAAATCTTCATCCCCGAAGGGACCGAAGGCGTCGCCGTCAACACCCCCATCGCCGTCCTGATCGAGGAAGGCGAGGCCGTCCCCGAGCAGGCTCCCGCGCCGAAAACCGCACCGGTCAGACAGCCGGAGGCCACAGCCGCCACACCGAAAACCGCCGCCGCGCCACAAAAAATGGCGCCTGCGTCAACCCCGCAACCGGTCGCCACGCCGACCGGGCGGATCGTCGCGTCCCCGCTAGCAAAGCGGATCGCGAAAGAGGCCGGTCTCGATCTCAGCGGCATCAAAGGCTCTGGCCCCAACGGTCGCATCGTCAAACGCGATGTCGAGAACGCGAAAACACGCGGCCCGGCAAAGCCCGCCGCAACAGCGGTCCTTCCGGCTGAAGCCGAAACCGTTCCGATGTCGTCAATGCGGAAAGTTATCGCACGCCGCCTGACGGAAGCTAAAACGACGATCCCGCATTTCTACGTCTCCGTGGATGTGCAGCTGGACGCGCTGCTCAGCCTCCGCCAGCAACTGAATGCCGCCTCGCCGCCCGAAGGCGATGATGCGTTCAAACTCTCCGTCAACGATATGCTCATCAAGGCCACCGCACTCACCCTGCGCCGCGTCCCCGATATGAACGTGTCCTATGCACCGGACGCCATCGTCCATTACCCGAACGTCGATATCTCCGTCGCCGTCTCGATCCCGGACGGGCTGATCACCCCGATCATCCGCAACGCCGATAAGAAAAGCCTGCGCGAAATCAGCAACGAGACGAAAGACCTCGTCGCCCGCGCCCGCGCCGGCAAACTGAAACCGGAAGAATTCCAGGGCGGATCATTCTCGATCTCCAATATGGGCATGTTCGGAATCAGCGCCTTCTCGGCTATCATCAACCCGCCTCAGGCCGGTATCCTCGCCATCGCGGCCGGCGAAAAACGCCCGGTCGTCAAAGGCGACAGCCTCGCTATAGGCACCGTGATGACCGCAACCATCTCCGTCGATCACCGCGTCGTCGATGGCGCCCTGGCCGCGCAATGGATGTCGGTTTTCCGTTCCGTCGTCGAAAACCCCATCAGCCTGGTGGTCTGAGACATCAAGCCTTTCAGTCAGAGACGACTTCAGGAGCACACATATGAGCACAACCGACTTCGATCTGGTTGTCATCGGCGGCGGCCCGGGCGGTTACGTCGCGGCCCTGCGCGCAGCCCAGCTCAAACTTTCCGTCGCCGTCGTCGAGGGAAATCACCTCGGCGGTATCTGCCTGAACTGGGGCTGCATCCCCACAAAGGCGCTGCTGCGCGCCTCCGAGATCAACCACCTCCTGCACGATCTCGGACAGTTCGGCTTCACCGTGGACAATCCCCGCTTCGATTTTGAAAAAGTCGTTGCACGTTCACGCGCCGTCTCAAAGCAGCTTTCCGGTGGCATTGGCCACCTGCTCAAAAAAGCCAGAATCCCTGTCTTTAATGGATTCGGAAAACTCAACGGCACGGACGGTAAAAAACGAAAAATCACCGTCGCACTGAACGACGGCAGCACGACTGAGCTGAAAGCCGCGCACGTCATCCTCGCCACCGGCGCCCGCGCCCGTGTGCTTCCCGGTTTTGAGCCGGACGGTAAATTCATCTGGTCCTACCGCGAGGCTCTCGTCCCCGACATTCTGCCCCGCCGCCTCCTCGTCATCGGCTCCGGCGCCATCGGAACCGAATTCGCCTCGTTCTACCGGAATATGGGATCGGAGGTGACTCTCGTCGAAGTCGCCGACCGCATCCTCCCGGTCGAGGACGAAGAAATCAGCAAGCTGGCCCATACCGCCTTCGAAAAGCAGGGGATGAAAATCCTCACCAGCGCAAAGCCCGGTCCGCTTTCAAAAGGCAAAGACGATGTGACCGTCGAGATCACCACAGCCAGAGGCACGGAAAAGCTGACGTTCGATCGCGTTATCTCCGCCGTAGGCATCGTCGGCAATGTCGAAAAACTCGGTCTGGAAAATACAAAGATCGAGGCCGATCGCACGCACATCAAAACCGATCACCTGTGTAAAACCGGTGAACCCGGTATTTATGCCATCGGTGATGTCGCCGGCGCGCCCTGGCTCGCTCATAAAGCCAGCCACGAAGCCGTCATGTGCGTGGAAGCCATCGCCGGCCTCCCGGTCCATCCGATCGACATCACAAAAATCCCCGGCTGCACCTACTGCCGCCCGCAGATCGCGTCCGTCGGCTTTACCGAAGCGAAAGCGAAAGCCGCAGGCTACCAGATCCGCGTCGGTCGTTTCCCCTTAATCGGCAACGGCAAGGCCATCGCCATGGGCGAACCCGAAGGCCTGGTAAAAACCGTCTTCGACGCGAAAACCGGCGAACTTCTGGGCGCCCATATGATCGGCGCCGAAGTCACGGAAATGATCCAGGGCTACGTCATCGCCAGAACCGGCGAACTCACGGAAGCCGAACTGAAAGAAACCATCTTCCCGCATCCGACAATCTCGGAATCCATGCACGAAGCCGTTCTCGCTGCGTATGACGGCGCCCTGCATTTCTGAAACAGACTGATCCGGTAAGGAAATATCCCTCAACGTATCGCGGTACCGATACGTTGAGCCTTTCCTGTTCTCGCAACGCCATCTTTTCGTACGACCGTCCTGTCAGTGGGACATTGTGAAGCCCACAGATCAATGCAGCCTTCTTTCAGCGCCCCCGATGAAAAAACGCAGCAGTCCATGTTCTCTTCATGAAGAGAATACTCTCTTTCGAAGAAACCCGCCCAAAAACCCGGCGCTCAGATTATATCTGAAAAATCCCCTCTGATCCCGCCCTGCCGCAAGGGCAGGGGAAAACACAGTTTGCGCCGCTCAGAACTTCAGCGTCACCTTCCCGCGAAGTCCGCTGTCCGTGTAGTTCCTGCCATACTGCCCGATATAAGACAGTCCGACATCCACCCGGTCCGTCAGTCTGGTCGACATGCCCGCATTCAGCACCGCCGCATCCCGGGCAAGCAAAGCTCCGGCTGCTTCAAAATCGCTGCTTCCGCTACGAAACGCCTCATGAGTCGTCGGTGTCACCAGCCCGTAAGTATGACGATACCCAAGGCTGGCATTCGGAGTCAGGGTGATTCCACCCAGCCTGAAAGACGCTCCGCCCCGCACGCCGAAAGTAGAATACGTCGTCCCCGTATCCATAGCGCGCCCCTCAAGTGCCGCCGCACCACCATTCTCGCGGTAATGGTTCGTATGGACATTTACATAGGCCACATTCGCAAAAGGTTCGACCTCAGCCGTTTTTCCGACATGAAACCTGTAGGAGAGATCCCCGAAACTCTGCGCCGTACCGCCCGGATAACTGCTGCTCAGGCGGTCACGATAGCCCGCGATAGCCGCCGTCCTCACCGCAGACAGCATGTCCCAGCTATAAAAAGCACCGAGTTTGAAATGAATATGCCCCCAGTGTGTGCCGGCATAACCGCCAACGCTCACGTCGTCGCTATGTCCGGATGAATTCACCGCGCCCGTATCAAAAGACGTGTGTCCATAACTGACAAGTCCGCCGATACGCCAGGTCTCGAAAGCCATGGTGTCGGCCCCGATAATAAACCCGCCGGTCGCATGATGCGTGGCCCCGGCATTCCCTCCTCCACCATTCCGTCCCCATGCCCCGTAAGCCGTTCCCCAGAGCGCCGCCCCCCGATTATCGCACCCCGCCGTACTATGCCCGGCCAGATCCGAAGTTTTGACAGTGCTGTAACTGACCCCGCTTACGCAATCAGCCGTCTGCAACCGGTCCAGAGCCGCATTACGAATATAGAAAGCATCCTGGATCAGATTTGTCCGCGCGGAAGCATGGATCTCACCCGACAGCGCATTATATGCGTGCCGCGCCCCCCTCTCATCCAGCCCCTCAATAGCGTTGATCACCGAACTCCCGCTCATCGTATCGAGCGCACTGCCCACCCCATACTCGTTTCGCGTAACAGCCGCAGAAGCATAGCTGCGGCTGTTACGCGCCATCAGCAGAGAAACACTGTCCGTACTGTAAGCCAGCGTCGGTGACAGGAAATAATAAGGATTGATGAGATTGCTCTGAAACGATGAAAATGCCCCTGAAATCCCGCCCGCAGCAGTAATCAGCGTATACTGGCTGTCCTTTGTAAGAACAGCCCCTGCGGCTGAATCTGCTATAAGCGTGCTCTGACCAATATTCAGCGCGCCACTCACTACGGTCTGACTGGCATTCCCGCTGGTCCCGACCGCCGCGACATAATCTGACCCGGACTGCAAACCCAGATTTCCATTTACATGAAACTGCGTGCCGACGCCGCTGACCGCCGTATTCAGCGTCCCTCCCGCCTGAACGCTCGTCGCGCCTGTTGTGCCGGTCCCTGTCAGCGTGGCGCCGTTTTCAACAGAAACTGCGGACTGAGCAACAGAACCGGAAACAGTCAGTGTCCCGGCCTCAACAGTCGTGTCACCGCTATACGTATTCTCAGCCGTCAGAGTGAGATCGCCACTCCCCGTCTTCAGCAGCGATCCGGTGCCACTGACAGTATTCGTCAGCGTTCCATCCTGTTTCTGAGCAAGTACAAGAGAAGCATTATCTGTAATGGCACCACTTCCAAAACCGGACGCCGTGCTCTCAAGCGCGCCCGCACTGACGGTTACCGCCCCGCTATATCCGGAAGCATCCCCGGCAAGAACAAGAGTGCCGTTACCGGTCTTGGTAAAATCGCCTGTCCCGCTCAGAGCCCCGGACAGCGTGTAAGCCGTGTCCGCGTCCACAGTCAGCGAGCCTGTAAGACTGATCGCTCCATTGATCTCAGAGCCCGGATGAACGGTCAGCACAGTCGTCGTCCCGTTTTCCAGAAACAACGCATCCGCCGCCCCGGAAATACTGCCATAATTGTCGATCAGCAGAACAGACGCGAGCCCGGAGTTCGCAATATTATCGATCCCGAAACGGTCACTTGAAATCTGCCCGTAATTCGTCAGCGTCACCGTGCTCTGTGTCGAACGAAACCCGACATCCGCCCCGTAAACACTTCCATAATTGATAAAGGACTGCGTTCCCGCATTACAGCACAGCGTCACACCTACCTGTGTGGACGTAATAACTCCGCTTGCCTCATTAGTCAGTGTGCCGCTTCCGGTCAGCGCCACACCTTCCGAAACGTTCAGCTGGCCTGTTTTGTCATACCCCGCAGCCCCCTGCGCCGAAATCGTGCCGTAATTGGTGACTGAGAAATCTCCGTCAATATCAACCCCGTCACCATCCCCAGGCCCGGACCCGTCATAAGAGCCAATAATCGTGCCATAGTTGACGACCGTGCCCGTCCCGTCAGACCCGACACCGGACCCGTTCCGTCCGATAATCGTCCCGCCCGCTTCATTCGTGACATCCACGTTGGTTGAGGACGTAATTCCGTGACGCTCTCCCGTAATCACACCACCACTCTTATTGATTACCGTTCCCGAATACTGCTGAAAATCAATCCCGTCATGACTTTCTCCGGTTGCTCCGCTGGCCGAAATAAGACCATTGTTAATAACAGTGGCATTGTTTCCAGGCCGGATGCCATCCGCATTATCTGAAATCAGCTGACCCGTGGCACCATTTGTAATGGTCGTAGTCACGCCGGAAGCCGACACATCATCCAGATCAATGCTCTGACCGCCAGTACTATGGATCGTCCCGTCATTAACGATGCTGATCGTTCCGCTGCCATCCGTCGTCGAACTGGCATGAATCCCATCATCATCACCGGAAATCGTGCTGCCTGCCGCCGTCGTAATACTGATAGCCGACGGGTCTGAAAGCGTGACAGCTTTCTCGTCCCCGGTTGCCAGTGCTCCGGCACTGTCAACAGTAAGCGTATCGTTTCCCGACAAAGACACAGGCGAAGACGACGAATCACTGATCGTCAGCGACGCAGCAGCCGATCTTTCAACAGGAAAAATAACGATTGTCAAAAAGGTTGTACAAATCAAAAGATTTTTCATAATGATTTTTTGCGCCCGGGATATGTCTGTGGACCTCTATGCCGCGCAATAAGTAAAAAAAGTCTCAACAAGCAGTTCTGCAACAGATAAATTTATCAATCAGTAACGGCACACAGCGCAGCAGATCCGGTTTAAAACCGTCCCGCTTTATGCCTGTCCCTTCACAGACATCCCATTTTATTTAGAAAATCCGCTTCATCCCGGTCAGGATCGCAATCCCGAAACCACAGACAGACATCCGGTCCGCCAGAAAGCGAAAAGGCCCCGCATCACATCATGTGTGACGCAGAGCCCCGGAACAATCCCGGCAAAAAGCCAGATCAGACCACCCGATGCACCCAGCCATGCGTGTCCGCAACCCGTCCGCGCTGCGTGCCCAGCAACGCCGTCCGCAACGCCCCCGTCACCTGTCCCGCACCCGTTCCGCTGCCGATCTTCACCTCACCCGCACTTGTCTTCACCGCGCCGATCGGTGAGATAGCCGCCGCCGTCCCGCAGGCAAAAGCCTCCGTCAGACGACCCGATTTCGCATCCTCCAGCCACTGATCAATCGCATAAGGCTCTTCACGCACCGTCAGACCCTGCTCACGCGCAATCGTCAGCACGGAATCCCGCGTGATCCCCGGCAGAATGGTGCCGGTCAGGGGAGGGGTTGCAATCGACCCGTCCTCAAACACAAAAAACACATTCATTCCGCCCATTTCTTCAACGAAACGATGCTTCACGGCATCCAGGAACACCACCTGATCGCAGCCATGCTCCTTCGCCTCGGCCTGAGCCAGCAGACTACCCGCATAGTTGCCGCCACACTTCGCCGCACCCGTTCCACCCGGCGCCGCGCGCGTATACGTCTCCGAAACCCAGACCGTTACAGCACCGTTGCTGAAATAAGCCCCGACCGGCGCGCCAATCACCAGAAAAATATACTCGGACGCTGGTTTCACGCCCAGAAACGCATCATTCGCAAACATGAACGGACGGATGTAGAGGCTTGAACTCTCGCCTTCCGGCACCCAGTCCGCATCCGCTTTCACAAACTGGTCGACCGCCTCAATGAACAGCTTTTCCGGCAGAACCGGCATCGCCATCCGCTCCGCCGATTTCTGAAACCGCCGCGCATTCGCCTCCGGACGGAAAATCGCAATCCCGTCCTCGTTCGTCCGGAACGCCTTCATGCCCTCAAAAATTTCCTGAGCATAATGCAGAACTGCCGCCGAAGGATCGAGCGTCAGAGGCCCGCGCGGCATAACCTGCGCGTCATACCAGCCTTTGCCCTCTTTATAGCGAATCATCACCATATGATCCGTCGCAACGCGGCCAAAGGCAGGATCGGCCATCATCGCCGCCCGCTTCTCCGGCGAAGTCGGATGAGGATGCGGAAGGTGGGTGAACGTCAAATCGTCGGCGCTGCTCACGGCCTGTCTCTCCTGGATACCTGTCTGATCCCCACATGACCGGGGGTAATTACTCGGGGGCAACACTTGACCGGAAAACGAGGCAATGAGCAATCCGGACACACGCAATCCAGCCCGGTCCCGTCATCCCCGAAGATGAACGAGCCTCGCGTCACGCCGTTAACAGCCGCACAACACGCCTGACGGAATACCCCCGGCCGCTGCCTCAGATTGTCGTTGTCGTATGAATGTGCCGCTTTGCCGCCGCAAGCTGCCCGGCAATCAGGGCAGGAAGATCAGCCGGCTCCGCGACAATCACCTCCGGACCCGCCTCTTCAAGCTCACCCGCGCCGCTATACCCCCAGCGAACGCCAAGAGCGCGAACATTGTTGGCGTGAGCACCGGAAATATCAAACCGGCGATCCCCGATCATCACCGCACGGTGACTGTCAATTTCATGGTCCCGCAAAACAGCGCCAACCAGCTCCGGCTTCTCAGCCCCGCTGTCATCGGGCCGCGCGCCATACACTTCGCTGAAATGCGAGAGAAGATCATTCTGTTTCAGAATGGCACGCGCCAGCGTCGCCGGTTTTGACGTCGCAATAAATAACCGCGCTCCGGCATCGCCAGCAGCCCGGATCACCTCACGCATCCCGGCGAATACAGGCGTCCGCTTCATCCCGTTCTTTTCATAGTTCCGACGATAAAACTCCATCGCCTCGTCGCAGCGTGTGTCATTATAATGCAACAGGATTTCACCGATCAGATCACGAAGCGGCGGCCCCACAACCCAGTTCAGATCATGCGACGGATCAGGTGTATGACCAAGATCCCTGAGCGTGCTGTGGAGACTGTCGATAATCCCGGCCCGTGAATCCACAATGGTCCCGTCAAGATCGAACAGAACAGCCGATCCGCGAAGCGCGTCTTCAATACCAGTCATAAATATACTCAGTCCTCTCAGTAATAAGCCAGGCCTGCTCCTGATTGCGCGGCCTGGCGATTCGTCCCCGTTTTCCGTCGGATCCGTCCCTCACAATGCCGTTTCGCGGTTCGTGACTTTCCGCAGCGGACAGAGAGACAGGCTCTCCACAGTCGCCCCGGCGCCGCTTGTCTCAAGCCGCAGAAAATCGAGCGGCGCCGCCGGGAAAACCAGAGCCGTCCCGACAGAAAGCCCTCCGTTGGCAAAAATCTCCAGCGTCGAGGCATCAAAAATCATGCGGATGTCAAAGTGGCGATCATCCGGGTTCAGCACCGTGGAAAACTCACCGGTAAAAAACGGCTGCGCAAACCCGCGAAGGTTATTTCGATCCAGCCACATCTGCCCCGAAAATGCGTCGAACCCGATGCTCAGCGTCTCTCCATCCTCATTGCCGAGCACGATGACAAATCGCCCCGTCCGTCCCTTATCCCCCGGTGGAAGATCAGGCGCCCGTTCATCAACGGTCACGTTCATGGACAGATCAAGCGCTGTCCCGACCGGAATGACGATCTGCACACTCGCCCCCGCTTCAAGCCGGTGGACAGTAAAAGGAATAGCCACCTCCCGCAGCGTCTCAATTCCCCGCGGCTGCTGCGCCAGACGAAGCCACCCGGCAAAATCCCGCCGGAGCGTCATCGTGCGCGGAACAGTCATCACGCCGCGCCAGCTCTGCGTCGGCAGTTCCTGACAATACTGCCAGTTTCCCAGCCAGGCGACGGAGACCGCCTCCCCATGCGGCATATTATTATAAACCTGTAGCGCATAAGCATCTTTTGCAAAATCGGTCAGACCGATAACCGTATCATCCGGAATAAACCACGAGCCATCGAACTTTCCCACAAAATACTGAGTAATACTTCCGCCCGTCGGGCCGCCCGGATTGACAGAAACAAACAGAACCCACCGCGAACCACCACCTTCAACAGGGATCTCAATAAGATTCGGACATTCGTAGTCGACCCCAAATAAACCGGACGGTCCGAAATCACTCAGATGTACCCAGTGAATCAGATCAACAGAGGCAAAAAATGCAATCTGATGCAGCCGCGATTTAGCGACCACCATCACCCACTGGTTCGTGGGTTTATGAAACTGAACCTGCGGATCGCGAAAGGAGTTGCTGCCAATATCAAGCACAGGATTATGTACGTAATCAGTAAATGTCCTGCCATGATCGTCGCTGATCGCAAGAAACTGACTCTGCTTCTCGGGCGAGGCACGGGTATAGATCGCCACGATCCGGCTCTCACCGGTCCCGAAAAGCCCCGTGGCGTTCTTTTCATCAATAACGGCACAGCCCGTATAGGCTTCTCCATCTTTCGTTTCGGCAATGGCAATCGGCTGGTCCTGCCAGTTTAACAGATCAGAACTGGTCGCATGGCCCCAGTGAACACGCCCGGCATACGGCGCGAAAGGATCATACTGGTAATACAGATGATACTGCATTCCATCGAATACCAGCCCGTTAGGATCGTTCATAAATCCGGTGACGGGAGAGAAATGAACGGTCGGCCGGTAAAGCGTATCGCTCTGAGTTTTCACCACCGGACGCGAAATCACGCCGGGCTGGTCAGCAGGGGAGGGATGGGAGGCATTGGGCTCAGTCGTCCGGTCATGATCCGGCGCCTGCGGCACGGCGGGCTTCGCCGGCACATTCGGTGGAACAGGCATATCATCCCCCCGTGCGGGCCCGGAAAGGCAGGCCGCAGCGCCAATTGTGGCAACGGAAGACAGCACACGACGGCGGGATGGGTTGGGCCTGGGCTCATCAGTCATAAGCAGACTGTAAGGGGCGCGGAGACGAGATGCCAGACGGGTCATTTTTTGAGGTAGTCGAACTCGGTTCCGGATGGCAGGCTCCGCTCGTTTACAACGGAGAATCTAATGTTCAGCCATATCGTGCTCGGCAGTAATGACATTGAGCGGTCGAAAAAGTTTTATGATGCTGTCTTTGAAGCAATAAGCATCCCTCCGTCCGAAATTAACGAAAAAGGCCGGCTGGTCTATGCACATCATCAGCAGCAGCTCATGATAGGCAAACCCATCAACGGACAGCCCGCAACCGCGGCAAATGGCGGAACAATCGGCTTCTCCGTCGACAGCCCGGAGCATGTCGAGGCCTGGCACCGCGCAGGCGTCGCCAACGGTGGCGAGGCGATCGAAAACCCGCCTGGAATTCGTAAGACAGCAATGGGCGATCTCTATCTCGCCTATCTGCGTGACCCGGATGGCAATAAACTCTGTGCGATTTGCCCTGTGCCGGCCGGCTGATATTAACCAGGCGGGAGAATACAGGTCTCCCGCCATAATTATATTTCGAATTCAAATATTCACATGAGATATATAAACACGTACTTCATGTTCTGAGTTAAACGAGCTCTTCTCCCGAAGGTGATCCGTAATCGTATAACTTCTGATAAAATCAGACACGGATCGGTTTGCCTGTGGCATGTCCATGCGACATTCGTAATCACGGCCAGGAGCCACCGCCTGGAGGTCGTCCGGCAGAAATTTATCCCCATGCCCCTTCCGCGAGAATAGTCCCCAGGCTTTTCGTGCTGTCCATGTTAATCACCTCATGGACCCGATCTTCCGTGGTCCGCCGCGCCCCTGACTGCGACATCAGCGACCCGGCCTGCTCCCATTGCCTGCACGTCCTGCCGGACAGGTAGCATTTCGCCCTTCGGGCATCCGGCTCCGTTGCTCCGGCGTCCACATTCAAAGCTTGAATCACATCGAATTTCCAGACAGGTCTGAGAGATTACATCACTCTGCCCAGGAATCAGAACGAGAATTTAAGGTAATATTCACATAATATAGATGATATAATACAATTACTTTAGATAATTAGAATATTTTTTGTATTATAGAAAATAATAAATATTTATATAGAACAATAATATTCGAAAAAACATATAAAAAGTAATATTATTTGGAATAATCTAAAACATAAATACAGGAACTTACTTACATAACTCAATAACCGCAGTTATTTTTCCGTCAGCACACTGCGTGCAGATGGAGGCGGAGGTTGGGCGAAGACGTGAAAGGATTATCCGACAGCGGATTGCCTTCAAATCTGCTTTACGCCCAGATAGCGGCTTCTGGCTATTCCCGTAAAACGGAACCGAATTCCGGTCATTCAGCCATCGCGATCAAAAAATCTGACATACTTTCAGATGATTACAGTATTACCAGTGATCTCGACATAGTAACCGCCCTGATCCGGCTCGCTATGCCAAAACACGAAGATCCGGGGCAGCTCAGCCAGAGTTTACTGCTTCATTTCGGGTCTCTTTCCGGCGTTCTCACGGCAACAAATCAGTCATTACGAGCCATCGCCGGCGTCGGCCCGCATCTGCTTTCCGCAATCCGGATCATGCAGGATGCCGCATTGCGGCTCCACCGCGCCTCATTGCAGAGCATCGAAATTCTGTCAGACCGGCCACGCCTTTATCAGTACCTGTCAGCAGTACTGGCACGGGAAGTCATCGAACAGTTCCGGATCTTATTCCTGCGGTCAGACGATACACTCATCGCGGACGAGGCCCAGGCCCGCGGAACGGTCAACCACACGCCCGTCTACCCACGAGAAGTCGTGCGGAGAGCGCTCGAACTCGGCGCCACATCGATCATTCTGGTACATAACCACCCAAGCGGCGACCCGACACCGTCTCCGGACGATCTGGCTATGACACGACAGGTCAGCGCGGCGGCCGCAATCCTGGGACTGGTCGTCCGGGACCATATCATCGTGGGAAACGGCCGATGGCTGAGTTTCGCGGAAAAAGGGCTGCTTTAACTTAACCCGGTCAGATCGCTTCCGCCGTCGTCCTGCCCGACTGACGACACACTGCCACATCCCGAATAAAGAATGTCACACCTTCACGTCCCTGCCAGACTTCGTGCCGAAGATGACCAATAACAGTGAGAAATGGCCTTGTGCGATCTTCAAACACCGCCAGAAGTGAGTCATCGGTAACACGAAACATAAGCGCTTTAATACTACGGTTTCCGTCTCCGGCCAGAATAAGACGGATCGTCGTGCCATCTGAACCAATCCGGTCCAGCCGCAGAACCTGTACGTCAGAAACCGAAATCAGCGGCTCTTCATTCCCCTGACCAAAAGGGGCCAGAACATCCATCGCCTTCGCGGTTTCCACGGAAATCCCGCGAGGCGAAAGCGGCGCGTCAATTTCGTATATTGTCCGGTCAGGCCGGCAAAGCGCATTCGCCAGCCTCTGGTTCAGAAAAGCGTGAAAAGCCGGCAGATTGAGTTTCGACAGACTAAATCCGGCGGCCATCATATGACCGCCGCCATTAGTCAGTAACCCGTGCTCTCTCGCCGCGATAACAGCAGCCCCCAGATCCAGCCCGGGAACAGAACGCCCCGATCCCTTCAGCTGACCATCATCCTGCTCCGCGCAGACAAGAACAGGACGATTGAACCGTTCTTTGATCCGACTGGCAACAATCCCGACCACACCGGCATGCCATTTCGCATCGGCCAGCACCAGAACCGCATTACCCTGATCGTTCTGAAGCTGCGCCTGCTCTATCGCAGGCTCCAGAATATCCGCTTCGACTTCCTGCCGCCGGCGATTGATCGCATCAAGACGTTGCGACAGAATCTGCGCTTCTTCAGCGTCCTGCGTTGTGAGAAGCCGTACTCCCAGATCGGATTCAGCAATCCGGCCGCCCGCATTAATGCGCGGCCCGAGCGTATAACCACAGGTAAAAGCAGAAGGCGCGGACTTAAGCCCGGCAACCTCCGAAAGATGGCGCAGACCCAGCCGCGCCTGCCCCGCCATCGCACGAATACCCTGACGGACAAAAGCTCTGTTTAAACCCGTAAGCGGCATCACGTCGCAGACAGTCGCCAGCGCCACAATATCCAGTTGCCGGAGCAGATCCGGAGCCGGTCGCTGCTCCGAAAACCACCCCGTTCTGCGAAGTTCGCGAACAGTGGCAACCGCCGCAAAAAATGTCAGTGCTGCGGCGCAAAGAGTGTTGAGCTGTGACCCGCAGTCAGACCTGTTCGGATTAACGGTCGCAACAATGTCCGGAATCTGACCTTCCGATTTGTGGTGATCGATAACAACAACGTCCGCGCGGCCCTTCAGACAATCCAGAATATCCCCCGCGGCCGTGCCACAATCGAGACAGACCACAAGTGTGGCACCCTGATCGGCGAGCGAAAGCAACGCCGGAGCATTGGGGCCATAACCCTCCGTCATTCTGTCCGGAATATAAGTGAGAACCGGACAGCCCTGATCCCGCATCAGCGTAGCGAGCAACGCAGTCGAACACGCCCCGTCCACATCATAATCGCCGAAAACAGCAACCGTTTCCTGATTTCTTATCGCTTCAGCAAGACGTTTCGCCGCAATGTCCATGTCCTTCAGGCAGAACGGGTCCGGCATTAACGCGCGTAAAGTCGGATCGAGAAATGTTTCGGCATTCTCAGGCTGAATACCACGCAGCACCATGACCCGACCGACAATCTCAGGGAGATCATACCGCTGGGCAATCGCCGAACCCAGCCTGGCCGTCACGGGACTGTCCGCTCTCGGACGCCACTGCCACCGGCCGCCGGACAGGCTCGATTCCACCCCGAACGCAGCGGGTGAAAGCGCGCCGTCCTCGTTGTCAGTGTCAATAACGCCGGTTGTCATGAAGCAGACCGATTACCCTGCCAGACAGCCGGAAACGCGGAGCATCACGCTTCCCACGGTTTAGCTGCTGATCCAGGTTTTTGTGTTGAAGTTATGATGCCCTTCCACAAACCGAAGCGTCCCGGACTTGGAACGCATGACCAGCGAATGAGTGACAGCATGATTGATGCGCCGCTTGATGCCCTGAAGCAGAAAGCCCGTCGTAACGCCCGTTGCTGAGAACAGCACGTCTCCCGCAGCAAGATCATGCAGCCCGAGTTTCCTGTCAGGCTCCTTGCCCGGATTCATCTTTAATGCGCGCTCACGCTGTGTCTTGTCTTCAAACAGCAGACGCGCCTGCATCTGACCGTTCATACAGCGAACAGCCGCCGCCGCCAGCACACCCTCCGGCGCGCCACCGGACCCGGCATAGATATCAACGGTCGCCGTATCAAGACAGGCGGCAATACCGGCCGCGACGTCACCATCTGAAATCAGCCGAACCCTGGCACCGGCTTCACGGGTTTTCGCAATCAGCTCGGCATGACGCTCACGATCCAGAGCACAGAGAACAATCTCGCCAATATCCTTGCCGCGCGCCTTCGCCAGATTGCGGAGATTCTCGCCGATGGGCGCGTCCAGATCGGTCACATCGTCCGGCAGCCCCGCGCCGACGATAATCTTGTCCATGTAAACGTCCGGCGCATGCAGGAAGTTACCGTGTTCCGCAAGAGCAACAACAGTAATGGCATTGGGCATGTCTTTGGCACAGAGATTGGTGCCCTCAAGCGGATCAACCGCAATGTCCATGGCCGGGCCACCGGCACCGACTTTTTCGCCGATATAAAGCATCGGCGCTTCGTCCATCTCGCCTTCGCCGATCACGACGGTGCCATCGATGGCAACGGTATCGAATGCCGTGCGCATCGCTTCAACAGCGGCCCCGTCCGCGTCATTCTTCTGACCACGGCCCGTCCAGTGCGAAGAAGCCAGAGCAGCGGCTTCCGTAACGCGAACGAGTTCAAGAGCGAGATTGCGATCCGATACGACGAAAGATCTGGGAGTGGCTTTGCTCGACATGGCGTTTCTCCGGTTATGATGCCGCCTTTTCCGGGCGGCAACGGATTTCTGCGTTGCAGATTCAGTCTGAAAACTCAGTCAGCATCCCCGTGTTTTCGTATCACGTGGCACTGCACCGGTCAGGGTCGTCGGCGGTCAAACAGTCTTTTTTATGGCACCATCAGATGTTTTCGATCCTGATCAGAACCGGTTCGGAAACAACGACAGGAAGAGAAGTAATTTTATGAACGGCTGCCTGCATTCCTGCTTCAGGGGTGGGATGGGTCACCAGCACAAGCGGGACATGCGCGCTCTGTGTGGCGGAGGGATGCTGGATCATGCTGTTAAGTGACACGTTGCAATCCCGGAGGATGGCCGCAATGTCGGCAATGACCCCCGGACGGTCCTCAACGGCCAGACGGATATAAAATGCGCCCTCGCGTTCGGATACCGGACGACTGTGAACCGGAGTGAGAGCGGTCGTTCGCGTGCCCCATACGGGAACAGCCGTGTCGCGCGCGAGATCGATGAGATCCGCCGCCACGGCGCTGGCCGTCGGACCCGCCCCGGCGCCACGCCCCTCAACCATGAGACGACCGACATACGTCCCTTCCGCGATCACTGCATTGAAGACGCCGTCAACCTGAGCAACAGGCGAGGTCTCGGGAACAAGGCATGGCGCCACCCGGGCTTCAACCCCGTTTTCGCTCTGCCTCGCAAGACCGATCAGCTTGATCCGGTAGCCAAGCGTCCGGGCAAAACTGAAATCAAGCGCACCGATACGGCGAATACCCTCGACATGAACACTTTCGAAAATAACCGGATTACCGAAGGCCAGCGAAGCAAGAATCGTCAGCTTATGCGCAGCATCGATGCCATCGACATCTGTGGAAGGATCGGCCTCCGCATACCCCAGAGCCTGAGCTTCAGCGAGCACATCCGCAAAATCACGGCCCGTTTCGCGCATCGCCGTAAGAATGTAGTTGCAGGTTCCGTTCAGAATGCCGCCAATCCACAGAAGACGGTCTGCCGCCAGCCCTTCACGCACGGTCTTGATGGCGGGGATACCACCCGCAACAGCCGCCTCGAACAGCAACGGCGCCCTGTTCTGCTCGCTGAGACGCGCCAGCCTGTCACCATGCAGGGCGATCAGCGCCTTGTTGGCGGTCACAACCGGCTTTCCACCGGCCAGCGCGGATTCGACAAGCTCCCTTGCCGTGCCTTCCGCCCCGCCAATAAGCTCCACAACAACATCCACATCCGGATCACTGACCAGACCGGCAACCGTGTCATGCCAGCGAAAACGGCTGAGATCGATCCCGCGATCACGATGCCGGTCCCGGGCCGCCACGGCAGTGACCTCAATCGGCCGACCGGCACGGGCCGTTATGATGTCAGCATTGTCACGAAGTAGTGAGATAAGGCCGGCGCCGACCGTACCAAGCCCGGCCACGCCAAGCCGCAGAGGTCCGGGTGATGTGGCGTGTCCGGGGGCTGATGTCACGATGCGCTGTCCTCCAGAACCGGCTGTTTATCGGATTTCGACGCCGGCTGAGCAGGCCCGACGCCATGTGCGTTGAGAAAGCCGCGAATGGCGCGTGTTGCCTGACGCAGGCGCTGTGTGTTCTCGACCAGCCCGATGCGGACAAAGCCCTCGCCATGTTCACCGAAGCCAAGCCCCGGCGCAACGGCAACACCAGCCTCCTGCAACAGAAGTTTGGAGAAAGCCACGCTGCCCATATCGCGGAAAGGCTCGGGAATCGGCGCCCACGCAAACATCGATCCTTCAGGAGAAGGAATATCCCAGCCCGATCCCTGAAGACCACGAAGTAGTACATCGCGCCGCTCCTTATACATCGCCCGGATTTCGGCGACGCAATCCTGCGGACCACTGAGCGCCGCGACGGCAGCAACCTGAATCGGCGTGAAAGCCCCGTAATCGAGATAGGATTTGATCCGGGTCAGAGCGGCGATCAGATGCGGGTTGCCCGCCGCGAACCCCATGCGCCAGCCCGCCATCGAATAGGTCTTGGACAGAGACGTAAACTCGACGGCAATGTCTTTCGCGCCCGGCACGGCAAGGATCGACGGCGGCACGAGATCGCCGAAATAGATCTCGGCATAAGCAAGGTCGGAAAGGATGAAGATCTCTTCCTTACGGCAGAACGCGACGATTTCCTTATAGAAATCGAGATCGGCCAGATAGGCGGTCGGGTTCGACGGAAAGTTGACGATCAGAGCCGTGGGCTTCGGCACGGAGTGCCGCACGGCACGCTCCAGAGCACGCAGCATGTTCTCGTCCGGATGAGCCGGAATGGAGCGAACGGAAGCGCCGGCGATGATGAAACCGAACTGATGGATCGGGTAGGACGGGTTCGGCACCAGGATCGTGTCGCCGGGGCTGGTGATCGCGGAAGCGAGATTGGCGAGGCCCTCCTTCGAGCCCAGCGTGGCGATCACCTCCGTTTCCGGATCGAGCTTCACATCGAACCGGCGCTCATAATAACCGGCCAGCGCCTTGCGGAGACCGGGAATACCCCGACTCACCGAATAGCGGTGACTGCGGGGATCAGCGACCGTTTCCACCAGTTTTTTGACGATGTGCGGCGGCGTGGGCGTGTCAGGATTGCCCATCCCAAGATCGATGATGTCCTCACCCCGCGCCCGGGCGGCGGCCTTGGCCTTGTTGACCTCCGCAAAAACATAAGGCGGAAGGCGACGGATGCGGTGGAACTCTTCGGTCATGGCCGGACGTCCTACAGGCTCTTCAGGCTCTTCGCTGCCGGGATGGCAGGGGAAAAATGTATAGGAAGCAGCGGGCTGGCAGGCAAGATGAAGAGTTCAGAACAGTGCGGGCGGCAGGTGTGCCGGATTGGGAGGGCAGGGACCGAAGAAAACGGATCATCCCACAGAGGACAAATGGCAGGGAACGACATGTTTGCCGCATACCGGGACCGATGACGACAGGGGTGCCTCTCCCGTTTCAGACACGCAGTCCGGAGTTCTGTCTTTAATCCCGGAGCGAACGGCATATAACAGACCGGCAACACGTTCCGTCGTTGCGAAATCGCACCGGATATTGACAGTCATTCTGCTCAGGTAAAGAGTTAGGCATCCGAGCCGGCACGGAGCCGGTCGTGTCAGGAGTGCCGGATGACGTCGATGATTTCTAAAGAAGGCCGCGAGGAGCTTCTTGCCCGCGGTTATTCCCGTCGCCAGTTTGGTCGTATTGCGGCGCTGCTGGGAATGCCCGTTGCCGCCGCAGCGACACTGCCGAAATTCATGAGCACGGGCAGGGCCGCCACGACGACGGATATCCCGGAAATGTCCCGCCCGGATAAACGGAATATGGTGCGCATCGGCACCAACGAATGCTGGACAGGGCCATTTCCTTCCGCCGCCGTCGCAGGCGCGGCAACAGTAAAACTGGGCAATCGTTACGAACCGGGAGACCTCCGCTCTCAGCTTATTACCAACGCATCAAAGGTCGAAGCCCTGCCGGAAAGCCACATTCTGCCCTGGCCCGGCTCAAGCGATCCGCTTTCGCGTGTGGTCGTCACCTTCTGCTCGCCCGGACGCGGCCTGGTGACAGCCGACCCGACCTTCGAGGCATCCTGGCGAACAGCAGCATGGCTGAATGTAAAATGCACGAAAGTCCCGCTGCGGCCAGAAAACAATTACGCCACTGATGTGAAAGCGATGCTGGCCGCCGATCCGAACGCGGGCGTCTATTATGTCTGCTCGCCGAATAACCCGACAGGCACGCTGACCCCTGTCGCGGATATCGCCTGGCTGGTCGCGAACAAGCCCGCCGGCTCCATTGTGCTCGTGGACGAGGCCTATCTGCATTTTTCCGAAGCAAAAAGCGCGGCTTATCTGGTGGCGCAGAATCAGGACGTGATCGTTCTGCGAACATTCTCCAAGCTGTTCGGCATGGCCGGACTCAGGCTCGGCTTTTCGTTCGCAAAGCCGGAACTGCATGCGAAAATGATGCGCTACGACGGCAAAAATCAAAGCGGAACACTGTCGATCGTAGCGGTCGCCGTCGGGTCATCCAGCCTCTTGCAGGCACAGAATATCGTTCGCCGTCGCAATGAAATGATCGCCGCGCGCGAAGCAACATTCGCGCATCTCCGCCAGCGCGGCATCACCTATATCCCGAGTGACGCCAACATGTTTATCGTGGACTGGAAGAAACCGGCAGGCCCCGTCAAGGCAGCCTTCGCCGAACAGGGGATCGATATCGGACGAAACTGGCCCGTGTGGCCGAATGCGTCACGAATCACCGTCGGCTCCGCCGGAGAAATGGAGCGGTTCTGCGGCGCGCTGGATCGGGTGATTGTCTGATGAAAAAAAGCGGCACAACCGCCACGAAGAGATGATTTTTTTCAGGCCATGCCGTGAATCTGACCGGAGCTTACAGGAAAACCTGGAAAGCTCCGGAGCAGATCATAACACGACGTGAATATCCTTGCCGTAACGTCCGTCCTTCAGGGAGCGAATTAGAAATTCGTTGTGAACTGGCCACCCAGGATGGCCGCATCGTGAAAAGTTGTGGTTGCACCGGGATGTTCAGGATACTGAAAATCAGCCTGCAACGATGTCGTCCGGTAGCCCGCACCCTCTCCGGCAACCGGAAAGCCGGCCGCATAATAATCACCGTTTTATTCAGCCGGTTTTCACCGTGTCGGATATGCAACAGAATACCTGCCTGAAATGTCCCGCCCGCCTGTCCGTGGCATGGATATTTCAGAACCGCGCCTGGATGAGCTCCTCGGTTTCGGTCACACTTTCTGCACTGACACCGGAATTGCGGATCATCAGGAACTTCCCCGACCAGGAGCCAGGGATATGCCAGCGCCCTTCGATCTCAGCGCCATCCCCACTCAGCATGCCAGTATAGATGACAGCATGCTGACGGCTGCCGCTTTCGTAAGTTTTGGTGAAACGGACGGCAAACCCATCCCGTTTCCCATGCACGGATGAGAGAAAGCGAAGCCCCCCGGCCGTGCCGGAACTCGCCCGCTCCGTAATGCTGCCCCCCAGCAGCCCGTCCGCTTCAAAAAGAGACGCGGTGAAATGCTCCGGATTAAGGATGCGGGGATAGGTGAACTGCCCGTTCCAGAAGCCGGTCAGGCAGGGGGCGGTTTTGCTCATCCACAGGCTCCGTTCAGGGGGTGTGTTCCCATGCCGCGCGTTTTATCTTTACCCAATCGGTTAAGGCTACGTTTATTCTGAAGTCCCCCGATCAGCCAGGTGGCCATCTGCCATGTAACAGCCGGCAGCCCCGCGTTGCCCCTTGGAGAGCGGAGGCGGAGCCGGTAACGTGCGCGAATGGCCGAACCGACAGTTTTTACCACCCCTGACCCAACCGTGCGCGACCTTCTCGCAACGCATCCCCAGCTCACATCCGATGTGCAGTGCGGGCTGATGCTCGAAGGCGTGCCGCTCTCCGCCATCGCGGATGAGGTCGGTACGCCATGCTGGGTGATGAGCGCGGGAACGCTGAGGGTAAGGGCGCAGCGTCTGCTCGGCGCCATGACGCAGGCCGGGCTTTCGGTCGCGCCGCACTTCGCGGTGAAGGCGAATGACCATGTGGCGGTTCTCAGAATCCTGTCCGAAACCGGGTTCGGAGCGGATGTAGTCAGCGGCGGCGAACTGCGAAGGGCGCGGAATGCAGGGATTCCAGCCTCCCGCATCGTGTTTTCCGGCGTGGGCAAGACAGACGCGGAACTGCGGCTGGCTTTGGCCGAAGGCATCGCCCAGGTGAATGTCGAAAGCGCCGAAGAGCTTGAGATTCTCTCGGCGCTCGCCAGCGCGTGCAACCGGGAGATGACAGTGCTGCTCCGCGTGAATCCGGACGTCGATGCCGGCACGCATGCCAAGATCACGACCGGCGTGGCGGAAAACAAGTTCGGCGTGCCGTATGACGAGGCGCTCGCGCTTTACCGGCGTGCCTCGGAACTGCCAGGCCTCCGCCCCGCCGGCTACGCGATGCATATCGGAAGCCAGATTCTGTCGGCAAAACCGTTCCGCGAGGCCTATGCCCGGCTGGCGACGCTGGTGAAAGCCACGCGGGCAGCGGGTTATCCCGTCAGCGCGCTGGATTGCGGCGGCGGACTGGGAATCTGTTACCGTGATGAAGGCGAAGGATCGCCGGACGCCTGGGCCGGTGCCATCCGCGCGGAGCTCGGTGGCCTGGACGTACGCCTGGCGATCGAGCCGGGACGCTGGATCGCGGCGCCGGCCGGTGTGCTCCTGTCAACGGTCGTGCTGCGCAAGGTGGTGACAGGCGGCGTCCCGTTCATCATTCTCGATGCGGCGATGAACGATCTGTTGAGGCCTTCTCTTTATGATGCCTGGCATGGAATTGTCCCCTTATCACCCCGCGATGCCGTCGCCGATGTGGAAACAGTCGCCGTTGTCGGCCCGGTTTGTGAGTCGGGAGATACATTCGCGCCGGCACGGGTGCTCCCCCGGCTGGAACGCGGGGCGAGAGTGGCCGTGCTGGACACCGGAGCTTACGGAGCGGTGATGAGTTCCACGTATAATTCACGCACACTGGCAGCCCAGGTTCTGGTGGATGGCGAGCGATGGTCGGTGATCCGGCCACGTCAGAACGTGGAAACTTTGTGGGCGGACGAAGTGGTTCCGGAATGGATCAAGCAGACGGCATGAGCGGCGCACAGCAGCACGGAAACACGGACCCGGTTCTGCCAGGCCTCCCTCCGACGGTGACGATGCTGGAAGCCGCCCGGCGGAGAGCACACAGAGTCCTCGTAACGGAACAGGTCGCCCGCCGGCTCATTCCGGCCCTCTCCGTTCTGTTGCTTTATGTCCTGGCAACACTCCTGCGGGTGCCGCAGCAACTGCCGGACTGGCTGCACGGTCTTGTCGAACTGGCATGCCTGGCGGGGACAGGCCTCCTCGCGCGGCGGGGACTGCGTGGTTACCAGCCACCGACCGGCGCGGCAGCGGACCAGCGGATCGAGCAGGCGTCGGGATTGCGGAACCGGCCACTGGCCAGCCTGACAGACCGCTCGGCGGGGATCGGATCAGGAGCGTTGTGGTCGGCCTATCAGAGCCGCCTTGTCGCGGCGCTCGGGCCGCTGCGGACAGGATGGCCGCAGTTGCGGTTCGCATCGGGCGATCCCTGGCGGGCTGCTTTGCTGCTGGTGCCGGCCGTGGTGATTGCGGCGGCGCTGGCGGGCAGTCACGCGCCCGGCCGGATTGAGGCCGGGTTCGTCCCCGGATGGGACGATCCGGATGTGCCGATGCCGCATGTGGAAGCATGGATTACCCCGCCGGCCTATGCCCCTTCGGCCCCGGTTTTCCTGAGCCAGACCGGGTCACCGGGTGCCACGGCCCCGGGCTCCGTGCCCCAGGGCGCCGTCCTGACAGCAACAGTGACCGGACTGCACGGCGCGCCGGAACTTTCGGGGCATCTCGGAGGCCAGACATTAAAGGCGCTGGACAGGCGATCATGGCGCGTCGAGGGGAAACTTGAATCTTCGGGCGTTCTCGCGCTCCGGGCACGCGGGCGAACAATCGCGCGATGGGATATTACAGTCGCGCCGGACTCCGTGCCGTCAGTCAAATGGGGCAAAGACCCCGGCGGCGAAAAAGGCGGCCGCCGGACGCGGATTCCGTTCGAGGCGCATCATGCGTACGGGATTGCCTCACTTGTCGTGGAAATGCGGCTCGCGCACCCGTCCTTCCTCGCGAAGAAACGGGTGCTGCGCATCCCGTTGCCGCTCTCGGGCCATCCGATCGATGCAAAGGGGACCGCCACGCCCGATCTGTCGTCCGATCCATGGGCCGGAGAGCAGGTCTCGGCGGTTCTGGTGGCGACCAGCGTGAGTCACCAGGAAGGACGAAGCCAGGCGGTGACGTTCACGCTCGGATCGCAGCAGTTTAAGTCGCCGGTGGCGCGGGCCGTGCTGGACCTGCGTAAAAGGCTGGCGCTGGGTTCGGAATCGCGGAGCGCGGCGGCGGAAGATCTGGCGGCGCTGGGTGAAACACCGGGACCAATCGCCGAAAATACCGGAATGTTTCTGAATCTGACAGCAACGGCTTCTCTGCTCGAAGATCAGGACGTCGCCGACGATGCCGCGCGGGACGAGGCCGTCGGGCGGCTGTGGGATCTCGCGCTGGATATCGAAGACCGGCTGCATGGCGGTTCTGAAGGCGCCCTGGCGTCGATCGATGTGCGGGCCGCGCAGGAAGCCGTGGAGCAGCAGCTTCGGCATATGCGCGAGGATAACGCGCACGGCCCGCAGGAACAGGCCGAGTTGCAGCGCCGGATGCAGGCGCTGAGACAGGCGATTTCGCGCAAAATGCAGGCGCTCGCACAACAGGCAATGCGGGACGGAACAGCGGTTCCGGATCTGCCGGGCCTGTCGAAGAACGGAGACCGGGCATTTCAGCAACTGATGAAGCAGCTTCAGGACGATGCCGCCGAAGGGCGCGAGGGTGCGAGCGACAAGCTGCAACAGCTTGAGGATTCCATCGAGCGGATGCGCAATGCAACGCCACAGGATCTGGCGCAGATGGCGCAGCAGATGCAGGCACAGCAGAAGTTGCAGGAGCAGGAGGCGGGTTTGCAGGATCTGGTAAAGCAGCAGACCTCGCTGCTCGATCACGCACAGTCACGGATCGATAAGACGCACCGGGCCGACGCGACGCGGCGGGACCGCATGACTCCGCCGGATGAAGACGGAGACCAGGACCTTTCAACCATGTCGACGCAGGATCTTCTGCGGAAGCTGGGTCTTGTCCCTCCGCCAGGTGAAGAGGGCAGCGAACCTCAGCCCGGACAGAATGCTCAGCCCGCTCCGAGGCCGAACGGGCAGGGCCAGAATGATCAGGGCCAGAACGCGCAGGAAGGGGATTCCTCTCAGCCCCGGCCGGCAGAGAATTCGGACGCTGCGAAAGCCACGTCGGCGGAACAGCAGCAGGCCGACCGCGCCTCCCAGCACGCGCTGATGCGGGCAACGGACGAACTGAGCCAGGAATTTAAGGAACTGACAGGCAAGACGCCCCCGGCATTCGCAAAAGCCCAGGCCGATATGAAGGACGCGCGACATGCGCTGGCGCAGAACAACGATTCTCAGGCGGTGACGGCGCAGCAGAAGGCGCTTCAGGATCTGCGGCAGAGCCGCCAGCAGATGAAGCAGTCATTGCAGAGCAAGGGCGGCGGTTCCGGGGCGACGAGTTTCGTGCCCTCCTTCGGCGGCGGTCACGGCAGCGGCAATGACCAGAGCGGCTCGGGTGACTCCGGCGACGACGGCGATGACGGCAGCGATGAAGGCTCCGGTTCCGATCAGAACGCCGACCGCGATCCGCTGGGCCGCGCGACGGGAGAAGGCAATGATAGCGGGACAAATCAGGGCGGCCATATCCCCGATGCGATGTCGCGCGAGCGGGCGCACGAGATCGAGGAAGAGCTTCGCCGGCGTGATTCGGACAGGACACGTCCGCCTCAGGAACTGGAATATCTTGACCGGCTACTGAAATCGTTCTGACCGGGGCACGGAATTTTCCGGAAAAAACCGAAACCGTGCGTTTCGTTATTTTCTCTGTGCCCCGCCCGGGCGGACAGTATCTTTGCAACGCCGCATATCCGCGCTGAACAACCGGCGCCGGTACGGCGAAGATCTGAAAAGGAGTGACCTGATGCCGAAAGTGCTGGTTCTTTATTATTCATCCTATGGACACGTCGAAAAGCTGGCTTACGCCGTGGCCGACGGCGTGCGGGAAGCCGGTTCCGAAGCCGTCGTAAAGCGCGTTCCGGAACTGGTGCCGGAGGAAGTCGCAAAGGCAAGCCATTTCCAGCTCGATCAGAAAGCTCCGCTCGCAACGCCGGCCGAACTGCCCGAATACGACGCGATTATCCTGGGAGCGCCGACACGATTTGGCCGTCTGCCGTCACAAATGGCGAATTTCTGGGACCAGACTGGCGGCCTCTGGGCAAAAGGCGCCCTGATCGGCAAGCTGGGAGCCGTGTTTACCTCCACGGCCAGCCAGCATGGCGGACAGGAAACGACACAGTTCTCGCTGATGACCAACCTGATCCACCACGGCATGATCGTCAGCGGACTGCCTTACAGCTTCGCCGGACTGACACGTCTGGATCAGGTCGAGGGCGGCACCCCCTATGGCGCATCGACCATCGCGGCGGCCGACGGTTCCCGGCAGCCGACCGTAACGGAACTGGACGGCGCGAAATATCTCGGAACCCATGTCGCCGGGATCGCAACAAAACTGGCCTCCTGATCCGACCTCCGCACCTTCCGGAGACGCGGATTACAGAGATGTGGGTTCGTCCGTTTCGCGGCGGACCCACGGCGCCGCGGGCACGGTTTCGGACAGATAGTCCATAAGAACCTGGACGCGTTTCGGACGCAGGGCGTTCGGCGGCGAGACCAGACAGATGCCGACATGAGAGGCGTGCCACTCAGGCAGAAGCCTTTTCAGACGGCCGTCGCGCAGAGCCTCCCAGATCATGAATTCGGGGAAAAACCCGTAGCCAAACCCCGCTTCAAGCGAAGGCAGAAAAGATTCGGCGTTGTTGGAGCGAAAGCCCGCGCGTTGCGTGAGCGTGCAGGTTTCTCCGGTGCGACAGGCCAGGCGGATCAGCCCGGGCGTGCTCGTGCCGGTATAAACAAAGCCCTTATGGGATTCGAGATCCTGCGGGCTGCGTAAAGGCGCCGTCCTGTCGATCCAGACGGGGCTGGCGACCAGAAGCAGCCTGACATCGCACAACTTGCGGGTTCTGAGCGAGGAATCGGCGAGGGTCGCAATACGGACCGCGAAGTCGAAGCCATCAGCAATGACATCCACAAGAGAGTCGCTGAAGTCGATGGCGACATCAACATCCGGATAGCGGGTGAAAAATCCGGGCAGAAGCGGTGACAGATGATGAATCCCGAACGTCATCGGCGCCGCGATTCTCACCTGTCCCGTCGGGATCAGCATCGTCTCGCGCGCCTCGGCCTCAGCCATCTCCGCTTCAGCAATGAGCTGACGGGCGTGAGCGAGAAGCTGGCGCCCCATCTCCGTCAGGGAAAGCTGGCGGGAACTGCGATTGAACAGGGAAAGACCGAGCGACGTTTCGAGTCTGGTGATGGCTTTGGAAACGGTGGGCCTGGAGAGCTGCACGTCATCGGCGGCTTTCGCGAAAGAACCGTGTTCGGCAACTCTGGCGAAAATGGCCCAGGCTTCAAAATCGGGAAGTCTCATGACAGCATAAGTTCCGGATGCCGCGGGTGTCCGCCGGGCCGGGTTTGCCCGCGACTGTGCGGAAGGATAAGTTCGGAACCATGTGATCCGCGTTGTTTCGGAGTTGCCGGTCGCATGTGCTTTCGTCCCACCTCCTGACGGTTCGTCCGCCATAACCGGAAAGATGACCTGTTGCATCAGGGAAAAAACATCATGCACCCGCCCGGCCGGACTTCCGCCATGCTGCGTCGGGGATCCAGGCGTCTGCGCGCGACCCTGCGCCCGGCCGGTGTCATAGCGGTGCTCTGCGCGGTATCCGCCTGCCAGACTTCGTCGGAGGTCAGCCTGAGGACAACCCCGCATACGCTGATTTACACCTATCTGATGGCACATGGCATGGCACGGGGCACCGTCATGTCCGGCGATATGACCCCGCAGAAACTGTCAGGACTTCTGATCGCGGACCGCGCGGCCCTGCTGGCCGTGATGAAGGAAACAGCCTACCCGTCCGGCTCCAACCTGGCGGCGGCCAGCCAGGCCGTGCAGCAGTTACTGGCGATGACACAGCCTTCCGATTATGGCGCCCCCCGGCCACCCCCGTCTGATCCGTAAAACAGTTACTCCACATCGCCCGCGCGTAAGGTCATCCGGAAGAGACGGTTCCTCCCCCTCAGCCAGAGCTGCATCGGACCCGGAAAAAGCCCGGAAATAGCGGGGTCCCGCACATCCAGCCCGCCCGTGGTGGCGCCGGAAGCAGGCAGCAGCAAACGCCGCCCGTCCATTACGAAACACGGCCGCGACAGCGTATGCCCCCTGAGCGTGACACGTGCTTTCGGATGAAAATGTCCGGCCAGTTCAGCAAACCCCGGCGGAACGACGCCAGCCGGAATATGACGGAACAGGAGCGGCCCCTCCTGATGCTCCGCCTGCCAGACTCCGGGCAGATCTGCCGGAGCAACCGGATCATGATTGCCGGTCAGCCAGAGCAGCTCCGCCATCTCCCCAAGAACAGCCAGACGCGCCCGGTCAGCGGATAAGAGCCGCTCGCCGGCCTCGCGGTCGTGAAAACTGTCACCAAGAGCAATGATCCGTTGCGGCTGCCAGTGTGTAGCAAGAGCCGTAAGGCGCTCCAGAGTCACACCGGTATCGTAAGGAGGCAGCAATAGCCCCGCCTCCCGACGGGACGAACTTTTTTCCAGATGAAGATCAGCGACAATCAGCGTCCTGCCGGCAGGATGAAAGACCGCGCCTTCCGGCAGCAGCAGAAGCGTCTCGCCCGCCAGAATAACGGGTGAAGCTGTCATCCGGATGCGTCCGCTTCGGCAAAAAGCGCGTCCGCTTCAGCAAGAAGCTGCTCCTCTCCCGCACCACCTTTGATTTTTTCCCGACCGAGTTCAAGCATGAGCGGGACGGAGAGGGGAGAGACGCGCGACAGACGCACATGGTCGATGCGGCCCCTGATCCGCTTCAGCATGGCGGCAATCCGGTCAAGATCCGTAAGACCATGAGCGGCGTCCGCCCGGGTGGCGCGAAGCAGAACATGATCGGGATCGTGCCTGCGCAGAACATCGTAGAGCAGATCGCTGCTGATGGTCATCTGGCGCCGGCTTTTTTCACGCCCGGGATGATTGCGCTCAATGAGCCCGGAGATGATCGCAACATCCCGGAACGTCCGGCGCAGCATGGCACTGTTCGCGGTCCACTCAGTCAGGTCGTCGCCCAGCATGTCCTCGTCAAACAGCCTGTCAATATTAACAGGTTCCCGAACAGACCAGCAGGCGAGCATGTAATCGCTGGCTACAAACCCAAGCGGACCGGCGCCCGCCTGCTCCAGCCGCTTCGTAAGAAGCATGCCCAGGGTCTGATGAGCATTGCGCCCTTCAAAACAGCACGCCACAAGATACCACCGGTTGCGATGCGGAAATGTCTCAACAAGAAGATTGTCAGCGCCCGGCAGATGAGAACGGCGCCGCTGCATGTCCAGCCAGTTCCGCACCGGTTCCGGCAGAACATGCCACGCATCGGGATTATGCAGCATGGCCCGGACACGGGAGGCAAGACTGGCCGAAATGGAAAGCCGGTTACCCCCGTAAACAGGAATACGAGGCTCCTTCGAACTGCCCTTTGAGACCTGAACCGTCGTGTCCCGCATCCCGATAAACCGGAAAAGCTCGCCGCTGAGCAGGAACGTATCGCCCGGAACCAGGGTTGAGGCAAAGTATTCGTCGATCTCGCCGATCTGCTTCCCCCCGCGGGTTCTGACCCGCAGCATCGGCGTATCGACAATCGTGCCGATATTCATGCGAAACTGCTTCATGATCCGCTCGTTGCGAACCCAGAACTGCCCGAGGGAATCACGAAACAACCGGTGGTGACGCTCATACGCCTTAAGCGCGTAGCCCCCGTCCTGAACAAACCCCAGCACATCATCGAAATCTTTTCGCGACAGAGCCCAATAAGGCGCGGCGCGGCGAACCTCATCGTAAAGCGCGTCCGGAAAGAAAGGACCGCTGCACGCCGTGACCATGATGTGCTGGGCCAGAACATCGAGCGTGCCGGGCCCCGGAGGCGGCCCGTCCAGATCGCGGGCCGCAACCGCCTCCTTCGCCGCCTCGCATTCCAGAACCTCAAACCGGCTGGCCGGCGCGAGAAGCGCGCGAGAAGGTTCGTTCATGCGATGATTCGCCCGCCCGATCCGCTGCACCAGACGGGTGACTTCCTTCGGAGCACCAACCTGGATGATCTGCTCCACATCGCCCCAGTCGATCCCGAGATCCAGCGAAGACGTGGCGACAACAGCGCGAAGCTGCCCGGCAGCCATCGCCTGTTCCACGCGCAGCCGCTTCTCCGCGCCAAGACTGCCGTGATGCAGACCGATGGGCAGATTGTCGGTGTTATGTTTCCAAAGTTCCTGAAACAGCAGCTCAGCCTGAGCACGGGAATTGACGAAAACAATGGTGAGCCGCGTCCGCGCGATCTCAGTCAGAATGGCCGTCGTGCTCCCCAGACCCATGCGACCCGACCACGGAAGATACCCGTTCCGGTCTGGCAGCAGCAGCGACACGTCCGGCTCCGCCCCCTCGCACGCAACGACCCGACGGATGTCATCCGCATTCCCGGTCGGAGACACCCAGGCCGCGATCGCATCCGGACAGGAAACCGTGGCGGAAAGGCCGCTGCGCCGGAGCGCGGGCGCGAGCGTATTCAGGCGCGCGGCGCAGAGAGCAAGCTGATCGCCCCGTTTGGTCCCGGCAAGAGCGTGAACTTCATCAATGATAAGCGCTCTGAGCCCGGCAAAAGTCCCGGCCGCATCCGGATATGAGAGCAGCAGACTCAGACTCTCCGGCGTCGTCAGCAGAATATGCGGCGGCGTTTTCTGCTGGCGCTTTCTCTGCGTGGCTGACGTGTCACCAGTGCGGGTCTCTATGCAAACCGGCAGCCCCATCTCCGCAACGGTGCGGGACAGACTGTCGGCAATGTTGGTCGAAAGCGCCTTGAGCGGGCTGACATAGATCGTATGTATTTTCGGCGGCTGAACAGGCTTTTCTGACAACTCAATGAGAGAGGGCAGAAAGCCGGCCAGGGTCTTGCCCCCGCCGGTCGGCGCGATCAGAAGCGTTGATTCCCCGCGTCGAGCCGCTTCGATCATCGCAAGCTGATGCGGATGGATGCGCCAGCCACGCCGCGCGAACCACGTTCTGAATACCGGAGGAAGCGGATCTCTCATATAACTGAACAAACGCGGAACACCGGATCAGGTTCAGGCGTTGTAAGCGGGAGGGGTGAATATGGACTGGCTGGCACCTGAACCGGAAGGACTGTTCTGCATTCCGGGTGGTTTCTACATCGACCCGCTGCGCCCCGTCGCATGCGCCGTCATCAGCCACGGCCACTCCGACCACGCGCGCCCCGGCCACAGGCGCGTCATCGCCACACCGGAAACCCTCGCCATCATGCGCCTCCGCATGGGCGACGACCGCGCCGGCGACGTGCAGCAGCCCCTCGCATACGGTGAAGAAATCACCATTAACGGTGTCACACTCCGGCTCGCCCCCGCCGGCCACGTCGCCGGCAGCGCCCAGATCGTCATGGACTACGAAGGACAACGCGCCGTCGTCAGCGGCGATTACAAACGCGCTCCCGACCCGACCTGCGAACCCTTCCAGGTCGTGCCCTGCGATCTCTTCGTCACGGAAGCCACCTTCGCCCTGCCAGTCTTCCGTCACCCGGACCCGGCCCACGAAATCGCGAAACTCCTCCATAATCTCAGACTCTTTCCGGACAGAACCCACGTCGTCGGCTGTTACGCGCTCGGCAAATGCCAGCGCCTGATCGCCCTGCTCAGACAGAGCGGCTACGACAGACCCGTCTGGCTGCACGGCGCTCTCATCAGTATGTGCGCGCTTTACGAAACATTCGGCATCCCGCTCGGAGAATTAAAACAGGCTACCGTCGCCGAAAAAGCCGAACTGCGCGGCGGCATCGTGCTCGCACCACCCTCCGCCATCGCCGACCGCTGGGCCAGACGCCTCGCCGACCCGGTCGTCTGCCTCGCGTCAGGATGGATGCAGGTCCGGCAACGCGCCAAAGCACGCGGCGTGGAACTTCCTCTCATCATCAGCGATCATGCCGACTGGGACGCGCTCCTCAAAACCTGCGAGGAAACCGGCGCCTCCGAAGTCTGGGTCACACACGGAAGAGAGGAAGCCCTCATCCACGCCCTCGGCCTGCGCGGCATCAAGGGCCGCGCCCTCCGTCTTGTCGGCTACGAAGAGGAAGACGAAACCGAAAGTGAAACCGAAGCCGACGAGGTCACGGCATGATCGCCTTCGCCGCCCTGCTGGAACGGCTCGCCTTCACCCCCTCCCGCAATACGAAAATCGCCCTGCTGAAAAACTACTTTGCCGAAACCCCCGATCCCGATCGCGGATACGCCCTCGCCGCAATGGCCGGCGCGCTGTCCTTCACGGCGGCAAAACCCGCCATGCTCCGCGCCCTCGCCATGGAACGCACCGACCCGGAACTCTTCGCCTGGTCCTATGACTATGTCGGAGACCTCGCCGAAACGGTCGCGCTGATCTGGCGGGGCAGGGCGGAACGCCCGAACAGCCTGCCCCCAGGCCTGGCCGAAGTCGTCGAAGCCCTGAAAACCACGCCAAAAGCAGACCTGCCGGAACTTGTGGCCGGATGGCTCGACATCTCCGACAGCTCTTCCCGCTACGCCATCCTGAAACTCATCACCGGCTCCCTGCGTGTCGGCGCCTCAGCCCGCCTGGCCAAAACCGCCCTGGCCGAATCAGGCAGCGTCACACCCGACGAAATCGAGGAAGTCTGGCACGGCCTGGAACCACCCTACACCCCGCTCTTCGCCTGGATCAGCGGCCACGCCCCCAGGCCCGACCCGAAAGACGCCCCCGTCTTCAGACCCCCCATGCTTGCCCAGTCGCTGGAAGGCGTCGATCTGACCACCTTCAATCCGTCAGACTGGCGCGCCGAATGGAAATGGGACGGCATCCGTGCCCAGCTCGTGAAAACCCTTGGCGGAGAACGGGTCTACACCCGAACCGCCGAAGATATCGGCCACGCTTTCCCCGACCTGCTGGAAATCCTCACCGACCTCGACAGCCACGTCGTGCTCGACGGCGAACTGCTCGTCATGCAGGGCGACGAACCCGCCCCCTTCGCCGACCTGCAACAACGCCTCAACCGGAAATCACCGGCCAGAACCATGCTCCGCGACCGCCCCGCCGGCGTGCGCCTCTACGACATCCTGTTCGAAGATGGCGAAGACCTCAGAAATCTGCCCTTCGACGCCCGCAGAAAAAGACTCGAAACCTGGTTCGCCCGGCTGTCCCCGCCCCGCATGACACTGTCCGAACTGATCCCCTTCGAAAATTTCAGCGAACTCGCCGCCCTGCGCGAAAGCGCGCGCTCAGAAGGCATCGAAGGCCTGATGCTCAAACGCGCCGACAGCCCCTATGTCCCCGGACGCCCGCGCGGCCCCTGGTGGAAATGGAAACGCGAGCCCCTGACCGTCGATGCCGTTATGATGTATGCCCAGCGCGGACACGGCAAACGCAGCAGCTTCTATTCCGATTATACCTTCGGCCTGTGGCGGGAAGGCGAGAACGGCCGCGAACTCGTGCCCATCGGTAAAGCCTATTCCGGTTTTACCGATGAGGAACTGAAATTCCTCGACCGCTGGGTCCGCGCCCATACCACCGCCCGCTTCGGCCCGGTCCGCGAAGTCGAGCAGGGCCTCGTCCTGGAAATCGCTTTCGACGCCGCGCAGTATTCAAAACGACACAAAAGCGGCGTCGCCCTCCGCTTCCCCCGCGTCGCCCGTATAAGAACCGACAAACCCGCAGCCGAAGCCGATGAACTCGACGAATTTGTCAGGACCTTCCTCTGAAATCCAGGCGATCCCGCAATTCTCATTGCCACCCGTGTCCCGGAACGACTTTTACACCCGCACAGCCAGCCTTCATTCTTTACACGCCCGGAATAACAGGCAAAAAGCCTGCCCGGAGGAGAATAAATTGGTCAGCGCACTGAACAGATTTATCGCGAAGCAGAAATCTCCGGAAATCCGCTTTACAAACCTGTTCGCATATTTCTCCGGCTGGCCTGTCTGTAAACTCTTCGGCCTGTTCATGCTGATCGCCGGGCCGGTCTGCCTGCTGCTGACCCCGCCATTCCAGGTGGCCGATGAATCCAACCATTTCATGCGCGCCATCCAGATCTCACAGAATCAACCGATCGCAATCACACGCACTCCGAACGAAAAAGGCGCCTTCGTCCCCGATACCGTTATTCCGTTCGTCGCGGTCTTCAGCCCGATGATGTTCGCACCGGAAAAAAAGCTGACCCCGCACATGCTGACCGCCCTGCAGTCAGCCAGGTAAAGCACAAAGACCGATTTCGTCACATTGCCGAATACCGTGCTGTACCCTCCGACCTCCTATGCCGGCACCGCGGCGGGAATCACCATCTCCCGCCTCATTCATTCGAATCTGGCCGGTACATTCTACAGGGAATGCTTACGCCGGAAGCAGATAATTCCGTCACGTCCACCGCGAAAGAAGCGAAAAACGCATCGTCCGGCACGCAGGACCGCAAAATACCGAAACCCCGCGCGCCGAAAGCAGAACATCGCAGCCTCTCAGCGCGAAGAAGACCCCGTCTTCGGATACCCGGTCACAGTAAAAGCCGGCACCTTCTGCCCATTCACTGCCGCCGCCGGATTCTTCATCACCCGCGCCCACTGCCCGAATTTCGATTCATCGGCATGATGATAAACAGCAAGCACCCGATCGTTATCGGTGACGGCAATCGTATCCGCCCCGATCCGTTCAGACGCCAGATAAGACGGCTTCAGGATCAGCTCGAAACACTGTCCCACGCCCTTCTGAGGCTCATAAAGCACCTCGGTCGAAGCCAGCACGCAATCCTGAGCCAGCGCCGGGCCACCCGCCAGAAGCCCCGCAACAATCATCCATGCCCGCATGCCGCCCTCCGAATATCCTGTCCTGAAACCAGAACCCGCCACCCCGCGTTGCCCGGACCCGGCATCAACAGGGCAGGGACCGCCTTACCTCGTAACCGGCTTCGTATCCTTCCGCAGCCGCTTCTCACCCAGCAGCAGCAGAAGCGGCGCCGCAATAAAGATCGAAGACGACGTGCCAACCACGATCCCAAACAGCATCACCCAGGCAAACCCGGACAGACTGCTCCCCCCGAAGATCGCCAGCGGCAACGCCGCCAGAAACACTGTCGTCGATGTGCCCAGCGTCCGGTTCAGAGTCTCATTGATCGACAGATCAATCAGTTCCCGCAACGGCATCGTCCGGTACCGACGCAGATTCTCACGCACCCGGTCATACACCACGACCTTATCGTTCGTGGAATAACCAAGGATCGTCAGAATCGCCGCCACCATCACCAGATCAAACTCAAAATGAGTGAGAACCAGAAACCCGACGGTCTTCGTCAGATCGAGAACCAGCGTCACGACCGCGCTGAGCGCGAACTCCCATTCGAACCGGAACCAGATATAAGCCAGAATCATCACCAGACTGAGCCCGAGAGCCAGCAGACCGTTGCGCAGCAGCTCCGCCGAAACCGACGCCCCCACCGCATCCGCCCGAAGCACCGTCGCCCCCGGCTGCGCCTCGGCTATGGCATGACGCACCTGGTCAATAACCGCATTGGTGTTGGTGTTCTCGTCAGCACCGAGCCGGATCAGAACATCATTGTTCCCGCCAAACGCCTGCACACCCGCGGCCTCGATGTGATGCGCCGCCAGCGCCCCACGAATCTTGCCAAAGTCAGCCGGCCCGTCCGTCCGGGCCTCCACAACGATCCCGCCCTTGAAATCCAGCCCCAGCGTCAGCCCCGGATGGAAGAACAGCACCAGCGACGCCAGCGACAGAATGGCCGAGGTTGCAAGACCGAGAAAACGGCCGCGCATGAAGTTGATGTGTGTGTCGCCGCGGACGAAACGCAGCAGAGGACGTCCAGACATAACGCTTCGGCCTAAACGGGAAGGGTGGAGGGGCGGGCAAGGGCGTACCAGCGCACCATCAGAAGGCGGGAGAGAAACAGCGTCGTGAACAGCGTTGTCGCGATGCCGATCGTAATCGTGAGCGCAAAACCCCGCACGGGGCCGGTGCCAAATACAAACAGCATGACATGAGCCAGAAAAGCCGTCGCATTACTGTCCAGAATAGTGGAGGTGGCACGCTCGAAACCCGCCTGCATGGCGGCAAGAGGCGTGCGCCCCCGTTTCAGTTCTTCGCGGATACGCTCAACAATAAGGATGTTGGCGTCCACGGCCATGCCGAGGGTCAGCAGCATGCCGGCCATCCCCGGCAGCGTAAGCGTCGCGCCAAAAAGCGAGAGAATGGCAAGCATCAGGGTCAGGTTCGCGAACAGCGCAATGTTCGCGTACCAGCCGAAGCGGCCATAGAACAGCGCCATAAACACAATAACCAGCAGGAAGCCCGAAAGAAGACTGAGCGCGCCCGCACGGATCGAATCGGCACCAAGCGACGGACCAATCGAACGCTCCTCAATCACCGTCAGCGGCACCGGCAGCGCACCCGCGCGGAGCAGCAGCCCCAGATCGGTCGCCTTCCGGGCATCGAAATTACCGGTGATAATGCCGCTGCCACCCGTGATGGCGGAGCGGATGACCGGCGCTTCAATAACCTTGTTATCAAGCACGATGGCAAAGCGCCGTCCGACATTGGCCTGAGTCACCGCCGAAAACGCCCGCGTCCCGACCGAATTGAGCGTGAAATTCACCGCCCAGCCACCCGTCTGCTCGTCCGTCGTCGCACCGGCATTCACCAGATCCGCGCCATCGACGTCGATATGATCGCGCACCGCAAGCATCTGCCCGGGCATCTCCGTGCTCGGAAGAAGCGTATCCCCCGGAGGCGCCACCGAACTTCCCGCCGGCAACTCGTCCACCAGCCGGAACGTCATCCGCGCCGTCGTGCCCAGCAGAGCCTTGATCCGCTCCGGATCACTGATCCCCGGCAACTCGACGATAATCCGGTCTTCGCCCTGGCGGGTGATTTCCGGATCGACCGCGCCCGTGGCGTCGATCCGGCGCCGGACGATCTCAATCGCCTGCGTGACGGCATCGCGCGCCCGCGCCCTCATGGCTTCCTGCGAAAGCGTCAGAGCAATACTGCCGTCCGGCCGGGCCGAGACGGAAAATTCGTCGGCAACAGCGCGGGGCATGTCGCTGACAACTTTAAGATCACGGTCCTTCTCGGATGGATCGCGGGGATGAAAAGAGAAAACACCCTGTTTTGTGTCAGTGTTGATGTCTCTGTAACCGAGACCCGCGACCAGAAGGGACTGCCGCGCGGCCTCCGAGAGACTCTGAAGCCGATCATGCGTCAGAGACGACAGATCAACCTGCATCAGCAGATACGACCCGCCACGCAGATCCAGACCAAGATGAATCTGCGGCCAGGGAATGGAGACAGCCGGCTTGCGGACAAAATTGGGAACGCACAGCAGCAGGCCGATCAGACAGACTGAAATGACGGATAACAGTTTAATCCGGCTGTAATACATCATCGTGTGAAAGACCGTTCTCTGTCATGTGGACAGGCGCTGTTGTGCTGTTTGTGGGCGGCCACGGATGCCTCTTCTTGCCGGTAAGTTTATGGCGGCGGGAACATGCAGGGCATCGGCCCGGAATGCAACCGCAGCGAGCGATGAACGGGCGTCGTTATACCATCCCTGTCGGACCGGTCAGCGACGGCGCCGGTCAGCGGGAACTCTGCTCCGGATTCCGCCCTCCGGATTCCGGCATGAACAGAGACAACAGGTGAGGCACTGCCAGCCCGGACCCGGTGTTACGAAACCGTCTCCATCCGGCGGGTTTCGTCACATTTCGTTTTTCCGCCGGAGCGGATTCAATGCCATGCACACTCATGACATTCATTCTGTTCACGCTGCGGCGCGTTTTTCAGTTCGTCCAGATGTATGCTCTCTGGCAGATCATCGCCCTGCTTCGGCTCCCCGGCCCCCGCTACGCCTCCAATGTGGGGGGCTATCTGACACGTCGCATCGGCATGAGGCTGTCGGCCTCCGGCGTGGCGGATAAAAATCTTCGCTGCATCATGCCCGAACTGGACAGTGCGCAACGGCAGCGCATTATTCGGGACGTATGGGACAATCTGGGGCGAAATGTCGCGGAATTGCCCTACCTGCACCGGTTCGGCCGCACGGTGTCCGGTCCCGGCTGGGAGGTGGAGGGCGAAGAGCATCTTGAAGCCCTCAGAAACAGCGGCAGTCAGGCGCTTTTTTTCTCCGGACATTGCGGCAACTGGGAAATGATCCTGCCGATCGCCGGCAGTCTCGGGTTTGAGGTATCCGGCTTTTACCGCGCCAGCTCAAATCCGGTGATCGACCGCACGACCCAGGCATTGCGCCAGCGGGCGCTTGGCACGGGAAGCAAAATGTTCCCAAAGGGCGCCAGAGGCGCGCGTCTGGCGCTCGCTCATCTCCGCGCGGGCGGCTCTCTCGGATTTCTCATCGATCAGAAGATGAATGACGGACTGTCCATCCCGTTCATGGGCCGGGAGGCCATGACCGCGCCCGCCGTGGCCCAGATGGCCCTGCGATTCAGCCTGCCGGTTGTGCCGGTTTACGTCGTGCGCCTCGGACCCGCCCGCTTCCGGCTTGTTTGCGAAGCCCCTCTCGACGTGTCTCTCACCGGAGAGCGTCAGAGCGATCTGAAGGCGATCTGCATGGCCATGAACGACACGCTCGGGCGCTGGGTCAGGGAACGTCCGGGGTCATGGCTCTGGCTGCATCGGCGCTGGCCGAAATCCATGCAGCCGGACACCGTCATTGCCCAGGCCGCCATGGCCTGATCGTTGAACGTGGCTCTGTGGGCGTTAAGTGTTGCTGCTTTTCTCAGGGCTTTGTCCTGAAATCCACCAAAGGCCGGGGCCTTTGGGAACCGGTTTTATAAACTATTCGGCGTGCAGAGACCGCCGGCATGGCGCGCCTTCGCATGACAGTCCCCGCAAAGCTCTGGCGGTGCAAACATCACGCATCAACAGTTAAGGCCCGCAGAGTCCCGAACCTCGCCGTCACAATCCACAGCGCCGGATCACCGATCCGCCGCCCGATCATGTGAAAGAGTCCCCAGCGCTCTCCCAAGACTCGTTCTGACCACGTCTGCATTCAGGTGCGATCTGACGTAATCAAACCCCGCCTCCGAGACCGCCTCCGCTTTCGCCCGATCCCGGCAGAGCATGACCGTAAGCGCGGCAAGCGCCTCCGCGCTGCTGGCAACGCAACCCGAAAGAGCAGGCGGAAGCTCCAGCCCCTCAACAGCCATAGGCGTCGCGACGCAGGGAAGCCCCGCTGCCCAGCTTTCGAGAACCTTGCTTTTAATGCCGGCACCAAAACGCAGCGGCGCAATGGTGACGCGCACGGTCCGCAGCAGCCCCGTAAGATCCGAAACATGCCCCAGAACGCGAATGCCCGGCAGGTCCCCCATGCGGACGATAACGTCAGGCATCGCGCTGCCGATCAGCAGAAGTTCGGCCTCCGGAAACTCTTCGCGGATAAGAGGGAAAATGTCCTCGGAAAGCCATTTGGCGGCATCGAGATTAGGCGCATGTCCGTAATGGGCGACAAAGGCGATCCCATGCCGGTCAGGAAAGGGCAGGGGCGCCGGCTTTTCGGGAATGTGCCAGGGCACGACATGAATATGCGCGGTCGGAACAGCCCGCCCGAGGAGCGTCGCCTCAACGGAAGAATGGGTGATAACGGCGTGGGACGCCCAGGTCGCCATATGTTCCCGAACACGCTCCTGACCGGCGAGAATCCGGAGTTCGGGACGTCCCTCGATCATAGCCTGGCGCTCGATCCTGAGATAAGCGAGATCGGCAACGCCGGAGATCAGCCGGGCGCCCGGTATGTAGTGCCGGGCAAGAGAGAGATAGCGGGACGCATTCGAAAGGCGATGAAAATAGATCGCGTCGAACGAACCCGCCTGCGCCCGGAGAAGCATTTCCACATCGGGCCAGGTCGGCGGATGAAAACAGGTGATCCCAAGCTTTTCAAGCTCACGGGCCGACGCCCGGGTCGCATCGATAACAGACGCGATAAAACACACATCATAGCCCAGCGCCCGGGCCGCCTGCATATGGGACAGAAGTGCGCAGGAGCCGGCATCCCGCGTCGGATCGGGCGCGCGATCGTCAATAAAGAGAATGCGGTCCGACGTCGGCCCGACCTCTTTCCCGCCCGACCGCCTGGCCTCCCGATGGAGTTCCGTAGCCAGAAGACGGGCATCGTCACGGCCCTGCTGCCGGCGAAGCCCTGTCAGTTCAGCGGAGAGAAATTGCAGGGCCTGTTCACGGTGAGCACCGGACGTAAGCCCGCTCAGCGTCTGGCGAACATGCTGGCGGAAGGTCTCATTGAACCGCCTCGTCGCCGCGAAATGGAACGGAGACCCGGGCAGATCCTCGCCGGTCTCAGCACAGATGACAGCAACGGTATGGTCCGTGTCAGCGGACAAAGGCGGCGCCAGAGGCAGGTCGAACCCATAGCGCCCGTCGCCGAACCCGTTATCGCGCAGATCGGCCCGCAACTTGTTGGCAAGCACACGCCGGACCAGAGCACCATCGACAGTGACAACAATTCCCAGCCTGCTTTCCGGAGCCCCGTCATCGCGCACCCAGCCGGCCACGCGATCCCGCCCGATAACATCCACCGAACTGCGGAGCGAAACCGGCTTTATCCGGGGCTGGTCCGCCGACCTCGCCAGAGGCGTGCGGTCGGGCAGGGTGACAACATCGAAAGCCGCCGGACTCGTCGCCGGTGCGGTCGCTTCCGGGATCAGAAATTCAAAAGCATGGCACCCGTCCGCCTGCCCGGGCACAACGAGGTCCTCACGAAATGCAATGGCCGGTCCTTCCGCAACCGGCTCGCCATGCCAGAGCACGGCGACGGTGACGACGGCGTTCCGGCCGGACGTATCCCTGGCCCAGCCCGCCAGGTGCCAGCCCTGTCCCGGGATATGCGTGATCGTGTCGATAAATCCGGTAACGGCGCTTTGGCCGGATTTGTCGCTGACCGGAAATGTGGCTGGCGGGAAGGATTCTGCGGACATGGCACGCAGAGTCGCAGAAAAGACTGAACGTTTTCCCAACGCCGCGCCCGCCCGCGACCATCACGGGCCGCAGGCACGGAAGCCCTGTTCCGCTCAGGCGGCATCCGCCCGGCACCCATCCTGAACGGCACGGAGAAGCGGAGTTCCCGTCTCAAGATCGGTCACGGTAATCAGCGCGCCGGAAACCGGTTGATCCAGCCGCAGCACAAAGCCTGATTTTCCGCTGAAGCGCCCGTTTTCGGTCAGATCAGCGCGGAACCGGTCGGCTGTGACACGACCAGTCTCAATATTGTCACACCGGACACTCAGCGTGCGTGGCTCGTCAGGAAAAGCATCGCAACGCGCCCAGCCCTCAATCGTGCGGGCACTGATCACATCAATGAAACCCCTGATCCCCCAACGTTCCGCAAGAGCCTTGCCCTGACCGGCCAGCCGGGTGCGCAGAGCTTCCAGCGCAGGACCGTCTTCAATCCGGGGAAGACAGAAGAGACCGGAACGCCCGCTGCTCTCAGCCGGAAGCGCATCCGGATAAAGCGCGTCGAACTCCCCGGCATTGTGGAACATGCCGCGACTTCCATCGTCCACAAAAGTCTCCGACGCCGCGCCCTCAGCCAGAAGAATATCGTGCGTATCAAGTTCGATATGGATGTAATCGACACGGTCGGTCTGCTGCATCTGCACAATGGATGTGCCGTTCAGAAGCAGCCGCGCCGGAACGAGACAGCCGTCCAGCGCCATCGCATGGAGCGGAGAAACAACCAGCCTGCGCCGGGGAACCGTCTCGCCCGATGCATCGCTTCCAAGCGAACCGGGCCGGAAAATAACCGGCATGATATCCGGATTCCCACGGGCAAAGCGGCCGTCATAGCTCCGGCGACCAATCCAGCGGATCGGACGCGCGCCACCCGAGGCCGTGAGAATGAGATCCCCGACCACAAGATCCTCGATCGGACGCTGCCCCTCCGGCGTGGCAATGAGCGTGCCCGGGCAGTAGCAGGGCACGCCGTAGGTAATCTCCGTTCCCCCGCCGGGCGCGGCCTGAAAATAGAAATCCGATCCGAACGTGCCGCTGAGTTGCAGCGTGACCGTTTCATTGCCCTCAGTAACGGTCAGAAGATCGTCCGCGCCAATCATGGCCGTATCGACTTCACCACTGGTCCCGGCAAAAGTTAAATCGGTAATGACAATACTGTTGATTGTGTTGATCGTAGTGCTGCCGACATACCCATAACCCACCGTGGTCGTGGTGCCGATCACGTCGAAGCCCGCAATCGTCATGCCTGAAATCTGCGATGTCGTAAGAACCAGGGCGGACCCCGTCGGATCAGGTGACGAACTGGTCGCGGTAATCGGCGCGAAGGTCAGAACCCCGGAATAAAGCGCGCCGCCCGCCAGGGTCAGCGATCCGCCGTCGAGAACGACATTCGACGCGGCGCCACCGGTCTCGACAACCATTACAGCGCCGACATTGACCGTCGTATGAACTGCCGTGCCGCCGGACTCAACGGTTTCGGTGGCCGTCCCGTAGCTCCACTGCAACGTGAAGTGATACTGCCACGCATAACGTCCGCCGGTGAGCGTCGTGTCGATGACAGTCCCCCCGGCTGCGACATCCTGCGAGACGTCGGAGTAGAGCGGAGAATCCAGCAGCGTGTAATTGGTGGCGGACCCGACCTCGACAAGCGTGCCGCTGGCAACGCCCCCGCTGCCAATCATCTGCACCCCGGGAGATGTCGGATCGTAAAGCGTGTCACCGAAGCCCCCGAGGATCACGGCGTCAGTGACCGTTCCACCGGAAACGTCCTGCGTTCCGCCATCAACGGTCGTCCCGTCCGCCGTTCCGCCGGCTTCAACGATGGTCTCACCCCCGGCCCGCACCGTGGTCTGGCTTGTGGCGCCCCCGGACCGCACGGTCTCGCTTCCGCCACTCGACACGATCCCCTGAATACCGGTCCCGTCGACATAGAGACGCCCGCCGGAATCGACCGTCGTCCCGATAGCGGTGGTACCAGCGGAAATCACCGCGCCCTCGCCGGATGACACAATGGCCGAAACGGTTTGGGACGTGACGACCGTGTCCACATAATTTGAAGCGGTGCCCCCGATCGTCAGAACAGCAGTCTCGCCATCCGCCTGTTCGGTCAGCGTCAGCCCGGCGGCGCTGTAATCAAGACCACTGTTCAGGTGGATGGTCTCAATGACGGCTCCACCCGATTCGAGCAGAATCTGAGACCCGCTGCTGACTTCCAGCGTCGCGCCAGAGGTGACACCGGAGAGAACGATCCTGTCGCCGGACGCGAATCCGGACACGGTAACAGAGGAGGGAAGCGTGTCGCCAAGAGTCAGGGTTCCGGCGCCGGATGCGGTAAAATCGAAGGTGATGTTCGCGGCCTCCTGCCCGTCGGCAACGACAACCGCGCCCCCCGCCATATCAATGGTGCCGGAAAACGCCGCTAGCGCGCCCGAGGCAAAGCGCAGCGTATCGTAATCCCCCGTCTGTCCGATCGTGCCGGAGCCGCTGATCTGACCCTGTATCGTGCTCTGTCCGTCGAAGATAAGCGTGCCGTTATCGACAACGGACGCACCGGCCTCGACCAGATCATCCGTGGCAACAGCGCCTGACGAGAGAAACTGCCCGCCGCCGGAAGCAATGATCACATGGTCGGCGGAGGCCGTGGACATGAGATACTGTGTGCCACCGTCATCAACAGTGCCACTCGCGACGCTGACACCGAAATAAACCGTCTGCGAACCGCTGCTGAGAATGTCGAATCCGGTATCGGCGGGACCACCCGACAGGGGTGCTGCAAGAAGACGCTCCACCGCCGACGTGCCGCTCACAGTGGTCCCGACAGCCGTGCCGCCATTCATCTGCAACGTCGCGCCCGACCCGACCGTCAGCCCGTTCGCGCTGGTCCCGTAACCAAGGGTAAGCTCCGCATCCGAGAACGAGGAGAGCGGAACCGCCGCCGAAGTAATGGTCGCCGTGCTGTCGCCGCTGAGCATGAGCGTCTCAACCTGAGCGGCTGAAATGGTCACGGTGGCGCCCTGGCCGGCAGAAACCGTTCCGGCTACCGCGCCGGAGGCCAGCGTGATTCGCCCGCCCGAAAGAATAGTCGCGTCCGTCACCGTTCCGCCGGACGTCGCGGAAAGAGTGCCGGATGTCACCACGGCAGCAGTTTCAGTGCCTCCGTCCGCAACGATTTCAGTCGCACCGCCGCCCGTGGCGGTGCCCTGAAGTGTGGTCTCGCTGGCCGTGCCGCTGACAACAAGCGTGCCGCCACCGACAACGGTGGCGTTCTCCACGGTGTCGCCGGACAGGATAATCAGCGTCTGCCCGCTGACAATATAGCCGCCGGAGCTGGTCCGGGAGGTGGCATCGGTTGAAGCGCTCGTCATCGGGTCTGTTTCCGTTGTCGTTTCCGGCTGGCCGGGATGCGCGCCCGGTCAGAACCCGACTGCATCTGATTCGCGCTGGCACAAATTGTCAGCGACGGATGCACTGTCTCATTTTTTCGACTGGTCCACGCGTTAAAAGCTCGGAAATCACCGTTAAAAGACTGTCGTTATTTTATTAACGGGACGTTTTTATGCCGGTCCGACCATGAAATAATGCTTCATTCATCTTCGATACCGTGCCGAAGTGTTGCCAGAGACGCGTCGGTTGCTTGACACGGAAAAGCCGTGTCGTTAGCAAGCCGATGCACCCGAACCTGAGGTGCGGATGACCGAGGACAAAACATCTTTTGACGAACGCCTCCGCGCCGCGCAGACACGCGTTGCCGGTAAGCCGCCTGAAACCGAACAGCCCGACCGCGAGGATAAATCAATCCTGGCACTGGCAGCCCGGGCAGGCAGTGAAATGCTTGGTGGTCTCGTCGTTGGCGTTCTTGTCGGGTGGGGACTGGACCGATGGCTCCATTTCCGCGCTCTGTTCCTCGTTCTGTTCGCGCTCGCGGGTGGCTGTGCGGGTATCATGAATGTCTGGCGGCTGGTAAAGCCACCCGACATCAACGGGAAAGAATCCTGAGAGAGATCTCAGGCCTGGGAGAGTAAGGCGTTGGCGAGCGGTTCAAGTATCGACGTGCTCGGGCAGTTCGAACTGCATCCGGTACTCGGTGGTCTGGGAGAGGCAATCCGCCTCAGTCAGTCTCCTGTCTATATGGTTATCGCCTGTGCTCTGGTGCTTGCGTTCATGTTTTACGGCATGAAACCCGCTTCGGTCGTGCCCGGGCGCTTTCAGGCAGCGGCAGAAATCTGTTACGAATTCGTGCGAAACCTGGCGGTCGATACAATCGGGCCGGAAGGGACGTCGTTTTTCCCGTTCATCTTCGCCCTGTTCTTCTTCATCCTGGCCGGTAATTACCTCGGCCTGGTCCCGCATTCCTTTACCTTCACCAGTCATATTGCGGTGACTTTTGCGCTGGCGATCATGGTCTTCGTGCTCTCCATCATCGTCTCGCTGAAGGTACAGGGCTTAAAATTCTTCGCGCATTTCATGCCGGCGGGGGCGCCCGTCGCGCTCGCTCCGCTGCTGGTGCCGATTGAAATTCTTTCGTTTCTGTCACGTCCCGTCAGTCTGTCGATCCGGCTGTTCGCCAATATGGTGGCCGGGCATGTGATGTTCGATATCTTCGCAAGCTTTGTCATCATGCTGGCCGGTCTCGGCTTTATCGGTGACGTGCTGGCGGTGGGTCCGATCGCGATCAACATCGCGCTGATCGGGCTTGAATTGCTGGTCGGTGTTTTGCAGGCCTACGTGTTTGCAATTCTCACCTGCATCTATCTGCGAGAGGCCGTCGCTCACTGAGGCGGTCCTCCTGTCGGTCAATACGTTTTCGTCAATCAGGGAAGTAAACAACAATGGACATCGCTGCAGCCCGTGAAATCGGTGCCGGTATCGCCGTGATTGCTCTTGCCGGTGTCGGCATCGGGCTTGGCAACATCTTCTCGACGCTTGTCAGCAGCATCGCTCGTAACCCTGCGGCCCGCCCGCATGTGTTCGGCCTTGGTATGCTTGGCTTCGCGCTGACGGAAGCCGTTGCTCTCTTTGCTCTGCTGATCGCCTTCCTTATCCTGTTCGTCTGAGGACGGAGGAACGTCTCGTGCGCTTACCAGTCTCTCTGATTCGACGTTCCCTGCTGGCAGGGGTCTCGGGTCTGCCGCTCATCGTGGCGGCTGCGCCTGGCGCGTACGCGGCAGGCATGCCCCAGCTGGATTTCAAAAATCCGCTTGTGACCGGTCAGGTCATCTGGGGCGGCATCATCTTTCTGTTTTTCTATCTGGCGCTCCGCAACTGGGCTCTGCCCAAAGTCGAGACGGTTCTCAGTAACCGTCACGAGCGGATCACCGGAGACCTGGATCAGGCTCATGAAGCGAAAATGGAGGCCGATAAGGCTGTCCGGGAGCTAAATGAGACAAAGAAAGCAGCGGCCGCTCAGGCCCAGGCGCATCTGGACAGCGTCCTCGCACAGGAGCACGCAGCTTCGGCGCAGCGCCTGGCCGAGATTAACGCAAAGCTTGAAACCGAGATCGCCTCGGCGGAAGCGAATGTCGCCGCCGAGCGGAAACGCGCAATGGAATCGCTTCGTCCCATCGCGTCGGATGTTGCTGAATCGCTGATTCAGCGGCTTACGGGACAGGCTCCGGACCGTGCATCGGTTGATGCTGCGATTGCCCGGGCCTCCGTTCAGTCCGCACACTAATCTGACTCGACGAACTGAGACGTGACGAGGAGATAACGTCGGTGTCTAATCTTTTACTTGAGCCGGTTTTCTGGTTCGCTGTCTCATTCGTCCTGTTTTTCGTTATTTTTGGACCGAAAATCTGGAAGCCGCTGGCAGGAATGCTGGATGCGCGGGCGGATCAGATCCGGGTGGAACTGGATGAGGCCGCCCGTCTGCGCCGTGAGGCCGAGCAGATGCTTGAGGATGCCACGCGCGAGCGTGAGCAGGCGTATGCTGAAGCCAGCGCTCTGATCGAGCAGTCGCGGAAGCAGGCCGAAGATCTCGCCAACAAAGCCCGTCTCGACGCCGAGGATATGCTGCGTCGCCGGGAACAGATGGCGAAGGATCGTATCGCGGCCGCCGAGCGCACGGCGCTTGAAGATGTTCGCGCGGCAGCAGTCGACGCCGCTTTCGAAGGCGCCCGTCTGGTGATGCAGCAATCCATCCCCGCACAGACTTCTACGGATCTGGTTGACAGTGCGATCGCCGGGCTGCCGACAGCTCTTTCCCCACGCGCTGCCTGAGGGTCGACATCACGTTGCCCGATCAGCTGACAACCACAGGGACACCCTCATCTGACGGCGCCCCGGTGGTGAGCATTGTGGTTGCCGTGCTCAACGAACAGCCCAACATTGCCTCGGTCTGCGCCGAAATAGCGGGCGTTCTGTCATCATTGCCCTCCGCCGAAGTCGTCTTTGTGGATGACGGCAGCACTGACGGAACGGTGCTGGCTCTGACGGAGGCGCGCCATATCCCCGGTCTCAAAAACCTCCGTATTCTTGTTCACGATCGCAGATGCGGAAAATCGGGCGCCATGCGCACCGGTATCCGGAACGCGCGCGGAACATGGATCGCGACGATCGACGGAGACGGACAGGACGACCCGGCCGAGATTCGGGGGCTTCTGGCCCTGGCGCTTGACGCGGCACAGAAGGGGCGGGCGCCGCTCGTCGTCGGAACGCGACCGAAACGGAGCGATACCGTGTGGCGGCGGATCGCCACGCGGCTGGCGAACGGTCTGCGTCAGAGATTGCTGAACGACGGGTGCCCCGATACCGGCGCCCCGATGAAAGTCTTTCGCCGCACGGATTTTCTCGATCTGCCCTATTTCGAGGGACAGCACCGCTTTATGCCGGCCCTCATGAAGAGTTATGGCACACCGCTCCTTTGCAAGCCGGTTCACCACCGTCTGCGGCTTCACGGGGAATCGAAATATACGAATTTCGGCCGCGCGGTCGTGGGTGTACGTGACCTTCTTGGCGTGATGTGGCTGCGAAACCGTACAAGACTGCCATCGTCAGTCAGAGAATGCTGAGGGAGCGCGGCAGAAAGCCTTCTCCGCAACATTCTCTCGTCGTACAGCTCGGCCTGCTGGCATTCTGTATTTTCTTTCTGCTTCTTCCCGGCCGGGCCAGCATCCCGCCCTTCGATCGCGACGAGCCACGCTACATGCAGGCTACGTCGCAGATGCTGGAAACCGGCAATTTCGTTGACGTCCGGTTTCAGGACAAACCCCGCTATCTCCAGCCCGCCGGTATTTACTGGCTGGAAGCCGCCGCCGTCTCACTGTCGGGCACGTTCAGACAGCGGGAAGCCTGGGCATATCGTGTGCCATCCCTCCTGGCCATGACAGCATCGGTCGTGCTGACGGCCCGGATGGGAGCGGTGCTTTTCAACCCTGCCGCAGGGCTGATGGCAGGAGCTCTTCTCGGAACCTCGGTTCTGGTGACCGCCGAAGGACGGATGGCGACGATCGACAGCACGCTGCTGCTTATCGTCGTGCTGACTCAGGCAGTGCTGCTGCGGGTGCTGCAGGATCGGATCGCAGGCCGGCCAACTCGTGTCCGGACAGCACTTCTGTTCTGGGGCGCGCTTGGCTGCGGGCTGATGCTCAAAGGACCGGTCGTCCTGATACCGGGTCTTGCCACGCCACTGGCTTTCTCGTTCGTCGAGCGGGACTGGCTCTGGCTGAAACGACTTCGTCCGGCCTGGGGATGGCTGGTGATGCTGGCCGTGGTCCTGCCCTGGTGCATCGCGATCGGCGTCGTCAGCCACGGAGAGTTTTTCCAGCGGGCAGTCGGACGGAACTTCCTTGGTAAGATCGGGCACGGACAGGAAGCGCACGGAGCATTCCCCGGATACCATCTTGCCGTTTTCGCCATCGCATTCTGGCCGGGTTCTTTTTTCGCGGCGGCGGCAATACCGGTTATCTGGTCATGGCGCGCATCCTGGAAAATACGGTTTCTGCTGTGCTGGATTATCCCGCACTGGCTGGTGTTCGAGCTGATCGCGACCAAGCTCCCGCATTACGTGCTCCCCACTTATCCGGCGATTGCGATTCTGACAGCGAGTGCCCTCCAGGCATCCGGCGACACATGGAAAGCATGGCCCCGCACCCTGTGGGCGCGTTTCCTGCTCGGCTTCTACGGAATCGTCTGGGCCATTTTCGGAATTGCCTTATCAGTCGCCGGCATCGCCCTGAGCAAAGTGCTTGAAGGACAGATCCCCGTTTCCGCCTGGCTCGCCGCCGCAGGCAGCCTGCCATTGCTCGGGCTGGCTTTCAGAGAAGTCCTGAAGGCACGTCTCTGGCAGTCGGCCATGTGCTCGACGGCCGCAGCTGTCATCATCTATATGGGCCTGTTCCTCGGTGTCATTCCGAACCTGAAAGCAATCTGGCTCGCCCCCCGGGTGGCAGAACTCGTGGACGAATATCGTCCGTGTCCGGAAACGGAAGTCGTTTCCAGCTCATTTTCCGAACCAAGCCTCGTGTTCCTCATGCATGGTGACGTGGAACTCCGAAACGCGGCCGAAGGCAGCGCGATGCTGAAGCGTAATCCCGGCTGTGGCCTGGTCCTCGTCGATCGTCGCGACTTTCCTGCGTTTCAGAACGGATTGACCAGCAACGGTGTTAAGTCGCTGGAATACGGCCGGGTGACGGGCTTCAATTACTCAACAGGGAAATGGCTTGATCTGGGGCTTTACGGCGCGCTGTCGCCATAAGAGCATGACGGGCAGCAGAACTGTTTCCCGATGTCATTGAGAACGGACGGGGCGCGCTGGTGTATCCGGGAAGCCTCTTTCGGATTTTAACCGGTGCGCGACGCATGACGAGAGCCCGGTATCGTGCGTCCAGAGTATCCCAGGCGGCGCTGGGTGTGCTCGCGCCGGCCGGGAGATAGTCGGGCCGGCCAACCAGCAGAGAGATGGTGACCCGCTCGGCAAGGGTCGTCATCTGCCACAGAATATCCGGGCTCAGATTCCCTGTGACAATCAGTCTTGCTGCTTCCGTAACACGCATGGCCTGCCTCCATCTTCTGTCGTCGCCCTGGTTTTCCGGGGCCGACAGCATGATTGTCGGCAGAAGTTTGCTAAATCGTTAAAATCGGCAGACTAAAGCCAAAAATTAACACCTTCAGGAAGTCCGGCGCCATCGGAAGCCGATTATTTGCTCAGAGGCTGGCCATCCCACGTAACAACTTTACCAGGTCCGCAAACCGCTCCCTCTTTGCCACCAAATCCGTAAAGTGTCGCCGGCACTTTGATATTGTTATAAGGCAGACTCGTTTCAACATAACAACGTTGTTTGGGTTTGCCGGGGTCCCACCCGTCAACCGTAATGGTTGAACCGGCACTCATGTAAATCGAACCCGCCGGAACGCCGATGAGCGCGCCGAGAACGATTTCCGCTTTTCCAGTATCGGTGTTTTCAATGTGCCCGGTGAAAGACGTGGGACCACGCAGGATCATCTGCTGCGCGTTGAAGTCGAAGCTGGTGCCCTGAAAATCAAACTCCCAGCAGGAGTCTTCATCAATACCGGCAACCGCATTGTTGTAGATGGTGCCCCCGGCAAAAGTAGAGCGCTCACCGGCATTGTGCGGATGGGGCAGGGTGTAGATGCCCGTATTTCCATTGCCGATAATAACATTGAACATATCGACGCCCCAGACATTGTTGCCCAGAGTAATCCCGTGGTTGAAGCCCTGAACTGAAACGTTAACCAGAGTCATGTTGGCATCGACAACCATTGTCGTGTTGTCCGTATAATTCATCGTGATGCCATCAATGGATTTGTTGCCGTACAACGTAATCCCCTCAAGCCTGTTGATGGAGATTCTGTCACGATGCGGGAAGCCGTCCTGGGAAATATACAGACAGGTTCCTGATGTCATCCGGCAATCGAATGTAGCGTTGCGGAGCGTGACAAAATCCGGATCGATCCGCAGCGTTTTTGTGAGCGTTTTTGTCGCACCCTGAAGATCGATGGCACAGCTCTTTTTCCCGGCATAACACGCGTCCAGTAAAGCCTGAACGCTGCCGCTGTCATCAGCCCGGGCAACAGATGTTCCGGCACAAAAGGCCAGAACGGAAAAAAACGCAGCATATTTCATCGGGCGCAAGCTCCTGTGACTGGCCGTGCGGACTTGATGACGACTTCGTGCCCCGTTCTGCGCCTCTGGTCCGGAGACGTCCATCATTCTGTCCGTACAGAAGGTCGCCGGTGAATAACATCCGGGAGAGCGGGTTGACCCGGTCAAAAGAACGCGGCCCCATAAGACGGTTATCTGCCACAGGAAAGGAGTCGTGATGTCACCAGCAAAATGCTCCTTCACCTGCGTCTGATATGAATGTTTTTGCAGAGAGAGGCCGATGAGTATGTCAGGTTCATCCGGATCAGGGCCAGAATCTGTTGCGAAACCCGATCCCCTCCTGGCAACCGGCTCTCTGTATGCAGACACAGCCGGACCCGGACCCGTAACAAGTTCCCCCACTCAGGATATCGAAACCGGTACCCTGATCGTCGGCGCCGGAATTACCGGAGTTTCCGCCGGATTGTGGCTCGCCGGCTCCGGCCATGACGTAACGATTGTCGATGCGGAAACAGTTGGCTGGGGCGCGTCCGGACGAAACGGTGGCCAGGTCAATCCAGGCCTGAAAATGCTGCCATCACAGGTGGAGCACCATTTCGGCCCCGAACGGGGCCGCCGCCTCAGCGTAGCAGCATGGAACGCACCCGATCTTGTGTTCGCCCTGATCGAAAAGCACAAAATTGCCTGTGACGCGGCCCGGGGCGGCACGATCCGCGCCGCCACAGCGGCCTCTCAGCTCCCGGCGCTTGAACGCCTCACCGATGAATGTCGGGCGCGGGGCGGGGAGGCGGAGTGGCTCAACCGCAGTCAGATGACAGCCCGGACCGGGACCGGCCGATACTGCGGCGGCATGATCGACCGGCGGGGCGGGCAGCTCAACCCGTTGCTGTATGTGCGCGGCCTCGCCAGCGCCGCCGCAAAGCGCGGGGCACGCATTTATTCCGGCACACGGATCACGGCCCTCGCCCGCGAAGGCGGAATCTGGGTCGCAACGACGAACGGGGGGCGCACGATCCGGGCAAAGACCGTCGTGCTGGGAACAAACGGCTACACGGACAGCCTCTGCCCCGGTCTGAGCACCAGCATTGTCCCCGTTTACAGCGCGATCATTGCGACAGAACCCTTGCCGGAGCGACTAAGAAACGCCGTTCTGACAAGCCGGGAAGTTTTGTACGAGCTCGGCGAGATCACGGTCTATTACCGTGTGGACGGGGCAGGGCGGCTTCTGATCGGCGGACGGTCCGCATCGCGTCCTTTATCCGGCGAGGCCGCTTTCCCGACATTGCGTCACCTCGCGCATCGCCTCTGGCCAGGACTGGCCGGGACAACCTGGACACATGGCTGGAACGGACAGCTAGCGATGACATCGGATCACTACCCGCACTGGCATGAGCCGGCGCCGGGGATCATCGCGTGCCTGGGGTACAACGGCCGGGGCGTGGCAATGGCAACGCTGCTCGGACATGACATCGCGCGACGGGCCGAAGGCGCGCCCGCGGAAGAGCTGTTGCTCCCGGCGACGGCCATCAGGCCGATATCGCTTCACCGTTTCTGGAAAACCGGGGTTGCGGCGCGCGTCGCTCTGGGACAATGGCGCGACCGGCGAGCAATGGACGCGGGATAGACCGCCCGCCTGGCGCTTCACAGCCCCTGAGGCAGACTCCGGACGATACGATCACTGAGCTGGCTGACAAGGGTGTCGGCAAGCGTCACGGCGTCGGCGTCTTTTGCCGCTGAACCTGATGCCGTGACAGTGCCTCGCTGGAGCTGCTCCGGCTTGCTCGCATCGACAGGAATAAGGCTCCAGCTGGCCTCAAGCGTGGCAGTCCCGGACGTCGGAATATCAAGACGAGTGATATTGATGGCAAGCCGCGCCGTGGCCGGAACAGACAGCGACTGATCGGTCACGAACAGATCGGGCCGGGCAGCCCCAATCCTGGCCGCGACAAAATCGGTGATGCCATCGGAAAGACGCTCGGCCCAGCGACCATTGGCGCTGCGCTGGATAGACGTCCCCTGCCGCACGACAATGTCCTGCGTGTCGAGATAATCCGGCAGAGAGGCCCGGCGAATCTCCAGAATCGGTGTTCCCGGAGCCACCGCGCCCTGAACCGGCGCGGAACCGGTCGCCGGGCCGCCCAGCGTATAGAGTTGCAGCGCCGGACCGGCGCAGGCGGAAAGGCTGACAGAGAGTAGCAACGCAGCGGCAGCAAAACCGGATTTTTTACGTAAGGACATGCCTGTTTCCCGAATCGACAAAGAATGTCCGGTTGCGCCCGGTGTCTGTCGGATCATCGTTGACGTCCCATCAGGAGAAGTTGCGGATTGCGTTCGACGTCGCTGGCAAAGCCACGCAGTGAGGCAGCGGCAGCAGCAATGTCACGAAGTGCGGAATCGAGATTGTCCCGATCGGACGAACGCGGAGACAGCATGCCCTGCACGCTCTCCAGAGTCTTCCGGGCCTGATCGGTGGCGTTGGTGGCACTGCTCAGGGTCTGATGCAGATCGGCGCCGCGAGCCTCAAGCTGGGCGTTGCTGGTGCGCATCAGCCTGTCCATGTTGACGAGCGTGGTGTCGAGCTTGCCCTGCAAATCGTTGATGGCACGCGTGGCGGCTCTCAGCGTCTCCTGGGAATCCTGTGACGACTGACGGAGACTTGCCACAAGCGGCGGCACATCGACATCGAGTTTCTGAGCGACCTCGCGGATGGAAAGAACAGCCTCATTCGCGTTGTCCGAAAGCTCCTTCAGCGGCAGATCCTGGAGACTCTCCTTGATCTTCTGAATAGCGGACACATGAGTCGGGATCTCGGTCAGATCACTCACATGCGGATGCAGGACAGCCGGCGAGCCGGGATAGAAGTCCAGATTGATATTGACCGTGCCGGTCACGAAACTCTGGACATTCTGCTCGGCGCGAAGACCATGTGCAATGGCATCAGTCAGATCAAGCCCGTGCGATGACGAACCAGCCTCCTGCATCATGTGGACCTGTTTCGGATCGAGGCTGATATTTACGGGGATGTAGGCATGCAGCGAGGCCGGATCATAACGCAGCGTCAGGCTGTCGACAGAACCGACCCGGACCCCGCGAAACGTAACGGGTGCGCCGACCGACAGGCCGCTGACTGAATCCTGGAATACGATTACGGCACGACTGCTTTTTGAAAACAGGCTGACATTGCCAAAGAAGATGATAGCGCCGAGAGCAAGGGCAAGGCCACCGACCACGAAAGCGCCGACAACAGTCTGTTTGCCGATCCCTGATTCATTTGCCACTGGCGTTCTGACCCTTTCTGGCTGTATCTGCCCCGCCCGGCCCGTTTGTGGCCGGTTCTGTTCTGGCTTCGCGGTTCATGAAAGCATGGACCTGCGGGTCGGTGCTGTGATCGCGCAGATCCCGGGGCGAACCATGCGCAATGGGTTTTTTCGTCTGGGCATCAAGGAAAATCCCGTCATCGGCTATGGCAAACAGGCTGGGCAACTCATGGCTGACAACCACAATGGTGGCGCCCAGACCGTCCCGAAGCGTCAGAATCAGATCGTCGAGCCGCGCCGACGTGATCGGATCGAGACCGGCTGACGGCTCGTCAAAGAACAGAACATCAGGGTCGAGAGCCATGGCGCGGGCAAGACCGGCGCGTTTGCACATACCGCCTGAAATCTCCGACGGGTAGAGATCGATCGCATGGGAGAGACCAACCAGGCCGAGCTTCATCTCGACAAGATGGCGGATCATGTCCTTCCCAAGACGGGTGAACATCTCCAGCGGAAGAGAGACATTTGCCCCGACCGTCATGGAACTCCACAGCGCGCCGCTCTGAAACAGTACACCAAAACGGCGGTTCAGCGCGGTACGATGGCTGTCCGGACCGGACCAGTAGTCGTCACCATCGACCGTATATTTCCCCGACATCGGGCGAAGCAGCCCGACCATGCTGCGCAGAATGGTGCTTTTCCCGCAGCCCGAGCCCCCCATGATTGCGAAAATCGAGCCCCGCCGGACATCCAGCGAAACATCGCTCTGAATAACCTTCGTGCCGTACCCAATGGTAATGTCACGCAGAGAGAGCAGCGTCTCGCTATCATCCGGTTTATGCGCGGCCTCTCCCGGCGGCGCGGCTGGCATCGTGCTGACCGGCATCAGATATCCAGTATGTTGGCGATAATGGCGAAGATGGCATCAAGCGCAATGACGCCAACGATACCAACCACAACAGCGCGCGTAGCGGCGGTGCCAACATCCGCGGCGCTGCGACCCGCGCTGAGCCCGATCTGGCAGGATGTCAGTCCGATCATGACAGCAAAAACAATCGATTTCACAAAGCCGAATTCGAACTGATGCAGATCAATGGCCCCGATCGTCTGATTGAAATAACCGGCGCCGGTCACATCGGGAAGCATGCCGGTGGCAACCACATAGCCACCGATGACGCTCATGACGCAGCCATAGAGGTAAAGCAGCGGCATCATCAGCATGAGCGACAGGATCGACGGCAGCAGAATATAGCTGGAGATGGGAATGCCAAAGACCTTCAGCGCGTCTATTTCCTCGTTGCCAAGCATGGTGGCAATCCGGGCCGCATAAGCACCGCCCGTGCGCCCGGCCATGATAATGGCGGTCATGACAGCCGAAAGCTCGCGAACGCAGGCAATGCCAACAAGGTTGGCAACATACATGTCAGCGGAAAATTTCTGAAGCTGAACCGAACCGACAAAGGCCAGAATGGCCCCGATCAGAAAGTTGACGACGCTCACGATCAGCAGCGCGGACGGCCCGGCGTCGAAAATGTTCACCAGCAGATCGCGCAGACGCATGCCGCCATGGCCGGAAAGCGCTTTAACAGAACCCCGGGCCGTATCAGCACCGAGTTCGGTCAGCGCGCCGACTTCCTTCAGCGTGTCAAGCGTGACAGCCCCGGTAGCCTGAAGCGGCGCAAACGGATGATGTGGATGTTGCGCCGGAGGCACAGGCTCGGTGGGGAGCAGGGCAAAGAGACGCTGCACACCGTCCGGCAACTGAGCAAGATCCAGACTCAGCTTCGTCCGGGCCGCCACCTGCTTCACGGTCCAGAGAAACGAAACGAGCGACGAATCCCACTGCCCGAGATGGCTCACATCCACATGCAGTGTCCGCGCCGTGCCTGATGTCTTCAGAGCATCGGACGGAATCGCAAGGGCAGCACCGTCATCAATCGTCCAGTCCCCGCTTACGACAAGCGTCGTGTCAGTCGGAGAAGACTGAACCTTCCATTCCGGGCGGGAAGCCGTGCTGTCCGCACCCGCCGGCGTTCTGTTGTGCTCGTGTTCCGTCATTTGCCGGATAGCTCTTACGGCAGACGGGCTCCGTTGGCCAGCATGGCGCCAGAACGCGGACCGGAGACGGCTTTTTCGGACGCCGGGCGGAACAGTTAAACGCTAATTTATATGACAGATTATGTTTCCAAATATATGTCAAAAAATGTCCAGCAATGCGGTGAGTGCATATGTATATTACTTTTATGTCATGCCGTCATGCGCATGCTCCGGACATGAACGCAGCCTCCTGCACCTGTCCTGGATGGCGGCGTCGCAATGAATTCACGGGGTAAGGCAGATCCATGAATGCCATAGTCGTCACCGCGCTTAAGCGCCCCTATACGTTTGTCGTCCTTTCAATTCTCATTGTCATGATGGGTTTTCTTTCGATCAGAAAGACACCGGCAGACGTATTTCCCAATATCCGCATCCCCGCGATCGCGGTTGTCTGGAGCTACTCCGGGATGCTGCCCGATGAGTTCGCCGGACGCATCATGTACAACTTCGAACAGGGCGTGACCTCCACCGTGGAGGGGATCGACCATATGGAGGCGGATTCCTTCTACGGTCGTGGAATTGTGAAAATATATTTCCAGCCAGGCACTGAGCTCGGGGCTGCCGAGGCAGATGTGACGGCCATCTCACAAACCGTGCTGCAACAGCTGCCCGAACATATCGCCGCCCCGATGATCATGCGGCTGGAAGCCTCCTCCGTTCCGGTGATCTCATTGCAGCTCACCTCGGACACGATGACACCCTCGGATCTGTTCAAACTGGCCTTCATCCGGATGCGCTCCCTCCTGGTCACCATTCCGGGCGCGGTCGTGCCGCACCCTTACGGCGGCATGGACAGCTTCGTGATGATCGCGCTGAACCAGAAAGAACTCCAGGCGCACCACCTCTCGGCGATGGACGTGCAGAACGCCCTCGATACGCAGAACGTGGTGCGCCCGGCAGGCGATCAGAAGATCGGACCCACCGACTGGATGGTGCAGACCAACGCCACGCCGCGAACGCTCGAGGACATCGCGGACATCCCGATCAAACGCGTGAACAACGCGGTCGTCTATATCCACGATGTCGGCGATGTCTATCGCGGTGGCCACCCGCAGACCAACAGCGTGATCGTCAAGGGCAAGCAGGCCGTCATCATGGTCGTGATGAAAAGCGGCGAGGCCTCCACGCTGGATGTCGTGAACGGCGTCAAGAAAATGATGCCGCGCCTCCAGGCCGTGCTGCCCTCCACGGTGCATCTGAGCATCCTGAACGACGCGTCCGGATTCGTGATCGACTCAATTCACGACGTCATGCGGGAAATGGCCACGGCCGCCGCGCTGACCGGCCTCGTGGTGCTGCTCTTCCTCGGATCGTGGCGCTCAACGGTCATCATCGCAACCTCCATCCCGCTCGCCATCCTCTGCTCCCTGATCGCCCTCGGCTGGGCAGGGCAGACGATCAACGTGATGACACTCGGCGGCCTCGCACTGGCGGTCGGTATCCTCGTCGATGACGCCACGGTCATGATCGAAAATATCGACACGCATCTCGAGGAAGGAAAGGAACTGGAGCTCGCGATTATCGACGCCGCCAACCAGATCGTCATCCCGACCTTCGTGTCCACGACCTGCATCTGCATCGTCTGGCTGCCCCTGTTCGGTCTCAGCGGCGTGGCAGGCTGGCTGTTCATGCCAATGGCCGAAGCCATCATCTTCGCGATGATCGCCTCCTTCATCCTGTCGCGAACCCTGGTCCCGACCATGGCGAAATTCCTCCTGGCCGGCCACATCCAGCCCGGACTGCATGGCGAGGAACACGAAGCCCTCCCACACGGAAAGAACGCCTTCACACGCTTCCAGAAAGGCTTCGAACACCGGTTCACGCTGTTCCGCGAGCGCTATCGCGGACTGCTGTCCCGCCTCATCGAGCGGCGTCTGGCTTTCGTAAGCGTCTTTCTCGGGATTTCAGTCCTCTCCTGCGGATTATACTTCGTGTCCGGACGGGATTTCTTTCCGGAAATCAAATCCGACCAGCTGCAGATGCACATGCGCGCCCCCCTGGGAGCCCGTATCGAAGTCGCCGACCGGATCGCCGCACTGACAGCGGACCGGGTGGACGCCCTGCTGCCTGGTAAAGTGCACGATGTCGTCGCCAACTGCGGCCTTCCGGAAGGACCGCATAACCAGGCCTTTATCCCGACCCCGACACTCGGCACGCAGGATTGCGATCTGACCATCACCCTGAATGACGAGGCCTCCCCCGTCTGGGATTACCGCGCCATCCTCAGAAAAGGCCTCTCGGCAAGCTTCCCCGGAACCGTGTTCACCTTCCAGCCGGCCGATCTGACGGCGAAGATTCTGAACTTTGGCTCACCCTCGCCAATCGATGTGAAAATCGGCGGCCCGGATCTGGACGAAAGCTACAAATACGCGCTGGAACTCGTGAACCGCCTGCGGAAAGTCACCGGCGCCGCCGACGTGTCTCTGCAACAGACCATGAAAACACCAACACTGTTCGTGGAAGGCGACCGCAGCTTCGAGCAGGCCACAGGCGTCACGGAAGGAGATCTCGCAGACAACGAACTGATGACACTCGCAGGCAGCTCACAGGTCGATCCGCAATACTGGTACGACCCGAAAATGGGTGTGACGTTCACGCTCAATACCTACGTCTCCCAGGATCAGCTCACGCATTACAATGACCTGCTGACCATCCCGGTCGATAAAGGCGACGGCGATCCGTCAGGAAAGTCGGAGCAGCTTCTGGGCGCGATGAGCCGGATCAAAGCGACAGGCACGCCCGGTGAAGTCTCGCATTACAACTCCATGCCGGCCTTCGACATCTACGTGTCCGCCGAAGGCACCGATCTCGGCACGGTCCTGAAAGGCGTGCAGCGTGAGGTCAGCGCAACGGCTAAAGACGTGCCACGCGGCGCGGCCGTCGATATCGAAGGGCAGGCGACAACCATGAGCAGCGCCTATGCCGAACTGCTCGGCGGACTCATGGTGTCAATCGTGCTGATCTACCTGCTGATCGTCGTCAACTTTCAGTCCTGGCTCGATCCGTTCATCATCATCTCCGCACTGCCGGGCGCCCTCGCCGGGATCGCCTGGTCCCTGTTCCTGACGCGCACACATCTCTCCGTGCCGGCGCTGACGGGGGCAATCATGTGCATGGGCACGGCAACGGCAAACTCGATCCTGGTCGTGTCCTATGCCCGCGAACGGCTGGAAATTCACGGTGAACCCCTGCGCGCCGCGCTGGAAGCCGGTTACGGACGTATCCGCCCGGTCATCATGACAGCCAGCGCAATGATCGTCGGCATGGTGCCGATGTCGATCAGCAACTCGCAGAACGCACCGCTGGGCAAAGCCGTCATCGGCGGCCTGATCGTGGCCACAATCTCAACCCTCCTGTTCGTTCCCTGCGTTTACGCAATTTTCTACAGCCGCAAATCTTCCCGTAAGGAGACAGTCTGATGGCGCGCTCAACCGGTCGTCATCCCGTCCTGCTCGCTGGCGTGTGCGTCCTCGCACTCGCCTCCGGCTGGATCGTGATCTCGCGTATCCATGAATCAAAAGACCTGCGCGAGCTGACCGCGCATAACGCCATCCCCGATGTGGAGGTCATCACGTCGCAGCCCGGAGCCAAAACCCTGACCCTGACCCTCCCGGGAACCGTCGACGCCTGGTACCAGGCGCCGATCTATCCGCAGGCATCAGGTTATGTGAAGATGTGGTATAAGGATTTCGGCGCGGAGGTAAAAGCCGGAGACGTGCTGGCCGACGTGAACGCGCCAGGCCTGGACGCCCAGTATCAGCAGGCAAAAGCCGATTTCGATGCCACGGCGGCAAAGTACAACCTGACAGTCGTCAGCGCCGCCCGCTGGCACGCCATGGCACAGTCGCAGGCCGTGTCCGGACAGTCCGTTTCCGTGGCCGATGCCAACAGAAAATCAGGCTATGCCGAGATGGAAGCCGCCCAGCATAATGTGGACCGCTTCACAGCCCTGGAAAAGTTCAAGACAATCGTAGCGCCTTTCGATGGCGTCGTGACATCCCGTGACATCAACGTCGGCGATTACGTCAGTGCCGGCGGTGGCGAGCACAGCGAAACAGGGGAGGCGAACCAGGTCTTCGTCGTCGCCGATATGCACCGCATGCGGCTCTTCGTGTCCGTTCCCGAAATATTCTCATATATTCTCAAACCGGGCATGACAGCGACAATCTCCGTCCCGCAGTTCCCCAATCGTACCTTCGAAGCAAAATTCCTCACGGTCGCAAAAGGCTACGACCCGAACACCCGAACCGCTGTCACGGAATTTACGATCGAAAACCCCGACCACCTGCTCTGGCCGGGAACCTTCGCCTCCGTCCACCTCACAGCCCCCGCCGAAGGCGGCATCCAGCGGATACCAACCTCAACCCTCGTGTTCGAGGAAAAGGGAATGCAGGTCGCCATCGTGGACAACACAAACCATGTGCATTTCCGTAACATTCAGGTCGGCCGGATGGCGGATACACGCACGGATGTCATCTCCGGAATCGAACCCGGAGACCGGATCATCCGCAATCCGCCAGCCGATCTGCTGGACGGTCAGGAAGTTCGCGTCGTGGTGCCCGCGAAGGGATACGAGCAGAACGATCAGGAGATCGAGGGGTGATGACGCTGCACAGAGTTGCGGGACGACAGGGCGGCCGCATGGTCGCCGCCGCTGTCGGCCTGACGGGAATGCTGTCGCTCTCGGGATGCGACCTCGCACCAGCCTATCAGGCCCCGCATTTCATCGTGCCGGACAGCTGGAGCGGACAGGAGCCGTTCGCGAAAGCAACCCCGGCGGACACGCAGCTGCCGGCGGACTGGTGGCGGCTCTTCGGCGATCCGGAACTGGACGCGCTGGAAGAAAAAGCCATCGCGCAGAACGCGGATCTTCAGGCCGCCGCCGAACGGTTTACGCAGGCCCGCTCGCTGGTCATGAAAGCCCGCGCCGACCTGCTGCCCCATTTCGGCATGGCATTCGGCGCCTCCGACAACAAACAGTCCGCGGACGCCCTGTTCCGCTATAAAGGTGCCATCACGCAGACAGACGAATTTTATGGCGGCCTGGCATCGTGGGAACCCGATTTCTGGTCGGAAATCCGTAACCAGGTCCGCATGAGCAAATACGCCGCACAGGAAAAAGCAGCCGATTTCGCCGGCGCGCGCCTCAGCATCGAAGCCGACCTGGCCAGCGACTATGTCGCCCTGCGCGGCTACGACGCCCAGGAAGCGATCTATCGCCGCTCCATCGCCTACTTTCAGAAAGCCGTGGACATGACGCATACACAGCTCGTCAACCAGGCCGCCCCGAAACTGGATCTCGCCCGCGCACAGAACCAGCTTTACATAACCCAGGCCGCCGAGCTGGACCTGCGGGCACAGCGCGAAGTCACCGAACACGCCATCGCAATCCTGACCAACACAGCCCCGGAAAGCTTCCACATCGAACCCCGCGACGACTTCTCGTTCCGCGATATAACCGTGCCGGGCGGTATGCCCTCCGAACTGTTGCAGCGGCGACCCGATATCGCCTCCGCCGAGCGCGTCATGGCACAGGCAAACAGGTCGATCGGCGTGGCCCGCGCCGCATTCTATCCACATATCTCCCTGAACGCGGACGGAGGTTTCCACGCCAACGGCTTCGACCTGGCTAAACTGGCCAACAGCATGTGGTCCTACGGCGCAACAGCCTCAATGCCGATCTTCGAAGGCGGCCTCAGGCGTGCTTCCCTGCAATACTCCTGGTCAGCCTACCGCGAGACCCGGGACGACTACCGCTCGACAGTCCTGTCCGCCTTCCGGGAAGTCGAGGATGAACTCTCCCGGACAAGACTGCTGCGCGCGGAAGACGCCCGCCTGAAACAGGCCGTCGGCACGGCGCTGGACATGCAGGACATGACAATGACCCTCTACAAAGGCGGCCTCTCCGATTACCTCGGCGCCATCGTGGCACAGGAAGCCGCCCTCGACTCCCGGATCACGGAAGTCCAGGTCGCCGCCCGCTCCGTACAGGCGACAGTCGCCCTCATCCGCGCCCTCGGCGGCGGCTGGACTCAGACGCAGCTCCCAACCCCAGACCAGACAATGACCTTCAGCCCCCTGCAATACGGCGGCATCGACACACCAAAACCCTCCGGCGGAATCGAATCCCAAAACCCCGAACAGTTCGAAAACCTCGTGACCGGAACTTCATCCCCCGGAATACAGACAAACAGAACAACACAGCCTTAAACAGACGTGGCGCATCCCCCCGGGATGCGCCACACCACGCAGCCTCGCTCCGATAAGAAATTTCCACGTCCGAAAACAGCGCGAGCCTGACCCATGATGCCGGATAACCCCGGCTCCCGTCTTTTGCCGACGACACCGATGGCTGACATGACAGCTTCTGCCCTCAGAAGCGGTATACAGAGCACTTTCCAGGCCCCTGAACGTCGGCCGTCTGTACTATGCCGGTCCGTCGTTGAAATTTTCGATCTTCAGTCGTCGGAAAGCCCGAACTGACCGGGATACGGCATCGCGTTTCTGCCCCGTTTTTTCTTTTTCCACTCCGCCAGCGCCCTGTTGTATTCGACATGACGCAGGACGAATTGCAGTGCTTCCACATGGCGCTCGTTCTCAGCATCCATCGTGTTGCGACGCCAGCCGGCCGCGATCAGCCAGTATTCACCGGCAAGTTGCCAGGAACCGGCCTGATGAGACTTCGCCGCAAGCCGCTCAAGCCCGTGATACTCGTTGTTCGGGTTGGCGAGTGCCTCAGCACTGATGATAAAGTCATCGCCCTTCCATACGAACGTCGATTTCATACAAGGAAACTGCCGCGTCAGCACGCCTGGATCACCGAAGTGTTCTTTGATCAGCATCGGAACCAGTCTGTCGTAAGATCGACGCCATTCGCACTGCACAAGCTGCTCCCTGAAGATCACGCGATGAATGTCGCCCCTATAACGAAGCACCCGGCCAGTGTCGATTTTCTGATGCTCAATCACAGTCCGGCTTCGGAAAAGACAGGAAGCTGATCGACTGCTTACGCCATCATGTCGGCCACACAGCGTGTCGATTTCATTTCCGGAAAGCGGATATCGCCTGAGCCGGTTTTCTTCTCAGTTACCAAGCCTCCGCGCGCGATAATGTTCCAGAAGCGGAGTGACTCCCTCGGACGAGAACGCGCCGTTCAAGCCTCGAGCCGCACCTTCGGCTGCCGTTGCGGCACGAGCAGAGATCTTCTCTTCACATCGGGTGACGGCCGTCCAGCCGCCGCCTGAGGTCAATGCCTCAGCAAGGTCAACCGCGTCGGTGAGTGCAAGATTGACGCCTTCACCTGAGAAGGGGGACATCAGATGTGCCGCATCCCCCAGCAACGTAAGACCTTCCCGACTTTTCCATCGGTACCCGACAGGTAACGCATAGAGCGGACGGACTCCGATGATTTCATCCGTTTCGATAATGTCCGTTAACATCGGGGCCCATCCTGCAAATGCCTTTTGCAGTGCCAGACGCACTTGTTCCGGGGACAAGGTCTGCCATTGCTTCGCTTCGTCCTCGGTCAGACGCAGGCCCGCATATCCACGGATGTGATTATGCCCGTTCCGCTGCGTGATCAGGGCGCAGTTGTCGCCAGCCGCAAACATCTTCCCGCTGCCGGTCAACCTGTCGATCGCAGGATGTCGCTCAACGTCGAAGCCCAGTTCGACCAGCGTGACACCTTCATAGACCGGTATGGCATCATCGAGCAGCCGTCGAACGTACGACCAGGCACCATCTGCACCTACGATCACATCGAAGTGTTCATCCCGTTCATCGCCAACTATTACAAAACCCTTGTCAGCAGAAGTGACCTTAGCAATGCGGCAGCCCCATCGGACCGTATCGGGCGAAAGGGAATCCAGAAGAATCCGGCGGAGCACCGTTCGATCGATTTCGGGCCGATTATCAGTCGGTTCATTACAATCGAACAGGAGCGTACCATCGATGTCATAGAGCCGGTCCCCCTGGTCCTCAGGCCGTGAGGCGGCGGCAAACTCGGTTTCAAGACCCGCCTGCTTCATCGCGCACTGACCGGTCTCGCTGTGCAGGTCGAGCGAGCCACCTTGAGGGCGCTCTTCGGGGTGGGTATCCCGCTCGAAAACGACGGGCGAAAGACCCCGCAGTTGCAATAATCGCGCCAGTATCAATCCGCCTGGGCCACCTCCGACAATCGCGATCCGGTCCATTGCCATGTTATGCCCCTTCAAATACATAGGTTCCTATATATATAAACATAGGAACCTATGCAATGAATTCAGATGAATGGGATCCCTTACGGCATCCAGGTCATTATTTCAGTCGTATTGCTCGAGGCCTCAGCCGTGTCGGCGATACGCGGCTGCGTGAACTGGGATTTGCCACTGCGCAACTACCGGTTCTGACAGCGCTCAAAGACGGTGCACAGCTATCACAGGCAGAGCTGGCTCGCTGGGCGAAGGTCGAGCAACCGACTATGGCGCAAATGCTCGCCCGGATGGAGCGCGACGGCCTGATCAGACGCATACCCGATCCGGGCGACAAGCGTTCAAGCCTGATATCACTGACAAAAAAGGCGCTTGAGCATTTGCCTGCTGGCCGCGCGATATTACGTCAAGGGAATGATGATATGACCAGGGGACTGACTCCCGAAGAGATCGACATACTTGTATCGTTGCTAAGGCGGGTATTAACCAATGTCGAGGCTCTGGAATAGCAGGGCTTCGTAGACATTCCGCTTACGCCTTCATCTCATTCACGGAACAGGAACAAGATTAACGTAGCTCACGGCAGCCAATGTTCTCACCATCGGTCCATGATGATCTGCTCCCGTCACAACGACAATCCTGTTGCCAGGGTAATTCTTCAAATGCTGAATAACGTTCATTGCCAAGTGTCGGTCTCGATCCGAATAAAACCTAGGCAATTCCGAATATTGCGTATTGCGCGTCAGTTTATCTAAAGCCGTATAGTAATCTGCACACACACGATCGTAGCGACCATCTGCAAGTTGAGCTGCGGTCGCAGTTTTTGCGATCTTCATCTGTTCCGTAGAAAGTTCATTTACCTTGGACAGTAGTTTTTTATCGCGAACCGTCTTACTCAAGACCTGATCGAATGATCGCTCCAGTGATTTGATTCTGCTGTGCTTTGCCCACCAGTCATCGGGGATGGGGCGGCCTGCAATTTCGTTACCTAACCAGTCAAAACCGAACGTATGTGAACTATATTGATGAGCCAGATGGACCATCTCTGTTGGATAATTATTGGTAAGATACCTATTATCAAATGTTAAATCTTCTTGGCGAATTTCCACCCCGACTTGGTCAGGCCGAAAGGTTGCGACAAGCCGATATATGTCCTCGTAGCTGTAATGACTGTTGGCTCTATGCAGATTATGGAGAACGGGAAGCACCATGACAGCCACGTTTTTTGTTAATGGCACGCTCCAGAGAGGTGAAGGGGTTCCAATAGCGAAAATTCCCCCAGCCAGGAGCCTTCTACTGAGTGCTCTGCGCATAATCTGATCCCTTACTGGGATTCGAGTATTACAAGCCTGCAAGTATATTTTAAAACTGGTTTTCTTAAAGTTAAATCTTGAAAGGTGACCTCCCGCTCTCCCGGCCTGTCTGGACTGTATCCGGACGCTTGCCTCAGACCATCTAATGCGCGAGGAAACTTTCATCGAGCCAGGTGCTCATCATCCTGGACGACCAGGCATCCGCCTGCGCGTCGTAACGGCACAGACCGGATGAAGTGGTTGCTTCCTTTTCGGTGAAGCAATGGACAGCGTGGCCGATGGCGAGAAACTGCCACGGGGCGGGGCTGCCGCGCATTTCAGCAAGAAAGCCGTCAAACTGGGGACTGGTCGTGGTGTCGTCCGCCCCGTTCATGACGAGAACACGCGCCCGGATCGCATGCGCCAGGGAGGGATCGTCCGTCGAGAGATTGCCATGGAACGCGACCACGGCGGCGATTTCCGCACCGGACCGAGCAAGATCAAGGACCGCCGCACCGCCGAAGCAATAGCCGATGGCGGCGAGACGGGTCGTGTCGATCGGTGCCTGCGCCACGAGAGACCTGAGCTGCGCCAGGGCAGAAGCAACACGGCGGCGCATCATAGGACGGTCAGCGAGAAGCGGGGACACAGCGGCGCGCGCTCCAGCGGTGTCCTTCGGACGGATCGTGGCGCCATACATGTCCGTCAGCAGTATCACGTAACGCTGCCCCGCGATGCCCTCGGCCTTGCGGATCGCATTCTCGTTGACGCCGAACCACGCGGGGACCATCAGAAGACCCGGCCGCCGCGCGGTCGTCGCGTCGTCATAGACGAGGACGCTGTCATAGCGCGCACCTTCGAATATCCACGAGACCGGCCTGGCGACCATGTGAGCGCTCGCGTGCCCGGCAATGAGAAACGGCCACGCAGCAATGGCGAGGAAGATGCAGCACAAGCGAATCATCGGCGTTTTTCATCCGGGGAGTAGAGATGCGAGAGGTAAGCCAGACTACCGCATAGGCTATTTCGCTCTCAACCACGACGAAGTGAAGCTGTCACGAAATCGGAATGACGAGCCAGAATGACCACTTTTTCAGTCTCGTTCCCAAAACCGGACCTTCTGTTTTCCCCCAAAGCAGACCAGTGTCCCCACAAAACATTCCGGAATTACAACAAAAACATCCATAACTCTCTGGAATCCGCCCTCGTCCCCAGGCGCGCCAACCCCCACCCGGAAAAATAAATCCCTCACATCCCCACCGGAGACAAACACGCTCCCAGGTCCTCCCGGGCAGGAGCCTCTCCCGTGCCATCCCGCCACCACTCTTACTTCACGTCAGCCCGATCCATGCCCCACACCAGCCCGTCCCACCCGCAGCCTGCCATCGAAACAATCCGTGACGCCGGACGAAAATACTCCCACCCCATCTGGAAAACTCAGCCCGAAAAACGCTCGCCGGCAGCGCCCCTAAACGGCTTTTTTCCGCGAAAGCCGCCATGCCACTACTGCGAAAAGAGTGGAGCCCACACTGGCGATCAGAGTCATACGCTGGGCGGGATCGATCACCATGCCCACGACAACAACCATGACCGCCCCCATGGTCAGATAGTTGGCCAGCGGAAAGAACGGAACGGAACTGAAAGCCCAGACCTCGCCGGAAGCCTCCATGCCGCGCCGCATCCGCAAATGCGCGACGACAATCAGCAGATAGATAAACAGAATGACAGCCCCGGTGGCACCCAGAAGGAACGCAAACACGGTTCCCGGTGCCAGCACGGAGGAAAAGGCCACGAAAAGACCAACGACACCGGAAAAAGCCACGGCCGCGCGAGGAGCGCCGGTCCGGGACGCACGCGCAAACGCCGCCGGCGCTTCGTTCTGCCGGGCAAGATTGCGCAGCGTCCGGGCCGTGACGAAAAGAGCGGAGTTCAGGCAGGAAATGACAGCGCTCAGAACGACAAGCCGCACGAGAAAAGCCGCACCCGGAACACCGATAACATCCATGGCCAGAACAAAGGGAGACTGACCGGGATAGATATCATCCCATGGCTTGATACAGAGAATAAGCAGGATCGAAGCTATGAAGAAAACCGTGATCCTGGTGCCGATGGTGCGTGTCACCCGGGCGAGGTTGCGGGGCGCGTCACTGGATTCCGCCGCGGCGACAGTCGCAATTTCAGACCCCATCATCGAGAACAGGACGGTCGGCAGAACAGCGGCAAGCGCACCGATGCCGTGCGGCAGAAAACCACCATGCCCGGTGAGCGTGACGAGCGGCGCGGGATGTCCGCCCAGCAAACCGGTAAGATAAAGACCACCAAGGGCGCAGAAGCCAGCGATGCAGGAGACTTTGACCAGAGAGAGCCAGAATTCAAACTCACCAAAGACACCGACAGCCGTGAGATTGACGAGAGCGACCAGAATGACAAGCGTCGTGGCCATGATCCAGACCGGAAGATGTATCCAGTCCTGGAGAAGAATGGCCCCGGCAATTGATTCGCTGCCCACCGTGACAACCCAGAATCCCCAGTACAGCCAGCCGGAAACGAAGCCGGCGCAGGAGCCGCATCCGGCACGGATATAATCGACAAAAGAGCCCAGCCCGGGGCGGGCGATAAGCATCTCGCCAAGTACCCGCATGACGGTAACAACAAGCGCTCCGGTGAACGCGAAGGTAAGAAGAACCCCCGGTCCGGCGCTGGCAATGGCAGCACTGCTGCCAACAAAGAGACCTGCGCCGATGACCCCCCCAAGGGCGATCATGGCAATGTGACGGGTTTTGAGCTGGCTGACGGAATCACGTGGAGGGCTGGCCGGAGCGGCGGATGACGGACTGGCTGGATACACGCTGCGGGAACCTCGCTGACCCTGTTCGTTGTGATCTGTCTTCGGGGCAGACTGCCGAAGGGGAAGGGCAGGCGCAACATGTTTCGCCAGCGAGACAGACAGCCTGATTCGCGCGGGATGGTCTGCATGGTTATAAAGCTGAAAGGATTGCAGGGCGGGAGACAGGCTGATGATACAGGAACCGACAGTCTTTATTGATGGAGAAGCCGGCACGACAGGGCTTGGGATACGTGAGCGTCTGTTGTCTCTGCCAGTGCGGATCCATTCGATCGACCCTGCGCGGCGCAAAGATCCCGAGGCACGGATGGAAGCGATGGCAGCCAGCGATCTGGTGGTGCTGTGCCTGCCGGACGATGCCTCGCGCGAGGCAGTCGGAATGGTTGGGCATATCGCCACATCCGGCGGCCGGGCACCGAAGATTCTTGATGCCAGCACAGCATTTCGAACCGCCCCCGACTGGGTTTACGGTTTCCCCGAACTGTCATCAGATCAGCCTGAACTCATTCGTAACGCCAGCCGTGTTTCCAATCCGGGATGTTATCCGACAGGAGCGATCGCTCTGCTGCGACCGCTTATCGATGCGGGCGTGCTTCCGGCGGACTTCCCGATTTCGATCAACGCAGTGAGTGGCTACACCGGTGGCGGCCGAAACATGATTGAGGCGCAGGAGCGGAACGGGGGACCACCGTTTCTGTTATATGGGCTGGGGCTCGGACATAAGCATATTCCGGAGATTACGGAACACACGCGTCTGACGCGGCAACCGATCTTCGTGCCTTCGGTAGGTCATTTTCCACGGGGAATGATTGTATCTGTTCCGCTGCACCTGGATCGTCTGAACCGGAAGGTGCATGCGGCAGAGCTGCGGCAGGTACTTGAGGAACATTATGTGACTTCGGGCTTTGTCAGTGTGTGCAAGGCAGAGCAGACACTGACGGCGGATGCTCTGGCCGGGTCAGACAGAATGGAACTCCGGGTCCATTCCGATGCGGATCAGCGGCATGTCGTTCTGACAGCAAGACTGGATAATCTCGGTAAAGGCGCATCCGGGGCGGCCATTCAGAATATTGCTCTTATGCTCGGAATTTCTCCTGAAGTGAGCATTCTGTGAGCCGGGTGTCCGATATGATCGGAGAAAAGATAAGATGCTGAAACTATACGTTTATGATCATTGTCCATTCTGCGTGAAAGCACGGATGATTTTCGGTCTCAGAGACATTGCTTACGAGCCGGTTATTCTTCTGAACGATGACGAAGCCACGCCAATCAGGATGATCGGTAAAAAGCTGTTGCCCATCCTTGAAGAAGACGGACGATTCATGGGTGAGAGCATGGATATCGTCACACGTATTGATGAGATGGACGGGGCGCCCGTGCTGACAGGGCCGGTTTCCCCGGAAATCGGGCCATGGCTGAATGGCAGTAGCGGACCACTTTACCGGCTGTTTCTGCCGCGTGCGGCATGTGCGCCGTTTCCGGAATTTGCCACGACAGCGGCACGAGCTTATTTCGTACGGAAGAAGGAACCGTCTGTTGGGCCATTCAGCGATCTGCTGGGTGATCGCTCAGATCTGATCGCGGCGCTGAACAGTCAGCTTCAGGTGCTGGCACCGCTGATCAGATCGCCGGAGGCTGTGAACGGGCTGTTATCGACAGATGACATTCATCTGTTTGCGCAGTTACACAGTCTGTCGCTTATTGCCGGAATTATTTATCCGCCGGCAGTTGATGCATACCGGCAGACGATGTCACGGATGTCGGGCGTACCGTTGCTGGATAATGATGCGGCCTGAGAGCGTTCCGGTTTTTCAGGCCGCATCCGGGAGAGGTGAAACCAGGACGTTTTCGATGATCGATTTCCGGCTGTCAGCGACAGCGCCCGGAATGCTGTCCATGACCCGCTGACCGGCAGCATGAAAGCGGGCAGGACCGAACATTTTCAGGACGTGAGCCCGGGCGGCGGTTCCGATGGCTTCAAGACGTTCAGGATTTCTCAGGGCTGTGACAAGTACATCTGCCAGAGCCTGAGGGTTTTCGGGCGGAACCTGCCAGCCTGTGACGTTATTTTTCACGGAATGGGAAAGTTCGCCAACGGATGAGGCAATGACCCCCAGACCGGCCTGCATGGCTTCGTGAGCGGCGATGCAAAATCCTTCACGCCGCGATGGCTGTATGTAGAGATGCTGACCTGCGAGGAAAGCCTGCGTGTTGCCGACAAAGCCCTCCAGTCGGATGCAGTTCAGGTTTGCTTCACTGATCCCGGACTGAAGGTTAGCTTCTTCTTTTCCTTTCCCGCCAATGGAAATTTTAAAATCCGGCAGTCCTTCCTGAGGTAGAAGACGCAGGGCGGCGCAGAGGATGTCGTAGCCTTTGGCGGTATGAAGCCGGCCGAGGGAACCAATCCGAATGGTTTCGCCCCGGCACCAGGGGCGGGCCTGGGCTGTTTCAGGAGAGGCTGAGAAAATCGGCCATGAACTGACCCGCTCGTCGGAGAGGTCAAGACGTTGTCGGGTCAGGTCGGCCACGAAAGCAGAATCAGCAATCCAGTGGCAGGAGAGGCGCCGCATCAGACGCAGCAGAATGCGGTTGTCCCATTTCAGCCAGGCATTGTGCTGCCAGCTTACCACCGGAATGCGATGACGCTGTCCGACGAGTTGTCCGAGCAGGGTGGCGCGAGTAAGCGAGGTCCAGATATGAGTGGGATCAAGGTCAGCGACCTCCTGGCTGAGCCAAGTGAAAGCGGCACGATGATCTTTTTCGCCGCCCTCCCGGGTCCGGACTTCGAAGCCTTCAGCAATAAACCAGCTTTCTGCCCGGCGATCCCGGGGGGTCAGAGCAAAAATGGTGACAGAGTGACCAGCGTCGCGGAGGAAAGAAACGACGGGCCTGAGGCCAGTTGCTGCGCCTCCTCCTTCAAGCGAATTAATTATGTAAGCGATGCGCATGGGCCGGGGCTCCGCCACCCTGTATCGACGTGGCTTTATTGTGACGTGCGTACACGAAAGGACGAGAGGAAATGGCAGCATGAAATATAAGGCGCCATCAGGAAATATCTGAGGGTGCATCTGTGCCTGTCGAGTATCGCGGCGGAATGATGGGGAAATAATGCATTTCGGCATCGAACTGTAACCCCGGCATAACATAACAAGTGACGCGGAGTGTTTGACTTGATTGCACAGGTCTCTTTCCCCGAAACGCCGTTGCTGATAGAAAGCATCCCGTTGCGAGAGTGGCGGAACGGTAGACGCAGTCGACTCAAAATCGACCGCCGCAAGGCATGGGGGTTCGAATCCCCCCTTTCGCACCAATCAGTCCCGGACAGGTTATGACATCCACTGTAGTTCCCGCTTCCTTTTCTCTTCGTAAGCCCGATATTCGTCCGGCGAACCCGAATTTCTCGTCCGGCCCTTGTGCCAAACGACCAGGGTGGACGATTGAAGTGCTCTCAGGAGCGTTGCTGGGTCGGTCGCATCGTTCGCCGGAAGGACGCGAGCGGCTGAAAGAAGTGATCGACCGATCGGCACGGGTACTGGAAATGCCAGAAAACTGGCGGCTTGGGATTGTTCCGGGATCGGATACCGGTGCGGTGGAAATGGCTCTGTGGTCCCTGCTTGGATCATGCCCTGTGGATGTTTTGGCGTTTGAAAGTTTTTCAGCGACATGGGCGAACGATATTACGGCGCAACTCGGGGTTGATGCCCGGGTTTTGACAGCAGATTACGGGCAGTTGCCGGATCTTGCTGCTGTGGACTGGTCGCGGGATGTAGTGTTGGCGTGGAACGGGACGACATCAGGTGTGCGGTTTCCGGATGATGCGGCCATTCCGACTGAACATGACGGACTGGTGATCTGCGACGCAACGTCAGCGGCGTTTGCGATGGATCTTCCGTGGGGGAAACTCGACGTTGTGACCTGGTCCTGGCAGAAGGCTCTGGGTGGCGAAGCGGCGCACGGGATGCTGGCATTGTCACCACGGGCGGTGGCGCGACTTGAATCGGGTCCGGCGCCGCGCCCGTTACCGAAAGTGTTTCGGCTGACTTCGAAAGAAAAGCTCATTGAAGGTATTTTTAAGGGTGACACGATCAACACGCCTTCGATGCTATGTGTTGAGGATGCGACTGATTCCCTGAAATGGGCTGAAAATGTGGGCGGTCTGGCAGCACTGAAGGCGCGGAGTCAGGCAAATCTTGCGGTGCTGACGAAATGGGAGGCCGCATCTGACTGGGCAACATTCCTGGCAGAGAATGCGGATATTCGTTCAGGTACATCAGTTTGTTTCCGGATTACGGCGCCATGGTTTGTGGCGCTGGAGCCCGACACGCGTATGAAGGCAGCGAAGCAAATTGCCAGGCTGCTGAACGATGAGGGCGTGGCGTTCGATATTGCGAGTTATCGTGATGCGCCACCGGGTTTACGGATCTGGTGCGGGGCGACGATCGAGGTGAGCGATGTGGAGGCGTTGCTGCCGTGGCTGGACTGGGCGGAGGCTGTGGTTCGGGCCGGGTTTACTGATTGAGAAATTGGCAGGCGTTAGCTTTCTCCGGATGGGAGCTCTTGCCGTCATCAAACGACCACAAGCAGAGAGGTGTGATGTGCGCTCCTCGTTTCGCTGTGATTATCTGTCAGAGAAGACAGGAGATCGGTTCATTGCTAATCAGTCGGCACCATTCTTCCCGCAGAATGGTATCTACTGCAGCCATGTCGGCGTCGATTCCAAGGTGGCGGAGACTTGTTACGCCGTAATCACTGATTCCGCAGGGGACGATACCTTCGAAAGCTGAAAGATCCGGATCGACGTTAAGCGAGATTCCGTGCCAGCTGACCCAGCGTGTGACTCTGACTCCGAGTGCGGCAATTTTAGCTTCGATGCCCGTGTGCGGATCAATGACCCAGACGCCGACACGACCATCGCGGCGTTCGCCTTTAACGTTGAAGCGAGCAAGAGTAGCAATGAGCCAGCCTTCGAGAAAGCACACATAGGCGCGGAGATCCCGGGCCGGGACCGGGCCGTGCTGGCGCTGAAGATCAAGCATCAGATAAGCCACGCGCTGACCGGGTCCGTGATAAGTCCACTGGCCGCCACGTCCGGCCGGATATGTGGGGTAACTACGTGGATTGAAGAGATCGGCTTCTTTTGCCGATGTGCCTGCAGTGAAGAGAGATGGGTGTTCAAGGAGCCAGATTCGCTCTTCAGCATTCTCGCAGCGAATATTATGAACGGTTTTTTCCATCCGGGCGATAGCAACCGGATAGGGGATAAGCTTACCGGATCGCTCCCACAAGAGCGGTTTCCCACCGCCATTCACTTCCTCCCGTAAGACCGGAATAAAATCTTCTTCGCGAATCGTTTGTTCTGCCGTTGCAGCCTGGTCAGTCATAGGTTATACGCCCCTCCACTCCTCCGGTATCACTTAGTTAGTGCCGGTTGTCACGGGCGGCCGTGGCGGAATGGTAGACGCGCAAGCTTGAGGTGCTTGTGGGGGAAACCCTGTGGAAGTTCGAGTCTTCTCGGCCGCACCAGTGATTTTTTCAGAATAAAATCTAATATTTAGAGTAGCAGTCTGTGATGCGGGCGGGGCCGGGATGTCCTGACTGCAGATCAGATCGACGTGATCAACATTATGTCGCGCATTTGCTGCGTTTTTAACGTCCTTCAGCACTAGAATGAATGGTTAAGACCGATCTACAGTCGCGTATCCGCTCGGGGTGCGCGCTGACCGCGTGCTCTGTCTGCCGCATCATGGATGAAGGTATCATTTCGTGACAAAGCCTTTACGTAAAGCCGTCCTGCCTGTTGCCGGGCTGGGCACCCGGTTTCTTCCCGCCACAAAGGCCATGCCGAAGGAAATGCTGCCCGTCGTAGATAAGCCTCTGATACAGTACGCTGTTGACGAAGCTCGCGCGGCAGGAATCGAGGAAATTTGCCTGATTACGGGCCGCGGCAAAGATTCTCTGATTGATTATTTCGATGTTGCTTTCGAGCTTGAACATACACTGCGGGCACGGAACAAGATTGAGGCGCTTAAGGCACTGGAGCCCAGCAGCATTGAAGCGGGTTCGCTCGTTGCGGTCCGTCAGCAGGAGCCTATGGGGCTGGGACACGCGATCTGGTGCGCCCGCAGCTTTATCGGCGACGATCCGTTCGCCATTTTGCTGCCTGATGACATCGTTCAGTCCGGTGTTCCATGCCTGAAGCAGCTTGCTGATGCTTATTATGAAACGGGTGGCAGTGTGGTTGCGGTTGAGGAGGTGCCTCGGGAGCAGACAAACCGCTACGGAATCCTGAAACCTGGCAAGGACGATGGTAAGCTCGTCGAGATCACAGGGCTGGTTGAGAAACCGAAGCCCGAAGATGCGCCTTCAAACCTGTCCATCATCGGACGTTACGTGCTGACTCCTGAGATCATGCCGTTCCTGGCGCTGCTTGAAAAAGGAGCTGGTGGCGAAGTTCAGCTTACAGATGCGATGGCAAAGACAATCGGAAAAACGCCATTCCATGGTTTGCGTTATGAAGGCAAGCGGTTCGATTGCGGCAACAAGATCGGTTTCCTTGAGGCGCAAATTGCCTTTGCGCTGGAGCGACCTGAACTTGCCGGAGATGTCCGTACGTTTCTTAAGAAATATAACGGAGCGGCAGCATGAGTTTTAAACATACATTCGAACCGACGAGTCTCCGTGAATATGACATCCGCGGTATCGTCGGGAAGACACTGACTGTTGAGGATGCCTATGCGATCGGGCGCACTTTTGCCAGTATTGTGATCGGGAATGGCGGTAAGACCGTTGTAATCGGCTATGATGGGCGCTTGTCGTCACCCTCTCTTGAAGAGGCGCTCGTAAACGGGGCAGTGGCTTCCGGTGCAGATGTGATTCGCATCGGACGCGGGCCAACGCCGATGCTGTATTTTGGATCCGTTACGCTGAAAGCAGACGGGGCCATTATGGTCACAGGTAGCCATAATCCGGCGAATTATAACGGATTTAAGATGATGCTGGCCGGTAAGCCATTCTTTGGTGAGCAGATCAAGCATCTGGGGCATCTGTCACATACCGGTGAAGTCGTTCCTGAAGCGAAAGGTACGGTCAGGACCATCGATATCAAAGAGCAGTATATTACCCGACTGCTCAAGGACTACGATGGTGGTGATCGTAAGCTGAAAGTTGTCTGGGATAATGGCAACAGTGTTGCCGGTGACATTCTGAAGGATCTGCTGGTCAGACTGCCAGGTGAACACATTGTTCTGAACGGTGAGGTCGACGGAAATTTCCCGGCGCATCACCCTGATCCTACGGTAGCCAGTAATCTGACACAGCTGATTGACGCTGTGAAAAAAGATAAGGCTGATCTGGGGATTGCTTTTGACGGTGATGCGGATCGTATCGGTCTGATTGACGACAAAGGCGAAATTCTCTGGGGCGATCAAATCCTGGTTCTGCTGGCTCGTGATGTGTTAAAGCAGCATCCCGGTGGTACGATCATTGCCGATGTCAAAGCCAGCCAGGTGTTGTTTGACGAGGTGAAAAAGGCTGGTGGTGAGCCACTGATGTGGCGTACGGGACATTCGCTGATTAAGTCGAAAATGGCTGAGACGAAGTCGCCACTTGCTGGTGAAATGTCCGGGCACATCTTCTTTGCCGATAAATGGTATGGTTTTGATGATGCGATCTACGCAGCGATCCGCGTGCTCGGGATTGTCGCACGGATGGATAAGCCGCTGTCTTCATTCCGGGAGGCGCTTCCTGCGACGATTTCTACACCGGAGATCCGCTTTGATTGCGACGATCATCGTAAGTTCAAGGTGATTGAGGAAGTCGCGGAACGGCTTCGCAAAGATGGCGCGAATGTCTCCGAGATCGATGGTGTTCGCGTGAACACGCCAGACGGCTGGTGGCTGCTGCGTGCATCCAATACTCAGGCTGTGCTTGTGGCTCGCGCTGAAGGCAAGAGCGCGCAGGGACTGGAGAATCTGAAACAGGCGCTGACTGTTCAGCTTGAGAAGTCCGGGCTTGAGAAGCCTGATTTTTCAGGTGAGAATGCCGGTCACTGAGTGATCCGTGGAAACGGGAGGTGTCTTGTCCGATCAGAGCGCCTTCCGTTCCTTTCTGGAGCCTGGACAGTGGGTCATGCACCCTGACCATCCCGAATGGGGGCCGGGACAGGTTCAGTCAGCTATTGGCTCGCGCGTGACGGTGAATTTTGAACATGTCGGGAAGATTATGTTAGACGCGAGAATCATTGAACTTGTTGTTATTTAACAGTTAAATATTGAATCCAGACAGATTTTAGCCTGTTTATTTTAAAAGATAATTTTTTAGCGCAGTAGTTTTGAGGTGGTTGTCCCGCTGCTTTCTGGCAGGCGTGCCTTGCAGCAGCAAGGCTTCACCGGCAGAGTGGTTTTGCGGTATACAGGACCGATGCAGTCCAGTTTCATTGATAGTTATGGCAGACACATTTCTTATCTCCGCGTTTCGGTGACGGATCGGTGCGATATGCGCTGTGTGTATTGCATGGCGGAAGATATGGTTTTTTTACCGCGTCAGGATGTTCTCGACTTTGACGAGATGGAGCGGCTGTGCGCGATTTTTATCAATCGGGGAGTGAAACGCATCAGGCTGACTGGCGGTGAGCCTCTGGTTCGACGGGGAATTGACGGGTTTATTGGCCGGATCGGTCGCTGGCTATGGTCAGAACATGCACCAGGGCGTCTGGATGAACTGACTCTGACGACAAATGGAAGTCAGCTTTCCACACATGCCTCGGCGCTGGCTGAGGCGGGAATCAGACGGATCAATGTTAGTCTTGATACGCTTCGGGATGATCGTTTCGAAAAGATTACGCGTCGCGGTCGGCTGGATCAGACATTGCGTGGAGTGGGGGTGGCCAGGAAAGCCGGCCTGGCAGTGAGAATCAACACCGTGGCGATGGCCGGGGTAAATGATGATGAGTTTGATGATCTGATTCGGTGGTGTGGCGAAATCGGTGCGGATTTGTGCCTGATTGAGACGATGCCCATGGGCGAGACGGGAGAGGATCGCCGCGAGCATTATCTGCCGCTGTCTGATGTTCGACGTGATATTGAGCGACGCTGGACGCTGGAGGGGCAGCCTGCAGGTGTGGCCGGTCCGGCACGTTATGTCCGGATTGCTGAGACGGGGCGCAGACTGGGGTTTATTACACCGATGAGCCATAATTTCTGCGACACCTGTAACAGAGTACGGCTCTCCTGTACGGGACAGCTTTATACATGCCTTGGCTCTGAAGGCGCGACTGATCTGCGTGGCATCATGCGGGCTGGTGGTTCGGATGAGGATATTCTTGCTGCAATCAATGATGCACTTACTCATAAGCCGATGCGTCACGATTTTCTTATTTCAGGCGGGAATGGGGCTGTGCAGGGGCCGGCACGTCATATGAGCGTCACAGGTGGCTGATTTTATCGCGTAAACATCTTCTGTCAGAGGTGGTTGAGAGTTGACGCTTTGTTTCCTGGAAATGACATTGTTTCTGTAAATTGCCGGAGCCGGGGATTCTCCGTTTTTTAAGGAGTCTCGTGTCTGATCCGGCTGGCGTGCGTAACGAGGCCAGGAATGAGCGTGATCAATAAAGTAAGTTCGGAAATTATGGAGATTATTGAACGCTCTCTCGAACAGATTGAAGAATCGCTTGATTCCCGGATTATTCTGGCCCTGGATTCCGGACCTCGTGGCGGCGGCGCGCCCTGTCTGGACAGCCCGCATCGGGTTCAGTTTGTGTATGTTCATCGTCTTGACTGGTATTTGCAGCTGATACCAGGAGCGGATCTGGTTGAACTTCCTGTATCAGATGATTTTACGCTGACCGGATGGGATATCGGGCGGCTCTTGAAAACAATGAAAAACGAGGATGCAGAAAAGACCTCGTGGCTCCGAAGTGCTGTGACATATCGTGTCGATACAGACGTATTGACACGCCTGCGCAGTTTTTCGGTACGAAGTATGCGTCCGGCATCTGACTACCTGCGTGAACTCGATCTCGCTCAGAAGCTTCTCGGTGGATGGAAACTGGGCAGCACGACAACGAGCGCTGAGTTTATCGACGCTATGCGGGCAATATTGGCCGCACGCTGGATTGCTGACAAACGCGGTGTTGTTCCGGGTGATTTCAGCATGCTTTGTGACGGGCTGGATGAAGATCTGTGCTCGGAGATTGATGTTTTGATTGATGCGAATGCGGCGGCTCCAAAAGGAGCGCCTGTTCCGCCGTCACCGAGATCTCAGGTGTTTTTTCTTGCAGAACTTCAGCGTCTCAGGAACGTTGACATTGAAGAAAGCGAACAGATGGAGTTACCTCCATTTGACCACTTTTATGCTGAACTGATACGTCGGTTCGGTTGAAATATCTGCCCGTTTTCCGCTGCCTTTGGAAATAGATTCAGAAGAGCGGAATTACTGACATGGCGTGTCTGATTCCCGCCTGAATAATGCAGCTATGATAATCTGCCTTTTCCATACTCCAGATCATTTCCGGTTCGGAGGCTATGCGGAATAAACGGGACGTGCAGGCGTTTCACCACTCGGGGTGTTTAAGGCCGTTTACGAGTAAACACAGCTAAAAGAAGGATATTCTGATGGCGGAGAGTATTGAAAGCATCTCTATCCCGGGATTGCCTTTTCCGGCTTCACGTATTGCGTTGGGCACCTGGGCTATTGGCGGCTGGATGTGGGGAGGGCCGGATGATGATAACGCCATAAAAACGGTGCATGAGGCACTGGATCTCGGGATTAACCTGATTGATACGGCGCCGGTTTATGGGTTTGGTCATTCAGAAGAGGTTGTAGGTAAAGCTGTCGAAGGACGGCGTAACAAAGTGCTGCTGGCTACGAAGCTGGGACTGAACTGGAAAGACGGAAAGGTTTTCCGGGATAGTCATCCGGAGCGGCTTCGGCAGGAAGTTGAAGACTCGCTGAAGCGTCTGCGAACGGATCGCATTGATCTGATCCAGGTCCACTGGCCGGATCCGAAGGTGAGCATAGGCGAGGTTGCGAAAATACTTGAGGCCCTGCGGAAAGAGGGCAAGGTTCTGGCGCTGGGAGTAAGTAATTTCTCTGTGGCTCAGCTTGACGAATTCCGTGCTGAGGCGCCGCTGGCGGCAATTCAGCCGCCGTATAATCTTTTCGAACGTGAGATTGAGAAAGACATTCTCCCTTACGCAAAGAAGCATGATCTTGTGGCTCTGGCCTATGGCCCGCTGTGTCGTGGATTACTTTCCGGGAAGATGAATGCTGATTCAAAATTCGGAAAGGATGATCTGAGAAGTTCTGATCCGAAGTTTCAGCAGCCACGATTTGGTCAGTATCTGAAAGCCGTTGATGATCTGAAGACAGTTGCAGATCGTCATGGAAAATCACTTCTGGCGCTTGCGATCCGATGGATTCTGGATCGGGGGCCGACAATTGCTTTGTGGGGCGCACGACGTCCGGCCCAGATCAGCGGTGTCGACGAGGCATCGGGCTGGTCTCTGAGTGAACAGGATATGCGTGAGATCGACGAGATTCTGACGCGGGATATTCCTGATCCGGTGGGACCTGAGTTTATGGCGCCTCCGGACGTCTGATTGTTAATCGGAAAGGCGGCGTGCCTTGAGAGGTACGCCTTCCGTATGAGCTGCCTGTTGCTGAAATGACAACGGTCTGGTCAGAATATTGTACTGGACGATGCACTGGGGAAAGCCGTTAGTTTCGATCTCAGGATGGTGCGAGTGGGGGAATCACTCGGTCGCGTCGGGGGGCGCGACCATCCGTTCCAAAACGCAGCATGCCGTCCGTGAATTGTGTATGGTGCGAATTCAGAACGATCTGAGGGTGTAAAAATGGCCGGACCTGCTGAAACCCGACATAATGAGACCAGATTGAAGGCGTTGGCAGAGAAGGCGAAACGCGATCTTGATCTGATCCGCTATCCGCGGACGGACTGGATGAAGCGCACGGAACATAACGGACAGCCGGTGCTGGATGTTGCGATCATCGGAGCAGGCCAGGGTGGTCTGGCTGCGGCTTTTGCTCTTAAGCGGCTTAATATCGATAATGTCTGCGTATTTGACCGGGCGCATCGTGGTGGCGAGGGGCCGTGGGTAACATTTGCCCGCATGATTACACTACGAACACCAAAATATGTGACGGGTCCGGATCTTGGGGTGCCCAGCCTGACGCCGCGGGCGTGGTTTGAAGCACGTTACGGGAATGACGCATGGGAGGATCTGAACAAAATCTCGCGGCATGACTGGCAGTCTTATCTTGACTGGTATCGTGACACACTCGGACTGCCAGTAGAGAATGATCGCAGTTTTCAGCATGTGGCCTGGGAAAACGGTGTTCTGAAGCTGACTTTTGCAGATTCAGCCGGGAATGAGGCTGTGCGTTATGCGCGTAAACTGGTGCTAGCAACCGGGATTGACGGAGGTGGATGCTGGAACACGCCGGCATTCATTCGGGAGGCGCTGCCGCGTGAGCGTTTCGCACATACGTCAGAGGCAATTGATTTCGAAGCACTGCGTGGAAAGCGGATCGGTGTTCTGGGGGCGGGGGCTTCGGCTTTTGACAACGCGGCGACTGCGCTTGAGGCGGGCGTCGGGTCGGTCGATCTGTGTCTGCGTCGCAAAGTTGTGCCGTCAGTTAATCCGTATCGCTGGATGGAAAATACAGGCTTTCTGTCACAGTTCGCTGCACTTCCGGATCTGCTGCGCTGGCGGTTTATGGCGCATATCTATGATCTGAATCAGCCGCCGCCGCAGGATACGTTCTGGCGCTGTCGACGACATAAGAATTTTACTTTTCATACAGGATGTTCCTGGGATGCCGTGCGGATGGAAGATGACGAAATCGTGGTGTCTACGCCTCTGGGCCAGAAGCGATATGATTTTGTGATCATCGGTACCGGCTTTACGGTTGATCTTGCGCAGCGTCCGGAAACAGCGTCCTTTGCATCCTCTGTCGCGCTCTGGAGAGATCGGTTTGCACCGCCGGAGGGCGAGTGGCATGCGACAATCGCCGCGCACCCCTATCTTGGCGATGTCTATCAGTTTCTGCCCAAAACAGCTTCTGATCCGAAGGCGCCAATGCTGGCAGCGATTCATAATTTCACATTTTCGGCGACGCCGAGCATGGGGCTGTCCGGGTCGTCGATCAGCGGAATGCGCTTTGGTGTGGAGCGATTGGTACGCGGACTGACACGGGATCTGTTTGTGACGGATGGACAGTATCATCTCGACAGTTTGCTGGCCTATAATACGCCTGAGCTTGTGAGCACTGAACCACCCGTTGAATAATGATCATCAGAGTTCGACTTCTGAAGATTGAAGGAGTGTTTCAGGTATTGCGGCGGACGAAGAACTCATTGCTCGTATTTTTATGTTTTGAGGTAATACGACCCGAGCGTGCGTAAGCATTAAAGTGCAAGAAAGCGCGTTGGTTTACATACAGAGATGCTTTTGAAACAGTTTCCGGGAACCTGTTTTATGTGATGATCCAAAGCGGGGATCGTGAGAGACATGATGCTGCGTTATATTGGAAAAAGCACCGACACAGGGAGATGCAGACCATGGCAGGAATCCGGTCCGACGATGACGATAAGGAGCGCGCCGCAGTTCTGGAGATGGCGCGGGACGTGGCTGTTCTGGCGCGCCAGGTTGATCTTGTAATTCCTGATGACTGTCTGCCGGGTGTGATATTCAACATCGAAACTCTGCGTGGTTATGTTGCGCTGGTTGACGGACTGGTTCTTCCGGATGACTGCGAGCCTGCATTTGGATATGTGCCATGACGCTGAGCGCAGCTACACTGGCGGACAATATTCGTTTTGGCCTGCGTACGGCGCGGGAGGTCATTGAGACTACGCTGCATACGCTGGAAACACATGATCAGGCTTATGGTTGTGTAACGCGGCTTCTGGCGGATCGGGCGTTGAGGGCAGCCGGGTTGATTGACGCACGGATTGCGAATGGTGAGCCGGTAGGGCCGCTGGTCGGGGTACCGTTCGGAGTGAAAGATCTTTTCGATATGGAGGGGATTGTCACGACGGCGGGCTCCACTGTGTTAAAGAAAAATCCTCCGGCAGTGCGGGACGCGGCGGTGGTCCGACGGCTGGTTGCGGCCGGAGCGATTCCGGTCGCGACGCTGAACATGGATGAGTTCGCATACGGGTTTGCGACCGAAAATTCTCATTACGGAACGACAAGAAATCCGCGCGATACGGAACGGCTGGCCGGCGGATCCTCAGGTGGATCGGCGGCAGCGGTGGCAGCGGGAATGCTGCCAGTAACGCTCGGATCGGATACAAACGGATCGATCCGGGTTCCTGCGGCCCTGTGTGGTGTCTGGGGTTTGCGACCAACTCAGGGACGGTTACCGCTTGAAGGAATTTATCCGTTTGCGGCAAGTTTCGATACCATCGGACCTTTTGCCGGGAATTCCACCGATCTGAAACTTGCGTTTGAGGCGATGGATGGCAAGGCCGGAGGCGAGGAGCCCGATGTCGGAGCGTTACGTGTAGCACGTCTTGGCGGCTGGTTCGAGCGTGATCTGGCGCCCGGGCTGATCGACGGCATTGACCGGATTATGGGGTTTCTTTCCTCCACGAAAACTGTCGGGTTGCCAGAGGTAGCGCGGGCACGGGCAGCAGCGTTTATTATTACAGCCTCTGAAGGAGGAAATCTGCATTTGCCGAGACTGCGACACCAGGCACCGGAATACGATCCGGCGACGCGGGACAGGCTGATGGCCGGCGCGCTGTTGCCGGCGTCTCCAATCATTCAGGCGCATCGATTGCGGAACTGGTTTCGGGAGCATCTACATGAGGTATTTCGGGAAACAGACATTCTGATCGCACCGGCAACGGTCGGACCTGCGCCACGGATCGATCAGCCGACGATTACGGTGGGTGGAGAGGCTGTGTCGGCACGGGCCAATCTGGGGTTGTTTACGCAGCCACTGACATTGGCGGGTTTCCCGATCCTGGCCGCGCCGATAGCGCCGGGTGCGGAACCTGTCGCGGAGCTGCCACTCGGGGTGCAGATTATTGCAGCCCCCGGGCAGGAACAGGCGCTGTTCACACTGGGAGCGGCTCTGGAACATGCCGGGCTGCTTGGTTATCCGGTGCGTGGTGCTGCTGGACAAGGTGAGAACTGACGATGATGCTGCATACGGCCCGGTCTTTGCGCGGTATGGTAACGGCGCCGCATCATCTTGCGTCTCAGGCCGGACTGCAAGTGCTGCGGGCCGGCGGGTCCGCGATCGAAGCCGCAGTGGCTACGGCGGCAACCTTGGCTGTCGTTTATCCGCATATGACCTCAATCGGCGGAGACGGGTTCTGGCTGATCTGCTGGCCGGACGGACGAGTGGAGACGATCGACGCCTGCGGCGGAGCGGCTGCTGCTGCAGATCTGGCACTATATCGCAGGGCGGGGCTGACTGCCGTGCCCTGGCGGGGACCGCTGGCGGCGAATACGGTGGCAGGTACGGTATCGGGCTGGGCGCTGGCGCTTGAGCGGGCGAAGGCTGAGCGCGGCGGAACATTGTCACTGGCGCAGATTCTTGGCGAGGCGATCGGGTACGCGGAAGAGGGTGTGCCGATGACGGCGGGTGGTGCGGCGATCGCGCGGGAGAAATCGGCAGAACTCAAAACGGTGCCGGGTTATGCATCGGTTTTCGAGCCAGATGGACGGCCTCTTGTCGAAGGTGAAATCCTGCGGAATCCAGCTCTTGGAGTGACGCTTCGGGAGTTGTCCTCCAGCGGACTATCGGGTTTTTACGAGGGCGTGCTGGCGAAGCGGATCGCGGAGGATCTGGCGACGGCGGGTAGTCCGGTGAGTGCGGCGGATCTCGCCGGGCATAAAGCACAACTGCGTGATCCGCTGTCAGTCCGGGTGCGGAACGCGAGACTGTTCAATATGGCACCGCCGACTCAGGGGGTCGCTTCATTGCTGATCCTGGCGTTGTTCGACCGGCTGAAGGCGGATGAGGGCGAGAGTTTCGCGCATATTCACGGACTGATTGAGGCGACAAAACAGGCGTTTCGGTATCGGGACACACATGTGGGTGATCCCGCTTACATGTGTATTGAGGCGCAGCACGTTCTCGATGATCCGGCGGCACTGGACGCGATGACAGCCTCGATCGATCCGGAACGGGCAATGCCCTGGCCGTACCCGTCTCAGGTGGGTGATACAGTCTGGCTCGGAGCTGCAGATGCGTCCGGGCTTTCGGTCTCAGTGATTCAGAGCACGTATTTCGAGTTTGGCTCAGGAATCGTTCTGCCGCAGACAGGGATTGTCTGGCAGAATCGCGGAGCGGGTTTCCGGCTGGCGGAAGATGGGTGGAATGCACTGCGTCCGGGGCGGAAGCCTTTTCATACTCTCAATCCGGCGGCGGCAAAGTTCGATGACGGGCGGGTAATGGTTTACGGCACGATGGGCGGTGAGGGACAACCGCAGACTCAGGCGGCTGTGTTCTCTCGTTACGCTCGGTACGGGATGGGATTGCAGACGGCTGTGACGGCACCGCGCTGGCTGCTTGGCAAGACCTGGGGTGATGAAAGTGTCACACTCAAATATGAGGATCGGTTTGCATCGGAACTGATCGGGTATCTGGGGGCGGCGGGCCACGCGCTGGAGCGTGTAGCACCATTTACCTCAATAATGGGTCATGCCGGAGCGCTGGTGAGTCATATTGACGGAGTGATTGAGGGAGCGAGCGATCCGCGCAGTGATGGGAGTGTTGCTGCATGGTGAGTGAAGAGCAGAAGTTTTTGTCGCGCGGCGAACGTGCTGTGGCGCGTTGTGACCGGCTGGGTGATAAGCCGTTCAGCGATGAAGCTGGTCTGCTGTTTCGGCCATGGCTGGGGCCAGGCTTTCAGTCGACAGTCGAGACAGTTGCTGACTGGATGCGCGAGGCGGGAATGGATGCCCGACAGGACAGTGCCTCCAATATGATCGGGCGGTACGAGGGTTTGATCCCCGGGGCGCCGGCGCTGCTGTTCGGCTCCCATCTGGATTCCGTGCGTGATGGCGGGCGATATGACGGGATTCTGGGCGTGATCGCGGCGATCGAGGTCGTATCCTCTTTTCATGAGCGGGGCGAACGGTTTCCCTTTGCACTGGAAATCATCGGTTTCGGGGATGAGGAAGGCTCTCGCTTTCCGGTCACGATGCTAACGACGCGGGCTGTGGCCGGCGTCCTGGAAGAGGATGATCCCGGCACAACCTTTGCAGATCTGCAGGATGTGGACGGAGTGACAGTCGCCCAGGCGCTCAACGCGGCAGGGCTGACGGCGCGAGGGATGGCGCGCGCGGGGCGGGAGGCCTCTGAACTTATCGGTTATGTAGAAGCCCATATCGAACAGGGGCCCGCGCTGGAGGCCGAAGGCCGCGCGATCGGGGTCGTCAGCGGGATCGCGGCACAACGTCGGTATGAGGTGAAACTGCATGGCACGGCTGGTCATGCCGGGACCATGGCTATGGCGCTGCGACAGGATGCTCTTGCGGCAGCCGCTGAAATGGTGCTGGCGATCGAAGCGACGGCAAGGGCGTACGAGGGCAGAGATTGTCTTGTGGCGACGGTCGGGTCGTTGCGGGTCTGGCCAGATGTGGTCAATGTTGTGCCCGGCGATGTGATTTTTACGATTGATGTAAGAGCCGGATCAGCATTGATCCGGGATCTCGTGATCAATTCAGTGCTTGAGCAGATCAGGCATATTGCAGACAGGCGCGGGATCGGGGCGGAGATTATTCCTCGGGAAAATCTGGCGGGTGTGCCGTGCGATCCACGGCTCCTGGCGTTGCTTGAGGCAGCGGTAGCGGATGTAACCGGAAGCCCGGCGCGAGTGCTGGTGAGCGGAGCAGGCCATGATGCGATGATCATGGCGCGGCTGGTCCCGATGGCGATGCTGTTTATCCGGTGTGAGCGGGGCATCAGCCATAATCCGGCGGAGGCGGTACGTGCGGAGGATGTGGATATTGCCATTGGGGCGCTGACTGATTTTGTAAGACGTCTGGCTGCGGCGGAAAACTCAGACACTGTTTCAAAGCACTCCGACTGAGAAGAGGAAAAAACACAATGACCGGAGCTTTTTTCGGGCCGACTGATCCTCCGCAGCGTCTTCTGATGGGACCAGGCCCGATCAACGTGTATCCGCGTGTCCTGCGGGCTATGAGCATGGACATGCTGGGACAGTTTGACCCGGAAATGACGGCTTACATGAACGAAACGATGGCGTTGTATCGTCAGGTTTTTATGACAGATAATCGTCGGACATTTTTGATTGACGGCACGGCGCGCGCGGGGATTGAGGCAGCACTGGTTTCTCTGGTGGAGCCGGGAACACGGATACTGATTGTCCGGGCGGGTCGCTTCGGGCTGCTGCTTTCGGAGATCGCGGGGCGAATCGGGGCAGATATTCGCACGATCGATCTGGAATGGGGTGAGGTAGCAAGCCTGGAGCAGATCGAAGCGGCGATAAAGGAGCATCGTCCGCGTGTGTTCGCCTGTATCCATGGCGACACCTCGACAACAATGGCGCAACCCTTGGAAGGTGTTGGCGCGCTCTGCCGGAAATACGACGTGTTGTCCTATGTGGATGCGACGGCGACGCTGGGTGGCAATCCGGTGGATGTCGATGGCTGGGGGATCGACGTGGTTTCGGCCGGCTTGCAGAAATGTATGGGCGGACCGCCGGGATCAGCGCCGATCACGATTTCCGAGCAGGCGGCGGAGTTCATTTTCTCGCGCCGCCATGTCGAACAGGGCATCCGGGTAGCAGGGACGCAGGACGGGCAGGGCGTACGGATCGGGTCAAATTATTTCGATCTGGCTATGGTCATGGACTACTGGTCCGAAAAACGACTGAATCACCATACCGAAGCGACGACAATGCTTTACGGAGCACGGGAATGCGCACGGATCATGCTGGAGGAAGGGCTTGAGACACGGTTTGACCGGCATCGCAGGGCAGGTGCTGCCGTAACGGCCGGGCTTCGGGCGATGGGGCTCCGGGTATTCGGTCATGACGCGTATCGCATGGCGAATGTGACAGGAGTATGGATTCCAGATCGAGTTGATGGCGAGGCGGTACGCCTGCGGATGCGCGAAGACTTCGAAATTGAGATTGGCACGGCATTCGGACCACTGATCGGGAAGATCTGGCGGATCGGAGCGATGGGCTACAATGCTATGAAGCATAAAGTGCTGATTACATTGGGGGCGCTGGAGGTGGTTCTGGCCGGGCAGGGGTATCCCATGCCGCGTGGAGAGGCTGTTGATGCGGCGTTGATGGCGTGGGATGCCGGTGCAGCTGATGAGACGATCCGGAAATGAAGGATTATCCTCGTGACATGACCGGCTACGGAGCTTTGCCGCCACAACCTCGGTGGCCAGGCGCCGCTCGTGTCGCTGTTCAGTTTGTCATCAATTACGAGGAAGGTGGCGAGAACAGCGTCCTGCACGGCGACGTCGGGTCCGAGGCATTTCTTTCCGAGATGGTGGGTGCGAGGTCGATTCCCGGGGTGCGGGCCATGGCGATGGAAAGCCTGTACGAATATGGTTCGCGGGCCGGTTTCTGGCGGTTATACCGTTTATTTACGGAGCGCCGGATGCCTGTAACAGTATTCGGCGTGGCACTTGCGCTGGCGCGCAACCCTGATGCTGTCGATGCAATGATGAAGGCGGAATGGGAGATTGCATCCCACGGGCTACGCTGGATTGACTATCAGGATGTTCCGGCAGACGTGGAGCGACAGCATATCGCCGAGGCCATAGCGATTCAGACCGCGCTGACCGGAACACGTCCGCTGGGCTGGTACCAGGGACGGACAAGCCCTGATACGGCGCGGCTGGTCGCCGAAGAGGGAGGGTTCACTTATGACGCCGACTCTTATGCGGATGATTTGCCGTATTACGACCGGACCTGGCAGGCAAAAACAGGCCGAGCGCAACTGATCGTGCCGTATACGCTGGATGCGAACGATATGAAGATCGTGGCGCTGAACGGGTTTACGGAAGGGGAACAGTTTTACCGCTATCTCCGGGACACGTTTGATCAGCTGTGGGACGAAGGTGAAGAACAGCCCCGGATGATGTCAGTAGGACTGCATTGCCGGATTGCAGGACGTCCGGGACGGGCACGAGCGGTAGCGCGATTCCTGGATCATGTAATGGCGCGACAACAGGTCTGGGTGGCGACACGGCTGGATATTGCACGACACTGGCTGGAGGTTCATCCGGCATGACGGATGTGTTCGCTACCTTAAACAGGATGGATGAGGTCTCCTTTATCCAGACTTTTGGCATGCTTTATGAGCACTCACCATGGATTGCGCGTGAGGCGTTTAGCAAGGGACCGTTTACCGACCGAACGAGGCTGCTGGCAGCATTCCGGCAAATTGTTGCGGAAGCTCCGGAAGAAAAACAGTTTATTCTGGTCAGGGAGCACCCTGAACTTGCAAGGCGGGCAGGTGTGGATGAAACGCTCACACGGGCATCTCAGGCCGAACAGGCTTCGGCTGGCCTGGATCGCCTGACGCCAGAAGAATATGTGCGGTTCAATATGCTGAACGATGCTTACCGGGAGCGATTTGCGATGCCGTTCGTGATCTGTGTGCGCCGGAGCGATAAGTCTCTGATTTTGTCGGAGATGGCGCGAAGGGGAAAGAATACAACTGAAGCGGAGTTGCGAACGGCGCTGACCGAGATTGATAAGATTGCAGCGTTACGCTGCACTGATGTGCTGAAGAACCTGGAGAGCAAATCATGAGTACACTGTCGACGCATGTGCTTGATCTCGTTTCCGGTAAGCCTGCAAGGGGGGTGGCGGTTACACTCTGGCGCGGTGAGACTGTTCTGTTTTCCGGAGTAACGAATGATGATGGCCGATGCCCGGAACTAAAAGAGATCGGATCAATCGAAGCCGGAGCTTACAGGCTGGAGTTCGCTGTGGCGGCATATTTCCGGGCGCAGGATGTAACACTGAGTGAGCCGCCATTTCTGGATATGGTTCCGATTGCATTCGGTATTGCGGAATCTTCGGACGACGGTGAGGGGTGCCATTATCACGTGCCGCTGCTGGTCTCGCCGTTCGGGTTCTCAACCTATCGGGGCAGCTGATGGTTCAGGGTAATTTGCTGTTCAGGTAATCTTCGAGAAGGGCGACGTTACGTAGATTGGCCTTGAAGGCAGCGTCGACGAGATCACCTGCGATGGGGATGCAATCTATAACAGTTTCAACAGCGACATTGGCGAGCATGCGTAAAAGCACGGACACGGGCGCGCCCAGCCCGCGAGCTTCCCAAACGATATAGAGTGAAAACAGCGCCGTGATAACGGCGCCTCCGGCTGGCACGAGGCCGATGACAGCATCCAGGCCCATTCGGAAATTTGTTCCTGGGATCTGGAATGAAGCGTCTAATAGCCAGGCAAGACGCTTCAGGCGTTCGAGCCTGCACAGGCGCGATGCGCCAATTGACAGGAAAACATCATCTGAAAATATAGCGTTTGTGCTCATAAGACAGAAATGGGCATGAGTCGAGGTGATTGCAACATTCCCGACACTTGGGTCAATACGATCCGCTTCGATCAAATTTGCCAGCAGGGCATAAATATGTTAATTAAATATAAATACAAAAATCGTAAGTAAATTGTCTTTATCAGACAATTTTTATCACGGACGACGCTCATGAAGAATATTCCGGAACTTACCGGCGTTCGTGGCATTGCGGCGCTTTGGGTTTTTCTTTCGCATATTCAGAAACTGGCAGCTGTTGCGCTGCATAGTGATGGGGTTGCACGATCTTCATTTTTTTTTCTGGGCTTTCATGCTGTTGATCTTTTTTTTTTTCTGGGCTTTCATGCTGTTGATCTTTTTTTTGTTCTGTCCGGCTTCATTCTCATGCATGCTCATGAAAAACAATTTGAAATAATAAATCGTAGTGCGATTGAGGATTTTTTTATTGCTCGATTTTTTCGCATTTACCCTTTGAATACGTTTGTTCTTTTTTGTCTTCTTCCGATAGTTATTCTTCTTCCGGGTTACGTTTCTTTTGAACGCTCTTACACGGACTTTGCTTTTTCATATAAAGCGAATAGTTTTTCATTGCTCGGGTTCATCCAGACACTTCTGCTCGTGCAGACGTGGACTTTTGCTAAACTGGGAACATGGAATATCGTTTCGTGGACGCTTAGTGCTGAAGTGCTCGGTTATCTGATGTTTCCAACTCTTGCATACCTTGCAAGCAAGATAAAATCTGCAACAACAAATCTTTTCCTAGCGGTGACAAGCCTTACGATCCTGACTTTCCTTCTTATTCTCGGGCACCATGCAAACAATAATCCGACGGGGGTCTTTGGTGCTGTTCGAATGTTTTTTTGTTTTTGTGCAGGAATTACAATCAACAGAGCATGTGGTATTTTACCCGACGACATAGCAAAAGTGACTTCATATACTAACCTGGCTGCGGTCTGCTTTCTTATTGCAACGATTTTTATTCCAGTGTTGGGAGTGCTGGAGGTCTTTAGTTTTTCAGCTTTAATTTTTGGACTCTATTATCAGAAGGGCGAAATCTGTCGGTTTCTTTCCTCAGCTTTAGTTTTATTTATGGGTCGCATTTCATTCTCGTTCTACATCATCCATTATATAGTTATTCAACTCATTTATTGGGCGACCTTATCGTGGTTACCGAATCAGAATTTATTTATGGGCATAGTATTGCTTACTGTAGTGACAATTTTCTGTTTTTTAGTTGCCTTCTTGCTTTACACATTCGTCGAACGGCCATCGCATCGCATCGGGCGGGAGATATTAAAAAGGGTGAAAAATCGCAGGCATGCACTAGGGCGTGTCGTCAGTTAGCGCCTGCTGGTCTGGGCCTTGTACTTTTGTCCGATGCATGATGTTTTCTTCCTGTTTTCAGGGGGGATATGTGGATGCGCCGGTATGCTCTGAGTGAGAGTCAGTGGGAGCAGATCAGGGATCTTCTTCCGGGCCGGGAAGGCCATGTGGGCGGGACGGCCGCGGATAACCGTCTGTTTGTGGAAGCGGTGCTGTATCGGTATCGCGCT
>NZ_WOTA01000004.1 GCF_011516825.1 Acetobacter oeni | reverse complement strand
CTGAAGCATTTCAGAGGCATCGCAACACGCTACGACAAGCTGAAGTCAACCTTTCTCGCTGCCGTGCAACTCGCCTCCGCCATCATCGGAATTAACTGACGACACGCCCTAGCGAGAGTCAGTATCCTCCTAGAGGAGAGAAAATTTTATTGCCTGATCCTCTACACGATATGGTGTAAATCGTTGAAGTAAAAGCAGGCGAACCTGAATGCTTTCAGAATTTTGATGGCAAAGTTTATTTGCAGATGAACCCTGATGTGACGGCCGCTGGAATGGAACCATTGCTGCATTATATATTATGCATAGCATGACGAAAAAAGGGAGTTTAATAAAAAATAAGTATACAGGAGCATATGATGGAGTTACCGTGCAATGTATATTTTTTATTTTAAATAATGGTGAAGTTATTGTGTTTATTTTAGTTTCAATAAATGGTGGAGTTGGTGTGGTGCCGATATGAACATTCCTGTGTCTGTTTTTATTGCGCGTGATAGTTTTCTTCTGGCTTTTCCTGCACTGTTTTCGATTGTCAATCCACTGGGCGCATCAATTATCTTTTTACAGGCGGCAGAGGCACATACGATCGCGGAACGGGCGGTGCTGGCCCGCACGGTTGCTTTGTATTCCTTTGTTCTTCTTGTGGTATCAGTGTGGGCTGGTAGTGTTGTGTTGGCGTTCTTCGGGGTTTCCATTAACGCATTGCGAGTTGCTGGGGGACTGGTGGTTGCGGTGCGTGCGTGGACGATGCTGCAGAGTCCAGAGGCGACGGAGCAAAGGCGGCAGAAGCAAGTAATGCAGGACGGACAGCCTGTGGTGTCACCGCACTGGAATGACATCGCATTTTTTCCGCTGACGATGCCGTTTACTGTTGGACCTGGTTCAATTTCTGTAGCAATAGCGCTCAGTTCAGGGGAAAACGGAACACACTTTTTTGCCTGGGAAACGGGACTCTCTGTTGCGGCAGGGGCAGTTGCCGGCGTTGTCTGGGTAGCCTACGCCTATGCTGAACGTCTGACAGCGATGCTTGGTGTGACGGGAACGCGCATTCTCAGCCGTCTTGCTGCGCTGATTTTATTGACCATCGGTGTGCAGATTTTTGCTGGTGGGATCATGGGGTTTGCGACAGCATTTTACCGGTCATTACACTGAAGTGCAGTTAAATTTTTTTTGACAGAATATTGATTATTACTGTCCTCTTATAGTTAACCAGATGTTCACGTTGTTTCGAAGGTGTCCATTAAATCGATTGATTCCGTTCTTTTTTGTTGACCCGAAGCAGGCGGAGAGATTTTAGCTTTCAATTGCGCGGATTACTTCTTGTCGCAAGGCCGGGAGGACATCCGCAGTGAACCATGGCGAGCGTTTTTCCCAGGCGCTGGTTCGCCAGGAAGGATGGGGAAGCGGAAAGTAATTCGGTAGGTAATCGCGGTAGTTTTTGACCCTGTCAGCAACTTTTCCGGGTCCCAGGGCTGCGTTCTGTGCGTAGGAGCCGACAAGGAGGGTCAGGCGTATGTTTTTCAGTTCCGACAGGATCTGTTCACGCCAGAGGGGAGCACATTCGGGTCGGGGAGGACGGTCGCCGCCCTGTGGCAGACGTCCGGGATAGCAGAATCCCATGGGGACGAGAGCAACGCGTTCGGTATCGTAGAATGTTGCTTTATCCATTCCGAGCCAGGAGCGAAGGCGTTCTCCGGAGGCATCGTTGAAGGAGATGCCGGTTTCATGGACTTTTGTGCCTGGGGCCTGGCTGGCGATCAGAAGGCGGGCTCGGGGGGAGACGTGCAAAACGGGACGTGGTCCAAGAGGGAGATGGGCGGTGCAGGCAGTGCAGGCGCGGATCCGCGCGACCAGGTCTGTGAGAGTCTCGTCGCTCAATTTGCGTTCTCCGCCAGGAAGTCTTTCACGAACCGGGGGACGATGGTGGTGGCTTCTCCGTAGGCGGCTTCATCAAACAGGGAGGCGCTTCCGGACGGGGCGAGATTGAGTTCAATGGTGCGGGCGTGTCCGGAGGCTTCATCAATAAAGCCGGCGGCAGGGTAGACGGTTGCGGATGTGCCGATCGCGACGAAGATGTCGCAGCGTTCCAGAGCACGCCTGATGCGATCCATATGCAGGGGCATTTCTCCGAACCAGACGACGTCGGGGCGCAGGTTTTTCCAGCCACAGGACGGGCAGGGCGTGGTGCGATGACAATCGGTTGTCCAGCGTGGGGTAGCGCCGCAGTTCATACAGCGAAGGCGGAGGAGTTCACCGTGCATATGGACGAGGTTTGCTGAACCGGCGCGCTCGTGGAGGTCGTCGATGTTCTGGGTGACGAGGAGGAAAGTATCGTCGTCATTTGTGCCGAAGACAGCCTCAAGGGCAGCCAGAGACTTGTGAGCGGTATTTGGTTTGACGGTGGCGAGTTCGCGGCGGCGACTGTTGTAAAAGGCGTCAACGGCTTCCGGATCGCGGGCGAAGCCTTCGGGGGTGCAGACGTCTTCAAGGCGGACCTGTGACCAGATACCACCTTCATCCCGGAAGGTATCGAGGCCCGACTCCCGGCTGATTCCGGCGCCGGTCAGGATGACGATGCGGTCCATATCTCTCTCCGTAGCCCCTTTTACCGCTTACGAACATGGGGTTGATGGCAGGGTTTTTCCAGAAGGGTAGCAGTCTGATACGGCGTGAGATCACAAATTGCTTCGGCTGGATAATGGGCGTTGGAAGCCGGGGATGGCCTGATGCGGTGTTCAGGCTGGCAGCAGGTTTTCAGCGGGTGTCTCTCCTGTGGGTGACGGAGAAGAAGAGCTGTCCCTGCTTTGTCGGGGTGGGTTTATTTGTGATTGTTTGTGACAGAAGGGGGCCGGAGAGCAGGCGTATTCCAGACTTTTATGGATATTTTTGTTTCGTTTCTGGTATGTTTTTCAGACGCCCGGTTACGGGCAGGGAGATGTTCCGTCATTTCACCTGATCGTTAAGTGCCAATGCCTGCGGACGTGCCGATCTGCATGTTGGCGTGACCGCCGAAATTGTACGGGGCGCCGGGTTCGGCAACGAGCCGGGTCGCCAGGGTTTGTGCAGGATGACCGGGTTGTCTTTCACTTTGATTAACGACTGAGGGCTGATCGTCGCTGACAGGTCGGAAAATCATGTTCCGATGCATCAATGGCTTCTGCAATCCGCGCAGGTGCTGTTCATATGCGGGGAGCCATTCGGTTGGCTCGCATTCGGAGCCGGAGCGGACTATGAGAAAGAGAACCGGTGCGAAACCGTTACGAACCGGTCAGGCCTTTCATGATGGTCAGGTGGTCGTTTCAGGAAACGTGTGATGCGGGATTTCCTTTTCTTCCGACGCCTGGCAGCGGGCAAAATAGGGTGGTCTGTTATCGCGGTTGCGCTTTCGTGCGGCGCGGGTGCTCATGCGGATCAGCCTGTCTCGTCCTGCATTGACGGGACCGCGATTGTTCCCCTTCTGGGAGGGAGCGGGGACAGCCCGATCATACCGGTGAAGATCGGGGGCGCGTCTGCGGCGATGTATCTGAGTCCGGCTCTCAAACGCGTTTTTGTCCGGGATTACGACGATATATGGTTTCCGCCCGGGGCTGCCGAACCTCTGCGCGCTCAGGATGAGAACATCGTCGTTACGGAACGCACGGTCATCGACAGCCTGGAAATCGGCGGGCTGTCACTGTCGCAGGTGCCTGCCTCGCTTCTGAACGGGGAAGCGCACCACAATGCGGGCGGATTGCCGGTCATCGGGCTCATCGGACGGGACATTCTTCGCCACGCCGAGCTTCTGCTTGATGTGCCTCATGGGAAGCTTGCGCTCTTTCGCTGGAATCCGAAAAAAGAATGTGGCGAGACACCGGCAGCGATTTTCTCCGGTGAAGTTTATGACGTTCCGATGGATGATGGCGTGAGTATTCAGGTGCGAACCGGCGCCGTATCGCGGCGTCTCCGGCTGGACCCCGACCTTGCGATCAGCGTGATGCCACGGTCCGACGCTCATGACGCCGGCGTTTCCGACGAGATGCTGGCTCGGGATCAACACGAGACAATCCGTTATGAATCGATCCTGAGAGGGCAGAGACATCGGTTCGGGGCGGTGGGCATCGGGACGGACACACTTACTGCTTTCGATTTTCTGGTGCAGGACACTATTCGCGGTGGTGCTCTGGGGGAGAACTTCTTCGAGGGTGTCGTGGCGTTATTCGATTTCCCGCATGGGCGGTTTATCTTTCAGCCGACAGACGATCGAAATACTGCGCCTGTTCTGCATCTTCATTTTGACCAGTCACGTCTGGGTTATGCTTCGGTGCATGAAGCGCGGGGGAAATCCGGAGGGCGGTGAAGAGTCCGGAGCAGGATCTGGTTTCTTCGGGCGATTATATTTGTTGCAAATGCGGAGGAGATATTGTGACGGGGGGCGACGTTTACCGGACGGACGGGTGAGGCCGGGAGGAACGAACCCGCTGCGCGGGAGTGGTGTAGCGTGGCTGTCTGTCACCACGGCGTGAGACAGGTGTTTTATCTGAAGCTGTCCTGATGGTCCGCCGCACTCTGGTTTGTGTTCAACACAAGGAGCCGGATAATGACGGGGCTTATTTCTGCAGGGACGATCAGCCCTCTTCGCCAGCGCCTGATTGATGACATGACGATGCGAGGGTTCTCGCGCGAGACGCAGCGCGATCATATCCGTGACGTCGGTCGTTTTGCGACGTTTCCGGGTCGATCTCCGCTGTGCAGGGCGTGCAGGGGCCTGAATTACCGGTTTCATGATGAATGTATCTGTTTTGTCGATGAACTGTGGCGCGTCATTGCGGTGAGGCGCTGCGGATCCACGGTATCAGCTGTGATGAAAGTGAGCGGGTGAGGGATTTTTATAACGGGCGGGGCTGTTGGCTCCGTTTGTGGCGCAGATGGTTGTCAGCCCGGGGCGAGGGCCTGCTTCTGACGCACCAGGGGCAGGAAGATGTCGTCGACGATTTCGCGGATGGTCTCGTCTGAAAGGGGGCGGAATGTCATCAGCATTTCATGACGCGCCAGATCCAGAGGGAGGGTTGTGATCCGGGGTGTCAGGCGGGTGCTGTCGATTTCTCCACGTTTGATGGCGCGGGCTATGACGGTCTCGAACTGGCTGACGTCCACGATGCGCTTCCGCAGATCGGCCAGGCTGGAATGTTCGGCCACAAGATCCTTTTGCATATCGAACAGCAACTGAAGTCTTCCGGCACCGGCGCGGTCGGACATGAGGCGAAGCAGGAGGTGGAGTTCGTCCCGTAGATTGCCGAGATCGGGAACGACGACGGTTTCCCGCACGAGGTGCCGTGCGAGGGCTGCCGCCGTGAGAGCCATGCGGCTCGGCCAGCGACGGTGCAGAACCGGGCGGCTGGTTCCTGCGCGGCAGGCTACGCCTTCCAGGGTCAGGCTGGCGTAACCGTGTTCGGTCAGTTCCTCCCATGTCGCGTCGAGGATCGCTTCCTCCAGCGCCGCGCCGCGGCGTCGCGTTTTTCTCAGAACTCTCATGACACTCCGATAAGATGCACGATGAATCTTATTGATTCCGGGCGAAGGCTCTGTAAGATGCGACAGGAATCTTATTCATGGGGTCATATCATGAGCCAGACAAAGCTTCCAGGGCGCCGTCGGTCCGTCCTCATTTCCGGTGCGAGCATTGCCGGCCCGGCGCTGGCCTTCTGGCTTGAGCGCTACGGTTTTGCCGTGACGGTGGTTGAGCGTGCGGCGACGGTGCGGACTGGCGGTTATCCGATTGATGTTCGTGGCACGGCGGTTGACGTGATTGAGGAGATGGGTCTGCTGCCGCAAGTCCGGGCGGCGCATGTTCATTCCCGCGCCATGACTTTTGTGGACGGAAAGGGAGGCGTGATTGGCAGCGTTCCGACTTATGAGATGATTGGCAGCGATATGGAGAGGGATGTCGAACTTCCTCGCGGTACACTGACGATGCTGCTTTATGAGGCGACGAAAAACGGGGCGATCGAATACCGTTTCAACGACCGGATCGAGACGCTGCATGACGATGGTGCGGGCGTCGATGTTCATTTTGCGAGCGGGCGGCAGGAGCGATACGATCTCGTGGTCGGGGCAGATGGTTTGCATTCGCGGACGCGACGTCTGGTCTTCGGGCCGGAGGAGCAGTTCATCCACTCGCTTGGTTTCTGCTTCGGTATTTTCTCCCTGCCGAACGATTACGGGTTGTCGCATGAAGGGGTTTTTCATGCGGAGCCTGGCCGGACCGCCGGTTTGTTCGCGGTTCAGGACAGTGATCGGGTTTTTGGCTTTCTCACCTTTGCGGCGGGTGACTCATCGACTTCTGTCGGGCGTGATGCGGAGGCGCAGATCAGGCGCACGCGGGCCGTGTTTGCCGGGATGGGCTGGGAGGTGCCGCGCCTGCTCGATGCGATGGCTGCGGCTGACGATCTGTATTTCGACAGTGTCAGTCAGATCCGGATGCCGGGATGGTCGAAAGGGCGGGTGGTTCTGGTGGGGGATGCGGCTTTTGCGCCGTCTTTCCGGTCAGGCCAGGGGACAAGTCTGGCGCTGGTGGGTGCGTATGTTCTTGCCGGTGAGCTGGCCACGCATGACGATCCGGTGGAGGCGTTCGCGGCTTACGAGCGCGTTGCGCGGCCGTTTGTTGAGGCGAACCAGGCATTGGTGAATGACGGCAACGGGGGATTTTTTCTGCCGGAAACGCAGGCGGATCTTGATGCGCGGGATCGTGCGCTGGCTGAGATGACGAAGAACAGGGGGGCGGTGCGGCCGGTATCGGCGCGGCAGCCGGTGCATAGTGCTATTTCTTTGCCGGATTATTCGGAGGGGGAGATGCCGGGTTGAGGGCGGCGGGCGGTAGTTCGGTGTGAAACGGGGTTGGGGGAGTGGGAGTTTTTCATTCTGATCGGGAGTGGCCGGGTGATGAGTTCCGGTTGCAGACACGATTGCTTACACCCTCGGTCCGGATATTTCGGAGGACAAAATTATGTCCGGAGCGTCGACATTCCTGTGTAGCGCATAGCAATCACCTGCGGTCTGATCAAAATTCTGTCCGCTTCCATCAGAAAACCTGTCTTGTTGCCTGTAGTTTCAGGCAGATGCTTCCATTCACGACGACAGCGCCAGTTGTTTCCGGACGCTGGCACGCTCTTGCATCTTTGCATACCAGGTCTGGAGAGCCGCGCATTCCTCGGGCACCGGCACATCCACGAGTGAAGCAAATATCAGGCCACCGATGACAGTAATGTCGGCCATTGAAAACGTTGCCCCGGCAACGAATGGCTGATTTCGTAAAACAGAGTCGAAGTAATGCATTCCCCTCAATGCCCTGTCGCGCTGACGAAGTCCCCATTCGACGTTTTGGTACAGCTCGACACCGGGTCCGAGCCCAGGCGTGGCATGGTGGAAACAGACACTGATGGCGTCCAGCAATTCCAGTTCGGCGCGCTTACTCATCATGTGAATCGCACCCTTTTCCCGGGGCGTTCGACCGGTCAGCATGGGCACACCATCAAGCGCGTCGAGATATTCGGTAATGGCCGTGCATTCCGCGAGAAAAGTCCCGTCGTCCAGTTCAAGCACCGGCAGCGTACCCGAGTAGTTCTTTGCCAGAAAACTGGCAGTCTTATGCTCGCCTTTCCAGAGGTTGATGGTCTCGAACTGAACGCATGACTGAAGATTTTTCTCGCTCAGAGCGATACGAACCCGAGCTGGATACGGGCCGGTGGGCCAGTCATAAATTTTCATTATCCCGCTCCACGTGGCGTTCATCTGACATGATGTTTTCATTCTACCTGTCAGATGGTAGTCTGAAAATGAGGCTTTGAACTGATGTCGTCAAGAGCTATCTGTCAGTTGGTAGATTTGATGATGACGTAACAGGGAGTGAGATGAGTTTAAGTTCAAAAGAAGCCATTCTTGCAGCGGCCAGACGTGCGGCCCAGGCGCATGGCTATGGCGGCCTGAATTTCCGCGATCTGGCCGAAGAAGTGGGGATCAGGGCTGCGAGCATTTACTACCATTTCCCAAGCAAAGCGGATCTTGGTGCAGCAGTGGCAAAACGTTACCGGGAGGATACGGCAGCTCGTCTCGAAGCCATACAGGCCGAAACTGCTGATCCGCTCCTTTGCCTGCATCGGTATCCGGAGATATTCCGCCAGTCGCTCGAGAACGGAAACCGGTTATGCCTCGGCAGTTTTATGAGCGCGGAATATGACGACCTGCCGGAAATGGTGAAGCTTCAGGTTCAGGCCTTTGCCGATGTGAATATGGCATGGTTGAGTAATCTTCTGTCCGCGACGGGTGTGGTTAATACCCGGATGGCTGAACAAAGGGCTCGCGCCATCTTCGCTGCGATCGCCGGGGCTCAGCTCATGGCCAGAAGCCGGTCGGATATTTCGCTTTTCGACGCACTGATCGAAAGTTATCGGCAGGCAGGCCTTCTGCCTGCGTAGAGAATGCAGTGCCCGGTCAGCACGTTCACGATGAATGTCAGGTCCGGAAGGTATGATGCACTCTGGACGGGCAGAGCGGCAGCGTTTCCAGGCATGAAGCCCGCGAAGGCGGTGATGTGCGTTACAGCAAGGGTTGAGACGCATCACTCATAGTCTTTCACGAGCCTCCTGCATTGCGTTGGCCATGCGAAGGATCTTTCCACAATCCACTGTCGGGGCAGAAGCATAAAATCCCGCTTTTCCTGATTTAGTCATGCGATTTCGAGAGTGATATTCCGCCGTGTCCGATTATGGGAACCGCAGAATTTGTCTTGCAGGACTGTAAACGGGGATCATCGCTAATATTATAAGAAAGGGGGGAAGGGGCTGTGGCCCCTTCCGGGTGCAGGGCAAAGCCCTGCGGACTGTCCCGTTTCCGGTGGTATCAGCGGATTTTGCTGATGATGAAGTCGGTCAGTTTTGTGGCGTTCTGCGTGGCGTCGCTCTGGTCGGCGGCGATGCGGAGGTCTGGCTTCTCCGGGGCTTCGTAGGGGGCGCTGATACCGGTGAAGTTTTCGATTTTGCCTTCGCGGGCGGCGCGGTAGAGGCCTTTTGAGTCGCGCTGTTCGCAGGTGGCGAGGCTGGTGTCGATGAAGACTTCCCCGAACTCTTCGCCGATGATTTTGCGGGCGAGGGCGCGGTCGGCCCGGAGCGGGGAGATCAGGGCGACGAGGACGACGTGGCCGTTCTGAGCGAGGATTTTCGCGACTTCGGCGGCGCGGCGGATGTTTTCGTGGCGGTCGGCTTCGGTGAAGCCGAGGTCACTGCACAATCCGGTGCGGAGGGTGTCGCCATCCAGCACGCAGGCGTCGATGCCGTCTGAGTAGAGCTTCCGTTCTGCGAGGCGGGCGATGGTGCTTTTACCGGCGCCGGAGAGGCCGGTGAGCCAGATGACGCCGGGTTTATGGCCTTTGCCGCGGGCGCGTTCGCTGGTGCTGACTTCGCCGCCGGACGGGTGGATGGCGTGGGTGCCTGCGGCGAGTGTGGCCGGGCCGAGGAGGGGGGCGCCGCCGACGATGCGCTGGTTGCGATCGACGAGGACGCCGCGACCGTCGGATGTTCCGGGGCAGAACGGGTCGAACTGGATGGCTTCACCGGCGACGAGGGTGATTTCAGCGAAGCCTTCGGGACCGACTTCATCGGCCTGCTGTTCGGTCAGGTCGTCGAGGCGCAGGACTGAGTCGATGGAGGCGACGGTGACCTGGTGTTCGGCGGTGGCGAGGCGGAGACGGAAACTCTCGCCTGTGCGCAGGGGTTCCTGACGGAGCCAGAACAGGTTGGCGCGGATCCGGGCCGATTTTTCCGGGGCCTGGGCGGGTGCGAAGAGGAAGTCGCCGCGGGCGGGGATGACGTCGGGTTCCAGCACGAGGGCGACGGATTCACCGGCGCTGGCGTTGTCGCGTTCCGGGGCGTTCCAGCGTTCGATGCTGGCGACGCGGGCGGTGCTGCCCTGGCTGCCGATGGTCAGTTCGTCGCCGACGCGGACGGTGCCGCGTTCGATGCGGCCGACGACGTAGCGTTTATCCTCGAAGCGGTAGACGTCCTGGACCGGGAGGCGGAACGGGAGGGTGGCGCGGATGTTGCCGTCCGGCACGGCGGCGAGGGCTTCGGTGAGGACCGGGCCTTTGTACCATGGCGAGCGTTCGGAGCGGCTGGCGATGTTGTCGCCGTCGCGGGCGGAGGCCGGGATGAAGAGGGAGGGGGTGAGTTCGAGCTGGGCGAGGAGGCTGGTGACGGACTGCTCGACGGCGCGGACTTTCTGCTCGTCGAAGTCCAGCAGATCGACTTTGTTGAGCAGGACGATGATGTGACGGATGCCGATCAGGCGCAGCAGCATGGCGTGGCGGCGGGTCTGTTCCCGTGCGCCTTCATTGACGTCCACGACCAGGACGGCGGCGTCGGCGTCGGCGGCTCCGGTGATCATGTTGCGGAGGAACTGGCGGTGGCCGGGGGCGTCGACGATCACGAACTGGCGGTTGCCGAGGCGGAAGGGGATACGGGTTGAATCGACGGTGACGCCCTGATCGCGCTCGATCTGGAGGCTGTCGAGGAGGAAGCTCCACTCGATGGTGAGGCCGCGCTTTTTCGAGGATTCGATGATCTGCGCGACCTTCCCTTCCTCAAGGTTGTCGGTGTCGTAGAGGAGGCGGCCGATCAGGGTGGATTTGCCGTGATCGACGTGGCCGACGATGACGATGGGGGTTGCGGATTCAAGTGCGACGTCGCGGTCGATCGGGTCGATGATGGTTGTGGCTGCCAGAAGTTCGGCTGATGATGTTTTGCTCATGTTTTTTATTCCGTCGTTCGCTGGTTCTGGTGCTCAGAGGTAACCGGCGACGCGGAGCCGCTCGAATGCATCTTCGGATTCATGATCCATGGCGCGACCGGCGCGCTCGGATGTACGTGTGGTCTCAAGCTCGGTGATGATTTCGGCGAGGGTTGAGGCTTCGCTGTTGATGGGCGAGGTGATGTCCTGGTCGCCGAGCGAGCGGTAGCGTTTACCGTTTTTCGAGAAGTAGAGATCGACGATGGGGATGCCTTCGCGCTCGATATAGCGCCAGATGTCGATTTCGCGCCAGGCGAGCAGGGGGTGGACGCGGATATGGACGCCGTCCTCGTGCGGGGTTGCGTACTGGTCCCAGAATTCCGGTGGCTGGTTGCGGATGTCCCATTTATGGGAGGCACCGCGCGGGCTGAAGACGCGCTCCTTGGCGCGGGTGCCCTGTTCGTCGCGGCGGATGCCGGCGATGACGCCCTGGAGCTTATGCTTTTCGATCATGGCGGCGAGGCCGGAGGTTTTGCGGGCGGCGGAGCGGGCGGCGGGTGGCAGGGTCGGGTCCATTTCCTCGACGGGGGGGCAGTATCCGAGCTGGAGGTCGAGGTTCCATTTCTTTGTGTATTCGTCACGGAACTTGTACATTTCCGGGAATTTCTTCTCGGTGTCGACGTGCATGACGGGGAAGGGGACGCGACCGAGGAAGGCCTTTCGGGCCAACCAGAGCATGACGTTGGAATCCTTACCGAGCGACCACAGCATGGCCAGCGGTTTCAGCTTCCGGTGTGCTTCGCGGAGGATGAAGACGCTTTGCGCTTCAAGCTGGTCAAGATGATCCATGGTCGGGAGAACCTTCTGTTGTCAGGTCGTGTTTGATGGCCGTGTTATCGGGTCAGGCGGGTTTATGGATACCGCATTCGACCTTGTTCTGTCCCGCCCACCGGCCGGCGCGCGGGTCGTCATTTTCGCCTGCCGGACGTGTGCAGGGCTCACAGCCGATGGAGGGGTAGCCCTTCAGGCTGAGCGGATTACGGCGGAGGTTGCGGCGGGTCATTTCGGCGTCGATGTCCTCGGCGGTCCAGTCGGCCAGGGGATTTATTTTGATCCGGTCTTCGCCATCGGGTTCCACGACTTCCATACGGTGCCGTGTGGCGGCCTGCGAGCGTTTGCGGCCTGTGATGAGGGCGGAGAACGGCAGGGTAGCGAGGTTGAGGGGCTCGACCTTGCGGAGCTGGCAGCAGGCGTCGGGGTCGAAGGCCCAGAGCTGTGAGGACGGATCGCGCTGTTCGAGCGCCTTCGGGGCGGGAGGGATGTCGCGGACGTTTGTCAGGCCGAGATCGGCGGCGAGATCGCGGCGGTATTGCAATGTTTCCGGAAAGTGCATGCCGGTTTCGAGGAAGAGGACCGGGATCGCGGGGTCGATTTCGGCGGCGAAGGCGAGCAGGAGGGCGGATTCCGCGCCGAAGGAGGAGAGGACGGCGACTTTGCCCGGCAGCGTGGAGCGGGCGGCGCGGAGGATGGCGCGCGCGTCCGTGCCGGCGCTGCGGATTGTTTCGATCTGGTGTTGTGTGACCGTCATTTCAGACTTTCACCGGGGGTTGTGCGACCGGGGCATGTAATTCACCGGCTCCATGTAAGACTTTGCGGGGGTTGTATCAAGGGATGAACGATTGGGGGGCGTGTCGTTGTTAGTGACAGTATCTTAATTCACGATTGTTTGTTGTGGTTCATATGTGTCAGGCTGCCGGTTACCGGACAGACGCTGCCGTCCGATCAGCCTGGCGGACGTTTGTTCTGTTTATTCCGGAGGTTTCCATGAAACTCTATTACAGTCCGGGTGCCTGTTCGCTGGCATCGCACATCATCCTCAGAGAGACGGGGACGTCTTACACGCTGGAGAAGGTGGATCTTCAGAAGAAGGTGACTGAGGCGGGGCACGATTACTGGAAGATCAATCCGCGCGGGGCGGTGCCGGCGATTGAGATTGAGCCGGGGGTGGTTCTGACGCAGAATCCGGCGGTGCTTCAGTATATTGGCGATCATTCGGATGTTGCGGCGTTCAGGCCGGCTTTGGGGTCCATGGAGCGGGCGCGTCTGGAGGAGGCTCTGGGGTTTTGTGGTGATCTGCATGTTGCCACGGGCGCGCTTTTTGCGTCGGATCTGGCCGGAGAGGCGAAGGAAAAAGTTGTGAAGGGGCTGAGGCGCCGGCTGGATCAGCTTGAGACATTTCTGAGTGCGGACCGTGATTACTGGCTGCCGTGGGGTTTCACGCAGGCGGATGCTTATGTGGCGGTGATTCTGGGCTGGCCGGGGCATATGGGCGTGGATATTTCGGGGCACAAGGTGGCCTGGGCGCTGAAAGAGCGGGTGATGGCGCGGGATTCGGCGCGGGCGGCGATGAAGGAAGAAGGTCTGATCTGACCGGTTTCCGGGTTTGTTCCGGCGGGGGCTTCGGGCCGCTGCCGGAGCTATTTTCGGCTGCTGTCGTCATTCAGGACATCGTTCAGGGAGGTTGTGAACTGGCCCGGGGCGAGGGGTTTGGGTTGTGTCGGGGCGGGAGCCCATGCGCTGAGGATGGCCATGTGGAGGGGCGTTTCGATGGTGCCGTCCGCGCTGGTGTGGCGTTCCGCGAGCAGGGACAGGGCGGCGGGGAACAGGGCCGTTGAAGGTGTACGCCGGTCGCGGAGGGTGACGGCGTTGGTTTCGCCGGCGGCGCGGAGGTCGCGGAGCAGGGCGAGGCCGGAGCGGTAGCGGATATCCATGGTTTCGGCGTCCACGACGGGCAGGGCGAAGCCGGCGCGCTGGAGCAGGGCCGCGCAGTCCCGCAGGGCCGGGAAGGGCGAGACGCGGGGGGAGACGCCGCCGCTGATGGCGAGTTCGGCTTCGCTGAAGCTGTCGCGCAGTTCCGAGAGGGTTGGCAGGACGGGAATGCTGGCGAGGAAGAGGCCGTCGGGTTTCAGGGCGTGGCGGATCTGGGCGAAGGTTCCGGGCAGGTCGTTGACCCAGTGCAGGGAGAGGTTTGCGACGATCAGATCAAAGGTGCCGGCTCCGAAGGGAAGAAACTCCTCATCGGCGCAGACGGCGGGCGGGGTGGCCTGACGGGCGATTCTGAAAGAGAGATCGGTGCTGATGACTTCGATGTTCCGGGCGCGGAGACCGGGGAGGGTGGCGCCGCGTCCCCCGATGTCGAGGGCGAGGGGGAAGGTGCGGGTCAGGTCGTCGAGGCGTTCGAGCAGGCGGTCGGCGGCTTCGTCGAGGATGCCGGAGACGCTGCCGAGCGTGCGTGCGGCGCGGTCACGGTGTAGCCGGACAGCGTTCCGGTCGAATGTGACGTGATCATTCTGCATGATGTGCAGCATGTGCGCCTGCGCGGGCTTTGTGCCAAGAGTGACGGGGGCGGAATGGCGCGAATGTGTGGGCGGGAGCCGGGCCGTCGGGGGCGGATGATGGAACTGATGATCGGCAGAGCGGGGCTGAGGCGGGGGGCGGCGAGGTTCGGCCGGTTTGTGCTTGATCTGGTTCTGCCGCCGACCTGCTCGGCGTGCGGGACGGAGGTGGATCAGCCCCATTCGCTGTGTCCGGACTGTTTCATGCGGGTGCATCCGATCGGTCTGCCGCGTTGCGATCAGTGCGGGGTGCCGTTGCTGTCGGATTGTCATCTGGGGTTCGATGCGCGGTGTGTGCGCTGTGAGCGGCATCCGCCGCCGTGGTCGAAGGGGCGGGCTGCTTATGTTTATGACGAGGGGTCGCGCGATCTGATTCTGGCGCTGAAATATGCGGACAGGACGGAGAATGCGGGTGTTCTGGCGCGGCAGATGATCCGGGCGGGGGGCGATATTCTGGAAGCGGCGGATATTCTGGTTCCGGTTCCGGTGCACTGGCGACGGTTGATTCAGCGGCGGTATAATCAGGCGGCGCTGCTGGCGCGGGCTGTCGGGTCGTTATCCGGGGTTGCGGTGCTGGTGGACGGGCTGAAGCGGCCTCATGCGACCAGCCGGCTGGCGGGGTTTTCGGCTGAGGAACGGGCGAAGGAGATGCTGGACGCGATTGAGGTGAAGGCGTCGCGGCTGGAGCGGATCAGGGGGCGGCATGTGGTGCTGGTCGATGATATTCTGACGACGGGGGCGACGGCGAAGGCCTGTTCGGTGGCGTTGCTGGAGGCGGGGGCGGCCTCGGTTGCGGTGCTGGCGGCGGCGCGGACGGTGCCGCTGGAGAGTGAGGATGCTGACCTGCCCGAGGGCATGGAAGAATGACGTTGCGGACGCGGTGCGTGGCTTCATTCCGCGTATGACAGATGTTCAGGACGTGATAGGATTGCTGTGACAGGGTTCAGCGTCACGCCGAACAGTAATTCTGAACAGATAGCCGGATGATTATGGCCAGAGTTGAAATCTATACCCAGCCCGGATGTCCTTACTGCATTCGCGCGGTTGCGTTGCTGGAAAAGAAGGGTGTCGCTTTCCACGAGATCAATGCGCCGCACGGGACGCCGGAGCGTGTGGAATCGCGGGAGCGGTCGGGTGGCCGCACGACGGTGCCGCAGATTTTCATTGACGGGCAGGCGATTGGCGGGTGCGACGATCTGTTTGCGCTCGATCGCCGGGGTGGGCTGGACCCGTTGCTGCATGTCAGTGGAGCGTCATGATTCTCTACAGGCTTCGTTGTGTCGGCGCGCATGAGTTTGAGGGATGGTTTCGCGATTCCGGAGCGTTTGAGGATCAGGCGCGGCGGAATTTGCTGACCTGTCCGTTTTGCGGCACGGCCGGGGTTGACCGGGCGCTGATGGCGCCTGCGGTGCGGACTGCCCGGGTGGCTGAAGATCGGGCAACGGAAGAGCGCGCGACTGAAGAGAAGGCGCCGGAACCGGAGACGGCTGTTACCCCGGTGCCGGTGGCCGCGCCGGCTGACGGGGCGCCGGTTCCGGACGTGCTGATGGCGGCGCTCCGGCGATTGCGGCATAATGTTGAGACGACATGCGAGAATGTTGGCGACCGGTTTGCTGACGAAGCTCTTCGCATTCATCGTGGTGAAGGGGATGAGCGGGGAATTTATGGCAGTATGTCCGGGGAGCAGAAGGAACTTCTCGAGGATGAAGGCGTCGCAGTACAGGCTCTCCCCTGGGTTTCGCGGGCCGATAGTTGAGATGGCGGGGTGCAGTGGTCCCGGTTCAGCCGGAAAGGCGATGCAGGTGAAGATGGATTCTGCTCATGGGCAGGCAGGAGAGTCGTTTCGACGGGCCGTCGCTGTGTTGCGGTGTCTGGCTGCCGGAATCGGGGCGGTTCTTTTTCTGACGACGGGGCTGGCTTATGCCGATCCCGCGCCGGGGGTGCTGCCGACGTCGGGGCCGGAGTTTGGTTACTGGCTCAGCGAAAAGCATGACGGGGTGTTCCATATCGCGCGGTGTGGCGAGGTGCTTTGCGGCACGCTGGTCGGATTGCTGTATGGTCCGACGGAGCCGGTGCCGAAGAGCCGGGACGGGCGGTCTGAGTGCGGTCTGACGATGCTGACCGGCTTTACACCGATGTCTGACGATCCCGGGCGCTGGGCGGGACGTATTCTCGATCCGGATACGGGAAATGTTTACCATGCCCAGATATGGTCGCCGCAACAGGATGTTCTGAAGCTGCGGGGCTATGTCATGATTCCGATTTTTGGAGAAACCCAGACCTGGACCCGCTATACGGGAACAATCGGCGCCGCCTGCCGGATGCCGCAATAACAGACGCCACGGAGGCGGGACATCGGAGTATCCGGTGTTCTGTTTCCGATCAGGCGCGATAAAAATAAGAGGCTATTCGCGGTTATGACAAAGACATTCGGTCGTCGTCTGTTCGGTCTTTCGGTTGCCGGCGCCGGCCTGACATATGTTCTGAGGCCGGCTTTTGCTGATAATGCTCCGACCCCGCCTCCGGCTCCTATTCCCAAAGGGGCGCTGAAACAATCGACGCCTGAGGCGGCGGCCCGCAAGTCCGGGCCGCGGACGCTGTGTTATGTCGGCGGCTACACGAAACATGGTCCGCCGGACGCGAACGCCAAAGGGATCACGCTGTTCGAGATGGACACGACGTCCGGCGTGCTGACACAGCTTGGTCAGGTGACTCCGACGGACAATCCTTCGTTTCTCGCGCTGTCGCCTGACCGGCGGTTTCTTTATGCCGTGAATGAGCTGGAGGAGGTTGGTCCGGAAAAGGGCGGCGCGGCCACGGCTTTTGCGATCGATCAGCATACCGGTGTGCTGACGAAGCTGAACACGGTTCCGAGCGGCGGGGCCGATCCGGCGCATTTGAGTGTGCATCCGTCTGGCCGTTATCTGCTGGTTGCGAACTATACCAGCGGCAGCGTGTCGGTGATTCAGATCGAGGCGGATGGAAGTCTGGGCGCGCGGACGGATCTTGTGCATGATTCCGGCCCGAAAATGCCGGAACGCGCGGCTGACAATCCACCGGGAAATTATGCGGTAAGCGACCATTCCGGGGCGCATGCGCATATGATTCAGGCGGATATGGCGGCGAAGTTCGTTCTGGTCGCGGATGCCGGGCTTGACCGGGTGTATGTCTGGAAGCTGGATCTGGAGAAAGGCGTTCTGGTTCCGGCGGCGAAGCCGTGGTTCGATATGGAGCCCGGTTCGGCGCCGCGTCATTTCTGTTTCAGTCTGGACGGGAAGGTTATCTACATTCTCGGGGAACAGAATTCCCGGATTGTTGTGGCGGATTACGACACGAATACCGGGGCGATCTCGCCCAGGCAGACGGCGGCGACGGTGACGGGTCGTTTCCGCGGAAGCACGATCGCGGCCGAGATCATTCTGCATCCGAATGGAAAGTTCCTTTATGTGACCAACCGGATCGGTGATTCGATTGCGTGTTTCCGCGTGAAGAGTGATGGTTCGATCGAGCTGTTCGACGAGGTGTGGGAGCACGCGGATTATGGCCGGGCGCTGAGCTTCGATCCGACGGGGGCGCATATGTTCGTGGCCAACCAGCGCAGTGATTCCATCACGGCGTTCCGTGTGAACGGCGAGACCGGGGCGCTGGACTTTACCTGGAACTTTACACCGGTCGGGACGCCGACGGCTTTTGCGTTCGTGACGCTGGAGGGCTGAGCGGGCGCGATTTCTTCGGAGCAGGTCTGGAGTACGCCGTAGTCACTTGACCGTGAGGACGTAAGGGACCAGGTCTGTTTGTCAGGGCGGATACGCCGCACCTGTAACGGAAGGCAGGCTGTTCGGTCTTTTTATGACTGTTCCGGTTATTCCTGCGACACGGATGCGTTGCGTCCGCTGGTTGATTGTCGCGCTGACACTGACGGGTCTGCTGGGGCAGCTTGCCCTGCAGGGGCTGGCGCTGCCCGGCGATACGCCGCGCGCGACGATCCTGCGGCTGACCGGCGTTGATATTGCTCCGGTTTCTGACGGGGCGGTTTCCGACAAGGTGGCGCGTGAGAGCGCGGCGATGTCGTCTTCGATGGCTCATCATCACCATATGATGATGGCTGGTGAGGCGGGCCATCATAAGGCGCATCATCAGCATGACGCAGGCTGTGCGCTGTGTCCCCTTCTGATTATTTTTGGGGTTATTCTGACGGCCGCGCCGTTTCTGCCTGTTCTTTCCTCTGCTTTTCTGTCGATGCGCCGGGTATTTGCACAGCCGCGCGCGCCCCCTGTTTTTGTGCGGTTTCTGCCGCCCCAGCGCGGGCCTCCTGTTCTGATCTGATCGCTTTTGTTGCCACCTGTTCGCTCCGGCCTGTCTTCGGGTTTTGCGACTGTGTGGCCTGACTGCTTTTCAGATCATGACAGGGTTTTTCATGTACGGATTCAGCCGAAGGCGGAGCCTCCTGTGCTCCGTGTTCACGGTCGGACTGGCGTTTGCCGGTGTGGGATCGTTGTTTTTTTCGATGTCGGCGATGGCTCAGACGACGCAGCCGGTGGTTTCAGGGGCTGACGGTGGGGGGGCGGTGACGCAGGTTCCCGCGATGGCGGGCGGGGCGAAGTCTTCGACGGCGATGAAGATGATGTCCGCCGTAAGATCGTCAGCGACGGTGACGGGGATTGAATCGCATGACAGGGAATATCTGTCGGTGAATGGTATTCGGGTGCCGTCGGTTCACAGCGCGGATACGACGTCGCTGTTTCGGCGCAGTCTTGGTTTCAGCACTTATTCGGCCGGAGGGGTTTCGGCGCTGCCTGTTCTGAACGGGTTTGCGGATGACCGGGTGGCGACGATTGTGGACGGGATGCGGATTGAGGCGGCCTGCCCGAACCACATGAATCCGGCGCTGTCTTATATCGATCCTGATTCCGTATCTAAGGCGGTTGCGACGGCGGGGATTACGCCGGTCAGCATTGGTGGCGACAGTCTTGGCGGGACGATTGAGGTTGAGCGTCGTGATCCGCTGTTTGCGGAGCTGGGAAAGGTGCTCGTTACGGGACGCATGCGGGGTGATTATCGCAGCAATGGTGGCGGGTCGGGGGCGTCCGGTTCGATGACCGTGGCGAACGATCTGCTGAGTCTGCGGTATTCGGGCTCGTATTCTCATGCCAGCGACTATCATACCGGCGGGGATGGCAAGCAGGTTCGCTCGACGAGTTATCTCAGTTTCAATCATGCGGTGACGGCGGGGCTGAAGAAGGACAATCATCTTGTTGCCATTACTTTCGGGCAGCAGGACATTCCTTATGAGGGATTTCCGAACCAGTACATGGACATGACCAATAACCGGTCGACCTATGTAAACGGCAAGTATAAAGGCGATTTCGACTGGGGGACGCTGGAGGCGCGCGGGTTCTGGCAGCGGGTCGATCATGCGATGGACATGATGAGCGACAAGGGCGGACATTCCTCGACGACGGGGATGCCGATGGACACGGATTCCCGGACGGCGGGCTATACGCTGAAGGCGACGATTCCGCTGGGCCGGAATCATACGCTGCGGCTTGGGAGCGAGTTCGAGCATAACGGGCTGAACGACTGGTGGCCGCCGCTTGTCGGCAGCACGATGATGGGGCCGGACACGTTTCACAACATCAATAACGGGCACCGGGACCGGCTCGGGCATTACGTGGAGTGGAATGCGCAGTGGCTGCCGCGACTTTCCACGGAACTGGGTTTCCGGAATGATCTGGTCATGATGAATACCGGGCCTGTCTCGCCGTATTCCTGGACCAGCATGATGTCGGCGGCGGATGCGGCTGCGGCGCAGAAGTTCAATGCGGCGTCACGGGGGCGGACGGACACGAATTTCGACGTGACGGCGCTGGCGCACTGGCATGCTCTGGACAGTCTGATGATTGAGGGCGGGTATGCGCGCAAGACGCGGTCGCCCAATCTGTATGAGCGGTATGCCTGGGCGCAAGGGGCGATGGCGACGAGCATGATTGGCTGGTCTGGTGACGGGAACGGGTATGTTGGCAATCTGAAGCTGACGCCGGAGGTTGCTAATACGGCGAGTTTTACGGTGACGTGGCATGATCCGGTGGATCATGCGTGGGAGGTGAAGGTTCAGCCTTATTACACCTACACACATCATTACATTAATGTTGTTCGGATCGGGGAGCTTACGAACGGGCTGTCGAAACTACAGTTTGTAAATCACGATGCGCAGACTTACGGGATCAACGCTTCGGCGGCGCGGCAGTTATGGAAGACGGCGGCGTTCGGGACGGGGGAGATCCGGGCGAATGTGAACTGGGTCCGGGGGCAGGATCTGGTCAATCATTCGGGGCTTTATCATCAGATGCCGACGAATGGCGTGGTGAGCCTGCATGAGACGTTTGAGAACTGGACGGGGCGCGTTGAGGTCACGCTGGTCAAATCGAAGAGCACGGTTGACTGGATTCGCAATGAGCCGCGGACGCCGGGCTATGCGTTGCTGGGGCTTGGGGGGAGCTACCGGTGGCGGAATCTGACTCTGGATGCGAGCATCGAGAACGTTTGCAATCAGAAGTATTATCTTCCGCTGGGCGGGCTCTCGCTCGGGGATTACAAGGCGACGGGCGTGCTGTCCCCGCTGGCGGGAATGGGGCGGTCGTTTAATCTGAGTCTGAGCGCGTCGTTCTGAGGTTTGTACAGGAAACGGGGAGAGAAGCTGGCTCTCTCCCCGTCCGGTGTGTCTTCAGAAGGAGGCGTTGATGCGGCCGTAGTAGTAGCCGCCTGTCATCGGGATCTGCTGGGAGGCTGAATCATAAGGCTCGGCCCCGAGATAGTTGATGAGCGAGTTCATCCGGCGTGGACGGACGTTGAAGATGTTGTTGACGCCGACGGCAAGGTGCCACTGCTTGTTGAAGCGGTAACCGACCTCAAGATCCGTCAGCCAGTGCGGCGAGTTGACGAATTTTTCAAACTGAGTGACCGAATACTGGAGCGCGGTCGGTGCCCAGTCTTCATAGCTCATCATGTCGGTCGTCTGGCCGTAACGGGTCTGACGGATGTTCACGTCCCAGTTATGATACGTGTAATACGCGTTCAGGATGATCTTGCTGCGCGGGTAGGCGGTAGTGATGTAGCCGATATTCTGCGCGTTCAGCAGTTCGTTTCCGGTACTGCCGATCCCGTTATGATGCAGCCGCGTCCGGTTGAGGGCGATCTGCATGTTCAGCATCAGATTGCCGTACTGGTGCAGGTGGAATGTGTAATCGGCCTTGATGTCGACGCCCTGGGTGCGGGTGCTGGCGCCGTTGGCGAGGTAGTAGGCGCTGACGGCACTGGCCGAATATGAGTTGGCCGGAAGCGAGAACCCCATGGATTCAATGGCCGAGATGGCGGCGTCGCCGTTCACCGTGCCGCCCTGGACGATACGGTCGCGAATGTTGATCTGGTAAACATCGGCCTCGACATGGAACCCGTCGACCGGCTCAAGCACGATGCCGCCCGATTCACTGGTCGAACGCTCCGGTTTCAGGCCGGGTGAGCCGAGCGCTTTTGCCGATGATGAATCCGCCGCCAGCATGCCGGAAGCGCCGGTCGGTGTGACATTCATGGCACTGAAGTGTTCTTCGGCCAGTGTTGGCGCGCGGAAGCCGGTGCTGATCGTGGCGCGCACGCCTACACGTTTGGTGAAATCATACCGCGTTGAGATCTTGCCGTTGGGGGTATTGCCGACATCGGTGTAGTGCTCGAAGCGGCCCGCGAAATCCACTTCCCACTTCCTGGTGAAGTGGAAGTCGCCGTCCATATACCAGGCCCAGATGTCACGATACCATTTGCCGGCGTTCTGCGGCGCAAGGCCTGCGTAACCCTGCGTGCCGCCCAGGGCGTAGGATGTCGGATTGCCTGCCCAGATCTGGTAGGATTCCATGCGCTGTTCCATGCCGAAAGCCAGCGTCATCGGAACGGTATGGGCGATGTTGAAGTGGCGACGGAAATCCAGATTGTTCGTCCACTGTGACATGGCGTAGCTTTCGGCCCGCGCCTGTGTCGGGCTCCAGCCGCATCCTGCCGAAGAATAATAGCTGCTCGACGGGCTGGTCGAGCAGGTTGACTGCAACATGCCGGTGTTGATGGTGTTTTTGTTGCCGATCTTGTCGTAGTCGGAGCCGTAGGTTGAGGACACGTCCCACTGGAAACCCAGGAGGTGATCGCCCTTCGCTCCGACTGTCGCGGCGTAATCGTTTTCCTCGATGGTTTCGAGCGGTGAGAAACCGTAAGGATAATAGGATTCGGCAACACCGTCGCCGACATTCGGGACGCGATAGTTTTCGTAGGACTCGGCGTGACGGTGGCCGTAGGTGATGCTGCCGTAGAATTCAGCATCCTCGTTCACGGGCTTGCCCCATTCGAGGCCGAAATTCTCGCGGGTTTCTTCCGGCGTGCTCTGGATCTTATTTGACGTGCTCGGGATGGAAGCCGTTGAGCTTGTATAGCTTGCCGCATCCGCGTAGGACGGCTGGTTGCCGCTCAGGCGGTGATCGTGCACGCCTTTCGCCACGAAATGGTCGGTGTGGTACATCTGGCCGAAGAGGTGCAGATAGCCGTCGTCACCCAGTTTCATGCCGCCGTCGGCGTTGAACTGGTATTGCCAGCCGTCGCCGTTATAGGCGTTTGCGCCGGTCTGGGCGCTCATGTTGACGCCGTGATTTGTTTTCTTCGTGATGATGTTGACCACGCCGGCGATGGCGTCCGAACCGTACATGGCCGCCGCGCCGTCTTCCAGCACTTCGATATGGTCGATCATGTTGGCGGGGATCATGTTCAGATCGACGCCGGTCGCGCCGAAGTTCGGGCCGGAATCCGCTGTGATGTTCGCGGTTGTATGACGGCGTTTGCCATCGACAAGGACGAGAACTTCGTTGGAGCTGAGGCCGCGCATGTGGATCTGGGACACCAGAGCCGCCGCGTCGCCGCCCATTGTTTCCACGTTGATCGACGCATAAGTGCGTGTCAGCGCGTCGGCCAGGTTCACCATACCGGAACGTTGCAGGACGGCGCTGGAAACAACCGTGACCGGGCTGATGCTCTGCCGTGCCTTACGGTTTGAACTGTGCGTTCCGGTAACGATGACGGCTTCGTTGGCGTCGGAATTGTACTGGGCCGGTTTGAGGGCTTTTGCCTTTGCCTGCGTCGTGGTGGCGGGGGCCGCTTTGCTGCCGACGGGCGTGGTGTGGTGCGCGGTATGGGTGCGACTGGCTGATGTGGAGTGAACTGAAGGGGTCTCGCTGGTCGTTGCGGCTTTGCCCTGAGAGGCGAAACCTGCAATCGGGAAGGCCAGAATAGTTGCGGCCAGAAGACGGTGGCGGGATGTCATAGTTCTGATCGCTCTCCACTGCTTGCGGGTTTTGTCAGGGCCAGGGCCGCTGATTTGTTGTTGATCCGTAAAATTGCCTGTTCGAAATAACCTGGCCAGATCGTGTAACAGTTTTGTTTCAGTTTTATCAATTCAGGCGGGTGTTTTTTTTTCCGTTTTCAGACTGTCTCTTTTTGACAACAGTTCTGAACGGGCGGGGCGGATGACGAAGGCTGTCTTATTTCATTTCGATATAACAATAAAATTAGTCGGTGACTGGCCGGGGGTTTTACCGACGAGCCTGCTGATGGTGGTCGGGATGTCAGCCGTCAGGCGGGGCTGTGCTCAGGCGACGTGCGCGGTTCCGTGACGGGAAGGAAGTGCCGGCCCCGCGGGCTGAACGGTTTACGCCGGGTTGTTGTCGATACCGGTTCGGGCGCGGCTGAGAGAATGGTATCTGTTTTTGTGGCGATGGCGGGTCCGGGCTGTTCAGCGTTTCCCGGGTTCCGGCGTTTCTGACGGTCTCTTTTTGCGGGTCGGGAGGCTGACTGTTTTCAGAGTGAGTATCCTGCGCGGCGGGCGAGCCAGATGGTGGCGAGGTACAGCACGACGGTGACGACGCAGCCGATGAGGAGGGCCGGATAGAAGGGGATGTTCTGACGCATGAGCCAGGGGATCAGGAGGAACATGGGCAGGGAGGGAATGACGTAGAAGAAGGTGGCGGAGACGTGGGCTTCCATCTTTTCGGCGTCGTGCGTTTCCTGCCACAGCCAGAGCATGCCGAAGACGGAGATGAGGGGCAGGGAGGCGACGAGGGCGCCGAGGGCCGGGAAGCGGCGGGCGATTGTGGAAATCAGCGCGATGAGGAGGCCGGACAGGACTGTTTTGAGGAGGAAGAACATGGAGAAAGAATACGTCTTTGCTGTCCGGATGTCTCCGTGTTGTATGGCGATTGATTATGATCATTTTCCGTCGTCCGTGATGTGGTCTAGCCTGTGGTCTGTTGCTCACCAGACCGGACGGGAGCCCGATGATGTTTGCCATGCAGCTGAAAAAGCCTCGCACGCCGCTTGAATGGGTGGAGGTGCCGGACCCGGAGCCGGGGCCGGGGCAGATCAGGGTGAAGGTGCTGGCCTGCGGGGTCTGCCGGACGGATCTGCATGTGGTGGACGGCGATCTGACGCATCCGGCGCTTCCGGTGATTCCCGGGCATGAGATTGTTGGCCGGATCGATGCGATCGGGCCGGGTGTGACGGATCTCAGGATGGGCGAGCGGGTTGGGATTCCGTGGCTCGGGCATACCTGCGGGCATTGTCTGTACTGCGATGAGGGCAAGGAGAATCTCTGCGATCATCCGCTGTTTACCGGTTATACGCGCAATGGCGGGTATGCGACCCTGGCGGTTGCGGACGCGCATTACACGTTTCCGCTTGGGGAAGGGGGCGACGACGTTTCGACGGCGCCGCTGCTTTGTGCGGGGCTGATCGGGTGGCGGTCTCTGACGCATGCGGGGGACGGGAAGAAGATCGGGCTGTACGGGTTCGGGGCGGCGGCGCATATCATTACGCAGGTGCTGCGCTGGCAGGGCAGGGAGGTTTACGCCTTCACCAGTCCGGGGGACACGGAGAAGCAGGCTTTTGCGCGGTCACTGGGCGCTGTGTGGGCGGGGGGCTCGGATGAGGCGCCGCCTGAGCTGCTGGACGGGGCGATTATTTTCGCGCCGGTGGGGGCTCTTGTTCCGGCGGCGCTGAAGGCGATCCGCAAGGGGCGCCGCGTGGTTTGCGCGGGCATTCATATGAGTGAGATCCCGGCGTTTTCTTATGATATTCTCTGGGAAGAGCGCGAGATTGTCTCGATAGCCAATCTGACCCGGCAGGATGGCATCGATTTTCTGTCTCTGGCGCCGAAGATCGGGATCAAAGTCACGACGACGCCTTATCCGCTGAAACAGGCCAATCAGGCGCTGGATGATCTGCGGCACGGGCGGTTCGACGGCGCGGCGGTGCTGGTTCCCTGACCGGGAGAGGGGTCAGGACGAAGCAGGACCGGCGGTTGTGTCGCGGGGCGGCAGCAGAGCGCCCAGGGCGGCGATGACCGAGGCGGGGCCGTAGGGTTTGCGGATCACGGTGACGTCCTGGAATTCGTCGGGGATCATGGTTCGGTCCATGTAGCCTGTGGCGAAGATGAAGGGGACGTTCGCGTCGCGCAGGCGGCGTGCAAGGCCGACCGACGTTTTGCCGCCCAGATTGACGTCGAGGATGGCGGCGTCGGGCAGTCTGGCTTTTATGGCTTCCAGGCCGGTTTCGACGGACGAGACCGTGATGACCTCGGCCACACCGAAATCGTGCAGGGTTTCCTCGACTTCCATGGCGATGAGAAGCTGGTCTTCCACCAGGAGAATACGGGCGCTGGTGAGGTCGTTTGACGGATCGGGAGTGTTTTTCCCAGGTGGTTGTTTCGGGGCGGTGGTTTTTTCTGTTTTGTTCGCGGCGTCCGGGTGACTGGCGAGAGAGCCAAAGATTTCGGGGATCGAGACGCGGATCACAGCGCCTTCGGGTCTCAGATCGCGGGAGGCCGTGCCATTGAGTTCGTGGCTGACGGCGCGGTCGAGCAGGACGGAGCCGAAGCCGGTGCGGGAGGCGGGTTTTACGGGGGGACCGTCCGTTTCCGTCCAGAGGATGTCCCACATTTTTGTCTCCGGATTGTGGGTCCAGGTGACGGTGAGTCTGCCTTCACGAATGGAGAGGGCGCCGTATTTCGCGGCGTTTGTTGCGAGTTCGTGGAACAGGAGGGTCATGATCGAGAGGGCTTTGCCGGGCACCCAGAGATCGGGGCCATACAGGGTGATCGTGCCGGGTTGCAGGCGGTAGGGGGCGAGTTCGGCTTCGAGCAGGGAGCGCAGGAGGCCGCCGTCGCTGGCGCGCGAGACCTGATCATGCGCGGTGGCGAGGGCGGCGATGCGGCCTCTGAGCGCGATGAAGTGGTCGGCGAGGGAGCGACCGGGGGGTGGCGGGCGGCTGACGAGGGACTGGACCACGGCGAGGATGTTTTTGACGCGGTGGCTGAGTTCGTCGTTCAGCATGCGTTGCCTTGTGTCGGCTTCCGCGCGTTCAAGCAGTTGCTGCTGCCGGTAGGCGCCCATGACTTCGATGAGGGCGGAACGGAGCTGTTCGGCGGCTTCCTCGTCTTCGATGGTCCATGAATCGGCGCGCCCCTGCATGCTGGTGAGTTGCGGGGGGATGTTGATGTTTTCGGGCGATGTCGGCAGCGAGATGATGGCGGGACGGTTGATGACGCGGACGACTTCGCGGCGGAACACGAACATGTAGTCGCCCGGTCTGGGGGAGATCGGGATGATCATCAGGCCGGCGATTTCGGGAATCAGAAGTCCGAGAACGGGGTTTTCGGCCGGCAGACATTCGGTTGTCCAGATTTCGGATCTGGCCCGGACATCGGCTTCCGCGACCAGGGTGTCTGTGGCTTCCCGGGACAGGGTGTTTCGGAGCTGTGTCCAGTCCTGATTGATCCATACGGCGATATCGTCGCAATCGACGAGGGACATGAGGCTGGAAAGCTGGGAGCGCACGTAGGAGGGAATGTCGTGCCGGGAGGCGGCGTTGTGCAGGAAGTGCTCGATCAGGGCGTGGGCCCGGGTTGTGACTTCGAGGCGCTGTGAGCGGATGAGGGCGGCGATCTGGAGGGAGACGAACTCGCCGATCATTTTTGCGATGGCGCGTTCGTCCAGGGTGACGATCCTGGGCTCGTAGTGGCGGCAGGCAATCATTCCCCAGAGCGTGTCATCCACGATAAGCGAGATCGCCATCGAGCCTCTGACGCCGCGCGAAACGAAGTAGGACCGGGCGACCAGGGAGATTCCGCGCAACTGGGCGAAGGACATATCCAGGGGCGGCAGGTCCCCGGGTTCGACCAGGGGGATCTGCTGCGCGATGACGTCCGCGACGACGCGCACGCGGGTACGGCGATAGTGGCTGGAGGTCAAAAGGGAAATATCTTCGGTTGACAGATAGTGCCCGTCGAAGCTGCTGAGATCCGGACGTTTCGCTTCGGCGACAACCCGTGGCATGCCGTTCCGGTCGAAGCGGTAGAGCATCACGCGGTCGTAGCCGGAGACGTCTCTTATTTCCCGCACGACGGCTGCAAAGAGAGTCTGGAGTTCTTTTTTGTCCCGCAGGCGGTCGATTACCATGCGGAGCTGCGAGATCAGGCGACCGCTATCTCCGGGTTGTCCGGCGGGTTCGAATTCGAGGATGAGGTCATCGCCGGCGATATGAACCGCCAGATCCATTGCGGCGCTCCGGGGGGGCGCTGTGTCGAACAGGAGGGCGGGTCTGCCCAGTTGCCGGCTTTCTTCCATGGCTGAAAGAATGTCTTTCAGCAGGGCGGTGCCGACGCAGGCTTCGAGCGGGGCGCCGATGGAGAGGGTATCGTCGGAGAGGAAGGCGGGGGCGTTTTCGGAATAGCGCCGGAGGAGCAGCGCGGGCAGAGAGAAGGCGAGCAGGCATCCGCGCGGCTGGATCACATCGGGGGACGAGAGGGCTGCGAAGTCGCCTGCGGTCAGATCGGAACGGCCGAATTCAACGATATCCACACCACCGCTCCTTTATTTTTTTCATTAAAAAACCGCGGGCTTCCCTGTCGGTGCGGGAACCCGGAAAGCCGTAGTATTTATCTTCTGTTCTGACAATTTCTGTCGCTGTGTAACTGTAGCATATATTTCTGCGGGTCATCGGTATTTTCTGACTACGGAATCGTTGCAAAAATAAGGCAGCAATGAGGCTGCCACGCATCCGTGGGGGAGGCTTCGGGCGGGCATATATTTCGTCTCCGGAAGCATGATCGTCAGTGCAGGGCTGTCCTGCGCTGAGGGATGCGGAAACATCTTCTCCCCGGTGCCGGGGCAGAGTAAGCGAGCGCACGAAAACCATTGCCGATCGCAGCGCCTTTCCGGTGTCATGCAACGAACAGGACCAGCCATGCCGACGATTGCTGCTTCAGGAATGCTGCTGGCATTCATGGCTTATGCTGCATTTTCCATCAGCGATGCTTTTTCCAAGCTTCTTGCCGGCAGTCTGGACCCGTTCGAGGTTGCATTTTCGGGTGGTGCGCTTGGTTTTCTGATCCTGCCGTTTGTCCGGCAGAAGCATGAATCCTACATCGATATCGTGCGGACGGCGCATCCGTGGATGTGGCTGATCCGCGCGAGCGCCGTTTTTCTGGCCACGGCTTCCAGTGTGGAAGCGTTTATGCTGCTGCCGATGCCGGAAGCCCTGTCGCTGATGTTTCTGATGCCGTTTTTCGTGACGATTCTATCGGTTACATTTTTGCGTGAGCAGGTGAATATCTGGGCGTGGATTTCGGTGGCGGTCGGGTTCGTGGGTGTTCTGATCGTTCTGAGGCCGGGGTTCAGGGCGCTGCATTTCGGCCATCTCTGCGCGCTGGTCGCGGCTGTCGCGAATGCGGTCGGGGTGATTGCCTACAGGCGATCGGGGGCTAACAGTCCGAGGCTGTCGCTGTTCGGTTCAAGCCTGATCGGGCCGCTGGTGGGCAACGGCATTCTGATGATGCCTCATGTTTCGTGGCCGCATGGGACCGACTGGGTTTTTCTGTCGGGCTACGGTCTGCTTGCGGCGCTTGGGCAGCTTCTGCTGATGATGGCGACCCAGAGCGCCCCGGCGAACCGGGTGGCGCTGCCGCAGTACAGCCAGATGGTGTGGGGCGTGGTGCTCAGCTACACGCTGTTTCATCAGCAACTGGACTTCTGGGGGTTTGTCGGCGTTCTGATTGTGACGATGTCGGGGCTGGTGAACTGGATCCGGCAGAAGATCAAATTCCGCTATATTGCCTTGCATGGGACCGCGATGATGCGGCGCCGGGTCAAAGATATCTGAGCGCGATAACTCCGCCGATCAGCAGGACAGCGAAAACGCCGCAGACGAGAGGCAGGCGTTTTTCGATGAAGGCTTCGATCGGGGCGCCGAAGCGACGGAGAAGGCCGGCGACGAGGAAGAAACGGACGCCGCGTGTCACGAGGCTGGCGAGCATGAACGGCACGATGGCGAAGTGGGCCGCGCCGCTGGCGATGGTGACGAATTTGTAGGGGACGGGGGTCAGGCCTTTGATAAGGATGATCCAGACGCCCCACTGGCGGAACTTTTCCTGAAGCGTCGCGAGTGTGTGTTCGGCGTGGTAGAAATGGACGATGGGCAGGGCGACGTGCTGAAGCAGGACGGCGCCGATATACCATCCGAGCAGGCCGCCGCAGACGCTGGCGACGGTGGCGATCGCGGCGTATTGCCAGGCGCGGGCCCGGTTGGCCAGGCACATGGGGATGAGCAGGGTTTCGGGCGGCAGCGGGAAGACGCTGGCTTCGGCGAAGCACAGAAGGGCGAGCCAGTAAGGGGCCTGGGGACCGGCTGCGTGGGCTCGCACGCGGGTATAGAGGCGATCGAGCATGGCGGCCGGGGGTTTCCTGATCGTTAACAGATGCTGTCCAATGCCACTGGCGATGGCGGGTCGCAAGGGCTTCGGGCCGGATGAACGGGGTTCGGAGAGGTGACGTGAGACTGTTTTCTGGCAGGGCGGCCCGGTTTCTTCCTTATCTTCTGTTTCTGATAATCGGGCCGGCGCTTTCTGTCGCGTTCGGGCAGGATCGTTTTTCCGATTTGCGGAACTATCATCTTTATAATCCGTGGGCATTTCTGACCCGTCACGCCGGGGCGGATGTTTTGCCGGCGGATGTGCAGACTTTTTTCAATCCGCTCGGCGATATACCGCTCTATGTGCTCGGAACCGGGATTCTGTCCGGTTATCCCCGGGTTTTCGCGGGGGTTCAGGGGATATGGTACGGTTTGCTGGCGGGGGTTGTGTTTTCGCTCCTTCGGCGCCTGGCGGGGCAGGGTGGTTTCAGCCGGTCTGAATTTTTTGTGGCGCTGCTCATCGGTCTTACCGGGGCGGCGGCGTTGTCCCAGGCTGGGTTGTCTTCAAACGAGGTGCCGCTGGCGGCGCTGGTTCTTTCGGGGCTCAGACTGGTGATTTCCCGGGCTGACGTGCCTGGCGGGAGGTGTGAATGGCGGATACTGGCGGGAAGTGTCTGCGTGGGGCTGGCCGCCGGCATTAAACCGACGGCGATTGTTTACCTGCCTGCGATTGTGGCGGCCTCCGGTGTCATGGTGGCGGGAAAAGGCCGGCTGTTTTATGGGGCTGCGATCAGTGCAGCGGGAGGGCTCGCGGGTTTTCTCGTGACTTACGGCTGGTGGGGTTTTCATCTGTGGTGTCTGACCGGCAATCCGGTTTTTCCCATGTATAATGAGATTTTTCATTCGGATTACGCGGCATGGCTGCCTTTTACTGACCAGCGTTACAAGCCGCGCTCTGTTGTGCAGTGGATCGCCTGGCCATTTTTCTGGTTGCAGGACAGGCAAGGCATTGCTCTGGAGGCGCCGTTTGCGGACGGACGTTTTGCGCTGACGATGCTGGCCTGTATCTGGCTTATTTTTCGGGGCCGGATGTGGCGGCGTGTTATGAATCCGTCCAGGCGGGCGGAAGGGGCTGTTCTGGCGTTTGCGGTGGTGGGGTATGTTTTCTGGCTGCGGTATTATTCGATTCTGCGATATGCGATTCCGATTGAGGTTCTCACGGGTTTTCTGATTGTCAGCGCGTTACGGGATATGTTCCGGCATGGGACGGAATTTGTGAGCAGCCGTCGCTGCGCGGTGGCCTGTTTCGGTATTGTCGTGGCGCTGGCTGTAACGACCCGTTATCCGGGGTTCGGACATACGCGTTTTTCCGGGCGGACGTTCGATGTTGCTGAACAGAGCGTGGAGCCGGGGAGCACCGTTGTGCTGATGGGGCGTAATCTTGCTTATCTGGCGCCCTTTTTCCGGAATGCGGCCTCTCTGCATTTTATCGGGATGAACGATTTGCTGGCACGGTCAGCGGAGTTCGGCGCGGGGAGGGAGGCGAGGGGGCTGATGTCCGGGGGACGGGTACTTTATATGGTACGTTCGGATGACGGGACAGAAGACGATCATGCGTCGATTTTGAAACAGTTTGTGCCGGATTTCAGAGTGTCCGGCTGCCGTTTTATTGTGTCCGGACTGGGCAGAACGACGGTGCGTGACGGAGAGCCTGTTACCGCTCGTCTCTCGCTCTGTCGGGTGTTGAGAGAAGGGCAGGGGTGATCTCCTGCATTTGCAATCGCATCATTTACTTTCGCGGATCTGGGCGTGGTTGATGGTCTGTGCGGCGAGATAACCGGCTGAAACGCTGGCCATGCAAAGCACAATCGAGAGGGTGATATTGAGCAGGGCGCGTCCGGGTGTTCCGTTACGCAGCAGGTCCAGTGTCTGAAGGCTGAAGGACGAAAAGGTTGTGTATCCGCCGCAGAGTCCGACCATGAAGACCAGTCTGCCGGTATCGGAAATCTGTAGCCGGCCGCCGGCGGCGGTGAGGCCGGCGAAGAGGGCGATGACGAAAGAGCCTGTCATGTTAATGAAGATCGTTCCCCAGGGCAGCGAGTGGCTCCAGCGGGCCGTCGCCATCCCGATCCAGTAACGGAGGAGCGTTCCGGCCGCGCCACCGAGCGCGATCAGGATCGGGGGGAGGCTGTTTGCAAACATAGGTGATCCTGTTTCCCTGATAATGTCGTGTTGCGTTTAGTGGTGTGTCAGAAGGGGCAGTGTTTCGTGGGCCAGGATTTCCTGTGTCGGGCCGCCGAACAGCCATTCGATGAAATGGGGGCGACTATAGGCCCCCATGATCAGGAGGTCTCCGCCCGCGGTGAGGGCATGGCTTCTGATCTCCTCTCCTGTGTTGGTGGAGGAGATAATAAACCGGTCGATGGAGACAGGGATGTCTGCCCGGCGTAGTTGTTCGGCGAAGTCGGGTTCGGCGACCTCGCCGGGGTAGTTTTCGCCGATGATGAGGACTACGCGTTCGGCCTGTTTGAGGAGGGGCTGTGCCGCTTCGATGGCCTGTTCGAGACCGGATGAGGGGTGCCAGGCGATAACGGGGCGCGCTCCGACGGTGTCATGGTGCTGTAGCGGGGCGATGACGACGGCGGCTTTTGCATCGTACAGGGCGCCGGAAAAGGCCTGTCTGACGAATTCGGGATCATCGGGCCGGGGTCTGCTCAGAACGGTCAGAGCGGCGTTCGCGGCTTCCCGCGCAACGATTTTCCTGATGTCGCCGGTGATTTCCACCCATCTGGCGCGACCTTCCTGTCCGGATGTTCTGCTCTGATCCTGGCAGATCTGGCGCAGGGTCTCCGCGCGCGCGGAGACATCATGAGCGAAGCGCGCGCGATCTTCCGGGCCGGGCATGCCTTCATCGGGTGACTGGAAAGCGGGGTCGTCGGCCGGGGCGGGGTGAAGCAGGCGAATGTCCTGACAACCGAGGCGGTCAGCCAGTTCGCTGGCTGTCCGGAGGGTGGAGGCGGCGGTTTCCGGGCGGTCGAGAATGGCGAGGATACGCACTGGCGGCTCCTGACGGGTCATCGTGGAGGATGTTTGCCGGGATTGGTGAGGGAATGTCGGACGGGAGGCGGGAAGGCCGGCGCGTAAGACGAACTGAGGCTGACGGGATGGTGCATGGCTCTGAACGGATTCCTCCCTCGAATGCCCTGTGGGCGAGGCAGGAATCATCAGCCCTGAGGGCGGTTCGATTTCAGAAGAAATCAGGCAGAGTCCATTGCCTGCGGTCAGGATGAGGTGACCCGGGGATGAAAGTCAAGCGGTCGAAATTTCTGCTTAATGCGGAAAGTGCTGGTGGTTATGTTGAAACCGGGTGGAGGGAGCTTTTGGAGTATAAGACGGAGGCTTCCGCCTTACTCTGCTGGAAACAGTCGGTTTGAAGTGTCCGATTGCGGTTTCGTACACAATACGGAATGACAATCCCGCCTGATTACATCGCTCCGGATTATGATATCGAACCGAAACGCCGGGCAGACAGGAACAGTCCTGGCACGTCCGGCGTTAACACGGAGGCAACTGTCCGTATGGCCGGACAGTTCTTTTCTTTCGGACAAACACCATGTCGAAGCCTGTTCTTGTCGTCGGCGCGGGGCCTGTCGGCCTGACCATGGCCGCCGAACTGGCCCGGTATCGTGTACCTGTCAGGATTATCGACAGATTGCCGGCCCCCGGATGAAAACGGTATCTGGCTGGTGCGACCCGATGGCTACGTTGCGGCCACGGCGAAAAATGGGAACCGGGTGGTAATCGATGCTGTCCTGACCGGAATGGCCGTTGAAACATCATCGTTTTGATATGTAGTGTTGAGTCACTCTCTCTCATGAGATCGGACAGGCGGTAGTTGCCTACATGTCGGACATTCAGACGGTTGTGACAGTTTTCCGAAAGCCGACATTGCCGGCTTCACGTCAATAAACCGGGTTTGAGACTGTTTCAGTAACAGACGAGGCTATCGATCTCAGTTTGATCTGAAAATCTGTTCACATCAGAAACATGCAATGCTTTAATGGTAAACATCATGATGTCTAAATTTTGGTTTTAAGACTGGCCGGATATTCCTGATATTTGTTGTCTGCGGACACGGCAGTGAACTGCCTGTCATTATCACCGTTTGCTGATCGTATGTCCTGTCCGAAGGCGAACATTCCGCTTTCCCGGCCTGAGCAGACAAAAAATCTTTAATAAGCTGTCGTGAGTGGGGGAGAGATAGAGTGTCCCTGAGGGGAGAAGCTGCGATGCGGTTGGGACCGGGTGTTTGCTCGGGCTCTCCGGAAAATTCCGGTGGCTGAATCCGGATGTCTGTTTGTCGCATAATATATATTATGCCAACTCGGAGTGTGGGCGGATCCGGGTGAGCTCAGAAAACCCGCGGGAGTGCGCCGGTTTTCTGAGCCTGTTCCGGGATGCAGCTATTCTTTCAGGATGGCGGCGTGATGAGTCAGATGGTCTTCGATGAAGCTCTGGATGAACCAGTAGGAATGATCGTAGCCCGCGTGGTGGCGCAGGTTGAGTTTTTGTCCCGCCTCTTTCGCGGCTGTTTCGAGATGCCAGGGCCGGAGTTGTTTTTCGAGGAACGGATCGGCGTTTCCCTGATCGACGAGGAGTGTCGTGGGATGCGTATGGCCGGCTTTCAGCAGCAGGGTCGCGTCATGGGAGGCCCAGGCTGAGCGGTCCGGTCCCAGATAGGTTATGAAGGCTTTTTCGCCCCAGGGCACGGTGGCCGGATGCGTGATCGGCGCGAAGGCTGACACTGATTTCCACAGATCGGGGCGATTCAGGGCGTGGACGAGTGCGCCGTGGCCTCCCATGGAGTGACCTGTAATGCCGCGTTTTGTGCCGTCGATCGGGAAAATGGCTTCGGTGACGGCGGGAAGTTCGCGGTCGAGGTAGCTGCCCATGCGGTAATGGGCGCGCCAGGGGGAGCATGTTGCATCCAGGTAAAAACCGGCGCCGGCGCCGAGATCCCAGTCATCGGTCTCGCCCTGCGTGTTTGCGCCGCGCGGAGAGGTATCGGTGGCGATCAGTGCGATGCCGTGTTGGGCTGCGAACCGGATGATTCCTTATTTGATCAGGAATGTTTCATGATTGCAGGTCAGGCCGGCCAGGACGTGGAGGACCGGGACTGGGTTTTCCCTGCTCGCTTCCGCCGGAATGAAGGCACCGAAACTCGCGACGAGCCCGAGTTCTTCAGACTGGTGGCTGTAAAATCCGAGCCGTCCGTTGCTGCAGAGATGTTCGGAACGGGTTGTAAGGGTCATTACTGAGTTCCTTCATTTCCGGGTTGGTGCAGTCTATCGCAACATGAGGGCCTGTGCACGCGCGGGGACAGGGCTCTCTTTATTGTAAATAATGCAGGTCTTCGGACGCATTCATGCTTTGCGGGAACATGGCTGCACCATGACAAACAGTCATCGGAGTGGCCACGGGGTGGTGTGCGGCGTTGTTTCGCGGGCAAAGCTATGTCACCGGCTGTTATAGCCCGGGATGAGCGGGCGTGCCGGCGCCTGCAGGGTGATGACGTCTTTGCGGGGCCGGCAAACTTTTAAAGGATAGTGTCTCTGTATGATCGTTAATAAACGGATCGGACTGATCATACTGCTCCGGGAAAGTGCGGGTGTTCTCCTTCTGCTCGGCGCATGGGATCTGGTTGTGGTGATCCTTTATCAGCTTTTTCATCAGGAATGGATGGAGATCCCTTCCCTCCCCGTCTCGCTTATCGGTTCGGCGCTGGCGCTGTTCATGGGGGTTCGGAATAACAGCGCGTATGCCCGCTGGTGGGAGGGCCGGACGCTCTGGGGCGCTGTGACCAATAACTCACGTTCTTTCGGGCGGCAGGTTGTGTCGATCCTTGGGGGACGGCCTGATCTGGTGCGGGCGATGGCGGCCTATCCTCATGCGCTGCGGACGGCGCTGGGCGAGGTGGACGGATCTGCTGATGTGCGGCGGCTTTTATCGCCGGAGATGGCAGAGAAGATTGAGGGGTGGACCAACCAGCCCAATGGCATTCTGGTTCAGCTTGGAATCGGAGTGACCGGAGAGGCCACGCGGCTGAAGATCGATGGCGCTCTGCATGGGCAGATTGACCGGATATTATCCGATCTTGCCAATGCCCAGGGGGGTCTGGAGCGCATTTGCAGAACGCCTCTGCCGATCCAGTATTCTATGCTGCCTCGTGCGCTGGCCAATCTGTTCTGCATCGTGCTTCCGCTCTCGACAGTGCAGACGCTGGGATGGGTGACGCCGCTTGGCTCGTCTCTCGTGGGATTGCTGTTTATTGTGCTCGACAAGGCGGGAGACGATCTTCAGGAGCCGTTCAGAAACTCTCCGCATGCGCTTCCCATGGCGTCGATGGCGCATACGATCGAGAGGGATCTGCTTCAGTCGATCGGGGAGCAGCCGGGTCCGCCCGTGCAGGTGAAAAAAGGTATTCAGCCGTGAGCGTGGCGTAAAGGTCGCATTCGCGATCACAAAATCATCAGGTGGCACACGAAACATTGACCAGATTAAGGTTCTGTCAGAATTTGCCCATTCATGTCATTTGTTTGCTAAGTAACGCCCTGTCGTTCTGCCGAATTCGGTGAAATTCCGTTATATCGGCAGGCGGTGGGGGCACAGGACGACAGTTGAAGGGCCAGGTTATCGTGATTCAGTCAGTGCCGTCCGGGATCAGGCAGACACAGAACAATTCGCTGAGCAGCCGACGGAATACCCGCTTACCCGGCGGCAGACGCATCGGGGCCGCGCTGCTGGCGGCGACGATTCTGGCGGGTATCTGTGCTGTGGCCGGTTCTCAGACTGCGAAAGCGGACGATTACACGGATCTGCTCGATATTCTTCGTGCCAAGGGAAGTCTGACCAAAAACGAATACGGTACGCTTCTGACGAAGCATATGCACCATACGCGCCCTTCCCTGAATGAAGATGGCGGCGGGTCTGAGCGGGGCGAGCGTGCGAAAGGACGGGGCGTTGACGGGTCTCATTATGCCGCTGATGCGCGTCGCGCCCGGCGGTATGATGCTTCTCCCGACGTGACGCCGGTGTTTGTCGATGCGCGGGACGCGGCGAACAGCGCGGCTGCGAGTGCCCGGTCCGCGCATGATTCGATGCTGGCGGCGCAGAATGCCATGAATGATACGAGCATTGTGCGTGTGGCGAAATATGTTCCTGGCAAAGGGCTGACGTTCCAGGCTGGTGAGATCGCGATCAATCTTTCGGGGTTTGTGAACGGGTTTTACACGTATAACAGCCCGGCCACCGGGCGGGCGGTCGCCGGCGGCGTTTCGACCGGTGCGGGTGGCAATAAGTTTGATTCTTCTTCCGTTCGTAACGGACTGCTCCCTGCCGCTCTGATCACCAAGATCACGACCACGCAGGAAGGGATCGATCTTGGGGTGGTGTTCGGTATGTATCCGGGCATTGATAATGCCACGAACGGCTCGTTTAACGCCAATTCCGGGGGAAGCCCGGTCGGGCTTGGAACGGCCGGACTGGATTTTCGTCAGATTTACATGACGGCGGGCAACAAGAAGTGGGGCACGTTCAAGGTTGGTCGTGATCTGGCCCTGTTCGGGTCTGATGCGATCATGTTTGACGCCACGCTGCTCAGTGTTGGTTCGACGGGCAGTAATGCGTCGCCGGGCAATACGTCTCTTGGTCGTATCGGCGTTGGTTATGTGTATGCGGACTGGATTCCACAGATTTCCTATGCCTCCCCTGTCTGGCACGGGCTGCAGGGGTCGGTTGGTGTTTTCCAGCCGCTGGATGAATTTAATTATGCCGGTGACGGTGCGTCCGCGACATCGACCTATCACAGTTCGCCCATGGTTCAGGGAAAGGTCTCTTATGACTTCACGGCCGGTGATCTGAAGGGGCGGATCTGGGCGGGCTTTCTGGCGCAGCATCAGCAGCGGCTGACGTCCAGTGTTCTGGCGGAATCCGCAGGTCGCGGAGCGACGGTTGAGGCCGGGGAAATCGGCACGAAGCTGTCTTATAAGGGCTTTGAGGGCGTCGCTTATTATTATCGTGGCAGTGGTCTGGGCACGACGGGGCTGTTCTTCGACGGTGTGGCGGCGGACGGGCGCAAGCGTGATTCGGAAGGCTTTTATATTCAGGGCGCTTATTCTGTGACGAAGCGGCTCCGGCTTGTGGGAAGCTATGGTGTGAGTAACCTGTATCAGGCGCCGCAGGAGCTCGATCCGGATCTGGTGAAGCGCAATGAATCTGAAGTGGGTGCTCTGTTCTTCAAGGTGACGGACTGGTTGCAGCTTGTCGGCGAGTATGCTCACACGGAATCGTCTGCGCATAACGGTAACAAGGCGAAGGACAATTCAGCGTCCGGTGGTGCCGTGCTGTTCTTCTGAGAAAGAATACAAAGAGTAAAAAGTGGTGGAACTATTTGTGATCTGAAATGCTTTTGTAAGATTTTTGGATTATTCGAGTGCTGTAATTTCAGATTTTCCTGCGTTGTCGTGTATCAGCAGCAGTCACCGTCTGCGCGACTTGCGGGGAGTTTGACTTAACCCCCGAGACATGAGCGTTTTTTTGTGTTAAAGACGGACGTTATGAGCACATTCAGATCTCCACCGAAGGGCGGCGTCACTGACGCCATGGCACGCACAGCGGCAGCGACAACGGCTGCGCAGGCGAAGACAAAAGTGAAGGACGAGGACCCTTTCCAGGAAGGTGATTCGATTGTTTATGCCGCTCATGGTGTCGGGCGGGTTGACCGCATTGGCGTTGATGAGATCGCGGGCACGGAGATTGAGGTCATTCAGATTTCTTTCCCCGGAAATCAGATGACGCTGCGTATTCCGCTGGCCAAGGCGCGCAAGGCCGGGCTTCGGAAGATTGTTTCCCGCGAGATTGTCGATAAGGCGATGGCGATCATCAAGGGCAAGCCGCATGTGAGCAAGGGAATGTGGGCCCGTCGCGCGGTGGCGTATCAGGAAAAGATCAATTCTGGCGATCTGGTTCAGATTGCGGAGGTTCTGCGCGATCTTCGTCGGAATGTGGACAGTCTTGACGGCAGCTTCTCGGAGCGCAAGCTGTTCGAGGCGGCTCAGGAGCGGTTTGTGGCTGAGGTCGCGGTTCTTGAAAAGAAAGAGCCGCTTGATGTTCTGGTGTCACTGACGGCTGTAATGAAAGCGGCCTGATTGCAGGGTTTCTGACATGACACGTTCCCCTGCCCTGTCGCCTGCGAAGATGGGGCAGACCGTTAAAGCCGATGACACGCTTTTGCGGCGTTCCTATGCGGAAATTCAGGAAGGTCGTTTCGAGGCGCCCTGTGCGGCGCTGGAGCCTTTTGCGGAGGCAGGAGATTCCCGCGTTGATCTCCTCTATGCGTTCGCCTGCGCGGGGACAGGGAAATTCGCCAAGGCGGCTGAACTGATGGTGGCATCGGCGGCTGCCAATCCCGGAAGCAAGCATCCCGGAGACGATCTGGTCGATCTTTTCGGGCGGTTTGACAGGCGTGAGGATGCGGTTCGGACGCTTCGGGCCATGGTGCGTGTGACGCCTCAGGACCCGCGGCTTTATGATGCCCTTGGGAATGTTCTTTCCCAGATGGGGCGGCTGGACGAAGCTCTGGAAAATCTGGAAAAAGCGTCCGGGATCAGGCCTGTCTCGCCTTATACGATGAACCTCAGGGCTATTGCCCTTACGGAACGTGGTGACATTGAAGCTGCGATAGACATTTTCAATGAAGTTCTGAAGCTGCAACCTGGCAGCGCGAGCGCGATTTCCAATCTGGCCTGTATTTATTCGGCGCAAAATCGTTCGGATGAGGCGGTCGATCTGTATCGCACGGCGATTGAGGAGCGTCCTTCCGACGCGCAGATCCGGCTGAACTATTCTATTGCGCTTCTGAAGGCCGGGCGTTTTGCCCAGGGATGGGCTGAGCATGAGTGGCGTCTTAAGTTGCCGGGGCATAGCGAATTGCCGCGTGCGTTGCTTATGCCTTCGCTGGCTGACGGAGTGGATGTTCGCGGCAGGCGTATTCTGATCACGCAGGAGGAAGGTCTTGGGGATACGCTGATGTATCTCCGTTATCTTGCGCCGCTGGCGCGTCGCGGGGCGCTGCTTCATCTCTGGGTTCCGGAGGAGCTTGCGGATATCTGTCGCAGGCTTGACTGTGTGTCGGTCGTGCAGGTCGGGGGCAGCGTGCCGGAATTTGACTGGCACTGCCCGTTTATCAGCCTGCCGCGTGTCTTTGTGGGAACGTCGGAGGAACTGGGAGATCCGGTTCCCTATCTGAGTGCCGATCCGGTCAAAGTGAAATCGATGGCCCGTTTTCTGCCGCATAACGGAAAGCTGAATGTCGGGCTTGTATGGGGTGGCTCTCCTCGTCCGAATCAGACGTCTGCGCATATGGTTGATCGCAGACGGTCCGCTTCGCTTGCGGCCATGGCGCCTCTGGGACGGATTGCGGGGATCAATCTGATCAGTTTGCAGAAGGGGCCATATGCGGAGCAGATGCTTGATCCGCCTGAGGGGATGCGGCTGTATGATCCGACTGAGCATCTGCATTCCATGGACGATACCGCCGCTCTGATCATGGGGCTGGATGTTCTGGTTTCCGTGGATACGTCTGTCGTTCATCTCGCCGGGGCGCTGGGGCGGCCCGTGCTGATGATGGATCGCTTCGATAATTGCTGGCGGTGGCTGACCGGATCTGAGACATCGATCTGGTATCCTGATCTGACGATTATTCGCCAGCAGCGGCCACGGGACTGGGGCTCCGTTGTTGCGCGCACAGGCGAGCGGTTACGGGCGATGGTTGCTCAGAAGAGGCCTGCCGGCTGAGGCTGGAATGTCTGTTTTTGAACTTTGTTCTGTCTGAAAATAAACTTTAAAATCAATATTCTGTGGTGTGAAGTTCATTTTCCGGATGAACTTTGTCCGGGATAAATTTGTGAAGCGCCATATCCGATGCGTATGAATTTTCTGAACGATGGCTGGAAAGCCGATCCGGTTCGCGAGTGTCTTGCCGGGCTGGTGGCGACATTCGCGCTGATTCCGGAAGTGATTGCTTTTGCGTTCGCGGCGGGGGTCGATCCTTCCGTGGGGCTGTATGCGTCCTTCGTCATCAGTGTTGTGATTGCTTTTGCCGGCGGCAGGCCTGCGATGATTTCGGCGGCGGCGGGGTCGGTTGCGCTGGTGGCGGCAGGGCTGGTTCATGTGCATGGGGTGCAGTATCTGCTGGCGGCGACGGTGCTGTGCGGTGTGATTCAGATTGTGTTCGGGCTGCTGAATTTGCAGATTCTGATGCGGTTTGTTTCACGTCCCGTGCGAACAGGCTTCGTCAACGCACTGGCAATTCTCATTTTTTCTGCGCAGCTGCCGCATATGTTGCATGTGACGTGGCATACTTACGCGTTGATCGGACTTGGTCTCGCTATTATCTACCTTGTGCCCCGTGTGTTTTCGGCGATTCCTTCCCCGCTTATCTGCATCGTGGTGCTTACGGCGATTGTTGCGCTGTATCCGATGCCGGTGACGATGGTGGCCGATCTGGGGCATCTGCCGGACGGGCTGCCGTCTTTTGTCATTCCGCATTTGCCGGCGTCTTTTGAAACGCTTGAGGTTATTTTTCCTTATGCGCTGGCCATGGCGATGGTCGGGGTTCTGGAAAGTCTGATGACGGCGCGTGTGGTTGACGATCTGACGGGCACGCCATCTGACAAGCGCCGGGAATCCATGGGGCTTGGGCTGGCGAATATTGCGGCGGGCCTGTTCGGGGGCATCGGTGGCTGCGGCATGATCGGTCAGACGGTCGGCAATGTGCGTTACGGTGGCCGGGGGCGGCTTTCGACGCTGATGGCTGGTGTGTTTCTGCTGGTGCTGATGGTGGCGCTGCGCCCTGTGGTCGCGAGGATTCCCGTCGCGGCGCTGGTGGCGATTATGATCATGGTGTCGGTCAGCACGTTTTCATGGTCATCATTGCGGGATCTGGCGACGCATCCCCGCCTGGCGAGCACGGTCATGCTGGCGACGGTGGCTGTTGTTGTCATGACGCATGATCTTGCGGCGGGGGTTGCGGCGGGGGTGCTGCTGAGCGGGGTCTTTTTTGCGTTCCGTGTCTCGGCGCTGCTTCGTGTGGAGACTTCGTTTGATGCGGCGGCCAGTACGCGTCTCTATGTGATTAAAGGCGATGTTTTCTTCGCGTCCTCGGAACAGCTTGAAGATGCCATCGATTATGGCGAGGCCCCTGCTGCGTCGGGCGACCGGGCCGGGCTGCCCTGCCGGGTCATTCTTGATCTGCAGCAGGCCCGCTTGTGGGATATTACGGCTGCCGGCACCGTTGAAACCATTGTCGACAAATTACGGGACCAGGGCCATGCGGTCACTCTGGAAGGACTCAGCGAGGCAGGAGCAGCGCTCCTGCGACGCTATACGGCAGTTCATCCCGACGTTGTGTGAGCGGTGTTTCAGAAGGTTGACGGCAATTTACCCCGGATTCTGATCCTGAGATTGCTGCACTTTTGGTGGTTTGAACCATTTGGGAGGCTTCTGACCATGATGGTGTTTCGGGTGTAGCTGCTGATACCCGGGATTGTCGGCGCAGGCGGCGAGGCTGGCCAGGGCGGTCAGAAGAATGACGCAGCGCATTTTTTTTCCGCGAATATTTCGGGTTTCCGCCTGACCGGCCTGGGGTTCAGGGTGACGTTGAGTCATGTGAGACGTCCTTGATGTCAAAGGGCTGGAGTGGCACGGAAAGCTGCGCATCCCGCATGTATCTGGTGGCCAGCGGATCGGCTGTGCCGTCTCCGCCGCCGCGCGCGCCAAGGCTCTGGGCGGCCTGGGCGAGCAGGGCGGACGCCTTTGCCCCCTGCCCTGTTGCCTGTGCCGCCCGGGCCTCGACGGACAGCGCGCGGGCCATGGCCCGGTAGTCGCCGGTTTCGCGGCGCAGGTCGACGGAGTTCGCGGCGAGAGCCATTGCGTGTGCGGGATCTGTGCTGAGACTGGCGAGCGCCTGCAATTCGGCCAGGTCGCCGCGCAGGACGGCGGACTGAGGCGGTCTGACGGCTGCGAGAGTCTGAATGCTGGCTGTCAGGGACGTGCTGTCGCCCCGGACGGAAGCGATGAGGCCGGCGATGAACGCGCCGCGCCGCGCGATGTCGGTCTGGGCTGACTGAGTGGCTTTTGCGGCGTATGTGGCCGCGTCATCAAGCTGTCCCAGGCGATAGAGGGCGGCGGAGGCCACGAGGTCCAGCCCCCCTGTATCGGGTGCGGTCGTGCCGCCGGTTCCCGGTTTGCTGACCGATGTGGTGGAGGTCGGGGTTTGCGGAAGGCCGCCGGGGACCGTGGTGGTCTGACCGGCGCGCATGCTGAGCGTGTCTCGTGCCTGCTGAACCGTAACCAGGGCTTTTTGGGGCTCGCCTGCGGCGAGTTGGGTGACGGCCAGGTCGTAGGCGGCGTCGCCTATGGCCGAGGGATCGTCGCGGCGGAGCGCCAGTCTTGCCGCTTCGCGGTATTCGCGTTCCGCGACGGAGTAGCGCTCGATGGCGAGGGCCTGACGGCCTGCGTCCATGGCCTGCGTGTAGGCAGTGTCCTGATCCTGGACGGTCTCGTCTTTTGTGCTGCCGCTGCAGGCTGACAGGGCGGCCAGGAGGGGCAGCGTGGCGACGAAAGCCAGATGACGGGAGCGCGTCACGGGGCCACCCTGTGGGCCGGAAGACGTCGGGTCTGCACCGTTTTCTGCCCTCCGAGTATCCACAGACTACGCAGCTGGTTTGTCAGCTGCTGCAAAGTATAGAGCGTTGTCTGTGCCTGGGTCAGCAGGGCCGGAGCATCGGCAAGGGCCTCGTCGGTGCTGCGGGTGATGGAGGGCAGACGCGGGGTCGCTTTCTTCAGGTCGCCCGTAGCCGATCTGACGTTTGCCATTGTGGTATCGGCCTTGCTGAGGATGGCGTGCAACTGCTCTTCCTGCGGCTTGAGGCGGTTGATGACGTCGTTGAGGGACACGATGGTGGCGTCGGCCTGGTTGATGAGTTTGTCACTGGTCATGAGCTGACCGACGCTGCCTTTGCCGGCGTGCATGTCGGTGATGGTTGCATCGAGCTGGTCCATCATGTGTCTGGCGCTGGCGATGGCGGGCATGACCTGGGCCTGGATGTCTTTCAGGGTCTGGGTGATCATGTCGGTCGGGCTTGGTTCCGTCACGGCATTGATGACCGCGTAGCTCCAGTCCATCGATGTGCCTGAGCCGCGCGTGAGGTCCAGGTAACTGGCACCGGCGACGACGAACTGTTTGCGGATGACGGCGGTGCTGTCCCGTTTGAGGAACGGCTCGACCTGCGGATCGAGATCGACCTGCGCGTACATTTTACCGGTCGGGTTCAGCTTGATGGCGCGGATGGTGCCGGCGTGGGCACCGAGGATCTGCACGTCCCCGCCGACGGTCAGGCCGCCGACGCCGGATTCGGGCAGCACGACGCGCAGGTGCGCGGGCGGGCTGAGCCAGTCGCTGAGAACGCCGGCCTCGATGACGGCCGCGACGAACAGCAGGAAGCTGACCAGCACGAGGAGCCCGACCCATTCATCCGCATAGCGGAGATGAATGAGAGGGCGACCTTTCTGCCTTAATCTGACCTGAAACATCAGCGCATCCGTACCGTTATGAGTCCATCGTCCGCAAGTCTCCACTGGGCGTTTATCGTATCCCGGCAGGCCTGCCACACAGAGGCGTCCCGCACGAACCACAGCGCTGCCGCGCCACGATCCCGTGCTTCGGTGAGACTCTCAAGAAACGGTGTCGACAGGTCGACCGTTCCGCCTTCCAGAGGGTCCGCGAGCAAAAGAAGATCCGGCGAGCCCATGAAGGCCCGGACGCACTCGGCGCGTGCCAGATCGGAGTATGAGAGCTGACGGGCCGTATCGACGGGAATGCCCGGCAGTCCGAACCGTTCGCTGATGCGAAGGGTTTCGGATGTAATATCCTCGATCGATCGTGTGGTGTGATGCAGTTCCCGCAGCATCAGTTCCACATGGACGCCGAACAGGCTGGTCCAGCTTGCCCGCCGGGTAATCCGTCCGATCCGGCCGCGCAGGGCGTTGCTGCGCCGGCTGTCGAGGGAGGCCCAGTCCAGTCCGGCCATTCGGACGGTTCCGCTGCTGACCGGGACGAGCCCGGAGCACAGATCGGCGAACATGGTGGCGCGTGTCATATCGCGTGTTTCGATGACCATGCACTCGCCGGGCATCAGCCGCAGATTGACGGGGACCGGCGGCAGATCGCTGTCCTCGAAAAACGGCGTGGCGCTGGTAAGTTCCAGCATCGGGCCGGCGATCCGACTCACTGTGCGGTCTCCTTTCCGGTGCAGGGGGACGGGCTCATTGCGGTTTCCCTCACAGCTTCAGGCTGAACAGCACGCTGACCGTCATGACGATGAGCATGCCGCGTGAAAAGCCGCGGGGAAGCATGGTTGCGAGTGTATCCTCGCCGGATGCGGTCAGGCCGCTGATGCAGCATCCCAGGCCAACGAGAAATCCGACGACGATGAATTTCAGTGGGATGAGGATGTAGTCGGTGTGTGTCATCGCTGTGGCGACGTCGTAGAAAAAGGACAGGATCGAGCTGGAGATCACGCCGGACGCGCGGCTGATGATGTAGCCGGTTGTCAGGGAGGCCACGGAGAAGAGGATACCCAGTGTAAAGCCTGAGATCATGAAGGCGAGGGTTCGGGGCAGGACGAGGAGGAGAAACGGGTCGAGACCTTCGGCCTGCAGGGACCGGATCTGGCCGCCGGTGGTGAGAAGGCCGATTTCGGCGAGGGAGAGCATGCCGCTGCGGCCCAGCATCAGCACTCCGACGAGGATGGGGGCGATTTCGCGCACGATCACGGAGACGAGGATCGAGCCTGTCATTTTCGCCATGCCGGCGAAGCCGAGCCAGTAAATGGTCTGGGAGACGACGGCGACGCCTGTGAGCGCGCCGGTGACCAGGGTGCTGAGGAGGCCGCCGACGGTGACGGCGGAGAGCGTGATCTGGAATTCGTAACGGACAGTCCGGCGCCAGTTTCCCGGGCGGATGCTTTCGTTCAGGACGCCCCAGATGGTTCCCAGCATAACGAGCAGGAACCAGACCTGACGGCGGAGGAGGGCGCCGATTGCACCGAGAAAGCGTCGGAAGGACTGGAAGACGCCGGGGTTGCGCGGGCGGTCGTCATCCTCGGGATGGAAGATCTGTCCGGCGGGCTGGTCCGGCGGGCTGTCGGCATTCTGGCCCTGAGGGCTTCCCTGCCCTTCCGGACTGTGTGGCATGGGGGGCTGCGCGGTGTCCGGCGGTGTGTCCTGCCCGTTCCCTGCTGTTGGTTCGTCTGTCACCGGCGTGTCGCGAGTACGTAGACCCGTCCCGTGCCTGAGCGTGGCGCGTAGAAAGAACCGCGGCTGCGGAACAGGTAGCGGCTTCGCAGAGCCTGATAGACCCGCTCCGTGACTTCGATGGTACCGACGTCCGGCGCGCCCTGGGCCATGAGTTCGGCGAGTGTGACGGTTTCACCCCAGAGGTTGAAGATCTTCGGGTTACCGCCGAGTTCTCCGCCCATTGCCGGGCCGAAATCCATGCCGATGGTGAAGATTGGCTCGATGTTTGCCGTCGAGAGAACCAGCATACAGGTCTCTCGCAGGGAGAGCGCGGCTTCCGCCAGGCGCCAGATGGCGGTCGGGTCGGGGTCTTTTGTGCAGCCGGCCATGCAGATCAGGCGGTGTCCGGCGACTTTCACGGAGAAAAGGTTATAGCGTCGGGCGATATCCTGCACTTCGCCGGCGATCCGATCGATCAGCGGCAGCAGCTTCGAGCCGGTCTGATCGTCTTCCATGACCGGATCGGAGAATGCGATCACCATGACGGCGACGCTCGGATAAAGGCCCTGTCCGATTTCGCCGCCGACTTTCGGCGCCTGCATCAGGGTTTCGTCGAAGCGTGGTTCCGGCAGTGATTCTGCGGCGCTCGTATCCGGGGCGGCGTCTTTCTGGCTGTCGGTCATTTCGGTGGAGTTGCTGAACCGGACAGCGGTGATCGCGGCGACGATTTCGAGGAAATACACGAGGTAGGGCGCGAAACGGGCGTCTTCGAGTGTAATGACGCCGACGATTCCTGTTCCGACCTGATTTGTGCCACGGACGGGACAGACGGTGACTGTCCGTGTGCCGGCGTCCCGCATGACGAAGCGCTCGAAGGCGACGGTCCGGGGGTCCGCAGCGGCTCCGTCAATGGTGACGATGGCGCCCGCGTCGACGAGTTTGAAGAACTCTTCCATATCCTTGCGGGAGAGTTCGAAGCCGCCGGAATGTCCTTCGACTTTTGCGTCGAAATTATCGTCGCAGATCAGGGCGGTGCCGTCATGCAGCATGCGCCAGAGCGAGGCGCGACGGGCGCCGGTCACCCGTGTGAGTTCTTCGGTGAGGACCAGCGCCTCTTCTGTCACGTCCATGAGTCCGGGTGTGACGGCGACCTGCTGAAGGGCGGCGGCTTCCAGATCGGTCTGCGCTTTCTGACGGCCAAATTCATGGCTCACACGTTCGGTCCGCCGGCTTTGCCGGGCGAGGAGACCGGCGAGAAGAATGGCAAGCACGACGATGATGGCGGAGAATTGCAGGCTTTCGCGACCGCTCTGGCGTGCGAAGCTTGCGAAGTCGCTTTCCGGCGCGACGATGAGCAGCACCCAGTTGTCCGTGGACGGCAGGGTCTGGGCCATGCCGATATAATTTTTGCCGTCCAGCCGGAACGGATGGGAGCCGACACCGCGAACCCGGTACTGATCGTAGACCCGGAGGAAGACGGGCTGTGTTTGCGGGTCTATGAGCATTTTTGCCGGATCATTTCCTGACCGGGCAACAACCCTGGAAAAATTATGGCCGGCTATGATGTGTCCGCTGCCGTCGAGAATGATCGCGTTTCCGGTCTGGCTGATTTTCAGGCCGTCGAGGAACTGACTCAGGAGATTGAGGGAGACGTTCACGGCAAAGACGCGGGGCACCTCGTCGCTTCCCGTCAGTGACGTGGAGGCGGTGATTACCAGTTGCTTTGTCGTGGGATAAATGGTCGGCGAGGACCAGACGACGCCGTCTTTTTTGATAGCGCCGGCGAACCAGGATCTCGTCCGGGGGTCGTAGTTGGCGGCCGGGTTATCCGTTACGCGAATAACGGCTCCTTTTTCATCATGGAACTCATGGTGAAACGTGTTTCCGGACGCGCTGTTGCGAAGTTCCGTGTATTCGAGGCCTTTGCCGGTCGGGTCCCGTTCGACAAGCAGGAAGCCACCGTTCTGATCGCCAAGATAGTAGGACTGGATCTGCGGCACGAGCCGGAGCATGGACGCGCCATAGGCGTAAAACGCGTTGCGCGTTACGGCTGGCGGGGCGTGGCTGATGAAATCTCTGGCAAACACACCGCCGACGGTTGCGGCGCCGAGATAGTCTGTAACGTCCTGCACGACATATCGCTGCACGGACACCAGCAACTGGTGTGTAAGTTTCAGGACACCCGTGCGCGTTGCCTGGTAGGTGTGCCAGCCGATCCCGCCGATTGTTGCCAGGATGAGAAGCACGCCGATAATGGGCACGGCGACATGCAGGAACTTCCTGCGAAGGGAAACATCAGCGGTTGAGGTCGGGTCGACAATCTCGTTAGAAGCCAAGACTTCGCCTTCCCCTTAAATCCGGCACAACGCTGCTGCTTCGTGGCATTCAGACCCGAAACATGAAGAAGTTATTACTAAACCCGGAGTTAGTCACGCCTTCTTATGTCATCTGCCTTAAATAGCTGGTCTTTGGCATAGGTTCTTTGCCGCGGAGTCAACGGATCTGCATTCAGATAACCGGGACGAGACCACGTTTTCGCCAGCGTATGGCCCAGTAAACAGTCGTGACGATAAAGATTGAACTGAAGCTGGCCGGGTAACCGAGCCAGACTCCCCAGGCGCCGTAGTGATGTGCGGCGATATATCCGACGGGCAGCTCAACCAGGACGATGCAACCGAGCAGGATCGACATCGGCGCGATCACGTCTCCGCTGGCGCGCATTGCCGAGCCGATCACGCCGCCAAGCGCGAGGGGCACGGCGCTCCACATCACGACCCGGAACGCGTGTGCGGCCAGTTCGGTGACGTGGCGGTCGGTTGTGAACAGGCTGGCGACCGGGCCGGGGGCAAGTGTGACAGCCAGGGCGAGGCAGCCTGTCACGACGAGCCCGACGACGAAGCCGACGCGGAGCACGGCGCGTGCTTCCGCTTCGTTACGGGCGCCGATGGCGTGGGCGCACATGACGGAGACGGTAATTCCGACGGCCATTCCGGGGTATTCGATATAGGTCAGGGTTTGCATGAACAGGCCGTAAGCGGCGGTCATGTCTGAGCCGAAAACATTGATTCGCCCCACGAGCGCGATTTCCGCGAATCCCATTGTCATGATCTCGACCATGGCTGGCAGGCCCAGGCGCAGCACGGGCAAAAGGACTGCCCGTTCCGGCAGCAGTTCCCGCAACATGGCGACATCGGGTGCCAGGGGGTGCCTGGCGTGTCTGAGTGACAGCGCCATGAAAATCAGCGCGATGCACCAGCCGCCGATTGCAGCGAAGGCGGCGCCGTTCAGGCCCATACCGAGGCTGATGGCGAGCGGCGTCAGGAGGAGGGTGGCGACGATCTGGATGGCCATCGACACCAGCGGCCTGACATTGTCGCCTGCCCCGCGCAGCACGATCGACGAAATAATGATGAGGGCCAGTGCTGGCGTGCCGAGCAGGAGGGAGGCGGCATACCGGGTTGCGTGGTCGAGAATATCGGGTGGTGTGCCGAACAGCGCCAGGGTCGGGCGAATGGCTACCTGGCCGGCTGCGGCGATGAGGATGCCGATGCCGACGCCCACGCCGAGTGCGGCGGAGGCCACGACTCTGGCTCGTTCTGTCTGATTCGCGCCCCAGTATTGACCGACGAGAACGCTGGCGCCGGTTCCGAGGCCGACCCCGCAGGAGACCAGCACCAGCAGCAGCGGGAAGAACGAGCTGGCGGCGGCGAGGTCGCCCGGGCCGAGAAGTCGTCCCACATAGATGTTGCCGATGGTGCCGGATGCGGACTGGAGCACGCAGTCGAGCAGGACGGGCATCATGAAGATCAGGAAGCGGGCGGTGAGAGACCGGTCTGGTGTGATGGTGAGTTCGCCGGGGCTGACAGGGGTCGTTCCGGGCTGGATGTCGTGACTCATGAGTGTGAAATCGGATCGGAAGATAAGGAGATCATCGGGTGGCATGCCTTATGTTCAGGCAACGGCATTATGTATTTTGCGGTAGTATGCGGGGTGAGGTCTGATGTGGTTTCTGTAAAAGCGTACATTATTTAAGCAGGGTTTACGGCTCTGTGCTTTCAGGAGAAAGATTGCACCAGAGAGACATGGGCCGCGACGATGCGCCAGCCTTCTTCGGTGCGTAGCCAGGTCTGGCTCTGGCGACCGGTTCGCTCGCTGTTTTTACGGCGGAATTCCAGATTGACTGTGGCGATATCCGGACCATATGCGGTCACGACGCGCCGTATGACGTCTCTTTGTGGCGAGCCGCCGGTGCGTGTTTTCCGGAATTCCGCGATTTCGTCGAAGCCGTAGAGATTTTCACCGATGCCGTAGCGGATGGTTTCCGGAGCGTCACGAAACAATGCATCGAGCTGGTTGAGGTCATTTGCCATCAGGGCGGCTTCGTAGCGATCTGAGGCTTCGGTGACTTCGCGGATGACGTCCGCGTTATTTATTTTCAGCATGATGGTGATGGCTTTCCTGTTCGTGGGCTGGTCTGCTGTACATGGTGCCACGTTTCAGGACAAAAATGGTGCTGCTGGACAGGATTGAACTGTCGACCTCTCCCTTACCAAGGGAGTGCTCTACCACTGAGCTACAGCAGCACTAAGACGAGGGGCTTCCTACATTTTCACCGGCATGCGGGCAAGCCCTATAATTGCTGGCGGGGGCGTTTTTATGACTCCCCTGCCCGTTTTCTTTTTGGGGATCAGTCGTCGCGGTGGATTTTTTCCATCCGCTCGTGGCGTTCCTGGGCTTCGATGGAAAGAGTCGCGATGGGACGGGCTTCCAGCCGTTTGAGACCGATGGGTTCGCCGGTTTCCTCGCAATAACCATAACTGTTATTGTCGATGCGCTGGAGAGCCTGATTGATTTTGCCGATCAGTTTGCGCGCGCGGTCACGGGTTCTCAGTTCAAGTGCTCTGTCGGTTTCGACGCTGGCCCGGTCGGTTACATCGGCTTCATGGATCCCGCCTTCTGAAAGGCTGGCGAGTGTTCCCCCGGCCTCCTTGAGCAGATCGGTGCGCCATTTCAGCAACTTCTCGCGGAAATATTCGACCTGCATGGGATTCATGAATTCTTCATCATCGGAAGGTCTGTAATCCGGAGGAAGTGTAATCATGAGTTGTCTCCGCTTCCCGGGGCGACTGCCCGCGAAAGAATGCGCGGCTTATAGCGACGGGCCGGAGCGGAGCCAAGGGCGAATCGAATCTTTAGCTTTATTGAGCGGCAGGACATTCAGGTTTTAAGCCGGCTCATCTTCGTCGCTTCGTCTGTCGTGTTCGGACGCTGTTTTTCGGGCTTCCGCTTTGTGCAGTTTTGCCAGCTCGACGGCGGCTCTGACGCGAATCGCCCGGACAGCGGCGGTCAGGCCTGGATTTAATGTCGGGGGTGACTCACGGCACATGGTTTCGAGAGTTTCGAGGATGTTATTCGCGGAACGGCCTTCGAGCAGGGCGAGCTGGATGGCCCTGAGTGTTTTCAGGGTGTCGTCTCCCCAGATGAAGGCGACTTTATCCTCGTGCGGGAAATCTGAGTCGCTTTCTTCCTGAAGGCCCAGCAGGGATGTTCCTGTGATGCCGCCTGCGGGCGGCAGGCTGTCGGTTTCGTCGGGCTGTGCCACGGAAAAAAGTCTCGGCGTGCCGCGACGACGCGTGGCGCGGGATGTGATGGCCCGGGATACATGGCTTATCGTGCCGACGACGCTCATACTGTCTCCACACCGTGAGCAGGAACAGAGCGTCTTCCCGTTTCAGTATCTGAAAGGAGGTCGTTCCGCGCTGCCTGTTGAGGAATTGTTTGCTCTTAGGGACGATAGTCTGTCGGCAAAACATTGACGAGCGGCAAACATCGGAATGAATCTCACGCCCCGCAGAAGAAATTTTCACCAGACCAGGGTGCTTCGTCGCCTTGTTTCTGCGTTCCTTGCGTCTTTTCTTACAATCGTCAGCGTGGCTTCCGGGATCAGCCCTGCTTATGCGGCCCGGGTCCGGATCAAGGATATTGCTGACTTTGAAGGGGTGCGGACGAATCAGCTCATCGGTTACGGCCTGGTGGTCGGCCTGCATGGCACAGGTGACAAGCTGACCAACGTGCTTTTTACGCGTGAAACGCTTGTCAGCATGCTTAACCGGCTTGGTGTGAATATTCGCGCCAATGAGATTCAGCTCCAGACACACGATGTTGCCGCGGTCATGGTCACGGCGGATCTTCCCGCTTTTTCGCATGGTGGGGGCCGGATCGACGTTACTGTTTCCGCGACCGGCGATGCGACTGATCTGACGGGTGGAACGCTTCTTGTTACACCGCTTATGGCGGCGGATGGCGAGGTGTACGCCGTGGCGCAGGGATCGCTCGCCACGAATGCCTTTAGTGCGCATGGCGCGGCGGCCTCGATCATGCACAACATTCCGACCAACGGGCATATTGCCAATGGCGGCGTGGTCGAGCGGGAGGTTCCGCTTGACATGGTGGACCGGAAAATTCAGCGCCTTTCGTTACGCAATCCGGATTTCACAACGGCGACGCGTGTTGCCGAGGTGATAAATTCGACGCTGGGCGGTCATCTGGCCCGTGTTGAGGACCCCCGTACGATCGAACTGAACCTCAGCAATGTCGACCGGATGCAGACTCTCTACCGGATTGGTGATCTGCTGGTTGAGCCGGACACTCTTGCAAAGGTGGTGGTCGACGATGCCAGCGGTACGATTGTCATAGGTAATGACGTGCGTATCAGTACTGTGGCGATTGCGCAGGGCAATCTGACGATTCAGGTGACGGAGACACCCCAGGTCTCCCAGCCCGGACCGATGTCGAACGGCACGACGACGATCGCACCGAGAACATCCATCAATGTCAATAACGGTAATAATGCCAAGCTGGGCATTCTCCGTAATGGCCCGGCTCTGAGCGATCTTGTCTCGGGGCTGAATGCGCTTGGTGTCGGGCCGCGCGACATGATTTCCATTCTTCAGGCTATCAAGGCGGATGGCGCCCTGCAGGCGGATATGGAGGTAAGATGAGTAGCATAAAAAGTGCAACGCAGACACTTCCGCAAACGGTTTCATCGACTCAGACAACATCGGGAGAGGCCGCTGTTGATCCGAAGATCTGGAAGACGGCCTCGGATTTTGAAGCGATGGCTATCGGGCAGCTTCTCCAGCCGATGTTCGATACTGTCGATCTTTCAAAAACGCCATTTGGTGGCGGTGTCGGGGAATCAACCTTTAAGCCAATGATGGTTGAGGAAATGGCGAAGCAGATGGAGAGCAAGGGCGGCCTTGGTCTGGCGAAATCGATTTACCACAAAATGCTCGAAATTCAGGAGAACGCCGGATGACGGCCAGGGCGCTGAAGACTCTCGAAGCTGTGCTTGATGTTATCGAGGAGGAAAACCTGCAGCTGAAAGCAGGTGATATACCGGCAGCGGTGTTACTTCTGGGGCGAAAGGAAGCCGCACTCGCGGATCTGGACAAACTTGACATCGTCGGTGAGCGTAAATCTGAAACGGATGAGGATGCAAATTGCCGTTCATCAGAGTTGCCGGAGGCGGCAAGACGGCTCGATCATGCGCTTCAGGAAAACCGGGTGCTTCTCAGGCAGGCGATGACTGCACAGAGGCTGATTGTAAAACTTCTTACAAATGCGCTGCCCAGCCCGGATGCCAGAACGAATTACAGTAATTCGGGAAGTTACGTGGCGGCGCGGCGGCAGCCAGGGCGGGCTCTCCGCAACAACGCCTGAAATTTTCAAGGGGTTCCGTAAACAGCGAAAGACCCGGGGGCTGGTTTGCCACCCGGGTCTTTTGATATAACGGCCTGTCAGAACAGCCGGATAATCAGCTGCGGGCAGCTTTGCTGCGCGTTGCTTTGGCACGGGTCTGGCGCTTCGGTGTTTCAGCCTGTTCTGTGGCTGCCTTCTCTGCCGCCAGACGATTCAGACGCTTCTGCTTCCGGGCTTCCTGCGTGATCCGCAGACGCTCGACTGCCGACAGTTTGATTGCGGGGGCTTCTTTGCGGCTGGCTGCGCGGGCGCTGACCTTTGGTGCTGCGACGGCTTTAACCCGTGCTACCTTCGGTGCGGTGGCTTTCTTTGTTGTTGCTTTCACCACAGGGGCTGCGACTTTACGTTTCGTCGCTGCCTTTGGCGCTGCTTCTGTCACGCGGGCGGTGCGTGTGGTTTTAGCGGGAGCTTTTGCAACGGTTTTAGCGGCAACTCTTGCCTTCGCCGGAGCGGGTGCACGGCTTTTTGCAGCCACCGTCTTTGCTGCAACCGGCGCTGCCTTTCTGGCAGGTGCTTTTTTCGGTGCGGCGGTTTTTTTCACGGCTGCTGCTGCGGTAACTTTAGCTGGTTTTTTAGCCATAACTCACTCTCTTTCTGTCACGCACCCGCTGAGGAGATGCTTTCAAAACTTTATGTTCTGCTCACGGTTCTTTTTGAGATAGTTCCAGAATTTCTGTCGCTGCCATATCGCCAGACATAAGGAACGCCGGCCGCAGATGCAAAAGCTATAATGAGGCTATCATCGCCCTGATTAACGGCAGCAATATAGACGCCTGTTCGACTTTGCAATATCAATATCAGACATTTCTTATACAGAAACCGACAGCTGCGTCACTGGAATGCTACGTAATTATTACGATAAATATCAATTCGAAATTTAGAAAATTCGATTGTATGTAAGCATATTATAGAAATTATTTTATTTGACGGTCGGCGGATAAATGCCTGATTTTCGCATAAGGCTGCATAAAAATACCGGGCGCCATGCAAGGGGCGCACACTTCTTTATATTGTAACGTAACATTTTCATACAGGCTTCTGTCTGCGGGCGGGTGTGATCATCGTTATGGCGATAATCGTCCTGTCACGCTAACATTGTAGGAAATCCATTTTCAGAAACAGGTGCGGACATCATGAAAATCAACGGGGTTCAGCACAGAAGTGTTCAGGTTGATCCTGAAAACAACACGGACGTTCTTATTTTCGATCAGACGAAGCTTCCATTTTCGCTTGAGACTCTGCGTCTGACTGAATGCGCTCAGGTCGCGCATGCCACTACCTCGATGCAGGTCCGGGGGGCTCCGCTGATCGGTGCTGTCGCGGCTTATGGACTCGCGCTGGCATTGCGGGTGGATTCAGAGAATACCGCCATGGAGCGCGATGCAGCCATGCTTGCGGCGACACGGCCCACGGCGGTCAATCTGCGCTGGGCGATTGATCGCATGCTTGCGAAACTACGCCCGCTTACACCGGAAGATCGCGTTGCGGCGGCTTATGCCGAGGCGGCGCGTATCTGCGATGAGGATGTGGCGCAGAACGAGGCGATTGGCCGACATGGTCTGGATCTGATTGAAAAGATTGAAAAAAAGAAGAATAAATCAGGCAGGATTAACATTCTGACACATTGCAATGCCGGCTGGATCGCGACTGTTGACTGGGGCACGGCGCTCGCTCCGATCTATATGGCGCATGATGCGGGCTATGATGTTCATGTGTGGGTGGATGAGACACGTCCGCGCAATCAGGGTGCTGCGCTGACGGCCTGGGAACTTGGCAGTCATGGTGTGCCGCATACGGTTATTGTCGATAATGCGGGTGGTCATCTTATGCAGCATGGCATGGCTGATCTGGTGATTGTCGGGACGGATCGCGTGACGGCGCGGGGAGATGTTGCCAATAAGATCGGTACCTATCTCAAGGCACTGGCGGCGAGAGATAATGACGTTCCGTTCTGGGTGGCGCTCCCTTCCACGACGATTGACTGGTCTGTGAATGATGGTGTTCGGGAGATACCGATCGAGGAGCGGTCCGGGCTGGAAGTTACGAATGTTACGGGGCAGACGGCTGACGGACGCATTGAAACCGTCAGAATTACGCCGCGTGAGAGTGCGGCGGCCAATCCGGCGTTCGATGTGACACCGGCGCGGCTGGTGACGGGGCTTATTACGGAACGCGGGCGTTGCGCGGCGAGCGCGGCAGGGCTGCGGTCGCTGTTTCCTGAAAAAGCAGGCCGGTAAACCAGCGACTTCCGGGTATTCCGGCTGTGTGCGCCGCGATTTAGCCTGTCGCCGCGAGCGCCGCCTCTTTCGATCCGAATATCAACACGGTAAAGGGGTTGTTAAGGCACGATTCACGTTCCGCGCGGTCGTGTCCCTTTCTTGACGTTGTGGAGCCGGAACCATATGCCGGCCATGTGGATGGACAATCTGGTGTTTCGCAAGCCTGCCGTTCTTTTTCTCGCTCTCAGTGTCGCCGCATGTGCTCCACATCCTCTGGCCAGTCAGCACCCGGCTGAGACGCCGATGGCGCAATATCGTGCCGGCTCCGGGCCGGTCGGCTGGGACACCCATGTCCCGGATTTTGCCACACGTAATTTCGTTCCGTTTAACCGGCAGGATGTCGTTGCGATCGCGATGCGTGAGTGGCGGCTTTTTGGCATGCCGGTGGATGACGACGACCCTGAGCTGCGGCCGGAGCCAGTGACTGGCAGCGTCAAACCGGAGCGGGCGCCGGGTTTGTGGCAGCGTGTCGGCGAATACTGGTGGATCGGACAGGACCCTCAGGAGACCGAGGTTTCGTGGAGCGGGAAATATGATGCGGATGGCCGCCTGTTCAATCTGATTCATGACGGGCACTACGCCTGGTCGGCGGCGTTTATTTCCTATGTAATGCGTGTTGCCGGGGCGAACGATCGCTTCCCCTATTCTCCCAATCACTCGACCTATATCAATGCTGCGGCATCCGGGCAGGCGACGGGGCTGCGGGCGCATGATCCCGGTGCCTATATTCCGCGCCTGGGGGATCTGATCTGCACCGGTCGTGGTGGCAGCAAGTCGGTGCGGTTCTCGAGTTTGCCGACACGCTATGGTTTTCCGGCTCATTGCGGGTTTGTTGTTGCAACCGGGCAGAACGGGTCGCCGTTCGGGCATCAGCTCAGCATCATTGGCGGGAATATCGACGATGCGGTGACGCTGACGCATGTGCCGACGGATGCGAACGGCGCTATCGCCTCAGCTGACGGCAGAAGCTATGATTCCCGGTATCCCTGGTGCGCGGTGCTTGAAGTGATCTATGACGCCGAGGTCGAGCCGGACGCGGGGCAGTAATCTGCCCCGAAGCGAGCCGGAGTTCCGGTCGGGACCGGATCAGCTCTGTCGCCAGGGCAGACCTGATGCTTTCCAGCCGGCGGCGATACCGCGATGCGAGCTGGCGTCGAGCGGGCCTTCAAATCCGTCGGCGACGTTAAAGGCTGGTCCCAGACCGGCCTCCGTGACGGCCTGGGCGGCGGCGCGGCTTCGGGCGCCTGACCGGCAGATAAAATAGAGCGGCTGGCCTGCGGTAAGACCCGCTGCTGACAGGTCTTCAAGAAACTGTCCGTTGATCAGGCCGCCGGGCAGTTGCCAGCTCACGAGGTGCAGTTCCCGGTTTAACCGCGAGAGTTCGGGGATGCCGACAAAGAACCATTCGGCCTGTGTGCGCACGTCGATCAGTTGTGCGTCCGGATTTTCTTCCAGAGCCAGCCATGTGGCCTGCGGCGACACATCCTCGATCATCGTTTTATTTCTCCTTTCTGACCTGTTCCCGACCGGGGCAGGCCGGTCTTCAGCCGGTGGTTTTTGTTGTCCGGATGAAAGCTTACGCGCTCCGTGTCGTATAATACAGATTATGCGTTACGAAGCTGGCCAATTGCACACCGGCTCAACTCGCGCTAGCCCGGACGGAACAGGACGAAAGGCAGACATGATGACATCGGAACCTGACTCTCTCCCGCGCAATGGCTGGACGACGACCTCGGCTGACATGCCGGCGGCTGTCGGGGGGACGCCGCTGATCCGTCTCAGCAGGGCGTCCGACGCGACCGGGTGCGACATTTTCGGTAAGGCGGAATTCATGAACCCGGGCGGTTCGGTGAAGGATCGCGCGGCACTGGCCATCATAGAGGATGCGGAGAAGCGCGGGGTTCTGAAGCCGGGCGGAACGATCGTGGAAGGCACGGCGGGAAATACCGGGATCGGCATTACGCTTGTTGCCAATGCGCGCGGCTACAAAAGTGTCATTGTCATGCCGGAGACGCAGAGTCAGGAAAAAATCGATTTTCTGCGTATGATCGGCGCTGATCTTCGGCTTGTTCCGGCGAAGCCTTACCGCGATCAGGGAAACTATGTGCATGTCTCGCGGCGTCTTTCCGAGGAAAATGGCTGGCTGTGGGCCAATCAGTTCGACAACGTTGCGAACCGCGAAGGGCATCGTCTGACGACCGGCCCGGAAATCTGGGAGCAGATGGGCGGGAAAGTCGATGCGTTTACCTGCGCCTGCGGCACCGGGGGCACTCTGGCGGGGATCGGGTTCGGACTTAACGATGCGGCGGAGGCGGCTGGTGTCGCCCGTCCGAAGATCGTTCTGGCTGATCCGGAAGGTTCGGGGCTGTATGGCTGGGTGAAGTCGGGCGATCTGTCTGTCAGCGGGTCTTCGATTACGGAGGGGATTGGTCAGTCACGGGTTACGGCCAATCTTGAAGGGGCCATTATTGACGATGCGGAGCGCATTGCCGATCCGGAGGCTCTGGAGCAGATCTACAGCCTGCTGATTCATGAAGGGCTTTCTGTCGGCGGCTCATCCGGCATCAATGTTGCGGCGGCCATTCGCGTTGCGCGGACGCTTGGCCCGGGGCATCGCATTGCGACGATCCTGTGTGACGGCGGAGCGCGCTATCAGTCGAAACTGTTTAATCCTGAATTTCTGCGGAGCAAGGATCTGCCTGTGCCGGCCTGGCTTGACAGATAGGTTCAGGATATTCGGACAGGATATTGATTTTAAAAAATATTCCGCAGCATGATGGGGTCATGCTGCGGAGTGCCGGATTTCTGAGGTAAATACTTAGAAAAGCCATGCGCTATGTTGATTTTAAAGTAATTTATTTACAGGCGTCCGAGAAGCACGAGAATGATGACGATGATGAGAACGGTGCCCAGTGTACCTGATGGGAAGTATCCCCAGCCGGAGCTGTAACCCCAGTTCGGCAACGCTCCGACGAGCATCAGAATCAGAACAATTATAAGGATTGTGCCGAGCATAGTTTATATCTCCGGTGTTGACTTTACTCTGGGTCAGGCTTGCGTCCTTTCCCCGTCCAGCGACGTCTCTTCGTAACGATGGAATGGCGGGTAAAGTTGTCCCGCAGATTCAAAGTGTTGCTGGAAATTTTCTCAGCCATACGGGTGGAGCATGGCTACGCGCTGGTTACGTTCTGACTGCATAACTCTCAGGTCTGATCAGGCGGAGGCCGGGGTGTCGTTATTCCGGGGCTCACGGGTTTCGCCCATGAGGAGTGCTACCAGCAGGACACAGCAGCCGCCCGCGGCGGCCAGAAGCAGGAAGGCGTCTCTCAGTGAGCGGTCAGCAACGAGGCCGGCGAGCGTTGTGCTGAAGCTGGCTCCCAGGCCCATGGCGAGCCCGAGAACGCCCATGCAGAGATTGAAATGGCCGCTGCGGCGTGTGAGATCGGCGGCGACCAGGGGCAGCATGACGCCGAAGGCGGCTGAGCTTATGCCGTCGAGCATCTGGACAGGCACGATCAGCCACGGGTCGGATGTCAGGCTGAGGAGGACACCTCGCAGAGGCAGGGCTGCGAAGCTGACCAGCATCACCGGACGACGCCCGATTGTTTCGGCCCAGCGTCCGATCCAGGGCGACAGCACAGCGCCCAGCAGTTGCGGAGCCAGGATGCAGGCGGCGATGACGATTTCGGAAGCACGTCCGGCGTCTTTTGTCACCTGTCCGGCGGCGAGCGGGAGCATGGCGGCGCTGGAAAGGTGGAAAAACACGACGCAGAGGGCGAAGGCGAACAGGCCGGGTTCACGCAGGAGTTTCAGCAGAGAGGCGCCGCGTGCTTTTTGCGGTGTTTCACCTTCCGCCAGGGCTGAGGCTCTCTCATCGGGGGGTGTTCCGACGGTCTCGATCATACGCAGCGCGATCAGGCCCGGGGCGGCCATGATCGCACCGAGAAAGAATGTCGCGCGGGCGGATGACCAGTAGCCCACGGCGCCCATCAGCCCGGCTGAGATGGCGTTTCCTACGGCGGCAAAACTGGCGTTGCGGCCAAAGCGCGCGCCGAGTGCGCCTGTTGCCTTGTCCGGGTTGAGCGTGATCCAGGAGGCGACGACGGCGAGAGTGAGGGCGCTGATGGCCGGATTCAGGGTGCAGCTTGCCAGGCCGTGCAGGATTTCCGCGATGGCGACGGGCAGGCGTTGCGGCATGAGGGCCATGATCAGGCAGGAAATGATGATCGCGACGATTGAGAATTCCGCCACCATGCGCTTGTTACGCAAGGCATCGACTATGGCTCCGGCCGGAACCTGGCAGGCCATCGCAGTGACGGAGCCGATGCTGAGCGCGACGCCGATTTCACCCTGGGTCCATTGTTCGCCGGTCAGGTAGACCGCGACGAAGGGACCAAAGGCGGCCTGAAGGTTCGCGACGAAAAAGCTGACACCATCCAGGCCGTATGTGCTGTTGCGGGGTATTTTCTTCAGCACGGCGACGCCCATGAGTGGTGCGACAGAGCGCGTTTCCGGACGGAGTTGGCGGTCATCCGGGCTGAAATATGTTTCATGATCCGGTTATCGGTCGTGTTCGTGTGCCGGAGGCCGTGTCTGACCCTGAGCATCCGGTTGCGTCGTGTCCTTGTTCTGCTCCGGGTTTCCTGAATCCGGCGAGGATTTCTCCTGCGTGGGGGGCGCTGTCATCCGTATCGGGGCGATGACGGGGCCATCCGGCGATGTATCGGGGGACGCGGATTTCTGTTCATTTTCTTTATCCGCATCCGCCGCGGGGGCTGTGGTGCGGGGGCCGGTGAGGATCTGCGTGGTCTTCTCGCCCGGATTGTATGCAGGAGCTGATCTGATGACGCCGGACGGCGCGAGGACGGTGATCGGATATTTCGGATCGGCATCTTCCAGGGACAGGAGAGACCAGGCGATCGCGACGCGCCGGTTTCCGACGCCGAGAAACCCGCCGATATCCACGACGATTGCCTTGATCTGTCCATCCGCGCCGATAAGGACATCGACGATGTGTCCGAGAGTTCCGTGATCCGTTCCCCTCACCTGCCGGTCCAGCAAACCGCCGAGAGGCAGCGACGCGATCTCGGCGACCGGCTGACTGTCTTTTTTCGCGGGTCCGGCCGCCGCGTTTTCCTGCGGGGTGAGAGCGATGGACTGCTCGGGGTTATCGCCGGTCGGCTCGTCACGGGACGGATCGATGGCGGGTAGCGCGGGAGGAGGAGCGCCCTGTGTGGCGGTATGCTGATTGTCCTGAGTGCCGGCCGGGCTGATGAGAGACGGATTAACGACCGGGGCGGGAGGAGAATCGGCGTCGCCCGCATAGGCTTCGGGGCCTGAGATAACTGCGACGAACAGGGCGAGACACACCGCGCCGAGGCGGGGTGTTACCAGGGAAGAATCAGCCACGCCCATTCAACGTCTCCGGGACCTTCAAAAACGGTAGTTTACCGCAGAGTGACAATTATTTCTTCGGCACATCCCGAAGTGAAACGGAATGAAACACGATCTGCACAACGGTCGATTCCTGTTTTATACATGCACCATGGAGCAAACACCGCATATACTGGTCATCGATGACGATCGTGAAATTCGTGATCTTCTGTCGAAATTTCTTGAGCGCAATCAGATGCGGGTTACCAGTGCCCGTGACGGGCGCGAGGCACGCCGCGTATGGAGTCAGGGGCATTACCACCTTGTCGTGCTCGATCTCATGCTTCCCGGCGAATCGGGGCTTGATGTCGCGCGCTGGCTGCGATCCCAGACCAATATTCCGATCATCATGCTCACCGCGATGGGCGATGACACGGACCGGATCATCGGGCTGGAGCTTGGCGCCGATGATTATGTGGCAAAGCCGTTCAATCCCAGGGAGCTTCTGGCGCGTATCCGCGCGGTGTTGCGGCGGGCCACGGAGACCCAGGAGCAGGGCAACGGTGAGGTTCGCGAGATTATCTTTGCCGGCTGGACGCTGGAGATTGCCCGCAGGCGACTGTTGAATCCCGAGGGCGTGGAAGTGCCTCTGACGGGTGGTGAATACGATCTGCTCCTTGCTCTGCTGGAGCGTGCGAACCGTGTGCTGACGCGTGACATGCTGCTGGATCTGCTGCGCGGACGTCAGGCCGGGCCGTTTGACCGGGCGATTGACGTTGCTGTCAGCCGTCTGCGCCGGAAGCTGGAGGATGACGGTCGGAACGCGCAACTCATCAAGACGGTTCGCGGCGGCGGTTATGTTCTGGCGGCGGATGTCGAGCGCCGCTGAGGTTTTTTCATATATCTGTCCTGTGACAGCCGGCCTTTGTGGTCTGAGGCACTGAAATCGTCATGAAACGTCTCTCAGACTGGCTTGTCCGGCACTCGCCCCTGCCCTCTTCTCTTGTGGCGCGCACGAGCCTTCTGCTCATTGTCGGTTTTGCCTTGCTCGAGATCGTCGGACTGACGATCGAGACGCTGGATCGCATTGCATTTGATGATCGGCTGGCCTCTCACCAGGCGGTGACGCATGCCATCATGGCTTACCGGACGGTGGCTGAAACCAGCCCGGAAGACCGGGTAAGCGCGGTCGATGATCTGCAACTGCCTGCGAATTTTAACGTAACGCTCGCCTCCAGACCTGATCCGGATATGACACTGGAAGTATCGGCGGCCGATTTTCGCCGGCTGCTTTTCATTCCGGGAGGATTTCCCGGAGGACAGGGTGGCAATCCGGGTTTTCCGGATGGCGGAGGGCCGCCGCATGGACCTGACGATATGGGTGGCCCGGGGATGTTTCATGGCGGGCCGCCTTCTGCTTTTTCGATGCGTGATCACGGGCCGGATGAAGGTCGTTCGCCGGATCAGGGGGGGCCGCATCCGGCTTTTCAGGGTCAGCAATGTGATCCCAGAGTGGACGGGCACCGTTTTCCGGTGCTTCCTTCACGCTGGCGTCCGCAACGTGTGTTTACGGTGCCTGACCGGCACACACGAAGGCAGGGTATCGCGTTGCTTCTGCCCAATGATACGCGCTGGCTTGTCATTCATTATCGTCTTCCGGTTCCGACGCCGTTCAGTTCGCCGGCTTTTCCCATTGCGTTCGGCCTGATGACGGCGGGCGGCTGTATTCTCATTTTGTGGGGTATGCGGCGAATGATTGCGCCTGTGGGCACGCTGGCCGCCGCCGCCGAGGCTTTTGTGCCTGACGCGGGTACGCCGCCGCTGCCGCAGAACGGGCCGACAGAGATCGCGCGGGCCGCGGCGGCCTTTAACGCCATGGCGGATCGCGTCGGGCGGTTTGTTTCGGAGCGGACCCATCTGCTGACGGCGATCGGGCATGATCTGCGCACGCCGATTACGCGGCTGAAACTTCGTGCCGAGTTTATTGAAGATGATGAGATGCGGGAGAAGGTTCTCACGGATCTGAACGAGCTTTCGGCGATGGTGGAATCGACGCTTGCTTTCGGACGTGACAGTTCGACCCGCGAGGCGATGACGGCGCTTGATCTGACGGCCCTGCTGGCCACTGTTGTCGATGATGTCGGGGAAAGTCGTCCTGCCGATGCGGACAAAATCATTCTGGCCGGTGATCCTCCGCCGGTGATTATCAGAGGCCGGCCGCTTGCCCTGAAACGCGCTTTTACCAACGTCGTGAACAACGCGATCATTTATGGCGGGAGTGCGACGGTCACGGTTTCAAAACCGGAAGACGGACATGTGGTGGTCCTTGTTGAGGATGAGGGGCCGGGATTGCTGCCTGAGGACCTTGAGAGGATGTTTGAGCCGTTTGTCCGGGCGGAGGAAAGCCGGAATCGCGAGACTGGCGGCACGGGTCTGGGGCTGTCGATTACCCGGACGATCATTCTGGGTCAGGGTGGCGATGTGAAGCTTTACAACCGGGTGCCGCACGGGCTGGCGGTCAGAGTGATACTGGTCGCGTAAAATCCCGTCTTTGGGTTTAACGTCGCCAGACGGGGTCTTTCATGGCGTCGACAAAGGCGGCGTGCGCTGCCAGCGCGGTTTCATCCGGAACGATGAGGATTGGTCTGCGCGGTGTTTCCTGTCGTTTGTAGCGGACGGACTGGAGGGTGTCTTCGCCGTCTTCGCCGCCGAGGCCGAGGCCGTGCTGACGGCCTCCCATCAGTTCGATATAGACTTCGGACAGGAGTTTGCAGTCGAGCAGCGCGTTGTGTGTCGTGCGCTCGGAGAGGTCGATGCCGTAACGCCGGCAGAGGGCGTCGAGGTTGTTGGGCATGCCGGGGAACCGGTCGCGGGCCAGCAGGAGGGTATCGACCTTGCGTTCGTCGTCGAGCGGCGGTTTTCCAATGCGGTCCAGTTCCGCGTTGATGAAGCCGAAATCGAAGGTTGCGTTATGGGCAATCAGTTCGTCATTGCCGATAAAGGCCAGAAAATCGTCCGCGATTTCGGCGAATTTCGGTTTTCCTTCCAGATCTTCCCGGGTGAAGCCGTGGACGCGGGCGGCCTCGGGCGGGACGTCCCGCTCGGGATCGATCAGAACGTGGAAGGCGCGCCCGGTCGGGAGATCGCCCAGCAGTTCTAGGGCGGCGATTTCGATGATGCGGTCGCCTCCGGTGGCTTCCAGACCGGTTGTTTCCGTATCGAAAAGGACTGACCGTTTCATAATTGTGTTTCCTTTTCTCTGGTGTTGTCTGACCGCAGCTGCCGGATGAGCGCCCTCACCTGCGCGCGGGTATCGGCCATGGACAGTCCGGTGCGGATGACGACATCTGCCCGTCGGCGCTTTTCGCAGTCCGGCATCTGAAGCGCAATCATGCGGGCGGCTTCGGTCCTGCTCATGCTGCGGCGCTGCGCGATCCGTCTGACCTGAGTGGCATGTGGAGCCGAGACGACGGCCACACGGTTGCAGCGGCGGTCAGTGCCGGTTTCGAACAGGAGCGGCACGTCGATGACGGCCCAGTGCACGCCCCTGTAACGGCATCGGCGCAGGAAGCGGTCACGGGCGGCGAACACCATGGGATGAAGTATTTTCTCCAGTGAGCGGATCAGAGACGGATCGGCCATGATGGCCTGGCGTAATGCCGTTCGGCTGAGGCTGGCGCCCGAAGGGTGTTTCCGTAATCCGGGGTCTGTGCCGGGGATAAGCGCGGATGGGATCAGGTGGCCTACGGCCTGCACCGCCTCTCCGCCCGGGCCTTGCAGGCGATGGACTTCGGCATCCGAATCAAAGACAGGGAAGCCGGCCTGTTTCAGCATACGGGCGACGGTTGTTTTGCCCATCCCGATGCCGCCGGTCAGGCCGAGGATTTTCATGGGCAGGTCAGGCGCGGCACTTCAGGGCGTCCGAGACGTAATCAATGGTTGCGGCATCGACCGTGGTTTCGGTGCCGAACCAGGCGCGGAAGCCCGGGCGGGCCTGATGGAGGAGCATACCGAGGCCGCCGACCGCGACCAGTCCGCGTTGGGTGGCCGCTTTTAGCAGCGGGGTCTCGCGCGGGATGTAGACGATATCGCAGACAACGAGATTTTCAGACGCATGGGCGAGATCCGGCATCCATGCGGTATCCGGGCCACCGGACATGCCGAGCGATGTGGTGTTGACAAGCAGGGAGATGTCGCCGGAAACGCTCTCCGGGGTTGCCCAGGGCTGGACAGACAGGTCTGGCGCGCTGTTGCCGGTGTGTTCCTCCCATGCCTGGGAGAGGTCTTTGACCAGGGCGTGGGCACGGGGTTCCGTCCGGTTGCTGATGATGACGGAAAAACCCTGTTCCAGCAGGGCTGTTGCAATGGATCGCGCGGCGCCGCCGGCTCCGAACAGGAGGGCCGGGCCTTGCTGTCTGAGATGCGTGAGATCGACGCCATCTGCTGTCAGACTTTCGAGGAAGCCGAAACCATCCGTGGAGGAGCCCTGAATGCGTCCGTCCTCGCTGAAGACAAGCGTGTTCACGGAACCGGAGAGGCGGGCCGCGAGGTCAGGCTCATCGACGAGTGCGAAGGCGGCTTCCTTGTGCGGGATCGTGACGTTTGCGCCTCGGAAACCGGCGGCCTGGAGGCCACGCACGGCGATGGCGAACTGCTCCGGGCGGACGGGGAGCGGAACATAGGCGCCGTCGATATTCCGCTGTTCGAGCCAGTAATTGTGCAGGACGGGCGACAGGGAGTGAGAGACCGGGTGACCGAGGACGCCGGCGAGTTTTGCCTGACCGGTTATTCTGCCCCTTTTCACGGCTGGCTCTCCTGATCGGGGTGTTTTCCGTACTGAGTGTGGTAGCGGGCGCGGGCCTCGTTCAGGGCTTTTGCGAGCCGGCTGGCCCATTCGGCCTGTCCGGCTTCCGATGCGATCAGATCCTGACGGATTTCCAGCTCGACATGGGGGATGCGCCGGCGTTCACCATGCACGGGGACGGTGTAGTCGCTGGTATCGGTCAGCTCATAGGGTTCGTTGTCGCCGGTTACGAGTCCCTCTTCGAGCAGTATGTCGATGAGCAGCCGTCCGAATCTCGGATCATGATTGTGCAGCACGCCTGCCTGCCAGGGACGCTTCAGGCCGTGCATTTCCGGGGTGAAGCTGTGTAATGCCACGAGAAATGTTTCGAGACCGGCCTCCGTGCGCCGGTCGAGTTCCTCGCCGATGCGGGTGTGATAGGGCTCGAAAATTTCCAGGGTTCTCATGGAGGCGGCCCCGGCTGGCAGATCGGCGTTGGCCGGAACCGGGGTGCCATCGCTGACGGTGACGATGGCCGTGGGATGGCCCGGTGCGCGGTTACAGTCGATGACGAGGCGGGAATAGGTCTGTTCGATCAGCAATGCGCCGAGTTGCCGGGCCAGAAGCCGGCCCAGGCCGTCGATGCCGATATCCCATCCGATGTGGCGGGAGAGGTCCTTCTCCGGGACGCCGAGAGTTGCCAGCGCGGTCGGGATGGCGCGCCCGGCGTGGTCACTGACCAGCAGAAACGGTGACTGAGAACCGGCGCTGCCATGGACGCGAACGGGTTCCGGGTCTCCTGCACGAAGGAGCGTCGTCGGCTCGTTGTGTTTGCTTCCGGTCGTTGTCATCCTGTTCTCTCGCCTGACGCACGTGTGACCCGGCACATTTATGTGACGGTCGTGATTTTAGTCCTGACCGGAGTCACATAGTTGGCGACCGGTATCAAGGCTGTTTGTCGTGATTTGAGACTGTGCCCGGGCGCATGGCCGTTAAGCTGTTGCTTATCCGTGCCGGTTCCGTACAAATATCATAATCGTAACGATCTGGTGGAACCACGCCGGTCCCCTGCTCGTTAAAACTGTGCTCCGTGCATCGGGAAATGTTCCCGTTGTCCCGTTCATGATCCGGGGGACCTTTCGGAACTTACTGAATATCGTCTCTTTCCGCCGTCTGGATCGGCAGGATGATTTTGGGGACGCAGGGAGACATAATTTATGGAAATTCGCGCCGGTTACGACATTTCAATTGAATTTCTGGCACCGACGCCGCTTATCCTGATGCTTGATATCCGTCCGGAACGGGAGCCGGATCTTATTACGCCGCAACGCCCTGTTTTTGAGCCTCTGGTTCCGGTGCAGCGTTATATCGACGGATTTGGCAATCGCTGCACGAGGCTTGTGGCACCGGCCGGCGTGTTTCGCACATCGGCTGAATTCACTGTTTATGACAGCGGCAGGCATGAGCGGCACGTCTATGACGCACGGCAGACTCCGGTTCAGGATCTGCCGTCCGATGTTCTCGTTTTTCTGCTTGGCAGCCGCTATTGCGAGACGGATCTTCTTTCAGAGTTTGCCTGGTCGATATTCGGCAATACGCCGCATGGCTGGGCGCGGGTGCAGTCGATTGTGGACTATGTGCACAATCACCTCACATTCAGTTATGCCAATGCGCGAAACACCCGGACGGCGTGGGAAGGCTGGAATGAGCGCATCGGCGTGTGTCGGGACTTTGCTCATCTTGCGGTGACGCTTTGCCGCTGCATGAACATTCCGGCGCGATACTGCACGGGGTATCTGGGGGATATTGGCGTCCCTCTCCTGCCTGACCCGATGGATTTTTCCGCATGGTTCGAAGTCTGGCTGGATGGTAACTGGTATACGTTTGATGCCCGTCATAATGTGCCGCGTATCGGACGTATTGTGATTGCGCGCGGGCGTGACGCGGCGGATGTTGCGATTTCGACGTCGTTTGGTCCGCATCTTCTGACGTCTTTTAACGTCACGACTTATGAGATCACCTGAAGATCTTCGGATTCCAGGGTTTTTTTCGATACCCGGACAGGGCTCTCGTGCTGTCCGGGTATCGCTTTGTCAGACTGAATGCCAGGAAGGCAGGACAGTCTTATAAGGCGTGTCGAACTGATGAATGACGCGGTCAAAAACGTCGCTACGGTAAATTCTGATTGAATCCGGAGATTTAACGCCCTCGTAAGAGCGATGTATTCTGCGGCTGAGCGCCCGGTTGAAGACACCGGGGCCGGTTTTGTACGCGATGAACAGGCCGGTATGCAGATAGCAGTTTCTGTAGAGGGACAGCAGGCAGTCTGCGCCCACGGTGCTGTTTGCTATCGTTCCGTAAAAATCGTTATGGACGACACAGTTATTTGTCAGGACGATAACATTCTGATCGGTCTGCGTTGCCAGGAAGTTCACGGCCGCGGTGTCGCGGACGCGGATATCGGCATCAAGCCACCAGCCTCCGTACATCTGGGTCACATGCACGCGTAAAAAATCCGCGGCTTCCGCCGGGTGCCGTGCTCCGAGAAACAGGGAGCGGGCTTCGATGCCGTAGTTATCGTACAGCCATTCGGCAGCTTCGTGCTTATCGAAAATTCTGCATTCAAAACCTTCGATATTCTTATGGTAATCGAAGTTATTCCGGATTTCTTCCGGCGGGTTCTGATCCCAGTACATGAACAGGCGGCGCGGGATGCGTTTATCCGAGACGGGAGAGGCAGAAAACAGGTCGAGGGAAGAGTTCAGGGCTATTTCGAGGAGAACGGCGTCGATTTCCTCTCCGGTATGAAATTCTTCGTAGGCGTTGCCGATTCTGGCTATGGCACCTTTGAAATCCTGCCGGTGCCAGGCGAGTTCGACGCCCTCGATATAATTTGCGAGCGGGATATTGAGCGAGCGGAGAATATCGACTTCACGCTGCGGCGGGGTTGTGCCGCTTTTCAGCAGGCAGAGCAGCCGGGCCTGCAGGAGTGAGTGCGGCATCGGGTAGGCGGAGTTACTTTCCGAATGGAGGCGGAAAGCCAGGCCGTAGATGGAGGCGGCCTCCCGGACGTATTTGTCCGTGTGGAGGATATTCGCAATGGCGAAGGCATCGTGAAGCGTGCTGGCGCCGTGCTGCTGATAATAGTTCAGAGCGCCCGGATCGGCTTCGATCTGCCGGATGTCGTATTCCGTGACGGTTTTCGGGCCTGTTTCGATATCAGGTTCTTCCGCAACCAGCGTGTCGCTCATGGATATGCTCTCCCCGTTACATCACTCATATTCTCCATCTTTCGAGTATGAGCCTTTATTTTGCGTTTATCTGACTATATTCCGGACCGGCGTAATAATGGAATTGCCTCTGTATTCCGTTCAGAATTCCGACAACAACAATAATTCAGCAGATCCTTTTTATGAATTATTAACGTCGACATTCTTTGTTGCCGGATAACCCTCGCAGCTTCAGTTATTCTTTGCTGAATAACCGATGGCTCCCCGGGGAGCAAGGCAGGAGACAGCGCGTTTCTGACCGGGATTTTGCTTTCGAAACGGAACCAGGCAGGCTTTCAGAATCTCATGACGGATAATGACAGTGTCTCCTGGCTGCCGGGTGCCTGCCGTTCGTGACAGGCCTCCGCCGGGCATGAATTTTTTATGCGGTGGCGAGTGATTCATGCGACGCCAGCAGCTTTCCGCTCAGGCTGTCCACTTCCTGCAGGACGACCCTGTAGCCCCAGAGATCGGCCAGTCCTTTCAGGGTCATTTTCATATCATTCTCGGCCAGTAACTGCCCCTGTCGTGTCCGGTGTTCGAGGCGCAACGTGCGGTCCCCGTAGATATCGACATCGACCACTTCGATTTCGGCGTACCAGGCCGAGGGATCGTAGGAGGCCGCGACGGTGCGGCGGATATCCCGGTAGCCCGCCTCGTCATGAATGGCATCGACGAGCAGATAGGGGTCGCGCGTGTCATCGAGCAGACGGAACATCCGGAAGTCCCGCATGACGCGGGGCGAGAGGAACTGAAGCACGAAGCTTTCGTCACGGTATTCCGCCCATGCGTGCCGGAGCGTGCCGAGAGGGTCGTTGTTGCCGGCGATATCGGGACTCCAGCGCCGGTCTTCCTCTGTCGGGTCCGAGCAGATCCGCGCGATGTCCTTCATCATAGCAAAGCCGAGTGCGTAAGGATTGAAGCTGGTCGAGCCCTGATCGTAGCCGAACTGGGCGATGACGTTGGTTGTGGAGTGGATGGTCTCCATATACGCGGCGTCGTCGATGCGCCCCAGTTCGTGCAGGCGGGTCATGATACGGTCGTGGACCCAGGTGGCGCAGCCTTCGTTCATCAGTTTGAGCTGGGGCTGCGGGTAGAAATACTGGGCGATGAGACGGACGATGCGGATGACTTCGCGTTCCCACGGGGCCAGGCGCGGGGCATGTTTTTCCAGGAAATAGAGGATATTTTCTTCGGGCAGGCCGAATTTTCGCCTGAGGGCGCTTTTCTCTCCGTTCGCCAGAGGTTCCGGGTCGCTGACGGGCGGAAGGGTGCGCCAGAGATCGTTGAAGGACTGATCTTCCCAGGCGCGTCTTTCCCGTGCGCGTTCCTGTTCGCCGTGCAGATCGATACGTCGGGAGCCGCTGTGACGGTTGACGCCCTGCCCCTGGAGGGCATGGGCGGCATCGAGAACACGCTCGACGGCTTCCTGGCCATAGGTTTCCTCGCAGCGGGAAATATAGCCGCGGGCAAATTCGAGATAGTTCAGGATCTGGGACGGGTCGGTCCATTCCTGAAAAAGCCGGTTGTTTTTGAAAAAATGATTGTGACCGAAGGCGGCATGAGCGATCACCAGCGCCTGCATGGTGGCGCTGTTTTCCTCCATCAGATAGCTGATGCAGGGATTGGAGTTGATGACGACCTCATAGGCGAGGCCCATCAGGCCACGACGATAGGCATTTTCGTGGCCGGCAAAACGCTTGCCGTAAGACCAGTGACTGTAGCTGACGGGCATACCGTTGGTTGTGTAGACGTCGAGCATCTGTTCGGAGGTGATGACTTCGATGCGGTTGGGGAAAACGTTGAGCCCGAGTTCTTTTTCCGCGATTTCCCCGATCGCGGCGTAGCAGTCCCGGATGATGTGGAAGTTCCAGTCAGCACCCTGATAGAGAAGACCTTTTCCCGCCTGGACGGAGGCGCCTGTCATTGCAGATCCTGTCATACCCTGCCCGCCTTTTCTGCTGTTCTGCGTGCGAAAAGCTCACGAAAGACCGGGAAAATTTCCTTGCGGTCGCTGACCTGCCGGATAGCGAGCTGGGACTGACGTTCTGCAATTTCGCGATAAACACGCCAGAGATCTGTATCTCCGCGGATCACGGCGCCGGACCCCATGACTTCGATATAGGCGTAATACTGCACCAGCGGCAGAATTTCGGATTCAAGCAGTTCTGCCGTTCGGGGCGTATCGGACGGAGAATTGTCGCCATCGGACGCCTGAGCGACGTAGATGTTCCACTGCTGCACCGGATAGCGCGCGCGCTGGACCCGCAGCATTTCGGTCAGGGCGGTGGAGACGACGGTGCCTCCGGTGCGGGGATCTGTGAAGAACGTTTCTTCGTCCACCTCTTCAGCCGTTTCGGCGTGACGAATGAAGACGACGTCCAGGGTTTTGTAGCGTTTTTCAAGAAAAACATGGAGCAGCAGGAAAAACTGTTTGGCCAGGTCCTTCATCCGTTCCGTCATTGAGCCGGACACGTCCATGATGCAGAACATCACGGCACGGGTTGAAGGCTTCGGAGTGGGAGCGAACCGCCGGTAACGCAGATCGACCGGATCGACCCAGGGAATACGGTTCAGCCGTTGCCGCATGGCGCGACGCCGTTCGCGCAGGGCTTCCAGTTCTTCCGCATCCGCGTCCAGGAGAGGGCGGGTATCTTCCAGTTCGGCGATCCGGGCTTCGATTTCCTTCAGTTCAGTCGGTTTGGGGCGACCGAGTCCGATGCGACGCGCCATCGAGTAACGCATGGTCCGGCCCATATCGAGCTGCGACGGAGAGCCATCGTTACTCAGGCCCGCGCGGCTTGGTGCCGTGGTTTCGGTGGCTGCGATTTCGCGTTTCACCAGATCGGGAAGTTCGAGATCTCCGAAGAAAAGATCAAGGAACTCATCGCGGGAAAGCAGGAAACGGTAGCTGTCCTCTCCGCCGCCTTCATCGCTGGCCTGACCGCTTCCGCCGCCACCGCTGCCTTCGCCTCCGCCGGGCGGGCGCCGCAGGCGGTCTCCCCGTGAAAACTCGTGGTTGCCGGAGAGAACGATGTGGCGCTCACCGGTGCTGAACACACGATGAAATCCGGGTTCGTGCAGTGCATCCGCCGGGATGGAGACCGCGTTCCCCTGCCCTGCCTCGCGGAGTTTTCCGTTTGCTACGGCTTCGCGCACGGCTTCCTGGACTGCATCGCGTGCTCTTCCCAGAGCACGTCTGCGGTTTTCAAGATTTTTGCCATGCGGATTTGAGCGTCTGTCAATAATGTCCAAAGCGCGACACCTCAGGCTTCTGGTGTTCGTTTATGCGGACTGTTTCACGCGCATATACCATTCAACGAGTCTGCGGACCTGACGTTCCGTATAGCCTCGCTCCATCATGCGCTCGACAAAGTCATCATGTTTGCGCTCGGTTTCTCCGTCCTTTTTCGAACCGAAGCTGATGACGGGAAGCAGATCTTCCACCTGGCTGAACATCCGTTTTTCGATGACATCGCGAATTTTCTCGTACGAGGTCCATGAGGGGTTATGGCCCCCGTTATTCGCGCGGGCACGAAGAGAGAACTTGACGACTTCGTTGCGGAAATCCTTCGGATTTGCGATTCCGGCGGGTTTTTCGATTTTGGTCAGTTCCGCATTCAGCAGATCACGGTTCAGCATCTGCCCTGTATCGGGGTCCTTGAAATCCTGATCCTCGATCCAGGCATCGGCATAATCGAGATAGCGATCAAACAGATTCTGGCCGTAATCGTTATAGCTCTCCAGATAGGCTTTCTGAATCTCATGCCCGAGAAACTCGGCATAACGACCTGCCAGTTCGGTTTTCAGGACAGCGAGATAGTTTGCCTCGACTTCCGGAGGAAACTGTTCACGCCGGACGGCCTGCTCGAGCACGTACATGAGATGGACCGGGTCGGCTGAGACCTCGGCGGAATCGTGGTTGAACGTCGCCGACAGGATTTTATAGGCGAAGCGGGTTGAAATACCGTCCATGCCTTCATCGACACCGGCGGAATCACGATACTCCTGCATTGTCCGGGCTTTGGGGTCGGTTTCGCGGATATTTTCGCCGTCATAGACCCGCAGTTTTGCATACTGGGTGGAGTTGGGGTGCGGTTTCAGGCGCGACAGCACGGCAAAGCGGGCCAGCATGTCCATGGTGTTTGGCGCAAGCGCCGCGTCTTTCAGGGCTGAACCCGCGATCAGCTTTTCGTAGATTTTGGCTTCTTCGGTGACGCGCAGGCAGTAAGGTACCTTGATCACGCAGACGCGGTCGAGGAAGGCTTCGTTGGTGCGGTTGTTGCGGAAGCTCTGCCACTCGGCTTCGTTTGAGTGCGCCAGGATGACGCCTGTGAACGGGATCGAACCGATATTTTCCGTGCCGACATAGTTGCCTTCCTGGGTTGCGGTCAGGAGCGGATGCAGCATTTTGATCGGTGCTTTGAACATCTCGACAAATTCGAGGATGCCCTGGTTGGCGCGGTTCAGCCCGCCCGAGAAGCTGTAGGCATCCGGGTCGCTCTGGCTGAAATGTTCGAGCTGACGGATATCGACCTTACCGACAAGAGCCGAGACATCCTGATTGTTGTCATCGCCCGGTTCGGTCTTGGCGATGGCGATCTGTTTCAGCTTTGACGGATGGAGTTTTACGACGGAGAAGCGGGAGATATCGCCGTCGAACTCTTCCAGCCGTTTCAGAGCCCAGGGACTTGCGATGCCTGTCAGCACCCGGCGCGGGATGCCGTAATCGCGCTCCAGGGCGGCGCTCATGGTGACGGGATCGAACAGGCCGAGCGGGCTTTCGAAGACCGGGCTGAGATGGCGGCCGGCTTTGAGCACATAAACAGGTTCGCGTTCCATGAGTGTTTTAAGACGTTCGCCGAGGGACGATTTACCGCCTCCGACGGGGCCGAGCAGGTAGAGGATCTGCTTTCGTTCCTCGAGACCCTGGGCGGCGTGGCGGAAAAAGCCCACGATCTGCTCGACCGTTTCCTCCATGCCGTAGAAGTCTTCGAAGGCGGGATAGATCCGCATTGTGCGGTTCATGAAAATACGTGAAAGGCGCGGATCACGGGATGTATCGACGAGGACGGGCTCACCGATGGATTTCAGCATCCGCTCGGCGGCGCTGGCGTAGCAGGACGGGCTGGCGCGGCAGGCTTCAAGATACTCCGCAAGGCTCATTTCAGTCTCGCGATGCCGGTCACGCATCGCGGTTGCCAGGGAAAAGACGTCAGAGACGGAAGCCATCAATACGATTCTCCGAAAATATTAGCAGTCTGTCAGACGGTATATTCTGTGGTCTCCCTGCATCCGGACGGAGGCAAACGGTGCGTATTTTTCTCTGAGTCTGCCTGTCCCCTGAATGTGCCAGGTCTGAAATATGCGGAGAGCCCGCACCGAACTATGAAAGAAACAGCCTGATGGCACATTAAGGCTTGCCTTTCCGGAAGAAAACGGGCAAACAGCGCGGTTCAAGTGAACCCGATGCAAGCAGGCTATCGAAGTTCCAATGGCGATTTCAAGAGAAATCGCATTTCCTGTTTGTTCGAAACAGGGTTTTCACTAATATTTTCTTTTTTTAATCAGCCGCTTCGTGTCGAAGCCGGCCTGATTCTCGTCACAGGAAAAAGCCCTGTCCGGAAAATCCGGATTTCGTCATGGGCTTGTCCGCGCAGCGGCGCACAGTGCCGGGTGATGTGGCAGAATCGGGGATGCGGATTTAACGCGCCAGACTGCCGGAAGTCTGAAATTTCAGTCCGTCGTAAGCGGGTTCCACATTTGCCGGCAGGGTACGTTTCATCGTGGCCCAGTCCATGGCTGGGCCCATATGGGTCAGAATAGTCCTTCGGGCACCGATCCGCTGAACCCATTCGAGAACCCGGTCCAGCCAGGCATGAGCCGAATGGGGCTTGTACTGCAGACAATCGACCATCCATGTATCGACGCCGTTGAGGAGTTCGAGGGTTTCGTCGGACAGAGCGACGACATCGGTGCAGTAGGCAAAGCCGCCGCAGCGGAAACCGAGCGATGTGATGCGGCCATGGTCCTGTTCGAAAACGTCGAGCGCGAGTCCCGCAGTATGGAGCCGTTCACCGGGCAGAATGGTCCTGGCCTCGACGCCGGGACGGAAAAAGTCTTTTTCGGTCCAGGGGCGGAATGCGTAATCGAAGCGGGCTCTGATGTCGGTCAACGTATCGCCTGTCCCGTAGGCCGGAATCGGATGTTTCAGTGCCCAGTTGAAAGGACGAACATCGTCGAGGCCCGCGATATGGTCGGCATGGGAGTGGGTGTAGAAAATGGCGTCGGCACAGGCGATGCCGTTTGCAATTAACTGCTCGCGAAGATCGGGACCGGTATCGACCAGCAGGCGTTGTCCGTCCGGCGCCTGAATGACAATGGAAGCACGTGAGCGACGGTTGCGCGGCTCGTGCGGGTCACACGCGCCCCACTCCCCTCGTCCGTCCGGGCCACCGATCTGCGGCACGCCGGAAGAGCCGCCGCAGCCAAGCACGGTGACTTCCAGCATTCCGTTTGACACAGCGTTCATTGGTTTTTCTTACGCGGCTTTTGTGAACAGGCGGTGGAAGTTGGCGGTTGTCATCTCCGCGAACGCCGCCGGTTCGAGGCCGTGCAGGTCCGCGACAACGCCGGCAGTGTAGGCGGTGTAGCCCGGTTCATTCCGTTTGCCCCGGCGCGGAACCGGCGCGAGAAAAGGCGAGTCTGTTTCCACGAGCAGGCGATCTTTCGGCACGCTGGCGGCGATTTCACGCAGTTCTGTGGAACGCGGGAAGGTCACAATGCCGGAAAAGCTGAGATAGCCACCGAGTTCCAGCGCTGCTTTTGCCAGATCGGGGCCGGAGGCAAAGCAGTGCAGCAGGAACGGGAACGCGCCGCGTTCTTCCGTTTCTTCCGTCAGGATCGCGGCGATGTCTTCGTCGGCCTGACGGGCGTGGATGGCGAGTGGCAGGCCGGTCAGTCTTGCGGCGTGGATATGAGCGCGGAAGCTGGCCTGCTGTGTCGGACGAATCTCTTCGGCGCCGTGAAAGTAGTCCAGTCCTGATTCGCCGATGGCGATTACTTCCGGTTCTTCCGTAAGCGCCGCGATGGTTTCAGCTTCCGGGATGCCTTCTTCGTCCACATGATCGGGGTGGGTGCCGATTGCGCACCAGATCGCAAGATCCGGTCGCGCATATTTCGTCAGGGCCTTCTGTTCGGTCTGACGTGACAGTCGTGTGCCGATGGTGACCATGCCGTCCAGGCCGAATTCGCGGGCGCGGTCGAGCAGAGCCGGCATTTCTTCGGTGGAGAAGTGATCAAGATGGCAGTGGGTGTCGATCAGTCCGGTCATTTTGCGGTCTCCGCTTCCGGTTCGACGAAGCGGGGGAAAATGCCTTCCGGTTTCGGTAAGGCACGGCCTGCCGGGAGTGGTGTATCCAGAGCGGCGAAATGTCGTTCGCCGGGTTCGACGCCGAGCTGGGTCAGCATGCGGTCCATGCTGCCGGGCATATAGGGCTGAAGCACGGTGGCGATGATGCGCAGGGCGTCCGCCAGAACACGCAGGACGGCGGCCATCCGCTCGGGATCGGTCTTTTTGAGAGCCCAGGGGGCCTGATGATCGATATAGGCATTGCAGGCACGGATCAGCTTCCAGACTTCCTCAAGCGCCTCGGTCAGCGCCACGCGGCTGATCTGCTGTGTCATGATGTCGGGCAGGAGCGAGGCCTGGGCCAGCAGGTGATTATCTTCTGCGGTGCGGGCGCCCTGTGCCGGGAGTGCGCCGCCGCAGTTACGGGCGATGAGCGACAGTGTGCGCTGGCCGAGATTGCCGAGATCGTTGGCGAGTTCGACGTTCATGCGGTTGATCAGCGAACGGCGGGAAAGATCGGAATCGCCGCCGAACGGGACTTCGCGGATGAGGAAGAAGCGGACGGGATCGAGGCCGAATTCAGCGACGAGATCGCGCGGGTCGATGACGTTGCCGACCGACTTGCTCATCTTCTCGCCTTCGACGGTCCACCAGCCGTTGGAGAAAATTCTGGCGGGCACGTCGATGCCGGCGGCCATGAGGAAAGCGGGCCAGTAGACGGCGTGGAAGCGGGCGATATCCTTGCCGACCATGTGCAGATTCGCGGGCCAGAAAGCCATGCGCGGGGCATTCTGATCGGGGTAGCCGAGGGCGGTCAGGTAGTTGGCCAGGGCATCGAACCAGACATACATCACATGGTCGGAATCGCCGGGGACCGGGACACCCCAGCGGAAGCTGGTGCGGCTGACGGAGAGGTCGCGCAGGCCCTGCTTAACGAAGCTGACGATTTCGTTGCGGCTGCCGGCGGGACCGATGAATTCGGGGTGCGTTTCGTAGAGTTCGAGCAGGCGGTCCTGGTAGGCGGAGAGTTTGAAGAAGTAGGATGGCTCCTGCATCCATTCGACAGGCGCGCCTGTCGGGGCGACTTTGGTGCCGTCGGGGCGGGTGGTGATTTCGTCCTCGCTATAGAAGGCTTCGTCACGCAGGGCGTACCAGCCTTCGTACGCGCCGAGGTAGATATCGCCGTTGGCCGCGACTTTTTCCCACAGGGCCTGGGCGCCGGCTTTGTGACGGGGATCGGTGGTGCGGATGAAGTCGTCGTAGGAGATGTTCATCGCGTCCGCGACGGAGCGGAAATCGGCTGAGATGCGATCGGTGAAGGCCTGGGGGGCCTCGCCCGCGGCCTGCGCGGCCTGCTCGACTTTCTGGCCGTGCTCATCCGTTCCGGTCAGGAAGAAGACGTCTTTCCCGGAGAGCCGGTTGAAACGGGCGACGATATCGGCGGCGATCGAGGTGTAGGCATGCCCGATATGGGGGGCGCCGTTCACGTAGTAGATGGGGGTTGTGACGTAGAAGCGGCCGGTCATATCGCGCGTGGTATCCCTGGTAGCGGTGTCGGTCATCATGATGCTAGCAAGGATAGCACAGCCGGGGCGGGATGCCTGCCCCATGACGGGAGAGTTTTGTGCGCCGGGGGCAGCGGCGGGGGTATGGGGTGTGGTGTCGCAGATGCTGATCTATCGCTATTGGCGCATTGGGCGTATGAACATCAGTTCGTCTGGATGAAGGATCGGGAAGACGATCGTTCACCGGGATATTTCCATTTTGCCAGAGGTGGGTCAGTCCGTCCGCGTGCTCCTCGTTTCCGGTCGGGGAGCCCGTAAAGGAGACTTTTGTTGTCCGGGACCGGCTGATCCGACATTATTATATAAAGGCGTTCGCGGCATGTCCCTCATAACGTCTGGCCGGGTTCTTCCTGAACCGGCGCGCTCCCGAAGGGGGCGAAAGATCGTCCGTTTCAATCATAACCCGTTGTTGAACCGAAGGGTCTTTTCCTGATGACCGACAGATGTAAGGTTCTGATGATCTTCCCGCTCTTCAACGCGGGTTCGTTCTGGAACTACAGGGAGGCCTGTGAGCTTGCGGGTGCGCGCTATCCGGCGGCGCCGCTTGGTCTGATTACCGTTGCCGCTCTGCTTCCGGAGAGCTGGGAGATCAGGCTGATCAATCGCAACACAGAGCTTCTGACGGATGAAGATTTTGAGTGGGCCGATCTGGTGATGACCGGAGGGATGCTGCCTCAGCGGAACGATGCTCTGCATCTCATCGAAATGTGCCGTGCCTGTGACAAGCCGGTGGCGGTCGGAGGGCCGGATGTGACATCCACCCCGGCTTTCTACAGCGCCGCGAATTTTCAGGTGCTTGGGGAGGCCGAGGAGATCATGGGCGATTTCGTCTCTGTCTGGCGCAGTGGCGCGCGGCAGGGTGTTTTCGAGGCGCCTATGGGAAAGACGGACGTTACGAAGAGTCCCCTGCCCCGCTTCGATCTGCTGAAGCTGGATCAGTATCTGCATGTTGGCATTCAGTTCTCGCGCGGGTGTCCGTTCAGCTGTGAGTTCTGCGACATTATCGAGCTGTATGGCCGGGTGCCGCGGACCAAGACGAACGGGCAGGTGCTGGCTGAGCTTGATGCCCTGTATGCTCTTGGTTATCGCGGGCATGTGGATTTTGTTGACGACAATCTGATCGGCAACAAAAAGGCGCTCAAGAAATTTCTGCCGGAGCTGAAGAGCTGGCAGAACAGGAATAAATTTCCGTTTGAGTTTTCCACCGAGGCGTCGGTCAATCTTGCTGACGATGATGACCTTCTGCGTTCCCTGGCTGAGACGAATTTCTTCGCAGTGTTTGTCGGGATTGAGAGTCCGGATACGGATACTCTTGTCATGGCGCAGAAGAAGCAGAATACACGGCGCAGTCTGCAACAGAGCATCGCTAAAATTCACGGCGCCGGGATTTTCGTGAATGCAGGCTTTATTGTCGGGTTTGACAGTGAAAAGGGCCATGTTGCCGCTGGTATGATCGAATGTATCGAGGATACGTCGATTCCGGTTTGTATGGTCGGGCTGCTTTATGCGCTGCCGACGACGCAACTTACGCGGCGTCTGCTGGCGGAGGGGCGTCTTTTCTCCGGCGGCGAGCAGACGCAGTCGGGGGATCAGTGCACTGCCGGGCTGAACTTCGAGACGAAGCGGCCGCGTCGCGATGTGCTGAGTGACTACAGGACGGTGCTGGAAGCGATTTATGAGCCGGCCGCTTATTTCGGCCGTGTGCGCCGGCTGGGGCGGATGCTGAAACGTGAGAGAGCCCATCGGATGATCCGGGGTGATCTTCGCAGTTTCGTCCGGCTGCTTTTTCGTATTCACCGGGCCGGCCCCGGGGCGGGGGGGCAGTTCTGGCGCATGCTTCTGGACTGTGCCGTGCATAATCCGAAAGCGTTGCCTTATGTGGTGATGGTCAGCGCGCTGTATCTGCATCTCGGGCCGTTTGCGCGACAGGTTGTCGGGGAGATTGACCGGGAGATCAGTGACGTGGATTCCGGGCGCTGGCAGGCGCCTCCGGTCGAACGGCCTGTGGAGGCAGAGCTTCTGGCTGTCTGATCGCGGCTGCGGAAAAGCGGCTGGCGGAAAAAGCAGACCTGTGTCGGGATCGGGCCGCTATGCGTGAGCGGTTCCGGCGACGGACATGGCTTCGATCATGGCTTCCTGTTTATCGAGATTGAACTGTTCGGTCTGCTTGCGGATGGTCATCACCTTTTCCCAGGCTTCGGCGAGTTTTACGCTCCGGGACAGGTCCGGGGGGGGGATGCCGCGGGTTGTCTGAACCATGGCGCTGCCGAGCAGGGTGAAGAACAGGTCGAAGCCGGTATCGCTGCGGCCGATGGCGTCGGCGACGTTGAGCATACGGGCGGTGGTCATGCCTTTGATCGCTTCGTGGGCGATGGCGTCGATTGTACCGCCTGTGTCGGCGAGCAGGGTCATGGCGCGGCCGGGTGAGCCCTGTGCGAGGGGAACGACGCGCGCGAGTTCTTCGGGGGATGTTTCAGGGGCCGTGCGGGTGAGGACGGCGTGGATTTCAGCGTTGCTCAGGGGGGCGACCGGGAGGCTTCTGACGCGGCTGCGGATGGTGGGCAGCAGCATGCCGGGTGTGGCGCAGGTGAGCAGGAGGATGGCGCGGGCGGGCGGTTCTTCGAGGACTTTCAGCAATGCGTTGGCGGCGTTGCGGTTCATGGCTTCGGCGGTGTCGATGATGACGACGCGCCAGCCGCCTTCCGCGGCGGTGCGGTGCATGAAGGCGTTGATGGGGCGGATTTCGTCGGCGACGATTTCGTTTCGGAATTTCTGGCGTTTTTCGTCGAAGGTTCGGCCGATGGCCAGGAGGTCCGGGTGGGAACCGGCGGTGATCTGCCGGGCGGCGGGGGTGGTCGGATCTTCGGCGTTGAGCAGGCTGCGGGCCATGCGGAACGCGAGGGGAGCTTTTCCGATTCCTTCCGGGCCGGTGAGCAGCCAGGCGTGATGCAGGCGACCCGATGCGGCGGCACGACGGAAGGTGGCGAATTCGATGTCGTGGCCGATGACATCGAGGGAAGCGCGGCGCGCGGTGTCGAGCGGGGTGACAGCGGTGGTTTCGGGTTCGGTCGTGGCGGAGCGGGCGCCGCCTTTACGCGGGGCCATCAGTCAGCGGGCTTTCAGGAAGGCTTCGATCCGGGACACGACCTGGTTTGTGATGGTCTCGACCCCGGAGGTTTCCGATGAGACACGGATGAAGCGGGCCGGCTCCTCCCGGGCGATGGCCTCGAATCCCTGGGCGACCCGGGCGTGGAAGGCCATATCGGCGCTTTCGTAGCGGTCGGTGGCGCCTGGCGCGGGCCGTGCGGCGTCGTTGACGGCGGTGCGGGCCGTGATTCGTTTGCGGCCTGTTTCCAGGCCGACCTCGAACAGGATGGTGAGGTCGGGGGTGAGGCCGGTCAGATTACGGAGCGAATGAATGAGGGCCAGCAGGTCCGGATCGCCGTTACCGCGACCGTAGCCCTGATAGGCCATGGTTGAATCGAAAAACCGGTCGCACAGGACGATTTTTCCGGCGGCGAGTGCCGGGCGGATCACGCGGTCCACATGGTCACAGCGGGCGGCGAAATGGGTCATGATTTCGGCGCGGGCGGACAGGTCGTGCTCACCGAAGAGGAGGAGATCGCGCAGGGCTTCGGCGCCGGGTGAGCCGCCGGGCTCACGGGTGGCGATGACGTCGTGACCCAGCTCTCTGAGGCGGGGGGCCACGGCGCGGAGCTGGGTGGACTTTCCGGCGCCCTCACCGCCTTCGAAGGTGATGAACGCGCCGCTCGGGGAAAGGCGTGTCATGCGCGTGCTCCGCTTGTGTTCTTATGCCCAGCCATCGCGGAGACGAATGGATTTGTTGATAACCAACGGGTCGTTTTCAAAAATCTCCGGCCTCTGACGGGTTTCAGTGATGTTTCATGCCGAGGCGCGCGGCGATACGGCCCCCGAAGCCGAGTTTTGCCACGGCGTTTCCGGCCTGTACGGCGACGGTCATGGTGCGGTCAGCCGGGGGTGCCGGTGGCGCGGGAGGCATGACGGCCGGAGGCTGGCCGGGGGCAACGGGCGCGACAGGCGGCAGAGGCGGTGGAGCTATGTTTGCGGCCGGGGCTCCGGGGAGTGTGATGGTAAGCTGGCCGAGCGCCTGTCCTGCCGTGACGGGCGCCACGACGGGCGAGGCGTAATCGAGCGAGACGCGGACTTTCGACTGCCAGCCGTGAGGCAGGACGAGGGAGACATCCCGGGCCACGACGACGGGAACAGTCGGGGCCTCGCCCATCCAGACGGGGGCCTGATCCAGGACCTGGCCTTTTCTCACGATTGTTGCGAGTTCGAAATTGGCGAAGGACCAGGCGAGGAGGCGCTCTCCCTCGTGGGCGCGGACATTGGAGGAGGGCATGCCGTTCAGCGCCATGACGACCCGCCTGCCCTCGCGCTGTGACGAGGCGCAGAGGCCGAAGCCGCCTGCATCCGTGTGGCCGGTTTTCAGGCCGTCTGCGAGACCTTTATCGACCAGGACGTTGCGGTTGCCCTGGCTGATCTTGTTGAATTTGAACTCGGTCTCGGAAAAGAAATGGTAATATTGCGGGTAGTCGCGGATCAGGTGGACCGCAATCGTGGCGACGTCGCGGGCGGACATATAGTGCCCTTCCGCTGGCCAGCCGGTTGAATTCACGAAGTGCGAGTTCGTCATGCCGAGTTTTGCGGCTGTGTCGTTCATCAGTGCGACGAACTGTTCTTCCGAACCGGCGATGCCTTCCGCCAGCACGATGCAGGCGTCGTTGCCGGACTGGATCAGCATGCCCTGGATGAGTTCCTGCACGGCGATGCTTTCGCCGAGGGGCACGAACATTTTAGAGCCCTGCATCCGCCAGGCGCGCTCGCTGACCGGCAGCATCTGGTCGAGTTTCAGGCGTCCGGCCTGAAGCATGGCGAAGACGACGTAGGCGGTCATCATCTTGGTCAGCGAGGAGGGCGGCATCCGCTCGTCAGCGGCTTTTTCGAGCAGGACCATGCCGCTGGCGAAATCGACGATGCAGGCCCAGCGCGCGACCGTATCCACCGGACCGATGGGCGTGGTGGCGGGTGACGCGGCGGAGGCTGCTGAATCGGCGCCGCCTTCGTCAGGGTTTGCGGCGGATGCTTTACGCGCCGCGTGATGACGTGGCCGCGCCAGCGCTGTTTCCGGCAGGGCAGTCCCGCTCAGAACACCAGCACCACCGGCAAAAGCGGCTGCGCCGCTGGCAAGAAGAATCCGTCGGGTCTGCACTTTGAATCCCTATTCGACGATGATCTGAGCACCCGTTAACCCGTCATTCAGGGCACGGTCCAGTGCTGCGTCCGCATCTTCCGCTCGCGTGAAGGGTCCGACGCGGACAACCCAGGCCGGTCCGTTGCTTTCGGAGGGGTGCCAGACCGTTCCTCCGGCGCGGGTTGCGGCCAGTGCGGCGTAGCGCCGTTCGGTGAAACGTCCGGCTTCCACCCACAGGGAACCGGGGGTTGCCCAGCCCTGGGTTACGGTGACCGGCAACGCCGGAAGCGCGGTCGGGGTGGACGATGCCGTGGTCCCTGCCCCGCCGGATGGGCTTGCGGTTGGGACGGCCGTGCGCTGTCCGGCCGAATCGAGGGTCTCCTGCCGGACGTCGGCCACGGGGGCCGCCTGCATGTCCAGCAGCGGGCCGCCGGGCAGGGTTTCGGCGTAGGTGCGGCTTGGCAGTTCCAGCTCGGTGATTTCGACCTGCGCGGGCTCGTGTGCGATGGCGAGCGCGGCGGCGGCCTGGGGTGTCAGGGAGACGAGTCTGCCGCGATTGGCCGGGCCGCGATCATTCAGGCGGATTGTGATGGTTCGGCCGTTTTCCATGTTCCGGACGGAGACCATGACCGGGAGCTGGAGGGTCGGGTGGGCGCCGGCCATGACCATCGGGTCGTAGAGTTCGCCATCGGCCGTGAGGCGTGGCGCTTGAGCCGGCGCGTCGATAACGGCGAGGCCTGTTTCCCTGTAGGCAAACTCCTGATGCGGGTAATGCCACACTCCGTTTGCGACCCAGGGCGCGCCGACTTCGTAATGCACATGCGGCAGCGGGGTCACGGCGGGGCCTGTGGGGTGGCAGCCCGCCAGTATCGCGGCGGGGACGACGCTGAGCCGTCGCCAGGCAATGGAGGTCATGTTGTCAGGCCGCCCATCAGGCCGACGCCGAGCGCGTAGTAATCGGAAGGGTTGTAGCGCCGGATCACGCTGAAGTTGTGATAGACCATGAAGGCCTGTCCGCCCGGTCCGTCGGGGCGGACGACGGCCCCTTCCACGTTGCTCCGGGTGAAAGAGGAGCCGTCATCGCGGCGGACGCCCGCCTGCATCCACTGTGCGAGGGTGCGTGTGTGTTCGCGGCCGAGTTCGGCCTGTGGCAGGGAATCCGGCACGCGGATTTCCTGGGCGGAGGGTTCGCCGGTGCGCCAGCCGGAGCGTGCGAGGTAGTTTGCAATCGACATCATCACGTCGGGGACGGATTTCCAGATATCCGCGCGGGGTGAGCCGTCGAAGGCTTTAGCGTATTGCAGGTAGGCGCTCGGCATGAACTGCGGCTGGCCCATGGCGCCGGCGTAGCTGCCGGTCATGCCTGCCGGGGTGATACGGCGTTCGTTGAGGATTTTCAGGGATTTCAGCAGTTCGGCGCGGAAGAATGCGGCGCGGCGACCGTCATAGGCCAGGGTGGCGAGGGCATCGACGACGTTGAAGCTGCCGGTCAGGCGACCGTAGAACGATTCGAGGCCCCAGATTCCCATGATGGGCTGACGCTCGACGCCTGAACGCGATTCGACCTGCGCCAGGGCGACTTCGTTTGCGGCCAGGGCGGCTTTGCCGGCGTCGATCTTTCCCTGGGAGATGACGCGGGTGCGATACTGGGCCCAGGTCAGAGTGAATTCCGGCTGATGACGGTCCAGCTTGAGGACTTTTGCGTTGGGCTCGCGGGTCAGGGCCAGAGCTTCGCTGACGATCTCGGCGGAGACGCCCTGCTCCGTGGCCTGGCTGCGGATTTCGGCGAGGAAGGAGGCGTAGCTGCCCGTGGTTTTTGTCGCGGCCGATGAGGAGGCTGGTTTTATCAGCATCGGACCGGCTCCGGTGAGAGCGAGACCACGAAGGGCGGTCCGACGACCGATCAGGCGAACCATTCTATGTCTCTCCCGGAACAACTGCGACTCTGAGGAATACGATTCTGAAGTCTCATTAGGGCTTTCCCGGACCGGCATCCAGAGGTCGGCTCAGGGGGCGGCTTTGCGTGGCGGGATGAGGTCTGTCCGGGAGCTTCAGTCGGGCCGGAGCCGGCGACGTTCCTCGATGCCGTACATGATGAAATGCTCGAACGGACCGAGATCCGCGTGCGCCACGTCCGGGTTGGCGGCCAGGTAGAGTCGCGAGTTGAAGTGCGGATTGGGGTTGCGCCCTTCCCTGTCGCCGCACTCGCGGAAATGCGTTGCGGGATCGATTCCGGACTGTGCGACATCGGGGTAGGTCCGCACGTACCAGTCACGGTCGAAATACAGGGCTTCCGTCGGAATCCCGCGTGCTTCCTCTTCCGAAAGCGGAGGCAGCGCCTGGACCCGGGTTTTGACGGGTTCGGGACGTGTTGCCGCGATGGCCTCGACTTCCGCGATCCGCACTTCCAGGGGGGCAAGATGGTATCCTGCCCGATTGGGACGGACGCCCAGCGCCGCCGGGGCCGGTCTGTTGGCGAAGGCGGCCCGGAGGGCGGTCAGCCTCTTGATGCCGGAAGCCGGCAGGCGGGGAAGGCTTTGTGCCATCTCTTCGATCGAGACCAGTTTCTCTTTCAAGATCTGCAATTCCGTTTCGCGGTCGGGGCAGTCTCTTTTCACGTTCCCGGTCCGGGAGATCCGGCGCGGGTTTCCGCTGTAAGAGGCCCGGTTGGGGCTGTTACGATCATTCTATCAGAGTGTTGTCTGACATGCGACCGCCGGCACTCAGACGCGCGGCGCGTGACCGCACCGCATGCACGGAATTGGAGATCGCGTCGGACCGTGCGAAGAGCAGCGCCATGTCTCTCACTTCGTCCGGGTCTCTGACTGCGTGGCTGACCGCTGCCGCGCATGATCCTTTCGCACAGGTTCTGGCCATTCTGCTTGGTACTTTCATTCTGGAAGACGGCGCGACCGCGCTGACGGCCATTGCGGTCGGGAGTGGTCTGGTGTCGATGGTGGTGGCTCTGCCTGCGCTTTACGTTGGTATTATTGTGGGCGATGCGGGGCTTTATGGCCTTGGACGGCTGGCGGCGCTGTGGCCTGCCGCCCGGCGCTGGGCGCCGGCTGCCACGCGCCGGGACGGCACGCCGGCGCCCCCGGCCGGGGGCTGGTGGACCGGGCCGGCGCTGTTTCGCGTTGTGTTCATCTGCCGGTTCATTCCGGGTACAAGGCTGCCCATTTACACGGCGTCCGGATTTTTCGGCGCGGGCTTCCGCGTTTTCATTCTGGCTACTGCTATTGCGACGCTGATCTGGACAACGGCGCTGTTTGCGCTATCGCTCCGTCTCGGTCAGGTTCTGCTCGACAGTCTGGGCGCCTGGCGGTGGGTCGGCATCGTTGGCTTTGTTATGTCAATTATTCTCGTCGGGCGTCATGTCGCCCGCATGCATTCCCGAAACTGACAGGTTCAGAACGACAATGGATCAGCTACAGAACACAGAGTCGCTTATGGCCGCCGGTGACAGCCTCTCTTCCGCTTCAGATAACCGGCCGGCGGTTTCCGGTCTGTCTTCTCCCGGTCCTTCCGCCGGGTTTCCGCCTTTGCCGCGACGCAATGAGGGGCCTGCCGGTTCCGGGGCGTGGCGGGGCGCGGGGCCGCTCGGGGCGGTGTCCGGTCTGCTGAAGCGCGATGAAGAGAAGGAGCCGGTCAGCTTTTTCGAGTTCTGGCCCGGCTGGCTGTTTTACACGCCGATCGTTGCTTACTGGATTGCGCTCGGGATCTGGTATCGCGATTTCGGGATGCCGACGGCGGCCAATCCGAAGATCACGACCGGTGGTCTGTGTTGTGAGAGTAAGAGCGCCATTCTGGATATGGCCGGTCCCGTGGCGCGGGAGGCGATCGCACCTTACATCGTTCTGGACACGGATACTGACGATCTGGCGCGCGCCCGGGCGGCGTTGTCGGCGGCGGGGATTGCTCTGCCGGTTGTGGTGAAGCCCGATATCGGGTGCAACGGGACGGGTGTGAAGCTCACGGAGACGGCCGGGGCGCTGGCGGCCGCGCTGGCGTCTTTTCCGCGCGGGGTCCGGCTTGTCATTCAGCGGCTGATTCCATGGGAACATGAGGCCGGGCTGTTCTATATTCGCCATGCGAATGAGGCGTGCGGCCGCATTTCTTCGGTGACCTACAAGGATGTTCCGGCACTGACCGGGGATGGAAAATCGACGGTGGACGAGCTTCTGCTGGCCGATCCGCGGACGCGTCTGGTGCCGCAGATCTACCGGCCCCGGCTAGCCGGGCGGCTCAATGACGTTCTGCCGGCGGGCGAGCAGCTTCCGCTCGTTTTTACGGGGAATCACTGCAAGGGATCGGTCTTTCGCAATGGCGCGGATGATGTGACTCCGGAGCTGACGGCGGCGGTTGACCGGATTATGCGTGATATTCCTGAATTTCATTTCGGGCGGGTTGATCTGAAATTCCGCTCTGTCGAGGCGCTTCGCGCGGGGAAAGATTTCGAGATCATCGAGATCAACGGGGTTGGCTCGGAGGCCACGCATATCTGGGATTCGCGGACGACTCTGCGAGAAGCCTATGCGACGCAGTTTCACCATTATGGCGAGGCGTTTCGTATCGGGGCTGAGAATCGCAGGCGGGGCTGGAAATCGACCCGGCTGTTTTACGGTATCCGGCTATGGCGTGAACAGCGCCGACTGATGCGGTCCTATCCGCTCAACGACTGAGCGGCGTGTGGAGTGACCGGGGTTTATTCCGGTGGCAGGCCGCCATTGCCGAAGATGTAGTTGCTGACCTGCTGCTCCAGGCTTGTCGGCTCGCGGGTGTTGGCCAGAACGTCTCCTGCTTTTGTGAGTTGTTGCGAGGTGCCGGGTTCGATCATGAGGGCGTTGTCGCCCGACATTGTGGCGCTGCCGACGGAAAGTATGCTGTCCGTCGGGAAATGCAGCGTGTCGTTCACTTCGAAACGGACGACGGCCATGGCTGTTTTTGTATCCAGGTGAATATCTGACACACGTCCGACCGGCACGCCGCCGATATCCACATCCGCGCCGCGTTTCAGGCCGTTGGCTGAAACGAATTCCGCCGAGAGCGGATAGCGCGGGGCGCCGTGATCCGTCTGCGTGCTGCGTGCGTACAGGGTAAACCCTGCCGTTACGGCCAGCACGGCAAAACTGAACACGATTGTGCCGGCTTCGCGGCTGTGACCCATTAGCGCATCCTCATGACCGACGGGGGCCTGTGCCCCTGCCATTCTGCTCTGCCGCAATAAGCCGGTGCGAGCCGTATGTCGTCAAGCGCGGCCGGGTATGGGCGGGTTGTCGGGGTTTAATCCGCCCGGTATCCGCATATTCCGTGACGGAGGCGGTATCGCCGCTTCGCGGACCGCGTTAAGGTCCGCATAATTTTTTTCAGCCCCCGACTCTTCCGGCGCGAGTCACATCCGCTCCGGGGTGTTCATTATTGAAACAGGGTCCGCCCATGACGCTGCTGCAAGCTCTTATCATTGCAATTCTGCAGGGAGCGACCGAACTTTTCCCCGTCAGCAGCCTTGGTCATGCTGTTCTCCTTCCGGCGCTGCTGCACTGGCCGTTCAACGAGAGCGATGAGATTTTCCTGCCTTTTCTCGTGATGCTTCATCTTGGGACATCGGTTGCGCTGTTTATATTTTTCTGGCGCGACTGGGCGGCGATCATTACCGGGGCGCTTGGGATTCATGGCAGCCGGTATCGGGTTGAGAGTTTCAAAATTCTCTGGCTGCTTGCGATTGCGACGCTTCCGGCGGTGATCGTGGGTGCGGCTCTGGAGCATATTCTGCGGCATCTGTTCGGTTCGCCGCTTCCTGTTGCCGGGCTTCTTGTGGTGAACGGGCTGCTGCTGCTTGCGGTGGAGCGTTTGCGCGGGCGTTTCGGGCCGGCGACGACGGGCGTGCCGGAAGCGTCCCGCCCGGTAGCCAGTCTGACGGCCAGGGATGCGCTTTTCATTGGCTGCTTTCAGTGCCTGGCGCTTTTTCCGGGGTTGTCACGGTCAGGCGCGACTATTGCGGGTGGCCTGCTGCGCGGGCTGCATCATGATGTGGCGGCACGCTTTTCCTTTCTTATGGCCGAGCCGATCATTCTGGCGGCGACGGCGCATCAGATGATGAAGATGCGTCATATGACAATCACGCATGACCAGATTCATATCGGGCTGATCGCGGCTGTTGTTTCCGGCATTACGGCGCTGATCAGCACGGGTATTCTGATGCGTTATTTCCGCAATCACGATAACTGGGCGCTGGCTCCTTTTGCCTATTACTGTATTGCGTTCGGGCTTGGCTCGCTGGTTGTGCTCGGAGGCGTCCTCTGAATCTTCTCTGTGGCGGCCTGTGTTCCGGGTGGCTGCGTGTGAGTCTGCCGGGCTGAAGACGGCCCGACGGGGCTCGCATGCCGGATTCATGCCTGCTATGGATTTTCCTGCCGGAATTCCATTTCATGGAACGTTCTCTTGCTGTAACGTTTTTGACTGAGAGACACGGATTACCGGTTTGCAGGACGCTGTCCGGCTTGTGTTCCGGACCGATAAGGAGACCATACCGCTGTCATGACCCGTCCCCTGACCGGAGCCCGGCCGCTTCGCAAGACTATCGAGCATATTGAGAAGGAGAATGAGAACAGTGGCCTGAAGCGCTCTCTTGGTGCGGTTCAGCTGACGATGCTCGGTGTGGGATCGACCATCGGGGCCGGGATTTATGTCATGACCGGCACAGCGGCGGCCAATTATGCCGGTCCGGCCATTATTCTCTCGTTTGTTATTGCCGGACTTGCCTGTCTGTTTACGGCTTTGTCCTATGGCGAGCTTGCGTCGGCCATGCCGGTTTCTGGATCTGCTTACAGTTATGCCTATGTATCGCTCGGGGAGCGGGCGGCGTGGTGGGTTGGCTGGCTTCTGCTGCTTGAATACGGGATTTCCTGTGCCGGTGTGGCGGCGGGATTTTCCGGTTATGCGGTGAGTCTGCTGCATGATTTTGGCGTGATCGTGCCGCGGTTTCTGTGTGAGACATTGATCCGGACGACGATGACGCCACACGGGATGGATGCGTCGATCGGGCCGCATATCGATCTGGTCGGCGCGGTTTCGGTGTTGTTTGTGACGGTTTTTCTTGTCGTGGGCGTGCAGGAATCGGTGAAGATCAACACGGCGATTGTGATGCTGAAGGTTGGCGTGTTGTTTGTCTTCATGATTGTCGGGCTGCGTTCCATCCATATGGAGTACTGGCATCCTTTTATTCCGCCGTCTCAAGGTTCGTTTCGCTACGGTGTACCGGGGATTTTTCGGGCGGCTTCGATTATTTTCTTTGCTTATGTGGGATTTGAGGCCGTTTCCACGGCGTCGTCTGAAGCGAGAAATCCGCGCCGGGATATTCCGATCGGCATTATCGGGTCTCTTCTGATCTGCACTGTTGTTTATATGTGCGTGGCGGCGGTGCTGATCGGTGTCGTTCCGTGGCGCACGCTTGATGTTGCCGATCCTCTGGCGCTTGCGGTGGATGCAATCGGCTGGCCTCTGCTGGCGCTGCTGGTCAAGCTTGGCGCGGTGATCGGGCTGTGTTCGGTTCTGTTCGGGCTGCTCTACGGGCAGAGCCGGATTTTTTTCACCATTTCGCGGGACGGGCTGTTGCCGCCGGTCTTCAGCGCGCTGCATCCGCGTTACAGCACGCCCTGGATGGGGGCCATTATTCTTGGGGTGGCGGTTGCCGCGGCGACGGCCCTGCTCCCGATCGATATCATCAGCGATCTTGTAAGTATCGGCACGGCGACGGCTTTCGGGGTGGTGTGTTTTACGGTCATCTGGGATCGGAATGCGCGTCCGGATGCGGTGCGTCCGTTCAGGGTGCCGCTTGGCGGGATACGCATCCGGGGATTCTGGATTGGAATCGCGCCGGCTCTTGGGATTCTGTTCTGTATTGTGATGGCCGCGCCGCTGTTCATTGATGTGGTCCGGGATCTGTTTTCGGGCAATCCCACTCCGGCGGCTCTGCTTTTCAGTTATTTTGCGGTCGGTGCCGCAATTTATCGCTTTTACGGTCGTATTCATTCGCGTCTTGCGGCTGCGGTTGCGTCTGATGCATCGGCGCGCATTGTCGGATGAGCTTCAGAAGCCGGCTTGACTTGAAAGCCCGGCGCGGATACCTGAACGCCACCGGCACGATGGCGGCGTAGCTCAGCGGTAGAGCAGGGGAATCATAATCCCTTGGTCGGCGGTTCAAATCCGTCCGCCGCTACCATCTGCCGGGTTTTCAGACAGTGCTGGTTTTCAGTCTTTCCGGGTTCTGCTTTTCGCGGCGAGACTGGCTGTGCGGGCCGGATGTTCATATCTCCGGCAATTGTCGCAATGCTTGATCGGGACGTTCTGAAGCGGGCTGCTGCAACGGGATTATGAAGCCGGGGGTTTTGCGCCGGCGTAATTATACCGGAATGAAATCAGCGCTTTTTTTCAGGACAGGCGTTAGCCGGAATATACTTTTTAGAAATGATCGTGATTCCGCCGGGTTTCCGTGTGGCATTCAGGGCTGATTAACCAGTTTTCCGTTACCTTTGCGGCGCATTCCCTCTCCCCAGAATGAAAAGACGCTGGTCGTGACAAACAGAGAACCTTTCGACATCGAGGGACGCGTAAAATTTCTCAACATTGGCCCGAGACAGCTTGATGTTCTTCAGAGCACGAGTGGCGATATCGCGGCAACACTTCCCCGCGCGCTTGATGAATTTTACGCCAGAATTGAAAAAACGCCTGATCTTTCATCGTTTTTTTCGTGCAAGGCGCAGATTACCCATGCCCGCACGGAGCAGATGAAGCACTGGCATTCGATCGTTACGGATCGTTTCCGGGCGGACTACCTCCGGCGGGTTGAAAAAATCGGAGCGACGCATGCGCGGATTGGTCTGCCGACGCGCTGGTATATCGCGGGGAATTCGCTTCTCATTGAAGCGATCATCGGTGATCTGATCAGAAAATCATGGCCGGAAAACAGGACATCGTCTCTGTTCGGTTCCAGGACGCCAGATGATGTCAGGCCGCGCGATGACCTGGTCACGCGGGTTGGTCTGCTCATCAAGGCGACGATGCTGGACATGGAACTGGCCGTGACCTCGGCTCTGGATACGGCGGAAGATCAGAGGCAGGCTGAAGCGATCGAGCAGGAAAAGGCTCTGGACATGCTTGCCGGAGCGCTTGAGCAGGTGGCGGAAGGCAACCTTTCCGTTCAGGTGGACGCGAAGCTACGCGATAAATCGCCACGTCTTGCGATGGCGTTTGAGACACTGATCAGCGGTCTGACGGGGATTATCTGCTCTGTCCGTGAGAATGCGGAACGTGTTGAGCAGGATGCCCGCATGATTAACCGTGAGAGTCAGGGAGTGGCATCCGTGATGGATGTTCAGGTCAATGACCTTGAAAATCTCTCGCGGACTATTGAGAACATTGCTGATGCCACGAAACTGATTGCCGGACAGACGGCGGATGTGAACAACAGCGTCGCGGAGTGTGAGGTTGGCGCCACGCACGGCGAAAAGACCGTGTCGGACGTGACGGATGCGATTGAGAAAATTTCCCGCTCATCGAATGAAATTTCCCAGATTGTCGGTCTTATCAACGAGCTCTCGCTTCAGACCAATCTGCTGGCGCTGAATGCCGGTGTCGAGGCGGCCAGGGCTGGCGATGCGGGCAAGGGATTTGCCGTGGTGGCGCAGGAAGTCCGCAATCTGGCCGTTCGTTCCGCCGAGGCCACAAAACAGATCAGATCCCTGATTGATCGCAGCGCGCGGGAAGTGGAAGAGGGCGTTGAACTGGCGAACTCCGCCGGGGTTGCCATTGCCAGCATAAGAAAGTCGATCGGGGCGGTGGGGACGCTGGCGCAGCAGATCGACGAAGCCACGAACATTCAGTCGTCGCGCGCTGATGAGATCAGCAAGCATGTGACCAGACTTGAACAGGAGACGCGCAGGAATGCCGGTGCCGTGCATCAGACGGCACGGAAGGGTCAGGCGATGGATGCCAGTTCGCTCGAACTGACGAGACTGGTGAGCAATTTCAGGATCGATCAGTACACGGCCCGGACGCCCTGGCAGACGGCGTCATCGGGCAACTGGCCGGATGCCGGACAGGAACGGGCTTTGCCGGAAAAGGTTGTGGCGGCGACGTATTGAGGGTTGTGACGGGCACGTCTGGCTGCCGTTGATATGCGCCGATGTCAGTCGGGTTGCGGATAAGTGCGTGGAAAGGTGACCTCGTTTGAAGGGCCCGGGGCGCTGGGTGAGCCTTTTTTGCCGCAGGCGGCCAGTGGCAGCAGCATGACGCAGAGTGTCAGGAGAACGATAAGGCGGTTCATGCCGGCTCTCCTGAGAACGGGTGAGCGGCGGTCTTTTTGAGCCACGATGTGGCCTGCTGCTTCACGTTCGATGCTGCCGTGCCACCTTCGCTGGTTCGGGAGGCGACCGAGGCTTCGACGGAGAGGACCGAGAATATATCCGCGGTGATGCCGGGTTCCACTGACTGCATATCGCTCAGGCTGAGCTGGCTCAGATCGACGCCTTTTGCCTCGGCGAGTGCGACGATGCGTCCGGTGACGTGGTGGGCGGTGCGGAACGGGAGTTTCAGAACGCGGACGAGCCAGTCGGCGAGGTCGGTTGCGGTTGAAAAGCCCGATCCGGCGAAGAGCTGCATCTGTGATTTACTGGCGGTCAGGTCACGCACCATTCCGTCGCAGGCGGCGAGTGTCAGCGCTATGGCTTCGGTTGCCCCGAACACGGGCACTTTGTCTTCCTGCATATCCTTTGCGTAGGCCAGCGGGAGGCCTTTCATCACGGTCAGCAGGCTGATCAGAGCTCCGGTTATGCGTCCGACTTTGGCGCGCGCGAGTTCGGCGGCGTCCGGGTTGCGTTTCTGCGGCATGATCGAAGAGCCGGTTGTGAAGGCGTCGGACAGCCGGATGAAGCTGAACGGGGCAGAGCACCAGATGACGATTTCTTCGGCGAGGCGCGAGAGGTGCATCGCCATGATGGACAGGGCGGAGAGATATTCCAGCGCGAAATCGCGGTCCGACACGGCGTCCAGCGAGTTGGCGGTCGGGCGGTCGAAGCCGAGGGCGGCGGCTGTCATTTTCCGGTCGATCGGGAATGAGGTTCCGGCGAGAGCGGCTGAGCCGAGCGGGCATTCGTTGAGGCGTTTCCGGGCGTCCGCGAGGCGTCCGTGATCGCGGGATAGCATTTCCACATAGGCGAGCAGGTGGTGGCCGAACGTGACGGGCTGGGCGGTCTGAAGATGCGTGAAGCCGGGCATGACCGTGTCGGCGTATTCCAGGGCGCGTGTTGCCAGCGAGTGCATCAGGGCGGTGACCTGGGCGGAGATGCCGTCGATTGCGTCGCGGACCCACAGGCGGAAATCCGTTGCGACCTGGTCGTTGCGCGAGCGGGCGGTGTGCAGGCGTTTGCCGGGCTCGCCGATCCGCTCGCTCAGCCGGGCTTCGATGTTCATGTGGATGTCTTCGAGCGCGTCCTCGAACACGAAGGTTCCGGCCTCGATTTCGTGGCCGATCTCTGTGAGGCCTTTGCGGATGGCCTGTTCGTCTTCCGCGCTGATGATGCCGGTTTTTGCCAGCATGGCGGCGTGAGCGAGGGAGCCGGCGATATCCTGGCGCCACATGACTTTGTCGAAGCCGATGGAAACGTTGATCTCACGCATGATCGCGGAGGGGCCGCCGGCAAATCGCCCGCCCCACTGCGCATTGGCGGTTGCCTTATCCGGCTTGCCTGCTCCGTTCTGCTCGTTCAAACTCATCTCATGCCTCAACGTGACATCCGCATCCAACAGACAGCGCCATCGCTGCGTCGGCGCACCGTTCTCACCATGGCGGGCACCCTAATGGCAGCCCTTGCGGGGCGCAAACCGCTTCGTGCAGCGACTGTTGACGATGCACCGGTCGCGCCTTGGCAGATTGCGGTTCATGCGCCGCAGATTCTGCCGACGCTCACTTTTACTGATAGCAGTGGCGATGAGCGGGATCTGATCAGTTTCCGGGGGCAGCCGGCCATTCTGCATCTTTGGGCGACCTGGTGCGGGCCGTGCGTGACGGAACTCCCTGCCCTCGCCGCTCTGGCGCCTTCGTTGCAGAAAAGCGGGATTGTGGTGATCCCTGTTGCGGTCGATCATCTGGGGCCGCAGAAGGTTCCGCCTTTTCTGGCTCGTCTGAATCTTCGCGATTTTACGTCGTTCTACGACACGCGGGCAGGTATTTCGGCGGCTCTGGAGGAGCAGTCGCTTCCTTTTACGCTGCTGCTCAATCATGACATGCAGGAGGTTGGCCGCCATGCCGGGCCTGTCCGCTGGGACGATCCGGATGCCGTGGCGAGTCTGCGGCGTTTGCTGGCGTAAGGCCGGCGGACGTATTCACCGGACTGACAGGGAGACAATTGATGAAACTCAGCGCACGGAATCAGATTAAAGGGAAGATCACGAACATTACGAAGGGCGCTACGACGTCTCATGTCAGCATTGACGTGGGGGGAACGACGATCATGGCGGCGATCACCAATGAGGCGGTGGCGGATCTGAAACTGGCTGTTGGTGAGACGGCGTATGCCGTGATCAAGGCGTCGGATGTTATGGTTGGCACGGACGACTGAGACTGTTTCGGACAGGCCGGGTCTGAGCCGGGCGCCCTGCCCTGCCTGATCAGACGCAAAAAAGCCCGGTTTCAGACCGGGCTTTTTCTGTCAGAGCGGATTATTCTTCACCGGCTATTTTTCTGGACGGACAACATCTGTCTGGGATGGCGGGTCGCTGGCGGGGAAACTTTCGTCGAGAGAGGTATCGAGGTCTTTGTCGCTCTCTCTCTTTGTCGGTTTTTCCTTAGGTTTGTCATTCCGATCCGAACTCATGAAGACACTCCTTTTCGAAAAATACGAATTCCGTGACGGCCTGATGCCGTGCGGGCAGGCTGGCTGCCTCTGCTGAATTTAATAGACGGGGAGCGGAAATGTTCCCCTGCCCTGTCTTCACAAACGAGCGATGCCTGCTGCATGCGGACGGCCTGGGGCTTGGGGAAAGCCGATCTTAACAATCGTGGTTTCCGGCGATTTGCGATTGTCCGCACCTGGCTCCGGTGGCGGTATGCCGGGGCTGAGAGCGGTGTCGGCTTCAGGAAGCGGGGCTGCTTATACCGTTACATTTCGTTGGACGGATGACGTAATTTTCGTGGAGCGCGGCTTCTATATTGCCTGTGTGATATCAGGTGTTTTATCTGCGCATGGCTTTGCTTCCGGGCGGAAGCGATGTGACGCTTCGATTTCGTAACGAGGGCTTGATAGCATATTCGCGTTTCTATAGAGATGAGAACCTTTCTCAACAAACAGGGTGTCGGGCGTGCTGCGCAAAATCCATCGGTGGATCGGGCTTATTCTGGTGCTTCCATTCGCGCTCCAGGGCCTGACCGGCACGGTTCTGATTCTGTTCCCCTATTTTATGCCGGCGCGGCCTTCCGTTGCCGTGCCGGACGCGGTGGCGACCGGTTCCGCGCCCGGGGTGGAAGCGATAATCGCGGCGGCGCGGACTGCCGCGCCTCAGGGAATGATCCCGCTGCGGTTCGATCCGGTACGGTGGGCGGGTGACAGCGCGCTCGTGACTTTCGGGCCGCCGGGCGAGCGGCATCCGACATTCGAGGTTCTGGTTGATCCGACGAAACCGTCTGTCATCCGCACGCATATTATTCCGGCATCATTCCGCTTTCTGCACACTCTGCACGAGGAGATGTTTCTTCTGCCATTCGGGCACTGGGCGACCGGGTTTATGGGAGTGTTCCTCATCGGGCTGGCTGTGACCGGGCTGCTGATCTGGTGGCCGCATCCATCTTTGTGGAGGTCGGGAAAGTGGCGCAGGACCGTGATGATTTCCCGTCGCGCGCGGGGGCTGCGTCTCTGGCGCGAGGCGCATGTCAGCATTGGGTTCTGGGTATCCGGCATGCTGCTGTTTCTCGCGGTGAGCGGGTCCGTTATGGCCTTTCCGTTCGGGAAAGCGCTTTTTGGCATTCAGCGTCCGGACCAGGGCGGAGGGCATGCGCATCATGGCGCCGGACCCGGGCTGCCGGGAGAACAGGGGCTGGACGCGGCTCTGGCGGCCTTGCGCACGAAAATGCCTGATGCGGTTCTGATGGATGTGAGGCTTGGCGGAAGTTCGATGCAGCAGTCTCTGGAGGTTGCACTGCCGGCCTACGGGCCGAACCGGCCTGCCGCTGTGCAGTATGATCCGCATGGGGATGTGCTTCGTGTGACGCGCGATCCCGGGGTGCAGCGGATAGGGGAATGGATGTTCCAGTGGCTGCATCAGCTTCACGAGGCGAAGCTGGCCGGGCCGGCGATCATTGCGCCGCTGTGGAAGTTTGCGGTTTTTCTGACGGGGATTGCGCTGGTGTTCTTCCCGCTGTCCGGGTTTATAATGTGGAGTCTGCGACGTCGGGATACGGCTCGCAGGAGGGCGGGGATTTCCGAGGCGACCGCGAGGCAGGGCGCCGGCGCGGATTGATGGTCGCGGGGGCTTTCTGCTGCCATGAAGGATGGTTCATCTGATCGCGGGCTGATCTTCATTCGTTTTCTGCCGGAGCATTTTTCTACGCTGGCGGGCTGGTTTACCTCTGAGGAAGATGTGGTGCAGTGGGGCGCGGCGATCCGCGCTTATGCGCGGGTCGGGTTTCGGCATGAGGGTATCCGGCGGTCGGCGTCGAAAGTGGGTGCGGCCCGGTGGTATCTTGCTCTGACGGGGATACTCCGGGACGAGTGGGCCCCCGGCTGATGTGGCGGGTGGTGAGATGCCGGTTTTGATGTGGCAGGGGCTGGATGCCGGGCACAGATGTTTTCAGTTCTGGTGTTTTCAGGGGAGGCTTTTCGGTTCGGGTTTATCAAGGCGGTCAGGAGCCTTGACCTTGCGGCCTGGTCCTCCGCATAACACCACCCCGAATTTCTTTCGCAGAGGGTGGCCGAGATTACGATGACCGGATCGGAAAACAGCAAGCCCGGTGCTCCTGCCGGACAGAAGAATACCGCGGCTGACGGTTATCGCGACACGGTGTTTCTGCCGAAGACGTCTTTTCCGATGCGGGGCAATCTGCCGAAGCGCGAGCCGGAACTGCTGGCGCGCTGGGCGGCGCTGGATGTGGACGGGAAGATCAGGGATGCGGCGGAGGGCAGGCCGCTTTTCGTTCTGCATGACGGACCTCCCTATGCGAACGGGCATCTTCACATCGGGCATGCGCTGAACAAGATCCTCAAGGACGTGATCAATCGCAGCCATCGCATGTCGGGTTATGCGGTGCATTACGTTCCGGGCTGGGACTGTCACGGGCTGCCGATCGAATGGAAGGTTGAGGAGGAGTTCCGCAAGGCGAAGCGGGACAAGGATTCCATTCCGGTTTTGCAGTTTCGTGGCGAATGCCGGGCCTGGGCGGGGCGGTGGCTCGATGTACAGATGGGCGAGTTTCAGCGTCTGGGTGTGCAGGGTGAGTGGTCGCATCGGTATTCGACGATGGATTACAGCTCGGAAGCCGCGATTGCTGAGGAGATCGGGCGGTTTCTGCTGAACGGCAGTCTGTATCGCGGTCTGCGGCCGGTGATGTGGAGCCCGGTTGAGAAGACGGCGCTGGCTGAAGCCGAGATCGAGTATCACGATCATACGTCCACGACGATTTATGTGGCGTTTCCGTTTGTTAAGGACCCGACCCCGGATCATGGGCTGGACGGGGTTTCCGCTGTGATCTGGACCACGACGCCGTGGACCATTCCGGCGAACCGGGCGATCGCCTTCAATCCTGAGATCACCTATGCGGTGGTGCGTGTCGATGAGACGGGTCCGGAGGCGCTGCTGGCGCCGGGGGCGAAGATCCTGGTGGCGGACTCGCTGATTGAGACGGTGTGCCGGGACAGCGGGGTGCTGGCGCATCATGTTCTGTGCACGATGCCGGGGTCCGCGCTGGCCGGGACCGTGGCAGCGCATCCGCTGCGCGGTCAGGGGTATGATTTCGACGTACCGCTTCTTGCGGCCGAATTTGTGACGGCGGATGCGGGCACCGGGCTGGTGCATATCGCGCCGTCGCATGGCGAGGATGATTTTGCCGTCGGGCGGGCGAACGGGATCGAGGTGCCGGAGCTGGTCGCGGATGACGGGAAGTATTTCGACCGGGTGCCGCTGTTTGGCGGGACGCATGTGTTCAAGGCGGCTGAACCGGTCTGTGAGGCGCTGACCGGGGCGATGGAGCGGAGTATTGCGGACGGGAGCGCGCCGGCGGGTCTGGTGTCGCGCAGTTCGATCGTTCACTCCTATCCCCATTCCTGGCGGTCCCGGAAGCCGATCATTTATCGGGCCACACCGCAGTGGTTCATTGCGATGGACGATGGCAACCATATTCGCGACAAGGCGCTGACGGCGCTTGATGACGTGACCTTTGTGCCTGCGCAGTCGCGGAACCGTCTGACTTCGATGGTTGCGGGGCGGCCGGACTGGTGCATTTCGCGGCAGCGGGCCTGGGGCGTGCCGATTGCGGTGTTCGTGCACAAGGAGACCGGCGAGGTTCTGCGCGATCCGGAGGTGATGCAGCGGATTGTCGATGTGTTCCGCGATGAGAGCGCGGATGCCTGGTATGACAGCGATCCGTCGCGTTTCCTCGGGAACGCTTATGAGGCCGCTGACTACGAGCAGGTTTTCGATGTTGTGGATGTGTGGTTCGAGAGCGGTTCGACCCATGCATTCGTGCTCGGCCAGCCGGGCTTGCGCTTTCCGGCGGATCTGTATCTGGAAGGGTCGGACCAGCATCGCGGATGGTTCCAGTCCTCGTTGCTGGAGAGTGTCGGCACGCGGGGCGTGGCGCCGTATAAGACGCTGGTCACCAATGGTTTTGTCATGGATGAAGCCGGGCGGAAGATGTCCAAGTCGCTGGGCAATGTGATTGCGCCGCAGGATGTGAATGACACCTTGGGCGCGGACATTCTGCGTCTGTGGGTGATGAATTCCGATACCAGTGAGGATCTGCGGATCGGTAAGGAGATTCTCAGACAGCAGGGCGAGCTTTATCGCCGGCTGCGGAACACGCTGCGGTGGCTGCTTGGCGCGCTGGACGGGTTCACGCCGGAGGAGGCCGTTCCTTATGAGGACCTGCCGGAGCTGGAAAAGTGGGTTCTGCATCGTCTGACCGAATTCGGGCGGCTGATCTCCGATGCCGTGGAGACGCATGAGTGGGTTGGGGTTTACCCTGCCCTGCACGGGTTCTGCACGACGGATCTTTCGGCGTTTTATTTCGATGTGCGCAAGGACACGATTTACTGCGATGGCGCGGACAGTCTGAAGCGGCGGGCTGCGCGGACGGTTCTGGACCATCTGCATCGCTGTCTGACGATCTGGCTGGCGCCGGTGCTGGTTTTCACGGCAGACGATGCCTGGACGGCGCGGTTTGGCGAGGAGACGTCGGTGCATCTTCAGGCGTTTCCGAAACTGCCGGATGCGTGGCACGATGCCGCGCTTGGGGAGCGCTGGGTGACGCTGCGGGCGGTCAGGCGGATCATTACGACGGAGATCGAGACGGCGCGGCGGTCAGGCAATATCGGGTCGTCTCTTCAGGCTGCCATCGATCTGCCGGTTTTTGAGGATCAGGCCGGGCTGGTTGCCGGTGTGGACTGGGCGGAGCTGGCTATTGTCTCGCAGGCGGAACTGAGTGTGATCCCGGCGACCGTGCCAGTGCCGGAAAGTGCAGCAGGCGGAGTTGATGTGGCTCTGCCGTGTGGCCTGCCGATGGTGACTGTTGCGCCGGGCGAAAAATGTGATCGTTGCTGGCGTGTTCTGCCCGAGGTCGGGACGAACGCGGCTTATGCAACGCTTTGCCTGCGCTGTGCCGATGTTGTTGAAAAGGGTCTGACCTGCGCGCCGGTTTCCGAATGAAGCTGAAATTGCAGTACCGGTCGCTGAGTCTGGGGCTGCTCAGCGCCTGTGTGATCTTTCTGCTCGACCAGTTGACGAAATACTGGATCCTGTATGATTTCGATCTGCCGGAAAAAGGTTCGGTTGCCGTCTTTCCGGGGCTGAATTTCACCATGGTATGGAATCACGCCATTACCTTCGGGATGCTTGGCGGGGCCGGAGCGGCGGGGCGTGTTATCTTTTCCGCGGTGTCGCTTGCCATTGTCGCGGGGCTGCTCGTATGGATGGCGCAGGCGCGGCGCGTGATGATAGCGATGCTGATCGGCGCGATCACGGGCGGCGCGGTGGGGAATGTGCTGGACCGGCTGAAATATGGCGCGGTGGTTGATTTTATCCATGCTCACGCTTTCGGCTGGTCGTGGTATGTGTTCAACGTGGCCGATGCTGCGATAGTGTGTAGTGTAATCGGGTTGATACTGGACAGTCTGTATCATGACCGTCAGCGTGGAGCGCAGGGCGCTTCCGGTGTGGTCGGAACGGATGCCGGGGACAGGTAGAGGCGGAAAGAATGCGAGTGATTGTCGGAATTCGGCATGTTGCGATTGGAGTGAGCCTGAGTGCTCTTCTGACGGCGTGTTCCGGCGCGGAAGTGTCCCGTGCGTTCGGGCTCCAGCGCAGTGTGCCGGATGAGTACACTGTGACGACCAGAGCGCCGCTGTCCATGCCGCCATCCTCTGAGCTTGTTGAGCCGCAGTCGGGGGCGACGACGCCGATTGCCGAGAATGAGAGCCAGCGGATGCAGGCGCTGGAGACGCTCTCGCCGGATGTGGCGCTGCATGGCACGGCCGGTTCGGGCAGTGCGGCGCAGAACATGCTGATTACTGAGGCTTCCGAGGCGGCGGCGGAGCCGGATCAGGGTGAACTGGGCAGAGCTGGCGAGGGTTATGTCGATGCGCTGCTGTTCTGGAAAGGCGGCGGGGCTGGCACGGTTGTGGATGGCGATGCGGAGAATCGTCGTCTGAAGGCGAATGCGGCGCTTGGTAACTCGCCGACGAAAGGTGCGACGCCGACGGTCAAGGCGAAAAAATCTAAGGTTCTGGGCGTCTTCTGAGGCCGGTTTTCTTCACGCTCTGATCGGGAGAGGTCTGGTTTTCCCGGTTCTGGAAACGCGCCCTCTTTGGGGGGCGCGTTTTGTTTTGGGCTCGTTCAGAGAAAGCGGCCCGGTGCGCCGCGCTGGAGGACTTCGATTTTATAGCCGTCCGGATCGGACACGAAGAAGAACCGGCCGATCACGCGGCCTTCGCGGGCGAGTTCTTTGACTGGCTGCGGGTTCAGGCCTTCCCGTTCGAAGCGGGCATGTTCGGCTGTGAGGTTATCTGTCGAGACGGCGAGGTGTCCGTAGCCGTCACCCAGGTCGTAGGGGCGGTCGCGGTCGTTATTGATTGTCAGTTCGAGTTCGAAGGTCTGTTCGTCGTTGGCGAGATAGACCAGCGTGAAGGTATCGAATGCGATGCGATCGGCGATTCTGAGGCCGAACGCCTTTTCGTAGAAAGCCAGGGATGCCTGTTCGTCCCGGACGCGGATCATGGAATGAATCATCTTTGCCATGGGGTGTTTTCCTCTTGCTGTCTGGCCGCTTTTTAGCGGGCGCGGCCATAACGTGTAAGGCTCTGTCCGAGTCTGGCGGGACCTGCGTCCCCTGCCCCGGTTTCCTGCTCAGCAAACCGGTTTTCAAAGATCCCCGGCCTTTGGTGAGTTTCAGGGCAAAACTCTGAGAAACGCAGCAACACTTAACGCGAACGGAAGCACGCGGAAGATCTGGTTTTATGCACTGGTAATCCGTTTCGGGGCTGTCGGGGCGCCATGTCTGAAGCGTTTGCATCCGGAGGGCTGAACAGCGGTTCCGGGCTGACACGGGAAACAGCATAGCTCTGTGAAACCGGCTGATGGATATTACAATATTTAACAGCGCAAATCATGGCGCGAGGGAGAATTTGCCCTACCAGAGAGACTGATCGCGTGGCATGGGCTTTCTGATGCCCGGAGCCTGGAACGCGGGGCCTGGAGAGGGACGCAGATGAATCAGCCCGTCGTTATCGTTGGCGGGGGCGCCAGCGGGGCGCTTCTTGCGGTTCATCTGAGCCGGCTGATCGGAAGTTCGCAGGTTACCGTTATCGAGCCGCGCCCGGTCGCGGGTGTCGGGATTGCTTATTCCACGACGTGTCCGTGTCATCTGCTCAATGTTCCTGCCAGGAATATGAGTGCGTTTCCGGAGCTGCCCGCTCATTTTCTCGAATGGCTGAAGCAGGGTGAACATGCTGAAGCGACACCGGAGACGTTTGCGCCGAGGATGGCTTACGGGCGTTATCTGAGCGAGTTGTTCGGGGTTTCAGGCGTGCGTCATATCCGGGGAACGGTGACGGCCATACGGCCCGATCCGTCCGGGGCTGTTGTGGAACTTGCCAGCGGGGAAAAGCTGCGTGCCGCGCAAACTGTTCTGGCGCTGGGGCATTTTCCGCCGGTCGATGTTCCCGAGGTCGGCGCCGGGGTGGTGGAAGCCGGAGCTTACCGGCGTGATCCGTGGGGCGGTGCCGGGCCTCTGCCCGCTCCGGATCTGCGTCCGGATCTGGCGGTTGCGCTGATCGGGACCGGGCTGACGTCGATCGACATGTTGCTGAGTCTGCGGGGGAGCGGTCATCGGGGGGAGATTACGATGATCTCCCGGCATGGACTGCTGAGTCGGGGTCATGCGCCTTTTGAGCCGCTTTCCGCTCCGGTGCTTCCTTTGACGACACAGCCGGAAACGCTGGCTTATTTCAAGACGTTTCGGAAAGCTCTGCGCGAGGGGTGTGACTGGAGAGCCGCCACGGACAGTCTGCGGAGTGTGTCCTGCGCATTGTGGGAAAAACTGTCTTTTCGAGAAAAGTATTTGTTCCGTCGGCACCTTTTTCACTACTGGAGCGTATCGCGCCATCGGATGGCGCCGGGGATTGCCGCGACGATCCGGATGGAACTGGCGGACGGGCGACTGAAGGTTCGGCGGGGGTATGTGCAGTCGGTGATGCGCGGCCGGGACGGCGCTGTGCTCACGCTGCGGACAGGTGGCGGAACCGCGTGTGCTGATTTCGGGCGGGTGATTAACTGCACCGGCCCTGATACGCAGTATCGCCGTGTTGTCTCGCCGTTGCTGTCGGGGTTGTTCGATAATGGACTGGCACGCGAGGGTGATCTGGGGGTTGCCCTGGCACTCGATTCTGACGGGCGGGTTATGGATGCATCCGGCGTGCCGCATCCGTCGCTTTATGCCATCGGACCGATGCGTGCGGGGGCTCTGTTCGAGACGACGGCCATCCCCGAGATCAGGCAGCAGGCGTCTGATCTGGCTGCGCTTGTGGCGGCGGATTACGGGTCTGATCGCCGCTTTCTGAGCGCGTAATCCGCGTCGGGGACTTCGTTCGGGCCGGGTTATCCGTTGTTTTCCGGCAGTCCCATCCATTTCGGATGTTTGTGTTCGATCCGGTGCAGGAGGCGGTTGCTCAGGCGTCTGAGGGCCGGCACGTCTTCGGAGAGAAGGAAGAAGCCGAGAGGGAGCATCCAGAGGCCCAGGACCGGCAGGATGGAGAGCAGGCCGCCGAGGATCAGGAGGATTCCGGCGGGGAGTCTTGCCAGGCGCGCTTCGGGGTGGCGGAGCCAGCGGATCGTGGCAGCGGCTTTGCCGGGCAGGCGGCGGATCAGGAGTTCGAGGCGTCTGTCGCGCTGCTGTTCCATCATGTCTTCGGTTTCGGCTGGATTCACTGAGTTATACTCCCTCGTATTTCGCGAATTTACACATCTTCGAACGGGATGGGTCTGGCGACTTTCTGATTTATATCCGGTGTCAGGCGGTGCGATACGGGCGGAAACGCACGGGAGCGACAGTCGGTCCAGTCGCAGAGGTGGCAGGAGATGCCGACCGGCGTGGGGCGGGCGGCGAGGTTGAGGTGGTCGGCGTAGATGACCTCCCCTGCCCTGCTGATGTCGCATCCGATGGTGACGGCCTGCACCGGGCGGGGATCGCCCCAGTGCGAGACGGTGCCGGTCAGGGTGCGGGCGACGGACAGGAAGGTCATGCCGCTTGTGAAGGCGACGATCTGCGTGCGGACTTCGCCGGGGGTGGAGAAAGCGGTGCAGGCGTTCCATTGCGGGCATGGGTTGCCCTGTCTCGGAATGGGAAATCCGCAGGACGAGAAGCTTTTGGTGATGTTGCCGGCGGGATCGCTCCGGACGAAGAAGAACGGGACGCCTCTGGCGCCCGGTCTCTGGAGGCTGGCGAGACGCTGTGCGGCCTGCTGGAAGGAAACGCCGAAACGCAGGCTAAGGATTTCCAGATCGTAGCGGCATGATGTGGCCACGTTCAGGAAGGCTGTGTAGGGCATGAGGAGGGCGGCGGCGGCGTAGTTGGTCAGGCCGATATGGAGAAAGGTCCGGGCTTCTTCCGAACTGGGCGCATCCTCCCGGATGAGATCTTCGATGGTGTCCCGGGCTTCGAGCAGCATGAGCTGGAAAGCCATCTGGAATCCCCGGCTTTCGCGGGGGAGCAGACTGGAAAGCACGAGTGTTTTCAGGGATGGATCGTAACGCCGTAATACGTCGTCCACCGGCAGAACCTGCACGATAATGCCGTGACGCTGTCTGAGGCGGGTGGCGATGGCGTGGTTGATTTCTGACTGTGGCAGTTTTTCGTCCGGGCGCAGTCCGGCGTCGGTTGCCAGATTGTGGCGGATGGTTTCGGCGACCTCTTCAAGACCGGGAAAATAGTTCATCCGCTCGTCGTAGATGCGGCGGACTTCCTCCTTGGGCAGGATGATGCGTCGTCCTCCTGGCAGAGCCATCCCTTCGGCGTCGTGCCGGGCGGCGCGCCAGGCCTGGTGCAGGGTCAGCACGGCGCGGGCGATGGCGGGCTGCGCGGCGAGGACGGACACTTCGTGGGCGGCATTTTCCATATCCGTTCCGAGTTCGGGTTCGGACAGGGCTTCGCGCAGCTGGGCTTCGAGTTTCTGCTCCTCGGTTCCGGAGAGGGTTTCGATGCTGACATCGAGTGCGCGGGTGAATTTGATGAGCAGGGTGGCGGTGACGGCGCGCTGGTCGTGCTCGATCAGGTTCAGGTAGCTCGCGGAGATTCCGAGCCTGGCGGCGAGGGCCTGCTGGGAGAGGTCGCGTTCCTGCCGGAGTCTGCGGACGATGCGACCGATCCGGGTGGCGGGTGAGCCGGTCATGACAGGATTTACAAATACAGAGAAATTTTTGTGAAGCGATTTACAACATTCATTCTGGTTATTGCCTTTTCAGTGGAAGTAATCGCGCTGGTCATCTTAACTGAAAACATACCGAATCAGAAGGAGACTTCATCATGTCAGTTCAGGCCATTGAAGATCGCATGACCGACCAGAACCGCTTTGCCGGCATCCGTCGCGACTATACGGCGCGTGACGTGGCCCGTCTTGCCGGTTCGTTTCCGATTGAACACACCATTGCACGGATGGGTTCCGATCGTCTGTGGAAGCTTTTGCATGAGGAGCCTTACATCAATTCGCTGGGCGCGCTGACGGGCAACCAGGCGATGCAACAGGTCAAGGCGGGGCTGAAGGCGATTTATCTGTCTGGCTGGCAGGTTGCGGCGGATGCGAATCTGGCGGGTGAGATGTATCCGGATCAGTCGCTTTATCCGGCGAACTCGGTGCCGAATGTTGTGCGCCGGATCAACAATGCACTGCGTCGCTGTGACGAGATTGCGACGCTTGAGGGGGATCGGAACCAGTACTGGATGGCGCCGATCGTGGCGGATGCGGAGGCTGGTTTCGGCGGATCGCTCAATGTATTCGAGCTGATGCGGGCGATGATCGCGGCGGGCGCGGCGGGGGTTCATTTTGAGGACCAGCTCGCGTCCGAGAAAAAGTGCGGGCACCTGGGCGGCAAGGTTCTGATTCCGATTTCTCAGCATATCCGCTCGCTGAACGCGGCGCGGCTGGCGGCGGATGTCGAGGGGGTTTCGACGATTCTGGTCTGTCGCACGGACGCGCATTCGGCGCAGCTGCTGACGGCGGATGTGGATGAGCGGGATCGTCCGTTTCTGTCCGGTGAGCGGACTTCGGAGGGGTTCTTCCGGATTAAGGAAGGTCTGGGCGTGGAGTATGCGATTGCGCGTTCTCTGGCTTATGCGCCGTATGCCGATCTTTTGTGGTGGGAGACGTCCGAGCCGAATCTGGCGGAGGCAACGCAGTTTGCCGAGGCCATTCACAGGGAGTTTCCGGGCAAGCTGCTGGCGTATAATTGCTCGCCGTCCTTCAACTGGAAGAAGAAGCTGTCTGAGTCGGAAATTGCGACGTATCAGCAGAAACTTGGTGAGCTTGGCTACAAGTTCCAGTTTGTCACGCTGGCGGGGTTCCATGCGCTGAACTACTCGATGTTCAGGCTTGCTCACGGCTATGCCGAACGGGGCATGGCGGCCTATTCCGAGTTGCAGCAGGCGGAGTTTGCGGCGGAAGCGGATGGCTACACGGCAACGCGGCATCAGCGGGAGGTTGGCACGGGCTGGTTCGACGCGGTGGCGTCGATTGCGAGTGGCGGTCAGTCCTCGACGACGGCGATGCATGGTTCGACGGAGCACGATCAGTTCCATGACAGGAGCATTTCGTTTGAGAAAGAAAAAGTTCCGGTCTGAATTTTTCGTCAGGCTTCATCTTCTCTGAGCATCCGTGTGCCGGTCTGCTTCCGGGCAGGCCGGACGCCGTTTTCCGTTTCTGAAAAACACATGAGGACCGGGCGTTGTTACGGCGTTCCGGTTCGGGGAGACACGACATGACATCGCGTATCCGGATTGAGACAATCAGCGTCGATCGCGCGTTTCATCAGTTCATCAACGCCGAGGTTCTGCCGGGGACCGGTATTCCGCAGGAGACATTCTGGGAGGGGCTTTCGGCGCTGGTCGATGAGTTCGGCCCGCAGATCGGGCATGCTTTGCAGCAGCGGAACCGGTTGCAGACGGCGATTGATGGTTTTCTGCTTGAGAACGGGAATTCCGATGCGGAGACCCGGACGCGGTTTCTGCGGGACATTGGTTACATCGAGGACGCGCCGCCTCCGTTCTGCGTGACCTCGTCCGGTGTGGATGCGGAGATCACGCAGGTTGCGGGGCCGCAGCTTGTCGTGCCGGTGAATAATGCCCGTTATGCGCTGAATGCGGCGAATGCGCGCTGGGGCAGCCTGTATGACGCGCTGTATGGCACGGATGCGATTTCGCAGGTTGAGCCGTTTGCGCCGGGTCCGCGCTACAATGCGATGCGCGGGCATGCGGTGGTGCGGCGCGTGCGGCAGTTTCTGGATGAGACCGTGCCGCTTCTGCTCGGCAGTCATGCCGATGTCGTGCAGTATTATGTTCATCATGGTGAGTTGCATGCGGCTCTGGAATGTGGTCGCACGACGGGGCTGCGGCATCCGACGCAGTTTGCCGGTTTCCAGGGGGCGCCGCGCGCGCCGCGAACGGTGCTGCTGAGCAATCGCGGGCTGTATATCGAGCTGCGTTTTGACCGGGAGAGTGCTGTCGGGAGTGGCGATCTGGCGGGGATCAGCGATGTGCTGATGGAATCCGCGCTCAGTACGATCATGGATTGCGAGGACAGTGTTGCGGCGGTGGATGTGACCGACAAGATTCTTGTTTATCGCAACTGGCTCGGTCTGATGCGGGGCACACTGACGGCGGCGATTCCGCGGGACGGGATGGTGATGACGCGGCAGCTGGCGAAGGACCGGCGTTATACGGCGCCGGACGGGGGATCTGTGACGTTGCCGGGGCGGAGTCTGCTGTTGGTGCGGACGGTCGGGCATCACATGTTCACGGATGCGGTGCTGGATCAGGACGGGCGGGACATTCCGGAAGGCCTGCTGGACGCGGCGGTTCTGTCGCTGGCGGCGCTGCATGATCTTCAGGGCAATGGCGCTGTGCGGAACAGCCGGACGGGGTCGATCTATATTGTCCGGCCCAAGATGCATGGTTCGAAGGAGGTTGCGCTGTCCGATGCGATTTTTGCGCGGATCGAGGACATGCTTTCGCTTGAGCGCAACACGATCCGCATGGGGATCATGGATGAGGAGCGGCGCACGAGCGTCAATCTTGCGGCATGTATTCACGCGGCGCGGGAGCGGGTGTTCTTCATCAACACCGGGTTTCTCGACCGGACGGGCGATGAGATTCACACCTGCATGAAGGCGGGGCCGGTGGTTCGCAAGGGCGACATGAAGAACACGTCCTGGATCAGGGCTTATGAGCAGAGGAATGTTGCGATCGGGCTTGAGGCCGGGCTGAGGACCGGGCCGGACGGGCATGGGCAGATCGGCAAGGGTATGTGGGCGATGCCGGACCGGATGGCCGACATGGTTGAGCAGAAGGGCGCTCAGTTGCGGGCCGGGGCGAGCACGGCATGGGTTCCCTCCCCGACCGCTGCGACGCTTCATGCGCTGCACTATCACATGACAGATGTGGTGGCTGTTCAGCGTGATCTCGGCCATCGGGCTCCGGTACCTCTGGACGATCTGCTGACGATGCCTCTGGCGTGTGGTGAGAACTGGTCGGAGCAGGAGATCGCTCTGGAACTGGACACGTCTTTGCAGAGCATTCTCGGTTATGTGTCACGCTGGGTGGATATGGGGATTGGCTGTTCGAAGGTGCCGGATCTGAATAATGTCGGTCTGATGGAGGATCGTGCCACGCTGAGGATTTCGTCACAGCATATTGCGAACTGGCTGATGCACGGGATTGTCACCGAGGCGCAGGTTGAGATGTCTCTGGCACGGATGGCGCGGGTTGTGGACGAGCAGAACCGGGATGAGCCGGGTTATGTGCCGCTCTCGACGCATCAGGACGGGCCGGCGTTCATGGCGGCCCATGATCTGGTGTTCACCGGCGCGCTCCAGGCGTCCGGCTATACCGAGACTATTTTGCACAGGCGTCGGCGGGAAGCGAAAATCCGTCATGATATCGAGGAGGTTTCGCATTTCGAGCCGGAGCTGGTGGCTGGCTGAAGAGGAGGTTTGCGGTGTTCCGGTCGGGCGATGCGGCCGGAACACCGGTAGTGGCGCCCGTTATTGACGGGGCTGGTTATTTCGGAAATGCCGGCTGACCGTTCCAGGCTGACAGGCCGCCATCGACCATCAGGACATGGCCGCTGATGAAGCCGGCGTCCTCGCTGGCGAGAAAGAGCATGGCTGCGGCCATGTCCTCTGTTTCGCCGTATCTGCCGAGCGGGATGGCTGCGATCAGGCGGCTGACATAGTCTTTGTTGTTCAGCAGTTCTTCCGTCATGCCGGTTCTGGTTACGGCCGGTCCGATTGCGTTGACGCGGATGCCGTACTGACCGAGTTCAACGGCCAGCGCCCTTGTCATCTGTACGACGGCGCCTTTTGAGACATCGTAGAAAAACGTATTCCGGTCGCCGGCCGTACCGGAAATGGAAGCTGTAAAAACGATGTTTCCACGGCTCTTTTTCAGATGCGGCAAAGCAGCTTTGGCGGCGAAAATGCTGCCGTCGACATTGGTGGCGCAGATTGTCTTCCAGTCATCGACATCGGTTTCCTCCAGTGTGCCGATCTTTGAGACACCGGCGTTACTGATCAGGATATCGATCCGTCCGAAGCGGTTTACGGTTTCGTCGATGACGGCATTGACCTGGTCTTTTTTCGAGATATCGGCTGTTCGGGTGGCGGTGCGGTCTGACGGCAGAGATGAGGCGAGTTTTTTCAGGCCGTCTTCCGACAGGTCGGTGAGCATAACGGATGCGCCTTCATCGGCCAGTCGTTTTGCGGTAGCTTCGCCGATGCCGTTTGCCGCGCCCATGATGATGGCGACTTTTCCATGAAAGCGGTGGGTGTTTTTGTGAGTCATTCTTCTGTCCTGTCTGCTGTTCTTCAGGACAAAACGAGCCGGACCGGGAGATGGTTCACGATGTTTCTGGTCGGTCTCTTTGTAATAATGCAGTATTGGTTTAAGTTAAATTCCTGTATTCTATGAATAAAAGTCTGTGTCAGGTGCGGCCTCTCAGCTTTGCAATCAGGCGTCGTGCGGGCAGAGCGAGACGCCAGCCCAGATAGACCGGCGCCATCAGTTTTTTCTGCCAGGTGGCGACGATCCGAATCTGGTCGAGATCGCTGAGCGCGACATGCAGAAGGTGGCGCAGTTCCTGCTGGTTGGCGTCAAGAACGGGACGGAGTTCGTGGCGGCTGATTTTCAGCTCATCGAGCTGAATTTCGAGCCGGGACATCTGTCGCCGCAGTTCGGCATTTGTATTTTCCTGTTCGGCAATTTTCTCGCGTATGTCTTCGACGGGTCTTACGAGAGCAGCGAGGAGGCCGAGGAGTTCCGGCTGTTTATCGAGCATCTCGCGCAGGAGGCGGTTTCGCAGCAGGACATTTTGTAGCCGGTGGTCCGATACGGACCCGATGATGGAGTTGCTGTAGATCGAAGTTCCGTCCGTCTGACGAAGGTGATAACTGGCCAGCGGCTGGTGAATGAATCCTATGTCGCCTTCCTGGATCAGGCGGATATTGAAATCCCAGTCTCCGAGAACCGGCAGTTCAGCATCGAATGTGCCGATCTGTGCGAGGACGGAGCGGCGGAAGAGGAAGCAGATCGGCGCAAAGGGATTGTGATAGAGCATTTTCCCGTAATCGACGACGCCATCGTCATGTTTCCAGATATGTCTTCTGGTTTCGCGGACTGTTCCTTCTTCGATCTCCTCGTTGATGACAACGCAGTCCGTGGCGACGCCGGGGCAGTGAGTATTTTTCGGGCTGTTGAGAAAGCAGACTGTTTCGCGGAGGAAATCGACATCCCAGGTGTCGTCGTCATCGTGAACGACGACGAATTCTTCCTCTCCCGCTGCCAGGGCGGCGTTGGAGGCGGCCTCCATGCCCAGGCTCGTTTCATGGTGGATGACGGTGAGCTGGTCTCCGAAGACGGTGCGATACAGGGCGAGCTGGTTTTCCAGGGCTTCTCTGTCGCCGCCGTCGTTCACCAGATAGAGGTGCCAGTCGGGGAAGGATTGCAGGCGGACGCTGCCCAGGGCGCGGGGCAGCAGCAGCGGGCGGTCTTTTGTGCGCATGATGACCGCGACGTAACCCTGTTGTGGTCTCGTCGGATGGATGGGCTCGGACGTGTTTATGTTCATGCGGGCTGTCCCGATCTGCGTGGGACGGGTTTTACCCGGGCTGGCCCGTTTGTAAAATCCGGGGCGTGCCGCCGGCTTCGTTTCCGGTGTAAAACTGTGCCGGTCCGCTGTTTCAGATCCTGGTATCGCCCTGCTGATCGACATAGAGGGCATACAGCCCGTGGGAGGCCGCCATGAACAGGCGGTTTCGTTTGATGCCGCCAAAGCAGAGATTGGCGCAGCGTTCGGGAAGCGGGATGAAGGCGCGCAGGGCGCCGTCCGGGCCGAAGATTTTCACGCCGTTCTGCTCCGGCTGGCCGCCCCAGCCGCACCAGAGATTGCCGGCCGTGTCGCAGCGGAAGCCGTCTCCGGCTTCGTCCCGTGGCGCGGTGATCAGAATGTTCCGGCTCGTGATGCGCGTTCGGGTCTCATTGAGGGTGCAGGCCCAGATGAGGTTTGGCTGCGCACCTGTGTCGATGACGTATAATATTCGCCGGTCGGGTGAGAAGCAGAGGCCGTTGGGATTGATGAAGCCGTCATCGGCGAGATGCACGGTTCCGGACGGGTCTGTTCTGTAGAGCGCCGCTGGCAGTTCAGGCTCGCCCCCGCCTCCTTCATACGGGCTGAGGAGACCGTAATCGGGATCGGTGAACCAGATGGAGCCCTCTGGTCCGGTAACGATATCATTGGGTGAATTGAGGCGTTTTCCGTTGAAGCGGTCTGCCAGCACGGTGATTGTGCCGTTATATTCCGTGCGCGTGACGCGTCGTGTTTCGTGTTCGCAGGTGATGAGGCGACCCTGATTGTCGCGCGTGTTGCCGTTTGCGTGGTACGAGGGGGCGCGGAAGACGGAGGAGCGGCGCGTTTCCTCGGACCAGCGCAGGATGCGGTTGTTCGGGATATCGCTCCAGAGCAGGTAGCGGCCGTCTCCGAACCAGACGGGGCCTTCCGCCCAGGCGGTTCCGGTCACCAGTCGTTCGGTATCGGAAAGAGTCGGGATGACATTTCGGAATTCCGGATCGAAGCAGGTGGCGGCAAACCGGTCACGCGGCAGGAAATCGGGGGCTGCCGCGTCGCTCAGACCGGTTGCGAAGGATGGGATCACGTTTATCAGGCCTCCTCGCCTTCCATATGCGCGCCGGGCAGCGTGGGCGGACGATAAAACACGGCAGCGGTGACGGCCAGCGTGCCGATAATGACTGAGGTGCTGATGGCGACGGGCAGTCCGTAGCGGCTGCCGAGCCATGGCACGAAAAATCCTGCGATCCCCTGCCCCAGCGCGGCCAGAGCGTAACTGCATCCCATTCCGAACGAGCGGGAAGAGGATGGAAAACGCTGTGAAAGGTAATGCGGCACGAGGGCGAAGACGGCGTTACCGAACAGGCCCATGACGAGGGCGGCTGGCAGGAGGATGGCGTCGCTCTGCCCTGACACGAACGGCCAGATATCCAGCAGTGTGATGAGGAAGTAACCGACAAAGACGGGCCGCTCCCCGATCCGGGCGGCGAGCAGGCCGCATACTGGTTTTCCCGCCAGCGAGCCGACGCAGTAGGCGGCGATCAGGGGAAAGATCGCGCCGGGCGAGAGTTTCTGCACTTCCCGCAGGACGGTCGGGTAGAAGCTGTAGATGGCCGCGTTCTGGAACTGGAGCACCGCCATGAAGATGAAAGCCTGAATGGCGGCGCCGGTGAGTTTCAGTTTTGGCGGACTGACGGGTCTGGTGTTCTGTCGGGCTGTTTCCTGTGTTTTCAGCCAGACGGGGCTTTCCGGCACGCCGCGCCGGATGAACACGGCCAGCACGGCGGGCAGCACGCCGATGACGAACAGGCCGCGCCAGCCCCAGTGTGGCAGCACGAAGGGCTGTATGGCGGCGGCGGCAAGGAAGCCGCATTCGTATCCGGCCATCATGATGGCCGAGGCCAGGGAGCGGGACCGGGCCGGCACACTTTCCATCAGGAGAGCGGCGGAGGCTGTCCATTCGCCGCCGAAGCCGATGCCGAACAGGAACTGCACGGCGACCATGCCGGCGTAGGTCCATGTGACGGCGGTGAGGCCGGAGAAGGCCGCGAACCACATGACGCCGAGCATGAAGGTGATTTTACGGCCGTGTTTGTCCGACAGCCAGCCCCAGCTCGTATTGCCGATGACGCGGCCGATGCTCTGGGCGGTGATGACGAATCCCATTGCCGTCAGACCGGCTCCGAGCGAGTGGCCGATATCGGGCAGGCAGAGCAGGAGCGCCACCTGATCGAAGGCGTCCATGAACCATCCGAGGAAGGCGGCGATGGTGACGCGCCAGTAGGGTTTCAGCGCGGTGAAAGCGCCGGTGTCGTCATGATCCTGCTGCGGCGTGGCGCCGGGCAGGGAGAGGGTGGATTGCTGCGCCACTTCTTCTTCTCCCCTGTGCATGCAGGCTGCACGGGCTGGTGTTATCCGTCTTTATTTTGTGTGGGACGGAATTCTGTTTCTCCGGACGGATATTTTACCACTCGGCGAATGAGCCGTCCGCATGGCGCCAGACCGGGTTGCGCCAGCGGTGACCTTCCCTCGCCTTTTCCTGCACGTAGTCTTCATTGACCTCGATGCCGAGGCCGGGGGCGTCGGGGATCGCGACGAAGCCATCCACATAGGAAAAGACGTTGGGGTCGGACAGGTAATCGAGGAGATCGTTCGTGGCGTTGTAGTGGATGCCGAGGCTCTGCTCCTGGATGAAGGCGTTGTAGCAGACGGCATCGAGTTGCAGGTTGGCGGCGAGAGCGATCGGGCCGAGCGGGCAATGGAGCGCGAGGGCGACATCGTAGGCTTCGGCCATGGCGGCGATTTTCCGGGTTTCGGTGATGCCGCCGGAGTGGGAGGGGTCGGGCTGGATGATGTCGACGCAGCCCTGCTTCAGGATGTTTTTGAAATCCCAGCGTGAGAACAGGCGCTCTCCCAGGGCGATGGGGGTGGAGGTCTGGGCGGTGATTTCGGGCAGGGCGTCGTAATTTTCGCTGAGAACGGGTTCCTCGATGAACATCAGGTCGTAAGGCTGGAGTTCGCGCACGAGGATTTTCGCCATCGGGCGGTGGACGCGGCCGTGGAAATCCACGCCGATGCCGAAATGCGGGCCGACGGCCTCGCGGATGGCGGCGACACGGGCGATGGCGGCATCGACTTTCTCGTGGCTGTCGACGAATTGCAGTTCTTCGGTGGCGTTCATCTTGACGGCGGTGAAGCCGCGTTCTTTCGCGGCGATGGCGGCTTTGGCCGTGTCGGCGGGGCGGTCGCCGCCGATCCAGGAATAGACCCTGATGCGGTCACGGCATTTTCCACCGAGAAGCTGCCAGACGGGCACGCCGAGGGTTTTGCCTTTGATATCCCACAGGGCCTGATCGATGCCGGCGATGGCGCTCATATGGATGGCGCCGCCGCGATAGAAGCCGCCGCGATACATGACGTTCCAGTGGTCTTCAATCAGGGCGGGATCTTTTCCGATCAGGTAGTCCGAGAGTTCGGCGACCATGGTGGCGACGGTCTCCGCGCGACCTTCCACGACCGGCTCACCCCAGCCGCTGACGCCCTCGTCCGTTTCGATTTTCAGGAACAGCCAGCGGGGAGGAACGAGGTATGTTTTGAGCGCGGTGATTTTCATGCTGATTTTCTTTTTATTGTTTATGAGGTCCGGGGTTATGGGAGAGCCCGGATAAAGGCGCCGGCGGCGGCGGAGACGTCTTCGGGGGTTCTGCCGGCCTTGTAGAGCGCGGAGCCGAGACCGAAGCCGGCGGCTCCGGCGCTGAAGTAATCCTGCATGGTGTCGGGGGTGATGCCGCCGACGGGGATGAAGGCGGTGTCTTTCGGAAAGACGCTTTTCCAGGCGGCGAGGATTTTCGGGCCGAGCTGTTCGGCGGGGAACATCTTGAGGGCGGTGGCGCCGGCATTCAGCGCCGCGAAGCCTTCGGTGGGGGTGCAGACACCGGGGGTGCAGATCATGCCTTCCTGCACGGCGCGGGTGATGACGGCGGTATCCGCGTGCGGCATGACGATCAGTTTGCCGCCGGCTTTTGCGACATCGGATGCCATTCCAACCGAGGTGACGGTCCCTGCCCCGACCAGAACTTTATCTCCGAAGGTTTCCTGAAGCAGGGCGATGCTTTTCAGGGGGTCGGGGGAGTTCATCGGCACCTCGATGATGGTAAATCCGGCATCGACGAGGGCCTGCCCGATAGCGACGGCTTCATCGGGTCTGACGCCACGCAGGATGGCGATCAGCGGACATCGGGCCATGGCTCTGGAAAAAGCATTCATACGAGCGGTCCTTTTTCGGAACGGGGATCGGGGACGAGCCCGGCTTTCCGGGCGATGAGAAACAGTCCGGCGGCGGCGGTGTTGCCGATCAGTTCCGGCTCCGGATAGCCGAGAATACGGAAGGCTGTCCGGTAGTGTTCGCAGAGGGTGTCTTCACCGGCGATGACCGGCGGGGTTTCGCGGGGCTGGAGGTGGATGCCGGCCTGGATCTCATCGCCGATCAGCAGACCGGAGAGATAATCCGGGGCGCAACTGGCGGCGAGGTTTCCGGCGAGCACCAGGGCGCGGTCCGAGAACAGGCGGGCGGACAGGGGAATGCCGGTCTTCGCGGACAGGACGCCCTGTCTGAATGCGGCTGCGCGGTTGTCGGGGGTGGTCGGTTCCGTGGAGGACAGGCGGCCAAGAATGCTGTGTTTTGACAGCACGGCGTAGAGTTCGCCTGTCATGAAGGTTCGGAATTCTGTCAGGGCGCCCTCTTTGACGATGGCCCATTTTGAGTGGGTGCCGGGGAGCACGATGGTGGTGTGCGATGTCGTGCCGGGGTGTTGAGCGAGGACGCCCGCGATCTGGGTTTCCTCGCCGCGCATGACGTCGGGCATGGCGCCGCGCTGCATGAGACCGGGCACGATATGGAGCGGGCCACGGGGGGTCGGGTGGATTTCGAGTTTATCCGCCAGGCCGGCGATGGAACCGGGGCATGGCAGGTAGGCGACGTTACGCAGGCCGTTTGCGCTGCCGATCATGCCGCAGGCGATCAAAGGGAGGTCTGGCCAGGGGGTGCAGATTTTTTCCAGCACGGCGTTAAAGCCGCCTTCCGGCAGGTTGAGGATGCCGTGCGGAAGGATTTTTTCTTCCTGCGTCTGTCCGGTGCTGTCGAACAGCCAGGCTCTGAGCGAGGAGGTGCCCCAGTCGAGCCCGATCAGGACGGGTGACGGGACAGGTTCAGGCTGCATCGGAGCGTTCGCCTTTCCAGCCGAGCTGACGGGACAGGGCTTCGGCTGTGTGCCGGACCATCGGGGCCAGTTCTTCCATGCGGCGTCTGGGCAGATAGGGCGAGGCGCTGGCGACGCTAAGGGCTGCCGTGATCTGGCCGTTGCTGTCGCAGACGGGGGCCGCGACGCAGTGGATACCCGGTTCGTTGTCTTCCAGATCGAAGACGTGGCGGGACTTCTGATAGCCGCGCATCCGTGTGAGCCAGGAGGCGAATTTTTCCGGCTGTCCTCCGGCGAGGTGGTAGAGACGTTCCCACTCCATGGGGGTGTCGTCGAGGATGAGGGCGCGTCCGATGCCGGTCAGTGCCAGCGGCAGACGCAGGCCTGTGCGGGAGCGCATTTCCAGGCCACGCTGGCCGTAGACTTTATCGAGATAGAGTACGTCATCGCCGGAGCGGATGCCGAGATGCACGGTGTCGCGTGTGCGGTCTCCGAGGTTGCGCAACAGGGGTTTCGCGAGGTCGCGGAGCGGGTTTTCCTCCTGTCCTGAAGCGAGCTCCAGCAGGCAGGGACCGAGAGCGTAGGTATGGTCGCTGTTCTGGACGAGCCAGCCGGTCTGGACGAGGGCGGAGGCCAGGCGCTGTGTCGTGCTTCGGGACAGGGTGAGATGTGCCATCAGGGCCGGGATTGTGGTGTGTCCGGCGCTGACGGCGACCATAAGTGTCAGCCCTCTCCCGAGGGTCTGTGTGCCGTCCGGCCAGATCTGACTTACCTTGTTCATTGTTATTGGTTTCCGGTTCGGGTCAGTGACCGGAATCAGTAGGGCGGGCTTTTCGGAAATTCAATATGTAGTTTTTTGTGCCCACATAATGGGTTTTTGGTTTCCGGCGCGGGATGCTGACGGGGCGCTGTTTGCCGGTCTCCGTGCGGTAATTCTGTGCGGTCTGTTCTGGCCGGGGTATCGTGTTTGTGATCGGGATGGCGGGCTGAGGGTGTGTTGCTGCGTTTGTGTGAGTGGTGGCCCCTGCCCTGTTGCGGAATGGTTTATGTGGGAGGATTCCGGACGTGTTGTGCGGAGTTCCGGATAAAAGCGGCGGGTCTGATCTTTTGAGAGTTTTGCCGCGTGCAAATACTGAGCGGTTACTCTTCGACGGTGTCTCTGAATGACCGGCTCGCTTTGGAACGATGGAGAACATTTACCACTGCGATACTGTCGAATAGCAGAAACATGCCTGCTTCGTCTCCGATCTGATGCAGGAATTGGATATCCGGCAGAGAGTTGGGTCATCGGTGTCAGGAAAGGCTGTTCGCGCCCGCTGAGTCCGATGGCGCGGGAGATTATGGATTCTGCGTTTCTTATTCTTCCAGTTTGATGTCCGGACGCATTTCGCTGACGGCTTCCGGCTTTGCGGCATCCTGCCAGTGATTGCCGAAATGGGTGCGGACATAATTGACGACATCGGCGATCTGTTTGTCGTTGAGGAGGCCAGAGAACCAGGGCATACCGCCGCGGCCATTGAGAACCATGTAGATGGGATAACCGGGGTCCTGAAGTCTGGCGTTACCGGCGAGCGCGGGGAAACCGGCTCCTGCAATGTTTCGCGCGCCTTTGCCGTCCGGCATGTGGCAGGCTTGGCAGACGTGGTGGTAGACGGCTTCGCCTGTTGCCATGGGTTGCAGGCTGCCGGCCTCGCCGCTGGCGGTGTCGGCGCACGCAGTGTGTGGCAGGACGGTCCCGGCGAGGAGGATTGCGAGGAGCAGAAGAAAACGGCGCATCAGGCGGCTCCTGTCGCGCGTTTGTGCAGTTGGGTAGCGGCGGCGAGTGAGGAGAGGATGGCGCCTTCCTGCCAGCAGCCGACATAGGAGGCGTGTTCGCCGGCGAGAACGATGCGGTTATCCATGGAGACCAGTGTTTTGTAGTGGGCTTTACGGGCCTGTTCTGACCACATGCTGCAGCAACCAAGGGTCCAGGGCATGCGGCTCCAGGCGACGCCGATTCCGTTGAGAAATTCGCTTCGGTATTGTTTCGGGTGGAAAACCGAACCCTGCCGGAGCCCTTCCTCGACGCGTTGCGCCGGGGTCATGCCGGCGAAATCGTAAGCGGCGGGGCCGAACATGTAGCCACCGAGCAGGACGGCCGGGCCTTTTGAGAGGGCGCCGTGACCGGGGTAGGAGATCTGGCTGATAGGCTGGTCGGTGAAGCTGATGCCGCCGTAGATCTGGTCGTCTTCCTCCCAGAAGCGTCGTTTGAACTCGAAGGCGAGTTTCACGGAGGAAGCATAAGGAACAGCGGCGATGGCTGATTTCAGGGGGCCGCTGACCTGGATATCGAGTTGCGACAGGACGGGCAGCGGGATGGTGCAGACGCAGTAATCGGCGGCGGCTTCGCGGATGGCGTTGCCGTGAGCTGTGTCTTTGTAGGTAACTTTGACGCCGTGATCGTCCTGGTGGATGGACGTGACCGCACAGCCGAGCGTGATGAGGTCGTGGACCCTGCTGGCAAATCCTTTGCCGATATTGTCCATGCCGCCGACGGGCTGGAACATGGTTGTCTGCATATCCAGAGCTTCGGGGAAGGCCATCCATTGCCAGAGGCCGGATTTCATCACTTCGGCGCGGGGGAATGGCGTGGAGTAGGTCGGCGCGCCGTCGATACCGGCGGAAGGCATTTTGTCGTAGCCGCGACGGAGCGATGAGCGGGCGCCGGAGGCCCATGTGCCTTTGTCGCTGAGACCGGCCCAGCCACGAACGGTGCTGAGGACATGTTCGCGCTCTTCCGGCATGACGAGGTCATCGAGCTTGTGCTGGTCGATGGCTTTGGCGAGCAGTTCACCGGTGTAGCCGTTTATGTCCGAGGCGAGCTCACGGTAGCGGACAGGTTTGCCGCCAAATGTTGAGGAAGAATGCAGCCAGGCGTTGTGATTGAGCTGCACGAAGGGTTCGAGGGCGATCCTGAATTCGCGGCAGTAATGGAGCAGGCCCTGGTGATGGTAAGGGATACGCCAGGGGCCTGGATTGATATAGTTACCGGGTGCGAAACCAACTTTCTGCGTCGCGCCGCCGAGTTCGGTGAGGGTGTCGCCGCCGCGAAGGGTGATGTTGCGACCGCCGGCCCGGTTCTGGAATTCGAGGATACGCACGCTGTAACCGGCGCGGCGGAGTTCGTAAGCGGCGAGCATGCCGGAGAGGCCGGCGCCCAGGACGAGGACGGTGGTTCCGGGTCTGGCTCCGGTGAGGTGTGGAGGGCCTTTGAAGTCGGTCCCCATGGCGTGGCCCAGGCTGGTCATGGCCTGATAGAGGCCGGCGCTGCCGGCGAGGATACCGATCCGGGTCAGCAGTTGTCTGCGTGTCTGTGCCGGATAGCGGGACTCCGTCGTCATAATCTGTCCTCAGGTGGTTTCGGCAAACAGGGCAGACGGAGGTTTGAGTGTTCTCCGCCTGTTTTCTGATTCAGAAGGTAACGTTCAGGCGGCCGTAATAATACCCGCCGGTGACGGGCACCTGGAGCGAAAACTGATCGTAGACCTGTGCGCCGTAAGCGTTGGCGACCTGGGGCACTTTGCGGGGGCGGACGTTGAAGATGTCGTTCGCGCCGACGGCGAGGTGAAAGTGCTGGTTGAACCGGTAACCGATTTCGAGATCTGTCAGCCAGCGCGGCGTGTTTTTGAACTGCATGAAGCAGCTGTTCGAGTAGCGAAGAGCTTTTCCGTCCGCGCCGCAGGTCAGAGCGCCGTTGGTCCAGTCCTGATATTCGAGCATGTCGGTGGTTTCGCCGTAACGTGTCTGGCGCACGTTCACGTCCCATTTACCGACGGTGTAATAGGCGTTGAGGATGATTTTGCTGCGTGGATAGGCGGTGGTGATATAGCCGATATTCTGTGCGTTCAGAATGGGATTCCCGGTTGAATCCAGTCCGTTATGGTGCAGGCGGGTGCGGTTCAGATCGAGCGCCATTGTCAGCATCAGATTGCCGTAGCGATGCATGCGGAAGGTGTAATCGGCCTTGATATCGAGCCCCTGTGTGCGGGTGCTGGCGCCGTTGGTCAGATAATAGGCGCTGTCCTGCGAGGTATCGGTGAGTGCCGGGCCGGCAAGGGTATAGCCCATGGCCTCGATGGCGTTCACCGCGGCCTGACCGTTGACGGTGCCGCCGCCGACGATGCGGTCACGGAGATTGATCTGGTAAACGTCCGCCTCGACATGGAAGCCGTTGACGGGTTCCAGGACGATGCCGCCGCTGGCGCTGACGGACTGTTCGGGCTTCAGCTTCGAGGCGCCGAGGGAGCGTGCGGCGGCTGAATCGACCGCGAGCATACCGGAGGCGCTGGACGGACCGACGTTCATGGCGCTGTAGTGCTGTTCAGCGAGTGTTGGCGCCCGAAAGCCGGTGCTGATCGTGCCGCGAACCGCGATGCGTTTTGTGATATCATAGCGTGTGGAGATCTTGCCGTTCTGGGCGTTGCCGACATCGGTGTAGTGTTCGAAGCGGCCGGCGAAGTCCAGGTCCCAGTTCTTCAGGAGACGGAAATCGCCGTCGATATAGGCTGCAAAGATATCGCGATGCCAGTTGCCGGCGCTTTGCGGGCCGAGGCCGGCATAACCCTGCGTGCCGCCGAGCTGGTAGGAGTTCGGGTTGCCGGCCAGGATCTGGTAGGTTTCCAGCCGGTGTTCGCCGCCGACCGCGAGGGTCATCGGCACGGCATGGGCGATGTTGAAGTGGTGGCGGAAATCCAGATTATTCGTCCACTGCGCCATGCGATACGTTTCGGCGCGGGTTGACGAGGGCGACCAGCCGCATCCGTCCGTTGAATAATAGGCGCTGGACGGACTGGTTGAGCAGGTGGAGGCCAGCATGCCGGTGTTGGCTGTGTTTTTGTTGCCGATTTTGGTGCCGTCGGCGCCGTAGGTTGAGCTGGCGTCCCAGTCCCAGCTTCCGAACAGTTTGTCGCCTTTCAGGCCCATTGTTACGGCATAATCGTTTTCTTCGTTGGTTTCGAGCGGTGAGTAACCGTAAGGATACATGCCAGGTGCGCTGCTCGGGATACGGTAATTCTCATAGGCTTCGCCGTGGCGGTGAGCGTAGGTCAGGTTTCCGTAGAACTGCAGGCGGTCATTGATAATGTCCTTACCCCACTCCATGCCGAAATTTTCGCGGGTTTCTTCAGGGCGACCGAGGATCTTGTTAGAGTTAGCCGGGACATTGATCGTGTTTGACTGAACACCTGTGTAATAGGCGCTCGTTGAGGCGCCTTCCGGCCAGTAACCGAGCAGGCGATGATCTTTGGCGCCGACGGTCATGTGGTCGGTGTGGTACATCTGGCCGCTGAGGTGCAGGAAGCCGTTATCGCCCCATTTGACGCCACCATCGGCATTGAGCTGGTATTGCCAGCCGTCGCCGTTATAGGCGTTTGCGCCGGTCTGGGCGCTCATGTTGACGCCGTGATTTGTTTTCTTCGTGATGATGTTGACCACGCCGGCGATGGCGTCCGAGCCGTACATGGCCGCCGCGCCGTCTTCCAGTACTTCGATGTGGTCGATCATGTTGGCGGGGATCATGTTGAGATCCGCGCCTGTCGAGCCGAACTGCGGGCCTGAATCCGCGACGATATTGGCTGTGGAGTGCCTGCGTTTGCCATCGATAAGGACGAGGACTTCGTTTGGTCCCAGGCCGCGCATCTGGATGGATGATGTCAGGGCTGCTGAATCGGCGCCCATCGCAACGACGTTGATTGAGGCGTAGGTCCGCGTCAGGGCGTCCGCCAGATTGACCTGCCCGGAACGGGCCAGGGTGGCGGCGGAGACGACGGTGACCGGGGATGAGCTTTGCCGTGCATGGCGATTGGTGGCGTGCGTTCCCGTCACGATGACGGCTTCGCCGGAATCGGCGGATGCGACATAGGGTTGCTGCGTGGCTGTTGGGGTCCGTGCCTGTGATTTTGTGGTGACGGATTGTGCTGTTGCTGGCCGGGTGGTTTTTCCTTTCAGCCCGGTATGATGTCTGACGACGGTGGAGGCGGCTTCAGACGTCGTGATTGCAGACGGCATTGCCAGAATTGTCGCTGCGATGAGCTTTGTTCTTAGCTTCATGAAATTGGGTCTTCTCCGCAGAACCGTTACGATTGGGCAACTTCGCGAAGTAACGCTAAATTTATTTTTGTTTCAATATAATTTTGATTACGAAACATTAAAGCTGCCGGTTTGTTGCCGCTTCGACACATGCTGAACTGAACGATGGGGTTAACCGGCCCTGAAATCGTGCGGGGCGGACACATCAGTCCGATGATAAAGATGTGGCGCCGAGAGAACGCAGCATAAAAAAAGGGAGGCCGAAGCCTCCCTTTTTCCGGTCTGAACTGTAACTGAGAGAATCAGCCGTGTGTCTGCTGCTTTACGAGCAGATCGCGAATGTCCTGCAGCAGAATTTCGCTCTTGGTTGGCGGAGGCGGCGCGGCGGGGGCATCGTCTTTTGTCGTGTGCATTTTGCTCAGCAGGCGCACGACCCAGAAGATGACCATTGCGACGATCAGGAACTGGATGACCGCGTTGAGGAACACGCCGTAATTGATTGTGACGGAACCGGCTTTCTGGGCCTCCGCGAGGGTTGGCTCGACCGGGCCTTTCAGGGTCACGAAGAGGTTGCTGAAATCTATACCGCCGATGAGCAGTCCGAGGAACGGATTGAAGACGTCTTTCACCAGGCTGTTGACGATGGCGGTGAATGCCGCGCCGATGATCACACCGACGGCCATATCGACCACGTTGCCACGCATAATGAAGGCTCTGAAGTCGGCAACCCAACCCGGAGTATGTACTTTCAGCTTAGTCTCGGCCATTGGACCCTCAGAAAATTTAATGTTGGGCAGGTGTTATCCGGCTTTTCCGGCCATTTTACAACAGTAATGTTAAACCATTCGCAACATATTGCTGACATATTCAGATTATTATCGTATATTTCACAGATATTCATGCGACAATGCGTTTCAGGTCCAGCATAGTCGTAACGGGCACTTACATTACGGGATAAACAGCGGCGTTATCTGGTGGCAAACTGACTGCCAGGCGGCAGTTTTCTCTTCCACAGGGGCATTGCAACGCGCGAATGATATCCGTATAGCAGGCGCCAGTCTGTCCCGGTCGGCATCGGGACTCTCTCCATCGAAAGATTTTTCTGACATGAAGTCCGGTATCCATCCTGAGTATCACGAAATCAATGTCGTCATGACAGACGGCACCGAGTTCAAGACCCGTTCCTGCGCCGGCACGCCCGGTCACACGCTGCGTCTGGACATCGATCCGAAATCTCATCCGGCGTGGACCGGCGTGCAGCGCATGCTTGATACGGGCGGCCAGGTGGCAAAGTTCAACAAGCGTTTTGCGGGTATTGGCAAGCGCAAGGAAGACTGATTGCGCGATCCCGTCGGGAAGCGCCCGAAAAGCCCTGTTTCCGGCAACATACCGGGAACAGGGTTTTTTTTATGATGGTCTGCCTGTCTCTGGTGACGGTGATTTTGGCTTGACCCGAAGGCGGGTCGCGGCCATTACCGTCCCCCAAGAGCGCGCCGGCAGGCACGCAGGGCCGGAGCCTCGCTTCGTCCCGAAGACCGGACCCGGTGCCTGCGTGAGCGCCGAACGACCACGCAGCAACAGGACCGATCGATGACGACGCTTCCCTTAATGCCAAAAGCGACGGCCGTCTGGCTGATCGAGAAAACCGCTCTGACGTTCCAGCAGGTGGCTGAATTCTGCGGCATGCATCCGCTTGAGGTGCAGGCCATCGCGGATGGTGAAGTCGCTCAGGGCATTGTGGGTTACGACCCGGTTGCGAATCATCAGGTGACGCAGGCGGAAATCAACCGTTGCGAAAAAGATACTAACGCGCGTCTCAAAATTCTTGCAGCCAGCAACCCGGTGAAGCGTCGGGCAAAAGGTGCCCGCTATACGCCGGTTGCGCGGCGCAATGACCGTCCGGACGGGATTGCCTTTCTTCTCCGCAATTTCCCGCAGTTGCAGGACCAGCAGGTTGCCAAGCTGCTGGGCACGACCAAGGACACGATTGCCAAGGTGCGGGACAAGCAGCACTGGAACAGCCCGAACATCAAGCCCCGCGATCCGGTTACGCTGGGTCTGTGCAGCCAGACGGACCTCAATGCTGCCGTAACGGCCGGCAATGATCGTCTGGTTCGTGAAGGCCGGGAAGTTCCTCCCCGGGTTGAAATCAGCGAGGAAGACTGAGTTTCCGCTGTCGCTCGGCCTGCCTTTCCGGCGGGCCGCGACGACGGATTATGGATCAGAGGGTTGTGCGCAGTCTGTCCATTTCTTCTTTTACGCGAAGTTTCTGCAGTTTGAGAGACATGAGCACGCGCTGATCCGGCATCGGCCGGTGTCCTTCGTCGTGGATTTTCGCGTCGAGGGTTGAGTGCCGGCGGTGCAGGCTTTCGATCCGGGACTGTTTGCTCATGGTCTCGCTCCTTCAGTCTGTGGCTGCGATAAAATGACGCTAACGCGTCTTTCGCCGGTTTTTCATGAAAATTTGCTCATGTTTGACATAAGCGGGACTGCGTTGCCGGCTTCTTCCGTTAAGCCATGCATGCGGGATACTGGCGCAACGGCGCTTCGTATCATAACGTGGCCGGGATGTCGTATGCGTGAACGATGGACGATTAAGGCGGGAGGCCACGGACCCTTGACTGAGATCGCCTTGCGAGGCCGGAGGTGCAATGCTGCGTGACCGGGACAGTATGCTGCGCAAGCTACATGAGTTGCGGAGCGAACACCGGGACCTGGATACGGTCATTGACCGTCTGGCCCTTGAACCGATGGATCAGCTCCATCTCCAGCGACTGAAAAAGCGAAAACTTCTGTTGAAAGATGAGATTTCCTGGATTGAGAGTCACCTCATTCCGGACAGCATTGCCTGACCGGGCTGTGAGTCGGGGCCTGATGAAACCTGAAAGGCCCGGGAGCTCGGCGAGCTTTCGGGGGAACCGCTGAGTAATGAATGATATTGAAAACGCGCCTCTGACCGCACCGAATGGCGATGTGGAAGCCGCTGCCGAAGACAGAGGCTCGGCCCGTGTCGGCGTGATTATGGGCAGCCAGTCGGACTGGGAAACCATGCGTCATGCGACTGACATGCTGACCACGCTGGAGGTTTCGTTCGAGGCGCGGATCGTTTCGGCGCATCGCACGCCGGACCGGCTGGCTGAGTATGCGAGGACGGCTGTCGAGCGCGGACTGTCGGTGATTATCGCCGGGGCTGGCGGGGCCGCGCATTTGCCGGGCATGTGTGCGGCCTGGACGCGGCTGCCGGTGCTGGGTGTGCCGGTTGAATCGAAGGCGCTGAAGGGCATGGACAGCCTGCTTTCGATCGTTCAGATGCCGGGCGGCGTGCCTGTGGGGACGCTTGCGATCGGGAAAGCCGGGGCGATCAACGCGGCTCTTCTTGCGGCGTCGATCCTGGCGCTGACTGATGCGGATCTGGCGGCCCGGCTTGATACGTGGCGCGCTCTTCAGACGGCCTCCGTGCGCGATGAACCGGAAGAATAAGGACGGCGGCATGCTTTCACCCAATGCAGTGATCGGCATTGTCGGTGGCGGGCAGCTTGGTCGCATGTCGGCCATGGCGGCGGCGCGGCTGGGCTTCCGGTCGCATATTCTGGCGCACGGGCCGGATGATCCGGGGGCGCAGGTTTCGCACGCGGTGACGGTGGGTGCGTATAACGACCCTGCTGTTCTGAGGCGCTTTGCCGAAGCCGTGGACGTTATCACCTTTGAGTTTGAGAATATTCCGGCTGAGGGGCTTGATCTTCTTTCGGAGCTGCGCCCGGTGCATCCGTCGGGCCATGTTCTGCGGATCAGTCAGGATCGTGAGCAGGAAAAGACTTTTCTGGAATCGATCGGGGTTGATGTCGCGCCGTGGCGGCTGGTGACGGACCGGGAGAGTCTCGGGAAAGCGGCCGATGCGCTCGGGTATCCGTTTATTCTGAAGACCACGCGGCTGGGCTATGACGGCAAGGGGCAGCGGCGCGTGACCGGGGCTGCCGGGCTTGAAGCTGCGTTTGAGGCGCTGGCGCCGAAGCCGCTGGTTGCGGAGGCGCTGGTTGATTTCGGCATGGAAGTCAGCGTGATGGTGGCGCGCGGGCAGGACGGGACGGTGCGCTGTTTCGATGTCACCGAGAACCGTCACCGGGACGGGATTCTGGATCTGAGTTTTGCGCCGGCCCGGATTGAGCCGGCGCTTGCCGCAAAGGCACGGGAAACCGCGCGGCGTATTGCTGTGGGGCTGGATCTGATCGGGATTCTGGGTGTGGAGATGTTTATCGGGCGCGGTGGCGAGGTTCTCGTGAACGAGATTGCGCCACGCCCTCACAATTCCGGGCACTGGACGATGGATGCCTGTCCTTTTGACCAGTTTGAGATGCATATCCGGGCGGTGGCGGGGCTGCCCCTGCCGGAGCCTGTGCGGCATTCGGATGCGGTGATGAAGAATCTGGTCGGGCCGGACGATATGGCGCTGTGGCCGGAGATTACCGGCGCGCCGGGGCTGATTCCACATCTTTACGGTAAGCGGGAAGCCCGGAAAGGGCGTAAAATGGGGCATGTGAATGTGCTGTTTGCGCGTGGAGCGCTGCCGGGTGAGTTCGGGATGCGTGCGGCTCTTGGTCCTCTGGCCGAGCCTGTTGCGGATCTTGTGTCCTGTAAGGCTGACTGAACCGCTGCGTTTTTCCGGCGGGTGCCTCCGGTCATTTTTCTTTGATCGTGGTCTTTGAATAAAGTGAGATAGGCTATGCCACGCAACGGAGACGTCCGGGCATCTGAGAGATGTTCGCGTGGTCTCTGAATCACATCGTATTGCGCGTGCGGCCTGGAGTTGCGCCGGACCGGGTGGCGGGGAGGATGACTGAGATGTCGGAACAAACGGCTTTACCTTTGGTCATGCAGGCTGTGGTTTTTGACGAACCCGGAGCGCCTTCCGTGCTGCATCTGGCACCGGTTCCGGTTCCGTCGCCGCAGGCGGGAGAGGTTCTCATCCGGGTTGCCGCGAGCGGAGTAAACCGGCCTGATCTCATGCAGCGCAAGGGGCTGTATCCGCCGCCGCCTGGGGCGAGCCCGTTACTGGGTCTTGAGGTTGCGGGAACAGTTGTTGCGGCGGGGCCGGCGGTTGCGGGCGTGCGGTTTCCGGCGGTGGGGTCGCGGGTCTGCGCTCTGACGAATGGTGGCGGCTATGCGGAGTATTGCGCGGTACCGGCCGGTCAGTGTCTTCCGTGGCCGGAGGGTTTTGACGCAGTTCGGGCGGCGGCGTTGCCGGAGACCTTTTTCACGGTCTGGTCGAACCTGTTTATCGCGGCGGGGCTGCAATCCGGAGAGCGGGTTCTTATTCACGGCGGGGCCGGAGGGATAGGAACGGCGGCGATCCAGCTGGCGAAGGTGTTCGGGGCGGTGCCTTACGCCACGGCGGGAAGTCCGGAGAAATGTCAGCTTTGTGAGAAGCTCGGGGCGACAGCGATTGATTATCGCGAGGAAGATTTTGTCGAAAGAGTGAAGGAGTTGACGGGCGGAAACGGTGTGGAGGTTGTTCTCGACATTCTGGGCGGAGATTATCTGGACCGGAATCTCCGGTGTCTTGCCGTAAAAGGGCGTCTGATCGTTATCGCGCTGCAATCCGGCGCTAAGGCGAAGGATGTGAATGTCGCCCGCATTCTGACGCGAAATCTTACGATAAAAGGGACGACGCTTCGTCCGCAGAGCTCGGCGTATAAGGCGCGGGTTGCGGCGGAGCTTCTGGAGCATGTCTGGCCGAAGCTGGCGTCCGGGGAAATCTCACCTTTAATTCACAAGGTTTTTTCGTTTGGTGAGGTTGTGGCGGCCCATGAGATGATGGAATCCGGATCGCATTCGGGGAAGATCGTTCTGTCTCACGCTCAGACCGCCGGCTGACAGACGGGCGTCTTCAGCCGGCCTGTTCGAGCCCTGCTGAGCCGCGCAGGAGGCCGGTTGCTTTCTGGCCGGACAGGGAGAGGGCGACGGCTTCGGCTATACGGATGCCATCGATGGCGGCGGACAGGATGCCGCCCGCGTATCCGGCTCCCTCGCCTGCCGGGTAGAGGCCGGGAGTGTTCGGGCTTGCGCCATCGGGTTCGCGGGCGATGCGGAGTGGCGACGAGGTGCGGGTTTCGACACCTGTGAGGACGGCGTCTTCGAGAGCGAAGGCGTGAAGTTTTCGTGCGAAGGCAGGAAGGGCCTCGCGGATGGCCTCGGTGACGAAATCCGGCAGGCAGGTTGCGAGGTCCGTGGGGGTGACGCCGGGGCGGTAGGACGGGAGGACGTCGCCGAGATGGGTTGAGGGGCGGCCCGCGAGGAAATCTCCGACACGCTGGGCGGGGGCGTTATAGATGCTGCCGCCTGCAAGAAAGGCCTGTCGTTCCCAGTGGCGCTGGAAGGCGATGCCACCGAGGGGGGTGTTCGGATAGTCCTCGCCGGGCCTCAGTTCGACGACGATGCCGGCATTCGCGTTTCGTTCGGCGCGGGAATACTGGCTCATACCATTGGTGACGACCTGTCCGGTTTCGGAGGTGGCGGCGACGACGGTGCCGCCGGGGCACATGCAGAAAGAGTAGACGCCGCGTCCGTTTGTGGCGTGGTGGACGAGTTTGTAATCCGCCGCGCCGAGGATTTCGGTTCCTGCCTGCGGGCCGAAGCGTTCGGCATCGATCAGGGATTGCGGGTGTTCGATGCGGACGCCGATCGAGAAGGGTTTGGGCTGCATGGCGACGCCCTGGTCATGGAGTGTGGCGAAGGTATCGCGGGCGCTGTGGCCGACGGCGAGGATGACGTGAGAGGCGGCGATGTCCTCTCCGGAAGCGAGGCGGACGCCCCGGACGTGGCGGGCGCTGTCGAGCAGGAGGTCTTCCACGCGGGCGCCGAAGCGGTATTCGCCGCCGGCGGCTTCGATTTCGCGCCGGATATGCTCGACCATGGAGACGAGCCGGAAGGTGCCGATATGGGGTTTGGAGACGTAGAGGATTTCTTCGGGGGCGCCGGCCCGGACAAATTCCTCCAGCACTTTTCGGCCCAGGTGTCGGGGGTCGCTGACCTGGCTGTAGAGTTTTCCGTCTGAGAAGGTCCCTGCCCCGCCTTCTCCGAACTGGACATTGCTCTCCGGGGTGAGGATGGATTTGCGCCAGAGGGCGAAGGTATCGACGGTGCGTTCGCGGACTTCCTTGCCGCGTTCCAGGATCAGGGGACGGAGACCGGCCTGTGCGAGGATGAGGGCCGCCATCAGGCCGCAGGGGCCGGCGCCGATCACGACCGGACGGATGAAGCCGGGTGAGCGGGCCAGGACAGAGCCATCGGCGCCGGGGAAACGGTAGGTGGTGTCGGGTGTGGGGCGAATACGCTGATCGCCGGCGCAGCGGGCGAGGAGCGCGGCTTCGTCCGTGACATCGCAGTCCACATTGTAGACCAGGCTGATCCGTCCGCGTTTGCGGGCGTCGTAGCCGCGTCGGGCGATTGTAAAGCCGCGCAGATTTTCGGGTGGGATGCCGAGACGGGTGGCAATGGCTTCGGGGAGCGCCTCCGGGACATGATCCAGAGGCAGTCTGAGTTCTGTCAGTCGGATCATGACGTGGTCCTTGAAGTCGTCCGTGGGCGGCCGCTGCATATCATGCCGGAGCGGTCACCGCGACCCGGCATGGCGGCTCAGGCAGGCGCGTGGATGACCGGACGGGCCTGTTTCAGAAACCATTTATCGGCGGGACGGGACAAGCCGAGATACACAGCGCGCCCGAGGCACCAGGAGAGCGCCAGAACCGGGATGAACCAGAGCCAGCCTGTGCGTATGTCGCCTCCCGTGCGATGAAACAGGGCAATGGCCGGAAACACGATGAACATGTGAGAGAGATAGACTTCGTAGCTCATTTTTCCGAACGAGCGGAGCCAGCCGGTTCCGCGTCCGATGCGGTTTTCGACCCACCCCTGATGGAAGGCGATGAGCAGGGCGGCGACGGAGAAAGTCAGCAGCAGGGAGATGCTGTTGCCCAGGGCAACCCAGAGAGTGTGATGCCAGATCAGGCAGACGGCGAGGGTGAGTGAGCCGATGATGCCGAGGGGCGCCCGGAGCTGGCGCCCTGTTTCCGGGGACATTCTGCTGGCGATGAGGGCGGCGCAGATGCCGGTGGCGATGGTGGCCATGCCGGGAAGATAAGCTTTGTCCTGCCAGATTTCGGAGGCGGAGCTGAGGCTGTTCAGAAGGATCGGAAGGGACAGGGCGAGAGCGGCGCAGAAGGCGGGCAGCAGACGCGGGAACCAGGCGCCGGTGAGGCAGGCGACGGGGAAGAGGCAGTAAAACAGTTCTTCGATGGACAGGGACCAGAGCACGTCCCAGCCGCCCGGGAGATAACCGGTTCGCGCTTCGTACCAGTTGAGGTGCATGGCGAAGGCGGAAAAGATGGCGCGGGGAAGCGTCTGGTCCTTGTGGGTGATGGTGTAATCCGGGATGTGGAGCAGATCCAGGATGCTCAGCAGAACGATGAGGACGAGCAGACAGGGCATGATCCGCGCGGCGCGGCGGCGCGAGAAGGCGACGGGGCTGACGGCGGACAGGCTCCCCCATCGGCGGAGGGTTGTGCCGGTAATGAGGAAGCCGGAGATCACGAAGAACATGGTGACGGCTGTCTGACCGTTCCGGGCAAGGGCGTTCAGCACGGGAAGCGGCAGGATATCCGCGAGGCCGGTCCGGGCCAGCGGGATGCGGATGGCCATATGATGGATGACCACGAGGACGATGGACAGGCCGCGCAGGACATCGATGCCGGCGTTGCGTCCGGGGGTGGCTGACATCGTCATCATGCGGGCTCCGGAAAATGGTTTTCATTCTTTTAGTGCATTGAAAATCGGGCCGGACTGTGGCGCCGGGAACTTTGCGGATGGCCCCTCGCCTCTTATGACCATGGCTGCGAAGCGGGAGATATCGTGATGACACGGTCGGGTGGAAATGGCATGAAAGCGCGTGTGCTGGACGCGCTGGGCCGGCTGGAGCGTGGCGAGGCGCAGGCGGCTTTCGCGGACCTGCTCGCGCTGCGTGCCGGGGCACCGGACGATCCGGTGGTGCTGCATGCGCTGGCCCGGGCGGCGCATGCGCTGGGGCGGTACGATCTTGCTGCGGGGTTTGCCGGTCAGGCGGCCCGGTCCGATCCGCGTCCGGAGTTTCATATCACGCTGGGGCTGTCGCTTCTGGCGCTGGGTCATGCGGAACCGGCTAGGGGCGCGTTGCATGTCGCGGTGCTCGGGGCGCCGGATCTGCCGGAGGCGCGGCTGGCGTATGGTGAGGCGCTGGAGGCTCTGGGACGATGTGATGAGGCAGAAGCGGAATTGCGGGAGGCGACCCGGCTACGGCCGCTTGAGGCCGGATTACGGCTGGTTCTGGCCCGGTTTCTTGAGCGACGGGGCCGGATTGAAGAGGCGCTGAAGGTGCTGGCGGACGGGCGGCGGCTGGCGGCGAAGGACGATGTCGTTCTGCGACAGCACCAGGTGGGGCTTCTGGCGCGTGTCGGGGCAGTTGACGAAGCGGTGCGTCATTCGGCTGAGATCCGGGACATTCTGCCGGACGATCCTGCGGCGGCGGCCAATCACGGGGCGGTTCTGTTCGGCGACGGGCGGCTGGATGAGGCGAAGACGGAGCTGGACCGGGCGGTTCTGCTGGGGGCGCCGACGGCGGAGACGCTGAATAATCTGGGTCTGACGGAGATGGCTCTTGGCGATCTGACGCGTGCTGATCTGGCATTTTCTGAGGCGGCGCGGCTTCGGCCGGATGATGCGCGGGTGGCGCTGAATCGCGGGACGCTGCTGAACGAGCTTGGCCGGCGACGGGCTGCGGAGACGTTGTTTGATCGGGTAATAGCGGTGGCGCCGGGAACGATGGATGCGGAGCGGGCGCGGTTCAACCGGGGGACGGTTGCGCTGGCGGAAGGGCGGTTCGCGGACGGGTGGCGGGATTTCGAGGCGCGGCGGGCGGTGCTCGGGCCGTTGCCGCGGGCGGATCTGCCGGACTGGGACGGCCGGGAGGCGGAGGGACGTGTTCTGCTTTGCGGCGAGCAGGGTCTTGGCGATTTCATTCAGTTTCTGCGTTATGTGCCGTTTGTGGCGGAACGGGCTCCGGTGTGTCTTGTTGTGCCGCCTTCCCTCGCCCGTCTGGTTGTAGAATCGCAGAGTCTTCCTGTGTGGAAAGACTATTTCCGATCCGGGCGGCTGATCGTGACCGAAAGTGATGCGGCGGACGGATGCGGTGCAAAAGCATCACTTCTTAGTCTGCCTTTTTTGCTTGGGGATGCGGCTCCGCCCTCTTTCGCGCCGTATCTTCGGTCACGGGAAGCGGGTGTGGCGAACCGGCTTCATCCGGGGCTCCGGGTGGGGCTCTGTTATGCGGGGAGTGCGACGTATCGTTTCGACCGGCGGCGGTCGGTGCCGCTTGATGCTTTCGCGCCGGTTCTGGAGGTGCCGGGTATCCGGTGGGTTTCGCTGCAACCCGGGAAAACGCCTGACGGGTTCGAGCCTTTACCGGATGGCGACATGGCGACGACGGCCGGGGTGATGGCGGAGCTTGATCTGATTATCAGTGTCGATACGGCGATGGCTCATCTGGCGGGCGCTGTGGGGCGGCCGGTGTGGCTTCTGAACCGTTTCGGGGGAGACTGGCGCTGGACGTCGGGAAACCGGTGCTCCGGGCCGGGTGGTGAGCCGCGCAGTCTCTGGTATCCGGGAGTCAGGCTGTTCGATCAGCGGGCGCCGGACCTGCCGGATGTGGCGTGGGCGGCGCCGATCGGGGATGTTGCGGAGGCGCTTCGGGCGACGGGTCTGGGGTGAAATGCGGGTTATGGTTCTTCCGGAACGGGAACCGGGTCTGTGTCGCGACGGATGATTCGGGCGGTGACGGACTGGAATGTGCGGAATCCCAGGGATTCATAAAGAGCGATTGCGCCGTGATTGCTGGCGTAACAATGCAGGAACGGCGTTTTGCCCCGGGCCAGGATGGCTGACGCGACTTCGCGCATCAGAAACCCGGCATAGCCGCGTCCCCGGAAAGCGGGATGGGTGCAGACGCCGCTGATTTCTGTGAAATGGTCTGGCTTTGTGCGCTCGCCGGCCATGGCGATAAGTCGGCCGTTCTCGCGGATGCCGATAAACCTGCCGATTCGGTAAGTATCTTTTCGGAACGGGCCGGGGGCTGTGAGGGTTGCGAGGGCCAACATGTCTTCAGCGTCGTCCGCGCCGAGCGGGGTGGCGTGGAACGACTTTGTGGAGGCGGTCAGGGTGTGAGCCGTCATCTGCACGCAGATGGCTTCGCGGACCAGGCTCATACCCGGAGGAACGGGTCCGGGATCTTTTTCCAGTTGCCAGAGCTCCTCGTTCTCACAGGCAAGATTGCGGAGTCCGGTCAGCGATGCGGCATTTTTTGCCGCTGCGAGCGGGCTGATCGCGGGATCGAAGCGCAGGGCGCCCGGTGCATGGATGGCGAGTCCGGCCTGGCATCCGTTGAGTGCGAACCAGACGGGGCGATCCAGCGGGTGACCGGGGGTATCGTTTCTTTCAGTCATCGGCGTGGGGATGTCCTGTGAATCTGGCTGGCTCGCACTGACGTCGATCCTTGCGTCGGACATGGTTCGGGTCAACTCTGCCGCGCCGGTATCGTTATGAGAAAAACGGGAGATTTTCGATGGATCTTGGAATTGCCGATCGCAGGGCGATTGTGTGCGCTGCCTCGAAGGGCCTTGGCTATGCCGTTGCGGAGCATCTTGCGGCGGCGGGTGTTCATCTGACGATCAATGCCCGTAATGCGGAGGTATTGCAGGATGCGGCGGACCGTCTGACGATCTGTTATGGCGTTGAGGTGAAAGTTGTGGCGGCGGACATCACCACGCGGGAGGGGCGCCAGGCGGTGCTGGAAGCGGAGCCGGCGCCTGATATTCTCATCAACAATGCGGGCGGGCCGCCTTCCGGTGTGTGGTCGGACTGGGATGAAGCGGACTGGCTGGCGGCGATCAACGGGAACATGCTGACGCCGATTATGATGATGAAGAGTGTGCTGCCGGGGATGATCGGGCGGAAATGGGGGCGGGTCGTCAACATTACGTCGGCGGCGGTGAAAAACCCTATTCCGGATCTTGGTCTTTCCAACGCGGCGCGTTGCGGGCTGACGGGATTTGTGGCGGGGACGGCGCGACAGGCGGCGTCGGATGGGGTGATTATCAATAATCTGTTGCCCGGGATGCATAAGACGGATCGTCTGAAAGGGCGGATCGGGAAGGACGCAGACCGGCTCGGGATCAGTGTGGAGGAAGCGGAGCGGGAACTCGCGAAGAGTGTTCCGGCCGGGCATATCGGGCGACCGGGGGATTTTGGCGCGACGGCGGCGTTTCTGTGCAGCGAGCATGCCGGGTTTATGGTGGCGCAGAATGTGCTGCTGGATGGCGGGGCGTTTAATTCGACGATGTGATCGGGGTGGTTCGTGGTTTTGACGGCGGTTTTGATAAACAGACGCGCTGGCTTTTCTGCCGGCGGGGCACGCGGGTGATTTGTGATCCCCGCCGGACGGGCGATGGTTGCGTCCTGTTCCTGAGTTTCAGAGACCCTTTGATTTTGCATCACGTTTTTTCACGTCCCGCCAGACCTGATCGAGTTCTTCGACGGACTGATCGGAGGGAGTGAAGCCACGCGAGGCGAGGATGGCTTCAAGGGCATTGAAGCGGCGGGTGAATTTGTCGGTCGCCTGTCTCAGGCAGGCTTCGGGGTCGAGGTCGAGGCGGCGGGCCAGGGTGGCGACGGAGAAGAGGAGATCGCCCATTTCGTCCTGCAGGGCGGCGCGGTCTCCGGACCGGATTTCGGCTTCGACTTCGCTGAGTTCTTCACGGACTTTTTCGACGACGCCTTCGACATCCGGCCAGTCGAAGCCCACGCGGGCGGCGCGGGCGGCTATTTTCCGGGCGCGCAGCAGGGCTGGCAGGGAGCGGGGCACGCCGGCGAGGGCGCCGCTTTCGGCGCGGGCGATGCGTTCCTGTTCCTTACGGGCTTCCCATTGTTGCAGCATGCCGGCGCTGCCGCTGGTTGTGCGGGTTTCGTCGGCGAAGACGTGCGGGTGGCGGCGGATCATCTTGTCGGCGATCATACGGGCGACGGTGGCGAAGGCGAAGCGGCCTTCTTCTTCGGCCATACGGGCCTGATAGACAACCTGGAGCAGGAGGTCTCCGAGTTCGTCGGCGACGTCATCCCATGCGCCGCGGTCGATGGCGTCGGCGACTTCATAGGCTTCCTCGATGGCGTATGGCGCTATGGTTTCGGGTGTCTGTTCGCGGTCCCAGGGGCAGCCGGTTTCAGGATCGCGGAGTCTGGCCATGACGTCGATGAGACGGACGAGTTCGCGCGCGGCCTCTTCGGCGGCGGCGTTGCTGAGTTCGTCGGTGGGTGTCGCGGGGAAGGTCATCGGGCGGACTCCGGAGCAGGTGGCGGGATTTACAGCGGGTTTTGCAGGCGGGTCAGGACGTCGCCGCAGTCGGTTTCGGCCATCGGGCCTTCCGCGTTCAGGGCCGCGCAGAGCGGGAGCACGTAGTCGCGGGTCAGCGGGGCGAGCACGATGGTTCCGGGATCGGCGGGATCGACCCAGGCTGCTTCCTCGATTTCGGCCTGAACGGAGGGGCTGACGGTGCGGGTGACGGCGAACAGGGCGGCTTCGACGGTAAAGCCGGGCTCATTCGCGGCCGGGGCAGCGAAGGTTCCGAGATCGACGAGGTCGGCGGGTTTCAGGTGCAGGGCGATTTCTTCCTGCAGTTCGCGCAGCAGGGCCTGGAGCGGGGTTTCGCCGGGATCGATTTTGCCGCCGGGCTGCATGAAGGCCCGCGTGCCGCGTTTGCGGACGAGCAGTATTTTTCCGTCTGCATCGCGGATCAGGGCTGTTGCAATGCGGATGATACGTTCGGTCATGAACCTGCCGTTCGGACTTTTATGTTTGTTTCGTTACACTGTGACCGGATGCCACATCCGCAACTTAAAACGAGGCCTGCCCGCGTGACCACCCCGCCTGCATCACCACGCCGGTCAGTGACGGCAGTCTGCCGGGACGTTCTGGCAGGGATTACGCTGGCTTCCGTCAACATCCCGCAGGTTCTGGGTTACACGCGGATTGCCGGCATGCCAGCGGTGACGGGGCTTTATACGGTTCTGCTCCCTCCCCTCGCCTTTGCGCTGCTCGGGTCTTCGAAACATCTTGTCGTGGCCGCCGATTCCGCCACGGCGGCCATTCTGGCGAGTGCGCTGGCGCCGCTGGCGGCTCCCGGATCGCCGCAATATGTGCAGATGGTCAGTGTGGTGGCGTTGCTCTGCGCGGCGTTTCTGCTGGTCGGACGGCTGTTCCGGCTGGGGTTTCTGGCTGATTTTCTGTCGCGGACAGTTCTGGCCGGGTTTCTGGCCGGGGTCGGAATTCAGGTTTCGGTGACGATGCTGCCGGAGATGCTGGGGATTGCCACGGCGTCCCGCAATCCGGTGGTGATTCTGTTTGAGATGCTGAAGAACGTCACGCATCTGCATGAGCTGACGGCGGGGATTGCTCTGCTGACGGTGCTGAGTCTTGTGGCGGGGCGTCGTTTTCTGCCGCGGGTGCCGGTGCCGTTACTGGTTGTTGTGGCGTCGATTATTGCGAGCCGGGTGCTCTATCTCGGCTCTCAGGGCGTTGCGACGATCGGGCCGGTGGCGGGCGGACTGCCGGATATTCATCTTCCGTTTATCGGCTGGGACAAGACGGTGGTGCTGTTGCCGGCGGCGGCGTCGTGCGTGTTTGTGATCATTGCGCAGAGCATTGCGACATCGCGCAGTTTTGCCGGTGTGTTTCATGAGAAAACCGATGCGAACGCGGATATTCTCGGGCTGAGCGCGGCCAATCTGGCGGCGGCGGTCAGCGGCACGTTCACGGTGAACGGCAGCCCGACGCAGACGGCGATGGCGGTGCGATCCGGGGCGCGGAGTCAGCTTGCACAGGTGACGTTCGCGGCGGTGGCTTTCGGGGTGCTGCTGTTTCTGACCGGGCCGCTGGAGTATCTGCCGCGCTGCGTTCTGTCGGCGGTCGTCTTTCTGGTAGCGGTCGATATGATTGATGTGCGGACGATCCGGGCGATTCGTCCGGAGAGTCCCGGTGAGTTCCGGCTGGCGCTTGTCACGGCGGCGGCGGTTGTGGGGATCGGGGTTCAGCAGGGGATTTTTCTGGCCATTGCTCTGTCGCTGTTCCGGCATGTGCGGCACAGCTATGAGCCGCATACGACGGTTCTGCGTCAGGAACAGGATTCGCGCGGGTTTGAAGCCGATCCGGTTGCCCCAGGCGAGGAGACGGAGCCCGGGCTTCTGATCTATCGTTTCAGCGCTGATCTTTTTTATGCGAACTGCATACGGTTTGAAGCGGATATTACCACGCTGATCGACCATGCGCCTGACCCGGTCCGCTGCATTGTTGTGGATGCCAGTGCGATGACGGACATCGATTATTCGGCGGCGGAGGCGTTGCGGGGGCTGCTGTCCGGCCTGAAGGACCGGGGCATTTCGGTCTGGTTCGGGCGGGTCAGTCCTTATCTGATGGCGGATATGACGCGGCATCGGATTACGACGGTGCTGGAGCCGCAGCATTTTTTTCCGACGCTGCACAAGGCGGTGAACGCGGCGCGGGCGGTGATTAACGGGACGCATCAGCCGCCACTCCCGCCGCCCCCTTCTGTCGGGTAAGCTCGTTTTTCATTCTCCGGCTTTACAGGACCGATCATGACCGCACTGACCGCCTATGACACTGCTGAACGTCTTTTCAGCCGGTTATCCGCGCTGGACGATGCGCTGGGCATTCTGTCCTGGGACCGGGATGTGATGATGCCTTCTGGCGCGGTTGACCGGCGTGGCAGCGGGGTGGCGACACTGGAGGGGCTGCGGCATGAGTTGCTGACGGCACCGGCGGTGGCGGATCTGCTGGCAGAGGCGGATGCCGGGGGCGATCTGTGGCGGGAGGCGAATCTTGCTGAGATGCGGCGTCTTCACATGCGGGCGGTCGCGGTTCCGGGTGCTCTGGTCGAGGCGCTGTCGAAGGCGTGTTCACGGTCGGAGATGGCATGGCGGGCCGCGCGGGAAGAGAGCGATTTCGCGGCACTGCGTCCTGATCTTCAGGTGGTGCTGGATCTGACGCGCGAGAGCGCACAGGCGGTTGGCGGGGTACTCGGGCTGTCACCTTACGATGCGCTGCTGGACGGATTTGATCCGGGGATGCGGCAGGCGACCATTGCGCCGGTTTTTGCGACGCTGGCGCGGGACCTGCCGCCGCTTCTGACGCAGGTGCTTGAGCGGCAGGCATCCGGGGCCGTTCCGGCTTCTGTCGGCAGAGGCCCCTTCCCTGTTGCCCGGCAGGAAGGGCTGGGCCGCATGATGATGGGGCGCGCCGGGTTCGATATGATGCGGGGTCGGCTGGATGTGAGCGCGCATCCGTTCTGTGGCGGGGCGACGAACGATGTCCGGATTACGACGCGCTATGATGAGAGCGATTTTTTGCCGGCGTTTCTGGGCGTCATGCATGAAACGGGGCATGCGCTTTACGAGCAGGGATTGCCTGCGGCGTGGCTGAATCAGCCGGTGGGACGGGCGCGCGGGATGACGTTGCACGAGAGTCAGTCGCTGCTGATCGAGATGCAGGTGGTGCGGTCGCGGGCGTTTGCGGAGTATGCGGCGCCGGTGATGGCGGGTGCGTTCGATGATGGCGGGGACTGGAGTTCCGGGGCTCTTTATCGTCATATGACGCGGGTTGAGCCGGGCTTTATCCGGGTGGATGCCGATGAGGTGACGTATCCGGCGCATATCATCACGCGTTATGAGCTTGAGACCGCGATGATCGAAGGACGGCTTTCGTTGCGGGATCTGCCCGAGGCGTTCAATGCCCGTGTGAAGGATCTGCTGGGTCTGGACGTTCCGGATGACCGGCGGGGATGTTTGCAGGATATTCACTGGCCGCTTGGTCTGTGGGGTTATTTTCCCTGTTACGCGCTGGGGGCGCTGGCAGCGGCGCAGTTCTTCGAGGCGGCGGGAGCGGCGGTTCCGGGGCTTGCCGGGACGATCAGGCAGGGTGATTTCGGCCCGCTGGTGACGTGGCTACGGCAGGCTGTGCATCAGCGGGCGAGCAGTGCTTCGACGGTGCGGATTGTGGAGGATGCGACGGGCCGTCCGCTGGGCGCGGAGAGTTATCTGGCGCATGTGCGCCGGCGTTATCTGGAGGATGCGGGCTGAAGTCCTGCCGGGATTCAGAGGCTGATTAGTGGCAGAGAACTGAGCCGAGCATCCGGCGGGCGGCCTCCTGAATCCAGACTTCACAACCGAGACGATATCCGTGCAGGCCGAACCCGATGGCGCAGACGAGCGCCAGTGTGATCAGAGTGGTGTGTGTTCGCAGTCCGATGGTCTGCCGGGGGCCGAGCGCGAATCTGAGGGCGCAGGCAACGCAGAATCCCACGGTTGCGCCTGTGATCACTTCGGGCATCGTATGCGCGCCCAGCAGAACCCGCGAGGCGGAGAAGGCGACGGCGAGGGCGACGGTTCCGGCGAGGAACAGGGCCGTCCGGCGACAGAACAGGGCGAGCAGGCCGCCATAGACCATGGTTCCGCCCATGGAATGTCCGCTCGGGCTGTAGAGGAAGCGGTGATGATGCGGGATTCCGCAGCGTTCGAACCAGAGTTTCAGGCAGACGATGGCCACGCACCCTGAGAGCATGGCCAGCCCCCAGGCAGCAGCGTCGCGTTTGCGGCCAGAGAGCGAGAGGGAGAGGAAAACCACGATTTCGATGGGAAGCAGGATGCTCTGATCGGCGAAGTCAGTAAACGTTCCGATCATACGGCGGTGGGTCCGGCGGATGGCGCGGTGCTCTGGCGCGTGTTGCGGGCTGCCAGGCGGATACGTGTGATGGCGGCGATCACGGTACCGATCATGACGTAAAAATCAGGCATTCCGATTGTCGGCGCCGACATGATGGCGGCGATCAGGCGTCCGAGCACGGCTGCCAGCATACCTTCGATGACGAGGCAGTCGGCTGAGCCCGGGGCCATTTGCATGGCCTGCCCGGCGGCGCGAACGACCCGCCAGTCGAACATCATCAGCCCCGCCACGCCGATAATGCCTACGGTGGCGAGGAGGCCGGGAATGAGGCTCGATGATCTGTTGCTTCCCCAGCCGACGCCGAGCCCGTAGGTCTGGAAAAATTCGGTGAGGGAGTCGGCATCGGCCTGACTGCGCTCCTTATAAGAGGCGCTGTCTTTCTTTTCGGCGGTTCCGGCAGCGACGTTCTGAGCGGCGGTCACGACTTTCGGCACGAAAGTTGCCACGACGAGGCCTCCGATGCCGAGCAGCACGGCGGCGATCATGCCCAGTTGTCCGAGGCGCCCGAGCAGTCGCGATGCGCCGGTGACGATGACCATGATGGGAAGCAGCAGGGCGCCGGCAGCGACGGTGGCGAATCCTGTAGTAGACGTGGTGAGGCAAATGCTCAGTGCGGAGGCGGCGATCAGCGGTTTCATGCGGGGGACCCGATATCCCTTGAGCGTGACCCACACTGTGGAGAACAGCACACCGACGAGATAGGTAGCGCAGGCTGCAGGTTCTGAAAAACTGGCATTGATTCTGGGTACGGGACCGGCGACCTGGCTGTCGAGGACGGCCCACCCGGTATTGGAGTAGAGGAAGGTTTTCGGGAACGGAACGCCTGCGGTACGGGAGGCGAACTGCCAGACGCAGAGAAAGACGACCATCCAGCCGGCGATCAGGTAGGCGTAATACAGTCGGGAGAGCCTGACCTGGTATCGCGTGAGATATTGTGCCGCACACACCATTAAAAGCACGTTCAGGAAAAGATAGATGTCCTGGGTGATGTTGCCGAAGCTGGGGGCGAGGAGAGTCTGTGCGCCGACAGCGTCCTGTTTTTGCGGCCAGACAAGGACCTGATTGTGAAACAGGCGTGGCATCGCAATTGAGCCGAAAAGCGCCCAGGCGGTGGCGAAAATCATCGGCATGCATAAGCGCATGACGTCTGTCTCGCCTGGATATTTTGCTCCGAGCAGTTTTTGCAGGAAGAAGTAGGACAGGAAGGCCAGTCCGGGGACGAGAGAGGGCTGGACGGCCAGTCCGCCGAGTGTAAGGGCCGAGGCGGCCGGAAAAATGCCGGCGATGAGCAGGATTTCAAGAAGACGGGCGGGTTTCATCCAGAAGATGAGACAGAGCGGAAACAGAATGATGCCCATGAGCGGAAGTGACATCAGTTCCGCCTTTCTGCCGGCCTTCGTATCATGCCTGTAGCTCTGCTTCCGGGATTTCCTCTTCGAGCAGACGCGTGACGAGGCCTTCGATACGGTTCTGAAAGGCCTCTTCGGAAAATCTCATTGCATTGGCACGGCAGTTCTCCGGCGTTATCCGATCCCGGATTGTTTCGAAGCGGTTGACTGCTTCGATGATGGAGGTGGCACTCTGTTCTCCGAACAGCACGCCGGTTGGCTCATCGGTATGGTTTTTTCCGCGCACGATGTCCAGGGCGCCGCCGCGTCCGTAGACTATGAGCGGTGTGCCGCAGGCCTGCGCTTCAACGAGGGTAATGCCGAAATCTTCTTCGGCGGCAAACACGAACGCTCTTGCCTGCTGCATCAGCGTCAGAAATTCAGAATCGGAGACTTTGCCGCGCAGCGTGATGTTGGGAGCGTCTGCTGCGAGTGCGACGATTTTTTCATGTTCCGGGCCATCGCCGGCGACGATGAGCTTGCGGTCGGGCATGCGCCGGAAAGCCTCCACGACCAGATCGACACGCTTGTAAGGCACCTGTCGCGCGACGATCACGTAGCAACTGCGTTCCGGGGCATTTTGCGCGGGGAAAAATGTGTGAACGTCCACGGGCGGGTGAATGACGGTGGCGTCGCGCCGATACACTTTGCGGATACGGCGGGCGATATAAGCGGAATTCGCGATGAATGCGTCGACACCGGCGGCTGTGCGCACGTCCCAGTTACGAAGCCGGTGCAGCTGCCAGCGGGCGAGCAATCCTTTCAGCCCGGTTTCAAGGCCACTCTGCCGGAGATAGGATGACTGCATGTCCCAGGCGTAGCGCATGGGGGAATGAACATAGCTGATATGAAGCTGGTCAGGCCCGGTGATGATCCCTTTTGCCACGGCGTGATGGCTGGAAAAGACCACATCGAACCCTGCCAGATCCAGTTGCTCGACAGCGAACGGCATAAGCCCGAGGTAGTGCCGGAAATAACGTCGCGCGAAGGGAAGTTTCTGGATAAACGTTGTCGTGACTTTGCGGCCGCCGAGAAAGGCTCTATCGGACTTCGGCAGGAAATCGACGACAGCGAAGACCTTTGCCTGCGGAAAAATCTTCAGTAGTTCACCCACGACTCGTTCTGACCCTGCGTAATGCTCAAGCCATTCATGGGCGATGGCGACTTTCAGTTCCCTGCCGGCCGTTTCCGCTTTCACTCAATTACTCTCCCGCGGCTTTCCGCAATTTTTCACCTGCGTCATGACCTGCATTGACATGCAGTAACTCTCGTCGCTGATCGGCAGCCTGAGTGTCATGGCGACCCCGGCCGGATACGCGTGGTGTTTCACGGCTTCGGTTCCGGCAAACACATATCTGTTAGGACGCTATTAACGATTATTGCCGACAATCCAGGAAACCACCAGAGAAGTGTTCACGTTATGCGCGCAATGAATCCGGTATGCCCTCTCTCTCAGGACAGCACTCCTGACAGGGTTACCCCTGTTATAGCGGACAATCCTGCGGGCCCGGCACGTGGCATCATGCTGGCTGCCGCTCTGGGGGCTGCGATATGGGCTTCCGTCATTGCTGCCGGTATCAGTGTTTTTCGATGATAACCCTTTAACGGAATCCGGTGAACACAACGGCTTCACAGGCGGACGGGATTCGGAGATCAATACTGGTCCGCGCAGTTTTACTGTATTTGCGGACCTGAGTGTATTTTCCTGAACCGACGCTTTCTTAAAAGTGGCGCTCATAGATTTTCAAAACGTCACCAGGCTTTACGTAATCCTGAGGTTTCAGCTTACCGACAACTGTGTGGTCGCCTTCCTGGCGAACGACGTAGGCACGACTTTCCAATGAGCGATATGTAAACCCGCCGGCTGCAGCAATCGCGGTCAGCATTGTCATGCCGGGCTGATAAGGATACTCGCCCGGACGGGCGACTTCGCCGAGAACTGAGATCATTCGATAGGCCGTGATTTCCACGGACACTTTCGGATCACGCAGCATGCGAGATTTTTCAAGAGCCTCGCGGACTTCGTCAGCAAATTCCTTTGTCGTCAGGCCTGCGGCCTGGAGGCCGTCTGTCAGCGGAAAGGCAACCTTGCCATTGCTGTCGATGCGAAAATCAGACGTCAGCTGGTCCTGCCCGTAGGTCATGACGCGGAGCTGGTCATCAATGCCGAGCTTATACTGTCCTGGATCGTAAGGCGGAACCGGGCTGAGGCCTGACCCGTCCGCGCAGGCGGCGAGAGAGAGCGCCAGGCAGCCCATAAGCGCTGTCGGGCGCGCCATCCGGCGAAAACTGAAATGCGACGACGCCATACTTAAAATCCTGTCCCCGGCGTTAATAACGATCTGCCCGCTTTACCTGACTGCCACGTCATCGGGGAGAGGCTGAAAGCCGACTGTCTGCTTTTTCTGGCTGTGCTTCGGAAAGCTGGCAGCGCTGTTACAGGTGTCGTGGCTACAGTTCTATAGCGCAAAGTGAACCCCGACCTGTACGTAATGCACCGGAAACATCGGGCCAAGATAGGCGCTCTCACTGGAATAGTCATATGCCAGGCTGAGAGACAGGTGGCGATTCAGGTACATCGTCCCGTTAATTCCGAACCCGTACATATCCTGTTCGTGGGCCTGCTGAGCAATCGATGTTCCGGCCAGAGCGGATGAGGTCGAAGGATAATTTGCCTGCATCACCACGCCATGAAATCCGAATACGATATTTCGCGCGAACGCATGGGTCACGACGAGCTTTGCCTGCGTGTTGGTGTAACCGAGCACGGCATCGAACGCCGAGTCTTCAATGCCGTGTGTCACGCTCAGGACCGCAGAGGTCAGACGTGTCGGCTCCCATCGCAGCGATGCTTCGGCAATCGGCGATGTGACCTTTGGATATAGTGCCGCAGCATAGGTTCGTAGCTGATAGCCGACGACAGCGCGAAATCTGATCGGACCGGCCTCATTGGAATCGTACCCGCCAAGAACTGAAAAACCGTTGGAGTTTCGGGTTGGATATCCCTGATTGTCATTACTGTACCGGATTTCTGTGCCTCTTCCGAGCAGCAGCAGGTTACTGTTTTTCAGAAGCTCATAACGGGCGGTGAGCTCTTCATTTATAATAACGCGATCCCGGTATGACTGATCTTGAAATGGCGATACGCCGCCAGTGTAAGTCGGTTTTCCAAAGTAATAATGCTGGACATTGAATTCCGGCAGGAAACTCAATCGTCCGTGCGTGCGCACGAGATAGCTGATCCGCCCGTCGTCGAGATTATAGGGAACCGGTCCGACCAGAATGAGCGCGCCCGATTCGGTCGGCATCTGAACAAGAGTCAGATGAGTGAATGCGACTCCCAGTTCATCGCGTCCGAAATAATGCGTCGTGCCCGCGCTTCCGGTCCAGTTCGTTCTGTTCTGGAGCGAGCGTGATGTATAGCGCGTATCGTCCACGCTGAGATCAGCATGTACCTGATTATTGTGTTCGAAAAGCGCGACAGCTCCGACATGCCCGGTTGTCTCCACAGTCGGGCTGGCGTGTCGGTTTTGAGGCAGCAGATCGACATTACTGCTGTAGCCGATGCTTTCACCGCCGTCGGCCTGCACAGAGAGAGGTCCCCATCGTGCGCCGAGAGGCTGATATGATTCAAGCGCGCGAACCTGAGCGGGCTCTTCGCTCAGTTCTCCGGCTCCCGTCCCCATCGCCGGTAAATACTGGTCCACGACCTGAGCATAAGCGCTCAGGGGAAATGACAGTGCTGTTACCCCGACAACCCGGCAGAATATTGACATGCGTCCAGTCATGCCGGGCCGGTCTCCTTTTAATTCAGTCACAGGCCGGGATTATTCCTGAGTAATGCGGCAGCCGCCGGATTAGCGCAGCGTCTGACCGGGAGTCCATTACAAAACGAGAGTCGCGTAAATTAATGGTATTTTAACTATTTTAGGCACGTCAAAGCATTAATTGTGTATTCTGGCATTTTCATGTTAAAGCTTCGGCGTATGAGATCATTGTCAGGTTTTGCAGGGCAGTGGTTAAGGCGCGATCAGACTTCTGAGAGCCCTGCGAATGGCAATATCGGCATCAGATTTGCTGGAAATACGGTATTTTCGATCTATTTAAATCTATGGACTGCGCTATCTGCGTCCGGAGGTTAGTTAATGCGTGCATCATTGTCCGGGGCAGTAAAAAGGGGCGTGCCGGTTGAACCGTCTGTATTCGGAAGCAGACAGGCAACCCCGGAGCCCTGCTTATCCATGGAAAATCTTTCTGCTGCAGGCGAGGCAGAGCCACTGAAGCCGGTGTTCGTGTCAGGCAAAGCGCATCTTGTAAAAACGATCCTGGATGTTACGAGCGCGGCGCTGCTGATTTTCGTCACTTTCCCTGTCTTCGCAATCATATGGCTTCTGGTTCGCCACGATGGTGGTCCCGGTTTTTATAAGCACCGCCGGATCGGCCAGCATGGCGTTCCTTTCTCTTGTCTCAAATTTCGGACAATGTTGTCAAATTCTGATCAGGTGCTCGCCGAACATCTTGCTTCGAACCCGGAAGCGGCCAGGGAATGGCTTGCTTCCAGAAAGCTGACCAGAGATCCGAGGGTCACACGGATTGGCAAATTCCTGAGACGCACAAGTCTTGACGAACTGCCTCAGCTTCTGAATGTTTTGTGTGCCGAAATGAGTCTTGTCGGACCTCGCCCTGTTGTTCAGGAAGAACTTAGATATTACGGACAGAATTTGTATTATTATGAAACTGTGCGTCCGGGAATTACCGGTCTGTGGCAGATCAGTGGCAGAAGCGACACCAGTTACGATGACAGGGTAGCCCTTGATACGCGTTATGTGCGCGAATGGAGTCTGTGGCTGGATCTGGTTATCCTGGTTCGTACGCTGCCTGCTGTTCTTTCGCAGAGAGGTGCCAGATAAAGGGCCTCCTGCGGGAGAGACTGTGTGGTTGTCTTTTTTCATCGTGATACGACATCCGGAGATATGATCCCCTTCATCACTGTCTGTCGTATGGAAATTTTCTGATGAATGCCGTTCAGTTGTCTGCGTTCAACGGCCCTCCCCAGCAGGAGAGTCAGGATCCGTCACACGTCTCGCCATGGAAAATTTTTGCGGTTGTGCGCAGGCACTGGCTTGCGGTCCTGATTGTATTTCTCGTCGCAGGTGTGCCGGCATGTGCCGGCATAGTGATGATGACGCCCTATTATGACTCGTCCGCCTCGCTGATTGTCGGGACGCATCAGGCTCAGTTTCGGGACCTGCAGGCGACGCAGTCCTCGCTGGATGTCGATACGGTTGCGGTCAATACCGAAGTTGGCATCCTGAAAAGTCCGGCGACTGCGATTTCCGTGGCCGGGCGTCTTGATCTCGTGAACGACCCGTATATCCGCAGGCTTACGGATTCTGTGCCGCTCAAAGCCCGCATTATCAGGTGGTTTCAGGCAAAACTGGGCAGCCTGCCTGCGACGAAGCCGCTTACGCCGGCCGAGCGTCTCCAGGTTGCGCGGGATATCCTGATGAATCACGTGACCATACTCAATGACGGTCGCTCTTACATCATCACGATCACGGCCCGGACCAATCGCCCTGAACTTAGTCAGGCGATTGCGAACACCTATGCGGATGTCTTTCTGGATTTCAAACGGCATATGAAAATTGACGCCACATGGCGTGCAAACGGGCTGCTTGATGAACAGATCATTCCATTGAAGGAAAGGCTTCGCAAAGCTGAGCAGGCGGCTGAGGAATATCGGGAGAAAAACGGCCTTATTTCCGCGCAGATGGAGCATTCGGGATCATCGAGCACGCAGGATGGTGGTATCACGGTCGCTGACCAGCAGCTGGTGGAAACGAACCGGGAACTGATCCGGGCTCAGGCAGATCTGGATGAGAAGCGCTCCCGTGCGAGTCAGATGCGGGAACAGGGCGGAGCAGCCAGCACGACCAATGCTCTGTCCTCTCCTGTTATTCAACAGCTTCAGGCTCAGGAAGCGCAGCTGAATGCGCATGTGGCCAGTATCGCCAGCACCGCGGGGGACGCAAATCCGGAGCTCCTCGCGGCGCGTGCCGCGGCGGCTCATGTGCATCAGCAGATCGCCATTACCATGGGCCGGATTTCAAGCAGCAGCGACAAAGACCTTCAAAGCGCTGAAACCCGTGTTGCGGAACTGACTGCGGAGGTAGCCCGTCTTGAGACCCGGGTCGGCCAGGAAAATGAGGCGAATGTCACGCTGAAACAGCTTGAGAGCGAAGCGAACGCGGCCCGGGCGGTCTATCAGGACTATCTTGGCCGCTTTGCGCAGACCTCCACCGAGGCGACTCTTCAGGAACCGGATGCGGAGCTGATCGCCCGGGCGGAGTCGCCGCTCGGTGTTTCAGGGCCTCCCCGCACGCAGTACATGGCGATCGCGTTGCTGTTTGCGGGGGTTGTCGGCGTTGGGACCGCTCTGATGCTTGATCGCACGCGGCAGGGGATTCGCAGCCCCTCCGAAATGGATTCGGTGCCGGGGCTTCATACACTCGGGCTGCTGCCGGTCTTCACCGGGAGACTGATAAATCTCTATCGGATTCCGGCGCAGTCCATTTATCTTGAAATGGTCGAGTCGATCCGGACGATTCTCTCATTTGGTCAGAACCGGTTCAGGGCGAAGACCGTTGTGGTCACATCACCCGGTCCTGATGAAGGTAAAACGATCTTTGCGCTGTCGCTGGCCGGAAATACGGGACGGGCGGGCAAAAAAGCTCTTGTAATTGATTGTGACACACGAGGTCCTTCGGCGCTGGAAGTGCTCAACCGGACACCTGGGCGCGACCGGGAAAGCCGTCTTCCGGTGACCTTTGATGAAAACCAGCTCGCGCGTGACGTTCTGCCCGGGGTGGATGTTCTGACCATTGCGGGATGGAAATCACCGACTGACCGGATGGTGTCGCCCTCGGTGATCCAGCTCATTCTGACTGAACTAAGTCCGCATTACGATATGATCGTGCTTGATACCCCCCCTGTGCTGGCCTTTCCCGATGCGGCGGTTCTGTCACATGAGACGGATGGTGTCGTGCTTGTCGCGAAGTGGGGAGTGACCACGGTCGCAGCAATGAAAGAAGCCATGCGGCAGATGGAAACGTATGATGCGCGTGTTCTGGGCGGTGTGCTGACGCAGGCCCCGCTGCGCGGGCCGGACGGTGTTTCAGCCCGTCCGATTCAGATTTATCAGCATTATGGGTTACTGGCCTCCTGATGACGACCTCTTCCGGCCTGGTCATCAACGGACGTTTTACTGTGCAGTCGCTCAGTGGGGTTCAGCGCTTTGCCGGTGAAATCACCCGTGCGCTGGCGCGGATATGGCCGGAAGGCGCCCCCTCCCCTCGCCTCCTGGCCCCGCCGGGCCGGCTTACGGAAAGCGATGGATTCGGGTTTGCTGTGGAGCAGGCCGGGCGGCTGAAGGGGCAGCTCTGGGAGCAGATCGATCTGCCGCGACTGGCCGGAAAGCGCGTTCTGCTTAACCTTGGGAATACAGCGCCGCTTTTCGTGCGCAGGCAGTTTGTTGTGCTGCATGACGCGGCTGTCTTCGCTCAGCCGCAGGGTTATTCGTGGAAGTTCCGTCTGTGGTATAAGATTTTGCAGATGGTGCTCTGCCGGACAGGGGCGCGCTTTGTCACTGTTTCGAGGTTTTCTCAACGTGAGATCGCCCGCCATCTCGGCATCAGTGCTGACCGGATCAGCGTTATTCCCGAGGGCGGGGAGCATATCCGGCAGACACCGGCTGATACGTCGATTCTGGATCAGCATCATCTGACAGGGCAGCGGTTTGTTCTCGCGGTCGGGAATCTGGCGCCGCACAAGAATCTTCGGGCATTGTCCACGCTGGCCAGGGCGCTGGATGAGCGTGGGATTCCCCTTGTGATCAGCGGCGGCGCCAATCCGTCTGTTTTCGGGGCGGCGGCTGTGCTTCCGCACCCGGCGCTGTATGTCGGACGGGTCACGGACGGGCAGTTGCATGCGCTGTATCAGGCAGCATCGTGCTTTGTTTTTCCTTCTCTTTACGAAGGATTTGGGTTGCCTGCTCTGGAAGCCATGGCCTGCGGATGTCCGGTTGTGGCATCGTCGATTCCGGCTTTGCAGGAAGTTTGTGGCGACGCGGCGTGCTACGCAGATCCGGCGGATGAGAACGACATTATGGCTGGTGTGCAGCGCGTTCTTGATGAGCCGGGTCTGAGCGCGCAGCTTCGCGAGCAGGGGTTTGCCCGTGCCGCACTGTATACATGGGACAGGGCGGCACGGGCTTTGCTGGCGCTGACAGAAGGGGCCGGAGTTGCATGATGAGACGTCGCGTTTGTCTGTGGGGCGGTGCCGCTGCTCTCATCCTGCTTTGTGTTTCACGTCCTGTCGTCGCCCAGGATTTTTCGGACGATGTGATGGAAACGCCTTCTGCCGGGATAACGGCGTGGTGTTCGGCCTCGAACGGTGAGCGTGGCGAGTTTTATCTGACCGCGCCGCGCACGCTACACAGTGCCTCCCCTGCTGTGGTCGGTTCGCTCAGCGGGCATTTCGCGCAGACAGTGAATGCGCGGTTTGGCACGCATCTGATCATGAGCGCGCCTCATTGCAGGGTGTTTCGGAATGCCGCGGCGTCGGAAGCGGCCCGGGCCGCGCTGGTGACCAGGGCATCGAAAGATGCTCTGAGGATTCGCGACCCGGGTATTTTCTGACCGGACTTCCCGCGTGGTGTTACGCGGCGACAGCGCCGGCCTGTTCCAGAATCTCCATATCTTCTGCCGAGAGTGACAGGCTGGCTGCTTTTGCAAAGCTTTCGACCTGCGAAACCTTTGTTGCGCTGGCAATGGGGGCTGTGACGCCCTTACGTTCAATCAGCCAGGCGAGTGCCACCTCGGCATCTTTCGCATTGTGGCGGTCTGCGACTTTATCCAGGGCTTCGAGAATTTTTATGCCGCGCGGATTGAGATAGCTCTCAACTTTTGTGCCACGTTTACTGCCGGCGAGGTCGTCTTTGTCGCGGTATTTTCCGGACAGGAACCCGGAGGCAAGCGAATAATAAGGCACAACGCCAAGACCTTCACGCAGGCAAAGGTCGCGGAGGGCGCCGTCATAGGCCTCACGGTCGCAGAGATTGTATTCCGGCTGAAGCACCTGATAGACGGGCAGACTGTTTTTGCGCGCGATGGTGAGAGCATCTTCAAGCTGGGTGGCATTGAAGTTGGAGGCGCCGATCGCACGGATTTTTCCGGCCTTCAGGAGTTTATCGTAAGCACCGAGGGTTTCTTCCTGGGGCACGTCCGGATCGAAACGATGTGAGAAATACAGATCGATCCGTTCGATTCCGAGTCTGGAAAGGGAGTCGTCGACTTCCTGGAGGATGTATTTTTCCGACAGGCCATTTTTGCCGGGTTGCTTCATATCCATGCCGACTTTTGTGAAAATCTTTACACGGTCGCGCGTGCCTGGCCGGGCTTTCAGCCATTGCCCGATAATGGTCTCAGACTCGCCGCCTTTGTTGCCGGGAACCCAGACGGAATAGACGTCAGCCGTGTCGATGGCATTGAAACCGTTGGCGACAAAGGCGTCGAGGACCTCGAAGCCGGTCTTTTTGTCGATTGTCCAGCCGAAGACATTGCCGCCGAACACGATGGGGGCAATATCGAAACCGGTTTTACCGAGCGCACGCTTTTTCATGATGTCGGATCTCCTGTCTGCAATCGTTTTTCGCAGTAACGAATGTGGCGGGCCAGGTGTTCCCGCCAGCCGGTGCCGAAGGGTACGATTTGTAATCTTATCATGGAAAGAGGGCAGCGTGGATGAGGGAGAGTTCTGTCTGTCGGAGAAGTTCGTCGGCGACGCGAGGTTTTCTCATGCCCGGCGCAATGGATTTTCGGGAATGATTTGTGGTGAAAAGCGGTCTGGCTCCCGGCTACGTTTCGTTCCGTCGTATTATATAAGGAGCTTTATTCGCCACGAAGCGACAAAGTCGGGTTATCTGAGCGCAGCCAGGTTCCCAGACGTTCTCCCACCATCGCCGGAGCGAGCCGCGTTCGGCCCTTGAGCGCACATTCCCACACTGTGGCGACCCGCCAGCCGGCTTCGCGCAGACGCTCGCTGGCTTTGCGATCGTTTTCCACATTGCGTCCGATCTTTTCGCGCCAGAACGCCTCGCGCGTCGCCGGCCATTTGAAAAGATGGCAGTCATGATGGTGCCAGAAACAACCGTTTACAAAAATAACGGCGCTATATTTAGGGAAAACCAGATCCGGCTTTCCCGGAAGATCGCGGACATGCAGGCGAAAACGAAAACCGGCTGCGTGCAGAAGCTTTCTGATCAGAAGCTCCGGTTTCGTATGGCTGCCACGGATGGCCGCCATATTCCGGCTGCGGGTTATCTGATCGTGGACGTCCGCCAAGATCAGAGAGCCTCCGCCATTTCAATATTTCGTTCCGGGGAGGCCTTCTTTGACAAAAGCGTCTCGATGGAAGGCAGCATCATACGCGCCACATGCTCAAAAACGGGAACGGCCACCGAGTTGCCGAACTGTTTATACGCCTGGGTGTCTGAGACCGGGATGCGAAAATCATCGGGATAGCCCATCAGGCGTGCGCATTCACGCGGGGTCAGGCGACGGGGGTTCTTCCCCGGTCCCCGGCTTATCAGAATTTCCGAACCATCTTTATAATACCGGGCGGAAAGTGTTCGGGCCACGTCATCAGGGCCGACAAGGCCAAAGCCGAAACCATTGCCGGCGGCCTGATGCTTTGCCGCATAAGTTTGCAGATAAGCCCATAGTTTATCGCTCAGCGTATATTTCGGGTTTACTGTACCCGCAGCACCGGATGTGTAGGCCTCTTCCGCCGGCTCACTCCCGTCCTCGGGGTGGAGGATGTCTTTCAGGCGGCGTTGTCCCTTCTCGGGCAGCTTCAGATCGTTCCAGGAGAATGGCACAGGCTCGCGAAACCCGACGATGACAATGCGTTCCCGGTGTTGTGGCAAAAAATGTCCGGCATCAATGACGCGATAAGAAACATTATAGCCCAGTTCGTCACGTAACGTGCGGAGGATCACGTCGAATGTGCGGCCGCTGTCATGGCTTCGAAGATTTTTCACATTTTCCAGAAGAAACGCGGCTGGTTTTTTATCCTTGAGAATTCGGGCGACATCGAAAAACAGCGTGCCCTGTGTTTCGCAGGCAAAACCGTGAAGGCGTCCCAGCGAGTTCTTTTTGGAGACGCCGGCGATGGAAAACGGCTGACATGGAAAACCGGCGACCAGCACATCGTGGTCCGGAATGTCGGATGTTTCTGTCGCGGTGATGTCTCCCTGAGGCGGCCGGCCATCGTGAAAATTCGCTGTGTATGTCTTCTGAGCGAATTTGTTCCATTCCGACGTAAAGACGCAACGGCCGCCGGCTGCTTCGAATCCCCGCCGGAGGCCACCGATGCCCGCGAAAAGATCAATGAATGTAAACATCATCCGTCACTCCGGTCCGACCTGGACAGCGGCAGCGGGCGAGGCTGCTTTCTTGCGGGACGCAGCGGCCACGTAACGCAGGTCGCCGCCCGGTTATCCGACCTGTCCTCTGTGCCGCAGCAGATGATCGGCCAGCACGCAGGCCAGCATCGCCTCTCCGACCGGGACCGCGCGAATACCGACACAGGGATCGTGACGCCCTTTCGTGACGACCTGAACGTCTTCGCCGGCCAGGTTTACGGACGGCACAGGTGTCAGCATCGAACTTGTCGGTTTCACGGCAAATCGCGCCACGACGGGCTGACCTGTGGAAATGCCTCCCAGGATACCGCCGGCATGATTTGATTCGAAGGCGATCCGGGAGCCTTCCATATGCATCGGGTCCGCATTGTCGGGGCCGGTATAGGCGGCTGTGGCAAATCCGTCGCCGATTTCAACACCCTTCACGGCATTGATGCTCATCAGCGCCGCTGCGATATCGGAATCGAGTTTGGCGTAAATCGGGGCGCCAAGTCCTGGCGGGACGCCTTCCGCCACGACTTCGACCACAGCGCCCACTGAAGAGCCTGACTTACGGATTTCGCCCAGATACTGTTCCCATAGTGGCACAGCCTCGGGATCGGGGCAGAAGAACGGGTTGTTGCGGACCTCGTCCTGGTTCCAGTGGCTCCGGTTGATTCCGTGCGGGCCGACCTGGACCAGTGCGCCGCGAATGCTGACCGTGTTCCCCAGGACTTTCCGCGCCACGGCACCGGCGGCAACGCGCATCGCTGTCTCGCGCGCCGAGGAGCGTCCGCCGCCACGGTAGTCACGAATGCCGTATTTCATCTGGTAGGTGAGGTCGGCATGGCCGGGCCGGAAGGTATGGGCGATCTCGCCATAGTCTTTCGAGCGCTGATCCGTGTTCTGGATGATCAGTGAGATCGGTGTTCCGGTTGTCAGCCCTTCAAAGACGCCGGATTCAATTCTCACTTCGTCCGGTTCACGACGTTGGGTCGTGAACGTGGACTGTCCGGGACGCCGCTGATCCAGAAATGGCTGAATGTCGTCCACGCTCAGAGGAATACGTGGCGGGCAGCCGTCAATCACACAACCGATTGCGGGTCCGTGGCTTTCGCCCCAGGTGGTCACCCGAAACAGATGACCGAAACTGTTATGCGACATCCTTCACCTATTTTTCCGTCCGGTGGCTCGCCGGTTCAGTCCCCGGCAACAGAAATATCCGGAGCCAGCGGATTTTTCATTCCTACAACATGGTACCCACTATCGACGTGATGGACTTCACCCGTGACGCCTCTGGACAGGTCGGACAGCATGTAGAGCCCGGCGCCGCCGACCTCTTCAAGCGCGACATTACGTTCCAGCGGGGAATTATACTGATTCCACTTCAGAATATAACGAAAGTCACCAATACCGCTTGCGGCCAGTGTCTTGATCGGCCCGGCTGAAATTGCATTCACCCGGATGCCGTCCCGCCCGAGATCGGCCGCCATGTAGCGCACGGAGGCCTCAAGCGCGGCCTTGGCCACGCCCATGACGTTATAATGGGGCATGACGCGTTCGGCGCCGAGATAGGACAGGGTCAGCAACGAGCCGCCGTTTTTCATGAGCGCTGACGCGCGGGCGGCGACGGCCGTGAACGAATAACACGAGATATCCATGGACGTCAGGAATGCCTCTCGCGGCGTATCGACATAACGGCCGCGCAGGTATTTCTTATCCGCCCATCCGATCGCGTGAACCACGAAATCAAGCGTTCCCCACTCTTTCTCAAGAACGGCGAATGTTTCATCAATAGCGGCATCGTCCGAGACATCGCATGGCAGTACCAGCGTGGACCCGATACTTTCGGCAAGGGGACGGACCCGTTTGCCCAGAGCCTCGCCCTGGTAGGTGAATGCGACCTCACCTCCCTGGGCTGCCACGGCCTGGGCAATCGCCCACGCAATCGAGCGGTCATTCGCGACGCCCATGACGAGGCCTTTTTTGCCGCGCATCAGATGACCTTTCACCGGGTAATCACCGGAGGAAGGAGTGGCAGCGCCGTCAGACATGCAGAAACCTCAACTGGCTGGGGAGATGACAATATGGCACGGGTCGTTGCACAACCAGACGACCGGAACAACCCCGCAAACGAGCGACAGAGCAGCGTATTGCGCAGGCGACATGCGCTGGCATCACAGACAGTGGAAGAAAAACAATGACAGCAAAAGCATCGGAAACCGTGACATCGCCTCTTATCGACCTTTCATCTGATCCGTTCGATCTTTTCCATGCGTGGATGAAGGACGCCGAAGCCAGCGAACCTAATGACCCGAATGCCATGACGCTGGCGACTGTCAGCCCGGAAGGGCGGCCGGATGCCCGTATTGTTCTGCTCAAGGGAGCGGATCGTAAGGGGTTTACGTTTTTCACGAATCTCGAAAGTCGCAAGGGGCTGGAACTCGAGGCCACGCCGGTTGCCGCCCTTCTGTTCCACTGGAAGAGCCTTCGGCGGCAGATTCGCATCGAAGGGCCGGTTTTTCCGGTTACCACTCAGGAAGCCGACGATTACTTTGCCAGCCGGCGCCGCATGTCTCAGCTTGGCGCCATTGCGTCCGACCAGTCGCGTCCGTTGCCGAACCGGGCTGTTTTCGAGCAGCGCCTGGAAGAGGTGGAAACGGAATATGCGGGGAGGCCGGTTCCGCGCCCGGCGAACTGGTCTGGATTTCGCGTCCGGCCCGAGCGGTTTGAGTTCTGGCAGGACCGGCCTTACCGGCTGCATGACCGTGCGATCTGGGTGATGCGCGGCAGACACGCGTGGGATGTTACGCGCCTTTATCCGTGAATAAAGGTTTCAGTGGAATAAAGACTCTGCTCTGAAAGCCGGAGGGATAACCGTTTTTCCGGCTTCGGTCAGGGCTTTTCTGCGACAGGGATGTCCGGGCCAGAGGCACGCGGATGTAACTGATGTAACTAACTGCACGCCGGCGCGTTATTGATGTATAAAAAAGGCAGTCTGGATCCTGTTCCCCGTAAGCCAGGGTTTCGTCATCACGCCGGTCAGGAGAGAGCCATGAAAGAAGTCAGAAAAATACTGCTCCCCATCAGCAGTGTCCGGAATGTTGAGGCCGCTTTTATACTGGGCCGCAACATGGCGCGGCGTTTTAATGCTCATCTGGCAGTTCTTCATGTCAGCCCGGACGGTCGTGACATTGCGCCGCTGGCGGGCGAAGGCCTTACGGGCGGAATGGTTGAGGAACTGATGTCGGCGGCCGAGCGCGAAGGTAGTAAGCGGACGCGGGATGTTCATCATGCGTTCGAAGCCTTTGCGGAGCGGAGCGGAATTGCGGTTGTGGCGCCGCGAATCCCGTTTCCGCAGGAAGAGGCGAGCATGAGCTTCAATATTATCAAGGGTTCCGAAAGCGAAGTTGTGCCATGGCATGCGCGGCTGTCGGATTTCACGCTTGTCCCGCATCCGGACAGCGGTGACGAGATTTCATCCTCGGAGGCGTTGCATGCTGTCCTGTTCGACAGTGGTCGTCCGGCTGTCATCGCGCCACGGGAGCCGATGACCCATATGGTAAAACGTGTTGCTATTGCGTGGAATGGCACGGCCGAGGCTGCATCGGCGCTGCGCGGGGTGCTGGCCTGGGCGAGCACCGCCGAGCGGGTTCGGGTACTCCATTGTGGAGACTATCAGCGTCGGGGGCCGACTGGCCGCGAAGTGGTGGACTATCTCTCGATGCACAACATCACGGCTGACCGGGTTGAGTTTTCTCCTGTTGACCGCGATGTGGGGCGCGGACTTCTGACAGCGTGTCAGGATTTCGGCGCCGATATGCTTGCGATGGGCGCCTATTCTCACTCCCGTCTGCGCCAGCTTATTCTGGGCGGTGTCACGAGGCATGTTCTGGAAGAAGCGACGCTTCCTGTTATCATGAGCCGGTAAGGTAGTCCGATCCGTGGTTGTCCGGACCATCCGGAGTCAGGCGCCACAGATCGCTTGCTTCGATGGGGTATGTGTTGTCGCCAACATGCGGGGAAACGCGCGCTGGCTATTCGTGCAGTGAGGACAGACTGCGGGTATTATCTGAACCGGCCAGGGCCGGCTCATGGTATTCATGGCTTCAGTTTATTGCGGAGCATCGCCCGGCAGCGGAATTCTGTTTTTCCGTGCCGGGCGAACTGTTGTCCGGGTCTGTTTCTATGCCTGCAACGCTTTTTCAAGCAGACCAAGCCCCTCGTCCAGCAACGCGTCGCTGATGGTCAGTGGGGGCAGCAGCCTCACGGTTTCACCGTGGACGCCGCAGGACAGAACGATCAGACCCAGATCCGCTGCTTTCGCACATACTGCGCTGGCACCGCCTTTTTTTACCGTGCCGCCGGAGGTTTCGAGAATGTCGAAGCCGGTCATCGCGCCGAGGCCGTGTGGCTGGCCGACCGGAATCAGGTCATCGCGCCCGCTCCACGTTCTGATCCGGCTGGAAATCCGTTCGCCGATCTGATGCGCGCGGTCGACCAGCTTTTCCTCGTTAATCACATCGAGCACGGCGAGGGCCGCGACGCAGGCGAGCGGTGATCCGCCGTAAGTGCCCCCGAGGCCGCCCGGGCGCACGGCGTCCATGACGGAGGCCCGGCCGACGACACCCGAAAGCGGAAATCCGCCGCCGAGAGCTTTCGCGACGGCGATGAGATCCGGTTTTACGCCTGAATGCTCGATACCGAAGAGTCTGCCGGTACGGGCAAATCCGCTCTGGACCTCATCGGCGACCAGGAGAATACCGTGCTGATCGCAACGCTCTCTCAGTCCCTTCAGCAAAGCGAAGGGGGAAACACGGAAACCGCCCTCTCCCTGAACAGGTTCGATGATGATGGCGGCGACACGTGACGGATCGATATCTGCGGCAAACATCAGATCCAGAGCACGCAGGCTGTCCTCGACCGAAACGTCTCTTGCCGGAAACGGCACATGATAGATGTCGCCGGGCATCGGTCCGAACTGCGTTTTGTATGGATTGACCTTACCCGTCATCGCCGAGGCGAGAAGCGTGCGTCCGTGGAAGCCGCCGGTAAAGGCGATGACAGCCGGACGACCTGTTGCGGCGCGGGCGATCTTGACGGCGTTCTCGGTCGCTTCAGCGCCGGTGGTGAAGAAAATACTCTTTGCCGGGCCTTCGACAAAGGCCAGAGCGTTCAGCCGTTCGGCCAGTTCGATATAGCTTTCGTAGGGCGCCACCTGGAAAGATGTATGCGTGAAACGCTGCATCTGCGCTTCGACGGCGGCCATGATGCGTGGATGCCGGTGGCCGACATTCACCACGGCGATACCGGCCGCGAAATCGACATAGCGGCGTCCTTCGACATCCCAGAGTTCCGCGCCCTGAGCACGATCTGCGTGGATTGTCGTGGAGGACCCTACACCGACGGGGACAGCCGCCGCGCGGCGTTCGGACAGGCCTGAATTAGTGGACGCCATCACTGAACCTCTTTTATCTCAGTGCGATTAAATAAACCGGTAACGGCAGTCAGTATCCGCGCCCGGGCTTGTACAAAAGAGGCGGTGTTTCTCCGGCCTCCATCTGACGGATTGCCTTCGCCACATACTCTGTCTGAGCCGGGCGGGAAGCTTCCGACGCCACATGCGGTGTAACCGTAATTTTCGGATGCGACCAGAACGGAGATGTGTCGGGCAGTGGTTCCTGAACGAAAACATCGAGCACGGCTCCGGAGAGCTGGTTTTCGTCCAGGGCACGGAGTAAATCCACCTCGACCACCTGATCGCCCCGGCCGACGTTAATCAGTCCGGTGCCACGGGGCAGAAGGGAGAGGAACGCAAAATCGATCAGGTTTCGCGTCTCCTGCGTGCTGGGAAGAAGATTTACGAGAATGTCGGTCTGTCCCAGAAAGGCGGGCAGCCTGTCCTGTCCGGCAAACAGGGCTGTTTCCCCGGCTTCCCGCAGGGTCCGGCACCATGCCGATACCTGAAATCCTGTCCGCGCCAGGTGCCGGGCAACGGCCGAACCGAGATTGCCGTAGCCCATGATGCCGATCCGCGTCGCCGCGCTTGTGCGGAAAACCGGATTGTTTCGCCAGGTGCCGGTGGCCTGATTTCGTGCCCAGGTTCTGGCATCGCGGATGAGGCCGATGGCGGCCCACTGCACATAATCGGCCATGAGCGTGCAGGTCTCTTCGCCGCCCATACGCACCAGCGGAACATGGTGGGGGAAATCCGGATCGCGGAGCAGGTGATTTATGCCGGCGCCGGTGCAGAGGATGCCTCGCAGGTTTCCCATTTTCGCCAGTTCACCGGGGCCGGGCTGCCAGACCAGCGCGTAATCGACGCCTGCCAGATCGGTTTTCGAGCCGGCCCAAGGGCAAACTTCGATATCCGGCGCGATTTCCGCGAAGCTGGCACGCCAGCCCTCGTAAGCGTCTTTTCCATCCGCACTGATGACGAGTCTGACCATGATATGCCCCGAATCTGCGTGTTTTCAGCCAGCCAGAAGAGACTTACGACGCAGTGGCATGGTCATACAATGCACGCTGCCGCCGCCCTGAGAAAACTGGTTGAGTTCAGGATCGATGACCGTCAGGCCTTCGGTGCGGAGCACTCCGTTGATCCGTGTCGAGTGATGTGGGCTGACGACGCGCTCCCGGCCAAGAGCCAGCACGTTGCAGCCCATGTCGCGCATGACTTCCTTGTAGCTCACGGGCAGGAGGCGGATGCCCTGGGCACGGAACCAGTCGAGATCCTCGTCGGACAGGACATCGACGGCGGCGAGGGCGAGGTTTTCCGCAACCATGGCGAAGATGACGTCCAGGTGCAGGAAATGTTCCGGGAAGCGGATCATACGGGTTGTCCAGCCGGCTTCCTCGAACCAGCTCAGAAACTCCTTGGCCCCGGCCTCGTCCGTGCGGCCTCCGGTCACGCCGACGGCGACGAGGCCGGGGCGGATGATATGGATGTCGCCGCCTTCGATATGGCCTTTCGTGCAGGTCCTCCAGATTTCGTCTTCGGCGTAGAAAGAGCGGATTTCGGCTTCCTCGGCGACGCGTTCCTTCCGCATCAGCTTTGTGACGACGGTGCCGAACGGCGTGGTCTGTGAACTGTCGCGGGTATAGACCTCGTAGGGCATGCCTTCATGCGCTTTGAGGAAGTGACAACTGACATCGGCGCCCCGGAGGGCTGACACCAGTTCGCCGAACTGGGCTTTCAGGGCGGTGTGGTCGATCTTTCCGCCATTGGCCATGGTCTGGATGGCGATGTCGTTGCTTGGAATCCACGAGTAATAATCCGGAGGACAAAGCAGAACATCGGCGAGATCGCCGGTTTCACTGTCAATGAACCATCTGTTCTGTTTCATGCGACACATTCCTCAGCCTGCCGGGCGTCCCGGTCCGTTTCTGCTTCATAACGTATCGGCGCGACCAGGGCAGCACGTTTTGAATGTGCTGGAGTTCACTTTCAAATCTGCCAAAGCAAACACTGCAACATAAGGTTGACCGGACCGGCGAACATCGTTCTGATAAGTGTACAAAAGTCCGATGTTCAACAGTGCCAGGAGCCAGCTTGCCCCGCAGCCCGCAGACCAGTTCTCAGGCACCGCGCCGTGTTATCCGCAGCACCGGGTTTCAGGGCAGGATCGCGGAAGTTGATCTGCGTCTGCTTCGGGTTTTTACGACTGTTGCGGAACAGGGTGGATTTGCGGCGGCTGAAATCATGCTGGGGAAGAGCAAATCCTCCATCAGCATCGACATTTCCTCGCTTGAGAAACGTCTGAATCTGTCTCTCTGTCAGCGTGGTCGCGGTGGTTTCTGCCTGACGCCGGAGGGACAGGGTGTGCTGGATGCGACACGCACGCTGTTTCGGGATATCGACGGCTTCCGGCAACGTCTCAACCAGGTCAGCGGCCATCTTTCAGGGCGTTTCTGCCTGTATCTTACAGATAATATCCAGATTCACGGGGAAACGGTTCTGGTCCGCGCCCTGAGCTGCTTTACCTCGCGTCATCCGGATGTCTACATGGAGGTGCGTTCGGCTTCCACGCGGGATGTCGAATTCGCCGTTCTGAACGGAACAGCGACGGCGGGGCTTACGCTCTATCCGCCGGACCGGCCCGGGATGCAGACGACGGCGCTCTTTAACGAGCGCTCGCGGCTGTATTGCGGCCACAGGCACCCGCTCTTCGGCTGTGCGGAGGCGAATATCACGCCGGAAATCCTGGCGGCCGCACGGATGATTGAAGTATCGGATGCCTCCAGTTCTCCCCGATGGGATGAGATCCGCGATACGGTAAATTTCTGCGCGACCGCCGAAAACGTCGACTCACGGGCGCTGCTGATCCTTTCGGGGTCCTATCTGGGCTTTCTGCCGGAGCTGTTCGCCCGCCAAATGGTTTCTGAAAATAAGCTGCGTCATGTCGATTTCAGTGATCTGCACCTGACAAATACATTCCATCTCCTTGTGCGTCCCACCCCGGAAAACGGCCTTCTGGCAGAGACGTTTCGCGCTATTCTCGAAGAGGTCTGCTGATGAGTCCGGGGTCACGCGGCCTGTCCGTGTTGTTGTGTCTGTTGTTCACGCTGACCGGGCTGGTCCTGCATCATCCCGCCGCCCGGGCCGATGAAACGCCCGGGTTTATTCAGGACGGTCAGCTGACGCTGTGTACCAATCCGACTCTGCCACCGATGACATTCGTCAACGGCAGCGACACGACTGCCCTGGCGGGCATGGACATCGATCTTGCCCGCCTGCTGGCGGCCCGCTGGCATGCAACCTTCGTTCCTGACACCATGGATTTCGAGGGTATGTTTCCCAGTCTCGCGGCCCGGCGGTGCGGGATGGTAATCAGCGGTGTTCTGCGCCAGAGCGGACGCGAGAAGAACTACGATGCGGTTCCGTATGCGGACTCAGCGCTGGTTGTCGTCGCCCGCGCCGGCGCCCCGAAGCTTACCGCGATGACGGATCTGTCAGGCAAGACGATCGCGACTCAGTCCGGCACAAGTTATGCCGCACGGATTGAAAAAGAGAATGACACGCTCAGGGCTGAAGGGCGCACGCCGATTATCGTGCAGCAATACCCGACCGAAGATCAGGTCGTTCAGCAGGTTCTGATCGGACGGGTAAATGCCTTTATCAGTCAGGACGTTGAGCTGTATTATCGTCAGAAGCAGCTCGGTGGAAAAGTCAGCATCATTTTCAAGCCGGATTATCCGGATTACCGACAATTCGCGATTTATATTCGTAAGAACGCAGAAGACAGGGTGCAACTGCAACGAGCCATCGACGATCTGACATCGGGAGGCGAGATTGCCGGGCTTGAGAAGAAATGGGGTGTTTCAGGCGAGCACGAGCAGGTTTTCTCGGAAAAAAATGCACCGGCCCGCTTCGATTTTGCGACGTTTTTCTCTGCGCTGACGTCCGTGGCTTTCCTGAAAGGCGCTGCTCTTACGCTGACGATTGCGGTGCTCTCGCATATGATGGCGATTGTCATTTCGATCCCGATCGCCATGCGGCTCAACGGGCCTGATTCGCCGCTGAAATTTATACTCTCGGCGTATGTTGCTGTTTTTCGCGGCGCGCCAACGCTTCTTCAGCTTCTTTTCATCTGGAATGCCCTGCCGCAATTCCTGCCTTTCTTCCGCGAGCACTGGTTTACGCCCTTTCTCGCGACCTGGCTCTCGCTCTCCATCAACGAATCCGCCTATCAGGTGGAAATCAACCGCGCCGCGCTGCGGGCCGTAGACCCGGGTCAACGCCTGGCCGCCGATGCGCTTGGTATGAAATCTGCGCAGGTCTATCGACATGTCATTTTCCCGCAGGCTCTGCGTATCGCGCTGCCACCGACGATCAATGAGTTCATCAGTCTTCTGAAAACAACATCCCTGGCCTCCGTCATTTCGTTGCAGGAGCTTCTTGCCGTCACTCAGATCCAGGTTGCCCGGACATTCGAGTTCACCGAATATTACTCTGCCGCGCTGATCTATTATCTCGCGATGGTGTTTTTCTTCCTTTATCTGCAAAAACGGATTGAACGCCGTTTTGCCTGGGCCGATCGCAACAAGGCCTCCGCCAATGTCGCATAGTCTCCTGCCCGATCCCGCCTCAAGGATCTCCATTCGGAATCTCAGCAAATTCTACAAAGATTTTCTGGCACTCGACCGTATCAGCCTCGATATCGCCAGAGGTGAGAAAATTGTTGTTCTGGGGCCGTCAGGTTCAGGAAAATCGACGCTGATCCGCTGCCTCAACCGTATTGAGCCACATGACAGTGGCGTGCTGATGATCGACGGAAAAATCATCGACGGAAAGACCGATCTGACTGAACTGCGAGGAACAGTCGGAATGGTGTTTCAGAATTACAACCTGTTTCCGCATCTCAGTGCGGTGGATAACTGCACACTTGCGCCGCGTCTTGTGCGCGGCACCGCACGTGAAGCAGCGGACGCTGCCGCACGGCGTTATCTTGAGCAGGTGGGCATTGCGGAACAGGCTGACAAATATCCGATCCAGCTTTCGGGAGGACAACAGCAGCGTGTCGCCATCGCGCGCGCTCTCTGCATGAATCCGGAAATTATTCTGTTCGATGAACCGACGGCGGCGCTCGATCCTGAAGCAATTTCAGGCATTGTCAGCATCATGGACGATCTGGCAGCCCAGGAGATCACTACCGTCTGTGTCACACATGAGATGGGGTTTGCGCGACGGATAGCGGACCGGATTGTCTTCATGGACCGGGGCGCCATTCTTGAAGTGGCTCCGCCCGAAGATTTCTTCACGTCCCCGAAAACCGACCGTGCGCGAAACTTTCTCGACCGCATGATCCGGTACTGAGCGGAAGGCTGCTGATCGATATATAAAGTTTTATCAAAGTAAGCTTTGGCATCTTACGAACGAAACCGGAGCCGTTTCATTCTTGAATAGAAATGACAGCAACGAAGCGAGCTCCCAGCATGACCAGTCGTATCGGTTTTTTCCGCCCTGCTTCGCTAACCCGGAATCGTCCGGTTCTGCTGACGGCGCTCCTTCTGGCGGGCACCGGTAACGTGACGGCCCATGCCGCCACGGTGTACGGAAAAAAGATACAGAGCGCCCCGCTTACCGCGAGAACCGGAAAGGCATCTGTCAGACCGCACGCACGTCCGAAAGCGCCTCCGGCTCTGGAAGCCATTACCGTGACCAGTGCGCGAAGTCGCCGCTTCGGGAGTATGGCGAACACGGTCAACACCCTGAGCGGACGTGAATTACAGCAGCTCCATATCGTCAGCCCGAAAGAAATCGCGGCCTTCATTCCCGGCGTGACGGCTGTTAATGCAACATCGGGCAGCACGCCGATTTTTTCCATACGCGGCATCGGGCTGGACGATTACATCGGCACGAATATGGGTGGTATCGGCATTTATATGGACGGGGTTTTTGCGCCCTACCCGGTTTTCTACAACGGGCAGATGTTCGATGTGCAGACCGTGAGCGTTGAAAAAGGTCCGCAGGGTTTTGAGTATGGTCGCAGCACAACCGGCGGCACGATGAATATCGAGTCCGTCAAACCGGCCGATCATTTCGGTGGCTATCTGAACTGGGGCTACAGCAGTTACAACACCAATACGGCTCGTGGTGCCGTCAATACACCGGTCTCGGACCATATTTATAACAGGTTCGCCTTCAGTTACATCAAGGGTGACGGCTGGCAGCACGACATTCATACGGGAAAGCTTTACGGCTCTCAGGATATTCTGTCGCTGCGTAACCTCACCCAGTTCGTGATCGACGACAAATCGTCGGTCATGCTGAACCTGCATTATACGCGTGATCGCGGGACGCCGATGTCGCCGCAGGACACGAATGGCGATTCCGTAAACGGTCTTCCCGACCGCACTATCGGGGTCGGGTCAAACGCGAAATACAATGCCGTGAACGTGGGTGATAATCAGGCGCGTCGCAAGGAGAACGGCGGCGGGGTCGGGGTCAACTATACACGCGACCTCAGTTTCGGAACCTTTACGTCGGCGACTGGCATCGATTTCTATCGTCGTGACGATTACGACAATTATGACGGTGAGTCCGTGCATGTCGGCGATTATCACTGGAACGACACTTATATCGTCCAGTCCCATGACATGCATCTCCGCATGAACCTTGCGAAACGTCTGCATCTTACCGTCGGTGTTTATGAATCTTACGACAAGATCAACGGTGCTTACACGAGTTTTCGCAGTTTCATTCTCGGAGCGCCCAATGCCAATCTGACGGATCACTTCGTCCAGCAGAATCTCTCGACCGGCCTGTATATCAATACGGTAACCAACATCGTCAAAGGGCTGGATTTTATTGCCTCCGGCCGTCTGTCATATGACGAGCGTGGGTTTAACGGTGGCACCCGGGATGATTCAGGGGCTGTGACCGGTACTGCCGGCAGCTCTCTGTCGTACGTCAATCAGAACCATACTTATGAGCGTTATACGGGACGCGTGGGACTGCGTTACACAATTGCCCCCGGGACGATTGTGTATGGCACGATCTCAAACGGTTATAAGGCGGGAGCTTATTTCGCTGCTCCGGTGACGGCGCCTCAGGCACTCGATTATGTTCGTCCAGAAAATCTGATTGCTTATGAAGTCGGTGCGAAAACAAGCCTGTTTCACAATAAACTTCAGCTTGAAGGCGCTCTGTTCGACTACGAATATCATAATCGCCAGACGCTGTTTGTGGCAGAAATGCCAGCGGGCATTACGTCACTTAGTCTTGGGTCGATCCCCCGCGCCCGGACCCGTGGCGGCGAACTGTCTGGTACATTGCATAACCTGATCCAAAATCTCGATGTTCACGGATCGTTCGCCTATCTGGATGCACAGACCATATCACCTGTCTCTTCGATTGGTGGTCTGCCGATCCTTGGCACTGTCGATCGTCATTCCGCCCTGCCCTTCGCGCCCCGTTTCTCATGGAGCGCTTACGCACGCTACAACATCGATGTCAGCCGTGATTACAGCGTTGCATTGCAGGCGAGTTACACGTGGAAAGATAACATGCTGGTCGCTCTGGGAGACCCGAACGGGAAAACAGGCAAGGTCAGTTCCATGGGGCTGCGAATGGAGGTCGGCCCGAAAACCGGAAAATGGACAGCTGCCGTTTATGTCGACAACATGCTCAACGAGCACAGCGACACCTATTCTTTTACCGGGAGCGACAACAGCCGGGTGCAATACCTCCAGACACCGCGCTGGGTGGGCTGCGATCTGCGCTACAATTTCTGATCCGGGAAACAGACCTGATGCGTCTTAGTGTTTTTAAAACATTGTGGGGAGATCAGCGTCCGTGGGAGGATATTGTTCCCGACATCCGCGCTGCTGCTTTTGACGGAATCGAGGCGCGGATTCCGGAAACCGTGGCCGAAGCACAGAACAAAGTGGCGGTTCTGCGTCGTGAAAATCTACCTTTTATTGCGATCGCCATGACAGGTGGTGGCGTTATCCCCAGGCAGGCGGCGAGTGTTGCAGACCATCTGAACGATCTTGAAACTGCCCTGCAACGGGCAGCCGTGATGGAGCCGCGCTTCGTCAATGTTCTGGGAGGCAATGATCGCTGGAGCACCGTTCAGCAGGCTGATTTCATCAATCAGGCGCAGACGTTGTCCGGGCGTTTCGGGTTGCTTTGCAGTTTTGAAACGCACCGGTCGCGCATCCTTTCATCGCCCTGGATTACGCTCGACGTTATTCGCCAGTGCCCTGATGCCGTATTTACGACGGATATCAGCCACTGGGTTGTGACCTGTGAACGTCTCCCCGATGATCCGCTGGATGATTTCAGCGCCTTTATCGAGCGTGTTCATCATATCCAGGCCCGGATCGGTTATGACCAGGGACCTCAGGTACCTCATCCCGCGGCGCCGGAGTATCGGAATGCTCTGCTGTTTCATCAGCAGTTCTGGGAGAAAGTCTGGGCTTCACAACGCACTCGCGGTTACGAGGTGACAACTCTCACGCCCGAATGCGGTCCGGACGGTTATCTCCACACCCTGCCCTTCACAAACGCGCCCGTCGCCGATCTGTGGGAGCTGAATCAATGGATCGGTCATAATGAGCGGCGGCATTTCGCATCCTGGCAGCAACGCGCCGTGATTTCGACCTCAGAAGGTATCTGACATGACAACAGAAACACAGACGCCCGCCGAAACATTCACGGCGATACCGGTCGTCGATATCTCCGGACTTTATTCGTCGGATCTGGCCGCCAGGCAGGCCGTTGCTGAAAAACTCGGTGAAGCGGCCCGGGATGTCGGGTTTCTCTATATTTCAGGACATCGCGTTCCACAGAACCTGATCGACGGCGTCAGGGAAGCGGCAAAAGACTTCTTCGCCATGCCGTTCGAACAGAAGATGGACTATTACATCGGCACGTCTGCAACCCATAAGGGTTTCGTTCCGGAAGGCGAAGAAGTCTACAATAAGAGCCGTCCCGATCATAAAGAGGCGTTTGATATAGGATTTGAGGTCCCGGCCGACAATCCGCTCGTGCAGGCCGGGACGCCGCTGCTTGGCCCGAATAACTGGCCGGACATTCCGCAGTTCCGGAACCGGGCGGAGGCTTATTATCAGGCGGTGTTTTCACTGGGACGCCTGCTTTTTCAGGGCTTTGCCCTGGCGCTCGGTCTGCCGGAAAATGCGTTCGACGATATGGCGCAATTTCCGCCTTCCAAGCTGCGGATGATTCACTACCCGTTCGACGAAGATGTGCGGGATGCGCCAGGCATTGGCGCGCATACCGATTATGAATGTTTTACTATTCTGCTCGCGGATCAGCCGGGTCTTGAAGTCATGAACGGAAACGGCGACTGGATCGATGCGCCACCTCTGCCGGGTGCGTTCGTCGTCAATATCGGGGATATGCTTGAGGTCATGACGGCCGGCACCTTTGTCGCCACGGCGCATCGTGTCCGTAGTGTCAGGGAAGAGCGTTATTCATTCCCGCTGTTTTATGCCTGCGATTATAATACGCAGATCCGCCCGCTTGCCGTCTTTGACAAAGGCGGTCAGGACTATGAAACGATCCGGATTGGTGACCATATGTGGTCGCAGGCTCTGCAAACTTACCAGTACCTTGTGCAGAAAGTGGAATCGGGCGAGCTTTCTCTCCCTTCCGGTGCCCGTGGTACGGCAACCTTCGGGCATTTCAGACGAAAGGCGCCGCATTCATGAGTCCCGATTATCCCTATGACGGTCAGGATGAGCAGTCCCTGCGCGAAGATCTTGCGGCGGCCTATCGTCTCGTTGCGCTCTTTGGCATGACGGACCTCGTCTATACTCATCTTTCCGTTCGGGTGCCGGGAGAAGGCCACAGTTTTCTCGTCAATCCTTACGGTCTGCTGTTCGAGGAAATTACGGCCAGCTCCCTTGTTCTGGTCGATGCGGAAGGTCATCCGAAACAGGAGACAAGCTGGCCGGTCAATCCGGCGGGCTTTGTGATCCATTCCGCCATTCACCGGGCACGGCCGGACGCTGCCTGCGTGATGCACACTCATACCCTTGCCGGTATGGCTGTTGCGGCACAGGAAGGCGGGATTTTACCGCTCAACCAGATCAGCATGGAGTTTTACGGACGCATCGGGTTTCATGCCTATGAAGGCATTGCGGCCGATGACAATCTGAGCGAGCGGGAGCGTCTTGTTCGTGATCTTGGCAATAATTACGGATTAATTCTGCAAAACCACGGGCTGCTCGCGGCAGGCGGAACTGTTGCGGAGGCATTCTATCGCATTTGGTACATGGAACAGGCCTGTCGTATCCAGATTGCCGTGCAGTCGACCGGTGTGCCGGCTCATCTTCCTTCTGAAGAAGAAATTTTGCGAACCCGCGCTCAGTTTGAAACCGGCGGCGACCAGGGCCGTCTGTGCTGGCAGGCGCTGCGTCGTAAGCTCGATCGCGAACAGCCGGACTACATTCAGTAACATAGCGGTCTGCGCGCCGGATATGCTGGTCTGACAATGTGCTGAAGCTGTTTCGTGCGGCTCGGGGAGCGGCCGGGACATCCGTCTTGCGTCGCGGTTTTCACCGGATGTGAAGCGGGTGTGATTTACGCGTCATTTTCGGGGAAGATGCTATGACAGCTTTTTGACGGAGACGCTCATGTTCGGCACGAACTCTTTTTCCCTGCTGACCCGGCATGCGCTGTCGTGGATGATTGCTGACCGGGGCTGGAAGATTGGCGATCATACTTATGGAAAGCCGGTTGTTTTCGAGGCAGAGTATGCCGGGCTGGAGATCGGACGGTTTTGTTCGATCGGGCCGAATGTAACGATGATCCTGGGGAATCACCGGATGGATATGGTGACGACATATCCGTTCAAAACGCTCTCGCATTTCTGGCCGGAGGCTGAGGCGGGTGAAGACGATCACGCGACGAACGGCGATATTGTGGTGGGCAACGATGTGTGGTTCGGGGCGAACTGCACGATCCTGTCCGGCGCGCGGATTGGCGACGGAGCGATTATTGCGGCGGGGGCGCTGGTTCGGGGCGTGGTGGAACCTTATGCGATTGTGGGGGGTAATCCGGCACGGGTGATCCGGCATCGGTTCAGCCCGGAGGTTATTGCGCGGCTGCTGGCGGTGGCGTGGTGGGACTGGGCGGAGGATGTATTGCGCGAGCGGCTGCCGGGACTGATGAGTTCGGATATCGAGGGTTTTCTGGAGGTGGCGGAGCGGGACGACCTGTAAGGGCTCTGTCATCTTATTCGGGGCATGAGGAGTTTTTCTTGACGCGGGGCACCGGAAGGGTCAGCGGTCGCCTTCATGGATACTATCAGCCTGATCGCATTACTCCTCGCACTCTCAGCCGGCTTTAGCATTCTCAATCACCACACGCTGCGCGTTCCTGTGACAATAGGCGTTCTGGTCTTTTCGCTACTGACTTCGCTGCTGATTATGATCCTGAACCCGCTGATCCCGGCATACGATCTCCAGGCGCTCCCCCGGTCCGTTCTCGGAGCCATAAATCTGCCAGCGGCACTTCTGAATGGTGCCCTGTCGCTCCTTCTTTTCGCCGGAGCCATGCAGGTGAATGTCGCACATCTGCAAGCCAGACTGGCATCCGTCACAGCCCTCTCCATTCTGGGGACCGTTCTTGCCGTTATCTTCCTGGCGGTCGCGGCCTGGGCTGTTTTTCCTCTGCTGGGGCATCCCACTCCCTTTATATGGTGCATCGTGCTCGGCGCCATTCTTGCGCCAACGGACCCGGTTTCCGTCGTGGGCATGCTGAAACGTCTGGGACTTCCGGGGCCGCTTCAGGCTGTTTTTGCTGGTGAGAGCCTGTTCAATGATGGGGTGGGCGTTGTCATTTTTGGCGTGACGATCGGGCTCGCGACAGGAGACAGCCACGGGATAGCAGCGTCCGATATTGCCATGAGTTTCTGTCGCGAGGCGCTCGGTGGCGGAGTGCTGGGAGCGGTGACGGGATGGATCGCGCTTCGCGTGCTTAAAACGCAACGGGATTCACACATCGATCTGCTGACCTCGCTCGCTCTGGCGACCGGAACCTTCAGCATTGCCGGTCAGCTTGGCATGTCAGGCGCGATTGCTGTTGTCGTCGCCGGTCTTTGCTTCGGGACAAACTATAGCCATTCCATTTTCGACACAGCCTCCCGCAGGGAACTCGACATTGCCTGGAGCCTCATTGATGAGGTTTTGAATGTGCTGCTGTTTATGCTCATCGGATTTGAAATTCTGGAGATTACGCCGCATCTGTTTACTGTCATCGCCACACTGGCTGTCATCCCGCTGTCCATCGGGGTCCGGGCACTGAGCGTGCTGCTGTCCACATTGCCGGTTCATCTCCGGCGATGGGAGCGCGGTCGTGTACTCGGTATTCTGACATGGGGCGGACTGCGAGGAGGCATTTCGGTCTCGCTGGCGCTTGGGTTACCGCCGGGCGACCTGAGGGATCTTCTTCTGCCTGTCTGTTATGGTGTGGTTGTGTTCACCATTATCGTGCAGGGGCTGACCATGGAGCGGGTCGCCCGCAGGCTCTATCCGTCATCCGCATCGCCGCCGACATAAACTTTTCGGTGCAGGAATATGCTGATCATTACGTTCAGTACGCGGTGGCGCAGTAAAAAAGCATCATGACGTCTTCAGCCCAGCCAATCCCTTTTCCTGGTTTTTATATTGGGATGTCGGGAAGACCGGGCGATCGGGGCAGTATGACAGCTGACAATGACTTGTGCGGAGCAGCAGAATGGATTGCAGAGTGTGCCGGCTCTGCAATCGTGTTTCAAAACTCTGTTGTCATGGTCTTAAGGAATTAGGCGGCGCCCCACGGGTGGAATACGATCTGTCTGATGGACAAAGCAGAGGCGTGCAAGACTTCGCTTCCTGCTCTATCCGCGCAGAACGGTCTGGAGAGTGGTACCGAGGTCGGCGGGAGTTGGGGCGATGTGGATTCCGGCGCTGCGGAGGACTTCGATTTTGGCTGCGGCTGTGTCTTCGCCACCGGAAATGACGGCGCCGGCATGACCCATTCTGCGCCCCGGGGGAGCGGTGATCCCGGCAACGAGGGCGACGACGGGTTTTTTGATGTGGCTGTCCTGGAGGAGGCGGGCGGCGTCATTTTCCGAGGTGCCGCCGATTTCTCCGATCATAATGATGGATTCTGTTTCCGGATCAGCGAGAAACATTTCCAGCACATCGACAAAATCAAGGCCTTTGATGGGGTCGCCACCAATGCCGACACTGGTGCTCTGACCCATGCCGACCGCTGTGGTCTGGGCTACGGCCTCGTAGGTAAGGGTTCCGGAGCGGGAGACGATGCCGACATGGCCGCGTCGATGGATCGGGCCTGGCATGATTCCGATCTTGCAGGCGTCCGGGGTGATCACGCCGGGGCAGTTGGGGCCGATGAGAAGGCTGGATGAGCGGTTCAGTTCCATGCGGACACGGAGCATATCCTGCACGGGGATGCCTTCGGTGATGCAGACGATAAGCCGGATGTCATTGGCGATGGCTTCGAGAATGGCGTCGGCGGCGCCGGGGGGCGGGACGAAGATGACTGTGGCATCGGCCTTCAGTTCTTGCTGTGCCTGCTCGACAGTGTCGAAAACCGGCAGGCCGAGATGGCTCTCACCGCCCCGGCCAGGCGTGACGCCGCCGACGATTTTCGTGCCGTAAGCTAGGGATTCCTGCGAGTGGAACGTGCCTTGTGCGCCGGTGAAGCCCTGGACGATAACTTTTGTGTTGTGATCGACAAGAATGGACATCAGGCAGTCCTCCGGGCGCGTACGGCGGCAACGATTTTACGGGCGGCGTCTCCGAGATCCGTCGCGACGATGACATTGAGGCCGGAATTTGTGATCAGGGCCATGCCCTCCTCTACGCGGGTTCCGGCGAGGCGGACGACGAGGGGCACGTGCAGGCCGACTTCACGACAGGCCGAGATGACGGCGTCGGCGATGACATCGCAGCGCATGATGCCACCGAAAATGTTGACCAGCACGCCTTCGATCCGTGAATCGCCCAGGAGAATGCGGAAGGCGGCGCTGACTTTTTCTTTTGAGGCGCCGCCGCCGACATCGAGGAAGTTGGCGGGGGATTCTCCTTCTTCGTGGATGATGTCCATGGTGGCCATGGCGAGACCGGCGCCGTTGACCATGCAGCCGATGGTGCCGTCGAGGCCGACATAGGACAGGCCGAAGCGGGCGGCTTCCTGCTCGCGGGGGTCTTCTTCGTTGGGATCACGGAGTTCAAGGATGGCTTTATGACGGAACAGGCCATTGTCGTCGAAGGCCATTTTCGCATCGAGGATCAGCAGGGAACCGTCTTTCAGCACGACCAGCGGGTTGGTTTCGATCAGGGCGGCATCGAGCGTGGTGAAAGCTGTGTAAGCGGAGCGGACGATTTCCGCGAACTGGTGGATCTGCGAGCCGTGCAGCCCGAGTCTGGTTGCGAGTTCCCGGGACTGGTGATCGGCGAGGCCGAGCGCCGGGTCGATGGCGACCTTGCGGATCTTGTCGGGCATTTTTTCGGCAACGTCTTCGATGCTCATGCCGCCTGCTTCGGAGGCGACGATGACGATGCAGCGTTCCGCCCGGTCTATAAGCATGGAGAAGTAGAGTTCGCGTTCGATCGGGCATCCTTCTTCGATGTAGAGTTTGCGGACCACGCGTCCCTGGGGACCGGTCTGACGGGTGATGAGGGTGCGGTCCAGCATTTCGTAAGCGGCTGTTCTGGCCTCGTCCGGTGTCTTGACGAGCCGGACGCCGCTACAGGCGGGCTCACCGGAATAGTGCCCGGCGCCTCGGCCACCTGCGTGGATCTGGGCCTTGACGACGAAGAGGTGCCCGCCGAGGGACTTTGCTGCGTCACGGGCTTCATCCGGGGAGTGGACGACGACGCCACGGGGGATGGGTATACCAAAGGACTTCAGAAGTTCCTTGGCCTGATATTCATGAATATTCATTCTTCTGTCCTGAATCCGGCTGGAACAGGGCCTGAACGCTGACCACCCATAGTCGCGCATCCTGACCGCTCCGAAATCCCGGCTTCGCCTTTAGTTATTGTTTTTACAGCCGAAGATGAGACGGAACGAACGTTAGGCGCGATGCAGCCTGATGCCAAAACAAAATACCGTGCCTGTCTGCTGGTTATGAGCGGCGGGAGGGTCGACTTCCCGTAGCGGGGCGGCCTATCTGGAAGGTGTTTCGTGTCAGGAGGGGAACCGGACTCCGGTGTTTCCCCGCAGCAGAGGCCGGCCGATGTGCCGGAGGATCAGATGTCAGCCGCTCTTGAACGTCGTTTTGAAGCCGCCCGTGCCGTTGTGGATGATGCCGCCCGCATGGCTCTTTCGATGCGCCCTCCTTCGGGGGGGCCAATTGCTGTTCAGAAATCGGCGCAGGACTGGCTGACAGAGACGGATGGTGCTGTTGAGGCGTTTATTTCGCGGCGGATGCAGGCGCTGTTTCCGGAGGATGGTTTTCAGGGCGAGGAAGGCGGCCGGGCGCGTGATGGCAGTTTGCGCTGGGTGGTGGATCCGATTGACGGGACTTCGAACTATGCGCGGGGCCGGAATCGCTGGTGTGTGTCGCTCGGGCTTCTTGAGGGCGACAGGCCGGTAGCGGGGGTGATTGTGGCCCCTGCCCTGCGCGAGACTTACACGGCGCTTGCGGGGCATGGCGCTTATCTCAACGGGGAAAAGATTACCGCTTCGACGGTGACTGACCCGCGCAGTGCGATGATTGAGATGGGGTGGAGCAGCCGGGTTCCGAAGCCGGTTTTTATGGAGAAAATCGGGGCTGTTCTGGATCTCGGAGCGATGCCGCGTTCGGGCGGGTCGGGCGCTCTGGCTCTGACGGATGTCGCGTGTGGCCGGCTGGATGGTTACATTGAGATTGTCATCAATCTCTGGGATGTGGCGGCGGCGCTGGTGATTTTGTCTGAGGCCGGGGCGCGGGTATCGCCATTTCTGCGGGATGGCGGAATTGAAGGGCCGGGGACGATCCTCGCGACGGCGCCGGGGATTGCTGATGCACTTTCCGCTTCCGTCGGTATCCCTCTGGGGTAAGCGGCCGGCGGGTTTTCCGGAATGTTGGTGAATGCCTGTCATAGACGGGTTGCGCGGGCATTTTTATTTATGATTCCCGCGTGTTTTATGTGCGGTCTGAAGTTATTCCTGCAGGTTTTTTCAAAAAGATATGTGGAAGGAAGAACTTCATCTCCGGGCAGAAAAAACCCGGACGCGAGATATATATTGTCAGCTCTTTATGGATCTCTGATGCTTATGCAGCCGGGATATTTTCCGGAAAATTGCGTTCTTCAGCATCATTTATTCCGCCTTTGATAACAGGGAATAGCTGATATTCGGTGCGTGGCGGGTATTTCCGCGCATTATGTAATAAGATAAAATAGACATGAAACTGAATGTTACACTTAGTCGTCAGGATACTGAATTTATGAAACGTCTTTCTGCACTGGTTCTTGCTGCTGGTCTGGCTGCGGCACCTGTTCTGGCCCATGCCGGCCCTGTTCATGGCGCTCATGTGGCCTGGGAAAAGTATAAGGCCGGCCGGGCGCTGAAGCATCTGTCGGCTGATGGTCAGCGTGCGCTTGTCGATATTCTTATGGCGCGCGATATGCTTTCGGCTGGTAAAACCGATCAGGCCATTCCGGCGCTTTACGACGCACAGAAGCGCCTTCAGGCGGCCGCGAAGGCTGACACGAAGCTGATGACCGCTGAGAATGCGCTGACGCCGGCTCCGCAGCATCCGGCTGTTCCGGGTCATGTGCCTTCAGCGACGCCTGATGTCTGGGTTCCGGTTGGTGGCGAGTGGATTGCCAGCGAGAATCTTGCTCCTGAGAAGAAGGCCGCTGTCGGAACAGCGAATGGTCAGTTGAAGACCGGCACCACCCAGCAGGCTGCCGATACGATGCAGGTTGTCAGTGAAGACGTCGATTTCATCGTGGCTCTGGCTCCGCTGACGCCGACCGAAGGTGCTGTGAACCGCGCGACGGTTTTCACGGAAGGTCGGGATGCGAAATCGGCTGTTGATGCGCTGAATGAGGCGCTCGGTGGAATTGTGTTTGTTTCTGATGACTTCATCGATTCCCAAGCTCAGGGAAAAGGTGCTCAGGGTGCGCCAGCGGCTGGACAGGCCCCTGCCGCAAAGAACTGATCGCGGGCTGTCTCAGGATGCGACGGGTCTCTCGTCGCATCCGAGCGGTATGCCAGTCTGAGCCATGGTTTTTTACAAGGCCACGGTTTTTTTATGTCTCGTCTTCGGTCTTCCGGTCGCCGCATCTGATTCGATACGGATTGCACGCGCCATTTTCCGGGCGCTTTACGGTTGCGGACATCCTGACGCAGGCGGACTGCACGCGGCGGACTGCTCCGGGGTTCACTCCACGGTAACGGATTTCGCCAGATTCCGTGGCTGATCGACATCCGTTCCTTTCAGCAGAGCTGTTTCGTAAGCCAGAATCTGCACGCCGATGGTCTGGATGATCGGTGTCACGAACGGATGCACTTTCGGCAGCGCGATGGTCTGTTCGGCAACGGCTGAAAGCCGGTCGGCACCGGCTTCATCGGTAAAGGCGAGCAGTCGCCCTCCCCTCGCCTTTGCCTCCTGAAGGTTTGACAGGGTTTTTTCGAACAGGGGTCCGGACGGGATGGACGCAACAATCGGGACGGTGCGGTCGATCAGGGAAATCGGCCCGTGCTTCATCTCGCCGGCGGCGTAGGCTTCGGCATGGATGTAGGAAATTTCCTTGAGTTTCAGGGCGCCTTCCATGGCAACCGGAAAGGCGCTGCCCCGACCGAGATAAAGAACGTCCCGTGCTTCTGCGACGATTCTCGCCATGTTTCGTATGGCGTCCTGGTGCGCGAAGACCTGCTCCGCCCTTGTGGGAAGATCCAGAAGGGCAGCGACAAGTTCGTCTTCGCCCTGTTCGTCCAGAGTTCCCTTTGCCCGGGCGATGGCGATGGTCAGACAGGCGAGGACCGTGAGTTGGGCTGTGAAGGCCTTTGTTGAGGCCACGGAAATTTCCGGACCTGCAACGGTGCCGAGCACGACATCGCTCTCGCGTGCCATGGTGCTGTGTTCGACGTTCAGCACGGAGAGCACGGGCAAACCGATGCCCCTGAGTGCGCGCAGAGCGGCCAGTGTGTCTGCTGTTTCGCCGGACTGGGAGATCAGCATCCCGAGGGAACCGGGTGTGAGCGGGGGATTGCGGTAGCGAAGTTCGCTGGCGACATCGATGTCGATGGGCAGACGTGCGATTTCTTCCAGCCAGTAGCGTCCGATCATTCCTGCGAAATAGGCGGAACCGCAGGCCGTGATCACGCCACGCGGAATGGTGGCGAGATCGAACGGCATATCCGGCAGGATGACCTTGCGCGTTGCCGGATCGACCATGCGTTGCAAGGTTTGCCCGATTACAAGCGGATGTTCGTGCAGTTCCTTTTCCATGAAGTGCCGGTAGCCATCTTTTCCGACGGAGCCGGCGATCGCCGCTGTGGTCTGGATCGTGCGCTCCACAGGTTTGCCGGTATGATCGAAAAATTCGGCTTTTTCCGGTGTGATGATGACGCGGTCGCCGTCATCGAGATAGGCGATGCGGCGGGTCAGCGGCGCGAGAGCGAGGCTGTCGGAGCCGAGAAACATCTCGCCATCCCCGAAGCCGACGGCAAGCGGCGCACCACGGCGGGCGCCGATCATCAGGCCTTCGTGTCCGGCGAAGATCATGGCGATGGCATAGGCGCCTTCGAGGCGGCGCAGAGTTGCGAACGCGGCTTCGCGCGGAGATTTGCCGGCGGCGAGATGAAAATCGGCCAGTCTGGCGATGGTTTCGCTGTCGGTTTCGGTTTCAAAAACCTCTCCGGCAGCTTCGAGTTCCTTACGGAGTGTCTCGAAGTTCTCAATGATACCGTTATGAACAATTGCGACACGGCTCGTGCTGTGCGGATGGGCGTTGTTCACGGTCGGGGCGCCGTGGGTGGCCCAGCGGGTGTGTCCGATCCCGGTTGTGCCATAGAGCGGCTGATCTTCGAGCACGGCTGCGAGGTTATCGAGTTTTCCCGCCGCCCGTCGACGTTCGATACGACCATCGTCCAGGGTTGCGATGCCGGCTGAGTCGTAGCCGCGATATTCGAGCCGGCGCAGTCCCTCAAAAACGATGGGGGTCGCGGGGCGGTGCCCGACGACGCCGCAGATGCCACACATCAGCCCTGTTCCTTCTTTGCCCGCAGAGCGGCGCGGAAACGCGCGGCCCGGCCCGGTTTATTCACCTGTGTGCTACGCGCGACAGCGAGGGAGTCAGTCTCGACATCCCTGGTAATCACACTTCCGGCCGCAATCAGGGCACCGTCGCCTATGGTCACCGGGGCGACAAGAATAGAATCCGATCCGATGAAGGCGTTTTCACCGATCGTGGTACGGTGTTTGAACACGCCGTCGTAATTGCAGGTGATGGTACCCGCCCCGACATTGGTGCCGGCGCCGATACTGGAATCGCCGAGATAAGTCAGGTGGTTGGCTTTCGCGCCCGCGCCGAGGGTCGTGGCTTTCAGTTCGACGAAGTTGCCGACATGCGAGGCTTCGCCGAGCGTGCTGCCGGGGCGCAGGCGCGCATAAGGTCCGACTAGGGCGCGCGGGCCGACCTCGCAGCCTTCGAGGTGACTGAAGGCACGGATTTCGGCACCGCTGCGAACGGTAACGCCGGGACCGAAGACGACATTCGGCTGAACGGTGACATCGGGTTCAAGGACCGTATCGAAAGAGAAAAACACGGTTTCCGGGGCTGTCAGGGTGACGCCTGAGAGCATGGCCTCACGGCGCAGGCGGTGCTGGACGATGGCTTCGGCTTCGGCCAGTTCCACGCGGGAATTAATCCCGCGCAACTCGCTCTCGGGGGCTTCGACGGCATGGACGATACCGCCTTCGCTGCGGGCAACGGCGACGACATCGGTCAGGTAATACTCACCTTTTGCGTTGGCGTTACCGACTTTGTGCAGCCATTCGCGGAAGCGGCCGGCTTCCGCGCAGAGGACACCGGCGTTGCAGAGACCGACGGCACGTTCCGCCTCCGTGGCATCCGCCCATTCGACTATTTCCCGGACAGTGCCGTCCGCATCCGTTATGACGCGACCGTAGCGACCAGGATCGGCGGGGCGCATGGCGAGCAGGGCGAGATCAGCGCGGTCCGGGCCGGTTCCCGCGCGTTGGGTGGCCAGCAGGCGTTCCATGGTTTCGGCGCTGATAAGCGGGTTGTCGGCGTAGAGCACGGCGACGTCACCATCGCCGAACAGGTTTTCGGCCTGAAGAGCGGCATGGGCGGTGCCAAGGCGATCATGCTGTATGACGGTGGCGTGGGGGGCGGCGAGTTTCGCAACATCGTCCATGTCGGGACCGATTACGACGACGACCTTATCAAAGACGCTGGCGGCGCTGGCGATGAGGTGTGAGAGCATGGGCTGGCCGGCGAGCGGCTGCATGGCTTTGGGGAGCGCGGACCGCATACGGGTGCCGAGGCCTGCGGCGAGAAGAACGGCCGTTGAGGAGCCGGTAGGTGACAAACCGGACGATGAAGCGGAAAACTGCGAATTTATCATGATATTTTCTGCGGTAAGCCAGAGCCGGAGTCCTGTCAAACCTCCGGGGTGCCCCGAGCTGTCACTTCGCGTTACGATGATTTTCCGAGAATGTGACCGGGAGGAGAAAGATCATGCGGCTGGCGGTTTTCGATCTTGACGGGACGCTTGTCGACTCCCTTCCGGATCTCGCGGACAGCGTAAACATCCTGCTTCAGGACTACGGACTTTCTGAACTGGATGTCGGTGCGGTCCGAAGTATGATCGGCGATGGTGTGGCGGTTCTGGTGGAGCGTGCCCTGTCGCGCAGCGGGCCGGGGGCCGCGACGATTGACCGGCAGAAAGCGACAAAGCGTTTCATGGAGATTTACGGGCCGCGCGCGACGGAGCGGTCACGGCTGTTTCCCGGTGCGAAGGCCACGCTTATCCGGATGCGGGATCAGGGATGGCATCTGGCTGTTTGTACCAACAAGCCTGTATCGGCGGCGCGTTCGATCCTTGAGGGATACGGTCTGATGGACCTGCTCTCTGCGGTGGGTGGCGGAGATTCCTTCGCGACACGCAAACCCGATTCCGGTCATCTGCTCGGCACGATCCGTCTGGCTGACGGGGACGCGGCGGACAGCGTGATGATCGGGGACCATGCCAACGACATCAGAACTGCGACCGGCGCCGGCGCCTGCTCGATTTTTGCCGCCTGGGGTTATGGCATTCCGGCCTGTGCCGATGGCGCGACGGCAACAGCAACGACGATTGACGAGGTGCCTGAGATTGCGGCGCGTCTGCTGCCCGGAGCGTGCTGACGGGGTTTATTACGGAACCAGCGTCGGGTCTTTGGTCAGCAGCGCGGTGGCCTTGCCTATTTTGGGATGTTCCATTTCCACGCGAACCGCGACGGGGCCGAAGCCAGGAATGGTTTCGAACCACATGGAGCCACCGTGCTGTTCGCGCAGCGACGAGGTCGATTCATGTCCTTTGATGAACCCGGCGATCTGCCTGCCCGTGAAGTTGCAGCGCATGGCCGGGGCGCGCCATTCTTTGCGAATATCCGGGGGAGGTTCCATGCCTGCGGTTGAAAGCGTCATGCGTGTCAGGCGGATGCCGTCGAAGATATCGAAGGTTCCGTCGCAGCGGCCTGTCTGACGGATCTGCGCCAGTACTTTCATCATGGTGCCCAGGATATCGGTCGCGGCACGACGCTGGTCTTCGGAGACAGGCTCACGATCGGTTTCCGCAGGATCCTGCAGCACGACGCGGGGGCCGGAGAGCGGGTAATCTATGATGACGTGCCGCATAGTTTTGCGTGCCCAGCCGGCGCTGTCGTAGCGTTGCGGCCGGACCACGCTGTCACTGACGCTGCCCTGAGCCCTGGAATGGATATTCATCCGCATGAAGAGGCTGAGCAGCCCGCTGGCATGGGCATCCATACTGACATCGTAACGGGCCGAATCCAGCAGGTAATCCGTTGTGATGTCCAGAACGGAGAACCAGTGTGAATAGAGCGTATAGGACAGGTGTGTCTTCTGAGGCGTCTGGCTGCCGGTGACAGCGCCTGCGGGAGCGGTGCCAGTTCCTCCGGAAGAAGTCTGCGCCTGCACGGCGACGGCACCGGTCAGCAGGGAGCAGGCGAGGGAAAGAAGGAGCCGGCGGAACGGACGGCGGGTCCGTGTCATCCGAAGAGCGTGCAGGCTGATCGCGGTTGCCGCTCCGGTATTGACCTTTGTCATCCGTATGATTTCAGCACAGCGACATGCACCCGGCAAGCCGGGTGCCGCTCCCCTGCCCCGCCTGCCTTCAGGCGGTACGGTAGCCGAGCCGCGCGGAGAGTTCGGCGGCGGTTGAGATGGCGAGCCGCGCCATGACGTCGCGCATTTTTTCCGCGTTTGCCGGTTTGGGCTGACTGATGCCCAGTCCGGCGACCGTATTGCCACTCGAATCGTGCACGGCGGCGGCAAAGCACCAGACGCCGAGATGGATCTGGCCGTCATCCATTGCGTAGCCGTCATTCTGGGCGATGCGGATTTCCTCCATGATTTCGGACGGCGTGATTTTGTTGTGCGCCGTGGGCACGGGTGGCCAGGCGGGAAGCGGATAAAGTGTCAGCCATTCGCGGAAGTCCGCTCTGTCCATGGCACCGAGCTGGACTTTTCCTGTCGCTGTATAGACTGCCGGCAGGTGCAGTCCGACGCTGTAATGAACGCCGAGGCCCCGCTCGCTGGCGCGGCTGGCGAGGTAGACGACCTCATCGCCATCGAGTGTGCTGAGGCTGACGGTGTAAGGCGCCAGTTCCGGGTTTGATCCGACCACGTGGTGAAAGGCGCCGATCAGGTCCTGGCGGGAGCTGACATGGGCGGCCCAGTCCAGCAGGCGCGGGCCGAGGCGGTAGCCTGATGCGTGCCCGGCGGCGGATTCCAGCAGACCGAGTTCGGTCATCACGCCGATCAGACCGTGAGTGGAGCTGCGCGGCAGATCCAGCAGGCGGGCAATTTCCGCGGCATTTGGCGGTGTCGGCTGCGACCCGACCAGATCGAGTATTCTGACCGCCCGTCTCAATGCGGGAACGGACTCGTTTTCTTTTGTTGTCACCAGATTCTGGTCCTTGACGCGGCTTACTGGAATCGCCTATATCCGACATACGGGATCGTGTTCAATATAATGAACAATAAGAAACTGAACACGATCTCGTCTTTACCGCAAAAATCGTAACTTTCCCGGGTTTGCTGACCGGTCTCTGTCAGGCTGATTCTTTTCAGGTATCCTGTTCTGCGTGGATGATAAAGCGGGTCTCCTGCTGAATCGCCGGAACCCGGACGCGCATCCCAGTTCTCCGGCAGGATAGCAGATGGAAAGAAAGTCTTCCCCTTCAGCCGACAGCCAGACCGATCTGTTTTATGTCGTGAAATTTCAGATCCGGATTCATTTCTTCGGTACGCCGCATCATGAAGGCGGAACTGGCGAAAAAAACCGGATCGCCGTCGAGATCATCCGCCATGGATGAGCGGTTGGTCTGGGCGAACAGATCGAGTTTTGCGTGATCGCCCGTTACCCAGCGCGCGAGCGAGAACGGCGTGGAATCGAAGCCTATGCCGACGCCGTATTCACCTTTGAGACGGGCCTGCAGAACGTCGAGCTGGAGGGTGCCGACCACGCCGACGATCGGCTGGGCGCCATCCTGCGGACGGAAAAGCTGAACCACACCTTCTTCGGCCAGTTCCGTGAGGGCCTGACGGAGTTTCTTGGCTTTCATCGCGTCTTCCAGACGGACACGGCGCAGGATTTCGGGCGCAAAATACGGAACACCCGTGAAGCGGATATTTTCACCTTCGGTCAGGGTATCGCCTATGCGAAGCGTGCCGTGATTGGGAATACCGACCACGTCACCGGCGAAGGCTTCTTCCGCGATCTGGCGGTCGCGGGCGAAGAAGAACTGCGGGGTGTGAAGCGCAAAGCCTTTGCCCGTCCGGGTATGGTGGAGGCGCATGCCGCGTGACAGGCGGCCGGAGCAGACGCGGGCGAAGGCGATGCGATCGCGGTGATTCGGGTCCATGTTGGCCTGAATCTTGAACACCAGCGCTGTCATACCCGGCTCATCGGCGTGGACGGTGCGCGTTTCCGTGGCCTGATCGCGGGGTGACGGACCGAAGGCTACGAGGGCGTCGAGCAGATCGGTGACGCCGATTTCCTTCATGGCGCTGCCGAAGAAGACGGGGGTCAGATGGCCGGCGTCGAAGGATTCGCGATCAAATTCCGGAAGAGCGGCTTCGATCAGTTCCAGATCCTCGCCAAGCTGGATCATGCGCGGATCGGACTGTTCCAGCGTCGTTGTGGTGTGCAACTCCCTGGTTCGCAGGTCGTAGGTGCCGACAAATTTTGCAGCGCGTCCGACCGGCCAGGTCGCGGGGGTGGTATCCAAAGCCAGCGATGAAGAAATTTCGTCCAGCAGGGCGAAGGGGTCCTGGGCCTCGCGATCCATCTTGTTGATGAAAGTGACAATCGGGATGTCGCGCATCCGACAGATTTCGAACAGCTTGCGTGTCCGGTCTTCGATGCCTTTCGCTGCATCGATCACCATGACGGCCGAATCAACGGCGGTCAGTGTGCGGTAGGTGTCTTCCGAGAAGTCTTCATGACCCGGGGTATCGAGAAGGTTGAAGACGCAGCCACCGTATTCGAATGTCATGACAGAGGTGACGACGGAGATGCCGCGATCCCGCTCGATGCCCATCCAGTCCGACCTTGTGCGGCGGCGCTCGCCCTTGGCCCGCACGTTACCGGCAAGCTGAATGGCTCCGCCCGCGCGCAGGATGCGTTCCGTCAGTGTCGTCTTACCGGCATCCGGGTGCGAGATGATCGCAAAAGTCCGGCGGCGCGAGATAGCGTCACGGATGTCGTCCGGCGCTCCGGTTGCGGTCTGAGTGTCTGTCATGGCGGGTGATCATCCTGCGATGGATGGAGGCACGAAGTCTGACGGCCTGAAAACGGCAACGCCGGGCGGAGAGAGACTCTCCGCCCGGCGCCAGAACGGCCCCGGTCGGTAAGGACCGGGTAGTCTCGCAGGAATTAGCGCGAGTAGAACTCGACCACGAGGTTCGGTTCCATCTGCACCGGATAAGGCACATCGGAGAGGCCGGGACCACGGAGGAACGTGCCTTTCATCTGACGATGATCGGCTTCCATGTATTCAGGAACGTCACGCTCGTTAGACTGAGCCGCATCAAGGACCGCAGCGAGCTGTTTGGACTTCTCGCGGACTTCGATCACGTCGCCTTCGCGAACCAGGTAGGAAGGAATATTCACCTTCTTGCCGTTCACCAGGATATGGCCGTGGTTGATGAACTGACGTGAAGCGAACGGCGTGATCGCGAATTTCAGGCGATACACGACGGCGTCCAGGCGACGCTCCAGCAGATTGATGAGATTTTCGGAGGTATCGCCCTTGCGACGCACCGCTTCCTCATAATACTTGCGGAACTGCTTCTCGCTGATATTGCCGTAATAGCCTTTCAGCTTCTGCTTTGCCATGAGCTGGACAGAGAAGTCCGAAGGCTTGCCTTTGCGGCGCTGACCGTGCTGGCCAGGTCCGTAGTCACGACGGTTGACCGGAGACTTTGCACGGCCCCACAGGTTGACGCCAAGACGACGGTTAATTTTGTATTTGCTCTCAAGGCGCTTGCTCATCTGCGCGCTCTGCTTTCATCTTTTGCAAGGCAGCGCGGACATTAATCCCCGTCTGCCCGCAGTGGCACCGGTAGTCTCTGACCAGCATGGTTCAGAGCGGGCGCGTTCCGTATTACCGGCCCCGGGGAGCATAATACCCGCTGGGCCGGCCGGTCCGTCCACGTTCCCGGCAATGGGTGGCGCCTATAGGTCAGGAGGCGGTTTCTGTCAATTCCGGCGGTACTGTCGTTCCGAGAATAAGCGCGACAAGCCCGGGGAAACGGCGTTCCAGTTCATCCTGTCGCAGGGTGTTGATATGTTCGGTGCCCTGAGTGGCGGTTCTGACCAGGCCGGCCTCGCGCAGCACACGGAAATGATGAGACATGGTCGAGCGTGGCCGGTCGCAGCTCAGGGCGGCGCAGTTCAGCGGACCGCGTCGCGCCAGGGTCCGCACGATATCGAGCCGGAACGGGTCGGAAAGGGCGTGAAACACCGCGCAGGTTTCCACGGCATCAATCGACGGATGAGTATAACGCTCCATGACTTCCCTCCCCTGCTCCGCGTTTCATCCGTATTATGCGGGCGCGGGACATCGGCGTCGAGATTATCACATTGTAATAAAATCCCTTATTTGAAGTTCGATGAAATACGAACTATAACAGGTCATCTCCTGCCACTCATGAAAGGGCTGCATTCGATGACCACCCTGTTCGATCCTCTCCGTATCGGCGCAATCGAGGCGCCAAACCGGATCATCATGGCCCCGCTTACGCGCGGCCGTGCCACCCGCGCCCATGTTCCGACGCCGGTCATGGCCGAGTATTATGCCCAGCGGGCCAGCGCGGGCATGATCATCTCCGAGGCGACGGGGATCAGCCGTCAGGGACTTGGCTGGCCTTACGCGCCCGGGCTGTGGTCCGATGAGCAGACCGAGGCCTGGAAGCCGGTGACAAAGGCCGTGCACGAGCGTGGCGGGCGGATCATTGCTCAGCTCTGGCACATGGGGCGGCTGGTTCACTCATCGGTCACGGGAGAGCAGCCGGTGTCGTCCTCGCCGGGTGCGGCGCCAGGCGAGGTTCACACTTATGAGGGCAAACGTCCTTATGAATCGGCTCGGGCGCTTCGTCTCGATGAGATCCCGGGTTTGCTGGAGGACTATGACCGTGCCGCGCGCAATGCGATCGCGGCGGGTTTTGACGGCGTTCAGATTCATGCGGCGAACGGCTATCTGATCGATCAGTTTCTGCGCAATGGCGTCAATCACCGTGAAGATGCTTATGGCGGATCGCCGGAAAATCGCATCCGGCTGCTGCGCGAAGTGACGGAACGGGTCATTTCCGCTGTCGGCGCGGATCGCACGCATCTGCGTCTTTCGCCCAACGGAGATTCGCAGGGGACTGATGACAGCGATCCTGTGGCCGTATTTATCCCGGCGGCGAAGATGTTGTCCGGTCTGGGAATTGCCTCTCTCAGCCTTCGCGAGCCAGGACCTGAGGGAACATTTGGTTCAACCGATGTGCCGAAGCTGTCGCCGCAGATTCGGGAGGTCTTTGACCGGGTTCTCATTCTGAATTCTGATTACACGCCAGATGCGGCGGAGAAGGCGGTTGCTTCGGGGATAGCGGATGCGATCAGCTTCGGGCGGCTGTTCATGGCAAACCCGGATCTGCCATACCGCATTCGCAAGGGGCTGCCTCTGGCGCAGCTTCAAAGCATGCAGACCTGGTATTCCCAAGGGACCGAAGGCTACGTGGATTATCCGGCGGCTGTCAGGTAATCCACGTCCGGGATAGCGGAGACGGGGCTTTGCCAGCCCTTTCTCCCGCCTGCCCGGTCGGCCATCAGGAAGCGACGGCTTCCGATTCAGGCTGCGCTTCACCGCGCTGGTCATCGTAATCTTCTTCCGCACCGCTTTCCGGCTGCTGCTGGTAAACCGGTCGCGACCTTGCGGCTCGTTCCTGGCGCTCGGCCTGCGCCTGCTGGGCGGCCTGGTTCATGGCGTTCAGGATACGGAAATAATGTTCGGCATGCTGGAAGTAAGCTTCAGCCGTTACCCGGTCTCCGCTCGAAGTCGCGTCCCGTCCGAGCTGGAGATATTTCTCGAACAGTTGCTGTGACGTGCCACGAATACGGACTTCCGGGCCATTGCTGTCGAATACATGATTCCGGTTCAGTGGAATCTGGCCATTCTGATGGCGCGGCGCGCTTCCGCTTCCCCCGCTGTTATTAGTTCCGGGCCGGTGATGGCGGCTGCGTGTGCGTTTCATATTCATGGTGTTGCCACGACACTTTTTCCTGTCTCTGCACAGTCAGCGTAAGAGTAGTGTATTTACTGACTGACTTCTCGAAAACCTGTGTTTTTCGGGTTAAGGACTGGTGCGAGCGTGTAACCGATTCGCGGACACAGACCTTGGCGGGTGTTTTGATATCCGGACAGAACAACCGGGTCATTTATGACCTGATCTGCCGGGAATAACGTCAGACACTCCGGTTTGTCTTTGACCACAGGATGCGTGCGGACGCAAGCACAATGTAATTACCGCTGTGACGGCAAGTCCAACAAGCTGAAGAAACCGGGCTCAGGCGGCAAAGATAACCGCCCGGGGGTGGCCGCCGTGATCGCAACATATTTCCACGACGCGCAGTCCGGCCTGGCAGCCCAGCGCCGGAACTGATTTATCCTGTCCGATGCCGATTTCAAAAATTGCCACGCCATCCGGCGCGAGGAGGTGGTTCAGCGCCGGGATCAGGATGCGGTAATCATCCAGTCCGTCAGTCCCTCCGTCCAGGGCACTGACCGGTTCATAATCGGCGACATCACGCATAAGCCCCGGAATGTCGCCGCTCGGAATATAAGGGGGATTTGAAAGAATAACATCAAACCGGCCTGCGATGGCCGCATTCCACTGACTGACCGCGAACGAACAGCGATCTTCAAGATTGTTCAGCCGGGCATTGTCGGCCGCAAGGATCGTGGCCTGCTGAATACGGTCCACGCCGATTCCTGTTGCCAGAGGATATTCGCTTAGCGCGGCAAGAAGCAGGCATCCGGTGCCGGTGCCAAGATCCAGGATTGTACGAACGGACTCCCGTTCCGGGCGCTGGCTGAGGAGCGCTTCGATCAGTGTTTCCGTATCGGCGCGTGGAATGAGTGTTTCGGGGGAGACGGCGAGATCAAGGGTCCAGAATCCCTGTTTTCCGGAGAGATAGGCAACCGGTTCGCCATGCGCGCGGCGTTCGAGAAGCCTGTCATAAGGGACGGCGTTCGCGATGACTTCATCCGCGTGGCAAAGCTGCCAGCCGGTTGTCAGGCCAAAGGCGATGTTCAGCAGAAGACGGGCTTCCCGGCGTGGCTCCCCGATCCCCGAAGCCGCGAGTTCTTTCGTCCCCCGCGCGATGAGACTGGCGACCGTTTCCGACGCAGATGAACGTGGCAATGTGGGGTCCGCAACCATGGCGGGAAGCAAAGACGGTGTCACCCCTGCTGTGTCAACCTGTAGTCGGGGCGAATGCTTTTTGGTTCAGGTGAGCCGGATACCAGGTTATATTCGTCTTATGATGAAGATGTTCAGTCGTGCCAGCTACAGTGTTTACGTATTTTCCGCAATTCTTGTCTCATCCGGAATCCTGGGTGCGACGCCGGCTCTGGCGGGGCAGTTTGTTGTTGTGGACGAGAAAGCCCCGCAGGAAATTTCGGAAGTTTCCCGTCTGTATGTCGATGGCGAACTCGTTGCGACCTTTGTTCTGAACGGCGACACGACGCGCAAGGTCGAAACGATCCCGACTCAGGCGGGCCGTGTTGAACACACCTATGCTCTGTGCGGAGAGATCACGATCCGGGCGCCGGAAGGCAGGACCGAGACGCATAATGTCAGCAGCGCCGGTGTGCTTCATAATCCGGACGGACATATATTCCAGGCGCTCGGCACGGCGAATTTTACTGATTTTTATCTTATTGATCCGGAAAATCCGGATGTTGCTCAGCATCATCCAGGGCATGGTGATGCCTGTATCGTGGCGACAAGCTGACAGAATAGTCTTTAGTGATGCAGGTTCGGGCCGAATGGCCGGCGGGAACAACAGCCCCCTGCCCCCCGATCCGTTTATATAAAAACAGGTTTCAACAGGCTGACGGTCTTTGGTGAGTTTCAGGGCAAAGCCCGGGAAAAACAGCGGCATCTGAAAGAAGAAGATCCGGTAATGGTCTGATCCGGGTCGGGCTAAACCGGACCCGGGATCGGGTTACTGCTCAGCGCTCAGATACGCGTGGAGGATTTCTTCGGTTGGTCCGTCCATGACCACGCGGCCCTGTTCCATCCAGATGAGCCGCGTACACCATTGCGAAATGATTTCCGGCATGTGGCTGGAGACGATCAGAATTTCCGCGCCTTCCACAAGTCCGGCGATGCGCTGTTCCGCTCTCTGGATGAAGGAGGCGTCGCCGGCCATGAACCATTCATCCATGATTAGAATCTGCGGCATGATCGCGGTTGCGAGGCCGAATGCCAGTCGGACAGCCATACCGGAACTGTATGTTTTTAGGGGCAGATCCATGAAGGAACCCAGGCCGGCGAAGGATTCGACGTCCTGTTCGACTTCGGCGATCGCTTTTTCCGAGAGGCCGGAAAACAGGCAGCGCAGCCGGATGTTTTCCCGTCCGGATAATTCCGGATTCATGCCGAGCGATGTGTCGAGAAGACTGCCGATCCGTCCCCGAAGGAGCACTCTGCCCTTGACCGGCTCGTAAATGCCCGCCAGCGCGCGAAGCAGAGTTGTTTTGCCGGCGCCGTTCCGGCCGACCAGCCCGAGCCGTTCGCCCGGACACAGTGAGAAACTTACATCCGTAAGGGCCTGAACCATCACGCGCTGCCGGTTGTCCTGGGCGAATCTGCCGGATAGGGCACGCCGGTTCAGAGCGCCGCCGAGCGTCTTCTTCAGACTTCGCGCATCGCCATGATAGAGCGGAAAAGAGATTGTGAGACCTGAAACGTCAACGCTCGCCATGCCCGCTTACACCCAATAAGCCAGCCGCGCGCGCATCCGCGCAAACAGCGAAAATGAAACGATCCAGAGTGCGATGCTGTAAAGGACCGCGACGAGCCAGATGGAAGGTCTTACGCTCAGGCCCATGAAGGGGCCGCGGATGATCTCGATCAGGGGATAGCACGGATCGAGTAGCATATACTGGCGCCCGGCGTAAATCAGATCGGGTTTCCAGAGCACGGGCGTCACAAAAAACAGGATTTGCATTATGCTCGCGGTGACTGGCGGCATGTCCCGGAACCTCGCGCCGAGCACGCCGGTCAGAAGGGTGATGGCGTAAAGATCTGTTCCCCACAAAACGAGACCGGCCGGGATTTGCCAGTCTGGCACAGGCGCGATGCGGAAAATAATAAAGACAAGCGCAATGACGCCGACACTGTGGAGGAAGGTCAGGAAATTTCTCACGGTCACGCGCAGCACATGCAGGCTGAACGGCATTCTCATGGCGTGAATAAGGCCGGAAGAGCTGGTGAACGTCGCGCAGCCATCGGACACTGTGGTGTTGAGGTAGGCCCACAAAATCAGAGAAAATGACAGGAACGGCAGATAAATCCGCAGTTCGATGTGGAACAGCGTCGCATACAGCACGCCCATCGAGCCGACCAGAATCGCTGTTGAAATTGTCATCCAGAACGGTCCCAGCATGGAGCCGCGATAACGGAGTTTGATATCCAGCCAGCCCAGCGTCCAGCCGAGCCTGAACAGCGCGAAACCATCGCGGAAATCCCGCGCCGCATGGCGGATGTGAGCAAATCCTTTCTCGGGGCGCAGGTCCAGAACCGGCTCCGGTCCCTGCGCGGCGATTTCGGATCGCAGTTCCGGCTCATCGGGCACCGGCGGCCTGCGAGGCGAAGACACGTCCGCCATCGTGTTTTCAGCCGTTTCCGGGGCCGGTTGTTCGTTGCTGCTCATGCCAGCGCGATAGACAAGCCGGGCGGGAAGCGCAAGGAGAAGACCGTCACATCCGTTCCTCCGCCAGAAGGGCCAGAGGCAGTAATCCGGCGCTGGCCCGCTTGCCCAGAGCGCGTATTGCCGCGATGTCGAACCAGCCGACTTCCAGCGCGTCATCGCCGGCGCGCGCCGCCAGCGGCAGAAGCGGATCGACCGGACGGCAACGCACGGCGACGATCAGATAGTGGAACAGCAGCTGGCCATTTTCGGCGCGATGGATGGAATCAAACACAGAAAGAACGTCGCCGCCCTTAGCTTCCACCCCGGTTTCTTCCTTCAGTTCCCGCACCGCCGCGCACCGCATTTCCTCGCCTGGCTCGATCTTTCCGCCAGGGAATCCCCAGAGCCCCGCATCGGGCGGATTGGCCCTGCGGACGAGCAGAAATGCCCGGTCGCTGTCTCGTTGCATGACCGCGAGAACACCTCCGCGCGGACCCGGTATCGTTTCAGTCACTTGTAATTTCATCCAGTCTGTCGAGGTCACGGAGCCCTGGAAACAGACGCATCCAGAGGACCGTAACGATCAGGGTGCCGATCCCACCGAGCACCACGGCGGGAACGGCCCCTATGGCACTCGCCACCATGCCGCTCTCAAACTCACCAAGCTGATTCGATGAGCCGATAAACAGCATATTCACCGCCGAGACGCGGCCCCGCATTTCGTCCGGTGTGCCCAGCTGAACCAGGGCGCCACGGACCATGACGCTCACCACGTCGGCGGCGCCGAGCACCATCAGCGCGATCACGGATACCGCGACTGAGCGGGACAACCCGAAGACTATCGTCGCCACGCCGAAAATCGCCACGCTCAGAAACATGATTCTCCCGGCATGACGGTTGAGTGGCCAGCGGGTGAGAATTCCCGCCATCAGCATGGCTCCGACTGCCGGGCCGGCCCGGAGCAGGCCCAGGCCGGTCGATCCCGCATGCAGGATAGTGTCCGCATACAACGGCAGCAGCGCGGTCGCGCCGCCCAGCAGCACGGCGAACAGATCCAGAGAGATCGCACCCAGCATGGCGGGTTTACCGCGAAGGAAAGCGATCCCGCCGAAAACGGATTCCAGTGTCACGGGCTGCCGGGGGCGCACTGTGAATTGCAGCCGCATGACACCTGTCGCCACGGCCGAGACACCGAATCCGATGGCGCAGAGTGCGTAACAGGTATCCGCGCCCAGCCCGTAGAGCACGCCGCCAAGAGACGGGCCGGCTATGGAGGCCACCTGGAACAGCGAGGATGACAGCGCCGATGCTTTCGGAAACAGTGACGCGGGGACCAGGGAAGGCAAAAATGTCTGCTGCGCCGGCATTTCAAATGCGCGACAGGCTCCGAACAGCATCACCATTGCGTAAATGCCCCAGGGTCCGAGGACGTGTTCAAAAGAGAGGATCGCCATGATGGCGGCCGAGCAGGTTTCAACGATCTGACAGATCATCACGATCCGGCGTCTGTTGAACTGATCCGCTGCGTGTCCGGCGGGAAAGATCAGAGCGAACATGGGCAGGAACTGCATCAGGCCGACGAATCCCAGGGCGGCGGCACTGTGTGTCAGTGCGTAGATCTGCCAGCCGACCGCCACGGACTGCACCTGGGATGAGAAGGCGGCGACATTGCGCCCGACGAGACAGGCCAGCAGTCCCGGCTGACGAAGCAGGGCTGTATCGGTCATGGTTTGCTCAGACATGCAGCGTCTCTAGCAGGCCGCGCGCGCTCTGGCACGGGGCTGATAATGATCCGCGTTGCAAATGACCCGGCGCACGGGCAATACCAGCCTTTAACGCTCGTCCCAACCGCCTCCCGGTGGCGACGCGGCGCGTTCCGGGACCACTGAAAGGCTATGGCAAAGATGGCAACCAATTACGCAACCGTGACATGGGACCAGCTCCATCGCGATGCCCGGCTTCTGTCGGAAACACTGATGTCACGCGGGCCATTCAGGGGGATCGTTGCCGTATCGCGCGGGGGCCTGATTCCTGCTGCCATCATTGCCCGCGAACTGGACTGCCGGCTGATCGAAAGTATTTCCGTCGTTACCTATCAGAACGAGGAAGAACGCGGAGAGCCACGGATCATCAAAGACCCGGTCGCTGCGGGAGACGGAGACGGATTCCTGGTTATCGACGATCTGGTCGATTCCGGTGTGACCGCGCAGGCTGTTCGCAAGCGCCTGCCGAAAGCGGTTTTTGCGTGCCTCTATGCCAAGCCCAGCGGCAAGCCTCTTACGGATCTGTTCGTGGTCGAGGTACCGCAGGACACCTGGGTTCTGTTTCCGTGGGATACCGCGCCGCTCTTCGTGCCGCCGCTCGCCCGCAAGCCGGCACCGACTGCGTAAATCATGTCCGGTGTTGCTCAGTCTGGCCAGCCTTTACCGGCCACCGAAGGTGCCGATCCCGCTTTCGATGCTTTCGATACCTGGCCGGTTTCCACGCAACTCGGTGCTCTGTGGCAATCCCAGCTTGCGGCTGCCGCAATCGTCTCCTCAGCCCTCCCTGCCCTCTCTGTCGCGGCGGAAGCCGCCCTGCCCTGTCTTCGCAATGGAGGACGGCTGATCTATGCCGGGGCCGGAAGCTCAGGACGGCTCGCGGCGCAGGATGGTGCGGAGCTTGAGCCGACTTATAACTGGCCACCGGAACGGTTGCTGCTCCTGATTGCGGGGGGACCGGGCGCACTTCTGAATGCCGTGGAAAACGCGGAAGACGATGAGGTCGCCGCCCGTGCTGCTGTGCGGGAGGCCGCTATCGGACCTGATGATGTTCTTGTCGGCGTCGCCGCCAGTGGCCGCACCCCTTACACTGTTGCTGCTGTCGAAGCGGCCCGCAGCGCGGGGGCTCTGACCATCGGCATTGCGAACGTACCTGAGACACCGTTGCTTCTGGGTGCGGCGTGTCCGGTCTTCGTTGGCACCGGTGCCGAGCCGATCGCCGGTTCGACACGCATGAAGGCCGGAACCGCCCAGAAAATCGTTCTGAATCTGCTCTCCACGACCCTGATGACCGGTCTCGGACGCGTTTATCGTGCTCAGATGGTCGATATGCGCAGTCGGAACGCGAAACTGCGCCGCCGGGCTGTCCGGATGGTGATGGGGCTTGCCGCCTGCCCTGAAGCGACGGCCCGAATCGCTCTGGAGCAGACGGACGGGCACGTTAAACCGGCTGTTCTTATCGCGCGCGGAACGGACAGAGATGAGGCGCTGGCTGCACTTTCCCGCAACAGCGATAATCTTCGTAACGCGATCAACGAATTGGGACTTGCCAGCAGCCGGCGAGATACTTAAACACCGCCCTGTGTCGGGGCGTAGCTCAGCCTGGTAGAGCGCCTGCTTTGGGAGCAGGATGTCGCAAGTTCGAATCCTGTCGCCCCGACCATTTCGATACGATGACGTGACTGCACCGGAGAGGGCAAGCATGACGACACGGATCTACAGGCAGCCCAAGGCTGCCGGCCAGTCGGGTTTTCACGGCACTCATACCTGGGTTCTTGATTACGGTCAGTCCGCTCAGCGTCACCCTGATCCGCTGATGGGCTGGACGGGCAGCAGCAGAGATACGCAGTCGCAGGTTCGTCTTCGTTTCGAGAGCAGCGATGCTGCGGTGGCGTATGCCAGGAAACATGCTATCGCGTATAATCTTGAGCAGCCTGCCCCGGCTCATACACGCAAGCCAAAAGTTTACGCGGATAATTTCGCGGCTAATCGTGTCGAGAACTGGACGCACTGAATCTTCAGGTTCCGGGCTGTATAAGCCCCTTGTTTTTCCAGGAAGAACCTCCGATAAAACCCAGGCACGAGCCGAAGTGCTCCGCTGCGCGCCCTTAGCTCAGTTGGATAGAGCAACAGCCTTCTAAGCTGTGGGTCAATGGTTCGAATCCATTAGGGCGCGCCAGATTTTTCTTTACCTGAAAAATATAGTTTCTGTCGTAATTATCCTGACAGTCGGACGATGGGATGCCATTCCAGCGATGGCCGGTTTGTTCTCATCCGGCTACGGCGATGCGGCGCCCCTGATCTGTAACGTCGTGACATGCTGCCGGTCATCGACCAGCACGATTCCGGAGAGTGTCAGCGTTTCGCCCGTATCGGCGAACTGAAGTGTTAGCAGGCCATCCGACATTCGGTCCGTTTTGGCCATCGACATCTGCAGAACGCCCGGAGAGCGCCTGACCGAGGTGACTGTCACCGGACCGCTGAGCCTGACCGGTCGCGCCAGAAGGAGCCCCAGAGGCGTGTGCGACAGTCCCATCCGCGTGACAGCGCCGGTCTGAGGGTTGCTCAGCACCAGGTGCCCGTCTCCGGCCACGAGTGTCATTCCACGCGGTACGGAATAATCCAGCCGGAAGCTGCCCGGAGCGTAGCTCATCACCCCCGAACCGTGCCCTCCATCAATAAAAGTCTGCTCAAACAGAAGCCGCAACGATGTCAGATTGTTGAAATAGGCTTCAACCCGGGCAATATCGTGCTGATCGCCGCCCGAGAGTATTGCCGTGCCCGACTGCGCGCAGGCGGCCAGGGCCAGTCCGGCCAGAAGCATCGTCCGCCGGGACAGGCCGGGTCTCATCGGGCGGCTGTCTCGGCTGGCGTGCGAAGTGAGAGCGCAAGTGCGTGCAGGCCGTCAGCGAATTCCGGCTCCAGAAGGGCATGCACTCTGCGCGAGCGCGCGACCCGCGACACCCCGTCGAACGCTTCGCTCACAATCGCCAACCGGAAATGAGTCTCGGCAATTCCCTCTTGCGGTCCACGCGGGCGACCGACATGACCGGCGTGGCGATCGCTCTCATCCACGATCTCCAGCGTTACGGGAGACAGCTTCTCCTCAAGCAGTTTCCTGACGCGCTGCGCACGTGGTCCTGTTGCCTCTGATGCCATTACACGCCGTCCTCTCAGATCGTTTTCCGGGTCAGCTACACCGAAATCCCTCTTGCGCAGCGCCCGCAGGGGCACACATAACAGGTCGCATGAGGAGACGAAACACACGCCATCGGGCCTTTGATCCCGATCCGGATGCGCCACGGCAGTGCTGTGACGCGCCCGGCTGTGATGAAGAAGCCGGTTATCGCGCCCCCCGGTCACGTACGACGCTGAACGAATATTTCTGGTTCTGCCTGGATCATGTCCGGGAGTACAATTCCCGCTGGGATTATTATAAAGGGATGAGCGCGATCCAGATCGAGGCCCAGCTGCGCTCCGACGTTTCCTGGGACCGGCCGTCCTGGAAAGTCGGCCATATCGGTCGTCAGCCGTTCAGCGAGGAAGACATTCTGGACCCGCTGGATGTGCTCAACGCTTCCCGCGCTGACCGGGCGAGACGTCATCGCAAGGCGCGCGAGCCGAAGACGCCGGAGCCCCTGCGCGAGCCGCTCAGCACGATGGGGCTGAAATGGCCCGTGTCATTCGACGAGATAAAGGCGCGTTATAAAAGCCTCGCGAGAAAGCATCACCCGGATATTAATCATGGCGACCGGGATGCAGAAGAGAAACTGAAGGTCATCAATGTGGCCTACTCGACCCTGCGTGCCCATTTCGCATCGAACAGCGACGGCGGTCTCGAAAAATCTGCCTGATCGTGGCAGGCTCTGCCGCAACACAATGAACGGATTCATCATGAACGAAGCGAGCGACGAACTGGTCCCCACATCCGCCATCTCGGTCCCGGATCTCGAAGTCTCCGCCCGCGACGTCTTCGGCATCGACACGGATATGAAAGTTCCGGCCTTTTCGATCCGCACGGAGCACGTGCCGGAAATTGATACGTCCTACGTATTCGACCATGACACGACCCTGGCCGTTCTTGCCGGGTTCGCCTTCAACCGCCGCGTTCTTGTCCAGGGCTTCCACGGCACGGGTAAATCCTCGCATGTCGAGCAGATCTCGGCCCGGCTGAACTGGCCCTGTGTCCGCATCAATCTCGACAGCCACATCTCGCGCATCGATCTGATCGGCAAGGACGCCATCGTTCTGAAAGATGGTCAGCAGGTCACCGAATTCCGCGAAGGTCTGCTGCCCTGGTGTCTTCAGCATCCCTGTGCCCTCGTCTTCGATGAATACGATGCCGGACGTCCGGACGTGATGTTCGTCATCCAGCGCGTGCTGGAGGTCGACGGCAATCTCACGCTGCTCGATCAGAACCGCGTGATTCGTCCCAACCCGTTTTTTCGCCTCTTTGCCACGGCCAACACTGTGGGTCTTGGTGACACGACCGGTCTTTATCATGGCACCCAGCAGATCAATCAGGGCCAGATGGACCGCTGGAATATCGTTACGTCGCTGAACTACCTGCCTCACCAGCAGGAGGTCGCCATTGTTCAGTCGAAACTCGGCATCGCGCCGGACGATAAAAAGGCAAAACAGACGATCGATAACATGGTCGCGCTGGCTGGCCTTACCCGCTCCGGCTTCATGGCTGGCGACATCTCGACTGTCATGTCCCCGCGCACCGTGATTGCCTGGGCCGAGAACGACCGTATCTTCCACGATATTGCTTTCGCTTTCCGCGTTACCTTCCTCAACAAATGTGACGAAGCCGAGCGCGCGATGGTCGCGGAATACTACCAGCGCTGCTTCAATGTGGACCCGCTCGCAAAGCCTAAGCGCTGAAGCCATATAGTCCGTTGCGGGTGAACACGCCTGCACCGATCTGAAGACCGCCAGGATACACCGCCGGGGATGCGTTCCGTAGCCGGATAACGTCATGCTCCCGGCCCGCAGGAGACGACCGGACATGGCCGAACGCCCCAGTGCCCCGAACGCCTCGAGCCCGTCGGACGTAGCTGCCGAAAAGGCCGAAGCGTTCCGCCGCAATACGGTCGGTGTCCTGCGGGCCATCGGCGGACGGACAGACACGGAAGTCACCTTCCATGCAGGCAACATGCCGCCGGGGGCGCTTGATCAGGATGGTCCGGTGCGGCTGCCCATGCCTTCCCGCCATGCCACGGAAGATGAAGCCGCCCGTGTTCGCGGCGCAGCCGATGCCGCGGCTCTGCGTCTGCGGCATCATGATGCTGACCTGCACCGTTCCCGCCAGCCCGACGACGGGACGGCCCGGGCCGTGTACGACGCGCTCGAACAGGCCCGAATTGAAGCCATCGGTTCACGCTACATGCAGGGCGTTGCCGCCAATCTTGACCGGCGCATGGAGCAGGAATGCACCGATGCCGGCATTCCGCACATGACCAGCAGGGAGCAGCTCCCGACCGCTCTCGCGCTCGGTCTGCTCGCCCGCGAAAAACTCAGTGGCCGCCCGGCGCCGACATCTGCCCGCGCTCTTCTCAATGACTGGAGCCGGGAGCTGCCTCCGGAAGCGCAGACCGCTCTTTCCGGACTTGCCGCCGCTCAGAACGATCAGGAGGCCTATTCCCGCGCGGCCCGAAGCCTGATGGCGGCCTGCTCTCTTGTCGAAATGGACTCCGAACGTCCGGACAGTGACGAGGACGGGGACGTGGATATGTCTCAGGATGAAGAGGCCGGCGAAGAGCCGCCTCCGGAAACTGAGGATCATCCCCCCTCCGACGACACAGAGGAACAGGATGGCGGCCCGGAGCCGCAGCTTATGGAGCAGTCGGGCGAAGCCGGAGAGCCGGACGAGACATCCGATGCCGAAGGTGGCGAGGGCGAAGGCTCAGGCGACCCGTCCGGTCCGAATGAAGGCAGGCACGCTACGCCTGGCGATACTGCCAGTGGCTATCACGCCTATACGACGCAGTTCGATGAAGAAACGGCGGCGGAAGATCTTTGCGATGAGGATGAGCTGAGTCGGTTGCGCCAGCAGCTTGATCTTCAGCTTGCCAGTCTTTCCGGCGTGATCTCAAAACTGGCCAATCGCCTGCAGCGCAAACTGCTGGCGCAGCAGACTCGTGCCTGGGAGTTCGACCTTGAGGAAGGCATCCTGGATGCAGGCCGTCTCTCCCGTATAGTCGTCAATCCGATGCTTTCGCTTTCTTACAAACGCGAGCGCGAAACTGAGTTCCGCGATACGGTCGTTACCCTGCTGATCGATAATTCAGGCTCCATGCGCGGCAGACCGATTTCGGTCGCTGCCATGTGCGGCGATATCCTCGCCCGGACCCTGGAGCGGTGCGGTGTGAAGGTGGAGATCCTCGGTTTTACGACCCGGGCCTGGAAAGGCGGACAGAGTCGGGAGAAATGGACTGCTGAGGGGAAGCCGCCGAATCCCGGTCGCCTCAACGATCTTCGCCACATTATCTACAAGGCTGCCGACACGCCGCTCCGGCGTGCCCGCCGCAACCTAGGTCTGATGTTGCGCGAAGGGCTGCTCAAGGAAAACATTGACGGAGAAGCTCTGCTCTGGGCCGCCCGCCGACTGCGCGTGCGTCATGAGCAACGCCGCATTCTCATGGTCATCTCGGACGGCGCGCCCGTTGATGACAGCACGCTCTCCGTTAACCCCGGCTCCTATCTGGAAGATCATCTGCGCGAGGTCATTGCGAGTATCGAAAACAGAAAGGAAATTGAACTTATCGCCATTGGGATCGGTCATGACGTCACGCGTTATTATCGTCGCGCCGTCACGATCACCGACGCGGAAGAACTTGGTGGAACGATGATGAAAAAACTCTCGGAACTGTTCGACGAAGATCGCAGATCGGGCCGCCGCATTCAGGCCGCCTGACAGACACAGGCTTCTGAAAATCAGCCGGACGCGGGCAGGCTTCGCCGCGCCGCCAGGTCCAGCACTGCGTCCGCCATCTGGTCCACATCCGCCCGCGTCGTCCGGTGATTGACGATCGCCGCCCTGATGACCAGCCGGCCGCCAATCCGCGTTGTAGATGGCGCGGCAATGCCGCTTTCCTGAAGGTCTTTGACCAGTTCGGCATTGAACGAATCCTGCGCCGCTTCATTTCCATCCGCGAGGCTTACGCGAAAACAGACAATATTCAGGGAAACCGGCGCCATCAGTTCAAGCTTCGGTTCACGCTCTGCCCGTGCCGCCAGATGTTGTGCCACATCACAGCAGTGATCGACCATTTCTCCGAGGCGTTGCGTGCCATAGACGGACAGGGTTGCCCACACTTTCAGCGCCCGGAAGCCGCGTGACAGATCCGGACCCAGATCGCAGAACCATGGGGCTCCCGCCGCCAGTCCCCGATCCTCGCGTGACAGATAAGACAGAGTCTGCGCGAAAGCGGCGGCATGGCGGACCGGATCGCGAACGATTACGCAGCCTGCATCGTAGGGAACCTGCGCCCATTTGTGAAAATCGAACGCCAGACTGTCGGCCTGTCCAATTGCCTCCAGCGCGGGACGGAAACGGTCTGACAGAACAGCCAGTGCCCCGAATGCGCCGTCGACGTGAAACCAGAGACCTTCTGCCTTTGCTACCGCCGCAATGTCATTCAGCGGATCGATCGCCCCCGTATCCACCGTGCCTGCCGTGCCGACCACGAGGAATGGTTCCAGCCCGGCAGCCCGATCCGCCGCGATCATCTTTCTGAGCGCAGTCACATCCATACGGAAGGCCTCATCCACCGGGATCAGACGAAGTGCCTCCGTTCCCAGGCCAGCCAGATCGAAAGCCCGGCTCACGCAGCCATGCACCGTCCGGGCCGCGTAGCCGGTGAGTTTCCGGCTCTGTAGTCCGGTGGTCCGCATTTTCACGCCATCCGGTTGTGCGCGGGAAGCGACGATCACCGCGATGAAATTTGCCATCGACGAGCCGGTTACCAGCAGACCGGAGGCTGTTTCCGGCAGCCCCATGACCGTGGCTGCCCAGCGAATAACCATGCGTTCGACTTCCACGGGCGCATGATCCCTGCCCCCGAGATTGGCGTTCAGTCCCGCCGCCAGCATCTCTGCCAGCATACCGATCGCCGTTCCGCCGCCATGCACCCAGCCCATAAATCCGGGATGCCGATTTCCTGTGGAATATGGCAGAACTTCGCGGGCAAAATGATCAAAGAAGTCGGCCGGGTCTTCGCCTTTCCGGGGCACAGGAGCCTCACGAAAACCTGTCCTGATGGCATCGGGCACGGGCTGCCAGACCGGCCTGTCCCGCAACGTGGCGAGATTATCGATCATGGCATCGAGCATACGATGCCCCTGTGTTCGCAGTTGCTCCCAGTCATTGCCGGACGGATCAAGTGACGAAGAAGAAAATTCGTAGTCTGTCATTCAGATCTGTCCCTGATACAATTTACACTCGCCGGCAGTCGTGAAACCGGCTTTAACATAAAGTTGCTGCGCTTCTGAGAAGCGGAAAATGACTTTTCAGCCAGCATTGCAAGTCAGTAAAATCAGTAGCAGAGCCTCCGGCCCAGCACAGGTCGGCTATGATATCGGGAGAAATGCAAGTCCATGTTCTTTGAGGGTTTTTCTCTCGTCACGCAGGACGTGCAGGGTGTGCGATATCGTTTCCGGTCCGGTGGCACCGCGCCGGATGCGATCTTTCTTCTGCATGGTCGTCCGGAAACGCATGTCATGTGGCATCGTGTCGGACCTTTGCTTGCCCGATATTACACGGTCATTTGTCCGGATCTTCACCCGGAGCGTTCACCGGAACAGCAGGTCAATGATCTTCTGACGCTCGCAACGATCACGGGACACGATAAATTCGTGATTGTCGGACAGGATTACGGTGCTCATCTGGGTTATCTCACAGCGGCCACGGCACCGGACCGCGTTCAGGCCCTGGTTCTCATGGAGGCCCTTCCCGCCGCCACTCACGAGGGGCGGGACGACATGGCTTTTTCGCTTGCTCAGTATAACAGTTGCTGGTTTGCGCAACTCCATCCCAAGCCGGAATCCCATACGATACCGGTTCCCGCTGAATGGCTGGAAAAACCACTCCCGGCAGAGAGTGTATTTGCTCCGGAAGCCGTGGCAGATTACCTGTCGGCATCAATATGGCAGCATGCCAGAACGGTTACCTGGGCGGCTGCCTGTCATCCGATCCGGTGCCCGGTTCTCGTATTGTGGGCGGCATCCGGTCGCATCGGCGGATGGTATGATCCTGTCAGACGCTGGTGCGATGTAACATCTGCTCCGACGGAAGGTCATGCGATCAACGGTCTGCATTTTCTTGCGGAAGAAGCACCCGGGGACGTTGAAACTGCCATCAGCCTGTTTCTGGAACATTGTATTCCGGAATAACCGTGTCGGACAGGAATTCAGATTTTATCCGAACAGTTGTGAGATAAGTGATGTGCTGGACGATGTTATGCCAAACAGACTAAGCGTCGAATTCGTGCTTCCATCCGCGCCATAGAGCGAGAGCAGCGTATTGGTCTTTGTCACGGTCTGTGGCGCGTACTGAAGGGTTGCCAGGTAGCGTTCAGCATATTGCTGAATTTTTTTGGTCGAAGAAAAATCCGTCAGATTAACGGCTTTGCTGAGCAACTGTTTCTGCTCGTCATAATTCAGAGCGCCAAACTGCGTTGGGTTAAAGCCGGAAACTGTCTCAACAACGGTCAGAAGCTTTGAGTCCGACATAATGTCATCAAGTGTCATGCTGGTGGTCATGGATCGGGTGAAATAGAGGGCGTTCCCGACGCCGGACACTGTTCCCGTGGTCGAATCAGAGCTTTCAAGCGACGTTTCGTATGCCTGCTGTTCATAGTTAGAAACAGTACTCTCCAGTGCCGTTGGATCGGCGAAAGGAGATGTCGAGGAAGAAGATGAGGAAGTCGACACTTCATTCCATGCTGAAAACGCTTCGGCAAATTTCAGCCAGGTCGCATTGTCTGATTTTTTTGCCACAGACGTCGATGAGGTTGGGTCCTGAGTCAGCAAGTCTTTCACCAGAGCCGTTTCGCTGGCGAGGGAGCTCAGACCGTAGGCCCCCAGGACGACGGTCAGCGCTTTATAATTTTTCAGCAGCGCATCAGCGGAAGTAATGCCAGGCGCCGTCTCTTCAAAGGATTTGACGTAGTTGCTCACAGTGGAGTCCGTTTTCGCATAGGTCTCAGCAGCCTTCGTCTCATTGCTCTCGTCAGCGAGATAGGTCGAAACGGGTGAAAGACCCGAAATAGTGCCGGACATGAAACAAGCCTCCAGATCGACCGCGTTTTGCAGCCGTATATGAACAGGTATCCGCAGACTGAAAGATTTAATTTAACAACGGGTTAACTGTCTTCCCGCCCAGGGTCCTCCGGGCGGCTCAGGCCTCGAACACCATTTATGGCTTGGCGCCTGAAGTTTTTCTTGCTTGAGTGTAATGAACTCTTCCGGGCCTTCAGTGTTCGAAAGAGAAAACTGGCAGGAGCAGGCATTGGCTGATAAAATCGACGTATCGTCGGGACAGATACCAGCCGGACACGATATTCCGGACCGCTCAGGTCTTTTCTCAGATTACCGGAATGGTCATTTCTTCTGCGAACTGACAAACAGTGGTGGCCCGTCAGATCCCCGGATTGATCTTATCCGTGACCGCCTCACCAGCCTGCCTCTTCATGACCTGCGCGCCCGTGCGAAACAGGCCGAACAGGAGCTCTACAATCTCGGAATCACTTTCACTGTCTATTCCGAGCGCGATGCTATTGATCGTATTCTGCCGTTCGATCTCATTCCGCGTATTCTGACGCAGCCGGAATGGCAGCACATTGACGCCGGCGTCCGGCAACGTGTCCGGGCCCTGAATATGTTTCTGTGGGATATTTATCACGACCGGAACATTCTCCGGGACGGAGTCATTCCGCGCGATCTCGTTCTGGGGAATGCAAATTACTGTCCTGCCATGATCGGACTGGATGTGCCCGGCGGTACCTACGTCCACATCAGCGGCACAGATCTGGTCCGTGACGATTCCGGCCGGTTTCTTGTGCTGGAAGACAACGTGAGGACTCCGTCCGGTGTGTCCTATGTCATCGAAAACCGCCATACGACGCTTCGCGTCATGCCTGATATTGCCGCCGGGATAGATCTGATGCCGGTGGATGATTACGGCATGCGCCTGCAGAATGCGCTTGCCGAACTGGCGCCGGCAGGGGTTTCCGATCCGCAGGTCGTTCTGCTCTCTCCCGGAATCTACAATTCGGCTTATTTTGAACACGTTTTTCTCGCCCGTGAAATGGGCGTGCCACTGGTTGAAGGCCGCGATCTCGTCGCCGAAAACGACCGCATTTATATGCGTACAACCGCTGGTCTGCGCCCCGTCCACTCGATCTACCGCCGTCTGAACGACGATTTTCTCGATCCCGAAGCCTTTGACCCGACAAGTATGCTCGGTGTTCCCGGCCTCGTCGAAGCCTACCGCAAGAATAACGTCACGATTGCCAATGCCATTGGCACCGGCGTTGCCGACGACAAAGCCGTCTATGCCTATATGCCCCGCATCATCCGCTACTATCTTTCGGAAGAGCCGGTTCTTTCCAACGTCGAGACACATATCTGCGCCGAGCCCGAAGGCCTAGCTTACACGCTCGCCAATCTCGCGGAACTGGTCGTCAAACCCGTCGGGGAATCCGGTGGCTACGGCCTGATCATCGGTCCTCACGCCACAAAAGGCGAGCTTGCTGAGTTTCGAACCAAGCTGGAAGCCGATCCGGCAAACTACATCAGCCAGCCGGTCATCAGTCTCTCCGTTTCACCGACGCTGTGCGAGAACGGCCTTGAACCTCGACACGTCGATCTGCGTCCTTTCGCCGTTACCGGACACTCCACCTGGGTCCTTCCCGGCGGTCTGTCGCGGGTGGCCCTTCGTCGCGGATCACTCGTCGTCAATTCGTCACAGGGCGGCGGGTCCAAGGACACATGGGTGCTTGCACAATGACTACGACCATAGATCCGATCGCGACCGTTCCGCTACCGCTGCTGTCCCGTTATGCGGAATGTACCATGTGGCTGGCGCGATATATGGAGCGCATCGAAAACCTGGCCCGCATCATCGACGTTACCGAGACCTTCGTTCGCAGCGGAGCCTCCGATGGCTGGCGCGGCATCGTGCAGATCAATGCCGATGAGGAACGGTTCTTCGCCACGCATGATGCGACCACAGCCCGGAGTGTTATCGCTTTTTATACGATCGACACGGAAAACCCGACTTCGATTGTTTCACTTGCTCATGCCGCGCGGGAAAATGCCCGCTCGCTCCGCCCCGTTATTTCCACGGAAATGTGGTCCCAGCTCAACATCTTTACAAAATTCATTCGCGGTCTGGGCAGGGAGGATATTCGCCCGAGCGAGATCTTTCAGCTTTGCGCCCGCATAAAACAGGAGTGCCAGACCCATACCGGCATTACCGAAGGAACATTTTATCGCGATCAGGCCAGTATTTTTTACAACGCCGGCCGGCATCTGGAACGCGCCGACCAGATCACGCGCCTCATTGATATCAAATATCACACGCTGCTTCCGTCCGAGGCGGGCGTCGGCTCTGAAGTGGATATCAGTCAGTGGTCTGCCGTCCTGCGTTCCGCGGCGGGCTATCACGCCTATCGCCGTGTCATGACGGCCGATATCCGGCCCTCAAGCATCGTCGGCTTTCTCCTTAAGAGCGAGGCCTTTCCCCGCTCGCTTTCAACAAATCTGCGCCTGCTGCACGGCAATCTCACGCAGCTTCGCCGCGATTATTACCTTCGGGGCGCTTCTCCTATCGTTGGTCGTATCGAGCACCTGCGGAATATTCTTGGTCAGCAGACAGCGCAGGAAATCATCGTGAGAGGTCTGCATGAATTCAATGACTGGATTCAGCATGAGCTGCAGGTTATCCAGACTGAAATTGCCGGCGCCTTCTGGCCGAAGCCTGGCATGGCCGCAATAATTGCTGAATCTCCTGAGCCGGCTCCGGCCAGCGGTCAGACTCAATCCCAATCCTGAGCACACGGTCACAATAAAGCAAAAATCTGAGAATACAGGTGGGCAACCCCCATCTGTTTTTCCTATTATACGTGTATGAACATGCTCGCCCCAGTTCGGACCAGAATCGGTGTCGAAGTCGTCTTTGACTTTGTCTGCCCCTGGAGCTGTCTGGGTGTCGAAACGGCGGTTTCCGCATTCCGCAGCCGGACCGATGTCGACATAAACTATATCTGGCGCCCGTTTATCCTGAACCCCGGCGCTCCTCCGGGAGGCATAACTTTTTCTGCCTGGCTTCGGGGACGGCACGGAAGCGATGACCGCGGCCGCCGCCTTCTGCATCTCATTGAAAATCAGGGGCGTAGTCTCGGGACAACACTGCATTTTGATCGCATTACCCATGTTCCGCCCACGATGGACGCCCACCGGCTTATCGCATGGGCCGCCTCACGCGGGGACTGCACAAGCCTCGTGCTGGCGATTCTTGACGCTCACTTCAGAAATGGCGCCGATATCGGCAATCCTGTCACGCTTGCTTATATCGCGGAACAGCACGGTTTTGATCCTGACCTGGCGCTGCATTTTCTTGTCGGGCGCACGCTGATCGGAACGGTGACGTCTGACCAGATCAACGCCCAGCGCGCCGGTATTAACGGTGTCCCGTCCATCATTATCGATGGACTGGCGATGACAGGTGTGCATGACGCATCGGTTCTCAACAGACTGCTTGATGCGGCGCTTGCAACCAGTCTTTCGGCTGCGACCCAGGCGGCGGACAAAGGCTGGAGCCCGGGCGCCGCACCGTTTCAGACTGTCTGATTGCTGCTGCCCGCTTCCGATATCTCCGCCTGCCGCGCGAACCGACGCGCGATCCACGCACAGACAAAAAGCTGGATCTGATGATACAGCATCAGTGGCAGGACAACGAAACCGACGCTTGCGGCCGGAAACAGTACATTTGCCATCGGGACGCCTGATGCCAGAGTCTTTTTCGACCCGCAGAACACGATGGCGACCTCGTCTTCGCGCGAAAAACCGAGCATCCGGCTGCCGAATGTTGTCACAGTCAGTACAGTCACCAGAAGCAGCGTATCCACAAGTGCGATGATCGCCAGTTGTTCCAGTGGCAGGCGATGCCAGAGCCCCTGCACGATCGCCTCGCTGAAAGCGGTGTAAACCACGATCAGGATCGATCCCCGGTCTGTCATGGAGAGAAGCTTTTTATTGCGATGCGCCCAGCCGCCGATCCAGGGCTGCAGGAGTTGTCCCGCCACAAATGGCAGGAGCAGTTGCAGCACAATACCCATTACTCCGCCTGACTGTGCGCCGTGCTTCGCCAGAACCAGCCCGACCAGCAGGGGCGTAATGAAAATTCCCGCGATGTTCGAAGCCGTCGCCGAACAGACGGCCGCCGGGACATTTCCGCGTCCGATCGACGTGAATGCAATCGAGGACTGTACTGTTGATGGCAGACAGCACAGAAACAGAACGCCCATCCACACATCATCAAGCAGCAGTCCCGGCGCCAGGGCGTGCAGTGCCAGACCAAGCAGGGGAAACAAGGCGAAGGTGCAGGCCAGAATCGTCAGATGCAGCTTCCACGCCGTCAGCCCATTCACCACGGCCGTCCGGGACAGTCGCGCGCCCTGAAGAAAAAACATGATCGCAATCACGATGATGGCAAGCCACTGAAACACCGGAACAGCCGCGCCATGACAGGGTAGAATCGTTGCGATAATCAGCGTCACGATCAGACTGAGCAGAAACGGGTCCGGCTTGAACAGCATAATTTTTTCCAGATTCACAGACCAGATTCACAGAGCAGACACGGCGCAGCGCACCATGTGCTCCGGCACGATTGCGAATTACCGCTATCTGGGCCACGTTTACCGTCAAATGAAATACTTAGCCATTCATCCTGTCAGGCTGTCGCGATACCGTTACCGCCTGTCAGCCGCCGCGTTCACTGGTCTCCTGCTTTGCGGAGCCGTGACATCTTCCGTATCGCGTGCTTCTGCGATCCCTGCCGGCTGTGCCCGGATCACGCATGGGGGGCACAGCGCCGATCAGGAGCGGACTTCTTTCGATCGTATCATAGTCACGGCGGGCTCCGGTGGCGGCACTCTGACCGCGACCAGCCAGTCGCTGACAGGGACAACGGCAGATGCCGGACCGGATCTTGCCGATGCGGCCTCTGTTCTGCTGCTCGCGGCCCTCACCGGCCACCATGATGCGGCCTGTTCCTCATGGCTGGAAAACGAAGGCAGGAGCGCCGAGACCACCCTTGCCGCCAGTCACAACCTTTCCCTGAACTGGAGTGGCGTGAGCGTCAAACGCGGTGCGCTTCATATCGGCATTGGCTCGACCCGGCTTACTCTACAAAATGGCGGCGCCAGCGCGGATGCCACTCTGTCGGTCAGCGGCGTATCTGTCAGTGGTGTGGCCACGCCGTCCCTGATGCCGTCTTCCGCCACGGCCAGTTTCACGCTGCCTCAAGGCGAACTTGCCCCGCTGATGGCCGCCACGGCGGGCAAAACTGCCACTCTTCCCGCCGTGCATGTGACAATCAGTTCTCTGACGGCACAGCGCGACACAATCGAACTGTCCGGCAACGGGCGAGCGACGCTGACGGGGGAAACGGACAACACTTCGGCGAGCGGTCATCTCGAAGTCCGCGACATCAGCGCGCTGATCGACCATGCACGACAGGATGGTCAGATGAAGATTGCCACCGCCCTGATTCTCGCGCGTATGGTCAGCCACAAGGCAGATGGCGGCAATACCTGGGACACAACGTGGGAAGGTGGCGTGCTCACCGTAAACGGGGTCCCTCTCCCTCTGAAATAACGCGGCCGGCTCAGGTCCGGGCGTGACGTCGCATCTTTTTCACAGGACTTAAAATTGCAGGCGGCCGTAACCTCGGCCATGCTGCCGCCACAAATTCAGGCGATTCGATCTGCTTCGCCTCGTGACAGGAGACCTTTCGCATGCGGGCTCGCCGTTCCTTTCGGCTTTCGATTTATACCGCAGCCGCCCTTACGACGGCGGTTGCGGGGCTGTTCGCCCTGCCTGCACAGAGTCGCGCCGCTTCCAATGAAACGCAGCAGACACTGGTCGATAAAGCCACGCTGGCTGTGCAGGATATTTTTATCGGTGCGAAAACGACGGATCGCGTTTATCGTTATCTTGGAAAATCCCGCGCTGTCATGGTCTGTCCCTCCGTCTTTCGCATGTCGATCGGTATCGGCGGCTCCGGAGGCGGATGTGTTCTCATGTCGCGCGATGCCCGGGGTTCCTGGTCCGATCCCGCGTTCTACAGACTTGGTTCAGCCTCGCTGGGCTTTCAGCTTGGCGTGCAGTCTTCCGAGATCATATTCTTCGTTATGACTGATCGCGGTTTGCAGGCCCTGCTCGACAGTCAGTTCCAGTTTGGCGCCAATGCTAATGCGTCGTTCGCGACCCTGGGCGGCGGGATCGAAAGCGGGACTGCCGGACGCTCCAACACCGATATTATGGCTATCCAGAAATCCTCCGGCGTGTTTGCCGGTGTATCTCTCGGAGGCTCGAAACTGACCGTCGACAGCGACGCGAATCGTGCGTACTACAATCAGATCGTCGGCCCGGAGGAGATCGTGGTGTCGATGCGTGTGAACAATACCGCAGCTGATCCGCTGCGTGAAATCCTGACACGCTACAGCACGAGTGCGACAGCAGCCGAGGCCACCACGTCAACCGGTGCTGCCGGAGCGGACACATCCGGAACAGGAGCAGGGATGGCGGATGGCCCGACCTCGCTCACACCGTCCACCTCCTCTGGTTCCGGCGCTATCCAGTCACAATCCCTGCCCCCGGTTACCTCAGGCAAACATTACTGACCGGCCCTGTCGTCCCCGCTGATATCGGCAGCCGGGGGCGACGGCTTAGGGAGGGCTGGCAGCGTTTTCCCTTAATGCCCGCAGTGCATCGACATTGTGGTTATGCTCATCCAGCGATGCCGTAAACCGATGCGTGCCGTTACCGGACGCTACAAAATATAAGTCGTCTCCCGGGGCAGGATGCGCCACGGCCTCAAGCGCCGCCACGCCCGGCGAACAGATTGGCGTCGGCGGCAGCCCTGCTGTGACGTAGGTATTATACGGGCTCTGTATACTCATATCCGCATGCGTCAGAGGGCGACCGAGATGTCCGGCGCCATCTGTCAGCGCGTAGATTGTGGTCGGATCAGCCTGCAATTTCATACCGAGCCTTAGCCTGTTAAGGAACACCCGTGCCACATGGGGCCGTTCCTCCGGCAATCCGGTCTCTTTTTCGACAATTGATGCCAGAATCACTAACTGTTCCGGGTCTCGCAACTCGGGAGAAGGCACCCTGCTCGTCCAGATCCGCACAACTTCGCGCTGCATTGCCAGCTTCATCCGCAGAGCAAGTGTCGTTCTGGGCATGTCACGAAGATAATTATACGTCTGAGGCAGCACTTCGCCTTCCGGCGGCACGTCCAGATGTCCGGTCAGCAATGGTGCGTCATTCACGAGCGCGGCAATCTGCTTTGCCGTCAGACCTTCCGGAATAGTGATCGGATGACGCACGGGCTGACCATGCCGCAGCACGAACAGAATATCGCGCATGGACCCCATAGCCGGGAATTGCAGTTCCGCCGCATGCAGTTGCCCGTCCCGACGCGTCAGGATGATCGCAGTTTGAAAAAGCCAGGTATCAACCGGGTTATCCCTTACAGCGCCTCCATGCTGAAGTGCGGCGATCGTGCTGGTATAACCGCCGGGCGGAATGACCAGCGGCGTCGAAGCTGGCAGCGGTCCGGGCGCTACATATCGCCAGTATCCGACACCGGCGAGGCTGCCGCCCAGCAAGAGGCTACCAGCCAGAAGACCGGCGAGACGACGCGGCCAGCTTCGGCGCCGAGGCTTCCCTGCCGTCTGTTTTTTCGCACCGTCTGTTTTTTTTCGGGCGGGTCTGCTCAAGCGTTCACGACCTCCACGGCCCATCCGGCTTCCCATGCCTCGCCCGGCTGAAGATGAAACAGACCCGGTTTGTCACGAAATTCCCCACTAAATCCCTGCGGTGTTGCGAGGCCGTGCCATGGCTCGATGCAGAGAAAAGGGGCCCCCGGCTTTGTCCACACACCCAGTTCGGGAAATCCTTCCCAGGACACTTTGAGCCCGGCTGCTCCGGGTCGCCCGAACACAAGTGAACGGCTTCTGATCTGGTCGAAAATCACCGCGTCATCTGCGAACAGCGAATCATCGAGCGCCAATTCACGGCCGTTCACAGGTGTCGGATACGCTGCGGCGGAAAGCAGTCCGCCGGACACCCGGCGGATCGGCTCCGGCTCCGGCTCTTCAAATACCAGGCGATACGCGGTTCCGGGATCGCCCTTATGAAGGGGCCAGAGAAATGCCGGGTGCGCACCCAGAGACGCATGCAGCACTTTTCGGTCATCGGGGTTCACGACCGTATAGTGAACCGCCAGCTTTCCACCGGCAATCGCATACGCGATCCTCAACCGGAACCGGAACGGAAAAGCAGCCAGACTTCTTTCGTTTTCATGCAGTTCCAGCACACAGCCATCACTTGTCGTTTCGACGAACTGAAACGCCTGATCGCGTGCGAACCCGTGTTGCGTCAGATGATATGCTTTGCCGTCGATCGTTGCTGTATCGCCTGGCAGACGCCCCACAATCGGGAACAATACCGGAGAGTGACGCCGCCACTCCGGTCCGGCGTTCCACAACAGCGGCGCACCATCCGCCTGTGTCAGCGATGTCAGTTCCGCACCGCGTGCCGAAACCGTTGCCTTTAGCAAGGCATCGCCGAACGTGTGAATTTCATTATTCATAGCGGTCCCCCGGAGCATTCATCCGGAAGTCTGTATGACGCATAGTTCCCGGATCGTAAAACCTGCTCCGAAGGAAACGGGGGTTACATCACGGTATTCTGTTTCACTGATCTGGCAGGATATCTCACAGGTATCAGTCCTTTCTCAGGTCTGCACCCGGGGGCCTGTCCATTTCCGTGCAAGCAAGCCTGTGTGAAGGGCGTTCGACCCATTCGTGTAATGCCCACGCAAGCAACAGAATCACACCGGCGAGAACGCACAGTACGAGGGCGCATTCTCCGGCCCGCAGCGTCTCCATCCATGGGCCGCATGCCCACTGGAAAATCTTAAAGGCGGTGTAATGGATCATATAAAATGGGAAGGAGATCGCGCCGAGCCATAATGCAAGACGTGAACGAAGGCAGCGATCGATAAATCCGCCCTGGCATGCCAGCCCCATAATAAGCACGGCAAAGCCAAAACTCTGGATCGGATTTATAACAGGGAAAACAAATGTCAGAATCAGAAACGCCAGCGCCGCCCAGGTTATTTCAGCCCCGTGATGCAGATTTTCGGGCGGGGAAAGCTTCATCAGGCGAGCAAGAGAAATGCCGGCGATAAATCCACCCAACATGCGCACGGCACCCATTGTACCGGTTGGATTATCATAAGCATGATGGGTTGTAACGAGTATAGGGCAGGTGAGAGCACGAGAAATGGATGCTATAGACAAACATAATATCCGTGATTTAACTTTGTTTATATATAGAACCATTTCAGGAAAAAGCAGATAACCGAGAACTTCAGCACTTAATGACTAGGACGGGCCAGGACAGATTGTCAGCTTTATAAGCAAACTTCGGCGTTTCAAAAAATCTGTCATGCTGCACATAGTCCGGGAACCAGATTACCAAGGGGGATCATTGCAACCATAATGAGCGTGTTTAACGGATAGACACGCACCTCCTGACGCATCACACCGCGTGCCTCTTCGGCGCAAAGGACATATCGAAGTCATGACAGCGGAGAAAAACCTGCGCACAGAGGCTCGATTGAGCGCTTTTTTGTCTCCTGACTATCGATTGCAGCAATGATACGTGCTGACCGGTAGCATGCCTGCCCGGATACACAGGCGCGGTGCGGTTGCTCTAAAAAAGACGGAAATCTGACAACCTTGCGGAAAATGGTCCGCAACGACCCGCTGAGACCGACATTGCAGCAGAACAGAACGAGCGCGCATCAGGTTCGCTGCTGCATCCATTCTGTCCCGCTAACGAAACAACCTAATCTTCGGCCAGACGGTCCCGTGGATGCGGTGGCAATGCTGCGCGCATACCCACATCGACGGCCGCGGAACCGCGCCCGGAAAGGGACGGATGCGTCATGAACCATTCATGCGCCGAAAACGGCTTCGTGCCGGGATCCAGCCGACGATAACGTCCTGTCCGTTCCAGAACCCACGAATTCAGATTGTCCTTCAGATCCGTTACCATGATCTGATCCAGCACCTGAGCGTGAACCGTGCTGTTCATAATCGGAACCAGACTTTCCACCCGCCAGTCCATATTCCGTGTCATCCAGTCAGCCGATGAAATAAACACTTTCGCTGAACGTGATGGCAGCCGGTGCCCGTTTCCAAATGCGTAAATCCGCGCATGTTCCAGAAAGCGTCCGACAATCGACTTTACCCGGATATTCTCGGACAATCCCGGCACACCGGGACGCAGACAGCACATCCCGCGAACGATACACATGATTTTCACGCCCGCGCAGGACGCCGCATATAGCTTGTCGATCAGTTCAGGATCGACAAGCGCATTCATCTTCAGCCAGATCTGTCCGGGTTTCCCTGCCCGCACAAAGGCGATTTCATCGTCGATCAGCTTCTCCAGCGTCTTGCGGCAGGTCAGCGGAGAGAAGGCAATCGCTTCCATCTTCGACGGCATCGCGTAGCCGGTCACATAATTGAACAGCCGGGCCGAATCCCGCACCAGTTCCGGATTACAGGTGAAGAAGGACAGATCCGTGTAAATCTTCGCTGTGATCGGATGATAATTGCCGGTCCCGAAATGCGCGTAAGAGCGAACCGTGCTCCCTTCGCGCCGGACAACGAGACTCAGCTTTGCATGCGTCTTCAGATCCGCAAACCCGAAGACCACCTGCACGCCCGCTGCCTCCAGTGCCCTGGACAGACGGATATTCGCCTCCTCGTCAAACCGCGCCCGCAGTTCAACCATCGCCGTCACGGATTTTCCGGATTCGGCGGCCTCGATCAGCGCCTTTACAATCGGACTATCACGCGATGTCCGGTATAACGTCTGCTTGATCGCGATAACATTCGGGTCCAGCGCCGCCTGACGCAGGAACTGTACCACCACATCAAAACTCTCGAACGGGTGATGAACGATCAGATCCTTAGCCCTGATCGCAGCGAAACAATCCCCGCCGAAATCGACAATCCGCTCCGGGAAACGTGGCGTATAAGGGGGAAACAGCAGATCCGGGCGATCATCGACGATCATCTGCTTCAGATCGACCACGCCGATCATTCCGGAATGAACGGAGACCTCTTCCGGCGGCAGATCAAGCTCGTCGACAATCGCGGCTGCCAGTTCGGGAGGAACCCGTGCTTCCATATCCACATGGATGACCACGCCGCGCCGCCGCTGTTTCAACGCCGTCTCGTAGGAACGGACAAGATCTTCCGCTTCGTCTTCAAATTCGACATCGGTATCGCGCACGACACGCAACATACCGCCTTCGCCGATCACCAGACCCGGATAAAGCCGGTCAATACAAAGCGTAATCAGGTTCTCAAGCAGTACGAACCGGACAACAAGCGGCTTTCCCGGCGGAGATGGCAGACGAATGAACCGGTCCACCTGCGCCGGCAGCAGAATGAGCCCGTTCATCACGAACTTATCCGTCTCGGCCGAAATCAGACGCAGCGCCAGCGCCAGCCCCATATTGGGGATAAATGGCAGGGGATGTGCCGGGTCCACCGCAAGCGGTGTCAGAACCGGGAACACACGCTCCATGAAGTAATCTGTGAGCCAGACCCTGTCAGCTTCATCAAGCTGCTCAAGGCCGCACAGTACCACGCCTGCATCGGCCAGAAGCTCCCGCAGATGCGTCCATATACGCTGTTGTTCCCGCAGAAGCTGCGCCGACCTTTCCCGGACAGCAGCGAGTTGCAGTGCCGGCGTCAGACCGTCGGGCGACAGTGAGATCAGCCCTTCCCGCACCTGACCAACAAGACCGGCCACGCGCACCGAGTAGAATTCATCAAGATTATTGGCGCTGATCGACAGAAAGCGCAGCCGTTCAAGCAGAGGGTTCCGGACGTTCTCCGCCTCTTCCACGACACGCTGATTAAATGCCAGCCAGGACAGTTCCCTGTTGATGAAACGGTCAGAAGATGTTGCGTCAATCGTATGGCTGACCGCGTCTCTGGTCCGGACGGCAGCAAGAGCCGACCTGGTTTTGCCTGTCTTTTTTTCGGCAACTGCCGCAACATTCCGCGCTGACCGGGATCGGGCCTTTGCCTCTGCTCCCGTCGTGCCTTTTACCCTGCGCCCCGTGCCTCGTGTCCTGCTACCACCTTCACTCCCCGCCAACGCTTTACTCCAGTCAGTCCGGTCCGGTCATCGCCGGGTCAATTCAGAGCGGCAACCGTACGCCGACAATCCACTGCTGTCACATGACATTTTTTTTGAATCGACCGGACAGGTGTTCTGGTTCCGTGTCATTCCGAGGTTCCGCATATGTCCTCCAGCACCCGCGCGGCACCTTTGCGGTCCAGCGGTATTCCGGCAGCCAGTGTCATGGCATCAATCCTGGCAACAGCCTCGTGCACTGCCCGCGCTTCACGCGGCAGGCGGTGCAGCAGCCACTCCGTGACCGGCCGTGTCACCACAAGCTGGCGCTCCGCGAGCAGCCGCAACATCAGACGGAGCAGCAACGCATCCTCGGCGGGCTTCAGCTCCACCGTCATCGTTGCCCTCAGACGGCTGCAAAGATCGGGAAGAGAAACTCTCCATCGTCCGGGTGGCAGCCGCGCTGTCATCAGGAGCGGCACCCGATGCTCGCGGGCCATATTGACGATCCGCAGGAGCGCCAGCTCATCAAAATCCGCAGTCGGAACAGAATCAAGAGCCAGAGCTGCGGGAGCGTCTTCCATCAGAACCGCCGCGTCCGGAATGCCATCGCTGCATTCCATAGCCGCAGCGCCGCATCGCTTTGCCCATGCCTGTAACAGATGTGTCTTGCCGCGTCCCGGCGCGCCCCATAAAATCAGCCGGCTCTCCGACCAGCCCTGCATGGCATCCCGTGAAAAAAGCCACGCCCGCGCTGAAGCATTGGATTGCGCCGCAACAAATCCCGTTTCATCAAATCGCGGCTGATGGCGGAACAGAAAGGCTGTCTGAGTCGACATTTCAGGCCCGCGGATTTCTCCGGTCGCACCTGCCCTGATGCGCGAGGGCGCCGCTTCAGACCATTCCGGATCGGAAACCTGCTCAGTCACCGCTATGCGCGCCGCCCCGCCTGCCGTAAAGAAACCCGGAACCCTGTTACCTCAAACGCCACGGATGTTCGAGCACTGATCGGACATCCTCAGACAAGACGAGCAGACCGATGAGCCACTCCAAACCCGACACCGTGAAGTCCGGCGCCCGGAACCAGGGCCTCACTTATCGTGAAGCCGGTGTGGATATTGAAGCAGGGGATGCTCTTGTCGAAGCCATCAAACCGGCGGCAAAAGCCACCACACGGCGTGGCGTCATGGGCGGACTGGGCGGTTTCGGGGCACTGTTCGATCTCAAGGCGGCCGGTTTTACCGACCCCGTCCTCGTGTCCTGCACCGACGGAGTCGGCACCAAGCTGAATCTCGCCATCGACAGCGGCCTGCACGATACCGTGGGGATCGATCTTGTCGCCATGTGCGTCAACGACCTTGTTGTTCAGGGTGCCGAACCACTTTTCTTTCTCGATTATTTTGCCACAGGCAAACTCGCTGTCGAGGATGCTGCCCGTGTTGTCCGAGGTATCGCGGAGGGCTGCCGCCTTTCCGGATGCGCCCTTGTTGGCGGTGAAACGGCGGAAATGCCGGGCATGTATGCCGCAGGTCACTACGATCTCGCCGGCTTTTCTGTCGGGGCTGCCGAGCGACATAATCTTCTGCCCGGCTCCATCCGCGCAGGCGACACACTCATCGGCCTGCCTTCCAGCGGCGTGCATTCCAATGGCTTCTCCCTTGTCCGCCGCATTCTGGAAAGCGCGGGCCTCAGCCTTTCCGATCCGGCTCCTTTTGCGGAAGGCAAAACGCTCGCGGAAGCCCTGATGACTCCGACGCGGCTTTATGTGCAGCAGGTTCTTACGCTTCACCGCGAAGGTCTGATTTCCGGCGCGGCCCATATCACCGGCGGAGGGCTGCCTGGTAACCTTCCGCGCGTCCTGCCTGCCGGTACCAGCGCCGTCATCGATCGGCCATGGGCGCCGCTGCCCGTCTTCTGCTGGCTGGCACAGACCGGAAATGTAGCACCCGATGAAATGCTCCGGGTGTTCAACTGCGGCCTTGGCATGATCCTGCTGACTCCGAAGCCGGATGAAACATGCGCCCGCCTGCTGGAACTTGGTGAAGCCCCCGTTGTCCTGGGCCGTATCGAAAGCGCTCCGCAAGATGATGCACCGACACTCGACATGAAGATCATGCCGGAATTCACGTGGCCCTGAGTAATTCAGGCTTTACATAAGAAAATCTATATAACTTATTGTTTTTAAAGTTTTTATAAAAATAAGCTTTATGAGAAAATGCTTTAGAAAACATAGATAGCATGTTGATTATAAAATTTTCTCAAATTTAGCTGCCACTCAGGATCAGATCGCCCGTGACGTCTTCTTCCCTGCCTGCCCGACGCAAAATCCGGATTGCCATTCTGATCAGTGGCCGGGGCAGCAATATGCGCTCTCTCGTTACGGCCTGTACCGCTGCCGATTTTCCGGCAACGGTCGCTCTTGTTCTGAGTAACCGCGAAGATGCCGCCGGTCTGACCTATGCCCGTGAAGCCGGAGTGCGGGCCATTGCTGTCCCTCACAAATCCTGCGGCAAAGATCGGGAAACCCACGAACGCGCCGTTAACGAAGCTCTTACCGCCTCCGGTATCGAGTTTGTCTGTCTCGCAGGGTACATGCGCCTGCTTACTCCATGGTTCACAAACGCCTGGGCCGGACGCATGATCAATATCCACCCCAGCCTGCTGCCACTTTTTCCCGGCACCCACACCCATGAACGGGCGCTTGAAGCCGGAGTGCGTATTCACGGCTGCACCGTCCACCATGTTACGGCGGGCATGGATGAAGGCCCCATCATTGCTCAGGCCGCCGTTCCGGTCTTCCCTTCGACAGACACCCCCGACGTTCTCGCGGCCCGGGTGCTGGCACAGGAGCACGTCCTCTATCCGGCGGCGCTTCGCCATATTCTCACAGGAATGACTCCGGAATGCGCTGGCATGGCAGAGAACAGCCTGATTGTGGTGTGAGCAGGACCAGAGTTGTCCTGCCGTTCTATCGCCTGGCCAGCCACATAATCAGTGACAGCACGACACTGAGCAATATCCCCGTCATGATGGGCATATAAAAAGTAAATCCGGGCCGCTGAATCACGATATCTCCGGGTAACCGCCCGAGATGAAGCCGCATCAGCCACGGCCACAGCACGCCTGCCGCCACAATTGCCAGACCTGTCATAATCAGCAATCGTGACATTCCGGCCTTACTCCGTCAGCGTCATACCCGCTCCATTGGATGCAGCTTCGCATTCAACAGCGTCAGCGTCAGTACCGAAAGTGCCGCCGCGCCCACAACCAGCATCAGAGGCAACGCCAGTCCCACCCCCAGAGAGGATGCAATTCCATGCTGCAACAGCGCATTGCTTGCCGCAATCAGATTGCCGAACTGATAGGCCACACCCGGAAATGTCGCCCGCACCGACGCCGGTGACAACTCACTCAGATAAGCCGGGACCACCCCCCAGGCTCCCTGGATGCAGAACTGCATACAGATTGCTCCGATGGTCAGCCACACCGAAGAATGCGGCAGTGTCCACAGCGGCAACAGCGGCAGAACCAGGAAAGCTGCTGTCGCAATCGCATACTGACGACCGATTTTCTGGGACAGGAAGCCGAAGAATATACCGCCTGCTATCGCGCCGATATTATAAAGGACCACAATCAGTGTCACATGATCCGGTGTGATTTTCCGTTCCAGCGCCAGAAACAGCTTCGGGTACAGATCCTGCGAGCCGTGGCTCATGAAGTTGAACGACGCCATCAGCGCCACGGCAAACACGCACAGAGCCGTGTTGCCGCGAATAACGCTCCACAGTCCCGGAGCCACCTCACGGCTGCCAGCTTTCTGCCGCGCCAGCCAGTCCGGGCTCTCCGGCACCCGCCACCAGATATAAAGCGCGGAAATCACCGCGCTTCCGCCAAGGATAAACAGACCGCGCCAGCCGAACGCCGGCAAAAGCAGAAACATCAGTGAAGCGAGCAGATAGCCCGCCGGATAGCCCGCCTGTAAAATTCCCGAACTCATGCCTTTCCAGGACGACGGCACACTCTCCATGATCAGGGATGTACCCACGCCCCACTCGCCGCCCAGCGCCACCCCGAACAGTGTCCGGAGCGCCAGAAACACGCCGATCGTAGGCGCGAAAGCCGATGAGACCTCGATCACGGAGTAAATCATGATCGTCCAGATCAGGACCGGTTTCCGTCCGTATTTATCAGCGGCCCGGCCGCACAGAAATGCGCCGATCGGTCGGGTCAGCAGCGTCAGCGTCGGCGCCAGCAGAACCGTGCTCAATGGAACGGCAAAGCTTTCCGCCACATTGTCGAGTGTAAACAGCACGATGAAAAAATCGCATGCGTCCAGCATCCAGCCCAGAAAAGAGGCGGCGACAACATGCCGCGCCGTCGCCAGATCACAACCCGCTGTCCCACCGGAAGAAGACGCGGAAATATGCTCAGTGTTCATGCAATGTCTCCAGATCGCTCCCGGTTCGTTGCACGCAGCCGCACCCGAAGCCACGCCCGCCGCCTTCACGATCCCGACACCATTATGCCTGTGCCTCGATTGCAGCACAGGAAACGGAGGGAATGCTTCCAGCCGACAGGCACGCTCACACCAACATGAGCACAGTCCATCCCAGGGAACTCCACCTGAACAGGTCGCGCATCGGGCAGGACAACAGGCGCTGTCGAACTTCCATGCGGCCCGGATCACCGGCGTCAGCCGTGCCGTCTGCGTGCCTGTGCCACCGGTCCTTTCTGCTGTCACTTTCCCTGTCACCGCATTATGCGTCAGAATGGTCCCTTTCCTGGTGTCTGTGGGGCTTACCCGCAAACAGGCTCTCCGGAAGGCGTGTTCTGACAGTGACACTCCTGATCTGTCCGCTTCCGACTCAGCGCCGGCAGGTTGACGGTTAATTTCCCCACGGGGTATCGCCCTGCCCTACACGTCGCCTGGATGACAAAGACCGGCAGAGAGGAATGATGCCATGACGAAATCGCTACCGGTCATCGCCGTGGACGGTCCTGCTGCCGCCGGCAAGGGGACACTCGCGAAATGTCTCGCCGATGCCCTCTGCCTCCCCTATCTCGATACCGGACTGCTTTACCGCGCCGTCGGTCGTCTGATGCTTGACGGAGATCTCGATCCTGCCACGCAGTCCGGCGAGCAGATCGCCGCTGCCCTGCGTCCGGACGACCTGAAACGTACCGATCTGCGCACTCCGGATGTTGACCGTGCCGCCAGCCTGGTCGCCGGTGACCAAGCTGTCAGACAGGCCCTCGTCCACACACAACGTGCTTTCGCTGCCGAACGCGGCGGCGTGCTGGACGGTCGTGATATTGGCACCGTAATTTTCCCTGATGCTGACGTTAAGCTCTACATCACCGCGTCCGTGCGGACGCGGGCTGAACGCCGCTATATGCAGACAGGCGGAAGCGTGGACGCTCCTGACCGGGAAGCCCGCATCAGTGAAGTCGAAGCCGCTCTGACGGAACGCGACCGCGCCGATACCTCCCGCTCGGCCGCACCGCTTCGCATGGCGGCAGACGCAGTAAAAATCGAAACGGACACGCTGATCGCCGAACAGGTTCTTGCCGAGGCGATCCGGATCGTTAAATCCGTTCTTGACGCAAAAGCGTTCTGATCTTCCCAATACCCGTCCGCAGGCAAATTCACCGGCCGGCGCCATATCGTCCCTGGCGCAGGAAACGGAGCGCAGGACTAAAGTCCGCCGACTATATTTTTTTATGCAGAGCCGTGCGCTCTTTCGTCCGCCCCAGGAGACCGTGCGATGACAGCCCGCCTGACAGACAGCGATCCGCATCACGCGCACGCAACGGCCTGTGGTCATGACCACGACGGTCATACGCACGTAGATGACGAATCGTCCGGTATTCAGATTTCGCGTGATCACGGGAACCACATGCACAATCACGACCATGATCACGGAGATCATGGTCATGGCGAGCACGATCATGACCATGGTCTCTTCGGGCACCATCATCATGCCCCCTCATCCTTCGGCTTCGCCTTCGCTCTCGGGATCGGCCTTAATACCGCCTACCTGGTCGCGGAAACCATCTGGGGCCTGCTTTCCCACTCCCTTGCCCTGCTGGCCGATGCCGGACACAACCTGTCGGACGTCCTGGCGCTCGGGGCCGCGTGGCTCGCGCACGATCTGGCCCGACGCGCCCCCTCGGCCCGCTTTACCTATGGTCTGCGTCGCTCCTCCATTCTTGCCGCACTGAGCAACGCCGTGATTCTGCTGCTCGTCACGGGCGGCATTGCCTGGGAAGCCGTGCTGCGCCTCCTGCATCCGGCACCGGTCGTCGGCAAAACCGTTATGATCGTCGCCGCTGTCGGTATCCTTGTGAATGGTGGCACGGCCCTGCTCTTCATGGGCGGACAGAAAAACGATCTCAATCTTCGCGGTGCTTTTCTGCATATGGCCACGGATGCCCTCGCCTCCTTTGCCGTGGTCGTCACAGGCGCCCTCGTCATGCTCACAGGGCTTCTCTGGCTTGACCCGGCCATCAGCCTTGCCATTTCGGTAATGATCGTCGCCGCGACCTGGTCTCTCCTGCGCGACTCACTCGACATGGCGCTGGACGGTGTTCCCAAAGGCATCGACATCAGCGGCGTCGAGACCTATCTCCTCAGTCTGCCGGGAGTCACCGGCCTGCATGATCTGCACGTCTGGGCCATGAGCACCACGGAAACCGCCCTGACCGCGCATCTTGTCCGCACCGCCGCAGACAGCAGCGGCAATGATTCCATTCTCGAAGCCGCCGGTCAGACCCTGCGCGAGCGCTTCGGGATCATTCACCCAACCCTTCAGATCGAACTGACCCGCTGTGATGCCGGGTGCAGCCTCGGAGAGATGCCGGTTGCCTGAAACGTCCCCTCAGGCTGAACTTAGCGGACAGAGCACCGTATCTGTGACAGCGGACGATAAAAGCAAAACAGCGGTCGCCTGGCTGAGTCTTGGTGTTGCGATTCTCGCTCTCTGCCTGAAATACGCGGCCTGGGCCTGTACGGGCAGCGTCGCGCTGAAATCGGATGCGCTGGAGACCGTCATCAACGTCGTTGCGGCCATTGGCGGCCTGTGGGCCATCAGACTCGCCGAGCGTCCGGCCGACGACAACCATACTTACGGCCACTATAAAGCCGAATATCTGTCTGCCATTATCGAAAGCGCCATGGTGCTCGTCACTGCGTTTGCCATTGGCAAGGCCTCGGTTGATGGCTTTCTCCACCCTGCCACCGTTGCGTCTCCCTGGGCCGGCATCGTGCTCAACGGGGTTGCCACAATTCTCAATCTCGCATGGGGCGTGACCCTGCTACGGATCGGTCGATCAAAGCGCTCGCCCGCCCTTGTCGCCGGCGGACAGCATGTCCTCTCCGACGTCTGGACTGGCTTTGGCCTCATCACGGGGCTTGCCCTGATACCTTTCACCGGCTGGCGCTGGCTCGACCCCGCTCTCGCCGCTCTTGTCGCCGTGAACGTGCTCCGCGTTGGCTGGGAAATGCTTCGTCAGTCGGTTGCGGGGCTCATGGATGAGGCGCCTGACCCCGAGACCCTGCAGAAACTTCGTGAAGTAATCGCTGATAATGCTACCGGCGCCATTGAGGCTCATGACATCCGCACGCGTGAAGTCGGTGCGGTCACCTTCATCGAATTTCATCTCGTGGTTCCGGGCACCATGACCGTCGCCGTCGTTCACGAAATCTGCGACCGCATTGAGGCCGGTTTGCGCCGCGTTATCGGTCGCGCTCTGATCAATATCCATGTCGAGCCGGAATATAAGGCGAAAAATACGGGCATTATCCTGAATCCTGTCTTTCCGGCATCGCAGAGGCATTCTGCTGAAAGCAATGTTTTGTAATGGGTCCGGATTTAAGTTTTTCTGCTGCTATATTTCGGTGGGTGCTTTCCACGATTGCGGTCGACTACCTTTTGTCCGGGGATGGCTCTGGTCCGCACCCCGGGATTTGTCCGGAACACGGATCATAATTTCACTCTCCTTTTAACTAGCTGTTCAGCCAGTCATTTCCTTATTATTTCCGGCATCGAAACGCTTGCCGGCGGAGTGATGCAGCGTTGATATTTTTCATCTCCACATAAATGCAATGCGGCGGGAACAATAATCTTTTCCTAAAAACGATATGAACCCGGTCATGGCACCCGCGTTACCAGCCTGTAAGATTCCACGTAATTACTGTATCTCAGGACTTGGAAAGTCATACCGCGAGGCGTAAGCCCACATCAGGTCCCTCGCCTTCCGCTGTTCTTCCGAAGGCGCCCGTCACGTATCCCGGAATAAGCTGACAAAAACCGCATGTCCTCCGCTACAGGCCGTATCAGACATTTTCGCGAAACTGCCCGCATTACAACGGCGGAATGGCGTCGTAAACTGATCTACTGGGGTGGCTCTGTCATGGTTGGTATCGTGGCGGTCACCTTCGCCACTCTCGCCGATGATGCGGCAAAACTCCGTCATCATGTTCTTGATTACAGTCCCTGGCTGATACTGATCATTACGCCCGGCGGTCTCGCGCTGTCTATCTGGCTGACACGCACATATTTTCGCGGTGCGCAGGGCAGCGGCATTCCTCAGGCCATCGCCTGCATGCATCTCTCCGACGGTGATGTCGTCAATCGCGTTCTCTCTCTTAAAATCGCTGCCGCCAAAATCCTGCTGACCTGTCTGGGGCTTTTCGCGGGCGCGTCGATCGGGCGCGAAGGTCCGACCGTTCAGGTCGGGGCCGCCATTATGAACGCTGTTGGCCGGTTTACAGATATCGGTGACGCTCTTTCCCGGCGCGCGCTCGTCCTTACAGGCGGAGCAGCCGGCGTCGCCGCAGCCTTCAACACGCCGCTCGCAGGAATCGTGTTTGGTATTGAGGAACTGGCCCACTCTTTCGAACAGCGCACCAGCGGCGTTGTGCTGGCTGGTGTCGTTCTCGCCGGTGTCACCGCGATCGCTCTGGTCGGTAACTACAGCTATTTCGGCCATACAGATTCCGTCGTGCCCGTCGGAGCGAGTTGGCTGGCCGTCATTGCCTGCGGTCTGCTGGGTGGTATTACCGGCGGGACATTTTCTGCCATTCTGATCCGTGCTTCCAGGGGGCTGCCAGGCACGGCCGGACGTTTTATTGCTCAGCATCCCATCGCTTTTGCGGCCCTTTGCGGACTGGTTCTCGCCGTCATCGGTCTGGCTTCCGGCGGGATGACCTACGGAACCGGATATGCTCAGGCCCGCGCCATCATTCAGGGCGAAGAACACTACCCGGCCTCCTATTTTATCCTGAAGTATATTGCCACTATTGTCTCATATTGCTCTGGTATTCCCGGAGGTCTGTTTGCGCCGTCACTCTCCGTGGGCGCCGGCATGGGCGGCTGGGTGGCTCAGTTTCTGCCTCAGACCACTCCCGGCGCAGTCGTTCTTCTTGGAACCGTGGCGTATTTTTCCGCAGTCGTGCAGGCTCCTCTGACTGCTACTGTTATCGTCATGGAAATGTGCGACAATCAGCAGGTGACGCTTGCTCTTCTGGCCAGTTCCTTTCTGGCCTTTGGTGTCTCCCGCATGATCTGCAAACAACCACTTTACGGCGCCCTCGCCGAACGTTTTCTGCGAACCGTTTCACCCGAAAGCGTTCCGGCGGAGCGTGAAGAGAAACCTGAAAAAAGAGACAATCCGGGTCTCTGATAATTGTGCTTTTTTGCTGCAATATTTTGTTATTTTCCGCAACCTGTTACACTATAATGGTTTCTGACAGGTCGCCGGGGTAAATACTGATATGTCTATGCCGCACGAAGCTGCATCCGGCGGCATCATCTCCTGGTGGTCCGGACATATCAGAGATATCGGTCGAAAACTCGCTCTCGCCCTGGCTCTTTGTATTCCTCCGCTTCGTCGTCTTCACAGACAACGAAACGACCTTGTCAGAGAGCGGGATGCCGTTCAGGCACGGCTTGATGCGGTCCTGACCGGTCCGGCAGGAACCGGAAACACTCACCAAAGTCCGTTCTGGTTTTATAACAGCGCATTCGATGCCGTTGGTCTGATGAAAAAATATCAGGCGACCGATGTCAGACCCAAAGTCGGTCACCTTGCCAATTATCTTGGCGTCTATACGGACACACGTTTTTTCCCCGGCATCCTCACCGGCCGCGAAGGTGAGGTAAATGCCGGTCTTCCCGTTCCTGCAAACTGGCATACCGACATCGCTGAATGGGGTGCCGCTCTGCGGGCCGTCGATCTGTCCGGCCCGACTTTTACGGTCATGGAGCTGGGCTGCGGCTGGGGGTGCTGGATCAACAACGCCGGCGCCGCAGCACGTCGGGCCGGCAAAAGCGTCACCCTGATCGGTGTTGAAGGCGAACCCGCTTACGCGACTTTTGCCAGAGAGGCCTGTCTGACAAACGGGTTTCAGCCCGAAGAATTCATGATTGTTCACGGGGTCGCCGGGCGTCGGAAAGGCATGGCCCTTTTTCCGACCCAGCAGGTCGAAGGTGCGTCCTGGGGCCTGGAGCCTGTCTTCAACGCATCGGAACAGCAACGGCGCGAAGCGACAGCCAGAGGATCGCATGTCGAAGTGCCTATGCTGCCGCTTGCCGATCTCATCCCGCCCGGGGGACGGCTCGATCTGCTCCATATGGATATCCAGGGCGGTGAGGCGGATTTTATCGAAGACTGCCTGCCGGAACTGAACAGCACCGTTGCCTGTCTCGTCATCGGCACCCATTCACGCGAAATCGAAGGGCGTCTCTTTACGACCCTGTCTGCCGCCGGATGGATACCCGAAATCGAACGTCCCTGCATTTTCACGCTGGACAGCAAAAAGCCTGTCACAATCGTGGATGGTCTTCAGGGCTGGCGAAATCCCGCGCTTCTTCCCTGAACACAGAAACATTTCCGATCTGGACAGAAACTCCCTAGGGCATGTCGTCATTTAATACCGCTGATTGCGGAGACGAGTTGCACGGCAGCGAGGCATGTTGACTTTAGTTTTTCGTAGCGTGTTGCAATACCTCTGAACTGCTTCAGTCTGGCA
>NZ_WOTA01000003.1 GCF_011516825.1 Acetobacter oeni | reverse complement strand
AAAAACATCCCGCATCTCGTAATCCTGATTACGTCAAACCAGCCAATCGTGACATCATGAAACAGGTCGACGAAATCCTCGATTATGCCAATGACGTCTCACAACCTGACAGCTAGGCACCGCTCTTTATGGAATCACCCCGAACGCGGAGTCTGCCATCCCCCCTCCGGCGTCGGTTACACAGCCTGACATACAAGGCGACCACAGCACCCCGGGTGGCTGTCGTGGCGATTGGATACGTGAACGGGGCTGGCCCGCTATGCAGCCGACAGGGCTGCGCCTGGTCCGGAAGCACGCGCCTGCCGTTTCCGGGGTGTGTCTCGACGCACTCCGTGATCAGAGATATGTCCGATGTACCTGAGCAGATGCTGGCCCTAAATATGCCGGTCGACCTCATTGGCCCGCATTACAGCGTGGACGACGCCGCACGAGCGGCGAGAACCATTGGCTATGAAGTCCTCATATCCCCTGGACACCGTTTTCACCGGGACTACATCACGTCTGAAATCCTTACTGAAAAAACCTTATGAAAATTCTTGTTCCCGGTGCCAGCGTCGCCAGCCCGGTCCCCGGTCTGGAAACCAAGGCGTGTCGTTAGTTAAGTCCGATAACAGTCGAGACGAGTTGCACTGCAACGAGGAAGGTTGATTTCAGCTTGTCGAGTATGTTGCAATGCCCCTGAGCTGCTTCAGTCTGGTGAAAAAATATTCGGTAATATTTCTCTTTTTGTAAAGTGAGAAACGGATTTATCGTGGATTACGGTAGTTTTTCTTTTATGGAATGACTGGTATAATCTGCAGGTATTCAAGAACGTTGATAAATGCGTCAGCGTCATACGCCTTGCCGACGATAAAGGCTTCGAAATCAACTTCATTCGGCAATGGTTTTGCTTTGGTGATGGCTGCCCTTTATACGGCTGTCAGAGACAGAGCGACAGCCTTTCCCGCGGCATCGACAATGGTATAGATTTTTGAAGTCAGCCCTCCGCGGCTGTTAGTGCTTTATTGAGGCAAGGAAGCCGGAATAAGGGGCCTCGTGCTTTAATCGAACAGACCCAGTTGTCCTGCCCCCCACCAGAATGCGCCGATCAGGACGATACCGCCGATAATCACCGGCACAACAATGGACATCACGAAACTACCGGATGTCTGACGTGGCTCCGGTATTCCGGCTGCCCGATCTATACGATCAGCTTCCTCGTCTGCCTCCGCAGACTCGGGGCTCTGGGTTGTCCAGTCTTCTTCGCTCATCCTGTCAGAGTAGCGGGCAGATGGAGAAAAGACCAGCATGTCCGCAGAAAAGAGTGTGAAAAAGAGGTGTTTTTCGGGCTCCGCTGTTTTTGTGCCAGGATCGAAGCATGAAACAGCATAAAGTTATACTTGGAGGTCAGGTTCTGTATCAGGCGGCTCAGCTTTCTCATGCTGAGGTGTTTGCAGCGGCACGACGGGCTGAGGGACAGGACTGTCGGGTCGTGCCGGATGAGACACAGCCACCACAGCGTGAGTTACGTATCAATCCACTCACGGGAAAGCCACGGCGGGGACGCAGGACGCCTTCAGAGTAAAGACATTCAGCCCTGAAATAACGGATGGAAGTGGTATCTTTTCAGAACGGAAACTTAAGGGTTTCAGTGTCTGCCCGCACGCTTTTTCGAGGTCTTCCGAGGCAACCACAGGAATGCGTCCGCTGAAAAGACGGCTCCTGCCGGCAGATGCCACTCTGTCGGGATTTGCAGAGCAAATGCCCTCTATCGCTCCGGCAATCCTGAACGGTCATCCGAAATAGGGTCAGACCCGGCGCAATACCGCAAAATATTTTTGCCGATCTTGCGAAGGATACGCTGTGAGACGAAAAGAAACACGACAGAGCTATGCGCTCATGCTCCTTTTTCCCGGCGAGTATATCCGTTATATACTTCACTCCGGTGGATGAATGAATTGTAGGGTCTATGCCAGCGCATACCGGATCGTCCGGCTTTGGGGTTCTGTTCAGACCTGCTCTGACTGTCATCGCCGTCTCTGTTCTGATTCTCTTTGCCGCGCCGGTCCTTGGACTGCGTGCGCCGATCCCTCTGGATTACAATGAGGGCTGGAACGCCTATGCGGCCATGCGGGCGCTTGGGCTGGGGGGCGGGCCGCTCTATCCTGCGCCGGGAGGGCTGATCGCAAATAACTACCCGCCGCTTTCCTTCTTTGTGACCGGCTGCCTTGGATTGTGGTTCGGCGATATGATTGTTGCGGGGCGTGTCATCGCTCTGCTTTCACTGCTGGCATCCGCAGGTTTAGCGGGCGCCATAGCCCGACATTGCGGAGCCCGGGGGCCGGGGATTGCCACGACCGTTTTGCTGCCACTGCTCTATGTGGGCGCCTTCAGCCATGATTACGTGGCGATGGACGATCCCCAGTGGTTTGGCATCGCGATCATGCTGACTGCCGTGCTGGTTTTTGTTTCAGGATCGCCACGCCCTGGTGACAACTCCGGTCTGACGCCCGGCCGGCTTGTCATTACAGCGGCTCTGATGGTGACGGCAGGCATGGTGAAGCACAATGTTCTGACCTGGCCGTCGGCAGTGACGCTGGAACTCGCGATAGCGGTCATGTCCAGATGGAACAGAGAGAGATTTGGCAACCTGGCAATCTGGCTGGCAAGCGGGGCTGTCTGCGCTGCGCTTGCTGTCGGGGTGTGCGTGCTCCTGTTCGGACCGGTTTTTCTGACGGATATGCTTCATCATCCTCGTGTAATCGATTTTTCGCGGATTCTGGGTGGCGCACGGCGGACTTCAGAGATTCTGGCTCTGGGGCTCGTAGCAATGACTCTTATCGGAAGCAGAGTGCGGGCGCTACATGGGCGTCTGCTGGTTCTGGCTGCCGTATGTTCCATTTTCTGGACGTTAATTCAAAGAGCAGGCGAAGGCGTGGCGATGAACGCCTGGTTTGAGCCGCTGACCGTATTGTCCATTCTGACGGGTGTGGCGCTTTCAGTCGCGGCCCGCCGGGAACCGGATGATGTTGTCAGAGGGCCTGCGCGGCTTGCGTCTCATGCGGGTGCGGGTGGTCTGCTGCTCGTGGCCCTGTTGCCGTTTCTGGTCAGTGCCGGAGTTGTGCTGCCGCGAGCCCTGCATCATGCGGTTCATATCGGGGCAGAGGCACGGGGATGGCGTGCTTTTGTGGATAAGGTGAGACAGCGCCCCGGGTCTGTCGGCTGTTCAATGGCTTCCATCTGTTACTGGGCGGGAAAGGACAACGTGGTCGATGTATTCAACTATACCGAATATGTAGCAACGGGAGGCGATCCAGCGCTGCTCACCCGGCTTCTTTACAGCCACGCGCTCTCCGGATTTGTTCTTCCGGATGATTTCAGGGAGACAGATTCCGATCAGAAAGACAGAGAGCATTTCCGGCAGAAGGAATTGCTGAAGTCAGCCATTGACCATAGTCAGCCGGGGCCGGTGTCCCCTGACGGAAAGCTGCGGCTTTATTTTTTCGGTTTGTAATATAAAGGGGGCACTGTGAGAATGAGGCAAATCCCCTGTTGTTTCCCGTGGCTGGTGAAACTCTGTCCCCTGGAGCTCCGGTGAGAACGCTTGATAGCGTGACGCCCGGTTGCCGAAAAATTTACAGATTTCAGCCCGGGTTAAGGTTGCGTCCGTCTTCGTCAGGCGGGAATCCCATCTGATGTCGTCGATGTTATTATTTATACAGAAAGATATGTCCGGATATGCCTTTGTTGCCTGACGAACCGGCTGCCACAATCATCGGCACCGGAGAGCGCGCCGGTTCTCCTGAGATTACTGTCGTCGTGCCCTGTTACAGAGAGGCAGATAACGTCCGACCTCTGGTCTCAGCGCTGGAGATTGCTCTGGCCGGCAGAGACTGGGAGGTTATTTTCGTTGACGACAATTCTCCGGACGGCACGATTGAAGTCATCCGACAGCTGGCCTGGGCAAACTGGCGGGTTCGCGGAATCAGCCGTATTGGCAGGAGAGGACTTTCCAGCGCTGTCATCGAGGGAGCTCTGGCCTCCTCGGCTCGGTTTATTGCCGTGATGGATGGCGATCTTCAGCATGATCAGACGCGTCTTGGTACCATGGTTGACGTTCTGGCTCAGGATCGCTGCGATATCGTCATTGGCAGCCGTCATGTAGAGGGAGGCGATAATGCAGGTCTGGCCAATGCGTGGCGTCACGCGCTTTCCAATGGCGGGATTCGTCTCGCGCAAATGATGCTGCCGGTTCATGTTGGCGATCCGATGAGCGGATTTTTTGCACTGAGACGTGATCTTTTCGTGCGGACTGCGCCCTGTCTGTCCGGACAGGGGTTCAAGATTCTGATGGATCTCATTTTGTCGGCACCTGAAAAAGTGCGGGTTGAGGAAATCCCCTGCACGTTTCATCCCCGCGCGGCCGGTGAGAGCAAACTTGATGCAGTTGTGCTACTTCAGTTCGTCGACCTCATTCTTGAGAAGCTGTTTCGTGGCTGGCTGCCGCTCCGGTTCATCGGGTTTGCAACGGTCGGTATTACTGGCGTTGGCGTGAATCTGATTGTCATGATGCTGCTGCGCTTCGTCGGGATGGATTTCGGTCCGGCACAGGTGATCAGCACTCTCATCGCAATCACCAGTAATTTCTGGCTGGATAACAAACTGGTTTATAGTGACCGGCGTCTGCGTGGCATGGGTCTGCTGGGTGGTTTCCTTGTCTTTCTTCTGGTTTCCGCCGTAGGGGCCTGGGCGAATATTGGCATTGTTCAGCTTTTTCGCGCGAAAGGTGAAGGTCTGGGACAGGCCAGTGCGGTGGGTGCGATTATCGGCGTGGTCTGGAACTATGCCGTTTCTTCTACTCTGATCTGGAAAACGCGATAATACATCGGAAGCAGTGCGTTGCTGTGGCCGACGCCCATACTGATATATCCGCGCAATAATTATGCCTGAGACGGACTTTCCAGCGGTCGTTCTTTTTTGAGGTTCTGCCCGGAATTTACCGCGCGACTTCTCATTTCGGTTTCAATTTTTTCCAGATATGCATCGGCTTCGGGGCGGGTCATACCGGCAAGCGCTTTGCTTTGCCATTTTTTCGCGCTGGAATGCTCTGACTGCGCGGCACGTCCGATAATATCATTGAACAGTTTCGCAATATTTTTATGAGAAAAATCTGTCTCCGCTTCGATTTCCTTACAGGTTTGCGTGTAACGCTCCGACAGCAGAAAGTATGAAAACAGGTGACATTCGTAACGCTACCGTGGTGGCATAGCGTAGTCCAGTTTATCGGCATCAAGATGTTTTCGAACATCCGTGGCGCGTAAAAGCGTTCGTCTTCCCGCCTTTTCGATAAAGACCCGTCCGTCGCTGATCAGGCGATAAAGTCGCGTACGAGATATATCGAATTTTGTGAGTGTCTCACGGACAGTAAGCATTTCGTGGACGGCCGTGTTTCCAGACATCAGATTACCTACTTTTTTGTGTTGTCGTGAAAACTACACGTCCCTGTTTTGTATTATGGGAACCAGCCGTGAATGCAGGGTGGTCAATCACGGCTTTTCCTTTCCATCAAAAAAGAAGTCTTCATCCAGGGACATGCATGATTATCGCGCGGCGGGACTCCTTACTCTGTCTGACTTCAGTGTTTCTGATCAGGCGCATCAGACCGGCTTCAATTCCGGGCTGATTTATTTTGCGTTCGCAATCAGCGGACAGAGGTCTGAGAAACGCCTTTAAAAATATGTAAGGTAGAATGGATGAGTCAGTATTTTTTTGATGGATGGCTGGGGCTGCTGATTGAGGGTGGGACGGAACTGGTTGCCTCCGGCTATAGTCGGACAGCCGTGCAGTTTGCGGCGCTGAATGGCACACGGGAAACACGTCCTGTTGCACAGCCTATTGTATCGACGGAAACGGCCTGGTCGACGATTTATGAAATTGCATTATTCGAAAGATCTGAAGGCAGCGATCTTCCCGTCCTGCGCTGGCCGGTTTCCCGCTGGACGCTGGGTGGCACCACGAATTCATTCGCTGTGCCGGACACAGATACTCATCTTTTGCTGCAAACACCTGAAGCATGGCCGCCGGGCAGCGTGATTGGCCGAACAGCAGCGGGAGAATCTGTTACTGTAGGAAGTGATGTCAGTTTCGTGCCTGGCATTTCGCAAACGACAGACTGATAGAAAAAGATCGAGGCTACACTTTCAGACAATATATTAAGGCGGGGAGCTATTTAAAGCCGGCCCGCCTTAATATAGAAATAAAAATTATATATTTAATACAATTTCAAATTTACGCTTAATGTTTATTTTATATTGTAATAATTTTCACTATTTCTTGAAATAAAATCATTTCCTGCTTTATGTAAACTCAGCCCCGACAAGGCATGCTTAATGCTTACTTCCCTGAAACTGAACAGAGAGCCAGAGAGCGCTGCAAAACCATTGCACGTGCTTTCAGAATATCCGTTGTTACAATAGGATCAGCTCGCAGATCATGAATTTCGCTTGCGGAGTAAGGTTTTGTACCCGGAGGCGTGCTGGCGCCACCCATTCGGAACACCACGAAATTCAGGACATCGGCGAGTTCCTGATCGTCTCTGATAAGCGACATTGAAACACCAGGCACACGGACGAGATAGCGCCGCCCCTCTTCAGAACAGGTGAAAACACCGACAGTTTCGCGGAGTTGCGGCACGAAACTGGCACCGGAAACACCTTCGATCCCGTGGCAGCCTCCGCAATGGGTCAGATAATTCGTAGTCGCCCGGCCAAGTGTTGCGGCCCGGGATGGAGAAGCTACTTCCAGTATGACAATGACTGCTGAAGACATGATCTTCAGCACATCACGGAGTAGCGAAAATAAGCCCTTTTTCACTTGTCAGGGGATGGGATGCGTTGCATTCAGAGCATTTCGTTCCGCAAGAATATCCGCATTTTTCTTCGGTGCTTTGCGAGCTGTCGCAATATCATCGCTGGTAAAGGCAGGGGCTGGTTTTGTATCCCCCAGAGAGGAGACGTAAGTCAGAATAGCAGCAAGATTGTCGTCACTCTGAGCTTTCAGAGATGGCATGAATCCGGCGTAAGGCGACCCGGCGGCAGTAATTGCGCCGTGCAGGCCAGTCAGGACCACGTCGGCAAGATAGGCCTTACCTTCCGGTGACGACGCAATTTTGTCTACGCGTCCTTTCAGTGGCGGGAATTGTCCGGCCATGCCCGCGCCGGCAGCCTGATGACAGACTGAGCAGTTGGCGTTGTAAAGAGCCAGTCCGTCAGCGGCGCTGGCCGAAGCTGAAAAAAACGAAGCTGTTCCGGCTAGTGCGGCAAGGAGGAAAGAAACTTTCCTGATCATGAGGCATTCCCAACAATTACGGATGTCGAACAGTTATATAGTAGCGCACCTGTACCAAAGCACCAGATGATGTCATTATTCGCCTGTGGCCGGTAACTGGGCTGATCGCCTTCTGTTCCGAGGCAGGGCGGCTGGCTGCAGGCATCCTGACCGCAGCAATCGCGATAGGCCACAAGGTAGGAACGACCGTCGGCGGGATTGAAACATGTGCCGATCCAGGACGTGGGAGACGGACTGGTGCCAGGCGGACAGCTATGCACGCCACCACCACAGGCGGCGCACAGAAATCCGTCAATCGCGCAATATCGCCAGTAATTACAGGCGGTCGGGTCTGTTGTTTGCGCGCTGGCCGCGAAAGGTGTCGGAGCTTTGGGTTTGCTGGCCGGCTTCACCGGAGCGGCGGACGCGCGGCTGACAGGCAGCACCGGGATCAGACTGCCAAGTGTCAGCCAGGCACTGGCGCGACCTGCAAAACTGCGTCGGGAGGAATGGCTGGCCATGAGCCGTGTCAACCGTTCCATTACGCGATCCAACGGGCCTGACGCGACGGCACCCCCGTGTTTTCCTGCACGCTGGCTGGCTGTATCGACCTTGTCAGACTGCAACATGAAGAGGCCCCTCCGTTCGGACCATTTTTGTCGCCATTGGCATGTTAGTAACAGATATTTCGTTTCCGGAACGGGCGCAGGAAGACGTCCGCCCAGGGATACCAGGTGCCCATGTTACAGTCGTTGCGGAAACGGACCCGGACACACTCATTCCCCGGGCGCCAGAGCGAAATAGAGGTCTTCACCGAGATGAGGCATCTGGCGCAGTAATTTTCCGCTCGTTGCATCCCAGATATAGAATGTTCCGCTTCTGTCGGTTGTGAACATCAAAGGGCTGGCATCCTGGGTCACGGCAACCATCGTGCTCGGATGTTGTAACGGGATACGGTGAAGAAGTTTGTGAGTTTTAACATCCAGCTCCCAGATTTCTGTTCCGGCCTGTTTATGAGTCCAGTAAGTCCCCTGGTGCATCAGGACAAAGAGGTGACCCGATGCGTAATGCAGGGCGGAGAGATGCCACCCGCCTGGACGCCACGTTACAACAAACGGTGATTCGGCAGCAGGGGCACGCTTCATGCCGGCGGCTTCCTGGAGGGACCAGTTCGTTTCGATCTTCGTGTCGGCGGACAGGGCAGTGGGATAAACCAGGCCACTATAGGAAATGAACCAGGTTTTTCCGTCCGGACGTCGTGTCGGACTATGCTCGAACACGGGATCTTTTTCGGGATCGAAGAAGGGGGCTGTGTGTGTCACGGTTGCGCGAGTGCCATCAAGAGACACATTGGCAAGACCACCATCCGCACAGATCGAAGTAAAGCCGGCATTGCCCCAGGGATATGTCAGCGCACAACCAGGGATATCGACTGTCTGTGTGACTTTATGACTGACTGTGTCGACAACGTGCACGGCACTGGTTGGAACCATTGAAAACACATAGACGTGCTTCCCGTCATTGCTGATGGAAAGATCATTTTTCTTCGGTGTAACCAGCGCGCGCCCCGGCAACACCTCATCGCTGGTGATGGTCAGGGTTTGCGGATCGTATGCCGGAAGCAGATCAAGCCTGTCGCCCCGGTTTCCACGCGACCAGACCGTTTCGGCAACATAAAAAGCCTTGCCGGCGGGGTCCTGCACGACATTTGCGTTATAGGCAGCCTGCACCATGCCCAGGAGTTTCCCTGCATCGGCATCCACAACATAGACGCGGCCGTCTTTGGCATGCTGTCCGGCTTCATCATGCACCAGAACCCTGTGAGGTGTAACGGGAGCAAGGCGAACGACGTCGCTTTCCTCTTCCTGCAACACCGGATCCGAGGCAAGCGCCCGTTCTGAAACGCTGCCCGCCAGCAGGCCGGTGGCACAGACCGCTGTTGCAAGACGGAAAACCTGTAAAAAACTCATGCTACGGCGTTCCTTAGCGGACGGAGAATGACCTGCATACTTTACCTTTGCCACTTTAGCGGTCGGGATGGCCTTTTCCAGCCTGTCTTAAACCATCCTGACAGCGTTATGAAAGCCAGCGCAGCGAAACCGGTCAGTAATTCATGACGTGTGGATGGCTGAAGGAGCATGGACAGCAGGACACCGCTCAGAAGAATGAGCGCCAGCCAGCCTTTCCATGCGTCCGGGCAGGCCATTTTCAGACGGGCACAGACAATCAGGATATTGTAGCAGATAATAAATGCACCGGTCATTGCGATAAGAAACGAAAATACGATGCCGGGCGTGAGCACGGCAGAAACGGACACGACCAGCGTGGCGGCGGCGCAGGCCAGAATGGCACGGTGGGGTGGGTGTGTTTCCGTTTTCTTATATCCGAGCAGTGCCGGCGCATCACCGCCGAGGGCCATGCCGGATAAGACCCGGGAAGCGGAATAGATGCCGGAATTGAGCGTGGACAGCATCGCGATCAGGATGACGGCGCCCATGATGGTTGCAGCCCCGGGAATTCCATAATTCTGAAGAACAAGCAGGAACGGTGACTGTCCCGGAACGACGGTTATCCATGGAACGAGGCACAGAACCAGCCCTACAGACGCCACATAAAACACCAGAAGACGGATTGCGACAGTGCGCATGATCCGGATGATATTGCCATCAGGGTCATCGGATTCTAATGCCGCGATCGTTGCGATTTCGGTCCCTGTCATAGAAAACACGACTGTTGGGACGGCTGCCAGAAAAGCCATGAATCCGTGTGGCATAAGACCATTGTAACCTGTGAGATTCGCCGCAACCGGTATGGTTCTGCCTGTCAGAAGCAGAGCGCCGATGATGATAAACAGGACGATTGCCACAACTTTTATCATGGCGAACCAGCATTCGAATTCACCATAGCTGCGAACGGACATGAGATTGACGCCAGTCATGACCGCGAGAACAAGAAGCTCTGTGACAGCGTAGGGAAGCGGAATGTAAGGATGCAGAAGTGAAGCGGAGCCAATGACTTCGATGCCGAGTGTCGTGACCCAGACAACCCAGTAGATCCATCCCGCAACGAAGCCGGCCAGTGGACCCAGACTATGGCGGATCTGGAAGATGAATGAGCCTGTTCCCGGCATCTGCATGGCCATGTCACGCAGCATCAGATTAACAAGCAGGACAAGAATACCGCCGAAAATATAGGATAAAATGACGATGGGTCCGGCTGTGGCAATCGCACCGGCAGAGCCGATAAACAGGCCGGCTCCCATAGTTCCGCCGAGAGAGATCATTGTGATATGCCGCTGCTTCAGACCACTCTGACATTTTGAAGCCGGGCTGGATGATAGTGTCGCGGGCTGCTTTACGCCTGACAGGCGCGTCACAGAGTGCTGGCTCCGGGCATAGATGACACCATCGGGAATGTCTGGCGCTCAAGGAGTTCGATAACGGCCCGATGAGCCTGCTCGAAGGCTGCATCCGTATGCGGACTTGCGGCTGCATCCGAATTGGCGATGGCGATTCGTCCGAACGGCTGGCGTGCCGTCACACAGGGGCGGGAAGACGTTTCTGTAAAAACCCAGTCCGCCGGCTCATAAAGGCTGTTGTAGGTGTAGGCGTATCCATGTGGCCAGCGATTGACAGTAATCGCCGCTATATCCCGCTTTTCGTCAAATCCGCCCGGTTCGAGGACGCGCTGCAACTGTGATCGGATTTCCTGCTCGAACTGTTCGAATGTTGTTGCAAGCAAAGCACTACGACCGGCCCGGTGCTGATCACGTTTGGACAGGCCCGGCATTCCGAATGTCCGGATCATTCGTATAACGACGGGATGATCCGGATTCTCCGGGGCATGCAGGCGGCCAAGAGACACGGGCTCTGCGAGTTCAATGCTCTCGAAGAACATTCCGGGGCAGTTGATTTCAGAGACGCCCAGTTTGCGAAAAGACTGCCAGTTTTTCAGGGCGACATTGACATAAACAATGGGGCCTTTTGTGCCGTAAGCCAGAGCTTCCTTCTGTGGCGTGGGGAGTTCGGGAATCAGATAGGGGATGATCATATTCCAGCAGGCCATGACGACCTGCCGTCCACGGACATGATGAATTTTTTGCGGCGTCGCATCTCCTGCCTGCGCGCACAAGACAGAAACCGTGCCTGCCGCTTCCGGTGTTCCGTCATGTGTTACACTGACAGCCAGAGTATTCAGTCTGATGCGGATTTTTTGTCCGGCTTTATCGAGATTTTCATAACGAAATTCAGCAACACCCATATCGTCCTGGGTTTGCGCTGATGTAGCGTCCGGCACTAAATGAGCTACCAGGAGGCGTGCGAGCGTTGCGTTCCCGTCTGGAAAATGAACGGTTTTTTCCGACTCTTTTTGCCGCCCATGCTGGCCTCCCTGAAGATCTGAGAGGAGACCTTCCGGGATATTCCCCAGACCAAGCCCGGAAAAGCCGGGATAACCCATGACCCAGGCAAAAAGTGCCGGCAGAGCATCTGCGCCAACACAAAAAACACCAGATCCGGCCTTCTGAAAAACTCTGGCAGCATCAGGATCTATTTTTGCTATCTTAATAAGGTAATCCAGATAGGAAATTTTCGAGAGGATACTCTTTTTTTCTGCGAGACCATGAGATGCAAGATAATCAGGCTGTTTCTGACTGACGAGACGAATAAGTCCCTGACGCACTTTATCGGATAGCGGGGATGTTGAAAGAGAAGAAGGAGAGAGATAACGCCAGCACTCTTCTCCGGGCACCTTGTCGGCGCGCATCAGGCTATCGTGATTCCAGACTTCATGATTGAAAAACAGAGCTGATTTCAGGCCCATTTTTTCATAGAGATCCTTCATGGGAATATTTTCGCGGCGGTAGGCTGTGAGATCCACGCCTATATCCGCGAGGACCATTTCCGCCCACTGATTGTAGCGTTGCGGGGATTCAATTTCGAGCGTACCTCCGTTCAGCACAAGTTCGTGACCATCAATATTAAAGGCATTGCGTTTTGCATGGCCACCGAAGTCATCGTGGTTTTCCACAATCAGGACTGTGCTTTCAGGCCCGGCGTATTTCCGGAAGAAATGGGCAGAAGCCAGGCCACTCAGACCGCCTCCCACGACGACGAGATCGTAAATCTCGCCGGTATCTTCGATTCTGGCGTTGGAGAGGCTGCCGTCGCGGAGAGCATGGGCGGCCTCAAAAGCTCCAGGATGACTTCCGCGAAGGCCGGTGCGCCAGGGGGGTGACACATCTTCACTCCGGACGCGGGCATCCGCTGTTTCCGGCGCAAGGCTGACGGTGAGAGTGGTTGAAACAAGGAGACCACTGATAAAATCGCGGCGTGATATGCCATATGTCGACTTTAACGGTGCCGGGCGATGACGCTGGTTTTGACATCTCATGTGGATCGGCACCCCTTGCTTACAGATCTGTGTTCCACCCGGAAACAGCCATCATAACCGGTTCTTTTCTCTCCATAACCAGAGCCTCGCCAGAGCCGGAAACAGCCGATTCAGCGAAGAGGAACCTGATTCGTTCTTTCACGCGTCATCAGATTCCTCTTCGCCGGATAATCTTACGGATTCGACGATGCCCCATGCGACTGTCAGATCGAACGGATGACGACCATTTTTCTGAGCGAGATGCCGGCTGAGTTCTGTGGTTCTGCGCTGTTGATCGGCGATTAGAAAGGCCTCCCGGTTTCGTTGTGATAAAGATATGAATAGCGAAACGATACAGCAACAACTTTATTCGTGAAATATTTTCAGGGTTTTATACAGCCAGGATAAAACAGACCTCGCATCACCTGTCGGACAGAAGCAGGCCGCAAAAGAAATCCCGTTCCATGAGATGCCGGCCGCTTTTCCGGCTTACTTCCCTCTATTGGGTTAGCATGGAGATTCCGATATGAATCGCTTCCGGTCCTACATATGCAGGAGTTCATGATGGCTGACGGACGACTTGTTATCGGCACCAGACGTTATTCGTCCTGGTCTATGCGGGGCTGGCTTTCTGTCCGACTGGCGGGGCTGGATGTCACAGAAGACGTTATCCCACTTGCTCAGCACGACACGGCAATGCGGATTGGCGCGGTCTCCCCGAGCGGAAAGGTGCCTTATCTTGAACATTGGAATGTTCGGGTCTGGGACAGTCTGGCTATTGCGGAATACTGCGCTGAGATTGAGCCCTCTCTCTGGCCGTCTGATCCGGTTGCGCGTGGACTTGCCCGTTCGGTTTCGGCGGAAATGCATGCGGGATTTCAGGGGCTGCGAGCAGCGATGCCTATGAATCTTGGTCGCGAAGGCCGGTCTCTCGCTCATGGCACGCCTGATGCGGCAATCAGTGATATCACCAGAATCGATGCTTTATGGAATGAGGCCCGGGATAATTTCGGAGGACATGGCTCATATCTGTTCGGGAGAGAGTTCGGCAATGCGGACGCTGCCTACGCGCCGGTCGTTTCCCGTTTCCTGAGCTACGGTGTTCTGCTTTCGCCAGCAGCACAGCGCTATGCCGAGGCTGTTCGGGCACATCCGCTTGTTGCTGAATGGTACAGAGAGGCTGCGGCTGAGCCGGCATCATGGACCACCGCACGATACGAATCCGTTGACTGACTGTTCAATTGGTTGATTTTCCGGCAGGTCCGGCGGTTACAGTGCTGCCTCCCCGCGAGCGCTTCTCGCCTGAGGAGGCCGGGGCAATTGCATTGCTTGTGCATCGCCTGGCGGAGCCACGGGAGATTGTCATCGGGGCGCCGACGAAGCAGCCGCCGTTCCCAGACACAGATTTCGTGCCGGCGCCGGTTTCCGGAGTTTTCAGAACGCGGTGGCCACGGGGCGCGATATGGCCGCCGTTCGGTGTGCGTTTTGGATCGCTTCGTTATGCCGCGGCAGTCGCAGGTAAGATTGCGGCGCTCACGCCCTCTGTCGTGGAAATTCACAATCGGCCGGAACTGGCCTGGCTCCTTCGGGACAGGTTTCCTGACCTTCCGATGCGCCTTGTTTTGCACAACGACCCGCAGAGTATGCGTCGGGCCGGAACGGTGCGTCAGAGAGAAGAACTGGCGCGCAGGCTTGCAGTGGTTTGTGTTTCGGACTGGGTTCGGAAACGTTATTGCGAAGGTACGAAGCTAAGCCCGGCTGAACTGTTTATTTTGCCGAACTGTCTTGATTTTTCTGTTCTGCCGCCTGCCCTGCCGCCCGGCAAACGCGAGCAGGTTATTCTCTTTGCCGGGCGTATCGTTGCCGATAAAGGCGCGGATGCTTTTGTGACAGCCTGCGCCAGGATACTTCCGGAATTGCCGGGCTGGCGAGCGGAAATGATCGGAGCCGACCGTTTCGGCCCCGATTCTCCGGAAACGCCATTTCTGGCGGCCCTTCGTCCACAAGCCTTCTCGGCTGGCATCGTATTGCGAGGATATCAGCCACACCAGGAGATCATGCTGGCAATGAGCCGGGCGGCCATCACAGTTGTGCCCAGCCGCTGGGCTGAGCCGTTTGGTCTGACCGCACTTGAAGCTATGGCATGCGGCTCGGCGCTGATTGCGTCGCCTCGTGGTGCCCTCACATCGCTGGTCGGAGACGCAGGGATTCTTGCTGAGCCGGACCAGCCATCAGTCCTGGCCGAATCCATCAGGAGACTGGCCACGGATGAACAGCTCCGAGCACATTATTCAGAACTTGGCCGCAGACAGGCCGGAGCGTTTAATCTTGATCTGGCACGAGAAAGACGAAGAGCTGCACCTGCCTTTTGAAAACCGTATAATTCTTCCGGAGGGCAGGTCAAATCCCTGCTCCGCAGCTAAAGCAAATATAACATCTGTTTTGATGGTATTTTATGAAAAACTTATGTTTTTGTTTTATCCATACTGCGAAACAATCATCCAGCCCGGACCACCATCACCGCCATTCTGATAAGTCTCGGTCGGAGCTGCACATGCCCCGGACCCGCCAGCCCCGGAGGAGCCATTGTTTCCAGTCTGCAAAGACCCGGATTCAGCACCTCCTGCAAAACCCAGGGAGTTACCGCCCTTGCCGCCGAAACCGAAGAAATAATCGGACGACATGCCGCTGGCATGACCACTGCTGCCGCCCTCCCCCGTTGAGGCAATGATCACGTTAACGCCTGTCGCTGCCGTAATCTGTGGATATCCACCACCACCTGCTCCGGCAATAATGGCCGGACCTCCGGCAAGAATTGATATGCCGCCTGATCCGCCCCCAAGAGTCAGAAAACTGCCCAGAGACGAATTTGCGCCGTTATTTCCACTCATTGCACCGGACGATGACTGACCGCCCCGACCGCCGGTGCCCAGTACGACCGGTACTGATGCGCCGAATGTAGCGGGTTCGATAATGATTCGTGCATAAGCACCTGCGCCACCGCCGCCGCCAAGGCCGGCTGTCGCTGAACCCGCAGTCGCCGCGCCGCCGCCGCCGCCGCCGCCCGCACAGATTTCGATAACTACAAGTTTACATCGAGAATCAAAAGTCAGCGTGAAACTGCTGCTTCCTCCGGCTGTCGCAGCCGGCCCTGTATTGCAGGATTGTGAGAGGAGATTCCCGGCAGCCCAGCCGGTCACAAACGCTGTGGTCGCGATACGGGTACTGCTGTCCGTCAACGCAGGTGTCGGAGCCTGTGGCGTACCAGTAAAAACCGGTGAATTTTTTGGTGCCAGTTGAGGAATTGGCGGATAAAACAGACTCTGATTATTCAGAGCAATCATGCTCTGTGTAATGACTGTTGCTCCGGCAGGCACGGTGACACACCAGACCGGCACAACACCCGTGGCTGACGCTGTCGCGGATATACTCAGTGTTGCAACAGCAGCACGCAATGTCGGCTGACTTACGCCGTCGTTTGAAACCCCGGATAATGTTTTGGTTGCGTCTGCAGCATCTGCGTAACGTAGCAGAGCAGCCCCCATGTCCGAGAGTGATAATGTGGCGGCAATGTAAAGTGTCTGAGCGGCGGTCGATGTTGTAATCGTGAAAGATGTTGCTGCAGCAGCATATTGTCGCATCACTGCTGCGGAACTGGCTCCAAGCGTTCCATAAGCCGTGGGGTCGGTTTTCGCTGCGGCGACGATCTGTCCGGCAGCGATGTTCACCACCATGTCGCTACCTGAACATGTTGCCGCCAGGCCGCTTGCGTAAGGACCTGTCGTGCCCATGCTCAGGCTGACAGTTTCTCCTATAGCCTGTTCTGTATTGCGCTGGGCGATAAGCGTATCTGTGTCCGCAACGACTTGTCCCGGATAGACGATAACCCGATCCATATTCGTTCCTTACGCTGCCGCAGAGGGTTTGTAGTCAGGGAGCGTCGAAAAATAATTATCGACAGATGCTGATTTAATAAGCGTCTTTCCGCCCAGCTTTACCGCCGAGATACGGCCGTCTGATAAAAGTTTATAACAATATGTCCGACCAATACCATATTCATCGCATACAGATTTAACTGTCAGATATTTTGCTGTATTTTTTTTATTTATTTTCATCTGTTACTTCCGAACAGGAGGACCGTCGTACAGGACGGATCGGCCATGATTAAATATGTCCCTGACAGTCTGTGTGCATATTTTTCGATATTTGTGATTTCATGCAGAAACGGCTGATTGCTACCTGTAGAAATCTGTCCTCTGTATCCCAGGCTCAAAGCCTGTTCATTTCCGGGAAGGCGCCATGATTTACAGGCACCTGTGAAGAATTAATTTCAAAAATAAAACGGAATACATGACCCGTATACGGACTTCGGCGGAAAGGTGTACCGAAGTTTAAGATCATGACGGCGCAGGTCGGACACCCGGGTATACTGCGATTACAGGATCGGCCGCTCTCTCGCGGCGCCGAACAGGACGGCCTGTATTCCACCGAAGAAAACCCGGGAATCGGAATCCCGTCGTATCGCAATCCGATACAATCAATGCTCTCACATATTTCTGTCAGCAATTCATATCACGACAGCTTTCATCATCACATTCAAAGAATGTGTCCTGACTCCGGAAAACAACGACTACTTTCCTGGCAGGAAACCTGCACAGCCATACCCGTGTAAAATTTAGTTGCCCTACCCCTCCCCCCTTGGGTAGGGAGTGTTAAGTGACGCATGATACACATCCCCTTGTGCAACGACGGCTCAAACAGGCCTTCGGACATCTTGCCAGGGTGATGGCGATGGTGGACGCGGGACGGTCATGCTCCGATCTGGCCCAGCAGCTTGAGGCTATTGAGAGCACGATCCGGAATGCGAAGCGTGAGCTGATCCGGGATCATCTGGAGCACTGCATCATTGACGCGATTGCGGACGGGAATATGAGTCGCGAGGACGCGATTCAGGAATTTTCGTTTCTCACGAAATACTTTTGAGCCGTCATTTCATGAAACCGCTCATCTTTCGCTCCGCCTCCCGCACAGACCGGATCATTCGTCTGTGCGGCGTCTGCGTTGCGGTTTTATGTCTGTCATCTGCCGCGCGTGCCGCGGACGGCAGGCTGATCCCGCTGCACGAAGCTCTGGCGGCGGCATGGAACAACGATCCGGTGCGTCGCGAACTTGCAACGAATGCCGGGTCAGCCGATGCGCGCGCCGCAGCGGCGCGGTCCTGGTTCGCTGGCGGTCCTGTCCTGACCGCCAGTTATTATGATGACCGGGCGGGCGGCACAAATCTGGGCTATATCACCTGGCAGGGCGGTGTCTCGGTTCCGCTCTGGCTGCCTGGCCAGAGCACCGCAACGGAGCGGGTTGCGGCAGCGGATGCCAAATCGGCTCTGGCGCGTGTGGATGTTGAGCGGATGGCTGTGGCCATACGCGTGCTTGAGCAGTCTGCGGCAGTGATACTGGATGAGCGTCGGCTCAGCGCCGGCCATGCGATTGTCCGGTCGCTCGAACACATTGACGCGCTGACCGCGCGCGCGCGGGGTCATGGTGAAGTGGCCGATATTGAATTACAGGCGGTGAACGCTCAGCTCGCCAATGCACGCGGAGAGATTGCGCTGGCCGAGGAAGCGCGTTCGGGTGATGTCACGTCCCTGACGACATTGCTGGGTATTCCGGGTCTGCCCGATCTGATGGCGGCTGATCCGCACTGGCTGGATCGTATCCCGCCCGGCGAAACCCGCATGATCGAGGAACGCGATCCCCGTGTGCAGGCCGCACATCGCGCCGTGGCGGCAGCGCAGGAGCAGATGCGTCTGGCCCGCGCGAGTTTCATGCCCAACCCGGAAGTCGGTCTGGAAGCGATCGACGAAGGACAGTATGGCAGTCCGTGGGCGACGCAGGTTGGCGTGAATATTCGCGTTCCGCTGCCGAGCGACGTGACCAGCACACCGATGATTTCAGCCGCGCGCGACCGGCTTGCGGCGGCCTCGCGCACAGAAACAGAGGCCCGACGCGCGGTGCATACCGAACTCGCGCAGGTCATGGCGCGGCTGACCGGCGCCCGGGAAGCGCTGATTCAGGCGCAGGCGGGCGCATCGCAGACCATGCGGCGCGCGGATGCCATGGAACACTCCTGGACCCTTGGCGAGACGTCCCTCATCGAAGCGTTGCGCGCGCGGACGGAGGCATGGCATTCCCTCCTGGCCTTCAATCAGGCGGAGGTCTCCTGGCACAGCGCCATTGTCCGCATGGGCATTTCCACAGGAACGCTTCCCTGATCATGAAATATTTTCAGGCTCTGGCTCTGACTCTGGCTCTGACGCCGATCGTTCCGTCACAGGGCCGCGCAGACACGCCCGCCTGGTCCAGGACAGTGCATCTCGACGCCGCCGCACAGGCCAGCGAAAAACTTGTGATCGTTCCGGTCAGATCCGGCGAGCTGCATGGGGACGTGTCCGCCATGGCATCGGTTGTCATCAATGCCGCGCGGTCCGTCGTCATCCGCCCGGCGGGAAGCGGCAAGGTCACGGATGTAAAGATTATTCCCGGTGAGCATGTCAGCCAGGGACAGGTCATGATCGTCTATACGGATCACAGCCTGCACGAGCTTTATCTTCAGCGAAGTCAGGCGCTTGCGGCGCTGGCTTCGGCCAGGGCCTCTCTGTCCGAGGCGACGACGGCCTGGCAGCGGGGACATGCGCTCAATGGCAGCACGGTTTCGACGGGCGAGGTCCAGCGGCGGCTCGCCACGAAGCAGCAGGCGCAGGCGATGCTCGCGGCACGTCAGGCCGATATCGATACGATCGATCACCGGCTGACCGAGGAATTCACGTCCGTTACCGAAACCATCGGTCATGGCGAGGAGTCACGGCTGATTTCTCCCGTCAGCGGCATGGTGCAGAGTCTTGCCGCCGCCGTCGCATCAGATATCACGGCCGGAGAAGCCGTCGCCGTTGTGACCGATCTTTCGACGGTCTGGATCGTGGCTGAGGTGCGCCCCCGGGAGGCGGCGGAGCTGTCCCTTGGGGGGCGTATCTTTACGAGGCCCGCCGGTGATGAGATGGCACCTCCGCTGGTCACGACGATCAGCACGATCGACGGGATGGCAGACCCTGCGACGGGTCTGTTGCGGGTGGTCAGCATCGCGGATAACCGGTCGGGCAATATTCGTCCGGGCGAAATGCTCGACGCCCGGCTTGAGACGAAACGCAGCGTTTCCGGGCTGATTGTTCCGACGACCGGCATTCAGCAGATTGACGGGCACAGCGTCGTTTACACGCCGGACGGCAGGGACGGATTTCAGCCGCATGAGGTTCGCGTGCTTCTTGCGACGGATGACCTGGCGGTTATCGGGAGCAATCTCACCGCATCGGATAAAGTGGTCAGCGACGGCAGTTTCGCGCTCAAGGGCGCGGCGCTGCTGGCCGGTGCGGATGGCGGCTGAGACGTATGCGCGGCCTCTTCCGGAAAAACGCCTTTCTTCTGCTCGGTCTTGTCGCGGCGCTGCTGGCTGCCGGTCTGATGACGGTACCGGGACTGCCCGTGGAGCCGGTGCCCGATATCTCGCCGCAGCAGGTCATGGTGTCCGCCACGGCGCCCGGTCTTGCCACAGGGGAGGTTGAAAAGCTGATCACGTTTCCACTGGAATCCGGTCTGACAGGGATTCCGGACGTAACGGATCTGCGCTCCGTCTCCCGTACCGGCGTTTCGGCTGTCTATCTGCAATTTGCGGATTCAACCGATATCGATCTGGACCGCGCCCGGGTCAGTGAACGGCTGCAACTGGTCCGCGACACCATCTCGGTGCCGGGTATTTCCATTTCCATGGGACCGCTCGCAACCGGCATGGGCGAGATCATGCAGATCCAGATCCGGGGCGCCGGATACTCGCTGACGGATCTCAACCGCATCATGACGTGGACAGTGGTGCCGCAGCTCAAGCTCGTTCCCGGTGTAGTAGACGTCAACGTCAACGGCGGGGCGCAGGAGACCTTTCAGCTGACGCTCAATCCGTCCCGGATGATTGGCTTTGGCGTGTCGCTCCGCGACATCGAACAGGCGATCGACACGAACAATGCGTCGACGGGTGGCGGATGGATCGCTCATCACGATGAGCAGCAGGTGATCGTGGCGCGCGCGCGCATCACGAGTCTGGAGTCCTTTGGCGCCATTCCGGTCAGGACGGGACAGAATGGCCATGTCATCCGTGTCCGCGACATGGGCGCGGTGTCGATCGGCGAGCGGACCCGTCTGGGCGCGGTGACACGCGACGGACAGGGCGAGATCGTCAATGGCGTCGTGCTGATGCAGAACGGTGTCAGTTCGAATGCGACCCTGGCCGCGATCAGCGCCGCGCTGCCTGCGATCCGGCAATCTCTCCCCGCCGGGGTGGTGCTCGATCCGTTTTACACGCGGGCCACACTCACATCCGAGACCATCGGCACCGTGAAGGAGAATCTGGCGCTCGGGGCAGTGCTGGTCATTCTTGTGCTGGTCGTGGTGCTGGGCGACTGGCGCGCGGCAATGGTTATCGCCTCGGTCATTCCGGCGGCGCTGATCTTCGCCATGGCCGGCATGCGCTGGTTCGGCGTTTCGGCCAATCTGCTCAGTCTCGGCGCGATTGATTTCGGAATGATCGTGGACAGCTCCCTGGTCGTGGTGGAGCATCTTCTGGCGACCCGGACGGAAGCGCATAACAGACAAAGTTTCACGGATCTGGCTCAGGACGCGCTTTTCAGCGTCATCCGGCCGGTCAGTTTCGCCATTCTCATCATCATCATCGTCTATCTGCCTATTCTGACCCTCCAGGGGATCGAGGGGAAGATGTTTCGTCCGATGGCGCAGACCGTGATCATGGCTCTGGCGGCATCCCTTCTTTACTGCGTGGTGTGTGTGCCAACGCTGGCTGCACTTGTCATGCGCTTTGGCAGGCCGGATCGGGAGACCCGCTTTATCGGGTTTGTCCGGCGCCGTTATGAGCCCGCGCTGACATGGAGCCGGCATCATGTCCGTCTGCTGGTGGCGATCACCGCGGGCACGTTCGCGGTTGCGGTGTTTCTGGCCACGCGGCTTGGCGGCGAGTTCGTGCCTCAGCTTGAAGAAGGGTCTCTGCTCGTCACGTCCCTGCGTCTGCCAGGCGCATCTCTCGATACGGTTGTGCGTGGCGTGACGGAACAGGAGCGTATTCTCAAAAGTTTTCCCGATGTTGCGACTGTTGTCAGCAACACCGGCACGTCGGCCATTCCGACCGATCCGATGGGGACGGCTGAAACCGATACGTTCGTTTTTCTCCGGCCGCGTGCGGAGTGGACGACGGCATCGACCCAGGCGGGGCTGGTGAAAAAGATGAGCGCGGCGCTGGAAGACCATCTGCCAGATGCCAGCTATTCCTGGACCCAGCCGATTCAGATGCGGATGGACGATCTGCTTTCGGGGGTCCGGACGCAGCTTGCCATCTCGATTCGCGGTGATGATCTTGCGGCCCTGTCGCGTCTTGCGGATCAGACCGTCGCGGTTGTCAGCGGCGTGCCTGGCGCGGCGGACGTCACCTCGGCCAGCGAGGGCACGGTTCCCTACATGCATATCGATGTGGACCGGGATGCGGCGGCCCGTCTCGGCGTAACGGTTTCCGATATTCTGCAGACCGTGGAAGCGACGGGCGGTCATATCGGAACGAGTGTCACGCTGGATGAGGCCATCATTCCGACTCAGGTTCGCTTTGCCCGCGATGCTGTAAAATCCGTTGACCGGATCAGCCGGTTGCAAGTCCGCAATGTCAGCGGAACGGGCTGGGTTCTGCTGGGAGACGTGACCCGCATCCGGCTCGTCGACGGGCCCTCGAGGATTGATCGCGACGGTTTGCGGCGGCGGATCATCGTGCAGGCGAATGTTCGTGGGCGCGATGTTGCCAGTTTTGTGGCGGCGGCACGGAAAGCGGTCGGGCGGAAGGTTTTTTTGCCGCCGGGATACACCATGGTCTGGGCGGGGCAGTTCCGGAATCTGGAATCTGCGTCTCACCGTCTCGCTCTGGTTTTGCCGGTTGCGCTGGCGCTGATCTTCTGCCTGCTGGTAGCCGCCCTGTCGTCGGTCGGCGCGGCGGTACTGGTGTTCGTCAATCTTCCCGTGGCCGCGACCGGCGGTGTCGTCGCGCTGGTTCTGCGCGGCATGCCCTTCAGCATTGCGGCGGGGATCGGATTCATCGCGCTGTTCGGAGTTGCGATCCTGAATGGTGTCGTTCTGATCTCGCAGATTCAGGTTTTTCGCGCGGAAGGGATGGATGCGGCGGCGGCGGCTTTCGCAGCGGCGCGCGCCCGGCTTCGCCCGGTTATCGCGACGGCTTCGGTTGCCAGTCTCGGCTTTTTTCCCATGGCCTTTTCGGGCAGCGCCGGGGCTGAAGTCGAGCGCCCGCTGGCGACTGTTGTGATTGGCGGTCTGGTTTCGTCGACTCTTCTGACGCTGCTTGTGTTGCCGTCGCTCTATGCCCGGATTGCCGGTCGTGCATCCAGTGATGCGCGGGAGACCCCGGTCGCCTGAGTCCGCATGGGGTCATCAGGCGACCGGACCGGACGAATTGTCCCGATGGGATAAATCGTTTTTACTGATTGAGACGAGCTGTGTTTTTTCGCGGGGTTCGGGCAAATCCCGGGAAGCGGGCCGGCTGTCTGATGGCGGGGGTCTTGTCGGCGCCCGAATTGAAACGTATCCGAAACGTATGAGCGTTTCGCGCAGGCGCCGGCGATCCGGTGAGGGTCGGGATGGCTGCCGCAGCAGAAGGATACCGTTATGCGCCGAAGAGTTATGCTAAAGATGCTTCCGACGGGGTTGCTTGCCGGGTTGCCTGCTTTTTCAGGATCGGCGTGCGCGGCGGGCCTGGTTCCGGGATTCAGGGGGATGCCGCGGATCGCGACCGGGGGAATTGCGTCGGAGTGCAGCACATATAGTCGCATCAGGTCGAGGATGGGGGATTTCACGGTTCTGCGGGGGCAGGAGGTGTTCGGGGCGCCGCTGTCTTTGCCGCTACTGCGTTATGAGGTGCCTTTTTTGCCGACACTGGAAGCTTCGGCGCCGCCCGGCGGGCCGGTGGAGCGCGGGACTTACGAGACGTTGAAGGCGGAGTATCTGGAGCGTTTGCGACAACTGCTGCCTCTGGACGGGGTTTATCTGGCGATGCATGGCGCTCTGAGTGTCGAGGGCATGGATGACGCGGAGGGCGACTGGTACGCGGCGACGCGGTCTGTCGTGGGGCCGGACTGTCTGCTTTCGGCGTATTACGATCTGCATGGCAATCTGAGTCGTCGGGCGGTGGATACGCTGGATGCGCTGTCGGCGTACCGGACGGCGCCGCATGTGGACCGGGTTGAGAATGTGATGCGGGCGGCGGACATGCTGACGCATTGTCTGCGTTACGGCCTGCGTCCGGGGATTGTGTGGGCAAGTATTCCGGCGCTGCTGCCAGGTGAGCAGAGCAGCACGGAATGGGAACCGGGACGGCGGTTGTGGGCGGATCTGAGCGAATATAATCGTCTGCCGGGTATTCTGGATGTGTCTCAGCTTGTTGGTTACGTGTGGGCGGACGAGCCCAGGGCAGCGGCCTCCGTGGTGGTGACGGGGACGGATGCCGGGGCGCAGAAGCGGGTCGCGACGGAACTGGCAGGACGCTACTGGGCAGCACGGCATGAGTTCCGGTTCGGCAGTCCGACGGGGACGATTGAGGAATGTCTGTCGCGGGCGATGGGGTTGAAAACGCATCCGGTCGTGATTTCGGATTCGGGCGACAATCCGGGTGGTGGTGGCAACTCGGATCAGACGTTCTTTCTTCAGGCTTTGCTCAAGGCGGGAACGAGAGATGTGTTGCTGGGCGGGATGACGGATCGTCCGGCGACGGATGCGTGTTACCGGGCAGGTGTGGGGGGGCAGTTGCCGCTTTCGATCGGGGCGACGCTCGATTCGGTGATGTGCCGGCCCGTGCATGTGAAGAAGGCTGTTGTGAAGCATCTGACGGCGGTGACGCGGCCGGAGGATGGCGAAGCGGTAGTTGAGTTTGACGGGATTACGGCGACGCTCTCGGCGCGCCGGCGACTGTATCATGCGGCCGAGGCGTTTCGGGACATCGGTGTGGACCCGGCGCAGTTCCGGATTGTGGTTCTGAAATGCGGGTATCTGCATCCGACTATGAAGGCGCTGGCCAGTCCGGCACTGATGGCGCTTTCGCCGGGGGCGATCGACCAGGACATCGTGCATATCGGAAATCATCGGCGCAGGCCGACATGGCCGTGGGTGGCCGATCTGGCGTATGAGCCGGCGCCTTATGTTTCGGCGCGGTTCGGGCGAAGGTAAGGGCCAGAGCGCGGGCTTATCTTTATCCGCGCAGGGTATCCATTTCGAGAACGGTCGCGTCGCTTTCGGAAATAAATTCATCGTCATGAGTTGAGAACAGGAGGACGTGCCGGTCGGCGGAATGACGTGTCAGCGCGGCGAAATGCGCGCGGGCGGAAGCATCGAGGCCGTTTGTGGGTTCGTCTAGAAGCAGGACTTCCGGCGTGCCGATCCAGGCGGCGCAGAGCATTATTTTCTTTTGCGTGCCGAGGGACATGGCATCGAAGCGTGTGTCCAGGCTGTGGCTCAGGCTGAGGAGGCTGATCATCTCGCGGGCCTGGCGATCGATCGTCGTTTGTTTTGCCGTGGCGACGAAACGGAGAAATTCGTTACCGGTCATGAAGGGATAAGCGGGGCACGTATCGGGGACATACGAGAGCTGTCGTTTTGCCTGTTCCGGCGAACTGAAGAGGTCGGTTCCGGCTATCCGGATTTGTCCCCGGGCGGGGCGCTGCGCTCCGGCGAGGATCCGCAGCAGGGTTGACTTGCCGGTGCCATTTGCGCCCCGGAGTGCGAACAGACCTGATTGCAGCGAGAGAGTGAACGATTCAAAAATCACGCGACTGTTGTAAGCGGCGGCAATGTTTTCGCAGGCGAGCCGTGGCGGGTTTATCATGGTGAGACTGCCGCGAGGGCGGCTCCGGACCAGGCGACGGACAGCAGGACGCCATAAAGCAGGCTGCGTCTGCCGCCATGGAGAGTGGGCCAGCGCAGGAGCGCGAGCAGGAGCTGACAGTAGCAGGCCAGAGTCAGGAGGGTGACGACGGGCACGGGGCCGCGAAGGATGAGGGGCGCACAGAGGATCATCAGCGGGATGGTATTTAGCATCAGCATGAATCCGGTGTCCCGCACGAGCCAGTAGTAGCGCGGGAGCGGTAACGTCGCCAGAAACGGGGTCATGATATGCCTTGCTGTGATCAGGTGGCGATAGAAACCGGTCAGTACGAGACAGATGACTGTCATGGTCAGGATAAGAACCTGCGGCGTGCGCGCATTGAAGCTGAAGAGGCGGATCAGACGGTCGGCTCCGACGGCCAGTGAGAGTGCGGCGATGAGTCGCAGGCTGGTCGTTGCCGGTCGTTCCGCAAGAGATTTGCACTGAATGAGCAGGGCGGGTGCCCGGTCCGTCAGGCTGGAGGCGACGCGGGTAGCAAACTGCGATTTAGGGCGGATTTTTCTGTGCTGATCAGAATGACCGGAATGGTGTCTGGCGAACAGAGGCAGACAGGCGGTGATGATAGCCAGGGCGGGCAGCAGCCAGCGTGCGGGAGAAGCCGGCATTGCCAGGCCCGTGGCGAGGGCGAGGCTGGCGGGGACAATGCCCGTCATGACGAGCCGGCGCCGATGGAGAGCGGCGCTCTGGGCGATAGCGGCGAGTGTGAACAGCGCGATCAGGCACCAGATTGTGTACAGTGCAGGCTGTGTCGGCGGAAGCGTGAGGACTGCAAGACCTGTAACCAGAAGCGCCGGGCTGTTCGCAACGGCGAGGAGAGTGGCTTCGACGCCCGTTTGGGTGGAACGTGGAAGCGGGAGTGTTTCAGAAAAATGGCTGAACATCCCGCCGGACAGCGCCTCTTTTTGCGGCAGAGTCCAGAGAATGGCGAGGGCCTCGGTTCCTGCGATGAGAAGCAGATGCCGGAGCAGGCCAGTGCCGGGTGTGATGGAAAGCTGCATCAGCAGGGCTGTATCGGTGAACAGGGACACGACCGGCGTCCCGGGGACGAGGATGCAAGCCAGTAAGATCCACTGCCAGTATCTTAAAAGAAGTGCACCTCCGGTTCGCGCGTACCAGCGCAGTCGCTGTCTGAGCAGTTGGTCATACATGCTTGTTGGAGACCTCCCGCGCCACGCTTCGCTCCATTACGATACGCGATCCGGGATGGCGGACAATCCCGGATGTATCTGTTCTTTACGAAAAGGCGGGGCCGCGCTGAAGCAGCGGATCTGTTGTGCGGTGTCCCGGGGTCTTCAGGGCGTGCGTGGCCAGCAGGTGACGGGCATGGCAGGGGGCTGCTACGGTCCCTGCTCTGCTCTCTGGTTTCTTATGAGGTTTTGCTGTCATGGCTGATGGTTCCGATCTGGCCGCGTCGCGTATCCGGCTTGTTCTTTCCGCGCTTCAGACGCGTATGGGGGCGCAGGTCAGCACTGTCGGGTCCGTGCGGGAGGAGCACAGTCATGGCGAGGCGCTGGATGCATCACGGCTGCCGGAAGCGGTGGTGTTTGCAGAAAGCACGGATGACGTCTCGGCTGTTCTGAAGCTGTGTCATGAGCACCGTGTTCCGGTTGTTGCGTTTGGGGCGGGGACTTCGGTTGAGGGGCATGTGACGCCGCCGGAACATGCGATCAGTCTGGACCTGTCGCGGATGACGGAGATTGTGCAGTTCAATCCAGAGGATCTGGACTGTCGGGTGCAGGCGGGACTGACGCGACAGGGACTGAACGCGCAGATCCGTGATTGCGGGCTGTTTTTCCCTGTTGATCCGGGTGGCGAAGCGACGCTGGGCGGGATGTGCGCAACGCGGGCTTCCGGCACGGCCGCAGTCCGGTATGGGACGATCAAGGAAAATGTGCTCGGACTGACGGTGGTTCTTGCGACAGGTGAGGTGATCCGCACCGGAGGGCGGGTTCGGAAGTCTTCAACGGGGTATGATCTGACTGCGCTGTTTATCGGCTCGGAAGGGACACTCGGGGTGATTACCGAGGTTCAGTTGCGGCTGTACGGGTTGCCGGAGAGTGTGGCGGCTGCGGTGTGTCAGTTTGAGACGGTGGACGCGGCGGTTCGCACGGCGGTTGAGGCGATCCAGTATGGGATTCCGGTAGCGCGTGTGGAACTGGCGGATGAGATGCAGATGGAGGCGTGCATTCGCTATTCGCATCTGGATGAACTTCGGGCTTTGCCGACGCTGTTCTTTGAGTTCGCGGGCGGACCTGGTGCGGTTCGGGAGCAGGTTGAGGCGACGGAAGAGATTGCGCGGGAGAATGGCGGACTCGGGTTTGCGTGGGCGGACACGCCGGAGGAGCGCTCAAGGCTATGGAAGGCACGGCACGATGCTTACTGGGCGACGCGGGCACTTGAGCCCGGAGCGCTGGTGATTTCGACGGACTGTATTGTCCCGATTTCGAAACTGGCCGAGCTGATCTTGGGGGCTCGCGATGACATTGCGGCTTCAGGAATGCGAGCGGCGATGGTGGGGCATGTGGGGGATGGTAATTTCCACACACTGATTCTGGCTGAGGACAATGCGGAAGGCCGGCGCCGGATTCTGGATCTGGACCGGAAGATTGTCGGGCGCGCGCTGGCGATGGGCGGCTCGTGCTCGGGGGAGCATGGAGTTGGTCTTGGGAAGCAGGAATTTCTGGAAACCGAGCATGGGGCGGGGGCGCTACGGGTGATGCGGGCTCTGAAGATGGCAATGGACCCGCGTGGGATTCTGAATCCCGGGAAGCTGTTGCCGGAGGGGGAGGTTTATCGGGGGTAGGCGGGCAGGTTGAGTCCTTTCCATATGGCGAGACCACGCAGAGCGGCGCCGAAGGTGAAGTCCGTGGCCAGAGCCGGCGTTGCTGAGACACCGCAGGCGGTAAGGGTAACGAAGGTGCCGGCAGCGATGGCGGCGCGGCGGGGAGCTAAGGGATGCCGTGCGCTCCGGCTTTTGCGGCCTCGTAGACGGCATAGGCGGCAAGACCGATGCCGTCAAACCAAGCGATGGTGCGGTCCGACCATAGCTTGTGTGGGGTGAATCAGACCAGCAGGGCCATGATGAGGTTCTGGCGGCTACGAGGACGCCTGAGATCGCGAAAACGGCCGTTCCGGCGATATCCAGGTCTGTCAGTCTGACGGGAAAAGGGAACACAGGACGTTACAGACCTTGCAACCGGGAAGAAAGGAAGGCTGTGCTCTGCGACGCCTGCTCGGGGGCAGGGCTCTCTTGACCCGTTTTAGCAAAACATGAGGGCTCTGCTTTCAGAAATCGCAGGAGATACGACCGCCGATGAAACGCGGGGGGCCGGGGATGTACATATAGACAGTTGTGGCCTGGCCGCCGCTTTCGGAATAGTGGCGATTGAAGATGTTCTGGGCGTAGATGGTAGCCTGCCAGTGGCTGGCAGCGGGGCGGAAGGTGACGTGGGCGCCCATGAGAAAATAGGGCGGCAGGCGGTAGAATCCGGTGCCACCGGGGGTCATGGCCTGGCTGCCGCGATAGATCCAGTCGGGGCCGAAATCGAGGCTGTAGCGGCGGGAAAGAGGCTGACGCCATTCCGCTGAGCCGTTGAGGGTCAGTTTAGGCTGGCCGCTGTCGACGCCGGCGAAGTTGCTGTCGATGGCTTTCCAGACCCCGTGGGCGGCGTAGTACGCATTGGTTGCGGCGCGGTTGACGGTCGGGAAGTTCTGGAAGGTGCCGCGCTGCCAGCCGAAGTTCTGGGTGAGATAGAGGCGTTCGAACGGGCGCGCTTCGATGGTGCCCTCGAAGCCCCAGCTTTCGGATTTCGGGGCGTTGGTGATTTCGCTGTCCGGGCCGTAATTCGGGATGAGGACGGTGCCGAGAATCTGCTGATTGTGGTAATCGTTGTAGAAAGCAGCGCCGTTGATGCGAAGACGGTTGGGGATCGGATCGCTTTTAAAGCCGACTTCGTAGGTGAGGACGGTTTCCGGTTTGAACGGATCGAGCTGCCCCTGGACCTGGGTATTGTTGGCGGTGAATCCACCGGGTTTGAAGCCTTTGCTCATTTTATAATAGAGCATTGCGTTCTGCATCATCTGCCAGGAGATGCCGACCTGTCCGGCGAACTGGTTCGCGGCGGTGCTTTCGCCGTGAAAATTCTTTGTGGTGCCACCATAAATAACGGATTGCAGGTTGCTGATGCTGCGGTCGTCGAGTTCGTGGAGCAGCCCGGCCCAGATGGTGATATTATGGGGCAGCCTGTAGCTGACGTTTCCGAATTCCGATGTGCTTTCCTGATTGAGTCCGAAAGTGGTGGACATCATGTAGCCGCGTGCGGGTACGTAATCGGTGTAATCGAAAAAGAAGCGCTGATGCATGCGGCTGCGTTCGTACATTGCACCGACGGTCCATTGCAGGCGGTTTTCGGGGTGCGATGATGAGAGGCGCAGTTCCTGAGTGAAGACGTTGCTGTCGATGTCGCGGTAGGTATCGGCTTCCGAACTGGCGAGCGCGTCCTGGTCCGTGTATTCGCCCCGGCGTTCGGTATTAAAGGCGCTGATGGAGGTGAGGGTCGCGGGGCCGAAATCGTGGCTCATATTCAGATCGGCGCCCCAGTACTGGTTATGTTCACTGGGTTTGAGGCCCGCTTCCCGGCCGATGAGTTTTGCGAATTGCGGGCGGATGCCCCATTCGGCCTGTCGCCAGGCGAGTTTGGGGAGGGCGGTGGTGCCGATCAGGCGGTCGATGGGGATTCCGGTGACGACCTGGCTGTCGTCCTGGGTGAAGTGGCCGGACAGAGTGATGGTAGTGTGGCTGTCGGGCTGGTAGCGAAGTTTGCCGCGTAGAGCCCAGAGGTCGGCATCGCCGAGATGGTCGCCGTTGAGCGGATTGGTCTGCCATCCGCCGCCATGCTGTGTCTGACCGGCGAGACGAAAGGTCAGACCTTTGGCGAGCGGGCCGGAAACATAGGCTTCGGAGCGACTGCGGGCGTAGGAGGCGATGTCCTGCTTTGCGCCGAAATGCCAGGTGTCGGTGGGATCGGCCGTGCGGAGCATGACTTCGCCTCCGGTATCGGACATGCCGTGCTTTGTGCCGACGGGACCGGGCGTGACAGTGGCGCCTGCCATATCGAACATCATGCCGTCGGTCATGCCGGAATAGACGAAAGGCACGTCATCGAAATAAGTGAGGACCGGACCCATGTTGTTCTGGGTGAAGTCATTGAAGCCTGCGCCGCGCAGGTAAAAATTGGTTGAGGCGGTGCCGTTGATACTCTGAATGGTCAGGTTGGGTGCGATATATTCAAGCCCGCGCACAGTGACGATGCCGCGTTCGATGAGACGGTCGGCGGTAACGCGGGTTGAGGCGTCCGGCGTGCGCTGGGCTTCCTGGTAGGAGAAGTCACGACGCTGGGCGGTGACGGCGACGGTCTCAGTTCTGGCTGCCGTTGTTGTGCGCGTGTGCTTCCGGGGCGACGGAACATGATGGTGCTCCGGCTTCGTCTGTCGGACGGAAGCGACGGGAGCGACGGGAGCGGCGGCTCTGGCGACGGAAGTTGTGGTGGCCAGGGCGACGAGCAGCAGAGAAAGACCTGTGCATGTTCCGTGGCGGCCAAAAGGGAGCAGGAGGCTGCACATTCGCGCAGTCCGGCGTCTGACCGGCGGGCAAGCGTAGCAGGCGGAAGACAAGAAGGGACCATTCAGACTCACAGGGGAAACCATTCCTGATGCAGACGATTTGCTGATATGCGGTCAGGCCATACACGCTATTGAGGAGTGGGTCACCGCAAACTGACCGGTGAATGTTATTTCCTGCCCGGCGCAGATCATTTTACATCAGACCGGAGATCGGGCGCGGCTCACATTCAAAAATAATATGCAGGAGTTGAGAAAGGAAGAGCGACAAGCGGGGTTACGGTCGCATGCTCTGCCGTGCTAAACTGTCGGAAGTGTCGCAAACTTAACGGATCGCCAAAAATGACGGTCTATGGTTCTGAGCGGCAGGCCACCTGCGTCGTGAAAACCGGACGGCAGGATGAGAGATGTCCCGGATATAAATCCGGCCTGGGTTTTCGTTTATTTGTCTGCTGTTTGCCGCCAGACTTGCCGCCAGTCATATTAGCGTCGATATAGCCGTCCGCCTCCTTTGAAGCAGTCGTCGCATTCTCCCTGGCTGAAACAATGGGAAAATTACGTGAGCGCACGGCCTTCAGGGCTTCTTTAACATTATGTTGCACAACATCCGGGACTCCCCTTCAGGCAGTGAGCGGGACCGGATATTTTCGGAAGGTTTGGATGGATCATCCCCTGGCGTCGCCTGAGACCGGGACGTTTAAGCGCGACAGAGATGAATGGCGCGCCGTCATTGATGGCGCCGACAATGCCGTGCGTCTCGACGTATCCCGCCTTGTCGGCCGGATTGCGCCTCGTTGCACGGAGGTGTTTTACGCCACCCTTCTGAGCAACCCCGAGGGGAAGGTCTTCATCTCTTCGGAGGTTGTGCAGGAACGGCTGCATGAGGCACTGACGAACTGGCTGGTTTTTCTGTTTCCCGAGCGTGCCCCGGATGTAACCAGGCTGATGACTTTGCAGGAACGGATCGGGCTTGTACACGCCCGTATGCGTATCCCCATGACGCTTGTGCTTCAGGGAATACGAGCTCTGAAGCAGGAATTACGGCTGAATCTCTTTGCTATTGACATGCCGCGGGACAGGCTATTGCAGGCTCTGACCTATACGATGACGATGATCGACATTGCGGTCGAGATCATGGGGCAGGAACTCTCAAAGGATTTAAAGAAAGAGATTGAATCCGACGAGGCCTGCCGGATCTTTTCGCTGGGTCAGGATATTGCTGTCGAAAAAGAGGTGCAGCGTTCAGCCCTCCTGGACTGGGGACACCGGGTTCTGCTGGCCATCTGTTGCCGTACACCTCCGCCCCTCCCCGCTCTTGAGAAATCGGCTTTCGGTCTGTGGCTGAATCACAAAGCCGGCCTGCTGTTTTCCGGCAGAAACGGGCTCCATGCTGTCCGGATGATTGTCAGCCGGATTGACCATGAGTTGCTGCCGACGCTGATGAAAGACATGCCGGTACAGCCGGTCAGAATTCAGGAACTGCAAGGGCTTATCGAAGAAATTCGTTTTCTGATGAACGATATGTTTGCCGAGAGTGCGTTGCTTGAAGGCGGGCGCGACCCGCTGACGACCGCTCTGAGCCGGCGGTTCCTGCCTACAATCCTGTCGCGGGAAGTGTCGCTGTCGCTTCGTCGCAAGACGTCTTTCAGCATCCTGCTTCTGGACGTGGATCATTTCAAACGCGTCAACGACCGGTTTGGGCATACGCGTGGCGATGCGGTGCTGCGGAATGTCTCAGATATCATTTCCACGCAGTGTCGCCCGAGTGATTTTGTTTTTCGATATGGTGGCGAGGAGTTTCTTGTCGCGCTCACTGAGACAAGCGGTCAGGAGGGTCTTGTCGTTGCCGAGCGTATTCGCGAGGCCGTGTACGCAGAGGGGCTTCAGCAGGACGAAAAGGTCACCGTGTCTGTTGGCGTTGCTGAATTTGCCGGACATCCTGATTATGAACAGTTGATTCACGAAGCGGATACGGCCCTTTATCAGGCAAAGACACAGGGGCGGAACCGCTGCATCCTGCATGACCGACAGGAGCGTATTGTGACAGATCGTATAAGCTGAGTTCGTTTTCCGGGCTTATTTCAGAAAGCGAAATTAAGGTCCGAACAGGCTGCCACCTGACCGGGATTGCAGGCGTCCGATAAGGATGCTGGCTGGCAAAGTTGCTTTTGAAATACCTCGATAATAGCAAAGAAGAAATCAACGCTGGAAACAATTCTCCGGCCATTCGTGACGAACGGTCGGAGTGGGCGCAGGTGTGTTGTCTGGTGGTAGTCATGAGAGCTGACATGCTCAGGATATAACCTGATTTTCGAGAAACAGATGGTTCCCGGAATATGCGATCTCTGGTGACTTTCGGGGCGGCATTCTGAGCAGCGTCGGAAGATCAGAGGCTGTAATCTCCGGATCAGTCCATTTTGAGCGCGGCGAGGAAGGCACTCTGAGGGATTTCGACCTTGCCGAACTGCCGCATACGCTTTTTGCCTTCTTTCTGCTTGTCCAGCAGTTTGCGCTTACGGGAAATATCGCCGCCGTAGCATTTCGCGGTGACGTCCTTGGAGAGAGCCCCGATGGTTTCGCGGGCAATGACGCGGGAACCGATGGCGGCCTGAATGGCGATTTTGAAGAGCTGCCGGGGGATCAGTTCTTTCAGGCGGGCGCAAATTGCCCGGCCCCGGCTTTCGGCGGCGGAGCGGTGGGCGATGAACGACAGGGCGTCCACAGGCTCCTGGTTGACGAGGATGGAGATGCGGACGAGATCGCTCTCTTCGTAGCCGTCCATCTGGTAGTCGAAGCTGGCGTAACCGCGCGTGAGGGATTTCAGGCGGTCGTAAAAATCGAACACCACTTCGTTAAGCGGCAGGCGATAGACGGCCATGGCGCGGCTGCCGACATACGTGAGATCGACCTGGATGCCGCGACGTTCGGTGCAAAGGGTCAGGACCGCGCCGAGATATTCATCGGGGACCATAATGGTAGCTTTGATCCAGGGCTCCTCGATGGATTCGATCAGGGACGGATCTGGCATGTCGGCGGGATTGTGGAGTTCCTCACTGGCGCCGCTGTTCATCTTGAGGTGATAGACCACGGACGGAGCTGTCGCGATCAGGTCGAGATCGAACTCGCGGGAGAGGCGCTCCTGGATGATTTCCAGGTGCAGCAGGCCGAGGAAACCGCAGCGGAAACCGAAGCCCAGGGCGGCTGACGTTTCGGCTTCGTAGTGGAACGAGGCGTCGTTCAGGCGCAGCTTGGAAAGGCTGTCGCGCAGTTTTTCGAAATCGTCGGCATTGATGGGGAAGAGGCCGCACCAGACGACGGGAATGGAGGGTTTGAAGCCGGCAAGCGCTTCGGAAGCGGGTTTGCGATCGTCAGTGATGGTGTCACCGACATTGCAGTCCGCGACGGTTTTGATGGCGGCGTTGATATAGCCCATCTCGCCCGGACCGAGATCGTCCACAGGGACCATGCGCGGCGAAAAAACGCCGATCTGATCGACGAGGTGGACGGCGCCGGAGGACATCATGCGGATGCGCGCGCCCTTTTTCAGGCGGCCTTCCTTGATGCGGACAAGGATGATGACGCCGAGATAGGCGTCGTACCAGCTGTCGACCAGCATGGCTTTGAGCGGCTTGTCAGCATCACCTGTCGGGGCTGGCAGGCGGGTGACGATGGCTTCGAGCACGCCTTCGATATTGATGCCGGTCTTGGCGGAGATTTCCACGGCGTCTTCGGCGTCGATCCCGATGACTTCCTCGATCTGAGCCTTTACGCGCTCGGGCTCGGCGGCGGGCAGGTCGATTTTGTTGAGGACCGGGACGATCTCGTGGTTGGCGTCGATCGCCTGATAGACATTGGCGAGGGTCTGGGCCTCGACACCCTGGGAAGCATCGACGACGAGCAGCGAGCCTTCGCAGGCCGCGAGCGAGCGGCTGACCTCGTAGGCGAAATCGACGTGACCCGGGGTGTCCATCAGGTTGAGGACGTAAGTCTTTCCGTCTTTAGCCGGGTAGGTCAGGCGGACGGTCTGCGCCTTGATGGTGATGCCGCGCTCGCGCTCGATGTCCATGCTGTCGAGGACCTGGTTGGTCATCTCGCGGGCGGTCAGAGCGCCGCACGCCTGGATCAGCCGGTCGGCAAGGGTGGACTTGCCGTGGTCGATATGGGCGATGATCGAGAAGTTACGGATCAGGTCGAGGGGCGTGTCAGTCATGCGCGTCCCATAAGGGATAAAACCGCAAAAGTCAGCTAGTGAAAACGAGGCTCCATGCGGGATGAAGGATGGCCATGCTCTCGCCTCCCGCGAGGAGCCGCGCTACAGTTGGTACATGGTTAATCAAGCGCCCTTCCCTCGCCTGCTTTTTCCTCTTTCCGCGCCGTTGCCGGGAGCGATGATGTGTCCTGACGGCAGTCATCCCGCCGCGCCGGCGACAGGGGATACGCCGCCTCGCTGGAATCTGTCGGATCTGTATGCATCGGCCGATTCGCCACAGATGAAGGCGGACCGGGAGCGGATTGCCGGAGACGCGAAGGCGTTTGCGGAGCGGTATCGAAGCAAGGTGGCCACGCTGTCCGGCGCGGAACTAGCGACGGCGATCGATACGTATCAGGCGATCGATGAAGCGATGGGGCGGATCGGGGCGTTTGCCTCCCTCTCTTTCTCAGCGGACATGGCCAGCCCGGAGACGGGGCGGTTCAGCCAGTCCGTGCGCGAGACGCTGTCGGATATTTCCACCGATCTGCTGTTCTTCACGCTGGAAATCAACCTGATCGACGACGTGGAGCTGGAGAGGAAGCTGGCCGATCCGGCGCTGGTGCACTGGCAGCCGTTCCTGCGGGATCTGCGGATGTTCCGGGCGCATCAGCTTTCGGATGAGATCGAGCAGGTTTTGCTGGAGAAATCAGTCACGGGGGCTTCGGCCTGGTGCCGGCTGTTCGACGAGCAGATGAGCACGGTTCGGGTGCCGCTGGACGGAAAGGAGCTGACGCTGGGCGAGGCGCTGAATCTCCAGTCCGATCCGGACCGGATGGTGCGGGAGAAATCGGGTCGCACGGTGGGCGAAACGTTGCGGGGCAATCTGCAACTCTGGTCGCTGATCACCAACACGCTGGCCAAGGACAAGGCGGTTTCGGACAAGCTGCGGAAATATCCGCGTCCGGAATCGTATCGCAACGTTTCCAACATGGTCGAAGACGACGTGGTGGATGCGCTGGTTTCGGCGGTAGTGACGGATTATCCGCGGCTCTCGCATCGGTATTACGCGCTGAAGGCGAAGTGGCTCGGGCTGGAAAAGCTGGAGCACTGGGATCGCAACGCGCCACTGCCGGGGATGAAGGAACAGAATATCCCCTGGAGCGAAGCGAAGGCGCTCGTCCGGCAGTCATACGACGGATTCGATCCGCGTCTTGGCAGTCTTGTCGGCGAGTTTCTGGATAAACCATGGATCGATGCGGCGCCGGTTCCGGGGAAATCGCCGGGGGCGTTCGCGCATCCGGTGACGCCCTCCGTGCATCCTTATGTGCTGATGAATTATCGTGGGCGTACGCGGGATGTGATGACGCTGGCGCATGAGCTGGGACATGGAGCGCATCAGATCCTGGCGGCGAAGCAGGGTTATTTCATGTCCTCCACGCCTCTGACGCTGGCGGAGACGGCGAGCGTGTTCGGAGAGATGCTGACGTTTCAGCACTTACTGGACACTGAGACCGATCCTGAGCAGAAGCGGCTGATGCTGGCGGCCAAGGTGGAGGATATGCTCAACACGGTGGTGCGACAGATCGCGTTCTACCGGTTTGAGAGTCTGGTGCATGGCGAGCGGCGGAAGGGGGAGCTGCTTCCGGAGCGGATTGGTGAGATCTGGCGACAGGTCCAGACGGAAAGTCTGGGGCCGGCCTTTAATTTCACGCCTGAATATGACGTGTACTGGACCTATGTGCCGCACTTCATTCACTCGCCGTTTTATGTTTACGCCTATGCGTTCGGTGATTGCCTGGTGAATGCGCTTTATGGTGTTTATCAGGACGGCTCTCAGGGTTTTCAGGACAGGTATCTGGCGATGTTGTCAGCGGGCGGAACGAAACGTCATCAGGAACTGCTGGCGCCTTTCGGGCTGGATGCCGGCGATCCGGGATTCTGGCGCCGGGGGCTGGATGTGATTTCCGGATTTATCGATCAGCTTGAGGCGGGCTGAGTCATGGCACAGAAAGATCTCGACAGCTCGGGCCTGTTTGGCGAACTGGGGCGGATGATCCGGACTACCGGCACGGTAGGCGGCATTGCGGCGCGGATCGCCGGAAACCGGATTGGTTTTCGTGGCAATGACGCAGCGCATGCGGAAGATCTGAAGGCGATTCTGGGTGGTCTGAAGGGACCGCTGATGAAGGCGGCGCAGCTTCTGGCGACAATTCCGGGCGCGTTGCCGGATGATTATGCCGCTGAACTGGCTCAGTTACAGTCGAATGCACCGCCGATGGGATGGAGTTTTGTCCGGCGTCGGATGGCAGCTGAGCTGGGAGCTGACTGGCAGAAGCATTTCCGGGAGTTCGGGCGGGAAGCGGCGGCGGCGGCGAGCCTCGGGCAGGTTCACCGGGCGGTTCTGCAGAATGGCGAGACAGTCGCCTGCAAGCTGCAATATCCTGACATGACAACGACGGTCGAGGCGGATCTGAAGCAGTTCCGCATGGCGATGGGAGTGTATCACCGCATCGACAACGCTGTGCGTCAGGAAGATGTGATCGAGGAGCTGACGGAGCGGCTGCGCGAAGAGCTGGATTACCGTCGCGAGGCGGCGAACATGAAGCTCTACGGGCTGATGCTGGAGGAGTTTCCTTCGGTAACGGTTCCAAAGCCGGTGGATGCGCTGACCACAGGGCGGCTGCTGACGATGGAATGGGTGACGGGACGCGGGTTGCAGGCGATTCTGGATACGAATCCGAGCCAGGAGCAGCGTGACCGGATGGCGAAGGCGCTGTTCGAGGCGTGGTATGTGCCGCTTTATCGTTACGGCGTGATTCATGGTGACCCGCATATGGGGAATTTCACCGTCCGGGCAGATGGCGGGTTCAACCTGCTCGATTTCGGTGCGATCAGAGTGTTCCGGCCGCAGTTTGTGCGCGGGATCATTGAACTTTGCGAGGCGCTGCGTGCCGGCGATGAGGACCGGGCGGCTCATGCTTATGAGATGTGGGGCTTTGTCGGACTGTCGCGGGAAACGATGACAGTTTTGAACGAGTGGGCGAGCTTCCTTTATGAGCCGATGATGCAGGACCGGGTGCGGACGATTAACGAAAATCAGGAGACGATTTTCGGGCGCGACATTGCGGCGCGGGTTCATGCCGGCCTTCAGCGCACGGGGGGCGTAAAGCCACCGCGTGAATTTGTGCTGGTGGATCGTTCAGCTATCGGACTGGGATCAGTGTTCATGCGGCTTGGCGCGAAGCTGAACTGGCACCGGATGTTTCAGGATCTGGTGGCGGATTTCAGCGAGGAAGCACTGGCGGCGCGGCAGCAGGAGGCTTTGCGGAAGGCGGGCGTGGTCGTTTCGGTCTGAGCCGGGGTCAGAATCCCATCATCATGTCGCCGCCGAAGGTGAACATCCCGGTATTACGTCCGTCGTTGAAGGGGGATGTACCGTTCAGGGAGCGGTCGAAGCGGATTTCCGGACGGATGGCGAAGTAGCCAAGTTTTTTCGTCAGCGGTTTTCTCCAGGTGACGCCGAGGGTCAGCGCGCCATATGTGGTTGGTGGGGCGCTTTCAGCGTAGGAAGTCGTACCTGCGATGGCCTTCATGTAGCTTTCGTCGGTGAGAAAGCTGGAGACCATGAGGCCGGTATTGTCGCGATAGATTTCGCCGCGATAATTGAAGGTCAGGTCTTTCGCGAAGTTCCATGAGAGATAGGTGACAACGCTTTCCGTGTCGGCGCGGAGGCCGTCATCATGGAGGTAGTTGACCTCTCCGGTCAGGGTCAACGTGTCGCTGACGTGATAGATCGCGGTCAGATCGTTCCAGAACCGCATGGCGCTATTGGCTTCACGGACGCCTAGAGCCAGGCGGGAGTCTTCCGGTCCGAAGCGGCTGAGTTCGGTGATCGTCAGCTTGCCGTTCGCCAGATTTTTGAGTGTGAGACCGGCGTAACCGGCGGGCATGCTGTTGTTATCGCTGCGTCCGAAGGTGGTCTGGTTGCCGGTGTCGATGCCGGTGAGCACGTCGATCATCGGTGTGACGTGAATGGTGGCCATCATGCCGAGATGTTCGAACGGGACGGAATATTCGCCTGTGTAGCTGAAGGTATAGAATGGCCGGCCCTCGGGGTCGAAAGCTTCGGGACCCATCGGGGCCTGGAGGATACCGACGTTCATATCGACGCCGAGTCCGGTGAACCACGGCAGATGGGCATCCACATGGGCCTGTGCGGGAATGATCTGATAGCGGGCGTTGAGGGCGCGATCGGAGATTCCAAGCAGATGATAATAGCGGGAATCCGAGCCATAATTCGCTTCGAGCGTGAAGCCGAAGCTGTAGCCTTTGGCGTCGGGATCGACAGGGCGACTGATCGTAAGGTCGAGCTGGTTTAGCTGGACCTGGTTGGCGTGATCGCCAATGAAGTTGCCGAAGTTGATGCCGTTGGCGGGGCGGGCGGGGTTGGCGGTGATGCCACCGTCGATGCGGCCAGCGAGGGTGATGCCACGCCACCACTGCTCGAATTCGTCAGCGCCGGGGGCCGGGGCAAAGAGGGAAACAGCGGCGTGGGTCGGTGTGGAACAAACGATTGTTATGCAGGCCAGCAGGATACCTGCAAACCATGGCCGCTTCCGAAACATTCCCTGCCTTTCATCGTCTCAGTCAATCTGGGGCGGATCAACTTTCTGAACCGATGACTACTTACGACGCAGAGGGATTCTGAAGCTTCCAGATCAAATCTGTCATTCCACAATCGGAATATCTTCTGAGCGCAACAGCAACAGTTCAGTTACAGCAGATAGCTGCAATCAGATCGTCCTGAAAAGGCCATATCGATTATTCTTTTTGTATTTTCAGCAGAAACGACCGGAAAGGGCGGTGCGGGAGGGGCTGGCGCGACCGGTTTTTTTTACCACCCCTGCCTTAGCAACCCCTGTCCGTTCAGGCGTCTTCCGTCTGACGATTGCGATACCGTCCCCGGGTTAACGGTAGACCATGCCGCCGTCGATCAGGATGGCCTGTCCGGTGACATAGTCTGAATCGGGGCCGGCCAGCCAAGAGACGAGACAGGCAACATCATCGGGCGTTTCGGCGCGGCCGAGAGCAATACCGTTCACGAATTTGTTATATGTTTCGCCCTCAGGCGCGCCTGTTATTTTTGAAAACTCACTGTCGATCAGCTTCCACATCCCTGTGCCGACAACGCCGGGGCAGTAAGCGTTGACCGTGATTCCACGGGAAGCATATTCTTTCGCAGCGGCCTGAGTGAGTCCTCTGACGGCAAATTTTGTGGCGGAATAGGCACCGAGCATGGCGTAACCTTCATGTCCCGCGATCGAGCAGGCATTGATGATCTTGCCTTTCTGCTTCCGGCTGATGAATTTCGCGGCGGCAAGCTGGATTCCCCAGAGGGTTCCTTCCAGATTTATGCGAAAAATCGTGTCGATTTCTTCAGGGGTGACATCTGACAGGGGCTTGACCTGTGCGATGCCCGCATTGTTGACGATGATATCGAAGCCGCCGAGTTCGCTTTCCGCGTGGTCGATCGCAGCAGCGACTTCATTGCGATTACCGATATCGGCGTTGTAAAAAACTGCTTTGCGGCCCAGAGCTTCGATCTCCGCGACCACATCCTTCATCGCGGCTTCGTGGATATCGACGACGGCGATATCGGCGCCATCGCGGGCAAGACGCAGGGCGATCCCGCGTCCGATCCCCTGCCCTGCTCCGGTTACCAATGCCACTTTTCCCGGTATTCCAGCCATTGTTGAGGTCCTGTTCATAAAAGGCGCCGCATATCGGCCAGCAGTGAACGGTGTCAGCGGTCCGGAGTTTCTGCAGTGGCTTTATGGCCAGGTCGCGAATCGCTGGAGCCGGGTGTCCCCGCACGCGGGGCTGTCTTCAGCATCTTTGGGATAAATTCAGCGAAACAGTCGAAAGGTTCAGGACGCCGGAGGAGCGTCTTCCCCGGCCTCGGTCAGGCCGGAGAGTTCAGTACGACCGACGAGGCCAAGGGCGAAATCCCGGGCTGAGAACGGACGCAGGTCTTCGGCTTTTTCGCCGACACCAACGGCGTGGACGGGAAGTTTGAAAGTATCGGCAAGAGCGACGACGATGCCGCCCCGGGCGGAGCCGTCGAGTTTGGTGACGATCAGACCGGTGACATTGACCAGTTCGCGGAAGACGCGGACCTGCTCGATGGCGTTCTGACCGGTCGTGGCATCGAGCACGAGAATGACGGAGTGCGGTGCGGTCTCGTCGAATTTTTTCATCACGCGGATGATTTTCGCGAGTTCCTCCATCAGCGCGCCTTTGTTGTGCAGGCGTCCGGCGGTGTCGATCAGGACGAGGTCGGCGCCTTCGGCCTTGCCGCGTTTGAGGCCTTCGAAAGCGAGACCGGCGGCGTCGCCTCCCGGCTTGCCGGCAATAACCTGGGTTCCGGTACGTTCACCCCAGATCTGAAGCTGCTCGACGGCGGCAGCGCGAAAGGTGTCGCCCGCCACCATGATGACTTTTTTACCCTGCTCGCCGAAATAGCGGGCCATTTTGCCGATGGTGGTGGTTTTGCCCGTGCCGTTCACGCCGACCATGAGGACGACGTGAGGCTTCAGCTCGGGGTTTGGCTCGAAGGGAATGGCGACGGGTTCGAGCACGCGGGCGATTTCGTCGGCAAGAGTGGTGCGGATTTCCTCGTCGGTGACTTCGGTGCCGAAGCGGCTGGCGCGGAAGGATTCGATGATGCGACCGGCCACGGCTGGGCCAAGATCGGCGGCAATGAGCTGGTCTTCCAGCTCCTGCAGGGCAGCCTCATCCAGCTTTCGCTTTGTGAAGACGGCGCTGAGTTTCTGGGTGGAGCGTGACAGCCCCTGCTTGAGACGGGAGAAAAATCCGAGTGCCATATTACACGATCTCGGCCACGAGGCCGCCTTCGTCAACCGCCGTAGCACGCAGGATCTCAATACGCCCGGCTTCGGAGCGACCTTCCGCGAGGCGGACGGGAGCAAATTCCGCGCTGTGACCGCTTTCCGGGGTTTCCATCAGGACGCGCAGATCACGACCGAGGAGGCTGCGGTAATAGGTTTGTGCAGCCTGGTCACCAATGGCGCGGATCCGGGCGGCACGGCTCTTGCGTTCGGCGACGGGAATGGCGGGCATCCGGGCGGCGGGGGTATCGGGCCGGGCGCTGTAAGGAAAGACGTGCAGGTAAGGCAGGGCGGCCTGCTCCAGGAAGGCTACGGTTTCCTCGAAGAGGGGTTCGTCTTCGGTGGGGAAACCGGCGATGAGATCGGCGCCGATGCCGATTTCCGGACGGATTGAGCGGGCGCGGTCGATGACAGCGGCGGCATCGGCCACAAGATGGCGACGCTTCATGCGCTTGAGAATCATGTCCGAACCGGCCTGAAGCGACAGATGCAGATAAGGCATGAAACGGTTTTCGTTTTCGAGCAGACGCCAGATGCCCTCGTCGATTTCGACGGGATCAACGGAGGAGAGACGGAGGCGTTCGAGTTCCGGGACCAGGGCGAGGACGCGGCGGCAGAGCTGGCCGAGACGGGGGGTGCCGGGGAGGTCGCCGCCCCAGGAGGTGATATCGACGCCGGTGAGGACGACTTCCCGGTAGCCGGCGGTGACGAGGGCGCGGACCTGTTCGACGACGGCGCCGACCGGCACGGAGCGGGAGGGGCCGCGACCGAAGGGGATGATGCAGAAGGTGCAGCGATGGTCGCAGCCCTGCTGCACCTGGACGAAGGCGCGGGTGCGGCCTGCGAAATCGGTGACGAGATGGGCTGCGGTTTCTTTTGCCGCCATGATATCGGAGACGGCGTGGCCTTCGGTGAGGGCCTTTGCTGACCAGCTTTCGGCTTTCAGCTTATCTTCGTTTCCGAGCACGCGTGAGACGCCGGGGATGGCGGCCCAGCGGTCGGGGTCGATCTGTGCCGCGCAGCCGGTGACGACGATGCGGGCGCCGGGGCGCTGACGATGGGCGCGACGGATGGCCTGGCGGGCCTGGCGTTCGGCCTCTCCGGTGACGGCGCAGGTGTTGACGATGATGACATCATCCAGTCCCGCGGCATGGCCGCGCATGACTTCGCTCTCATAAGTATTGAGGCGACAGCCGAAGGTCAGGATGTCCACACCGCCGCCTTCTGTCGGGGCGTCGGCATCTGTACTGGTCATTTTGGATAGGCCTCGGGATCGACCGTGCCTTCGAACGCGAGCTGCGCCGGGCCGGTCATCTGGACGTGATCGTTGTCATCCCATGCGATAAGCATCTCCCCGCCGTCAACCTCAACTGTCATCCGGCGCCCTGCAAGGCCTCGTCTGACGGCGTTGACGGCCGCCGCGCAGGCTCCGGAACCGCACGCCAGGGTGAAGCCGGCGCCGCGTTCCCATACGCGGAGACGCATGTGGTCGGACGCATCAATGCGGGCAAAGCCGATATTAGCGCGATCAGGGAACAGGGGATGCATTTCCAGCGCGGGGCCTCGCTCGGCCTCCGCGAGGTCGTCCACGAAGAAAGTGACATGGGGATTGCCCATGGAGAGCGCAGCAGGTTCGCCGTCCAGCGGCAGGCGCAGAGTATCAAGCTCTTCGGCGAGAGGAACGTCCTGCCACCCGGTCCGGGGGCGGCCCATATCGACAGTGACGGTTGCCCTGCCCTCTTCCTTTGCCGGGAGCACGCGGGCGGTCAGGAGGCCTGCGCGTGTCTGGAGGGTCAGGTCGCTCTGCCCGGTTTCGGTGGCCAGCAGGCTGGCAACGCAACGGGAGGCATTGCCGCAGGCCCCGGCTTCGCTGCCGTCCGGGTTAAAGAAGCGGACGAAGGCCTGGGCATTTGCGTTCAATGCGGGCGTCAGCGTGACAAACTGGTCGCAGCCAATCCCGCGACGGCGATCGGCTAGTGCCGCAATGCGTGTCGGTGAGAAGTCGCGGGGGGTTTTTCGTTCATCGACGACAATGAAATCGTTACCCAATCCATGCATCTTGCGAAAATGTATCGACATACCGCCTTATATACGGAGGGAACTGTTTTCAGGCGACAAAAACACAGAGTTTCAAAAAGTAACACACCTGATATGCAATTTACGAATATCTGTAATTTGTATAATTATTATTTACTGCGTTTAGTCAGCAATGCTTTGTCGCAATTGACTTCTTCTTGAAAATGGACGCTTCTCGCCAATGTCGCAACGCCCGACGACTCTCCGCCGGACCAGATACTCTTTTGTACTCGCTCTTTTCACGGGATCGGCTCTGATCCCGCTTTCGGCCCGCGCGGATGATCAGAGCGAATCTCTGGAACTGATGGAAAAGCAGATTGCGCGTATTCAGGAGCAGCAGTCTCAGCTGACGCATGCGCTGGTAGGGCTACAGAAGCAGCTTATCGCACGCAAATCGTCATTACAGCATTCATCGTCGAGCCATGCGGCACTGAGCAAAACGACGCGTCAGCATATTTCTGTCGCCAATGGCACGGCTCCGGAGCGGCTGGCAGCCTTGCCTGGCGAGGAGACCGAAGGCAATCGCGTTGTCAGTCGGCGCAGCACGGGTCCGGATGTGACGCCGACCTTCAGGGGAGTTGATCAGCCCACGGTCGAATCGGTGGTTGCCCGGCGTGCCGAGGACGTCATTTCGCGTATGGCTGAAAATAATGTCGGCCCGCATTCGCGGGATACGGTTGGCGCGCAGGCGGCAGGTGCCGTGGGTGATCGCGGCGTTTTCCACATGGGACCGATCATGCTGGCGCTTGGCGGATTTATTGATACGTCTTCCGTTCTTGAAAACCGGCACATCGCCAGCGGGACATTCAATTACTGGCAGGACATGCCGTATCCGAACGAGCCACGCTATCATACCAACAATTTTGAAGGCAGCGCCCGTTACAGCCGTATTTCGCTGATGGCGCGTGGCAATATCAGCAAGACCGAAACCATTTCCGGTTTTTTTGAAATGGATTTCGGCGCGGGTGCGGCGACGACGGACGCCTATGAGAGCAACAGCTATTCGTTCCGGCTCCGCCAGGCCTATCTGGCCTATGACAACAGCGAAGCGAATTTCCATTTTCTCGCCGGTCAGGCGTGGAGCATGCTGACACCTGATCGTGTGGGCATTATTCCGCGTCAGGAGAGTTTGCCCGAAACGATTGATGCGGCGATGCTTGCCGGTCAGACATGGACTCGGCAATGGCAGGCGCGTTTTGTGAAAGACATGATGCATCATCGGCTGTGGCTGGGGCTTTCGATCGAAAATCCGCAGACGCTTTACGATACGACCGGCTTTACCGATAATGACGGCGCGGTTTCTCTGCCGAACGGTCAGACGGCAACGATTACATCCGACGGCACAGGCCTGACCAACCCGGCTCCGTTCTCGAACGAAGTTGCGCCCGATGTGATTGCCAAGCTCGCCTACGATCCATCCTGGGGACATTACGAACTTGAAGGCATTCTGCATTTTCCGCATGACCGTGTGTCCGGCGTTGGTTATGGGCACAATAACACTGTGATTGCAGGCGGGGGCGGCGGGTCGATGATCGTCCCGATTATTCCGCACAAGCTTGAGGTCAGACTGGCTGGTCTGGCCGGTGTTGGAATCGGGCGATATGGCTCGGCTCTGCTGCCGGATGCCACACTGAACGCACAGGGCAAGCCGGTGCCGTTGCCGTCGATCCAGGCCACGGCCGGCATTATCGCGCATCCGACTTCCGCGCTCGATGTCTATGGGTATTTCGGGACGCAGCGTGAGGGACGCCGTTCCTTTTCCGTCGATGGCGCGAATTATGGATATGGCAATCCAAACTATTCCAACGCGGGCTGTGAGATCGAGCTGTCCTCCCTCCCCTGCACGGCCAACACGAAAGGCGTGACCGAAGTGACAATCGGTGCGTGGTGGCGTTTCCTGAAGGGGCCGTTCGGCACGGTGGAAGCCGGCACGCAGCTGGCCTATTCGCGGAGGCAGATCTGGCAGGGTGTGGGAGGCGATCCTTCGACGTCCATGAGCCAGATATTCTTTGATTTCCGGTATCTGCCGTTTCAGTAATCCGGGGCCCGGACGGTCATCGGCGAGAGAGAAATTCCGGAGACGATCCGGACTCTCTTTCCCGTTTTCGGTTCAGTGCTGGCATTTTTAAGCAATAGTCTTTATTGCGTGCTTCCGACTTCGTTCCATGGACATCCCATCACAATGCCTTTTCCGGACACCGTTCCTGCCCTCGCCCGCGCACTGGCCGAGCGGGGTTATGACGACCCCACTCCTGTACAGGCCGCCGTTCTGGCGGATTCTGCCCGCAAGCGGGATCTGCTTGTCTCTGCCCGGACGGGCTCCGGAAAGACCGTGGCTTTCGGGCTGGCGATGGCAGAGGATCTTCTCAATCCCGCCGGTGAAATTCTGCCGGCTGCCAAACCGATGGCGCTCGTGATTGCACCGACACGTGAGCTTGCGTTGCAGGTCAAGAACGAGCTGTCCTGGCTGTATGCTCAGACCGGTGCGCGAATTGTCTCCTGCGTGGGTGGAATGGAGCCCCGCAAGGAAGCTCGCGCACTAGCGGGCGGCGTTCATATTGTCGTCGGCACGCCTGGACGTCTGTGTGATCATCTGTCGCGTGGCAATCTTGACCTGTCCGATCTGAAAGTTGTCGTGCTCGACGAAGCGGATGAGATGCTGGATCTCGGCTTTCGCGATGAGCTGGAAACGCTGCTTCAGGCGACACCCGATACCCGCCGCAGCTTCATGTTTTCGGCGACGATTGCCCGCGAAATCGCACGGCTGGCCAAACGCTATCAGCACGATGCGCTGCGGGTGGACACGATTGGCGACAATGAGCCGCACACGGATATCGAGTATCGGGCCATTCTGGCTGACCAGGGCGACATGACAGGGGCCGCGATCAATACGCTGCGTCTGATCGAGAGTCCGGCTTCCATTGTGTTCTGCCATACCCGCGAGGGCGTCCGGCAGATGCAAAATGCGCTTCTTGAGCATGGTTTTGCTTCTGTCGCGATTTCAGGCGAACTCGGCCAGAACGAGCGCAGCCGGGCGATCGAGAGCCTGCGTAACGGTCAGGCACGTGTCTGCGTAGCGACTGATGTTGCAGCGCGAGGCATTGACGTTCCAACGCTTGGTCTTGTCATTCACGCCAGCCTTCCCGGGAGTCCGGCCACGTTGCTGCACAGATCCGGACGCACGGGGCGAGCGGGACGCAAGGGGATCTGCGTTCTGATCACGCCTCCGGGACGTCGCAGGCAGGCGGATCGTCTGTTCCAGGCAGCGGGTATTGACGCGACCTGGTCATCTTCTCCGAGTGCTGAACAGATTCGCGCTGCGGATGCGGAACGGCTTTTGTCGGCGCCGGTGTTCGATCACGAGCCGACGGCCGCGCAGCAGCAACTGGTTGAACGCCTGACAACGGAACGCACGCCGGCTCAGCTTGCCGAAGCGCTTGTTTCGCTCTGGCAGGCCAATCTGCCAAAGCCTGCCAATGTTCGCAGCATAGCGCCCGGCGCCCCGGCTCCGGCCTCTGCTCGCGGACCGCGAGAGTCATCATCGCGTTTCGAGCGCACGGGAGACCGGGCCAAGCCTGCAGCGCGGGATCGGGACAGCGCCGGGGGGGCATGGTTCCGCCTTTCGGTCGGACGTGCGGATAAAGCGGATCCAAAATGGCTGGTGCCGCTTCTCTGCCGTCTTGGCGGTGTGACGAAACAGGATATCGGTGCGATTCGGATTGCGCCGCAGTATACGCTGGTTGAGATTGCCAAGGATAAGGCCGAGCGCTTTACGTCCTGCGCCTCGGGGGCTGATGCCGACGAGATCAGCATCGAGCCGTCTCAGCCGCCTTCGGATAAAGAGTCGGCTCCTGCGCGGGGGCGTTCTCCGGGAAGCAAGCCACCTGCGCGGAAACGGTTTTCTTCCGGCCCGCCAGGCAAAGGGTCTTCGCGCAAGCGAGGCTGAAAACATAAAAAGGGCCGATCCTGCGCTTGCCGGACCGGCCCTTTTGATTCAGGAAATGTAGCTGGCCAGCGTCAGGCCTTTCAGGTCTGAGATCAGGGTGTAGGATGCCTCCAGCTGATCTGTGATCTGCGTGCTCTGCGTGGATAATGAAGCCATATCCGCATCCGTCACATTTCCGAGCTGCGTACTCAGCATTGTGCTCATCGAAGTGAGAACGGATGACCGGGACGAAAGGCTGTCCTGCGTAAGACCAAGGCTGCCTTCCGTACTGGTCAGCGACGTCGAGATCGAGCTTGTCGAAGACTGCAATGTGGAAACAAGATCCGAGAATTCTGTGCTGGACGTATCGGCGCTGCCGAGTGATGCCACGATCATCAGGTTCCGCATCAGATCTTTAATCGTCGAACCTGTGGATGTTGATGTCGCTGTCGTGCCCTCGGTGGCGACCACACCGACTTTAACTATGTCGTCCTGTCCGACCACGGCTGTGCTGTCGAGTGTCGAAACGGTCGAGGGATCACCGGAGAGCGAGCTGGAGAACACGGAGGCGCTGGAAAGGGTTGTGCCGGAATCAGTTGTGCCTGAGTTACCGGAAGCCAGTGACGTTGCCTCTTCAAAGACAGATGCTGCGCCGTCCGTCGAGAGCTCTGACACGATGTCAGCGGTGGACGTTGCCAGATCGCTTGTTGCGAGGCCGGATGGATCGGTAACGGGAGGATTTGAACTGTCCGTGCCGGCGAAAACATAGCCCGTCCCGGATGTTGTGTTCAGAAGTGTACCGAGTTCCTCAAGATCCGACGTTGCTGACGCCACGATCGTTGCGAGTTCGCTCTGCCCTTCTGAGCCTGACAGCGAAGTAAGGCTGGTTTGCAGACTGGTGGCGATTGAGGAAATCGCCGTCAGTGCTGTCTGGGTGACGGACAGATTTGTCTGAGCGGACGTTACGGAACTCTGCCAGGTCGACACGGCGGTAATCTGCGGAGAGAGACTGATCGCCTCCGCCCTGTCATCGCCGAGACCGGCATAGGTCTGCGAGACGACCCCAGTGCTGGTCTCGTCCGCGATATCGGTCTGTTCTTCTGCAAGAGTTTTTATGGACTGCTGAAGCACATAGGATGTGCCTGTCGCGCCATATAATCCAACTGATGAGCTCATGATTATTACACCGCATCCAGGAGGGCCGTCCACATCGTCTGCACGACCGTGACGACTTTAGCATTGGCCGTATAGGCATTTTGCAACGCCACGATATTTGACATCTCGTTGTCCACATCCACGCCCGACACATCGGAAACTTTGGTTGCGAGACTGGTCTGCACGGTGGTGGCCGTTGAAAGATCTGAGGTGGCCGAAGATGCGACGGCGGCCTGAGCTGAGGTCAGCGTCGTAGCCAGTTCGCTCAGACTCTGCGTTCCGCTGTAACCGGTCGAGATGGTTCCGGTGGCGCCCAGCGAGGTGGATGGCGCCGCCAGGTCTCCCGAGACATCGGCGTCCGCAGACCCCAGTGCTGTCGAAAGGGCCGCCGCGGCCAGTGTGGTGCTGCCATCGGGAACAAGCTGCGATGTATCACTGACGAACGAGGGATTAACTTCCAGCGTACTGGAAAATCCGGTTATGTTTGTACTTGAGATCGAGCTGCTGTTCGCCGTCGTTGTCGAGCCATCGGATGCAAGCGTTGTTCCGTCCGAAAAAGTCATGCTGTCGGAGCTGCTGGTGAACAGCGACAGGCCTGCACTTTCGAAACGATTTGCAAGCGTATAGGAAAATGAATCCAGTTGTGCCTGCATCGTCGGATAAGTCGTGTCGCGAAGCGCTATGTTCGCACCCAGACTTCCGCCCGTCAGACTGGTAGTGATATCTTTCCCGTTCAGTTCGATGGCTGCGGGATCGCTCGTCAGGGTCGAGGGGTCTGTGTAGGCGGAAGTCGTTGTAAGTGTTGAATCCGAGGTTGACAGTGGCCAGGTCGACGTCGGGATTTCTATTCCGGACCCGCTTGCCGGCTCTGTTGGCAACTGTGTGCCGTCAGCCGTTTTGACAAGCATATCACCCGTCGAGGTTTCGGTGAAAGTGACCGAAACTTTCGATGAGAGATCAGACATCGCCTCTGCGCGCTCATTTTCCAGATCCGCGGTACTTGCCCCCTGCACCTGCAGCGCGACAATCTGCTGGGACAATGAGCCGATTGTTGTCAGATCAGTATTGACGCTGGATACGCCACTGACGATTGAATCCTGGGCAGACTGCCGGGCACTCTGATAGGCATCAGAAAGCGTGCTGATTGTACTGACCAGCGACTGCGCATCGGAAATGACGGTAGACTGCGCTGTTGAATCTGTCGGATCTGAAACAAGGGTTGTCAGTGCATCGGACACATTACCGAGTTCATCGGAAAGGGTATCAGTCGATCCGGAGTCCGAACTTGTCGAGCCCTGAAGCGCGGTGATTGTGGAGAGGGAGTTATCTTTAACGGTCAGAGCTTCGACATCCGCATTCTGCGTATATAAGCCAGCTTCAAGAGCATTATTAACATTGCGTGTCGTAAGGCCAATCGATACGCCCGAGCCGGTTCCCGTCGTGTCTTTTGTGTTAACGTTAGCAACTTCCTCGACGTATCCGGTCGTACTGGCATTCGATACGTTTTGGGAAAGCACACCGATAGCGTACTGAGTGGCTTCGAGGCCGCTGGTTGCGATCGACAGTGATGTGTTCAGGTCCATGGGCACCAGCTCCACCGAAAAATGCTGCCATCATACTCAGATGAGACGAAAAGAATCAGGACCAGCATCCGGCCTGTCCTGACAGTTGGAACAACCCGGGTGAGACACCTGCGTATGAGGCAGGCTGCCTCACCGGAGTAAAAAAGACGTAAATAATCCCTTAGCGGATCATGGAGATCGTATCTTCAAGCAGGGTATCTGCTGTCGTGACGACCTTTGTATTCGCGCTGTAGGCTTCCTGCGTCACGATCAGATCGGAAAGATCGGATGTCAGATCGGTTGTTGAGGATTCCGTGGAGGATGTCTCAAGCGTTCCGGTCCCGTTCGCGCCGACTTCGCCGGTTGTGGCCGAGCCGGAGGTAGATGTGGACACATACGCCTGTCCGTCAACGGCTTCCAGCCCGTCCGCGTTTTCAAAGGACGACAGTGAGATCTTGCCGACCAGCTGTGTATCGCCGTTGCTGAATTCAGCCATGATGGAACCGTCCGATTCCATCTCGATACCTTCATAGGTTCCGGTGGTGACGCTGTCGCTGGTGAGTGTGGGGTCCGTTGAGTTCGCGGCAGCTGTCGTGGTGCCTGCGTCGCTGCCGATGTCGCCGAGGTTGATGTCGATCGACTGGGCGGCGGCGCCATTTGTATAGGTCAGCGTGACGCCAAGGTCAGCACTGGCGCCGGATGTCGAGATGCTGGACCCGGCGTAGGATACCGCTCCATCGGAGCCCGCAACCCCCTGCACGGCGGACACGAGGTCGCCGGATGAATCGAATGTGACCTGATAATTAGATGTAGCGGAAGAGACGGACATTGAAGAGTCCGAACTCGATATGGCGACATCATAGACAGTATCTCCGGAAGCGGCGCTTGCCGAAGCCGTTGTATCTTCCGTCCATGTTGTCGTGAGTGTGTGCGCGTCCGACTGAGAATCGTAGATTGTCGAAGACAGGGACGTCGATCCGGATGTTCCGGGAGTGATACTGCCGGTCGAGGTAAGGGTCGTCGTTTCCGTCGGACGAAACGCGATATCTGCTACGTTAATCTGCGTCAGATTGGATGTATCCAGCACGCCCGTAGTTGGATCGACCACATATCCGTCGAGGTAATAACCGGAGGTGTTTTCAAGGTATCCGTTTTTATCTTCAGAAAAATCGCCGTTTCTTGTATAATATTGCTCATCCGAGAAACTCTCTTTTCCTGCCGTCGCCTCTCCGTCCGCCGCTGAAACGTCAAAAAAACCGTTGCCCGAGATAGCAACTGACAGCGAGTTGGTGCTGGTTGCTATTGTCCCCTGCTCCTGCGTCTGCGTAGTTGTTACAGCTCCCACGCCGTCAGACACAGCCTGCGACGTGGACAGTGAATCCGATACGAAATCCTGAAAAGAGGTTTCGGAGGCTTTGTATCCGACCGTCTGACTGTTTGCGATGTTATTACTAAGATTTGTAAAGGCTGTTGACTGAGCATTGATGCCCTGGACTGCGGTATTCAGTGCGTTAAAAATCGACATGGATCACTCCCTGAGTCGGCTGCCGGAAGCCAGGACGCCGACAGACCTCGATAAAAGAGAGTATGCAGGAAACGTGCCAGACGGATGCGAACCGGTAAATTGCCGTATTTCTCAGGCATTTCCTGCCACCGGGCGGCATCATGACAATGATTATGCCTGGGCGACGAAGGGCTGATGCGATCACAAAAGACCGAAAGCGCCCGGCATATTTTGCCTACACGGCACGAATAGCCGGGAACAGCGTCCTCCCGTGATCCGGCCACGGTCAAAAAACTGCGAAAATATGATGTTCGGCCGCGTGGCCCGAAATTTGCATCATCTCTGACAAGGATCACAGGATCAGGGATTGTTATGGCTGGCTTGCTGACATCGACGCTTTCGGGAAACAGCCTGACCAGCTTCAGGGGAGGCAGCGGCGCGCCGTCTGCCGGGGGCAGATCAGCATCTGAAGCCGGCGTTTCAACCACAGGGACGGGCGTGGCGACATTTTCCGATACCCTCGATTCGATGACGGCGGGCACTCAGGTGAGCGCGACCGGCGATATACCCCCGGTTAATTCCTCGACTGTAGACTCAGCCTCATCGACGGTGTCTGCGGCTTCAGCCGGGACAGTAAGCGGCAATGCAAGCCAGGGAGTGAGTAACAGCGTGTTCGGTTCGTCGACCATTCTGTCAGGCGATTATATCGCGGGAACTGGCGCTGGCGGTTCCAGGAAGGCGGCCGCAGGCGAAGTGGAGCAGGAGCAGGAGCAGGCTGATGCCGCACTGGCGCTTTCAGAAACCGGCTCAGACGGTCACAGCGACGCGCCGTCGGCCGGGGACAAGGACACGACGAAGGCTGCGAAAAAGAATTCGGATAAAGACGGGGATGTGAATGATGGCGGCGAGTCCTCTGCCCTTCCGACTGACCTGTCGACAGATGCGCTCAGCCTTGCCGTTATGATGGATCGTGGGGGTGAGGAACGATCGGTTACACTTCCGACTGCGGGGACGGACGATGACAGCATATCTGTCGCGGCGGTCTGGGGCAGCGTTGCAACAGCATCGGCAACCGGCAGCGGGGCGGCTGTTTCGCAAAACAGTTTTGAAGAGCTTGCAGCTTCTTCCTCCGGAGCGGGCGGGATATCGACCTCTCCCGCCGCAGGTGCGGTGGCGGCCACAGACACGCTGACGTCTGCCTCTCTTTTGTCTGACGCGCTGACGTCGCAGATATCGAGCGAGGGCGCTACTTCAGAAACCAGTCTGACGGAAACCGTTTCCGCAACATCTGCACAGGCGGATGCGTCCGGCACATTATCGGTGTTGGCTGGTGACAGTCCGGGCAGGAACACTGAAAACGGAAGTTCGGTTTCGACGTCACAAAGCTCATTGTCGACGGCTGTGTCCGGGCAAGCGAGCGCTGAATTACAGATGTCGACATCCTCTTTAGCTGCGCAACCGATAAGCGGGAAAACGTCGCGATCGGGAACCGGCGGGCGGGCGGCAAACGCCGTTGCATCTGGTCGACAGCTCGGGACGACCGCCGGGGATGGTGGGGCGCCCGTCTCATCCGGAACGCCCGACATGACGATGCAGCCCTCCTCCTCGTCTCAGGCAACACCTGATCAGCTATCGGCGGTGAATTATGAAGGAAATTCTGCGCAGACTGCTCCGGGTGGATCCGGTCAGCAGGGCGCCTCTATTGCCGGAGCATCGACGACGGCTGACACGGTATCGGTAGCAGCTTCCGGAAACAAGAGTCGTGAGGCCAGGTCATCGTCCGGGACAGACGCTGTGGCGACGACCGACGGGACGACGCAGACTGCAGGCAACGACACGGCTGACGGCGTGACAACGCAGTCGGCTTCAGCGCATGAGTCTTCGTCCGAGCAGCAGGAAGATGGAAGAAATCATCAGGAAGCCAGCCGCGAGACACAGCCGGCAGGCGAAATGACTGGTCCGCTTCAGGGCGTAACGGAAAGCCCCCTGTCTCCGGATACGACATCGGGCTTCAGCGTTAGTGACAATGAAAATGAAAACATAACGAGCTCGACAACAAGTGACACAACTGATGTAACCGCTGCCCGGATGACGGTCGGGCAGTCTGCGGATGGAACGTCATCTGTCAGTCTCACTGTGCCGGTCAATGGTGATCAGATGCCGGTTCATGTCACCATTGGTCAGAATGAAGATGCATCCGGCCTTCATATCCACATCGGAACGGAAGCGCTGACCACGCTGAATGAACTTCAGTCACACAGGAGCGAGCTTGTCGATGCGCTGGAAAGCGCGGGCGTTTCTGCCGGCAATGCTCAGATTTCATTTGGGATTTCAGATACGTCAGGTAATTTTTCTTCTTCTCAGCAGGATTTTTCTAATTCTGACAACAGTTCGGCGTATCAACCCTGGTCCGGAGATTCGGGGACCTTCTCCGGAGAGAGCGGCGAGAACCCGGGTGGTTCCGGGCAGCAGTCGGTCCGGGCAGCAGCATCCTCGGGGCTCAGCCTCAAGACAGATGAAACACCCTATATTTCCTCATCAGATTTTTCACGCTCCGGCATCAACATAACAGCCTGAAGGACAGGAAAAACCGTGACCTCCGTATCAAGCACGACTTCCACAGCATCGACCGCCAGCCTGCTTTCGGCAGCTGTGACTGCTGCCCAGGGAGCAGCTTCGACGAACAAAGCAACAGCAGCGTCATCGACCTCTACTTCGACATCGTCCGGAACGAGTGCGCTGTCATCGCTAAGCAGTAATTTTAACACCTTCCTGACCCTGCTGACAACGCAGCTTGAGAATCAGGACCCGAGCAGTCCGATGAGCAGCGATACCTTTACCACCGAACTGGCACAGTTCGCCGGAGTTCAGCAGCAGGTGGATACAAATACGAATCTCGAAACGCTTATTTCACTGACTGAGGATGGTCAGGAATCCAGCAATATGTCTCTGGTTGGAAAAACAGCGACAACAACAGCGAGTGTCTTCCCGCTACAGGATGGCTCCGCGAACGTATCTTATACGACAACCTCTGCTGAACCTATTGCCATTGCCGTCACCAACAGTTCCGGAACGGTTGTCAAAACTGAAGAACTGACCTCCACCGCCGGCACCAATACCTGGACGTGGGATGGCACGGATAGTGACGGGGATCAGCTTGCAGACGGGGCCTACAATATCGCCGTCGAGACGATGGACAGTTCCGGCAATACGTCTGCTGTCGCAACCAGCGTGACGGGAACGGTGACTGGAATCGACCGGAGCGCCAGCGCGATTTACGTTGAGATGGGCAGTTCGAAGGTCAATATGACGGACGTTACGTCTTTCTCTGACAGCTCTTCCGATACCTCGGCATCAACCAGTACGTCTTCGAGCAGTTCATCATAACTATCCCCGGACTGCAAAGCACCTGCCGGCACCGGCTGGCCGGAAGGTTGCGGGAATCAATGCCGGGCTCATCTGAGCCTGATTATGCCGGCTACGACCTGTAACTTATCAGTGGTCCCTGCCGCTTTACACTGACTGAATATAATTACGCGTTCGATTCTGTTACGCGCAGCAGCGGCGCAGCCTCTCATTAAATCAGATTCTGACGCCTTACCCGGCAAAAAATGCCGAGCATTAACCCGACAGTAATCGCCACCTCTCACATTTACGAGACAAGATGCAGCCAGACTGAAACGGAACTACGTGCCCGCCAGAACTCTCTTTCTCACGAGACATTTCAGAATGCACTTCCAGTCGATTCCTTTGTCGGATGGTCTCCATTGAAAGCAACATTATCCGGCCTTAAATCACTTGGCCTGCCTCGTCTGATCGCGCTTGGCGCAGTCGGCGTCGGACTCCTCGGAATGCTCACGGCACTCACGCTGCACGGCTCTCAGCAGCCGATGTCACTGCTCTACAGAGATCTTGATCTCCATGAAGCATCGCAGATGTCCGAAGATCTCGAAAAAGCCCATATCGCACACACTGTTTCACCTCAGGGCGATTCCATTTCGGTTCCCCGTGATCAGATTGCATCGGCCCGGCTGATGCTAGCGCGGGATGGCCTGCCCTCCGGAGGTTCGGTGGGCTATGAGATTTTTGATCACGCCAACACCCTGACGACCACGCAGTTCGAGCAAAGCATTGATGAGACGCGCGCGCTTGAAGGAGAGCTGGAACGGTCTGTCCGGCTGATACGCGGCGTCCGGGGAGCGCGGGTGCATCTTGTTCTTCCGCATCGGGAGATGTTTTCCACGGAAAGTCAGGCAGCGCAGGCCAGTGTTCTGCTCACTACGGCGGGAGGCAGAATTGACTCCGAAAATGTTCAGGCCATTCTCAATCTTGTTTCTGCTGCGGTCCCGGGACTGAAGCCACAGAATATCTCAATTATTGACAACCACGGAAATGTACTTGCCCGTCCGGGTGATGAGGCTGGCCCGCTGGGCCTCGCGCACAGTATTGATGAACAGCGGCAGACAAATGAAACGCGGCTCTCCCAAGCCGTCGAGACCATGCTCACGCCGACGCTGGGAGCAGGTCATGTCCGGGCTGAAGCTGCCGTAACGATGAATCTTGATCAGGTTCATGAAACTCAGGAAAGCTATGACCCTGATCAGCAGGTCCTGCGTTCGCAGCAGACAACGTCGGATAAAAACGTAAACACCGAAGGACAGCAAAACGTCTCGGTTGCCAACAATCTTCCCAATGCGAATGCCGGCCAGCAGCGCGGAGGAAGCCAGGATGACCGACGGGAAGAAACGAACAACTACGAAATCGGGAAGCGCGTAAGGACTGTTGTTCAGGACCAGCCGCGTATAGCGCGTGTGAGCCTTGCCGTTATGGTTGACGGAACCACCCACCCCGGCACCGATGGCAAGCCGGTATGGGCGCCTCTTGACGCGGCGGAGATTGAGCGGATTACGACTCTGGCAAAAACGGCGATCGGTTACGATGAAAAACGTGGCGATACTGTCAATGTCGTGTCGATGCGTTTTGCATCTGAAGCGGAGAATACTGTTCCTGCTCATACAGGATGGATGGGTCTTTCGATCGATAAAGACGACATCTTTCATATTGGACGCGGCCTCGCTCCCGGCCTCCTGATCTTCCTGGCACTGGCATTCTTTGCAAAGCCACTTCTGAAGAAAGATGCCGGGGATAAAAATGAAGTTGGCGAAAATTCTGTTGCCACGCTTTCTGACGAAACAGAGCGTCCTGTCACAGCCCTGAAAGAACTCGATGAAGACTCTCCCGGCTTCGGGAGCAATGCCCCTCTTGCCCTGGAAGGTCCGGGGACCAGCCAGTCAGAATTCATGAATCTGTCCGGCATCGACGGGCGGCTGAAAGCTTCCGCAATCCGTCGTGTTCGTGATCTTGCAACGAGCAATCCTGATGAGAGCCTTACCATTATCAGATCGTGGCTTTCGCCGCAGTACGAGGGTTAAAACATCATGATGGGAAAAGCTGGCGTAACAGGCGCACAAAAAGCGGCTATCCTGCTTCTTGCTCTGGGCGAAGACAGCAGCACTCAGTTATTTTCAACGATGCATGAATCTGAAATCCGCGAGATTTCAGCTGCAATGGCCACTATTGGCACCATTCCGGCGGAAACTGTCGAAACGGTCTGCAATGAATTTTCCAAATCTTTTTCCTCCGGTGACATGCTGGTCGGGACTTTTGAGACGACCGAGAAAATGCTCAAAAAGGCTCTTCCTCCAGATCGGGTCAACCAGATCATGGAAGAAATTCGCGGACCTGCCGGCCGCACCATGTGGGACAAGCTTGGAAACGTTCCTGAAAACGTTTTAGCGAATTACCTGAGAAATGAATATCCGCAGACAGTTGCTGTCGTTCTCAGCCGTCTTCAGCCAGCTCATACGGCACGCGTTCTTGGACTCTTGCCAGAAGATTTTGCAGTCGATGTTATGATGCGCATGCTCCACATGGAGAATGTTCAGCGCGACGTTATCGACAGTCTGGAAACCACACTTCGATCAGAATTCATAGCCAGCCTTGCCCGCTCATCCAAAAGAGACAGCCACGAACTTCTGGCTGAAGTATTTAATAATTTTGATCGCCGGATTGAAGGGCAATTCATGAACGCGCTGGAGCGCCGTAATCTTGAGGACGCGGAGCGCGTCAAGGCGCTCATGTTTACCTTTGACGATATCAAACGTCTTTCAAAAGAAATAATCATGAGGCTTATGCGCGACATCAACCGGGAGAAACTTCCGCTCGCGCTGAAAGGGGCATCTGAAGAGGTTCGTGCTCTTTTCCTTTCCTCCATGACCGCACGCGCGGGGAAAATTCTGCAGGATGAAATCACATCCCTTGGTCCGGTACGCCTTAAGGATGTTGATGCGGCCCAGTCAGAAATTGTAGCTGCCATTAAAGAGCTCGCTAACCAGGGCGAGATCGATATCAATCCCACGGCGGGCAACAACGAGTTGATTCCGTGACACGTGATATTGTGATTCCTTATTCAAATACAGCAGGTATTCTGTTTGCCGAGGATTTCGATGCGCTGCCTGACGAAACCATCTCCGGAAATGATGAAGCTGTTGCGGCAGACGAAAATCCGGGGGCGCCCCTCCCCCCTCCGGTAACGACTTACACCGAGGACGAACTGCGCGATGCAATTGACTCCGCTGTCAGAGAGGCTGTCGAAACGACCGAGAAGAAAACCCGCGAAGCCGCTGAAAAAGAATATCAAGCGAAACTTGAAAGCGAACACAATATACGCATCCAGAATATTGAAAACATTCTGTTATCTGTGCAGGCGAACTTATCGTCTCACATGGAGGTCTATACAACAGCTGTCACGAGGTCATTTCTGGAAGCCATTGTGACTGCATTCCCGCAATGGGCAGGGAATATCGAAGCATTACGGCCTGGAGCGCTGCTTGGTGACATATTACCACTTTTTAGCGGCGATTTTCAGGTCGGTCTTCATCTGAATCCGGAAACGGTTGTTCTGTCAAAAGAGGACGAAGTTCTGACTCGTTTTTTTCAGAGTAAGTGGCTCAGTCTCGAAACTAATAATTCTCTGGGACCAGATGATTTTATCATGACATGGCCTGATGGAAAACTCAGTCGAAACCTGGATGATACAGTTAACGCTCTTTTATCCACACTTCAGTCTTCTTTCAATTCTTCGTCCCAGCAAAAGGATATGCACAATGGCTCCTCAGTCAGCGCTTGACGACCTGAACCAGTTCGAAACGGTCAATCAGGATCAGGATGCGGCGTCATCGCATAGCCTTGAGGCCGTATATGACATCCCGGTTACAGTCAGTGCCGTTCTCGGGCGCTCGACTATGCAGGTCAGCCAGCTACTAAAACTGGGACGCGGAGCGGTGGTCGAACTCGACCGGAAGGTAGGAGAAGCCATCGATATTTACGTCAACAACAGACTAATTGCACGCGGCGAGGTCGTTATGGTCGATGATAACCGGCTCGGCGTAACAATGACAGAAATCATCAAGTCGGATAAAAATAACTGAGGTTGTGACCCGATGCGCGTTCTTATTGTCGGCCCTTTATCTGGCGAATTGGGTAAAGCTGCGAGTATTGTGCTCGCACGCGGCGCTCTGGTCGATCATGTTGAGTCCGTGGATCAGGCTCTGACCAGAATATGCGATCAGGGAGATCATAAACTTGTCATTTGTGGTATAGATTCCTCCATTTCATGCTTAGTAGCAGGACTTCAGCGCGAGCGCATTTCAATACCTGTTCTTGCCTGCGGTCCCGAAGATCCGGAACTGGCAGCTCTTGCGATTGCAAACGGGGCTGAAGACTACATTCCTCTGCCCCCGGACCCGGATCTTATCGCTGCCTTTATCCAGAATGCCACAGATGAAAGCCTGACAGTTCTTTCATCTGATCCTGTCATGCTTAGCGTTGTCGCAAAAGCTGACCGAATAGCCGCTTCTGATGCATCCGTTCTGATTACCGGAGAATCCGGAACTGGAAAAGAAGTCATGGCACGCTATATTCATCAGACATCTAAACGCGCAAAAGGCCCGTTTGTCGCATTGAATTGCGCGGCATTACCTGAAACACTGGTTGAATCCGAATTGTTCGGTCATGAACGTGGTGCTTTCAGCGGAGCGGCCGCTCGACGAATTGGCCGTTTTGAAGCAGCGGATGGCGGCACTTTGTTACTTGATGAAATCAGTGAAATGGACGTTCGCCTGCAGGCTAAACTGCTCAGAGCGATCCAGGAACGCGAAATTGACCGGCTGGGAGGAAGCTCTCCGGTTCCGGTCAACGTGCGGCTTATTGCAACATCAAATCGTGATCTTCCGTCGGAAGTCTCTGCCGGAAGATTTCGGGAAGATCTGTATTTCAGACTTAATGTCGTTTCAATAACTCTTCCCCCGTTGCGGAGCCGTGCACTTGATATTGCTTTTCTTGCCCATCATTTTTCACGTAATTACAGCGAGATAAACGGGCTTCCTGACCGTCCTCTCAGTCCGGAAGCGCTACAAAAACTTGAAAAGCATAGCTGGCGAGGAAATGTGCGTGAACTGGAGAACGCCATGCATCGTGCAGTATTAATGGCACCAGGAAAAATTATCGATGCGGATGCCTTCGAATTTTCTGAAGTTCCGGACCTTCAGAAAGTGATTTCTGCCCAGGAGATTCTGGCACCCTGGGTCGGGCACAGAATGGATGAAGTGGAACAGGCTCTTATTCTTGATACACTCTCACACACCGACGGAAATCGTACACACGCGGCATCTCTGCTTGGCATTTCCATTCGCGCTTTACGGAACAAACTGCGCGATTATGCTCAGCAGGGGGCAGCTATTCCTCCTCCCACACACGGCATGACAGCGTCTCAATGAGCAACACACAGACACCAGCCGTCTCGGGCTCACGGAAAATCGCAAATGATTTAACCAGAAATCTGCGTGCCTTCGACATTAAAAATCTGAAAAATGGCGGATGGCGAAGGCTGTTACCTGGAACGGATGTGGGCCTTGCGCTCGGCGTAGCGGCACTTCTTTCGATCCTGATTTTACCACTCCCAACCATGATCCTAGACATTGGACTGGCTTTATCGGTCACGTCTTCCGTTCTGATCCTCATGGTTGCGCTGTTTCTCAAACGCCCTCTCGACTTCACATCGTTTCCAACACTTCTTCTGCTCACGACACTCCTGCGCCTTTCACTGGAAGTGGCGACGACGCGGCTCATTCTTGGCCATGGCAATGAAGGTGTTTATGCCGCCGGGCATGTCGTTGCGGCTTTTGGCGGCTTCCTCATGGGCGGAGATGTTGTCATCGGAGGAATTCTGTTTTCGATCCTGCTTGTCGTCAATTTTATGGTGATCACGAAGGGATCTGGACGAATTGCGGAAGTTGCTGCCCGTTTCTCACTGGATGCGATGCCTGGCAAGCAGATGGCGATCGACGCGGAACTTGCATCCGGAGTAATTTCCGACAAAATCGCACGCGTCAGGCGGCGAGAGCTTGAAGAGGAAAGTGGTTTTTACGGCGCCATGGATGGTGCGGCAAAGTTCGTAAGGGGCGATGCCATCGCCAGTTTGCTTATTACGGCCATTAACATCATGGGCGGCCTCACGATCGGTCTGGTTCGGCATGGCATGCCGCTTTCTGAAGCGGCTTCAGCGTTCACGACATTAACAGTCGGTGACGGGCTCGTATCGCAAATTCCGGCCCTTCTTGTCTCGACTGCCGCTGGTATTGTTGTCACTAAGGGAGGAACCGAAGGAGCTGCAGATGCCACTTTGGTGCGACAGCTGGGCGGGGGAGTAAAACCGCTTGCCCTTGCAGGCGGGATTGCATGTGTCATGGCATTTATGCCGGGGCTGCCAGCTTTTCCATTTCTTGCCCTGGGCGGTCTTGCCAGCGCTGGTGCATGGATGCGTTATAAGCATCCTCTTACTGATGAAGACGAAAATCCGGTTACGACGGCAGTCGTTCCTGCCAGCTCAGAGCCTCCGATTACGGATTCTCTCCGGATTGACATGATCCGTCTGGAACTTGGTTTCGGTCTGCTTTCTCTCGCAAGCGGAGAGACGCCGCAACTTACGGAACAGATCAAAATTCTGCGCAAAACTGTCGCATCTGAAATGGGTTTCATTCTCCCACCCGTACGCATTCAGGATAATCTGCAGCTTGGCACTGATCATTATTCGGTCAGGATTAAGGAGATCGAAGTCGGTTCCGGCGAGGTTCGGCCTAATCGTCTTCTGGTGATGAATCCCGCCGGCGGTCTGCCCGATCTTCCTGGCGAGACTACTAAGGAACCGGCTTTCGGACTACAGGCCATGTGGGTGGAAATGAACCTGCGGGAAAAAGCGACCTTTCAGAATTATACCGTCGTTGATCCCGCAAGTGTTATTGTTACCCATCTTAGCGAACTGGTGAGAGAAAATCTTTCGGATTTGCTGACATATACCGAAACTCAGAAGCTTCTTGACGACCTGCCACGTGATCAGCAGAAGCTGGTCGCGGATCTGATACCATCGCAGATTTCACTTGGCGCCGTGCAGCGCGTGCTGCAGGCTCTTCTTGCTGAACGTGTTTCCGTGCGGGATCTTTCGACAATCCTTGAGGCTGTTCAGGAAGCCTGCGGACTGGGTCTTCGAGCTATACCGCAAATTGTCGCACATGTCCGAACCCGGCTCTGCCGACAGATCAGTGCCGCTTTTACCGGACCGGGAGGCTACATTCCGATCGTCACTCTCGGACCGGCGTGGGAAAGCGTCTTTCTTGAAAGTATGGTTGGACCGCCGGAAGATCGTCAGCTTGCCATGGCACCGTCAAAGCTGAACGAATTCATTTCCCGCCTGAAATCGACTCTGGATCAGACTTCGGCACACGGAGAAGCCCCTGTTCTTGTGGTGAGCGGTAGCATCCGCGGTGCCGTGCGCGCGATCATGGAACGTCTCAGGCCAGCAACACCGGTGCTGGCACAGACTGAAATCGCGCCTCGTGCGCGTATTCGGACGCTTGCAACCATTAAGTAAGTAATTCAGCTCAGAATAAAGTTTCATTACGGAATATAGCATGAAATTAAGAACATTCTCTGATGTCAACATGAAAGATGCCGTCAGGCAGGTACGAGCGGCGCTCGGGGAGACAGCACTTATCCTCTCTGAGCGCGTCACCGTGAATGGTGTCGAGGTTGTTGCCGCCACAGACGTTCCTGACCCGGAGGCTGTGGTTTCTGATGCAATCCGCAACGAACGGCTCTGCGGTCATGCCGGCACAGAGCCGCCATCTGCTGATATGGATCTGAAAACATCTGATTTTAACACTCCGACAGATGTCAGCGACTATACTGCCCCTACCACTCTCAAAGAGAGCCTGCTCTGGCACAGAATTCCGGAAATACTGGTCGAAGACCTCACGACTGCAACGCTTTCTGTTTCAATATCAAAGCTTGTTCGTTTTGGTTCTTTTTCTTTTTCGCCCGGGAAGTCACCACTGGCTCTGGTCGGCCCTCCAGGTTCGGGCAAAACCCTCTCCGTGGCAAAGCTTGCGACCAGGCTTGTACTCGCAGGCAACACACCACTTGTCATTACGACAGATCGCGAATGTGGGGGTGGCATTGACCAGCTTGCCATTCACACGCGTCGCCTTGGCATTCCATTGCTGGCAGCGCATGATATCAAAACGCTGAAGCGAGCTCTGAATCAACGACGGAACGGGCAGCCTGTTCTTATTGATACCGCTTCGGTCAATCCCTATTCTGCTGATACGCACGCGGTTCTTACCGAACTGACATCTTCGACGCGGGCACAGCTCTGTCTTACTGTTCCGGCAGGACATGATACTGAAGAGTCTGCTGACATCGCCGAAATTTTTGGCAAAGCGCGGACCCGAATGATGATTGCCACCAGGATGGATCAGGCCCGTCGCATTGGAAATGTGGTTACGGCAGCAGCCTGCGGACTGGTTTTGACAGAAGCAGGGATCAGTGATGCAACGGTTGGAGGGCTTGTCCGCCTTACACCCCGCATACTTGCCTCCCGCCTGGCAAAAAGGGGAGACCCACCTGTCGCAGATGACGCTCCGTCTGAGCAGGCACTCTCCGCAACAGATCAGGGACAATCCTTCGAGTCGGATTTACCTACGCAACAGATTAAAAACCGGGCGAATCTGACACATCGTCATCCGGTGGCATCTCTGGTGCAACGGGCAACCCACCCTGCCGCGCTGTCTGCAATGTGAGGAACGACGAAATGTCAGAGACTGTGTTTACCTCTCAGCCTCGTCCTTACAGCAAAGCTGTCAGGCCGTTATTTTCCCAGAAAACAAAAATTGCCGATCTGAAGTCCACGCCGCGCATTATTGCAGTAGCCTCCGGGAAAGGTGGAGTTGGCAAAACATGGTTTTCTCTCACGCTCGCGCATGCTCTTCTCCGCGAAAACCCTGACAGAAGGATACTCGTTGTCGATGGAGATTTTGGTTTGGGAAATGTGGATATCCAGTTGGGTCTGCACCACAAGTTCGATATAACACACATACTAAAGCAACAGATTTCGATTCCCAGGGCCGTTACACCATATTTTCTGACAGATCCAAACAGGCCGGCCACCCGGCTTCAGCTTGATATTCTTCCGGGCCACTCCGGGGCTTCGACGTTGAGTTTCCTGAAACCGGATAATGTACATGATCTTCTCGAACAGCTTCGGATGCTGTCTGCTTACGATATTATTCTCATTGATCTCTGTGCCGGGATAGACTGGAGTTCCAGGGCAATTGCAGCTGCGGCAGACAGGCTTCTTCTGGTGACGACAGAAGAGCCAACAGCATTGACCGATGCGTATGCGGTCCTGAAATTATCGATCAAAGACAGACAAACAGACGGTTTCTCCATGACAAATGCAGAAATTGTCGTGAATCAGGCGACCGGCCTCCGGTCGGGAGAAGCAGTTTATGCTGTTCTTGCCGAAGCATGTAGTCGCTTTCTCAAACAGGTGCCTAAGTTTGCTGGTGTCGTGAGGCGTGATCGACGTGTTTCAGAAACGATTCGTCTGCAACGTCCTTTTCTTGGCCATAATTCAGGGTCAATGGCTGGGATTGACGTGACACGGATTGCACGACGTATGTCTGAAGATCGTTCTGGGTATGTCGTCAGTTAAGTCCGATAATTGCGGACACAAGCTGAACTGCTGCGAGGAAGATTGATTTCAGCTTGTTATAACGTGTTGTAATACTCCTAACTGCTTCAGTCTGGCAAAGAAGCATCTGATCTCGTTTCTCTCTATAAAGCGGGAAGCTAATTTTCCGTGTAGTGCGACGGTTTTTCCTTGATAGAATGACCGATATGGTCTGTTGTTCTTCGAGCTGTTCGATGAGTGGATTGGTATCACAGGCCTTAGCAGCGATGAAGACTCCGGGATCGACTTCATCGGGCGGTAATCCCCCCTGCGATTAAGGGGATTGATAAGTAGAATTTTCTCGGCATTTTGCATGAGGACATTTTGATGAAACAGTCTCGCTATAGCGAGACCCGGATTTTGGCGATCCTTCGCCAGGCAGAGGGCGGTATGCCTATAGCGGAGCTTTGCCGTGAGCATGGCATGAGCAACGCCTCATTTTACAAATGGCGGGCCAAATACGGTGGCATGGATACGTTGATGATCTCGTCGATGAAGGCCCTGGAAGACGAGAACTGCCGTTTGAAGAAGATGTTTGCCGAGTTGAGCCTGCAGAACGAGTTGCTCAGGGAGAGGCTTTGGGGGGAAAATAACGCGGCCATCTCAGCGCCGGGAAATGGCCGCGTTGGCCGTAGCGAGGCGAAGTGTCAGCATTGCGCTGGCCTACCGGACGTTTGGGGTGAGCGAGACATGTTATCGCTATGCTCCCCTGCTGAAGAGTGAGAACGAGCAGATTGCTGAGTTGCTCCTGGGGGTGACGCAGGCGCGGCGGAATTGGGGTTTTAGCCTGTGTTTTTTGTATTTGCGCAATGTTAAGGGTTACCGGTGGAACCATAAGCGGGTGGGTCTACCGGATTTACCGGGAGTTGGAGCTGAACCTGCGGATCAAGCCGCGTAAACGCGAGATAAGCCTGAGACGCCCTGGCTGTGCCTGAGGCACCGAATATCGTGTGGTCGATGGACTTTATGGCGGATCGTCTGGAGGATGGCCCGGTGTTCCGTCTGCTGAATGTGCTGGATGATTTTAACCGTGAAGGCCTAGCTATCGAGGTGACTTCTCGCGGCCGGCCGAGAGGGTGATCCGTAGCCTGAACAGGATCATTGAATGGCGCGCCAAGCCAGTCTGCATCCGCATTGACAACGGACCTGAGTATAGCAGCGGAAAGCTGTCGACCTAGGCTGAAAAACTCCAGATCAGTATCTGCCACATCCAGCCCGGTAAGCCGCAGCAAAACGCCTATGTCGAACGCTATAACAGGACCGCCCGGCACGAATGGCCGGACCAGAATATCATTGGCAGCATAGGGGAAGCACAGGATTACGCCACGCAATGGCTATGGACATACAACAACGAACGACCGAACGTGGGGACCGGCGGGATCACACCCGCTCAAAAACTGAAACTCGCCGTGTGAATTCTACGGATGCACCCCATTTTTAATGGGGGGGGATTACCAGGCCATCGGACGATCCCGTGGGGGACTGACCAAGAAAATGCACGCCGTTGTCGATGCTGCCGGGAAGGCTGTGGTCCTTTCCCTGACACCCGGACAAAGAGCGGACATCACTGAAGCAGGACCTTTACTGCATGAAGTCGATCCCAAAGCCTTCATCGCTGACAAGGCTTATGATGCCGATCCCCTGATCGATAAGCTCGAAGAGCGGGAGATCACACCGGTCATTCCATCAAAAAGAAACCGTAGAAATCCCCGGAAGACCAGCTTCCTGCTTTATAAAAACAGAAACATCACCGAACGCTTCTTTGCCGGACTGAAGCAGTTCAGAGGTATTGCAACACGCCACGAAAAACTAAAGTCAACATGCCTCGCTGCCGTGCAACTCGTCTCCGCAATCAGCGGTATTAAATAACGACACGCCCTAGGAACGAAATCCTTTTCATTCAAAAGAAAATATTACCCCAATGATAGCCGTTTTAATCTTTTGATTCGATTTTACCATCCCCTTTACCATCCCCGGTCACAACGCTGGCCACCCGGGCAGCTTTTTTGAACGGACACAAAAATCCATCTCCATGCACCCTGATATACTACCCTGTCAGAGATATACCCATATTCCCCGGCCAAACACTTCGATGACCGTTGATATCGGATGCTGAGCCGCCACTTCGTGGCCCGCCGGCATTTTCGCAAAACTGTAACAAGCCGGCGAGCATATAAAGAGGTCTGTCGACGCTGTTGTGCTGATACAGGAGCCGGCTTCCTGACCGGATCAAACCCTCATTATCTCCATAGATCCGATAGCCGCGGGCCGAGACAGTTACCCTCACGCAACCGCCCACGCCGGGTGACTTTATTTATGGGAAAATACCATGACCAACCTCTCCCGCCGCAATTTCCTGCTCAACACTGCTCTGGGTGGCGCAGCTCTCGGACTTACAGCCTGCACGACCGCCACCTCCGGCGACACGACGACGATTACTATCAATGTGTCAGAAATCACGTCGGACACCACGGCAGCACTGAATATCGTCAAAACTGTGCTGGCGTTTACCGGAGTTCCGGCTGCCGTCGTTACTGTGGCAGACGAAGTGATTTCCGCTGTCGAGACCGCACTGACTGCATGGAACGCTTATTCGTCCGGAAGCTCGACCATCACCTTCACGAAGGGCAGCGCCCCGGCAGTCGTCACCAGCGTTCTCACGGCGCTCAACACCGGTTCCACTGAACTGGCGGCGGTCGTTCAGTCTGAAGCATCCACACTCGGCGGCACGCTTACGTCAGAAATTTCGGCTGTTGCGTCCGATGTCGCATCGGTTGCCGCTGTCATCTCCAGCGCGGTCTCAACCGTCACAGCGGCCTTTCTGGCGCCTCGTTCTGCTGGTGCTGCCCCGGGTTCGCCTCAGTGGCGTGCAGCCGAGATCGCCGCAATTCGCAGTCGGCACGGCGTCTGATGACCTTCTCTTACCTCGCCACATTCCTGGCCGGTCTCTGGATCGGCGGCGCGCTCGGCGCACTGACCGCAGTTCTGGGACAGGTGGCTGAACGATGACTACGCTGATCATTGTCGCCCTGGCGCTCTGCGCTTTCTGGCTCATCTCAGTCCCTGTCCGGATTTGGTATCTCTGATGCTTGCCTCTCAGCTTCACGTTGTCTCAGTGTTCTCAAATAATCGCCAATGGCAGTCCCGTATCCGGCTGCTGCGGGAGTATATTCCGCAGATGCTTCAGGCGGGCGTCACCCTGACTCTGGTTGAGCATACTATTGGCGAACGTGACTTCGCTCTCAATCCCGATGATCCGATCCTGCGCCATGTGCGTCTGTTCCAGTTGCGCGGTGATGCCCGGCACGAGAACTGGATGAAGGAAGGGCTGGTCGCTTACGGCGTTCGCATGCTGCCGGAGGATGCGAAATACATAGCGGTGATCGATGCGGATGTGTTCTTCCAGCGTCCTGACTGGCCTCTGGCGACGCTCGATATGCTTCAGGTTCACCGCGTCGGCCAGCCATGGTCCTATTCCATTGATCTCGGGCCGGACCAGAATCCCGTCCCGAACGAATGGGGCTCGACGGTTGACCGCTCTTTCTGCGCGGCGTGGCTTGCCGGAGATGTCAATGTTCCGACACCGGACTACAGCGGCCAGATGACTTATGGCTGGGGTCTTGATCCGAACCGGAAGAAAGACACGAGAGCGCATTGCGGTTACGCCTGGGCTTACCGGCTGGATGTCTGGAATGACATCGGCGGACTGCCGACATGGATGGTAAGCGGGAAGGCTGATTACGTATCTGCCATGGCGTTCGCAGGGAAAATCCCCATCACTCAGCTTCAGGAAACCGGTGGCGGGGCACGCAGGCTGAAGCGTTACGCGGAACTGTGCGATGAGTTCGTGAAACAGGATATCGGCGTCGTGGGTGGAATGCTGATGCACGGCTTCCACGGCTCCAAACGCAAACGCTACTATCTCACGCGCGAGGACATTCTGCGGGAAAGTCAGTTCGACCCGGACATCGATCTGGGAGTCGACCGCCACGGGTTGCCATTCATCGTGTCAGATAACCGTAAGTTGCGAGATGGTCTGCGGCGGCTGTCCACTGTCAGGGACGAAGATGCCAATGTTGTATGAGTGCTGTCTGTGCCCCTGCATTCTGCCTGATCGCGCTCTCCGTCTCAGTTCTGTTTGTCGTCCTCATGCTGAGGATGAAGAACCGCTGATACGGACGGGTGATGAAAACGGCAGAAAATGAAGAAAATATTCGAATGGTTTGAGGGCGTTGTCGTCTCTGTCTCCGTATTAATCGTCCCGGGCGCATTTCTCTATCGCTGGAAAAAGGCGCAGCGATGGCCGTATAACGGAAGCGGGCGGCTGTGACCGGACTTCTGTCTTGCAGACTGAATTGCTCCTCGCATCGAAAAACAGATGTCGCCCCGGTCATTCCCTCCGGCACGGAACCGCTGCATCCACGTAAATTTCCCATCCGGAGTTAACCGGCACGGGTCCAGCCCTTTGCCTCCTGACGCCAGTAGGCCAGAGTATGGCCCTGCGCTTTGAGCGCCATCCAGCGCCGACGGGCCGCCGCCACCGCAACTTCGTCGCGGCCATCGAAAAGATCGAAGACTCGTTCGAAAGGGTCGATTGTCAGAGTATCTGTAGCACCGAGCAGAAAGAGAAAAGTTGCACCATTAGGCACATCTTCTCCGGCAGTGATCCAGATCGGCTGGCGATCCGGATATTTCCCGCCGGTCGCCGCATGAGGAAGCCAGACAGGATCAGAGACTTTCCAGAGCGCAATATCCAGCGCACCGGCTTCCTCGCTCTTGCCGCAGCGGATAACGGCGCGCCTGCCGCTGTCGAGCGTCCGCCCGAGAAGCACCGGAAGCGCCTCATGGGCATCGGTGCGGGTCAGATGATAGAAGCCGATTTCCGCCATCTTCCAAACGTCTCGTTCTGCCTCACTTCGCCTCATACTGACGAACAAGGCGATCAAGCAGACGTACACCGAAGGCGGTGGCGCCCTTCAGCGCACCAGGCTTTGCCTTCGAGGCCCAGGTGACACCGGCGATATCGAGATGCGCCCACGGCGTATCGCCGACGAAACGCTGAAGAAACTGTGCTGCAGTGATGGACCCGCCCGGACGTCCGCCGATATTCTTCATATCGGCGATGTCAGATTTCAGAAACTGATCATAGTCGTCAGACAGCGGCATGCGCCACAGTTTTTCACCACTGATCCTGCCTGCTGCATCGAGATTGGCGGCCAGTGTGTCATCATTGGAGAACAGTCCTGCATATTCATGGCCAAGAGCAACGATGACAGCACCTGTCAGTGTGGCAAGATCGACCATGAAACGAGGCTTAAAAATTTCCCGGGCGTACCAAAGAACATCAGCCAGCACGAGACGGCCTTCGGCATCGGTATTGAGAACTTCGATGGTCTGACCGGAAGCGCTGCGGACGACATCGCCGGGGCGCTGGGCATTACCGGAAACCATATTTTCGACAAGACCGATAAGACCGACAACATTCACTTTAGCCTGACGACGCGCGAGCGTTGACATCAGACCGGTAACGACACCGGCACCACCCATATCCCATTTCATATCTTCCATGCCAGCCGCAGGCTTGATGGAGATACCTCCGGAATCGAAGGTGACCCCCTTGCCGATGAAGGCAAGCGGCGCGGACTCATCCCCAGCCCCGTTCCAGCGCATGACGACCATACGGGGTTCATTGCTGCTGCCCTGGGCCACACCGAGCAGGGCACCGAAACCAAGCTTTTCCATAGCCGGACGATCGAACACTTCGATGGTCAGTCCCAGGCTGCGGAGTTTCTCCGTGCGGTCAGCGAATGTGACGGGCGTGAGAATATTGGCAGGTTCGGTTACCAGGTCGCGGGTGAGAGTGACGCCCCGCGCCACGGCATCCCAACCGGCCCAGGCAGGCTGAGCCGTATCGGCGGCACTTGTCAGGATTGTAAGGCCGATAAGCTTCTGCGGATCGTCATTGTGGATCGTATGGTAGCGGTCAAACCGATAGAGACCGAGACTGGCCCCCAAAGCAACGAGAGGAACCTGGGCACTGGCGATGCCGTCCGTGGAAATGGCGGCCTGAGTGTGCATCGCCATGGCGATCGCCGCGACCCCGCCCGCACGCTCAGCGGAGACTTCAGTGAAATCTTCTTTTTTGCCAAGACCGACAAGAACGACGCGTTCCAGACCGGCGCCCGGCGCCAGCACAGTGCAACTGGCACCCGATCTGAAGGTAAATGATGCCGCTTCGACGGCGCGACTGATGGCGCCCCCGGTCGCATCATCGGCTGCCCTGAAAAGATTCGAGCGCTCCGATTCGGCAAATTCAGGAAGCGCCAGAGCGCCGCCAGAGGGGAGTGAGAGGTCCTGAAAGCTGATCTCTGCCACGGTAGCGCCCTTTTTGCATGCCTGGAGTTGTGAATGGTCGCAACGCGGATGCCCGACCTCTGACCTCATGTCCGAATTGTGAGCACAGGCGTAGCGGAGGCGCTGCCTGCCTGGCAAGCGGCCTGCCGGGCAATGAGCTATGTCCAAAGCAATAGCAGGTTGACGGCAATATCAATTGCACGTCCATGCATGTGGAGTAAAATAGACTCATGACAACCGATGCTCATCCACAATCAGATACGGACCTTCTTGCTCTTGCCCTTCGTCTGGCGCGTGAAGCCGGCGACATTATCAATGCCATTCGCAGGAAAGGTTTTGTGACGACGGTGAAGTCTGACCTGTCTCCGGTGACGGAAGCGGATCAGGCGGCAGAAACACACATTCTTAAGGCGCTGCGAAACGCCACTCCGCAGATTCCTGTCATTGCAGAAGAAGAGGTTGCCGCAGGCATCCATGTTGCAGCCGGTGATATTTACTGGCTGATTGATCCACTGGACGGCACGAGGGAATTTGCTGCCGGGCGTGACGATTTTACAGTAAATATCGGTCTGGTGCGGAATGGTCGGGCAGTGCTGGGTGCAATGGCATTGCCTGCCTATGGACAATTTTATGCCGGCGGGGCCGGGCTCGGAGCCAAACGTTTCGACAGCGATGGCGAGCACGATATTCACGTTCGCACGGCGCCGGCCGAGGGAATTGCCGTTCTGGCATCCAGACACCATGGAGATGCACCTGAGCTGAAGCGGTTTCTTGATGGCCATGTTATCGCGTCGATCGGAAATATCGGTTCAGCTGTGAAATTTATGCGGGTGGCTGAGGGGGTAGCCGATTTTTATCCCCGTCTCGGTCCGACAATGGAGTGGGACACAGCGGCACCGCAGGCGATTGTCGAAGCAGCGGGCGGGACCGTTACGTTGCTGGATGGCACGCCGCTTCATTACAGCAAGCCCGGCTGGAAAAATCCTTCGTTTGTCTGCGCAGGCATTCTGTCGGACAAGGCGTAACTGACCGGAATTTGCTGGTTTTTTTCGGGCTGTTTCCACTGTCATTGTATGAACTGCATGAAGCAACCGGGCCGGACGCATCCTGGTACTGGTGATCCGCCGCTTATTTATGTTATGCGGACGGTCTTTCCTGCAGGATCAGAATGACCGAACGCCTTGCCGCAGATACCGCCGGACTATCCCGGGCCGCCGAGCTTCTTCGCTCAGGCGGTCTTGTCGCGTTCGGGACAGAGACAGTTTACGGACTGGGAGGCGATGCGACCGATCCGCTGGCCGTCGCACAAATTTTCGAAGCAAAAAACAGACCACATTTCAATCCTCTCATCAGCCATTTTGCTGACGCGGAAAGCGCTTTTGAGAATGTAGTGGCCGATGAACGCGCGCGGGCGCTGGCCGTGCGATTCTGGCCCGGTCCGCTGACGCTGGTTTTGCCACGACGGGTGGACGGACGGATTTGTGACCTGGCAACGGCGGGCTTACCTACGGCGGCGGTAAGAGTTCCGGCACAGGAGGCCACGCTGACTTTGCTTCGCGCTGTTGGCCGTCCTGTTGCAGCTCCGTCCGCCAATCGATCAGGCGCGGTGAGTCCCTCCGATGGCGGACATGTAATGGATGGCCTGGGCGGGCGCATCGCCGCTGTCCTGGACACTGGCCCCTGCCGGGTCGGAGTCGAAAGCACTGTGCTGGACCTGTCCGGTTCTGCTGCCATTTTGCTGCGTCCAGGCGCGGTGACCGCAGAAGACATAGAGGCTGTAATCGGCCCTTTGACATGGCCTGCTCACGACAGCGTATCGGGTGCGCTACCCGGACCGGGAATGCTGAAATCGCATTACGCTCCCAGGCTTCCGGTGCGTCTGGATGCGTCGACTGTAGCAGACGATGAGGCGCTTCTGGCATTTGGCCTTCCGCTGCAGGGAGGACGGCTGGTGTGGAATCTGAGCGAGGCCGGAAGGCTGGATGAAGCAGCTTCCCGGCTGTTCGCCGGCCTTCGGGCGCTGGATTATGAAGGTGCCTTACTTGGCCTGCGCGGAATAGCGGTACAACCCGTGCCCGGAAATGGCCTGGCTGTCGCAATCCGGGACCGGCTGTCGCGGGCGGCCGCACCACGTCCAGGGTCCGGCTTCGCCTCAGGTAACGAGTCAGATATTCCGGGCGAAGGACAATCCCCGCCCCGTCTTCAGCGGAACATTGCATGAGCGAGACCTTCGATCCGAAAGAGCTGAAAGTTCTTTCTGACATCCTTGCTCTGGTGCTTGAGGATCAGCCCGGACAATCGGCCACGGCTCTTGAGACGATCAGGTCGCGGGCGCGACGGAACGGCATGACCGGCGGCGCACTGAAAAATCTTTTCATTGCGATTGCCCCTGATCCGCCGAAGCGTGCCGCATCGTCTACGCGATCACGATCCACCAAATCCTCAGCTTCAGCTGATGTGCAGCAGGAACGGATGCGCGTTCGTGAACTGACGGAAAGTGTGACAAAGCTTGATCTGGAATTGCGTTCGGCCCGGGCCAATAATGCTCAGCTAAAGACAGAACTGTTTCTGACACAGCAGGCTCGGGCAGAAACGCAAAGTCAGCTTTCCGCTGTGCAGGCGACCAGCCATACGCGGTTCGGACTTGTAGGGCTGGCAGTGCTGGTCGGGTGCGTCGCCGGTGTGGCCGGGACGGAGCTGTTTCATTCGCTGCGGCCGGCGCCACATCATACGCCAAATTCCGTTTATCTGCATTAACCAGTGAGAACTGCTCTTTTTTCGCGTATTGGCTGCCAGTAAAATATCAGATGCCCGCTGATCTGCATGAATAAAAGATGGGATACCGGATTTTTGCGGCATGAGTAATTGACTCAGCCGTAATTGATCGTCTGCCGATGGGAAGCGGGCTAGCATTCTGGCCGGCGGCATGACAAACCGACATCAACCGGGGGGCGCCCGGCTGATACAGAGGGGTCGTGTACCCCGGGGTTTTATTTGCCTGGAGACAGATGGCATGACCGGATCTTCCTCTGCTGCTTTTTCGGACACTCTGATCAATGCTCTTAAGAGCATTCTCGGGCCAGGCGGATTACTGACACAGGACACGGATACAGCCCCATATCTGACCGACTGGCGCGGTATGTTCCATGGCAAAGCATTCGCGGTGGCCCGTCCGGCCAGCACGGAAGCCTGCGCAAAGACCGTAAAACTCTGTGCCTGGCACAAAATTCCAGTGGTCCCACAGGGCGGCAACACGAGCATGGTGGGTGGCGCCACGCCGGATGACAGCGGGCGGGCGCTGGTGATCGTGATGAGCCGCATGAACCGGGTACGTGATATCGACCGGATCGATAATACGATGAGCATCGATGCCGGCGTGACCCTGAAAGCGGCGCAGGATGCGGCACTGGATGCGGGCCTGATGCTGCCACTGTCGATTTCATCGGAAGGCTCTGCGGATATCGGTGGCATACTGGCGACCAATGCCGGTGGCAACAACACGGTACGTTACGGCAATGCGCGAGAACTGGCACTGGGCCTGGAAGCGGTGCTGCCAGACGGACGGATTCTGAATCTGATGCGGCGGCTGCGCAAGGACAATACGGGCTATGCTCTGCGGCAGCTGTTCATAGGCTCGGAAGGAACACTGGCGATTATTACCGGAGCCATCCTTCAGTTGCAGCCAAAGCCGAAATCCATTGAGACAGCCTTATGCGCAGTGGCGGACGCAAGAGCGGCGCTGGAGTTGTTCGCAGCATTTCGCAATGCGGAACCAAGTGCGATTCAGGCTTTTGAATTCATGTCCGGCCTCAGCATGCAACTGGTCAATACACTTATTCCTGACGCACCGCTTCCGCTGGCGGAACCATCTCCGGCTTACGTACTGGTGGAACTCGCCAGCCCGCGCGGAGGCGACACTCTGCGAGGGCTGATGGAAGAGGTGCTCGGTAAAGCACTTGAGGACGGACTGGTCAGCGATGCAGTGCTTGCGGAAAGCGAAGCCCAGCGCCAAGCTTTCTGGAAACTGCGCGAGGAACACTCGGAAGCCCAGAAACGCGCCGGAACATCCGTGAAAAACGATGTGTCTGTGCCGCTTTCTGCAATCCCTGAATTTATTGATCGGGCGACCACAGCCTGCAAGAAGTTGATTGCGGGCATTCGTGTGGCGCCGTTTGGTCATATCGGTGACGGCAATATTCACTTCAATCTGGTGCAGCCTGAAGGGGCTGACGGAGCCGCTTTCCTAGCATGCGATCATGAAATCATGGATGCGGTAACGGCGATAGTACGAGACCTGGGTGGATCATTTTCAGCTGAACACGGGGTCGGACAGCTGAAAACTTACATGATGCCTGCCTGGCGTGGTGGTGCCGAACTGGACGTGATGCGGCACATCAAGACAGCGATTGACCCCGAGGGTATCATGAACCCGGGCAAGATGTTGCCGGAGGTTGGGTGAGGACCATCCTGACTAAAGACAGCACACTGAACACCGCAGTCTTGATCATGCGCGTTTGCAAATCGATCGGACATATGATGCTAACGGGCTCGCAGGCGACCAGTCAGAGTATGAAACGATAATCGTAAAATCGCTGGAGAACAGGTTTTAACCCATTATTATCCGATCTGCCCTTTTATTAAGCGTTTTGTCCGCAGACACGACAATAGAACAGATAATGACCGGCACTTATGTGGCTCAGAATAGTGTACGGACATATATGCGCGAAAGAACAAATAACGAGCAGAGATACCGCTATTGCTGGTTGAGCTGTATGTTCAGAGTTCTGTTTATGCGAAGACGGCATTCAATTCGTTTCCGACAACCTCTGAATACGGCCACAAGGCGTGCTGTAGTCAACAGATCTGTTACTGTGTCGCCATACGCTGCTCCCGTGTCTATGCATGATGATTGTCCGTTTTTGGTTACACGCGAGCGGGCAGGTTTTTCATGAAAATTTCACCGGTTCCTGAATGAAAACAGGTATCTGCCTGAACTGCCGCGCCGGCATGTCATGTCTTCACATGGTCAATCCGTTACAGGTCTCAGCATCCGGAGTTTTCATTGGCGCATCAAACAGGATCTTAATCAGCCGTGAAAGAAAATTTGCCGCCAGAGAGCATGATGACGAGATCAATAACGGTGTCATTCCACTGTTCTGAAGTCTGGCTTTCATAAAACTCAACATTCGTCACTGGTATCCTGACAATCAAAGTGAAATCAAACGGCCATCCCCTGAAAACAATATCGGAGCATTGCAGGAAATCTATATTTGTGTAATATTTATTATGAAATACCTATCTCAATTTTTATTTTTTCTTCAATCTTCTTTTCGAGATGCCATTAAACTTAATGGAGTTCCGGAAGATGATCGGCTGGCAACTATTTTTGATGCTGGTTATAAAGCATGCAATCATCTGGAAAGCGAGAATTCCGGACCATGTTATCCGCCTGAGATTCGAGAAGCATGGCTTTCCGGCTACAAGGCGTGTATCAGAGATACAATGGAAATCTGGTGAATACCTGCGCAATCATCCGGAGCGAAGGGATACTTACGCTGGTGGTTGCTTTCAGGAAACCAGGTGACGGTACAGCTGGTAGCTGGCGTCGTCGCGGGCAACCTCGGCTTTGTAACAGGAAGGGTGATGCGTGGCACAGATCGATGTTCTGATGTCTGTGTATAACTGCGAAAAATATATCGCAGAGACACTGGCCAGTATTCAGGCTCAGACTTTTCGCGATATTCGAATTATTGTTATCGATGACGGATCGACCGATCGGACCGGCGATATCGTTCGCGAAGTTGCGAACAAGGATGCACGCATCGAATATCATCGGCAGGAAAATGCCGGAATTGTAGCGGCTCTCAACGCCGGCCTGCCATTCTGCGACGCTGAACTTATCGCCAGGCATGATGGCGATGATATTTCCTATCCTGATCGATTTGAGAAAGAACTGGCTTACCTGAAAACTCATCCGGATTGTGTAGCGGTCAGCGGACTGGCAAGGCACATCGACAGCAATAGCCACACCTTGAATCACGTCACTAAAGCGAAAGATCTGTCAAAAGCAGATCCGTTTTCGATCCCGGCAAATGAGCCTTATATCATGCAGCCGCTTCTGATGGTACGCAGGGAAACACTGGGGAAGGCCGGGGGTTACCGGTATCTTAGTGTTGCAGAAGATACCGATCTTTACTGGCGTCTTTCAGATGCAGGACAACTCCATATTATCCCTGATATAATGGGGGATTATCGCATTCATTCAGGATCAATATCATCGGGAGATATCGTCTCCGGTCGCCAGCAGGCTGTCTGGTCGCAGCTTGCGGCTCTGTCGGAACAGAGGCGCAGAAAAGACGAGCCCGACATTTCGTTTTCCAGAGATTCTTTTGAGGCGATAAGAAGTTGTAGTGATCTGGATGAAACTATATCTGCTGCTCACGAACTTATTGATAAAAATGAATACAAATGGTTTGACTGTGCTGTAGCGGCAAAGATTCTGGAGATTTGTTACTATCGTCCATATGAGCCTGAAAAAGCAGATATTGATATTATCAATACATATGAAAAGCTATACCCATCTATTAGTGAATACAAAGGATACGATATATTTGTATCCGGAAAAATGTCCTGCGCCATACGGCTCATCGGTGATGGACGTGTCTTAGATGCTCTCTCTCTGATTGGCTGGCTGAATATGCCAGTTGCGGTTGCCCGCGCGAGTTTCAGATATTTGATTCCTGAAAACTACAGAAAATTGATAAAAAGATTTGTAAAAAAAATATTATAAAGCCAGAAGCAATGAATGATAAAATCAGAATCATTAAAGATACGGTAAAAAGTATTGTCTATGGATTTTCCAGACAATCATTGCCAGAGTTTACAGGATGGCACGATAATCTCGTCGCCGGTATAAAAAGAAAAACGACAGCATCGATTCCAAAAATCGTCTGGTTTTTCTGGGATAAAGAAGAAAAACCTTCTCTTGTAAGTGCGACCATCAAAAGAGTACAGGAATTAAATCCCGACCATGAAATCCGTTTTCTAAATAACAAAAATATTTCCCAGTATATTGAAGTTTCATTTTTACATGACGCATCCATTATGCCGCAGCACAAAAGTGATATGATCCGGCTTGAATTGTTACATCTCTATGGCGGCATATGGTGCGACGCAACCTGTATTTTCCACGAAAGCCTAGACTGGCTGCATAAAGCCAACATTGAAAATTCTTCTGATCTTATTGCTTTTTATCGGGAGCAGGATACACGAAATACTGATTATCCGGTCATAGAAAACTGGTTTCTCGCGTGTCCACCGGCAGTTCCGTTTATCAGAGTCTGGCGTGATGAGGTCAGAAAAATTATTTCTCAGGGTGCGGCCGCTTACTTTAAAGATATATCCAATACTCCAGCCTACAATGATCTGCGACAGGGCATCACCCGTCCGGAATATCTCGTAACTTATCTTGCCGAACAAGTTGCGCTTCGCGCCCAGAGACCTTCATTTTATCTGCGCAAAGCTGAAGACGGTCCTTTTCTCTATCAGCAGTTTGTAAACTGGGACAGGGAACGTATCGCAACAATTCTTTGTCGGATAAAAATGCCGGCAAAAGTGCCGCCGGTCATTAAACTGACTCACAGCAACCGCTATCTGCTTCCGTTTCTAATCCGTTTTCATCTTGTTCGGAAAGACAGCATCGCCGGGCGCTTCCTTTCACCATTGATGCGAAGTTAAGCGGATAAAAAGCCGATTTTGACGATCATATTACGAAAATGAACAAGGCTGCCGCAACGGGCGAAATTACGGTGTTGCCTGCTTGCGCCGCCGGAGTTTCCCTGTAAGGCCGGAAAATCTGTTAAGAATTTCATGCATCATGTCGCGTCGGAAAACTGCCAGAAACGCAATGTATGTTCCACACATCACGGTGCCGATCACCAGACACTGAATAAAATCGCTATTCCTGATACCAGGCAATCCGGCGCAGCCGATCCCGAGGCTGGCCGCCACAGCCGAAAAAATAGCCGGCATGAAATAGAATTCGGCGACGGTTTTCCATGAAACACCGCCTCCGATAAGGACCAGATAAGACGTTGCCGGAGGCCATATAAAATAATAAACCGCCACGGCAATGGCGACGCCCATAGTACCATGCAGCCAGCCGCCGATAATAACTATAGCGTAAAACAGGGGCATTCCAACGAGCTGATAGCGAAATCCTCTGGCAAACTCCCGGCGGGCGCTGAGCAGAGAACCTGTCAGCCAGCTCATGGCATCAAACGGCAGGCCAATGCTGAGAATGATGACATAAGGGACTGCATTCATCCAGCGCTGGCCGAACAGGAGATGCAGCCCGGGCTGCGCCAGAGCCGCCTGAAGGAAGCAGAACGGCATAACCAGGTAGCCAAGCAACCTGCTCGCGCGGATGACCGAAGCTATCTGTTTTTGCGGATCGTTTCTGAACTGAGCGAGAGCCGGAAAGACGACGTTAGTGACGTTGCCCGCCAGCATACGCACCGGCTGGGCTGAAAAGCGGAACGCGAAAAAATAGTAACCGACCTCGATTTTTGATGCAATCAGACCGAGCACTATGTAGTCGCCCTGGTTAACAAATTCGATCAGAGTCCGACTGAGAAGTACAAGCGTACTGTTGCCGAACAGATACTGGAGCTGAACAGAACGGAAACGGCGGTTCAGACGCGGCGCTGAGCGTCTCCAGAACCAGAAAGCCCGGAGCGCGCCGACGATCGGATAAGGGAGCGCGAAAGCATAGGCCCCCATCCCGAAGGCTGCAAAAACGACAGTGAGTATCTGAAGGGCAAAAATATCGAAAGTGTTGTAGGTAGCGAGAAAGCGGAAATCCATTTCCGCCCTGATCCTGGCGGTCGGCACGGTTGCTACGGCGCGCAGAGGCGTTGCGATAGCAATAGCGACGATCAGTCCGGTAAGGCCCGGCGAATGATACCATTTTGCAGCCAGGGGGGCGAAGACAAACATTCCGATCATGCCGGCAAAACTGATGCCGAAACTAAGCCAGAAAGCAGGAGTTTCCCACTGAGCGATTGTTTTCTGGCGCTGGAGCAGAACTTCGTCGATCCCGAAGCCTATCAGGGAGTTAGCGATAGTGGTGACGGTCAGCGCCAGGCCGATGACACCGAAATCTTCCGGCATAAGCAGACGGGCGAGGACAAGCTGGGTGACGAATCCGATGCCGCGGGCAGCGAGACTCTGAAAGACCAGCCAGAGAAAACCGCTTGTTGCGGCGTTGCCAACGCCTGAAGGTTTCTGGGCACTCACGGATACATGCCTGTCATCTGAATGCCTGTTCTGCTTCGCATTCGTTTATCGCTCCTTTTTTATCGCACCACGAAAGGGGCGTATTAACCCTTCCCGTATTAGAGCGGGAACAGAAGCGGCGCCAGACCAAGCTTTTCGGCCTGCCTTATATCATATGTTCGGGCTACTCCTCCTCATGCCTGAACATATGATAAAATATACCGGGAAGCCGGAGGTGTTCCTGCAGATTTATAAATTCGCTGAAAAATACCGACGAGCAAAGGAGCGAAACTTTGCTTCCCGGAAGATTTCTGCGTTACTGTCACAATCTTTAATCCGATTGCCCCTTCTGTGCCGGTGAGTAATGCCTGTCTCCTTTTCCGTTATCGTCACCACCTATAATTCGTCCGCTTTTGTTAACCGGGCGATTGAATCATTAAAAAATCAGACACTTCCTCCTATGGAGGTTCTGATTGTTGATGATTGCTCCAGCGATAATACAATCGATGTTATAAAACAGCTTATCACAGGCGACGAGCGGTTCCGGATTATTGCTCTCCCGGTCAACGGGGGACCATCCGCAGCGAGGAACGCAGGTATCGGATTAGCCGGAGGAGAATGGATTGCGACTCTGGACGCAGATGATGCGTATGCACCAGAACGTCTGGAAAAGCTAAGCGCGGCCATCGAACAGACGGGGCCATTGGATATGGTTGCGGATGATCTTCTGTTTTACGATTCGGACATTCGTACGGAGACGGGAGCATCGGGCGCGATACGAGATTTTGGCGGAAAAATAATTAGTCTGCCAATATTCTTTCAATATAATCTCGTGAATGGACAAAGGACAGACTGGGGTCTGCTTAAGCCATGTTTTCGACGGGCGTTTTTGACGGAAACGGGGCAACTTTACCCGACAACGATTCGCCATGGCGAAGATTTTCTGTTTTTCACCAATCTTCTTCTCAAGGGAGCCCGGTGGGGTCTCGTGGATCAACCCCTTTATATTTATACGCAACGAGTAGGCTCTGTCAGCCAGAAATTATCTGAAGTAACACGCACGACGGTTGCTTATGGTGCACTTGCGAAATCCGCACTTAACCTTACGAAATATGATCAGATCAGCAGTAATAAAAATATGATGCGGCTTCTTACAGAACGGGCCAATAATCTGATGAAGCTTGACGATGCGCATTTCTTCTCAGTGGCAATCAGACGGAAAGATATTAAGGGGTTGCTGCAGCGGGCTATGTCACGACCAGTGTTTGTGCCGCATGTCGTTGAGTGTGTATTCCTTGCGGTGAAACGCCGTGTCCGTCGGGTAAGCTGGCTCGGGAAGGCCTGAACTGCCAGAAAAGACATCTGTCAGATCAGCCTCATTCCTGATTTGTACCCATAGGTTCCTTGAACTGTCCCGACACCGGCGTGAGATCTCTGCCCCCCGTTGCCCGGAGCATTCAGAGCGGGGTTGGAATTTTATTATATGACTCTGCAAAGTGCATAAGGCGCACTATAGGGTGGCGAATTATGCCATTACGTAATTCCGCCTCTTCCGTCCCTGCTCCCGGAATATCCCTGACAACCGGCGTATCGGACGGTCTGTATGGCGCGGCACGCGTCCGGGCGATGACGGCGATGTGTCTGTCGATTCTGCTGGCACTGCTTGATTACGCCATTGCCAATGTCGCGCTGCCGGATATTGCGCTGGATCTGCATACGACAGCATCAGAGACGATCTGGGTGGTGAATGCCTACCAGCTGTCGAGCATCGTCTCATTGCTGCCGCTTGCTGCGGTCGGCGCCTGGATCGGCTATGCCCGGCTCTGCGTTATCGGCGTGATTCTGTTTATGCTTTCATCGGTGGGGTGTGCCATGGCCCCGTCCCTTCTGGTTCTGACGCTGGCTCGCGCCGTTCAGGGGATCGGCGCGGCCTGCATGCTGGGCGTCAATACGGCGTTGATCCGTTTCATCTATCCAAAAGCGGAACTGGGACGCGGGATTACCCTGAATATGCTTATGGTCGGACTTGGACTGGCGCTTGGCCCGTCCCTTGCGGGCATTGTTCTGGCTTTTACCACCTGGCCATGGCTGTTCTGGATCAATATTCCCTTTGGCGCCCTGACACTTTTTCTGGCGCAGACTTCCCTGCCGCGCCCCCGGATGCGATCGGCTATGCCAGATCCGGTGGGGGCGCTGCTCTGCGTTATCGGACTTGGTGCGCTGGGGCTGAGCGGCGACGGGTTCGCACATGGCAATAATATTCTGAGCAACCTGGCGTTGCTTGCAGCCGGAACAGGTGCGACGGCTATGCTGGTGCGGCATGAATCCGCGCTGACGCAGCCGATTTTGCCTGTCGACCTTTTACGTGGAAACGCATTTCGAATTGCGTTTTTTACAGGGCTTCTGGGATATATTGCATCGAATTTCTTTCTTGTTTCTCTTCCGTTCGCACTGAATCAACATTTTGGCTGGAGTGCGACAGCGACGGGACTGCTGATGACATCGTGGGCGGCAGGACTAATTCTCTCCACGAATGTTACGAAGCGGCTGGCGGACCGGATTCCGGCCGGACAGATGTCCTCCGTGGGACTGATGATCACGGCAGCTGGTTTCGTTATGTTCCGGATGCTTCCCGAAACGCCGGGGGCTTTTGATATTGCGTGGCGGATCGCAGTTGCCGGTTTTGGCTTTGGCGTGTTTCAGGTTCCGAACAATCGGGCAATGATGCTTTCAGTCCCTTCCGGGCGTGAAGGGGGTGCGAGTGGCATGGTCCAGATGGCGCGGCAGGGCGGACAGACGCTGGGAGCGATGGCCGTGGCGATGACATTGCGTCTTGTGATGACGAACGGCACGATGCACTGCGTTGAAGGCGGGATTCTGTTCGCCGTTGCCGCAGCCATGCTGAGCGCATCGCGACTACTGGGCACCGCCCGGCCACGGCCGGTATCATGAAATCAATAGCGATCCGGCGGACCTGTCCGGCAGAAACAGGATTGCTTCCCGCTGTCGAGCGTTCGGCGGCGCTCGCGTTTCTGGAGGTTCCGGGGCTGGAATGGGTTACCTCCCATGACGTGACACCAGACACGGTGCATGCGGAAGCGCTGCGGGCAGGTCTAAGCTGGGTTGCTGTATGTAACGAAGCGGCGGTCGTCGGGTTTGTAATTGCGGAAGAGTATGATGACGCGGTTCATGTGCTGGAATTGTCAGTGGCTCGCGAGGCACAGGGACGCGGAGCAGGAACACAGCTTGTAAAAACTGTGATCGCTGATGCACGGGAGCGGGGAAAAATGTCCGTGACATTAACGACGTTTCTGGACCTTTCTTTTAATGAGCAATTTTATCAAAAGTCGGGATTTGTTCGCATTCCGAATGAGGCAATGCCCGCACGACTACAGGCGGCCCTAGAATATGAGAAATCGCTTGGATTGCCAAGAAACCGGCGTTGCGCAATGCGGCTGGCATTATAATCCCGTATCGGGGAGAAAATGAACAATCGCCAGCCATCTGCTTCTACTTCAAAAGCGTGACAATCATTCAAAATCTGGTGATTCCCCGAAACGGTTTCGCCGCCCCCAAATTCTGGCCTGAGAAAACAACTCAGATCATTTCGAGTGAAACATGATGTTTGGGTGGCGGAAAGGCCTGATCAAGGGCAGCCAGATCCTCATCTGAAAGTTTTATTTCCCGTGCAGCTATATTTTCACGCAGATGTTTCACCGAAGAAGCTTTAGGTATCGCTATCAGATCAGGCTGACGCAAAACCCAAGTCAGCGCGATCTGAGCCGGCGTTGCTCCTCCAAGCGAAGTTTTATGCTTCTGTGCAATGGAAGCGAGAACTTCGTTTCGCAACAGCACACCCCCCTGCCCTATAGGTGAATATGCCATGGTCGCGATATTGCGTCGCTGGTCATCGGCCAGCAGGTCAAATTCAACGCCACGATGATCGAGACTGTACAAAATCTGATTGGTGACGCACTGGTCACCGCCGACTGTATTATCAAGTTCCTGCATGTCTTTGACATCGAAATTCGAAACGCCCCAGCTTCCGATGAGACCTTCGTCACGCAGTTTTTCGAAAGCCTCTATGGTCTCAGCCAGAGGAACCGCCCCTCGCCAGTGAAGCAGATAAAGGTCGATATGATCAGTCTTCAGACGGTTAAGCGAATTGCGACACGCCTGCGCAACCCCCTTGCGAGATCCGTTTGAAGGCAGCACTTTGGTGACGAGAAAGACTTTATCCCGGATACCGGAGATGGCTTCGCCAACAACATTTTCGGAGCGGCCGTTACCATACATTTCTGCCGTATCGATCACACGCAGTCCGAGTTCAATTCCTGTTCGCAGACTTTCAAGCTCTTCACTGCGGCGAGCGGCATTATCACCCATATTCCAGGTACCCATTCCGAGCGCAGGCACTTCTGTGCCGTTTCTGAGTTTCACTGTCATGGACATGATGTATCCTCCCAATGGTCAAAGCGCATCTGACGAGAAATCGTTCCCTCATACTTATGTTCTCAATAATCAGGATATCCGGCTTATTCACTGCATGTAGTCGCAATATGTTTTCAACGTGAAATGTCTGAATGCAATGAGACACAGTCCGCAAAGTGTTTCTGATCGTTTTTCGTAATTGATTCCAGTGGCGGTGCGGCTACTGACTATCAGCACCCGAGACAGAAGCCGGCTTTTTTCTTTCGGGACGGCCTCGCATGGACGCTCTCCTGCCGGCTCTGTTATACCGCAGATAAGACGGACCCGCTTCCGGTGCGGGCGAAGGAAGCAGGGGCGGATTTTGCATGACGGACGATATGAGAACGAACAGCCTCCGCAACGGACCGAATGCGTCCGGGCATTTCGGGGACGGGCTTGGTGGCAGGTTTGTGGCCGAAACCCTGATGCCGCTGATTCTGGAACTTGATGACGCTTATAAAGCGGCGAAAGCGGACCCCGCCTTTCATAAAGAGCTGGTATTTTATCTGAAAGACTATGTCGGGCGCCCTTCCCCGCTCTGGTTCGCGCGACGTCTCACCGAACATTGCGGTGGCGCGAAGCTCTATATGAAGCGTGAGGAACTGAACCACACCGGCTCGCACAAGCTGAACAATGTGATGGGCCAGATTCTGCTGGCCCGTCGCATGGGACGGAGCCGGATCGTAGCGGAAACCGGCGCGGGTCAGCATGGCGTGGCGACTGCGACAGTCTGCGCGCTGTTTGACATGCAGTGCGTGATCTACATGGGTGCAACCGATGTGGAGCGGCAACAGCCCAACGTGTTCCGCATGAAACTGCTCGGAGCGGAAGTCATCCCGGTGACGGCCGGAGCCGGGACGCTGAAAGATGCGATGAACGAAGCGATGCGGGACTGGGTGGCCAATGTTCACGACACCTATTTCCTCGTCGGAACGGTTGCCGGGCCGCATCCGTATCCGGCGATGGTGCGTGACTTCCAGAGTGTGATCGGTGACGAGACAAAAACGCAGATGCAGGAAAAAGAAGGACGTCTGCCGGATGTGATCGTAGCGGCTATTGGCGGCGGCTCGAATGCGATGGGGATTTTTCATCCGTTTCTTGATGACCCTTCGGTTCGGCTGATTGGCGTTGAAGCTGCGGGGCATGGACTGGACAGCGGTAAGACGGCGGCTTCCATTGAACGTGGGAAACGCGGGGTAATGCACGGCAACCGGACCTATCTGCTGCAGGATGAAAACGGACAGATTACCGAGGCCCATTCGATTAGCGCCGGTCTGGATTATCCTGGTGTTGGTCCGGAACATTCCTGGCTGCATGAAATCGGGCGGGCGGAATATGTCGGTGCGACGGATGATGAGGCGCTTGATGCGTTTCAGCTCAGCACACGTACCGAGGGGATCATTCCCGCCCTGGAATCCGCACATGCCATTGCTTACGCAACAAAGATCGCACCGACACTGAGCTCCGACACATTGCTTGTGATCAACATTTCAGGCCGTGGGGATAAAGACATCAATACGGTCGCGGACCATCTGGGGGTGACACTGTGAGCCGCATTGCACGCCGTTTTGCGGCATTGAAAAAGGCGGGGCGCGGAGCGCTGATTCCGTATCTCGAAGCCTGCGATCCCGATTTTGAAACATCGCTGGCGCTGCTGCGTGCAATGCCGGAAGCGGGTGCTGATCTGATTGAAATCGGGATGCCGTTTTCAGACCCGTCGGCAGACGGGCCGATTATTCAGCTTGCGGCGCGGCGAGGACTGAAAGCCGGCGCGACATTGCCACGTCTGTTTGAAATGGTGCGGGCATTTCGCAAGCACGATAACGAAACACCCGTGATCCTCATGGGGTATCTCAATCCCGTTGAGGCTTACGGGATGCTGCGGTTTTGCGAGGATGCCTCACATGCCGGCATCGATGGACTGATCATTGTCGATATGCCCCCGGAGGAAGCCGGCACGATGCTGGCCTGTGCAGCGGAAAATGGACTGGATATTATCCGCCTGGTAGCGCCGACGACGGATGATAAGCGGCTGAAACTGGTTTTGAGTCATGCGTCCGGTTTTGTTTATTATGTAAGCATCACAGGCATTACCGGAACGCGGTCTGCAAGCGATGCCGATCTTGAAGCTGCACTCCCCAGGTTGCGAAAAGCTACGGATCTTCCGGTTGCAATCGGGTTCGGTATCCGTACACCGGAACAGGCGGCTGCGGCATCACGCATTGCTGATGGCGCCGTCGTCGCTTCGGCCCTGCTCAGTACACTGGCCGGGACGCTGGATGCTAAGGATCGTGCCACAGCCGACACATTGCCAAAGGTTCTGAAGCAGTTACGCGAACTTGCTGCAGCAGTCCGGGCCTAAGTCTTTCCGGGCCGGCAGGCTGCGATGTATCCCCGATGCAGATTACGCCTGATGGTCTGAGACAACAGAAGGCGTAATCTGCCGGATCATTTTTTTCACGACATGCACCTTCCGAACTTTCTAATCGATCAGACTGTCATATCTGAATGCTGACTGGCGCCATTCACGTGATCGGGTACTCGTCTGAATTTCGGGCGCCACTCGCTTGCAATAACTCCGGCTATAATGAAGGCACCGCCAAGCAAGGCGAGAGACGGCAGACTATCTCCCGCAAGTCGTCCAACGATACCGCCCCAGACCGGCTCTCCGGCATAAATGACGGTAGCCCGGGTGGGGGACACGACTTTCTGTGCCCAGTTCATGGTAAGCTGAATCACCACACTCGCAATACCGAGACCTGCGGCGCAGGCGATCCATATGGGTGGGAGAGACGGAACGGTCTCGCCCGCAAAGGGCATGAATGCCAGCGAAAATAGCCCGGCGCAGAGAAGCTGCACGACTGTAATACGACGGCTGTCAACCAGAGGCGCGAAACGACTGATCAGAATGATCTCGGCCGCCATCGCAACAGTTCCAAGAAGAGTCGCTATGACACCGCTTCCGGACCCGACATGATAAGCGCCAGGGCCAGCAAGCAGTATGAGGCCTGTGAAAGCAAGACCGATCCCGGCCCAGCTCATGACATGCGGCGGCTTGCGGAGCACGAACCACTGCATCAGAGGCACGACTGGCACATAAAGCGCTGTCAGGAACGCGGACTGGCTGCTGCTGATACTCTGCAAGCCATAGGTCTGAAGACCGCACCCCAGACAGATTGACAGTCCGATTGTGGCCCCTGCCCCCAATTCGCGCAGCGTCACGCCCCGCATCGTTTTCAGAAACAGGAGCGAGGTTATTATGCCTGCAATAAGAAAACGTGTGCCAACGAAAAGCAGTGGTCCGCTATGATGCACACCGGTCTGAGAGATGAGAAAAGACGCACCCCACAATACGGTAATCCCGACCAGAGCCAGTTCCTGGTGGCTCGGTCTGAAACCGTAACGCTTGCGATCAGAAGAAATGTGCAACATAATGCACTGCATATATGAGCACTATAATGCACAATCAACCCCCGAAAGATGGTGTTCTCTCTCATGTCGGGCAAAATTTGCGTCGCCTGCGCAAAGATGCAGGCCTGAGTCAGGACAGTCTTGCAAAGGCCTCAGGCCTGAGCCGTCGTACTATTGTCAATCTGGAGGGCGGTGACACGAACATCAGTCTCGCCAGCCTGGACCGACTCGCAGAGGCGCTGGAGACAAGTTTTGTGCAGCTTGTGGCTGATCCGCTGGCAGAACCGCGGCGTATTGAGGCGCTGGCCTGGCGTGGTCGGGACAAGGATAGCGAAGGGATCCTGCTCGGCAGCGTTTCTGCGCATCGGGAAGCTCAACTCTGGTCCTGGTCGCTCGGCAAGGGAGATTCTTATCACCCCGAACCTGACCCGCCAGGCTGGAAGGAAATGACATTTGTCACTCAGGGAACGCTAAGAATTGACCTGGAAACAGAGAGCCTGACGGTTACAGCAGGGGACTTCGCAATCTACAGCAGCGCACAAAACTACAGCTATGCTAATCCGGGCGACAGCACAGTACGTTTCGTGCGCACAACGGTGGAATGAAGCTGCAAGGAATAATTCAGTCGGGTGTGCAACCAACCTCTTCAGAAAAAGTTATCAGCTGAAAAAATACAGCGGCTGCCACCCGGGACAGCCGCTGTTTCTTTATTCTATAGTCTATAGTCTCTGTGCCGGGCCGGCATATTGTGTCAGTTGCGTCACTTTCCCGATGCAGCACCGACACCAATCAGCACAAATACAAACAGAATGACACAGATCGCTATGGCGATGAAGAACAGAATCTTCGCCATTCCTGCCGCAGCGCTGGAAATACCACCGAAGCCAAATAAACCTGCGATGATCGAAATAACCAAGAAAAACAGAGCGAGCCTGAGCATCGCATCCTCCTGCTAACATGGCAAAATGCCGTCGTCTTATAAACAGGTTTCCGGCGTGCGGGTTGCACAAAACAACGCATAGCGGAACGACTATCTGTCCTGCTTCGTCTCCATATTACTTCCGGGCCAGCTTAGCGGCGCGCGATCAGCGCTCCTGTGACAACCCCGAACACGGCAGCTACTCCCAATGATACCAACGGAATATCTGCGGTAATGTCCCGAACTGTATCAAGGCTGTCAGCGACACAATCGCTGCACCAGGCCCACCCCGTTCCGCCTTCGGAAGAACCGGCAATCGGATCGTCCTGTAGCCGCCCTACACCTTCTTCGAGTGTGTAGCTTGTTTTGTCTTCGCCGATCTCAGCCATGACGCTGCCCTTCACTGAATGATCCCCGAAACGTATGTGGGTCAAACTTACACACCGGGTCAACGCCCTCCCACAAAACCACGAACCGGCACCTACGTTATATCCCGTCAGATCTCTGCTGATTGCCAGTAAACCGCTCCGCCAGGATCAGGTTCACCGGAGATGAGCGCACGCATCCGTCCGGCCAGAGCACGCATAGCCGCTGAGGACGGATCACGAGGTCGTGGACCAACGATAAGATCACCACGAACAGAAGCCGGGCACCCAGCCAGAACGACGATCCGATCAGCCAGGAGAAGTGCTTCGTCGATATCATGAGTCACGAATAGAACTGTCTTTTTTGTCGCTTCCCATATTCCGAGAAGTTCGGATTGCAGCCCTGCACGTGTAATGGCGTCCAGTGCACCGAATGGCTCATCCATGAGAAGCAGATCGGGATTGACTGTCAGCGCCCTCGCCACACCAACCCGCTGCCTCTGACCACCGGAAAGCTGACGCGGCCACCGATCAGTTACGGCCGATAACCCAACGAGACGGAGCGCTTCATCCGCCCGGACATAGCGTTCCTGGCGGCTTAACCCCAGACCTTCCAGACCAAGTTCGACGTTATGGCGCACATTGCGCCACGGCATAAGACGCGCATCCTGAAAAACGAGGGCAGTTCTCCGTGATCCGGCCAGATCAGGTGCAGGGGCCAGTATCACACGTCCTTCGGTCGGAGCGATCAATCTCATGACAACGCGAAGAAGAGTAGACTTTCCGACCCCGGACGGGCCAAGAACAGCCACAAATTCTCCGGCTTCCAATGTCAGATTGACGTGGCGGAACACGAAGCTGGCGCCATTGTTATGCGACAGGCCAGCGTCCTCCAGACGGATCAGAGCGGTCATACGTTCAGCCCTGCCATCGCAACAACCGTGCCCGCACAAAGCTAAAAAGAAAATCTGTCAGAGCATAAAGTCCGGCCATGGTGATCATATAAACAACGACGATATCAGTCGCGAGCAGGCTGGATGCCTGCATCATACGGGCACCGATACCAGGCACCCCAAACAGTTCAGCGGCGACAACAGACATCCAGCCTTGTCCCAGCCCGGTTCGCAGCCCGGCGAGCAGTCCGGGAGATGAGGCGGGAATGATGACATACCGCATCCGTGCAATAAACCCGCTATGTCCGAAAGCGGCAGCGACTTCATAGAGTTCCGGGTCAACGGATTTCACCGCGCCATAGGCAGCGTAAAAATTGATCCAGAAAACTGAAATAGCAATTACAAAAGTTGCACCTGCCGTATTCAGTCCAAACCACAGAATGGCAAAAGGCACCCAGGCGAGCCCCGGAATGGGACGAAGAAAACGCACGATGCCGGCAGTCAGCGCATCAGCAAGTGGCACGGCGCCGCAGCCAAGCCCCGCCAGAGCGCCAAGAACAGATCCGATAACGAGACCGGTCGAGTAGTGCTCAAGACTGTCACAAACGGCATGCTGCCAGTAGCCACCGGCGACTTCACTGCGCCAGGCAGGCCAGAGTTCTGTCGGCGCAGGTAACAGACCTGGAGGCACCACATGAAACTGAACACATGCCTGCCAGATACACAGCAGTACGATAAGCCCGACAACGCCCAGAACCGTTCGCGTGCCGGAGCCTTTTCGTCTGAAAATCCTGAACCTGGTCATGAAGATTTTACTGGACACCCTGCCGCCACGTCACCGTATCGAACAGGCTGTCAACTGGAATGGCATTATGCAGGAGACCCTGAGAGACTTCAAAATCCTGCAGGATTTTGACCCCTGCTTCAATCCGGGTGGGATCGGAAACAAAATCCCGGGCAGATGCCTTTAATGCGCTTTCAATCAGAGCCGGTTTCATGAGGCCATCACCGAGCGCAGATGTGACGTATGGCGCCGCTTCTTCGGGGTGTGAGGCAAGCAGTTCTGTCGCTTTGACGAATAATGTCGTCAGCTTACTTTTCCATGCAGCGCGATCCGGAGCATCCGGATGGAGCACCGCAAAGACGGAGCCTGGCTGGTCCGGCATCAGGTCATGGCCTGTCGCAAGAATCCTTGCCTCCGGCACACGATTACGGATGATGGTCAGAGCCGGTTCACGGAGCACGGCGGCATCAACGGCATCAGCCAGAAATGCCTGTTGGGCAGCGTCGATATCTATTCCAACAATATCGACTGTATCAGGAGCAATTCCAGATTCTTCTTTGAGCCAGTAACGCAATACGGTGTCGGGAACAGAACCCTGTGGCTGCGCTGCGATTTTCGGATTACGTCCGACAACTGCTTTGAAATGCGAAAAACGTTCCTGAAGCGCTTCATGCGTTAACCCGCCCGGTTGCGATATATCCAGACCTGCCGCAAGAGGGCCCCGGGCAACAACAGCAAGCTCCTCAATGGCGCCGGTTGCGAGCACTTTCACGTCCACCCCGTGACCGCGAGCTTGCAGTAACGGCAGCACGCCGGCCACATAAGCATCAATTCGGCCTGAAACGAGCGCCTGAATAGCTTGTGGCCCGGACGTGAAACGAACAAGCTGCAAATCCAGCCCTGCCTCCTTCGCCCAGCCTTTGCCATCAATAACGAACAGGGCAGAGGAACCAAGAACGGGAATATAGCCAACCCTGATCACAGGCGCGGCAGAGGCCATGCTCACACTCACCAAGAATGTGACAAAAGCCGTCAGTATCATGCGCAGGACTGATATCCGAATATTTTTTTTAGTCGCCACGGAAGAGCCCCGCTTTATTTAAACGAATTAGGTCTGTTATAATAAAACAACCCCGCATCAATAAACAACACACCCCGTGAAATTATTTATTCCACGGTTCGAATGCAAAAAAGCCGGCCATAAGGCCGGCTTTCTACATCAACGGCAAAAAAACCATTAAGCCGCCAGATCATCCTGAGTTTCATGAACAGGACGAGGACCGCTATCCTGACCTTTTGCCGTCACATCGCGGTCAATCAGTTCAATGACAGCCATGTCAGCGGCATCGCCATAACGCATTCCCGCTTTCATAACCCGGGCATAGCCACCGGTGCGGGATTTATAACGCTCCGCAACAACCGAGAACAACTTGCTGACAATAGTATCGTCGCGAAGCTGGGCATAGGCCTGACGACGTGCATGGAGATCACCACGCTTACCGAGGGTAATCAGCTTCTCTATGACCGGACGAAGTTCTTTCGCCTTAGGCAGAGTAGTCGTGATCTGCTCATGTTTGATCAGGGCGACAGCCATGTTACGGAACATCGCCGCACGATGGGTGGAGGTAACGCCGAGCTTCCGACCGGCAACACCGTGACGCATTGTTAAGTCTCCTTGTTGCGGATCAGAAGGGCTCGTCGAGCCGCTTCGCCAGATCCTCGATATTCTCCGGCGGCCACGCCGGAACATTCATGCCAAGAGAAAGCCCCATAGTGGTCAGGACTTCCTTGATCTCGTTCAGTGACTTCCGGCCAAAGTTCGGCGTACGAAGCATTTCCTGCTCAGTCTTCTGAACGAGGTCACCAATATATATGATGTTATCGTTCTTCAGGCAGTTAGCCGAACGCACAGAAAGTTCAAGTTCATCGACTTTCCGCAGAAGATTACGATTGAACGGCAGATCGTCTTCCGGTTCAGCCGGAACGACCGGACGCGGCTCATCGAAATTAATGAACAGCTGCAACTGATCCTGCAGAATACGGGCTGCCAGAGCGACAGCATCTTCCGGCGTAACCGAACCGTTAGTTTCAACCGTCAGCAGCAGGCGATCATAATCGGTCACCTGACCAACACGGGTTGGCTCGACTTTATAGGATACGCGCTTGACCGGCGAATAGATCGCATCAATGGGAATGAGGCCAATCGGGGCATCTTCAGGACGGTTCGCAGCAGCCGGAACATAGCCCTTGCCGATATTAACCGTAAATTCCATGCCGAGCTTAACGCCATCATCAAGCGTACAGATAACGAGATCCGGGTTCATGATCTCGATACCGTGCCCGGCCTGTATCTGGCCGGCACGGACTTCCCCCGGACCAGTTGCCGTCAGCATCATCCGCTTCGGGCCTTCGCCATGCATGCTCAGCGCAAGCTGCTTGATGTTCAGCACGATGTCCGTGACATCCTCACGCACACCAGGCACGGAAGAGAATTCATGCAGCACACCGTCGATCTGGATAGCGGTGATGGCTGCGCCCTGCAGAGAAGAAAGCAGAATACGGCGCAGCGCGTTACCGAGTGTCAAGCCAAAGCCGCGCTCAAGCGGCTCAGCAACCACCGTCGCAACATGCGACGGAACGGATCCGGGCTCGACTTCCAGCTTTTCCGGCTTGATCAGGGATTGCCAGTTTTTCTGGAGCACCAAGGTCTCGGCCTTTCAAAAAAGGACGCCGTAAAAACGGCGGACAGCCCCGGCCATGACCGGAGCAGGTTCATTTCACGCCTCATCAGCGATGCGGGTGGCAAACCATTCATTCGCCGCCACCCGAACCGGGATCAGACGCGGCGACGCTTCCGGGGGCGGCAGCCATTGTGCGGCACCGGGGTCAGGTCGCGGATTGAAGCAATCTGGAAGCCGACAGCCTGCAGGGCACGCAGAGCACTCTCGCGCCCCGACCCCGGACCGGAAACTTCGATATCCAGCGTTTCCATACCATGCTCACGTGCCTTGCGACCGGCATCCTCTGCCGCAACCTGAGCCGCGTAAGGGGTCGATTTACGTGAGCCTTTGAAACCCTGCGCACCGGCTGACGACCAAGCAATCGCATTACCCTGCGCGTCAGAGATGGTGATCATGGTGTTGTTGAACGTGGAAAGCACATGCGCCACGCCCGAAATAATGTTCTTGCGCTCTTTCTTCCGGACACGCGGAGTGGCGGCCTTACCCATATCTGATAGCCCTGTTCTTTAACTGATCTGACAAAATGATATCTGCCAGAACGTCCCGACGGAGAACCGCCGGGACGTGAAGAATTCCAATATTACCCGCCAGACGGGCAACAACTTAACGTGTGACTTTCTTCTTGCCTGCGATCGCCACAGCCTTACCCTTACGGGTGCGTGCATTTGTGTGCGTACGCTGACCGTGCACGGGAAGCCCCCGGCGATGACGCAGGCCGCGATAGCAACCCAAGTCCATCAGACGCTTGATGTTCATTGCGGTCTCACGACGAAGGTCACCCTCGACGCGATAACCATTATCAATGGTCTCGCGGAGCTTCGCGATCTCGTCGTCGCTAAGTTCGTTCACCCTCTTGGCATCGGGAAGATCAAGGGCTTTGCAAATCTGCTTAGCCTTCGTCTCGCCAATTCCGTAGATATACTGAAGCCCGATTACAACCCGTTTGTTGGTCGGGATATTAACGCCGGCAATACGCGCCACGCTGCACACTCCTGGTATCCGCCCGGCTGCGCGCCTGAGCGTTTATATAAAGAATCTTTGCCTCTGCAGAGCCGCAGAAGCGACCGCACGGTCCAGAGCGCGCGCAATAGACCGAGCGGGCTCTGAGAGTCAATAAAAACTTATCACTTTTGCGTGATTTTCTCGACGTCCTGCATGATAGAATCGATCCGGGCGCTGACCGTTTCGATCGGAGCCATCCCGTCAATGAATGCTACTTTTACCTTTTTCTCATAGTAAGGCAGCAGAGGCATCGTTTCCTTGCGATAAGACGCGAGGCGCGAAGCCACGGTCTCCCGGTTATCATCAGCCCTGCGTATGAAGTCATGCGACCCGCACACGTCGCACGTATCCGGCACCTTCGTGGGTTTTGACACATCATTATAGCTTGCGCCGCATTTTGCGCAGGAAAAGCGTCCGGCGATTCGATCCGCCAGCGCACCTTCGTCAACCTGCAGAACGAGCACCACGTCGATCCTGCTTTTCAGCCGTGCAAGAACTTCATCAAGCGCCTCAGCTTGCCCGACAGTACGAGGAAAGCCGTCGAGAATAAAGCCTTTCGCACAGTCCGGCTGCTGAATCCGGTTTTCCAGCATGCTGACAATCATGGAGTCCGGCACAAGCTTGCCGCTGTCCATAAGCGTCTTTGCCGCGCGACCGGTTTCCGAGCCGGCCTTAACCTCGGCTCGCAGCATGTCGCCAGTCGAAATCTGCGCAATACCGTAGCGCGCTTCCAGACGTTTGGACTGAGTGCCTTTTCCCGCGCCCGGCGGGCCCAGAAAGATGATATTCATTTCCGAATGATCCTTCGGTTCATTCCACCGCGCCGACTACGCTGAATAAGCCCCTGATACTGATGAGCAACAAGATGTGACTGGATCTGCGTTACCGTATCGATCGTGACAGACACGATGATGATCAGACTCGTACCACCGAAATAGAACGGCACATTATACCGGCTGATCAGAATTTGTGGCAGCAGACATACCACGACCAGGTACAGCGCACCGATCGTCGTCAGCCGGGTAAGGATCCTGTCAAAATAAGCCGATGTCGCGGCGCCTGGCTTGATGCCAGGAATAAAGCCGCTCTGCTTTCGCAGATTGTCTGCGGTCTCGTCCGGGTTAAATGTTACGGCGGCGTAAAAATAGGAGAAGAATATGATCATTGCCGCATACATCAGCATGTAAAGCGGCTGTCCCTGACCGAGTTGCTGCCCCAGGAAAGACAACCAGCCGGGCATCCCTTTGCCTGCCATGAAGCCGGAAATCGTGACAGGAATTAGCAGTACCGATGACGCGAAGATCGGTGGAATCACGCCCGCCGTATTCACTTTCAGCGGCATATGTGTCGACTCACCACCGAACATACGGTTGCCCATCTGCCGCTTCGGATACTGGATAATGACCCGGCGCTGTGCCTGTTCCATGAACACGATGAATGTGATCGTTATTGCGGCCAGAACAAGAAAAATAAGCACAAAAACCGGAGACAGCGCGCCCGTATAACCGAGTTGAAAAAGCGTTTCGAGCGCATGCGGAAGGTTGGCGACAATACCGGCGAAAATAATCAGGGAGATACCGTTTCCGACCCCGCGGGAGGTGATCTGCTCACCGAGCCACATCAGGAACATTGTGCCACCCACAAGGGTAAACACGCAGGAAACAATAAAGAACATCCCTGGATTCACAACGGCTGACCCTGCGTCCGAACTCATCCGCTCAAGCCCTACGGCAATGCCGTAAGCCTGAAAAAAAGCGATCGCGACTGTCAGATATCGCGTGTACTGATTGAGACGCTTCCGGCCCTGTTCACCTTCCTTTTTCAGCGACTCCAAGGAAGGCAATGCCGTCGACATAAGCTGAACAATGATCGATGCCGAAATGTAAGGCATGATGTTCAAAGCAAAAACGGTCATACGTCCGAGGGCACCCCCCGAGAACATATCGAACATTCCGAGAATGCCACCCTGGTGCTTTGCCAGCAACTGCCCCATTACCGTCGCATCAATGCCGGGCACAGGAATATATGTTCCCAGTCGGTAGACAATCAGGGCACCAAGCGTAAACCAGATCCGCTTTTTGAGCTCGGTCGCCTTATTGAACGAGCTGAGATTGAAACTGGCTGCAAGCTGTTCAGCCGCCGAGGCCATACGCCTGTCCTTTCACGAAAAACAGCGCCGCCGCAAAGCGGGACGCTGTTATGGCAGACGCCGGGGTCTGCAAAGCCACAGGAAAAATCAGACTGGTCTTTACCATACCAGTCCGTTCCCGAATGTCACGACGACGCAGCTTCGCCTGCCTGTTTCGGTGCGACCGTAGTCTTCACTGAGCCACCGGCTTTCTCAACAGCCGCGATCGCGGAAGCAGAGGCGCCAGCGACCTCGACATTAATGGCGCGAGAGATCTCACCCCGAGCCAGAAGGCGGATACCAGCGACTTTACCTGTACCAACGAGACCCGCCTTGCGAAGAGCCTCCTCGTTCACGACAGCAGACCCGTCCAGCTTACCGTCGGTGATTGCCTTATCGACGGCGCCAAGGTTAACCGGGGCGTAGACCTTACGAAAGATGTTCTTAAAGCCACGCTTCGGCATACGCCGATAGAGTGGCAACTGACCACCTTCAAACCCATTCAGAGACACACCTTCGCGTGCCTTCTGACCTTTGACACCCTTACCGGATGTCTTACCCTTGCCGGAGCCAATACCGCGACCGAGACGTTTCTTGCGATAACGGGAACCTTCGTTATCGCGGAGTTCATTCAGATTCATTTCAACCCTCCACCTTAATCAGGTGGGCTACCTTGCGTAGCATGCCACGCACAGAAGGCGTGTCCTGCAGTTCTCGCGTACGACCGATCTTATTCAAACCAAGACCGATCAGCGTTGCCTGCTGGCCCGGCTTACGTCCGTTACCGGACGCAATCTGGGTAACACGGACCGTTGTCTTTGCCTCAGACATCAGCGCCCTCCGCTGCCTGCTCGCGCTTACCCAAGATATCGACAACCTTCTTACCACGGCGGCTCGCCACGGAACGAGGGCTGGCGCAACGCTCAAGAGCAGCAAACGTGGCTTTCACCATGTTATGCGGGTTACGGGTTCCAAGTGACTTGGCAACAACGTCGTTAATACCAAGGCTCTCGAACACCGCACGCATAGGACCACCAGCGATGATACCTGTTCCGGCGTCAGCCGAACGCAGAACCACTTTGCCAGCGCCGAAATGTCCAGCAACATCATGATGAAGGGTGCGGCCCTCCTTCATCGGAACGCGGATCATGCCGCGCTTCGCGCGCTCGGTTGCCTTACGGATCGCTTCCGGCACTTCACGGGCTTTACCCGCTCCATATCCCACACGACCTTTCTGGTCACCGACGACGACAAGAGCAGCGAACGCGAAACGACGTCCGCCCTTCACCACTTTCGCCACACGATTGATCGTGACGAGTTTGTCGATCAGATCGTCGCCTTCGCGGTCACGATCGCGCTCACGGCCCCTGCCGCCTTCTCTCGGTTCACGTGCCATTACGTGACCTCCCTCAGAACGAGAGACCGCCCTCGCGGGCAGCCTCCGCCAGCGCACGGACGCGCCCATGATACAGATAAGCGCCGCGGTCGAAGACGACCTGCTTCACGCCGGCAGCGGTCGCGCGTTCCGCGATCAGCTTTCCGACAGAAGTTGCTGCGTCGCGGTTCGTGCCTTTCGTGCCCTGGGACCGGAAATCCTGCTCGAGCGACGAAGCGGAAGCCAACGTGCGGCCACCTGCATCGTCGATGATCTGAGCGTAGATATTCTTGCCCGAGCGGAACACCGACAGGCGCGGACGCCCGCCGGCCTTGCGGCGGAGCTGGAACCGGAGGCGTTTGCTCCGCCGGTCCCGCAATTCCTGTTGCGTGCTCATTACTTCTTCTTGCCTTCCTTACGACGAATGGTCTCGGTCGAGTAGCGCACACCCTTGCCTTTGTAAGGCTCAGGCTTGCGGAAGCTCCGGATATCCAGCGCAACCTGACCGACACGCTGTTTATCGATTCCTTCGACAACAACTGCGGTCGGACGTGGTGTCGTGATCTTGATTCCCTGAGGAATCGGATAGACCACGTCATGCGAATAACCGAGGTTCATAACCAGGTTCGAGCCCTGAACCGCTGCACGATAACCCGTTCCGGTGATTTCCAGCGTCTTCGAGTACCCCTCGGAGACCCCTTTAACCATCGAAGCGACGAGAGCACGGGTCGTGCCCCACATCATACGGGCCTGAGCCACGGTGCCGAGAGGCCGGACCGAGACCTTGCCGTCATCGATCGTCGTCTCAACATGGGAGGAGAGCGGCAGCGTCAGCTCGCCGAGCTTTCCTTTCGCCGTAAAAATTCCATCAGCTATCGAAACCGAAACGCCGGACGGAACTTCAACGGGATATTTGCCTACGCGCGACATTTATCCCTCCTCAGAAGACGCGGCAGAGCACTTCGCCACCAACATTGGCAGCGCGCGCTTCTGCGTCGGAAAGAACCCCGCGTGGGGTGGACAGGATGGAGACACCCAGTCCGGCATAAACCCGCGGCAGTTCTTTGATCTTCGAATAGACACGACGGCCCGGGCGGGAAACACGATGGATTTCCTTAATAACCGGATCGCCATCCGTGTATTTCAGCTCGATGCGGATCTGGGAAATACCCTTGCGGATCTCTTCAACAGAGAAACCGCGGATATAACCTTCCCGCTTCAGAGCTTCGAGAACGCTGGCACGCAGCTTGGAGGCCGGAGCGACACAGGCAGCGTGACGCGCCCGCTGAGCATTCCGGATACGGGTGAGCATATCACCCAATGGATCAGAAAGTGACATCGTCCGCCCTTACCAGCTTGCCTTCACGACACCGGGGATATGGCCATTGGAGGCCAGATCGCGGAGCGCAATACGACAGAGTCTGAACTTGCGGTAGTTACCGCGCGAACGACCGGTGAGTTCACAACGCAGACGGACGCGGACGCGCGAGCCGTTACGTGGCAACTCAGCCAGCTTCATGGAAGCATCAAACCGATCTTCCATCGGCAGAGAACGATCCATCACGATATTTTTGAGCGCCATACGCTTCGCTTTGTCACGCTGCGCCATGTGGGCGCGCTTTGCGTTGCGAGTGACGGCGGAAATCTTGGCCATGCCTGATTTACCCTCCGGAACCTGCCGGACCATTCCAGCGGTTTTCCAAAACCTTTAGCTTCGGACCCCGATCCGGGACCCGGGTCGTGAAGCACAATAATACCCTGCGATGACTTTGCCGCCACAGGGAACGAATATCAGCGGAACGATTACCCGACGAAGGGCAGATCGAACGCCTTCAGCAGCGCCTTCGCTTCGGCATCGGTCTTCGCTGTCGTCACAAAGATGATGTCCATACCACGGACGGTGTCGACTTTGTCATACTCGATCTCAGGAAAAATAATCTGTTCCTTGAGACCCATCGCAAAGTTGCCGCGTCCGTCGAAGCCTTTGTTAGCCGGCAGGCCGCGGAAATCGCGGATACGCGGCATGGCAATGGTCACCAGACGGTCGAGAAACTCGAACATACGGGTTTTGCGCAGCGTGACTTTACAGCCGATCGGGAGACCTTCACGGATTTTGAAACCAGCGATCGCCTTTTTCGCGATGGTTTTGACCGGACGCTGACCTGCGATCAGCATCATGTCACCCAGCGCTGCATCCAGCTTCTTCTGGTCTCCGGCGGCCTCACCCACACCCATATTGAGAACAATCTTCTCAAGACGAGGAATTTGCATGACGTTTTTATAGCCAAACTGCTCGCGAAGCTGACCGGTGAGTTCTGTCCGGTAGCGCTGCAGAAGGCGGGGCGAAGCGCCTGCGTTTGAATTATCCGACATTATCAGCCCCTCAGCCTTCAATCACTTCGCCCGTGACTTTCGCCACGCGGACTTTGCGACCATCATCGAGCACACGGAAACCAACCTTCGTTGGCTTCTCGCTCTTCGGATCAATGAGCGCGAGATTGGACAGGTGAACCGGCGCTTCACGCGAGATGATTCCACCTTCTTCGCCCATGCGCGACGGCTTTTTACGCCGCTTTGCAATCGCCACTCCGCGCACGACTGCCTTGTTTGCAGTCGGGTTCACGGAAAGCACTTCGCCGCGCGTACCTTTGGATGAACCCGTCGTTACAACGACGGTATCACCTTTTTTAATGCGAGCAGCCATTACAGCACCTCCGGCGCCAGCGAGATGATCTTCATGAATTTGCGCGCACGCAGTTCACGGACCACCGGGCCAAAGATGCGGGTGCCGATCGGCTCCTGCTGCTTGTTAATCAGAACCGCAGCATTCCGGTCGAAACGGATTGCGCTGCCGTCGGCACGACGTACCGGGTAGGACGTACGAACGATGACGGCCTGATGGACGTCACCTTTCTTCACCTTTCCACGGGGAATCGCTTCCTTAACGGAAACGACGATCACGTCGCCGACCGAGGCGGACTTCCGCTTGGAGCCGCCCAGCACCTTAATGCACTGCACCTGACGGGCACCGGAATTATCGGCGACCTCAAGGTTGGTCTCGGGATGGATCATTTACCTTATACCCCTGTTACGCAGCGACGCCGGACGTCGCTGCGACAACGGTCTCACCGTTGCGCGCAATGACCGTCCAGGTCTTGCGTTTGGAGATCGGCGTGCACTCTTCAATGCGTACCGCGTCCCCAATCCTGCACTGATTCTGTTCATCATGCGCCGCATACTTCTTCGAGCGACGAATGAACTTCTTATAGAGCGGGTGCATAACACGACGATCAACAAGAACGGTAACCGTCTTGTCCATCTTATCGCTCGTTACGCGTCCGCTCAGAATGCGCTTCGGCATTAACGGCTCCCTCAGGCTTTCGCAGCAGAGGCGACTGCCCCTGCTGCATTTTTCTTCGCGGCTTCAGCCACGATCGTCTTGATGCGGGCAATATCGCGACGCACAACGCGAACCCGCGATACACCTTCATTCTGACCGGTCGCCTGCTGGAACCGAAGATTGAACTGCTCGCGCTTCAGATCAAGAAGAAGCGTCTGCAGCTCATCAACGGATTTCGCACGCAGATCAGCCGGCTTCGTTGCCTTGCTCATCTTACGCCTCTCCGATTCGGGTCACGAATTTCGTCTTGATCGGCAGCTTTGCGGCACCGAGAGCCAGCGCTTCACGCGCGACTTCCGGCGGAACGCCTTCAATCTCGAACAGAATACGACCCGGTCGCACGCGGGCTACCCAGTATTCAGGGGACCCCTTGCCGGAGCCCATACGCACTTCGGCAGGCTTTGTCGAGACTGGAAGATCCGGAAAAATACGAATCCACACGCGACCGGCACGTTTCATCGCACGTGTGATCGCACGACGGGAGGCTTCGATCTGGCGCGCCGTGATGCGCTCCGGCTGGAGCGCCTTCAGACCGAACGTACCGAAGTTCAGCTGAGTGGCACTTTTTGCCAGACCGTGAATGCGGCCCTTATGAGCCTTGCGGAATTTAGTCCGCTTCGGAGAAAGCATTGTTCTCTATCCCTCAGCGCTGCGGCGCCTGCTCGGCGGCGCGGCGATCCTGAGCCAGCGGATCGTGTGCCAGGATCTCACCTTTGAAGATCCAGACTTTCACGCCGCACGTCCCATAGGTCGTCTTTGCCGTTGCAGTTCCATAATCAATATCGGCGCGGAGCGTGTGCAGCGGCACACGGCCTTCACGATACCACTCGACACGGGCGATTTCAGCGCCGCCCAGACGACCGGAACAGTTGATCCGGATACCCTGTGCGCCAAGACGCATGGCGGACTGGACCGCACGCTTCATCGCACGACGGAAAGCCACACGACGCTCAAGCTGCTGAGCGATATTCTCGGCAACGAGGGTCGCATCGATTTCCGGCTTACGGATCTCGACAATATTCAGCGACACCTCAACGCCCGCCATCGCGGTCAGCTGCTTACGCAGCGCATCAATATCCTGTCCCTTCTTGCCGATCACCACGCCCGGACGAGCCGCATAGATGGTGATACGCGGCTTTTTGGCCGGACGCTCAATCACCACGCGGGACACACCCGCGCCGGATAAACGACGACGCAGGAATGCGCGCAGTTTCAGGTCGTCATGCAGCAGCCGGGAGTAATCTGCGCCAGCATACCAGCGGCTGTCCCATGTGCGATTAATACCGAGCCGAAGCCCGATCGGATTGACTTTATGTCCCATCGTCAGGCCGCCTTCTCTTCCGTCTTTGCCTCTGGCTCGGGTGCACGCTCAGCGACGACGATCTTCAGGTGGCTGAAGAACTTCTCGATCCGAGCAGAACGACCACGACCACGCGCATGGAAACGCCGCATAACGATCGACTTACCAACGTCTGCGGTTTTAACCACCAGCTGATCGACATCAAGCTGATGGTTGTTTTCCGCATTCGCGATAGCGCTTTCCAGCGTCTTCTTTACTTCCTGAGCAATACGACGCTTCGAGAAGGTCAGCGTTGCCACAGCAAGAGAAGCCGGCTTGTTGCGGATCAGACCGGCTACCAGACCGAGCTTACGCGGACTCACACGGATATTCCGTGTAACCGCCTGCGCCTCGTTCTCAGCCAGTGTACGGGGATGCTTCGCTTTACTCATCTCAGCCCCGCTTCGACTTCTTGTCAGCGCCATGCCCATGGAATGTACGGGTGGGCGAGAACTCACCGAACTTATGTCCGACCATATTCTCGCTCACCTGCACGGGCAGGAACTTATGACCATTATAAACACCGAAGGTCAGTCCGACGAACTGCGGCAGAATCGTGGAACGACGCGACCAGATTTTGATCACCTCGTTACGACCCGAAGCGCGCGATGCGTCGGCTTTGTTCAGCAGATACCCGTCCACGAACGGGCCTTTCCAGACGGAACGTGCCATCTCTTTTGCCCCTTACTTGCCGGTCTTCCGGCGACGGATAATCAGACTGTCCGTACGCTTGTTGACCCTCGTCTTATAACCTTTAGTCGGCTTACCCCACGGTGTAACCGGATGACGGCCACCGGAGGTACGACCTTCACCACCACCATGCGGATGATCGACCGGGTTCATAACCACGCCGCGGTTATGCGGGCGGCGACCCAGCCAGCGGGAACGACCCGCCTTACCCATGTGCTGGTTCATGTTGTCCGGGTTCGACACCGCACCAACCGTGGCAAAACATTCGCCGCGAACAACACGCAGTTCACCGGACTGCAGCTTGATCTGTGCGTAGCCGGAATCTTTACCAACAAGCTGAGCATAGGTTCCGGCCGAACGTGACAACTTGCCGCCAGCACCCTGTTTCAGCTCAATGTTGTGGATGATCGTTCCAACCGGAATGGCGGAAAGTGGCATCGCATTACCAGGCTTAATATCGACGCGTGCGCCAGCAACGACCTGATCTCCGGCCTTTACGCGCTGCGGCGCCAGAATATAGGCCAGCTCACCATCTTCGTACTTCACCAGAGCGATGAAGGCCGTGCGGTTGGGATCATATTCCAGACGCTCGATCATGCCGATAACGTCAAGCTTCCGACGCTTGAAATCGACATAGCGATACGACTGCTTGTGTCCGCCACCACGAAAGCGCGATGTCGTACGACCATGATTATTACGACCGCCGGATTTGTTCTTACCCTCGGTCAGCCGTTTGACCGGCTTGCCCTTCCAGAGCTCGGACCGGTCCACCAGCACCGTGCCGCGAAGGCTCGGCGTGACGGGATTAAAGTGCTTCAGTGCCATGTGTGGATACCCCGCGTCACGCCAGTTTCGCGGTCAGGTCGATGGACTGACCTTCCGCGAGTTGGACGAACGCCTTCTTGATATCGGAGCGCTGGCCGGGACGACCTTTAAAGCGCTTCGCTTTACCTTTTTGCACGAGCGTGTTGACGCCAAGAACCTTGACGCCAAACAAAATCTCGACAGCGACTTTGATCTCCGGCTTTGTCGCCGACAGCGCAACCTTGAAGACCATCTGGTTCTTCTCAGACAGTGCAGTCGCCTTTTCCGTGATCAGCGGCGCACGAACGATGTCGAACATCGCCTCACGAGACAGCCGCTCCGCTTTCTTACGGATCGCAAGCACGTTTGTCATGCCAGCCGCTCCTTCAGCTTCTCGACGCCATCACGCGTAATAGCGAGGACATCATGGTTCAGAATGTCATAAACATTCGCGCCGATTGTCGGCAGAACATCGATCTTCGGCAGATTACGCGCTGCGCGAACGAAACCTTCATCAACCGCACCGTCAACAATCAGGGCTGACTTCCAGCCGAGAGCTCTCAGCTTAACAGCCAGCTCAGCCGTTTTCGTCACACCTGAAGCAGCATCAAGAACGATCAGCTTGCCGTCTTTCGCTTTTTGCGAAAGCGCCGAGATCAGACCGAGACGACGAACCTTCTTAGGCAGGTCGTAACCGTGATCACGAACGACCGGACCGTGAACGGCGCCACCGGTGCGGAACTGCGGCGCGCGCAGCGAGCCCTGACGTGCCGAACCTGTGCCCTTCTGCTTGTAGGGCTTTTTGGTCGTTCCGGAGACTTCGCCCATGCCCTTTACCTTATGGTTGCCGGCACGGCGCTTTGCGAGCTGCCAATGAACGACGCGAGCCATAATGTCAGGGCGTGGTGCGATCGCGAAAATCTCGTCCGGAAGCGTCTGCGTTCCCGCGCTGCCGTTATCGAGAGTTTTGATATCGAGTTCCATTATCCTCAGCCTTCCGCCGTCGCGAGTGCAGCCGGATACGGCGCCTCAGCATGACGGGCCTTTTTGATAGCGTCACGGACCATAACGAGTCCGTTCTTGGCGCCAGGGATGGAACCGCGAATCATGATCAGGTTCTTGTCCGGATCGATCGCCGCCACTTCAAGGTTCAGCGTTGTCACCCGCTCATCACCAAGATGGCCTGCCATCTTCTTGTTCTTGAAGGTCTTGCCGGGATCCTGACGGTTGCCGGTTGAACCATGGGAACGGTGAGAGACCGAAACACCATGCGATGCTTCGAGGCCGGCAAAGTTCCAGCGCTTCATCGCGCCGGCAAAACCTTTACCCTTGCTGGTGCCGCACACGTCCACTTTCTGCCCCACAATGAAGTGCGAGGCGAGAATGCGGGTTCCGGCTGCGAGCACAGCGTCAGGGGCCACGCGGAATTCGCGCAGAACCTTTTTCGGCTCGACCTGAACCCGGGCGAAATGGCCGCGGTTCGGCTTTGTGACGTTCTTTACCTTGGCTTTGCCGAGACCGAGCTGAACGGCGGTATAACCGTCACGTTCCTCGGTCTTCGACTCCACTACCTGCACGTCGTCGAGGTGCAGGACGGTGACGGGCACATGTGTGCCGTCTTCTTTAAAGAGCCGGGTCATACCCAGCTTTCTTGCGATCAATCCGGTGCGCATCGTCTGGACCTTAGAGTTTGATCTCGACATCCACGCCAGCGGCGAGGTCGAGTTTCATGAGAGCGTCCACGGTCTGCGGGGTCGGCTCGACAATGTCGAGCAGCCGGCGATGAGTCCGAATTTCGAACTGCTCGCGGCTTTTCTTGTCCACGTGGGGTGAGCGGTTCACCGTGAACCGCTCAATATGCGTCGGCAGCGGGATAGGACCCCGAACCTGCGCACCCGTACGCTTCGCCGTATTGACGATTTCCTTCGTGCTATTGTCCAGCACGCGGTGATCGTACGCCTTCAGGCGAATGCGGATGTTCTGGTTGTCCATCGTTTTATTCAGTCCAACTTCACTAACCCGGGTCAGCATCTGTCCGGGATATTCCCACCGCCAAGTAAGACCCCGGTGGATCACTCCAACCGGGGCTACTTAGTTCAGGGCCCATCGGGGCTCCTGCCCCGTATTACTCGGTGATGGAAGCCACCACGCCGGCACCAACGGTGCGACCACCTTCACGAATAGCGAAGCGCAGCCCCTCATCCATGGCGATCGGAGCGATCAACTCAACATCCATGGCGACGTTATCACCAGGCATAACCATCTCCGTCCCTTCCGGCAGATGAACGACGCCAGTAACGTCGGTCGTGCGGAAATAAAACTGCGGACGGTAGTTCGTGAAGAACGGCGTGTGACGGCCACCCTCTTCTTTCGTGAGGATGTAGGCCTCAGCCTTGAACTTCTTATGCGGGGTGATGGAACCCGGCTTCGCCAGAACCTGACCACGCTCAACATCTTCACGCTTTGTGCCTCGAAGCAGTGCGCCGATGTTGTCGCCCGCCTCTCCGCGATCAAGCAGCTTGCGGAACATCTCGACACCGGTGACGATTGTCTTGACGGTATCCTTCAGACCCACGATCTCGACTTCGTCACCAGTGTTCACGATGCCACGCTCAACACGCCCCGTAACGACCGTGCCACGACCGGAGATCGAGAACACATCTTCGATCGGCATCAAGAATGGACGGTCAATCGGACGCTCAGGCTGCGGGATGTATTCGTCAACAGCATTCATGAGATCAAGAACTCGGTTTTCGCCGATTTCAGGATCACCGTCTTCGAGGGTTACCAGAGCCGAACCCTTGATGATGGGGATATCGTCGCCAGGGAACTGGTAAGACGACAGAAGCTCACGCACTTCCATCTCAACGAGTTCCAGCAGTTCCGGATCATCAACCTGATCGACTTTGTTCAGGAACACGACCAGAGCCGGCACACCAACCTGACGGGCAAGCAAAATGTGCTCACGTGTCTGCGGCATCGGACCATCTGCAGCGGAAACCACCAGAATGGCGCCGTCCATCTGAGCCGCACCAGTGATCATGTTCTTCACGTAGTCAGCATGACCAGGGCAGTCGACGTGAGCATAGTGACGCTTCGCCGTTTCGTACTCAACATGCGCCGTTGAGATCGTAATACCGCGAGCGCGCTCTTCCGGAGCCGCATCAATCATGTCGTACGCTTTGTACTCAGCGCCACCGGTCTTTGCCAGCGTTTTTGTGATTGCTGCCGTCAGCGACGTCTTACCATGGTCAACATGACCGATGGTGCCGATGTTGCAGTGCGGCTTATTCCGCTCAAATTTAGCCTTTGCCATCGTTTCTCTCCGTTATCCCGCAAGGCGGGATGCGGTTGTTGGTCCTGTTTCGATATACCGGGACAGAGTGCGTCCGGCATCCGGAAAATCTATTTCGCCGTTACCAGCGGTAGTGACTGAATGCCTTATTGGCTTCAGCCATGCGATGCGTGTCTTCGCGTTTTTTTACAGCGGAACCACGATTATTCATCGCGTCCATCAGCTCATTCGACAGACGATCCTGCATGGTGTTCTCCCCCCGCTTACGCGAGGCGTCAATCAGCCACCGGATTGCCAGAGCCTGACGACGATCCGTACGCACTTCAACGGGCACCTGATAGGTGGCACCACCGACGCGACGCGAACGAACCTCAACGGCCGGCTTCACGTTGTCCAGCGCTGTGTGGAACATCGTCACAGGGTCAGCGGATGCTCCGCCACTCCGACGCTGAAGTGACTCCAGCGCACCATAGACGATGCCCTCGGCTGTGGACTTCTTACCATCATACATCAGCGCATTCATGAAACGCGTGATAACGATGTCTCCAAATTTCGGATCCGGAAGGATCTCACGCTTTACAGCGCGGTGACGGCGACTCATGCCTCGATATTCCTCTTACTTAGGACGCTTCGCGCCATAGAGCGAGCGACGCTGACGGCGCTTGGCGATACCCTGCGTATCGAGCACACCGCGCAGGATGTGGTAGCGGACACCCGGAAGATCCTTCACGCGGCCGCCGCGGATCAGAACGACGCTATGCTCCTGGAGGTTATGCCCCTCACCAGGAATATAGCTCACCACCTCGTAGCCGTTCGTCAGACGCACTTTGGCGACCTTTCGCAGCGCGGAGTTCGGCTTCTTCGGTGTGGTTGTATACACGCGAGTGCAAACGCCACGCTTCTGCGGGCAGCCCTGAAGAGCCGGCACCTTGTTGCGCTTGGCCGCAGGCTCGCGCCCTTTTGCGATCAGCTGGTTGATGGTCGGCATGCGCCTATCCCGATCCTTACACAATTCGGCCGGCTAACCCTGTCTCCGGCTGCCGACTGTCATCCAAAACGAACCCCTTCGGACGTGAAACGCCCGGGAGCCTATCTTTACATCTGGCCTTGGCATTCCCCCGGAGAGGATACGGCACCACATGCTTTAACTTGCTGCTTACAGCAACCGCGCCTGAAAAAGCTATCCGGCGACAGGCTATGCTGAGGGCGCGGAAACTACGAAGGGGAGACAGGCAAGTCAAGAACAGACATGCAATTCCCGATCGATTTTTCCACACCGTATCTCAGCTATGCACCCTGTCAGGGACGAGCAAACCTCGTGACGCGATGAATTGAGGCGCTCTTAACGCGGAATCGGTCCGAAGGCCAGAGGATTCGGCGGAATATGGCAATAAATCGTTGAGAATCGGGGCCTGAGAGGATTCGCATGCGGGCTCTTCCCGGTTGATTGGTCTCTGTCCGAGTCGGAGAAGATGCCTTCGTGAAATAAACGTATTGTTTGCGGCAACGTGGAAGGCAGAAAAAAGGCCGGACAATCTGCCCGGCCTTTTCGCTTTGTCCTGATGAAGACGCTTTATTCGGCGGCTTCCGTTTTTGGCGACAGGCGCTGACGGTCCTGCTGAGCAGCGACGGCGCGCAGCTTGTTCATGACGCTGCCTGTGCCTGCCGGAATCAGACGACCAACAATCACATTCTCTTTGAGACCATTTAGTGTGTCGACTTTACCTGCCGTAGCAGCTTCGGTCAGCACCCGTGTCGTCTCCTGGAAGGACGCCGCTGAGATGAAGGACTGCGTCTGCAGCGAAGCCTTTGTGATACCCTGCAACACCGGCATAGCCACAGCAGGACGATCGCCAGCATTCAGACGCTTCGTATTCTCGGTCTCGAACTCGATCCGATCCACAGTCTCACCGATGAGATATGTCGTATCGCCGGGCTCGAGAACTTCGACTTTCTGAAGCATCTGACGGACGATAACCTCAATATGCTTATCGTTAATCTTCACTCCCTGCAGTCGATACACATCCTGAATCTCATTCACGAGATAATCAGAAAGGGCCTCGACCCCCATGACCTTCAGGATGTCATGCGGCACGCGCGGACCGTCGACCAGCGGATCGCCCTTCTGGACAAAATCGCCTTCCTGAACGGAAACGTGCTTGCCCTTCGGCACCAGATACTCGGTCTCTTCACCGGTTTCATCGTTTTTCACGATAATCCGGCGCTTCGACTTATAATCCTTACCGAACTCAACGCGGCCTTCGTTCTCAGCGATAATCGCATGATCTTTCGGCCGCCGTGCCTCAAACAGTTCGGCCACACGAGGCAGACCACCGGTGATATCACGGGTCTTGGAACCCTCACGCGGGATACGTGCAAGGACGTCACCCGCATGTACGGCGGAGCCATTCTCGACAGACAGAAGCGAGTCAGGCGACAGGAAGTAGCGGGCATCGTTACCGTTATCCAGCTTGATGACCTCACCTTTCTCGTCTTTGAGCTGCAACCTCGGACGCAGATCGACACCTTTAGACGCCTGTTTGTAATCCACGACAACTTTTGATGTCAGGCCTGTCACTTCGTCCATACGCTCGACAAGCGTGATAGAATCAATCAGGTCGAGATATTCAACTGTTCCCGCCTTCTCCGTGATGATCGGCAGGGTGTACGGGTCCCATTCGGCCATCTTCTGATTGCGCTCGACCGCCTGCCCTTCATCAACCAGGAGACGGGCACCATATGGTACACGATAACGTGCGCGTTCTGTTCCATTCTCATCCGTCAGGATGATCTCACAGTTACGGGACATAACAATCGGCACGTTCTGGCTGTTCTGCACCACATTGCGGTTACGAACAGTCACCTTACCGTCGCGGGATGCTTCCACCATTGACTGCTCAGCGCCGCGCTGCGCTGCGCCACCAATATGGAAGGTACGCATTGTCAGCTGGGTGCCGGGCTCGCCAATAGACTGAGCGGCGATCACGCCCACCGCCTCACCGATGTTGACCGGGGTTCCACGAGCAAGATCACGGCCATAACAATGACCACAGACACCAACACGACTGTCACAGGTCAGCACTGAACGGATGAGAACCGTTTCAACTCCGCTCTGCTCCAGCTTCTCTGCGTCCGCTTCATCAATCAGATGATTACGCTTAAATACAAGCTCGCCGGTTGATGGATTGACAACATCTGCCGCGAGTGTGCGTCCCAGAACACGCTCGGAAAGCGACGAGACGACTTCACCGCCATCCATGACAGCCCGGACAGTCAGTCCGCGCTCAGTTCCGCAATCATCTTCAACGATGATGCAGTCCTGAGCAACGTCAACGAGGCGGCGGGTCAGATATCCGGAGTTCGCTGTTTTCAACGCCGTATCAGCCAGTCCCTTACGGGCGCCGTGGGTCGACGTGAAGTAATCGAGAACCGACAGACCTTCTTTGAAGTTGGCGATAATCGGCTGCTCAATAATCTCACCCGACGGCTTAGCCATCAGACCGCGCATACCGGCAAGCTGCTTCATCTGCGCCGGCGACCCACGCGCACCGGAATGGCTCATCATCCACACAGAATTGATGGGCTTGCCAATTTCAGCCTTGGACAACTCCTTGGTCATCGCGGCCTGGACTTCATCCGTGCAGCGTGACCAGGCATCCACAACCTTGTTGTAGCGCTCGCCTGCCGTGATCAGACCATCCTGATACTGCTGCTCGAACTCTTTAACTTCGGCCGTCGTATGATCAACCAGAGCCTTCTTCTCTTTCGGGATGATCATGTCATCCTTGCCGAAGGAAATACCTGCTTTCGCAGCATGACGGAAACCAAGTGTCATCATCCGGTCGCAGAAAATTACGGCTTCCTTCTGACCGCAATGACGGTACACAGCGTCAATAACATCCGAGACGTTCTTTTTCGTCAGCTGCTTGTTGATCAGCGAAAACGGGATCAGCGCGCTTTTCGGCAGAATCTGCGCAATGAGCACACGCCCCGGTGTCGTTACCACAGTCTCACGAACAGACTTGCCTTCAGCGTCCACTGCCTCGAGACGGGCACGAATTTTGTCATGCAGCTTCAGAGCGCCGGAACTCAGAGCATATTCGACGTCGTTGATCGAACCGTAAGCAGGAGCGCCCTCTTTAATCAGCGCGCCGGTTTTATCGTCATATTCGCTCTTATCCGGCGTTGCAGCAAATTCCGGCGTCTCCAGGCTAAGATAATACAGACCGAGAACAATATCCTGGGACGGCACGATGATCGGCTTGCCGTTCGCCGGGCTGAGGATGTTGTTGGTGGACATCATCAGCACACGGGCTTCCAGCTGGGCTTCGAGCGACAGCGGCACGTGAACGGCCATCTGATCGCCGTCGAAATCAGCGTTAAAAGCAGTACAGACCAGCGGGTGAAGCTGGATAGCCTTACCTTCGACGAGAATCGGCTCAAACGCTTGAATACCAAGACGGTGAAGTGTCGGTGCACGGTTGAGCATGACCGGATGCTCGCGGATCACCTCCTCGAGAATATCCCACACTTCCGGACGCTCTTTTTCCACCATGCGCTTTGCAGCTTTGATGGTGGTTGCGTGGCCATATTTCTCAAGCTTCGAGTAGATAAACGGCTTGAACAGCTCAAGCGCCATCTTCTTCGGAAGACCGCACTGATGGAGCTTCAGCTCAGGTCCAACCACAATGACCGAACGACCGGAATAATCAACGCGCTTACCAAGCAGGTTCTGACGAAAACGCCCCTGCTTACCTTTCAGCATATCCGACAGCGATTTCAGCGGACGCTTGTTCGCGCCGGTAATTGCTCGTCCGCGCCGACCGTTGTCGAACAGGGCGTCCACAGCCTCCTGTAACATGCGCTTTTCGTTGCGGACGATAATATCCGGCGCGCGTAACTCCATGAGGCGTTTCAGGCGGTTATTACGGTTGATGACGCGACGATAGAGATCATTCAGATCCGAGGTCGCAAAACGACCACCATCAAGTGGCACCAGCGGACGCAGTTCGGGTGGAATCACCGGCACGAGATCCAGAATCATCCATTCCGGCTTGCAGCCGCTTTCTGCGAAGGCTTCAATCAGCTTCAGGCGCTTGACGAGCTTCTTACGCTTGGCTTCGGAGGTGGTCTCCTTCAGATCCTGACGCAGCTTCACCTTCTCAGCGTCACAGTCGATACGCTCAAGAATCTTTTTGACGGCCTCTGCACCAATGCCGACCTCGACGCCGTCTTCGGCATGTTCGTCCATAGCATCGAGATACTGATCTTCCGAAAGCAGACTAAACTGCTTGAACGGTGATGTCCCAGGCTCAAGAACAACGTAACTTTCGAAATACAGAACCTTTTCGAGATCTTTCAAAGTCATATCGACCATAAGGCCAATACGGCTGGGAAGAGATTTCAGAAACCAGATGTGAGCGACGGGGCTGGCAAGCTGGATATGCCCCATCCGTTCACGCCGCACTTTAGCAAGAGTGACTTCGACACCACATTTTTCGCAGATAATCCCACGGAACTTCATCCGTTTGTATTTACCGCAAAGGCATTCGTAGTCCTTGATCGGTCCGAAAATGCGCGCACAGAACAGACCATCGCGCTCAGGCTTGAACGTACGATAGTTGATCGTCTCGGGCTTTTTGATCTCGCCATACGACCACGATCTGATCTGTTCGCTGGAGGCCAGCTGAATCTTGATCTGATCGAAGGTGGCTGCCTGGCCTGTCTGACCAAGAATCTTCATGAGTTCATTCATGCGCCGAAAACCTCCAGAACGAAAATAGCGCGGTGGGCTGCCGCGCCATGCGGGGCGTTATGACCCGCACCCGAATTCATCGAAAATACTGTGACGCCGGAAGGATTTCTCCTCCCGGCGGAAGCCGGACCTTGTTTTGTTCCTGACTTAATCACCGCTGCTTTCCAGATCGACATTCAGACCGAGCGACTTCAGCTCTTTGATAAGAACATTGAAGCTCTCCGGTATGCCTGCTTCAAAGTCATCCTGCTCGCGCACAATCGACTCATAGACCTTGGTGCGACCAGACACGTCATCAGACTTAACCGTGAGCATTTCCTGAAGCGTGTAGGCGGCACCGTAGGCCTCGAGTGCCCAGACTTCCATCTCACCGAAGCGCTGACCACCGAACTGCGCCTTACCACCCAGCGGCTGCTGCGTGACAAGAGAATAAGGACCGATCGAACGGGCGTGGATTTTGTCATCCACGAGATGATGCAGCTTCAGCATGTAAATGTAGCCGACCGTTGTCTTGCGCTCGAAAGGCTCGCCGGTGCGCCCGTCAATCAGTTGCGACTGGCCTGACCGGTCAACCCCTGCTTTTTCGAGCATGTTCTCGATATCCGGAATAGATGCACCGTCAAACACCGGGGTTGCGATGGGGACGCCCTTACGCAGATTATTCGCCAACTCGACCAGTTGTCCGTGTTCCATTTCGGCGATGTCGGCTTTGTAAACCTCTTCGCCGTAAACGTCTTTCAACTCATCCAGCAGAATCTGCTTTTTCTCACCATCACGCTGATAAGCATCGACCATGGTGCCGATACGCTTGCCGATATTAGCACACGCCCAGCCCAGATGGGTTTCGAGAATTTGCCCGACATTCATACGAGATGGCACGCCGAGCGGGTTCAGTACGAGATCAACCGAAGTTCCATCTTCAAGAAACGGCATATCTTCAACCGGAACAACACGGGAGACGACACCTTTATTACCGTGACGGCCAGCCATTTTATCACCCGGCTGCAGCTTACGCTTCACCGCGACAAACACCTTGACCATTTTCATCACGCCGGGCGGCAGTTCGTCACCCCGCTGCAGTTTTTCGACCTTGCTGTCAAACCGGCCTTTAATCTTGCCGACAGCGACGTCGAACTCGGCACGCAGGGTTTCGAGCTCGGCCATCACAGCGTCAGATGACACTGTGATATGACGCCACGCACCCCGAGGAACCTCCGCGAGGACCTCCTCCGTGATCGGCGTGCCTGACTTCAGGCCTTTGAAACCCGCTCCCGCCGTCTGGCCAAGCAGATTTTCACGCAGACGATTGTAGAAGGATCGCTCCTGAATAGCCTGCTCATCATCGCGGTCCTTCGCCAGACGCTCGATTTCAGCGCGCTCGATCGCCATCGCACGCTCATCCTTGTCGACACCGCGACGGGAGAAGACGCGGACGTCGACGATCGTGCCGGTTGTTCCGGGCGGCAGACGCAGAGACGTATCACGAACGTCGGAAGCTTTTTCGCCGAAGATGGCGCGCAGGAGTTTTTCTTCCGGCGTCATCGGACTTTCGCCCTTTGGCGTGACCTTACCGACGAGAATATCGCCAGGATTCACCTCAGCGCCGACATAGACGATGCCCGCTTCGTCGAGACTGCGCAGTGCTTCTTCACCGACATTCGGGATGTCGCGGGTGATTTCTTCCTGACCCAGCTTCGTATCGCGGGCCATGACTTCGAATTCCTCGATATGGATCGAGGTGAAAACGTCATCACGGGCGATACGCTCGGAAATGAGGATAGAATCCTCAAAGTTGTAACCATTCCAGGGCATGAACGCGACGAGCACGTTCCGTCCGAGGGCCAGTTCACCGAGTTCCGTGGACGGTCCGTCCGCAATGATATCGCCCGAAGCAACCTGATCGCCAACCCGGACCAGTGGACGCTGGTTGATACAGGTGGACTGGTTGGAACGCGAATATTTGCGAAGACGATAAATGTCGACGCCCTGCGTCGCCCCATTATCATCAGTCGCACGGACCACAATCCGGGCGCCGTCAATCTGATCAACGATACCCGGACGGCGCGCCACGATGGTTGCGCCAGAGTCATGCGCAACAGCAGCTTCCATGCCCGTCCCGACCAGAGGCGCATCGGAGCGTACCAGCGGCACAGCCTGACGCTGCATGTTTGAACCCATCAGCGCGCGGTTTGCATCATCGTTCTCAAGAAACGGTATCAGCGCAGCAGCGACAGAAACAAGCTGTTTCGGCGAAACGTCACAGGCAGTCACTTCAGTCGGCGGAACGAGACGGAAGTCACCACTCCGGCGCACCGAGACCAGATCACCGGTCAGTCTGCCGTCAGGACTCTGCTTTGCATCGGCCTGAGCCACGACAAGGCGATCTTCTTCCATGGCGGAGAGATATTTCCAGCCCTCCTGGAAAACACCATCTTTCACGAGGCGGTACGGCGTTTCAATGAAGCCGTACTTATTCACTTTCGCGTACGTCGCCAGTGAGTTGATCAGACCGATATTCGGACCTTCCGGGGTCTCAATCGGGCAAATACGACCGTAATGCGTCGGATGAACATCGCGGACCTCGAAGCCCGCCCGCTCGCGTGTCAGACCTCCCGGACCGAGGGCCGAAAGGCGGCGTTTATGCGTCACTTCCGACAGCGGATTGGTCTGATCCATGAACTGGGACAACTGCGAAGAGCCGAAAAACTCACGCACAGCAGCGGCAGCCGGCTTTGCGTTGATCAGATCATGCGGCATGACAGTGTCAATATCGACAGACCCCATACGCTCGCGAATAGCGCGCTCCATACGGAGCAGACCGACGCGGTACTGATTTTCCATCAGCTCACCGACAGAACGAACACGACGGTTTCCAAGGTTATCGATATCATCGATCTGACCGCGACCATCCTTCAGGTCGCACATAACCTTGATAGTGCGCAGGATATCTTCCTTACGCAGGACACGAACGGTATCCGGGCAATCAACACCAAGACGCATGTTCATTTTCACGCGACCAACCGCAGACAGATCGTAGCGGTCCGGATCAAAAAAGAGGCTGCGGAACATCGCTTCAGCGGTTTCTGCCGTCGGCGGCTCACCCGGACGCATGACACGATAAATATCGATCAGCGCTTCATCACGCGAACTGTTCTTGTCGACCGTCAGCGTATTGCGGACCCACGGACCGTTCGCCGGATCAACAGCGAGCGTCGGGAGCTCGGTAAGACCAGCCTCCTCAAGCGCCTCAAGACGCGCCTCAGTCAGCTCTTCACCTGCCTCACCATAGATTTCACCCGTCTCAGGGTTAGCTATGTCATGAGCAATGAAACGACCAAGAAGATCGGCTTCACCAACCAGCACTTCCTTTGTCGTTTCGGCAATTTTACGAACGGTGCGCGCTGTCAGCTTGGAATCCGCGGCAGCGACCACTTCACCGGTCTGCGCATCAACCATATCGGACAGCAGCTTCTGACCACGGAACGCTTCCGGGTCGAACGGGCGAGCCCATCCTTTCGGTGTCTTGGTAAAGACTACATTATTATAGAAATAACCGAGGATCTCATCCGGATCCATACCCTGGATCTCAAGCGAATCGACGTCTCCGCCTTCTTCCGCCTTCTTTCGACGCGCAGCTTCGGAATGCATCCCTTCCAGCGCGTAAAGCAGGGTTGTCGCGGGAAGCTTACGCTTGCGATCAATACGGACATAAATCAGGTCCTTCGCATCGAACTCAAAATCAAGCCACGAGCCTCGATAAGGAATAACACGCGCCGAAAACAGATATTTTCCGGATGAATGCGTTTTACCTTTATCGTGATCAAAGAACACACCCGGGGAACGGTGCATCTGACTAACGATGACGCGCTCAGTACCATTAATGATAAAGGTGCCGTTATCTGTCATCAGGGGCATATCGCCCATATAGACCGGCTGCTCCTTAATATCTCTGATCGAGCGCGAACCCGTATCTTCATCCACGTCCCACACGATGAGACGCAGGATAACTTTCAGTGGCGCCGCGTAGGTAAGACCACGCTGGATACATTCCTCGACATCATATTTCGGCTCTTCAAATTCGTACTGAACAAATTCCAGCCGACCACGACCGGCGAAGTCGTTAATCGGAAATACTGAGCGGAAAACTTCCTGTAATCCCGTCTGCGTGCGGGCATCAGGTGAAACATTTGCCTGCAGAAACGCCTCGTAAGAGGCACGCTGCACATCGATAAGATTAGGCATCGGCGCAACTTCGGGGATTCGTCCGAAGCTTTTACGGATCCGCTTGCGTCCCGTGAACGATTTCGTAATTGCGTTCATTCTATCCTGCCCCGTCCCTGCCGTCGGACCACAAGGCCCCCCACCCCCGGAATTACCGGAAAAACAGGAGGCCAGACGGTCCGGCCGAAATATCGCACCAAATGCAGCCGTTACCGCTCTGCTTTCGCGCACCCTGCCTCAATCGCCCGACTTAACAGACCCACTCTGAGATCCGTTACAGACGAACAGGCGGAGACCAGAACAGCCTCCGCCCGATAATCTAACTCAAAAAACACAACGAAGCGGCACACGCTCCGTCATAAGAACATATATCGTTATTTGATTTCAACAGATGCACCGTTGTCCTCAAGAGTCTTCTTGATTTTCTCGGCCTCATCCTTGTTAACGCCTTCCTTAACGGTTTTTGGCGCTCCCTCAACGAGATCCTTCGCTTCCTTCAGACCCAGGCCGGTGATCGTACGGATTTCCTTAATGACGTTGATCTTTTTCTCGCCTGCCTTGGCAAGGATAACCGTGAATTCGGTCTGCTCTTCAGCCGGAGCAGCGGCGGCACCCGGAGCAGCAGCAGCGACAGCAACAGGAGCAGCAGCAGAAACGCCCCACTTCTCCTCAAGAAGCTTTGACAGCTCAGCAGCTTCGAGAACCGTAAGAGCGGACAGCTCGTCAACAAGCTTGTTCAGATCGGCCATGTGATAGTCTTTCCCAATATAGATACTGATTATGGTTGCACAACCCCGTTTCTCAGGAGTCATACGAATTTCCCTACCCCCATGACGGGGACAAATCAGGCTGCGTCAGCCTCGCCCGTTTTGGCATAGGCCCCAAAGACCCGAGCAAGCTGCCCCGCCGGCGCCTGAAGAACACCCGCGATACGCGTGGCCGGTGTGGAGATAAGCCCCACCAGCTGCGCGCGGAGTGTTTCGAGCGACGGCAGCTCGGCAAGCGCCTTGACACCTTCGACGCTGAGCGTCTGGGTGCCGAGGGCTCCGCCAAGCAGAACCAGCTTCTCATTGGTCTTGGCGAACTCGACGATTGCCTTGGCCACTGCCACAGGGTCCTGCGACCACGCGAGCGCGGTCGGGCCTTTCAGCAGAGGAGCAATCCCGTCGAACCGGGTCCCGTCCAGGGCGAGAGTGGCCAGCCGGTTCTTCGCGACTTTGTATGTCGCACCCGCAGCGCGCACCTTGCGTCGCAGATCCGTCACCTGAGCGACTGTCAGCCCGTCATTACGGGTGACAACCACCATGGACGTCTCGGCGAATACGGCGGCGAGGGACGCGACAAATTCGCGCTTCTCCGTACGGTTCACTTCCCGTCTCCATTTGAGCCTTCCCACACAAAGCGGGTCGGCCGGGTTATCCAGGGACCGTCAGTCACACAGACGTCAGGTCCGGCTCGCCTGTCCTCTGTTACGGAACACACGGAGACGCAGATGTGAAACCTGCATAACCAGTATCCTCGTCTCCCGGTCGCACCCACCTTCCGACAAGTCGGAGACAGATTATTAAGGCTTCAGCCGCAGCCGGTCTTGGACAGGATCGGGCAGCCCCCTGAGGCGCCACCCTGGAAACCGGACGACTGTGACATCATCCGGGATCATCTTTATGATGTCAGGCCGCGAAGCCCGACACGTCAATATGCACCCCAGGCCCCATGGTGGACGACAACGCCATCTTCTTCAGATACGTGCCTTTCGCACCTGTCGGCCGAGCCTTCTGAACAGCATCCACAAATGCACGGATGTTCTCAGCGAGCTTGTCCTCTCCGAAAGAGGCCTTACCAATCCCGGCGTGAACGATACCGGCCTTTTCAGCGCGATACTCAACCTGACCGGACTTGGCCGCCGTGACAGCGCCTTTAACATCCATCGTCACAGTACCAAGCTTCGGGTTCGGCATCAGACCACGCGGACCGAGCACCTTACCAAGACGGCCAACAAGACCCATCATGTCAGGGGTCGCGATGCAGCGGTCGAAATTAATTTCGCCAGCCTGCACCTTCTCCATCAGATCTTCCGCACCAACAATGTCGGCACCGGCCGCCTGAGCTTCCTCAGCCTTCGGACCCCGTGCGAACACAGCGACGCGAAGCGTCTTACCCGTTCCGTTAGGCAGGGAGAGCAGGCCACGCACCATCTGATCCGCATGCCGCGGATCAATACCGAGATTCATGGAGATTTCGACGGTTTCGTCGAATTTCGCTTTGGCATTCGCCTTCACGAGACCGATAGCCTCATCAAGACCGTAGACCTTCGTGCTGTCAACAGATGCACGGGCGGCCGTCAGACGCTTGTTCTTTGCCATAATATCAGCCCTCCACAACCTGCAGGCCCATAGAACGGGCTGAACCGATCAGCATCCGGACTGCGCCGTCTATATCGTTGGCATTCATGTCCGGTGTCTTTGTCTCAGCGATTTCGCGCAGCTGCGACATCGTGACCTTGCCGACTGTGGCCGACTTACCGACGGTCTGGCTGCCCTTGGAGATTTTGGCGGCCTTAAGCAGGAAGTAAGTATTCGGCGGCGTCTTCGTGATGAAGCTAAAAGTACGGTCAGCGTAGGCGGTGATGACGACCGGAACCGGCATCCCCGGCTCCATACCCTGCGTCTTCGCGTTGAACGCTTTACAAAATTCCATAATGTTCAGACCACGCTGACCGAGAGCGGGACCGACCGGCGGCGACGGATTTGCCTTGCCTGCGGGAATCTGCAGCTTGATGTAGCCAACAATCTTTTTGGCCATATCCGGGACTCCTTATAATATTGTGCCCGGACCGCGGTTCGAGCGACACCGGCATGCTTTATCACGGGCATTCCGGAAATTCTCCCGCGTTCCGTAGGAGGGGCGCGCATACGCCTGATATGAAAGTGAGTCAAGCAGGAGTGATTATCATGCCATCATCAATATCGATCCACACCAATACGCCGTTCTGCCCTTATCTCAATCCCCGCTATGACAACTGACAACTCAATATGTTAGAATTGCAGAGCAATGGTTACCCGGACTCCTCGCACACAACGCCCGGCAGGACCGCCTCCCGATCAGGCGGCACTTCGTGAGGCCGCACTCGCTCACCTGGCACGCTTCTCTGCAACCGAGCGTGGTCTGGCTCAGGTTCTTGAACGACGTATCAGCCGGTGGGGGCGCAGAGCCTCAGAGTCCGGTACAGACGCTTCTGAAATCGCAGAAATAACGGCACGGCTAATGCCGCTGGCCACGTCTGTTGCGCGCACCATGGTGGAACTTGGCGTTATAAACGATTCGTCTTTTGCGAAGGCGAGAGCAACGCGCCTGAGCCATTCAGGCCAGTCCCGCCGCGCCATTGAAGCACGACTGGCTGCGAAGGGGATTGCAACGTCGACAGTCAGCAATGTGCTGAATGTGACACTTGGCAGTGATGAACGGGCCCGCGAATCGGAACTGGGAGCGGCTCTGGTTTTCGCACGCAAAAGACGAGCAGGACCGTTCAGCGTTGCATCGCCTGACGAGTCCGCTGACAGACAAAAAAATGAGCAGCGTCTTTTGATGGCGTTTGCACGGGCCGGATTTGCACGGGACATTGCCATGCAGGCGCTCACAACTGATCGGGAAGAAGCAGAAGACAGAATTATCGCGTTGAAAGACGCACTGTGAACAGCTTCGACTTTCTTCGAAATATATTTCGGAACCCCGTCAGACACCGGACCTGTCGCGGTGGCTTCCGCGTCAGAACTCCTTCGGTATCCACGGATACAGGGCGAAAAACAGCGTCATATCATACCGAAAAAACAACAAAGCACGACATGCCCCCCCGTGATCGCTTTCGCCTCACCCGGTCCCGTTTGATTGTGCTTGTCATGCCTTTTCTGCTTGCGGCCTGCGCAGGAGGTGGCGGCACGGGACGAAGCTGGCATGGACGGCTGCAATGCGCTCCGTGGGCCAGGGAGCATTCCACGATCGCACTTACAGGGCGCGCGGCTTCATGGTGGGTGGCTGCTCGTGGTGAGTATCCAAGGGCAGCGACACCCCAGGCCGGCTCAGTGCTTGTCTTCCGCTCATCTTCCAGACTGCCTGACGGACATGTGTCAGTCGTACGATCCGTTCGCGGCCCGCGAGCCATTCTTGTCGATCAGGCCAACTGGAATCCCGGACGTGTCGATCACGCGGTTCCGGTGGTGGATGTTTCGCCGGCAAATGACTGGACCCATGTCCGTGTGTGGTGGTCTCCGACGGGAACAATGGGCCGCACAGTCTATCCGACTTACGGCTTTATCCTGCCTGCCCCGCGCCCCGGATGGATTTCCTGATGTCTCAGTCATTGCTGCAGACCGGAGACAGATGGCGTTGTCATACGTTGAAGTGTAATAGCTCATACAGAACGCTTGCATGACGGGCGCGGGGCAGCCATCTCCCATATGAGTTTATTAAAGCAAATGCGCGCCTGGTCCGATCCGGCCAGCGCGATGAAATATAACCAGGAGTCGAGGCAATGGGTAGCTTGAGCATCTGGCACTGGCTGATCGTGCTGGCCGTTGTGGTGGTCGTTTTCGGCGGCGGCGGAAAAATCAGCGGGCTTATGGGCGATTTCGCCAGAGGCATTAAATCATTCAAGAAAAATCTTGAAGATGACGAATCCATGGAGCAAAGCGGCAAACCTGACAGCCGTATTCCCGCCCCTCCTCCGGCAGGAACGACTTTCACAGCCGACAGTAATGTCACCAGCCGGACTCCCGGCAGCACACATTCGTCCTGAATACTGAAAGATCGGGATGATGAGTTCGGCGTCGGGAAGCCTGTCCGTGATATCCGGTGACAACCAGACATGGGATCTCGCTGTTGCAGCGATCATCCAGGCCGGACACCGGATGGATGATCGTGGATGGGTTCCGGCAACAGCTGGCAACCTCAGTATTCGTCTGGCTGATGGCAGGATCGCGATAACGAGATCCGGTGGCCATAAAGGGTTTTTGACTTCGGACGGCGTAATTGAGGTCGGCCTGAACGGTGAGGCACGTCATGAAGGCGATCGGCCGAGCGCTGAAACTTTGCTGCACTGTCAGATTTATGAGCATTTCCCGAATGCGGGCGCCGTGCTGCATGGTCATTCCGTAGCAGCTACCGTACTTTCCATGGTCATCAAAGAGCCCGCGCTCTACCTTGAAGATTACGAAGTTCTCAAGGTATTTGAAGACCAGACAACACATGAAACACGACTTTCCGTGCCTGTGTTCGCCAATGATCAGAATATTGCGCGCCTTTCAAGAAGTGTCGCGCTGTATCTGGATGAAATGAAGGCCGGATATATTATTCGTGGCCACGGGGTGTATATCTGGGGACCGGATATGACGACGGCGCTGACCCGCCTTGAGGGACTGGAATTTCTGCTCACCTGCGAGCTTGAACGACTTAAACTCCTCCCTGCCATACCTGCGCGAGACGTGATGTGAGCAGCCTTGTCATTTTCAACGATGTAAATGCCGGTCATCCGGAATTTTCCACGAATGATCCGCAGATGATTGCCGCTCGGCTGAAAATGATCGGCGTCAGGTTCGAGCGCTGGGATGATGTCGAGCCACCAGCCCGGGACGCCGATGAAACCACCGTGCTGGGTCGGTATCGTCTCTGGCTCGACAGGCTGATGGGCGAGACTGGCGCCGGCTCTGCCGATGTTATTCGTATTGACGTGAATACGCCGGGCCGTGAGATGTTACGGAAGAAATTTCTTTCAGAGCATATTCATACAGAGGATGAGGTTCGGTTCTTCGTGCATGGGGCTGGTCATTTTGTGCTGCATACCAATGGCCGCGTTTATGATATCGGATGCACACAGCGCGATCTGATCTCAGTTCCTGCGGGCATACCGCACTGGTTCGATGCCGGTGAGGAGCCAGACGTCGTCGCATTGCGGATTTTCACCAACAGGGACGGATGGATCGCGGATTATACCGGCGATGACATTGCGGATCGCTTCCCGGTGCAATCGGTATGAAACCGGTCGTGGCTACACCGCCGAAGGTGATCCTGCTCGACATTGAGGGCACGACAACCCCCGTCTCCTTTGTTCACAGAGTGCTGTTCCCCTACGCGCGAAAGATACTGCCTGATCTTATTAAACGACGCCGTCACGACCCGGTCGTCGAACAGGCGCTTGCGGCAACAAAGCTTCTTGCACCCGGAAAAGAACCGGCTGAACAGTTGCTGACCTGGATGAATGAAGACGCGAAGGTGGCTCCGTTAAAAACTTTGCAGGGCCAGGCGTGGGCGGAGGGTTACGCTGATGGGACACTGGTGGCGTCACTCTTCCCGGATGTGCCACCGGTTCTGCGGGCATGGTATCAGACCGGCCTGACACTTGCTGTTTACTCTTCCGGCTCATCGGCGGCGCAGAAACTGATTTACGCCCACACGACCGATGGCGATCTGACATCTCTGTTTTCCGCTTTTCTTGATCTGGAGATGGGTGGCAAAAAAGACACGGCCAGCTATCGTAAGATCATTACGACTCAGGGCTGGGTGGCGAGTGATGTGCTGTTTGTCTCCGATGTCGTGGCCGAACTGGACGCGGCAGGCTCTGCCGGAATGCTGACCTGCCAGATGGTAAGAACAGAGGACGAAACTGTGGCGGGTGATGATCACCCTGTTGCACATGACATGACGGAAGTTGCGACCCTGTTTGCTCTTCCGGCCCCGGCTTCCGCCTGTCTATGAATGCTACGCTCCATACCGACTGGCGCACAATTCCTGTCCATGCCCGGGGCGCCGTTGCGGCCCTGGGAAATTTCGACGGTGTCCATCTCGGGCATGCTCATCTGGTCCGAACCCTGCACCAGGCGCGCCCGGACGAACCGCTCGCCGTCGTCACATTTGAACCACATCCGCGTGAGTTATTTCGCCCTCAGGACCCGCCGTTCCGTCTGACACTGCCGGAGGAGCGGTTTTCTGCTCTCGCGGCGCTCGGCGTCAAACATGTATTCCAGATTCGCTTCGATGAAGCATTCTCACAGATGAGCGCGGAGCAGTTCGTAGAAGATGTTCTGCATCAGGCGCTCGGGTTGCGGCACATTGCCTGTGGTCATGATTTTGCCTTCGGACATCGCCGGGGTGGCAATACGGATTTTCTTGCCGAACGTGCCTGCGAACTTGGAATGGGCTTCACGCTTGTGCCTGCTCTGACAGATACGAACGGCCCCTATTCCTCCACCCGGATCAGACGCCTGCTTCAGGACGGCTATCCGGAGCGGGCAGCGCTGGAACTGGGCCGGCCCTGGTCTGTTCGGGGCATTGTTCGGCATGGAGATAAGCGGGGACGCCTGCTCGGCTTCCCGACCGCGAACATACAACTGGGACGACATCTGGAGCCTGCCCGCGGCGTTTATGCCACAACGGTCAGGCTGGAAGACGGAAGACTCTGTCGTGGCGTGGCCAATATCGGGCGCAGGCCAACGATCAATGATGGTCAGGAAAGCCGCCTTGAGGTCAATCTCTTCGACTTTGATGACGATCTTTACGGTCAGACACTCTCCGTCTCATTGCACACACTGCTCCGCGCCGAGAAGCGGTTTGACGGACTTGATGCCCTGAAAGCCCAGATCGCACAGGATGCCATGCAGGCCCGGGTAATTCTGGATCAGTCGTCTGAATTCTGAACGGATATCCTGCTCAGGTCTGATCCGGAACGCTGCCGAATTCGCGTTTCCAATTGACCTGCTTCTTTTTCGGCGGCGTCTGTTCGCAGGAAATCATATAGACCCCGCATGTAAATGCCAGATCGGCCAGAGCGTTAAACCACAGACCTATGCTGAACGGTGGAGGCAGGGACGTGCTCTGCCAGATCGCATATAGCAGGAACACAAATGAGATCGGGCGGAAGCCAAGGAACATAGTCCGTAACGGATTCATGAAACCAGGACGCACGAGCCCGCGCATACGGTTCACACCCAGATAAAACGCCACCCACATCCCCCAGATCAGAATGTCGTAAACAGCGTTTACCGGGTCTTCGCCCAGCAGAACAACCATCGCTGCAATCGATGTCGCCAGCAAAAGCAGCGAGCCCAGCAGAAGGCTCATCCCGGTTTCCCAGACCGTAATGCGTTCCGGCAGACGGTCAGCAACGGGTTGAAAAACCCGGTCGAGCAACCAGAGATCGAACCGGGTGATGGCATCGGAGAGGCTCATGGCATCCTGTTCAGTCTTCTGTCCGATCCGTCATGTCCTGCATAAAGCCCGCCCCGAAGCCGATAACGGGTCAGGCCGTGCCTTCAGGTGTTTTTTTATCGACGGCGTCGGGCAGAAAATGCGCCAGAGCGGGAAGCAGCGTCTCTGCCGGAAGGCCGGTGCGTGACACCAGATTCTGGACTTCGGAGTTGCCCAGAATCTGTTTTATCTCGTCCGGTGATACCGGGAGATTATCCCCTTTTCCGATCCACGAACGGACCTTGTCACCCAGCCCCGCTTCGTCGGCTTTGGAAACAATCTGCTGAATTCTGGCGGGATCGAGCAGCGACGCCACCTGCTCATTCAGTTTGGAATGCAGATCAATCCCGATCGCATTGCCGATTTTATCGACCATATTGCCCAGTATGCTCATGACCGTTCCTTCTGGCCGTTACTTTGCGCATCCCGGCATCTTTCACGGGACATCCGGGCAGGAGGCTACCGCACTTCCCGTTGTTTTGCGACCGGAACACCCGGAGATTTTCGCCTGACCGGCAACTTTCTGCGAAGAAAACCATCATGCACCGGCGATGGTCTCCGGACACAAGACAATCCGGAGCCGGGCCGGGGTTCCTGTGCGTTCCGACGAAGGATGGCTGTTATGCGGCTACCACCCCAAGCACGACATTCAAACTTCCGCTATCCACATATCGATACATCCACTCTCTGACCTAAGCAGATCGTGCCCGCGCTTCCCGGAATTCCCCTCTTTCTGATCAAGCGCCTCTCGTCGTTGCGTCACCTGCGCCCGATCAGGCGACCAGGCGAATCGCGGAATGCGGCGCTGAAATGGCTGTACGCCCCCACGCCTGCCGCTGCCGGCTTTGCCGTTCGCACAACTGCGGCCGCGTTACTGGCTCTTGTTATCGCGATGTGGATGGAACTGGACGATCCGCAATGGGCGGCGATGACCGTCTGGATCGTGGCGCAGGGTTCACGCGGCGAAAGCATGTCCAAGTCGCGCTGGCGTCTTGTCGGCACGGTTCTGGGCGTCGTGTCGTCAATTACGCTGGTTTCGGCTTTTCCTCAGAAACCCTGGCTGTTTTTCCCCGCGCTGGGTCTCTGGCTCGGGTTCTGTTGTATGTGCGCCACGCTCGTACATAACTTTCGTTCCTATGCGCTGGTATTGGCGGGTTATACCTCTGCCATCATCGCTCTGGGTTCGATTAACAATCCCGACAATGTCTTCATGATCGCGATGTCCCGCGCGACTTATATCGTCCTGGGCATTACCTGCGAGGCGCTTCTTGCAGGTCTGTTCGCTCACAATCTCGCTGAGACGGCGCGTCTTAACATCCGGACCAAGCTTGCCACGGCTGTCTCCAGTGTGTCCGAGGCGATCGCTTCTCTGCTCGAGGGGAAGCAGGCGGCTCTGGTCCGTTCCCGCGCTCTGTTTGGCCCGCTGCTGTCAATCAACGACCAGATCGAATTCAGCGAAGTGGAAATGGGACCACACGGGCATGAAGGCGATCATGCCCGTGCGGCCCTTGCGGCGGTCTCGGTATTGCTTTCAAGGGGCCTGGGCATGGCCGTGCGGCTCCAGTCGCTTGAACATGCTCAGCCTGCTTTTGAAAATACAGCCGGGATGACGCGCACCTTCCTGCTGACGGTGCCGTCGCGGCTCGAAACTGATGAAGACGTTATCGCACTCCGGCATGATCTCTCGCAGTTACGCGCTGAATGCCGGCAGCAAATCGTGAACGCGCTGACGGAGGAGATCTCGCTCAATCTCCCGTCTGCAGATGACCGGGTCAGCGCTTTGCTCGATGAGCGCATCCTGCATAACGCTCTGGACGAACTGCTGGGAGAGCTGGACGGCGCGCTCTCGGAGTTTGACGCCAGCCACCACGAAATTAAGGGCGATCACTTCCGTTTTCGTCTTCAGTCGCACCGCGACTGGCGTGAAGCTTTCTATAACGGCATTCGCGCCACACTGGCCATGACGACGGCCGGGCTGGTGTGGGAAGTCACGGCATGGCCAGCCGGGATCGGCTTTATCACCTTTGTGGGCGTTGTCTGTGGCCTGTTCGCGACACGTGAAAATCCGGTTCTGGCGACGACAAACTTCCTGAAGGGCAGTCTCTGGGCAGCTTTTGTCTCATTTTTCATGGTATTTCTCGTCGTGCCGCAACTGACAGTTTACGAGGAACTGATTGCGGCGCTGGCAGTCCCGATGATTGCCGGAGGCCTGGCAGCCCGCAACGCGGCAACAGCATTGCATGCGGCAGCCTACACATTGCTGCTGCCGAACTTTGTGCATCCCTGGAACCAGGGACGCTGGAACGAAATCGAGTGGTTTAACTCAACGAGTGCCGTTGTTCTCGGCGTTGCCTTTGCCGTGAGCATTTTTCGTCTCGTACTTCCATTCGATGCGTCATCCGAACGCTGGCGGATGCGACGCACAATGCTTCAGGATCTTCGCACCCTTGCCTCCGCCGAGCCGATCCCGCTCACCCAGGACTGGACGGGCCGTAACATCGATCGTTTTGCCCGCGTTATCCGCCATGCAGGTCCAACCCCTTCTCCTACAATTGAGGGCTATTTGCAGGGCACTCTGGCAGCCATGACGATCGGCCTGAACATTATCCGGATCCGCACCCTGCTGAAACGTAACCAGATCCCGCATCAGGCGCGTCGGGCACTGGAAATCACAATGGCCCGGATGAGTCAGTTCACCGGACAATATGGCAAAGCTTCAAGCACAGCACGACGGGCGACGGCGCTTCTGCGAACAATCGAGGCCCGTGAGGCCAACATCACGATGCGGATCGAACTGACACGCGCCATCGCTTATCTGATCGTTATTTCACATGAGCTGGATGCGAACCACCAGTTCCTTGATGCCTCCAGGCGTTTCAAGGTGAGGGACTAAAAAGCGGAAATCCCGTCCGGTTTGTAATCACCCCCCACGCTTTCGGGAGCCTCCCGGCTCTGCCACGCGTGATTCAGCAGCAGAAGCTGAGTTTTAACCGATGCGGCACAACCGATTAGCGGATCTGCTCCTGTAGCTTTCTGATCTCTCCCACCGCAGCCTTTACCTGCATATCCACGCCTATCTGACCGAGTTCTGCTGTAGCGGGACGTGGATCGCCTCCGTAAACTCCGTCCGCTGTCGTTGGCTTCGAGGCTGAACGCAGGGCGCCGGTGCGCACCATCGACGGGTCAACCGCCAGCATCAGGGAGGTATCGCTCAGATCGGCGTGTGTGCCGACATCCGCCGCCAATCCACGAGAGCGCAACGCCTGATCATAATTACCGCTGACGACAGTGTAATAATCGTCGATACATGCAGCATGAGCACCGGTATGAACCCAGGCCCGGTCTGTTTCTTCAGCTACCCTGCACATCTCGGCCCGGTATCCCCCGTGGTCGCCGATGAAAGCGACAAGACGAAAACCCTGCACACGGAAGCTCTCGGCCACCGAGCGCAGAAGGCCCGAGAATACAGCAGGCGTTACCGAGATTGTACCGGGAAAGCGCATATGCGATGTACGTGGCGCAGTGCCACCTTCCGGAACATAAGCGATGACGGGTGCAACAAGCGTATTGCCCAGATCCAGGGCGATGCGATCGGCCATGACCTGAGCACGAACATTGTGTTTGCCAACAGCGATGTAAGGACCACTCTGCTCGGTGCCGCCAATCGGAACAATGATGGTGTCATAGCCCGCATGGAGAGCGTTCCGGATTTCCGTCCATGTCAGACGCTGGAATTCGATCTGAGGAGCGGCATCAGCGACTCCAGGGAGCACCGCCAATGCCAGACTGAACGCGACAGCGACAGACCGCACGGCTCCGGCGGGAAAAGACATGGATGCACGCTCCTGCGCTATTAAAACGGCCTGCGGTATCCCGCATCGCGCAGGCTCGCAAGCAGGACAGCTTTGAAACAGGTTCCTCAGGAAACGCTTTGCCGGAATGCAGCCTTCGATTGTCATGCCGGACGATCCGTCAGACTGCCTCCGGCGGAGTCCTCCATTTCGATCAATGAAAGTTTTCAGTCAGCCCGTAAATCCCGCCACGCAGCCAGCGCGCGATCACGCGCCTCACGATGATCAACGATCGGAGAAGGATATCCCTGCCTGCTTTCGTTGCCGGACGTTTCTCCTGCCTCCCAAGGTGTATGGATGAATTCATCTGGCAGGCTGGCCAGTTCGGGAACCCAGCGACGAATATAGACACCCTTGGGATCGAATTTCTGCGACTGCAGAACAGGGTTCATGACCCGGAAATACGGCGCGGACTCTACCCCTGTTCCTGCATTCCATTGCCAGTTCATAGCGTTGCTGGCGGGATCGTAATCCACCAGAGTATCCGCGAACCAGCGTTCACCTTCGCGCCAGTCGATAAGCAGATGTTTCACCAGAAAAGAAGCAACAACCATCCGGACGCGATTATGCATCCAGCCAGTGTGCCAGAGCTCACGCATCCCGGCATCGACCAGAGGATAGCCGGTCCGGCCCGTCTGCCACGCCTTCAGGGCTCTCCCGTCTTTACGCCAGGGCATTGCGTCGAAAGCAGGTCGGAGATTGCGAGTGGCGAGATCATCATGGGCGAAGAGGAGCGACCAGGCGAATTCGCGCCACCCGAGTTCGGCGAGAAATTTGGCAGCACCTGCCTCACTGTCTCTGTGCGCTTTCTCTTCGACAGCATGCCAGACCTGAGCCGGAGTGATGTGACCGAAACGCAGATAAGGAGACAGATGCGAACTTGTATTTTCCCCGGGAAAATCACGCGAGGTCGCATAGGCCGTCAGGTCACGAGACATAAACGAATCGAGAAGAGCATGGGCCTCCTCTTCGCCCGGAATCCAGGTCTCCCGGAGCCCGACTGCCCAGTCAGGACAATCCGGCCGAAGAGAATAGTTATCCGGGTTGAAGCAAACTTCGCTCAGAGCCGCAGGCAGGCTGGCAAACGTGAGTCCGGACGGCACGGCCAGAGGCGAACGAGGCAGAAAAAGCTCCCGGGCTTCTCGCCAGAACGGTTTGAAGACCTGGAATGGCGCACCTGAACGGGTCTTTACGGTCCATGGTTCGTTGAGAAGAGCTCCGATATGACTGTGGACTGCAATGCCATTGTTTTTTAATTCCGCTTTGATAGCCGCATCTGTCTGACGCCCCGGCAGATCATAACGGCGGTTCCAGAAGATGGATTGCGCGCCCGTTTTCTGCACGATCTCTCTGACAATGAGTTCTGATTTGCCTCGAAAAACATGAAGCTTACCGCCCCGGGCCTGTAACTGCGCATTGAGAGCATGCAGAGCGCCATCAAGCCACCACCGAACGGCTGCGCCCTGAATATGAGCATCATCAAGGATAGTGAAACAAAGGAGCGGTGCGCCGCACCGTGAGGCATCGCTGAGCGCGGCATTATCCGCGAGGCGGAAATCTTCGCGAAACCAGACAAGTGCAGGAGATATGGGGAGCATCAGGGATTTTTAACGATATGGTGAATACGGTCAAATTCAGCAGCCAGCATGTTCGGCTCTTACAGCCTGATCTCGCAACTGATCGGACGCAGCATATTAACAACCACCTGACCTTCAGTATTCCAGATCAACGCAATTGCCACGCCACTTCTTACCCATCCAGGGATAAGCAATAATTATGCAGTTTGCCGGATTCAGGTGCCTGGAGTCTGCGATTATGCAATATAATGCATTAGAAGCCACCGCCGCGACATGCACGATCCTAAATTAAGACAGGAATAAAGTCAGCCAGTTCGTGGCCAATGTGACTATGTCCGAGGCGTTCACAGAAACGCAAACAGAACTATCAGCAACAAACGCTAAAATATTCTGCTTATTTTCACATAATGCATCTGATGTATATGGTGGACAGGGTTGGATTCGAACCAACGTAGGCGTACGCCAGCGGATTTACAGTCCGCCCCCTTTAGCCACTCGGGCACCTGTCCGACGCGAGGAGGACTTAAGGTGATCAGACTGTTGTGTCAACACTCCGATCACTGTGTCCACGAATGCAGTATCATACGGCGGCGTTCAACCTGATGCATCCCGGATCATAACTGAGCGTGATGACGGCGCTTTCAAGGCGTCGTATAGCAGACATATGCGCACACCATCCCGTCCCGCCAGTTCCCGCCCTTCCCCTTCCGCCAGTTCCGCGAAAGACTCACGCTCCCGGTCCGGTGGAAACAGTGAGCGCTCCCCCCGGGAGAACTCGTCTGCCGATCAACCGCAGCGTCCGCCACGGCGGCATGGACGGTCGTCCTCAACACGTGGAGCACGACCGTACTGGGTCGCCGGGGTGCATGCGGCGCAGGCCGTCCTTGAAAACCCGAAACGGACAGTGCTCCGGGTTCTGCTTTCCGCTGAAGTCCACGAAGAATTTGCACGCCGGCTTTCAGTTACATTACCGCCCGACGCCGAGCGCGCTGACCGGGCTCAGTTTTCCGCACTTCTTGGCTCGGAGGCTGTGCATCAGGGCGTTGCGATTCTGGTAGAACCGCTGGAAGCGATGGATCTCGAGGATGCGCTCGAGCGACCGGGACCTGTTCTGGTTCTCGATCAGGTCACAGACCCGAGGAATGTGGGCGCCATTTTACGTTCTGCGGCAGCATTTGGCGCAGCCTGCGTGGTGATGCAGGATCGACATGCGCCCGATGAAAGTGCCGCACTGGCAAAAGCCGCCTCCGGTGCGCTGGAAGTCGTTCCCCTGGTCCGGGTCGTTAATCTGTCACGCTGTATCGACACGTTGAAACAGCACGATATCTGGACGATCGGACTGGATGCAGGGGGAAGCCGGCTCGACGGCAGTTCGCTGGGCGGTCGCAGAGCGGCTCTGGTTCTCGGCTCGGAGGGTGATGGCCTGCGTCGTCTGACCCGGGAAGGTTGCGATGAGATTTCGGGCCTCTATATGCCGGGAACTATGGAGAGCCTGAATGTATCCATTGCGGCTGCAATCGGGCTGTATGAACTGGCGCGAAGGGAATAACCGACTTTAGTTCAGTAAATGCTCATTAACCTGTTCGTTGACCGGACAGGTTAGCAGATGCCCTCAGATGCGGATCAACGCTACAGCATAGATCACCAGCACCATGCCCAGCGTGAACCCGACAAGGCCCAGCACACGCCCTCGCTGTCGGGCTGCCAGTTCTGCCTGCTCCTGTTCTGTCATCTTCTCCATCGCAGTCATGACAACCACCATGTCAGCCCATGGTCCGCAAGCAGACCACAAAACAATAAAAACAGGTAAGCCAGAGAAAAACGAAAAGAGAGTCGTGCGGCCTTATCACCATTTAGACTGACGCCACCTGCGTCCTGCTTTTCGAGCAGCACCCGAACCGCGCAGGCCACAAAGCCAAGACCAAGAATCAAAGCCGTCAAAGTATAGAGTATGCCGCAGAGATGCAGAAAAGAAGGAACCAGCGATACGGCGAGCAGAATCAGTGTGTAGACAAAAATATTCCAGCGTGTGTGCCGCGCTCCGCGGACGACAGGAAGCATCGGGATCCCGGCACGCCCGTAATCCTTGCAGGCATAAAGCGACAATGACCAGAAATGCGGGGGCGTCCACAGGAAGACGATCGCAAACATTACGATCGGCAGCACGCTTAGTGAACCTGTCGCCGCAGCCCAGCCGATCATCGGAGGGAAAGCCCCGGCAGCGCCGCCGATAACGATGTTTTGCGGCGTCGAGCGCTTCAGCCACATCGTATAAATGACAGCATAGAAAAAGATCGAAAAGGCGAGGATAGCGGCAGCCAGAGTGTTGGTAGCCAGCCACATCAGCGCCACGGACAGCACCGAGAGACCAGCTCCGTAACCAAGCGCCGCGTCGGGTGGAATGCGCCCACCTGGAATAGGGCGTGTGGCAGTACGCTGCATCACAATATCAATATCGCGATCGTACCACATATTAATCGCACCGGCCGCCCCCGAGGCAAGGCAGATACTGAGAATACTGACAGCCGCAATAACCGGACTGACCCGACCGGGCGCGACAATCAGGCCAGCCGCACCGGTAAACACCACCAGCGAAATAACACGCGGCTTGAGAAGCTGCACCCAGTCATGAGCCCGCGTTCCGACACGCGCTGTTTCGAACCTCTGACGCGGAGCGCGCTCCGCAGTTGCTGCCCCGCTCATCGTGTCTTTTCCACACCTGAAAAGAGCGGTTCCTGAAGCCGCGTTCCCATTTCATGCTGCTTCAGGGCGCTGACAAGCACAGCGAGAAAAACCCCCAATGACACTGCCATAGCCGCATCACCGGCAATCTGTATCGGGCTATGCGCCACCACCCCACCAGCGGCGGAAAGCAGCGCTCCCGCAAAAAGGAGAGCAAACTGGAACCGGGCAAGACCCGTAGAATAGCGAGTGTCTGACGCTGTTTCCAGCCAGCTATAAAAAGCACCAAACAGAACAAATACAGCCCCGCTCAGAACTGCCGTATGGAGCCCTTGCCCGCTTTTCATCTCCATGCACCAGCCACCAGCCAGCAAGACAAAGAATGCAGATACCCAGAGTAAAGGGACACCGGCACGCTTATGAAGCGAAACGGTCCGGCACCACAGTGTCCGCATCCACAGGCCGGCAAAGGCCAGTGACGCGACAAATGCGAGACAGCTTACACCCAGCATGATCATCGATTGCGGCTGATGCGCAAAAATACCGCGTGCCCAGACCACCGCGCCGCCGTCTGCAGTAATCCCGGCAACAGCGGCGGCGATCAGACGACTGCGGGCAGACGGAGGAACTGCAGAGTCAAAAATCTGTGCGGCGAGTCCGAATGCGGCAACCAGAACAATCAGCGTTACAGGCATCGCAAAGGAAGAAAAAATGCTTTCCATCCCTGAAAAACCAAGAAGCGCCCGCGTCGCGGACGCAGCCAGCACAGGCGCGGCAAAGAGAAGACCCGTTGCAGCAAAAAGCTGTGTCCAGACCAAAAGCGAAAAAGCAGCCACCTGCGGATGCTTGTCATAACCGCGCAACGCAACACTGCCTGCGCGTGCGCAACTGTCCAGAATGATCGTTATGATCGCTGTCGCCTGCAGAACGGCACCCAGGCTCCACACCAGCAGTCCCGCCGCAACAGAATTCTCCGTCCCTTTTCCAGAAATAAAAATGGCCAGCGACGTCAGCATCAGAACAAGGGAAATGGCATCCATACGTGGCAGGCTGGCGAGGCCGCCATTATCCTGAGTTGAATCCGCAAGCTCCCGAGCCAGAAAAAGCCGGCCAAAACCGCCAAGAAAAGCCGGCACAGCAACAAACAGAAGCATGGCAACCGGATGAAACCAGACTGCCTGCCGGTTCAGTGCGTCCGGGAGAACCCCTGCCTGCTGAAGGAGCCCTGCCACACCGGCAATGATTCCCACCCCAACGGCAAGACCAATCGATACTGCAGAGACAGGCGGAACAGAAGCCCGGCACGAGAAACCTGCTGTAAGAGGCAGATCATCCGAAGCTTGCGTCATAACAGACATCGTTACAGGCATCTTTCGTTTGACGGACCACCGGACTGACCGGCGCGGATCAGGTGACCATGAAACACGGCTTCCACCCGAAACAGATTCCTATAACGGCGTCTTACCGGAATTTCACAAAAGACAAAAGCACGATGGCAACGTCCGGCAACAGCTCTGCATTGCTCAGAGCGCGCCCCGGTCGAAATCACAGTCAGGCAACAGCGTTCTCCGGCCCTGCCTCCAGACCACAACTTCCACTCTGCGTATCGCGTGTCAGTGTCACGAGAGTGAACAGCCCCACCGGAGGAACAGGCTCAACGCGGGCACGCGCCATATCTTCCGGAGGCAGCAATGCTTCCATCGCAAAATCAGGATGCCAACCCAGCGAATGGGATGCCCGCGCCATACCACGCTCAATGGCGCCGCGTACGCCGTTCGGCGCCAGGAAATGATTTACAAACAGGATATGGCCGCCCGGCTTCACAACACGTTTCAATTCTGTGAGCAGCCGACGCGGATGCGGCACAACCGAAGCCACGAACATGGCCACGGCAATATCAAAAGATGCGTCTGCAAAGCGCGTCTCTTCCGCATCCATTTCAAGAAGCGCGTCGACATTTTCCAGCCTGTCACGGCGCACACGCTCGCGCGCCCGCTCAAGCATGTCTGACGACAGATCAATCCCTGTGATGCGTTTATTGCCTGTATAATGAGGCAGGGCCAGTCCGGTGCCCACCCCGACTTCCAGCACACGGGTTCCCGACAAACGGTTCACCGCGGAAACAGCCCGCCTGCGTCCAAATGCAGAAATTCCGCCAAATACGGTGTCATATACGCCGGCCCATCGCCGGTAAGCAGCCCTTACGGCATCGGCATCGAGGGCAACACGTGGACCGTGAGCCTCCTCAGATTGGGACACACCTTCCGCGGACTCGTCGCGGACACGTTGCAAGACTTCGCTCATGCGCCCTATCTGCCCGGCGTAACCAGGTTCTACAAGAGGTTGAAACTCAAGACACGGTCGAGACGTCATCGAAGCGGCGTTATTGCTTCACGTCGTAACCGAACATTGCCATACAGCAGGACGATGACAAAGTCTTCACCTGCTAAGATTAACCTGCCCCGCTTTCCGTAAGATTCGCAGCTTGTGCCTCAGAGGGCCTGCCTGGCCTTCAGAAGCAATTGACTCTGTGAATATCTTTCTGATTTACGATTAGCACCCGGGGCAGGCCACACAGGTCATCAATATTCATTTTCAGTAATTTGAAATTGCAATACAATCAGCTTATACTGCACCTCAGATGAAAGAATAATGCCATGATTCCTCTGCTTATTCTGCTTAGCATTATCATCTGGGCATCAATCGTAATTGTTTATTTTCGGGTCGATATTCACAAATGGCTTGAACGTCACTCCGATATTCCAGACAGACTCCGCGCGCGCAGAGAGCGGTCCGAAGCCAGAAAAGCACAAGGAAAAAAGCCTTAACCCTATAATATCAGATATAATTCAGACGCCAGCAGCCAGCCTGGCCTCAATACAGTCCCAGAGAATTCCGGCAGGATTAATCCCGTCAAAGCGTGCCAGTTCCTGCAGACCGGTAGGAGATGTGACATTAATTTCAGTCAGCCACTCTCCTATGACGTCGATTCCCACGAAAATCAGACCACGTTCTTTTAGCATCGGCCCGATTGCCTCGCAGATTTCGCGATCACGTGCTGTCAGGTCAACTTTCTTCGCCACCCCGCCAACATGCATATTTGAACGCGCCTCACCTTCAGCCGGAACACGATTAATCGCGCCAATGGGTATGCCGTCCGCGAGTATGATACGCTTATCACCAGATCTGACAGCCGCCTCGTAACGCTGGATCATCAGCGGCTCACGGGAACGCGCGAAATGTAACTCCAGCAGAGCGTTCAGATTCTGATCATCTTCCCGAATCCGGAATACTCCGCTTCCGCCGTTTCCAAAAAGTGGCTTGACGATAATATCCTTCCATTTCTGACGAAATGTACGGATTTCCTGATGATCCCACGTGACAAGCGTAGGTGGCATGAGTTCCGGATAATGTGTGACAAGCAGCTTTTCCGGCGAATCCCTTACAAATCGGGGATCATTAACAACGAGTGCCCGCCCCGGCCCGATGCCATGCACATGTTCGAGCATATGAGTTGCGGTGATGTAAGCCATGTCAAATGGCGGGTCCTGGCGCATCAGGATCACATCCATTTCACTCAGATCCCTGCGAACGGGCTCACCGAAAATAGCGTGATGACCTTTTTCCCGCCGGACACGTACAGGCCGGACCAAAGCTGTGAGGCGATTTGAATACCCTTTTCCTTGCTCCCGGGTACCTTCGCTTAAAGCCAGTGACTCCACACCGTAAACAAACAGGTGACTGCCACGAGCCTGCGCTTCCAGCATCATCGCAAAAGAGGAATCTCCATCGATATCGACCCTCTCAAGGGGATCCATCTGCACTGCGACATTGAGCCCGGCGGTCATAATCTGCTCCATTCCTCACGTTTTCATCTTAGAGCAAATTCGTCCGGTAAGGAAAAGCAGCCCTGCGTTCGCTGGCATGCACCCTGAATTTTATGAAGCATCCGGATACGAAATACTCAGCACCTCAATCTGCTCCGAACCGCGCGGCGTCCGAAGCACGATTTCATCACCGACAGCATGGCCAAGCAAAGCACGAGCCACGGGTGCAAGCAGAGTGATTTCGCCTCGGTCGGAGACAGCCTCATCGGCACCAACAATAGTGACAATGATCTCCCGATCACCTTCGTCAATGTAAGAAACTTTTGCGCCGAAAAATATTCTGTCACGCTTCAACTGCGCTGCCGGATTGACCTCAATTGCATTTTCCACGCGCTTTGTCAGAAAGCGAATTCGCCAGTCAATCTCGCGCAAACGTTTTTTGCCGTAAATGTAATCCCCGTTTTCTGAACGATCACCATTACCCGCCGCCCAGGACACAATCTCCACAACGGCAGGTCTGTCCTCACGCAACAAACGCGCAAGCTCCTGTCGCATGAGTTTAAGCCCTGCCGGCGTAATGTAACGAACCAGATCCTCGTTCGTGCTGTCAGCAACCACTCTTCAAAACCTCTGTCACCTGCTTCTAGCCGATGGCAAGCTCGCTGATCGCGGTATCGACCTCCTCGAAGCTGGGCATCAGCGGCACAGGAATATCTTTGCGGCCAATTTCAACGCTGACCTGAGGCGCATTGCCCTGCAAAAAAGCAACAAGCACGACGCGAATCAAATCATAATAGCTGGCGTCTTCTTCCACCACACTCTGCATACGGGCAGCAAACGGCCCCACCATGCCATAAGCAAGAAGAACGCCCAGGAATGTTCCTGAAAGTGCGCCTGCAATCATTTCTCCCAGCACTTCAGGCGGCTTGCTGATTGATCCCATCGTTTTGATCACACCGAGCACAGCAGCAACGATTCCGAGAGCAGGAAGAGCATCGGACAGTGATTGAAGACCGTGCGCGACATGTGTGTCTTCTTTAAGATTTTTGGCAAGCTCCCGTGTCATGACCTCATCGAACTGAAAAGGATCATCCATATTCATGCTGATCATTCGCAAATAATCACAGATCAGGTTTCGCACACGATTATTATCTCTGATTTTGGGATAATTTGCGAAAGCGGTGCTTTCCATAGGAGTCTCGATATGCGGCTCCAGCGCCATAGCGCCCTGACTCTGCGCGAGTCTCGTAAAGAAGAACATCAGCCCGAGCAGATCGAGATAATCCTGCCGTCCGAAAGAGGGCCCTTTAAGTGCCACCTTAAAAGCACCGGGAACGTGTTTCAGATCACTCATGGAATTCGCCATGAGGAATGTTCCGATGCCTGCGCCAAGAATCGTAAGCAATTCAAAGGGCATGGACATCACCAGAGGCACAATCGCACCACCGGATGCCGCGAAGGAGCCAAAAACACAGAGCAGCAGGAAGACCAGCCCGCCGATTACCAACATTCAGTTTATCCTCGCCTCAGAGTGAAATAGTACGATCCGGCACGGTCCATCGTCACGTGGGCGGATCGGATTGTGCGGGAGCGGCGGCATTAACGCCGGACGTCGGGGCACCTGATGCAGGAGGATCTGATGCGACCGGAGTGGCATTCGTGACAGATGTCGGAGCTGGCACAGTAACGTCATGATCGCGATGCAGCAGCAGCACGACCCTGCGGTTGGCGGCAGCACCCGGATCATCTGGCCGGGCGAGTTCACGGTCGGCACGACCGGATACCTCAACCAGGCGGCGCTCCGGAAATCCATCCTGCGTCAGAATGCTCCGGGCTGAATCGGCACGCGCACCCGACAATGTCCAGTTTGATGAACTGCTGTTATGGAAAACTGCCCCGTCAGTGTAGCCATAAATCGAGAGTGTCTGAGGCATGGCAATCAGATAGGGCGCAATAACACCAAGAAGATGAGCAGCACGGGTATTCAGCCGGGCAGACCCAGTGTCGAACATCGGCTTCTGCTCGCTTTCGGAAAGCTGGATTCGCAATCCTTCCGGCACAACATCGATACTCAGTTGCCGGGCAGCCTGCCCCCCTGCGGGATCGGAAGCCAGCGCAGCCTTGAGCTGTCGCGCATCGCGCTCCAGATCTTCCTGCTCATGTTTCGCCGCATCCCGGGCATCGCTCTGATGGCCATCTCCAAATGATACGACCGCACCACTCTTTTCGCCCCCTATCGGTACAATCCGGGCCACATCGGGAGGGGCAAGAGCTATCGTGCCAATACTTCTGTCAGGAAACGACGGAGCAGGCACCCGGATCGTGCCTGCCTGCTGCCGGTTTTTTCCGGCGCCGGCCGTGTTATCGCCGCGAACCGCGCCGATATCCGGCCCGAATCCTCCTGACGGGGCAGCTACCCCACCTTTTCCGGGCGCCAGGCCGCGCGGCGCAACTGCCTGCGCATCTTTCGACGACTTACCTGCCGTCGATTTGGTATCGCCAGCACTCGCGCTGGCTCCGCTTTTCGTATCCTGTGCATTACTTGCACCTGAATCCACAGATGCACCAGGCTCAGACGCTGCCTGCGCCGAAGCAGATCCTTCAGATGACATCGGATTAAAGACGTTAGCGATGCCGCGGCGACGTTGCTCAGTCGTGGCATTGATCAGCCACATCACGAGAAAGAACGCCATCATCGCGGTCACAAAATCCGCGTAGGCAATCTTCCACGCACCACCATGATGGCCGCCGCCGCCGCCGCTACGACGGATGACGACGATTGTCGCCTTATTGTCTCCTTTTTTCGGCATATGCCTCTCCGACCTTCGGGGGCATGCTGACGCACGTGACTTAAAACCGGCTTAACAACGCCTCAGTAAGTCGCCGGAAGTTGTCGCAAATCTTTGCTAACGGCCGTCGAAAGCGGGCAATTCACCCAATAAAGAATGTAACTTTCAGCTTCCCGCCCGTGTCCGGCCCGGATGAGCGTCTGTCCACGCGAAACAAACCCGGGCCATGCGCTTTGAAGTGGAAAATCTCTCCGGGCATTGCGAATCAGTACGCCCCTGCCTGTCTCACAATGAAACTCCGGCAGATCAAACAGTCGCCAGCGCGGGTCGGAGCCAAGAACTGTTCCATGCCTCATACGCAGTGCGAGCTCTGATGCGAGCCCGTAATCATCAGAAGCAATGAAGGCAGCTCCCCGGGACTGCACACTCACATCCCGTACAAATTCGGGCCATCCGCCTCCCTGCCGCAACGTGATGTCGAGGTGGCGGTTGAGCGGCAAAACACTGGTCAACGCCTGGATGAGAACCAGCACACCAAGCGCGAACCCCAGACAGGCAGCCGCTCGCCACCCGCGTGACGCAGTCAGAGCTGTCAGAACTGCAAGCGCCGGATAGATCAGAACCGGCCAGTTTGCCTGCACACGATCACCCAAAGCATGCTGAACGAAGACCAGCAGCGGGACTCCGATAATGGCAAGAAGCAGGCGATCCGTCTGTTCCTGGCTGCGGACCGCTTTCCAGAGAGCCATAGCGCAGAGTGCAAAAACGCCCGGCGTAAGCAGGCCAATCTGCCCGCCAGTCAGTTCGCCAAGAAACTGGAGCGCACGTTCCGGTCGCCAGTCGCCTGTCCGTCCGCCCTGCCTGATAAAACTGGCCCATCCATGCGTCTCATTCCACCATAAAACCGGCATGACGCAACCTGTCGCCAGCAATACCCCAAGCCAGACCTGGATTGTCTTTAACCACTGACGACCGGGACGGGAGAATAAACACCAGACGCCAACACCAGCGACGGGAAGAAGCATCGTATACTTGCTGTCAAAACCGAGGCCAGCAGCAATTCCGGCGACCAGCCACCAGTAACCATTCCCCGTCACAACCAGACGTCCCAGAGCCGCGAGAAAAACGGCCATAAAGAACAGCAGCGGCGTGTCCGGCGTCATCGTGACCGCACCGAGTCCTACAGCCAGTGTCGCATTGAGCAGCGTACCGGCAATAACCGGGGGGCCCACACAGTCTGATTTTCCTGTGACCGTCTGTGCGCCGCGAACATCCATGAAATCCCGCGTCGCGAAGCCAATCAGCAATGTGCCCAGGGCGGCGGCCAGAGGACCTGCGACACGAATCCCAAAACCATTATTGCCAAACAGAGCCGTCCCGGATCTGATCCACAGAGCAACCATCGGCGGATGATCGAGGTAACCGGCCTGAAGATGTCGGGACCAGGTCCAGTAATAGGCTTCGTCGGGGGTCACCGGCAGCATGGCGGCAATAATGAGACGGAGGACCGTAACCACGGCAAGCGCGGACAATGCGAGACGCAGAACAGATGGCTGATGCAGCGTTAGTCGCATTGAAAAAGCGCTTGAGAAACTAATAGTGACAGATCGGGATACCGGAACCGCTCCGGTTCAAAGGAAATGAATACCGTCAGAGCAACGTCACTCCACCCGGCACCGGGTGAATGCGAATTTCTTCCTGTGCGAATACCAGCGCTATTACCGTACCTCCGTCCCCACCCACGCAGCCTTCTGCTTTTCGTGACAGTACTGACAACGCGTGAACGGCAGTGGGCCATCACGAACATGCTATTTCGGCTCGCTTTCAGAAAACGGCTCAGGCGACGGCAGGCGTGACAGACTTGTACGAATCGTTTGCAGCGTCTGCACGCGGGCAACATGCTGCGCCTCCGTGAGGCGACGGGTAAGCTGATTTTCGTGGGCTGTATCGCGCGCAACCAGACGAACAAGAAAATCACCGCCGCCGCGAATCATGTGGCATTCAAGAGTTTCCGGCCACGCAGCGACCATAGCTTCAAAACCCGAGAGGACAGCCTCCTTCTGACTGTCGAGGCCAATCAGCGCGAAGAGCATAATAGACCAGCCCAGCGCCTGAAGATCAGTCTCTGCCCGGTAGCCGGAAATAATACCAAGTTCTTCCAGACGACGCACACGTCTGAGGCAGGGCGGCGCGGAAATTCCGGCGCGACGGGCAAGTTCAACATTCGTCATACGCCCGTCAGTCTGCAGTTCGGCGATGATCCGCCGATCGACGACATCGAGTTCCGCTGTGGCCACTCTGCCCTCTCCATGCCCGGTTCGGAGTGGATATAAGACGAAGCCGGATCGCTGTGCAAAGGGCCGCCCCGGCAGAAACAACCGGAGCCGGGAGCGCCGGAAAAGAGGCCGGCGGGTTGCCCCGCTCTGACAGGGGCGCCATATCGACCTGACGCCAGCGATTTCATTTCAGGCTTCACAGCGTGCTGGCCGCGTTCAGGGACGGACCCGGGTGACGATGAGTAAAACAATGACGACGGACCTTCTGATCATAGGCGCAGGCCCGGCTGGTTACACGGCAGCGATCTATGCGGCCCGGGCAAATCTTAAACCCGTCCTTGTTGCCGGCATGCAGCCTGGTGGTCAGCTTATGATTACCACTGATGTCGAGAATTATCCCGGTTTTGCTGAAGCAATTCAGGGACCCTGGCTTATGGAACAGATGGCGGCTCAGGCCGAACATGTCGGCACTACAATTCTGCATGACCTGGTTACCGAAGTGGATTTCCGGAGTGGTTCACCGTTTCAGGTGAAACTGGACGGAGGCGATATCTGGCTTGCCCGGTCTGTTGTTATTGCTACCGGGGCGCAGGCCCGCTGGCTTGGGTTGCCTAGCGAAAAACGGCTGCAGGGCGCCGGCGTTTCAGCATGCGCAACCTGCGATGGTTTTTTCTTCCGGGGTAAAAAAGTCGCTGTCGTGGGTGGTGGCAACACGGCTGTCGAGGAAGCGCTTTATCTTACCCACCACGCCGAACACGTCACTCTGATTCACAGACGTGATTTTTTGCGTGCAGAGAAAATCCTGCAGGACCGTCTCCTCGCTAATCCGAAGGTATCTGTCGTGTGGAACTCCGTGGTCGCAGATATCCTGAGCGAAGGTGCGCCAGCAGTGGTGACAGGACTGCAACTCTGCAACACGCTAAATGAAACAATGAGCACGCTGGCTGTTGACGGGGTTTTTATCGCTATCGGTCATTCACCGAATACGGGTCTGTTTCATGACCAGCTGATGCTGGATGCCGAAGGCTACGTGATGACTGAACCCGGAACGACGCGGACCTCAGTCCCGGGCGTGTTCGCCGCAGGCGATGTACAGGACAAAATTTACCGGCAGGCGGTAACCGCGGCAGGCACGGGGTGCATGGCTGCGCTGGACGCGGAGCGGTATCTTGGCAGAATTGTTACAAAGTCAAGCTGGAATACTTGACCTAGCTTAACAATTCTTGCACCACACGCATAGGACGCCATACCGGATGGCGTAGCTCACACGATCAGGGAGATTGGGGTGGACTGGGACAAGCTCAGGATATTCCACGCGGTTGCCGAGGCTGGTTCTTTCACCCACGCTGGTGATGTTCTGAACCTTAGTCAGTCAGCCGTATCGCGTCAGATTTCGGCGCTTGAAGACGTGCTTCAGGTTCCTTTGTTTCACCGCCATGCCCGAGGTCTGATCCTGACCGAACAGGGCGAAACTCTGAATCAAACGGTTCGTGAAGTTTTCTCAAAACTTGAGATGACACAGACTTTGCTCACCGAGAGCAAAGAGAAAGCTGCCGGTCGCCTTCGGGTGACAACAACCACCGGATTCGGAAGTTGCTGGCTCGTGCCGCGCCTGCACCGCTTCATGGAGCAGAATCCGGAAATTGCGATTACACTGATCCTGGAAGATAATGATCTGGATCTGGGAATGCGTGAAGCTGACGTCGCTGTACGCATGCACGCGCCCCGACAGCCCGATCTGATCCAGCGTCACCTCGCAGATTTCCCCCTCGCCGTTTTTGCATCCCCGCGTTACATCGAAGAGAACGGACAGCCCGCCACAGTGGATGATCTGGGCACGCATAATCTGGTGGCTTTCGGCGGTTATCATCCGCCGGTTCCCCATGTGAACTGGCTCCTTGAAGCGGGCCTGCCTGAAGGAAGCCGTCGGGCTGCCCGACTTGAAGTTAACAGCATGGTTGCCATGGCTGATGCTATCGAGGCCGGTCTCGGCATCGGGTCAGTACCCGGTTACGCTGTTTCCGAATATCCGGATCTCATCAAGGTTCTTCCTGATGTCGAACCACCTCTCGTCGAAGCATTCTTTGTCTACCCGGAAGAACTGCGCAGTTCGAAGCGCGTGGCCGTCTTTCGTGACTTCCTGACCAGTGAACTGGGTCTTCGCGGTTAAATTATCATACCTGCGCAACCAGCATAGAAGACGTGGAGCCTGCTAAACATGGCCACGTCTTCTATACCGCATTAGCTATTAGCTTCTCAGGCATAACTATAAGAAGCCAGGGGTCAGGCAATATCTGCTAATTTTTTAACTGTATAACTGCCTCAGTGCGTCACACCTCTGAACTATTGGGTTTTCCGTAGCTCCTGAATTTTACCAATAACGTAGCTTACTGGCCATCTCTATATAAACAAAGTTAGCTTATAAAGCTTCCCGAGAACACAATAGCAGGGTTTACCTGAGGCTTTTCGACTGCTCCTGATCGGAGCAAATGTCCTTTCCGGGAGCGCTATACGTGCGCTCCCCTCAGACACTCACGCTCTGTTATATGTATCTTCAATCCGCACGATATCATCTTCACCAAGATACGATCCGGTCTGAACTTCAATCAGTGTCAGAGGAATTTTGCCTGGGTTCTCCATGCGATGAATGCACCCGAGAGGCAGATAGATACTCTCGTTCTCACGGACCAGAACCTTATCATCATCCCGTGTAACCAGCGCAACACCGCCTACAACCACCCAATGCTCAGCACGATGAAAATGCTTTTGCAGTGAAAGTTTTTCACCAGGCTGAACAACGATCCGTTTAACCTGAAAACGATCGTTCTGAATAAGACTCTCGTAGAAACCCCATGGTCTGTAGCAACGATTATGCGTCGCTGCCTCGGGCCGCTTTTCCTTTTTCAGACGGTCAACGATTTTCTTGACGTCCTGAGCGCGGTCACGATGAGTAACAAGAACAGCATCATCTGTTGCGACAACCACAACACCTTCGACACCGGCTACAGCCGTCAGATATTTATCCGACCTCACGTAACAGTTTTTCGCATCCTCAATCAGCACATCTCCGATTCCGACATTTCCATCGGCATCTTTTGGGCTGATATCCCACAACGCATCCCAGCTTCCGACATCGGACCAGCCTAAGTCTGCCGGCACAACTGCGATATTGCTACTGCGCTCGGCGATAGCGTAATCAATCGAAATATCAGGAATACGCCGGAATTCCTCTCCGCCGAGGCGCTGAAAGAACAGATCACCACGCCGTGCGGCATAAGCCGCCCGCACTCCGGCCATCACATCCGGAGCATGCTCTTCCATTTCACGGATCAAAACATCAGCGCGAAAGACAAACATTCCGGAGTTCCAAAGATAATCGCCTGCCTTCAGAAACTCTTCCGCCTGTTTTGCATCAGGCTTTTCACGGAATGCCCTGACACTGAACACCCCTTCAACATCCGGCAGAGCAGATCCAACTTCAATGTAACCATACCCGGTTTCGGGACGGGTTGGTTTCATCCCGAATGTCACCACCTTACCCTGTTCAGCGCCGGCAACAGCACTTTGCAACGCCGCCACAAGAGCATCTGGCTTCAGCATCGCGGCGTCGGCGGCCATAAGCCATAAAACCGCATCCGGATCAGTTTCAGCTACAAGAAGAGCAGCAGCAGCGATAGCAGGAGCGGAATTGCGCCCGACCGGTTCGAGCAAAATACGTGAAGACTCGATCCCCGCCTCCCGAAGCTGTTCGGCTATCAGAAAACGGTGTTCCTCATTGCAAACAATGACAGGAGCAGCAGGAGTGAGCTTCCGGGCACGCAATGCCGTTTCCTGCAACAGCGATTTTTCACTGAGCAAAGGCCAGAGCTGCTTCGGAAAACTCGCACGGGACATCGGCCATAACCGCGTGCCGGACCCGCCTGACAGAATGACCGGGACAATCATTGAGCCGCTTTTTGTCGGCAGATCCTGCTCCGCGAGATGCTGTTCAGTCAAAATAGCCATGTCGGTCCCTGTTCCGCGCGGGAATCGTCATCCTGACGGTATGACCCGCAGCACAATATAAGGTCTGAAAACCCATCCCAAAAACTTCCGGCAAATTCGCACTCTCTGCAAATGCACCGGAGCGTCACTCTAGCAGAAAGTCAGACCTTCGCGAGTGGGTGTCTGGGGCTTAGCTGCAACAAAAAATGTAGAAAAAAGCATCACCCATGTCGCCGGGTATGTTTTCCCGGCATGCAATAATGTCGCGCGTCCGTATAATATACCGCACGATTAACCGGAGCCATAAGCTTACCCCGACGGCCTATCGTATGCAGCTTACGCCCATGTGTGGCAATAACCGGCCCTGCGGACATACACCCGCGCAGCATATAACGATGATGCGCAGTGGTTTTCGAATGGTGAGTTTGCGCCCCATGAGCACTACTGAAATGCGTCTGCAGGCTAAGGCACACTGCACAAGCAACGACTATTGCACGAAAAAAATTCGCCATTTGAAAAACGGGCAAGCCAAACTGCTGCATGTCACACCAAGTGTAGCTGCAACCATTTAAATTCAGCCCATCAAAATTCCGGATCATATGTCGATTGCCCACAATACCTTTCTGTCTGTATCCAGGCCAATCTAAAACAAGCAATAAAATTTAAAGCTTCGCACAGTCACCTTTTAAAGAGAGCCGGATGATGCCGCAATATTTTTACTGGAAATAGCCAGATGGTCAACTATCCATCTTTAGGTTCAGTATTATTGACACGCTCACGTAGTTCTTTACCAGCCTTAAAAAAAGGCACGACTTTTTCGTCAACGGATACAGATGCACCAGTGCGGGGATTGCGTCCCGCACGCGCATTTCTTTTTTTTGCGGTAAAAGCGCCAAAACCTCGCAATTCAACGCGATCTCCACGAGAAAGCGCCTGTGTCAGCTCATCAAAAATAGTGTGAACAATAAGTTCCACATCCCTGACGAGCAAATGCGGATTAGCGGCCGCAATTTCAGCCACGAGTTCGGATCTGGTCATTGCGCCCCCTCGCCGGGCACTAAGGTTTCCAGATCGAAACAGCGCCGTCAAGGCGGATCGGATCCTGTGGCAAAATTTCGGCAAAATCATGCCCGAGCCATGACATCAGCGCCCCCCCAAACAGACCAGCCAGCCGTCGACGGAAAGAGAATCGCTGAGCCGCCTCTCCAATTGCTTCGACGCAAGGCTCTCCCTTCAGGTCAGAAACTTTTCCAAGCCAGTCAACCGCATCATCCCGGCTACCTAAAGCATCGATTAAGCCCAGAGAAAGCGCCTGCTGACCTGTGTAAGGACGACCATCCGCCAGTGACCGAACTTTTTCCTCCGGCATATGACGACCGGAAACAACCATCGCCACGAACTGATCGAACAGATTACTGACCACACCCTGAAGCATGATGCGCCCTTCAGGAGAGATTGGCTTCACCAGGGAGGGCTGCCCCTTGAGTGGGCCGGAGACAAGCTCATCCACATTCACGCCAATCTTTCCGAGCAGACCGGAAAAATCGGGGCTTTCCATGATGACCCCTATTGAGCCGGTCAATGTACTTCGTTCAGCATATATCCGCCTAGCAGGAAGAGCGATCATATATCCCGCAGATGCGCCCACCCCGCTCATAGTCGCGACAACCGGCTTTAATTTCGAAAAATGTTCAATAGCATCATGGAGCTCTTCTCCCCCAGTGACCGAACCGCCAGGACTGTCAATGTCAAGAATGAGTCCTTTAACAGCGACTTCTTTTTCCGCTTTTGCGAGAGCCTTTGTCCAGCGTGACACATCAGGGCCGATGACGCCATTCACCCGTATCTTCACCAGATGAGGACGCATCAGGGAATTGTGATTCCAGATACCAGACTGCCGACTACCAGCACTGACAGCAGCTACAGCCACACCAAAAAGCACTACGGCACCGACACGCCATCGACGCAGTCGGCGCTTCAGTTCCGCCGCAGCAACCGCAGCATCAACGCCAGAACTCATAATATATTAACCTGCGGCTATGCCCTTTAGGCGCGACTGAAAGTAGCTTCAACTTTACTACAAATTTAATGTTCGTGGCGCATCAGAAGGACACGCCACGCACCAGACAACCCGTTAGTTCTGGCCAGACAAATTCCATTCAGAACGCCTGACACAACCAATTCAGGACTGCGCCTTTCGACCACGCCGACGGCCGCTTCCGCTCTCATCCGTATCGCTGGCCGGCGCTGCGGTCGCGCTGATTTTTCTGCCAAGTCCGATCTCACGCGCCAGCGTTGAGCGCCTCTCCGCATAGTTCGGCGCAACCATAGGATAGTCAGATGGCAATCCCCAGCGCTCACGATACTGATCTGGCGTCATGCCATAGGCACTCTGAAGATGACGCTTCAGCATCTTCAGTTTTTTACCATCTTCCAGACACACAATATAATCCGGAAAGACAGAACGCTTGATTGGAACAGCCGGCTGAAGCTTTTCCGGCTCCGGCACGGCCTGGCCTGCCGCCTCCAGTGCGGCATAGACATCGCGAATCAGGGCCGGAAGGCCATCAGCCGCAAAGGAATTGTTTGCCACATGCGCAGAGACAATCTCTGCGGTCAGTTCAAGAAGCGGCGAAACGGGCTTGCTCTCACTCATGATAAACTCCGTTACATTTTAACGATACAACGCAATCATTAGCCGCGAAAAAAAAATTGGCATTGAGAATGCTGCGCCAAAACAAATAATCACGTGAAGCTTTTTACGCAATACCTAACGAAGGCATGGCCAGACAAATGTTTTTCAGCACCTGGAGAAATCATAACATCACGACAAAAAAAGAACATGAAACAAACGGAAAACAAGACACACCAGATAAAATATCTCCGGGTTAAAGAGCAAATCCTCAACAAAAATTGTACGCTTCATGCGGGCTTAATTAAAACAAAACGTGGCTCAGGCAAAGAGGCGCTACGTTATTCTACAAATCAGAAACCGACCTGCAGTAAAAATTTTTATCTGCTGTATTTTATTAATGTAAATTACATTTTTTAACATAAATCCACGCCTGCGAAAAACACAACATTACAATTTATATTACTCAGACAGACCCCGATAAAATAATTTTCCAGCACAATAAAAATATATACAAATCTTCATAAGTGCTGAAGAACCACCACAAAGAATTTACAATTAAATTTTATTTATAAAAATATTCTCATCAAGGCTGACCCGGGGAAATTCATTACTCCCCTGCCTGCGGCATCATAAAACAACGCGGACAGGAGATTCTTAGTTCATGCAATTTATTTCTGATTACTCAGGATTTTCTGAATTTCTTCCAGAGAAGGCCTGCAATGCCCGTAAAAACAACAAGCCCGACAATTTTTTTCAAACTGCAGCAGCCTTTTTTAGGAGCACAACAGCCTCCCGTCGTACAGGTATCCTTACTCATAAAATCTGTCCTTATCTTTATCTAATATGCTCTGGAGCGGAGACAGCCTCCGACCAGACCAGATATCTACTGATACATGAGATGGATGTTAAGACAAGCAAGCGCGCCTGAGGTGCCAAGGTTAAATATTAATAATTATTCAGGAGCATACACTCAAATGGTTTTACCAGAGAAAAACTGAAACACGCGTCTTGCGCGTAAATATTCTGCTACTTCGTCAGAGACGCCCGGCTAATTCCGGATTTCCCTGTCATACGAGGAAGCCAGTTTTTCATCCGGCGACGCATCGCCTCCATAAACAGATAAACGACCGGCGTTGAATACAGTGTCAGTAACTGACTCATCGCAAGACCACCGACAACGGCAATACCAAGTGGGCGCCGGAGTTCCGCACCATAACCGTTGCCGATAACCAGAGGCACGGCACCCAGAGCAGCCGCCAGCGTCGTCATCAGGATTGGACGGAAACGTTTGAGACAAGCCTCACGAATTGCCTGATCGGGTGTCATTCCGCCATCGCGCTCGGCATGCAATGCAAAATCGATCATGAGAATTGCATTTTTCTTGACGATCCCGATCAGCAAAATGACGCCAATCATGGCGATCAACGAAAAAGACTGTCCGGACAACCACAATGCCAGCACCGCTCCGACCGCCGCCGACGGCAGCGTAGAGAGAATAGTAAGCGGATGGATATAACTTTCATACAGAATACCCAGCGTTACATACATCGTCGCCAGGGCCGCGATGAATACCAGCACTTCATTAAACATGGCTTTACTGAAATCTGCGGCCCGCCCCGAAAAGCCACCACGAATGGTATCGGGCATATGAATGGTGATGGCGACGCGCCTGATTTCGGCCTCAGCGTCATTGATTCCTTTTCCGGATGGCAGATTGAATGAAATCGAACCTGAGACAAAGCCACTCTCATGACTGATACTCAAAGGCGTCGGGCGATGGTTCAGATCCGCCACGGAGACCAGGGGCACCATCGTCTCGGATGATGATGAGACCGCCGATCCGTTCGACGCTCCGGCTCCCCCGGCCAGACTGTTGGCAATCTGATTCCGAAAAGATTGCTGGCTCAGCTTCGCAGTCGTCGATTCCGCCGCCTGGGATAATGTCACACGAATAGAATTCGAGACCGTGCCGCCGCCCGCCGAGCCCCCAGCCGTCGAAACCCACATGGTATTCAGAACTTCAGGATTCTGGCGATAACGCTTTGCAGTTTCCATCACCACGTAATAGGTCGTCAGAGAGGTTGAAATGCTGGACGCCGTGCGCTGGCCATAAGCATCGAACAGTGCATTCCCTATCAGTTGTGGCGTGATCAGATAGCGGGCAGCTGTATCGCGCTGAATATCGACATGCAGGGCAGATCCGGCATTATGCACATTCGTGCTGACATCAGTCAGAACAGGACTGTGACGCAGCGCCTCCTCCAGACGAGGCACCCACGTATAGATCGCCTCCGCGCTGTCACTTTCAAAAACATAAGTGTAATTCCCCTTATGCTGGCGTCCCCCTCCGCCATTCACGTCGCCTGAATTTGAAATGTGCACATCAAGACCAGCAATATCTTCAACCCGCTTCTGTATGCGGGCCGCAATCATCTCAGGTGTTTCATAACGCGACGCCTTATCCCGCAACACGGCAAAGGCTTCAGACTCATTGGCGGCATCGTCGCCGGTAAATGCAACAACAGACGTGACCTGAGGGTCTGCCCCCATGGCGTCCACGACCTGTTTCGTTTTCCGTGAGACGTCGGTGAAAGAACTGGTCTGATCCGCACTGACAAATCCCGACAGCAAGGCGATGTCTTCTGCCGGAAGAATTGTTTTCGGCATGAAGATGATAACGGCGACAGTCACAATGACGCTGAGCGGCAAAGTCGCAAGAACCAGCCAGCGATAACGCAGTGTGCGATCCAGCGAACGCATATAAACGCGAAGCAGGAAATTCAGTCCGGCCTCAATCGCATCGAACCCTTTGTGAGCCAGCCTGGCAAGGCCGCTTCCCTGGTCGGCCGGGCCACCATGATGCACTTCCAGGAGATAAGCGCACATCATCGGAGTAAGCGACATCGATAGCAGAAACGAGATTGTTACCGCCGTCGCGAGAGTCATCGCGAATTCATAAAAGATTTTACCAGCGGTGCCCGACAGCAGCAGCAAAGGCATGAACACTGCAATCAGCGAGATGGTAATCGATAAAACTGTAAACGAAATTTCGCGCGAACCATGGATAGCCGCTTCCATGCGACTCATTCCGTCTTCCATGTGGCGGGCCACATTTTCAACTACGACAATCGCGTCATCGACAACAAACCCTGTAGCGATAGTCAGAGCCATCAGCGAGAGCGTGTCGAGCGAAAACCCGAGCATATGCATCACACCGAGGGAGCCGGCGAGTGAAACCGGAACCGTGATGGCGGGAATCAGGGTCGATCGGGGCGAGCGAAGGAACGCAAGAACGACAAGAACGACAAGAATCAACGAAATCACCAGCGTGAACTGGGTATCGACCAGAGCGGCGCGGATGCTCAGCGACATGTCCGCTGCCAGCGTCAACTTCACGTCGGCAGGCAGGATACTTTGCAGATGTGGAGCGTGAGCTTTGATCTGGTCCGTGACCTCAATAACATTCGCACCGGGTTGCGGCCGGATGATCGCAAGCACTGCCGGTTTCCCATTGAACCATGCTGCCTGCCGCTCGTTCTGCGGACCGTCCCGGACCTCCGCGACATCGGTTAATCGTATGGGCCGGCCGTTACGATAACCTACAATCAGGCCACGATACTGTTCAGCCTTGCGTGCCTGATCATTCGTCGCCAGCAGCATCCGCTGGCCGCCGCTGTCAATAAATCCTTTCGGCGTATTGGCATTCGCGGAGGCCAGCGCAGAACGGATATCTTCGTAGCCAATACCATATTTATAGAGCGCATACGGGTTGATTTCGATACGCACCGCCGGCTTCGCCGAGCCTTCGGGCTGCACCCAGCCAACACCGCGAATCCCGGCGAGTTGCGGGAGCAGGCGCGTTTCGGCGAAGTCCCGCAAACTGATCAGGGGCCGCGTATCGGACGTCAGCGTCGCGACAATAATCGGGTTATCGCTGGGATTGGCCTTATAATATTGCGGGTTCTCGATCAGCGTATGCGGCATGTCCTGCCGCGCGGCCTGCAACGCCGCCTGCACATCGCGGGCAGCCCCGTCGATATCCCGGTCATCATCAAAAAAGAGTAAGATAAAAGCCGATGTATCAGTCGAATCTGACGTCATCTGCGTCAGCCCTGCAATGTTACCCAGATGACGCTCCAGCGGAGTTGTCACGGCGCTCGCCATCTGCTGCGGGGAACTTCCCTGCTGATTGGCGATCACATAAATCACCGGCACCGAGATATTCGGCAGATCGGCTACCGGCATCGCCCGGTACGACAGAGCCCCGGCAAAGACGAAAGCAATTGCGATCAGAATCGTTGCCACCGGACGGAGGATGAACACACGACACAGGTTCACGCGAGCAGCCTTCCGGTCATGTCATCAGCCCAGCCCCTCACGGAAGTGCAATTTCTCCCTGTTACACCGGTTCATACAGCCAACCCGTTTTGATTTCGAATTATCTTAACACGTAAAGAGACGTCGTTATATGCCAGAAACAGGACGTTATTCGGCGCTCCGCCGCGTCTGGCAGAAAAAATAACGCTGTCGGCTCAGAACATAATCTGACTTCTGAAAAACAAGCCGATATATGTATGCCAGAATGCATAAAAATATCCGGGAAAGTGCGTTCAGATGCTTTGTGGCACTCCCGTTTTCCAGCTCCGGCCATAATCGTTTCGTTTGTGACCATCGCCCTTTGGGCGCTCATCCCCACAGAGCCATTTTATTGCAGCAAGGTTGTTGTTTCCATTCCGGATCGAACCATTCATCGGCTATGCAGGCGATGGCCAGTCCACCTCTAAAATCGCTGATGCAGCAAGAAGGCATATTCACCCTGTCATCCGAGCCGACTTCGTTCAGCTCTCACCGGGCAGACATTACTTTTCACGCGAACAATGACAGGCATTTCCGAAAGGTTCGTCCCGGCAACGCACCCGCGTAATAAGGAAATCAAATCCCGATTAATGCGCCGGAGCCGCTTCTTTATAATCGGCGGGAATCGCAAAAATCGCATCATCCTGCGGGATGCGGCTGACTGATACAGCACGCACCACTTTCCTGCCCTGCTGCATGACGAGTACCATGATCCCGTCATCCGTGTAACACGCATCGCTCTGACGTCCGTCCTGATCCGTTGTACGCCAGATCACACAATACTGACCCGCGACCAGATCCGTTCCAAGGCGCTGAAATGACCCTGCCGGTATCTGCCCGGGCATCGTGAGAGCCGTTCCCGGCGCGGCCATCTGACTGCGCGTGTGCCTGAGCGTGTCCAGTACGGTCAGTGTGCGGTCCTTCCAGGATGTCACCATGTAGACAACTGAGTTTTCCGGATCGACACGCTGCCGCAGGGAAGCTGCCTGCCAGCGCATCTGCTGATGAACGGGCGGTCCTCCATCCGGAGAGTCCATTTCATACTGCACATCGACATCCGTGGAAGGCGTCACATATGGCCCGGCGGGGCTTGCGGCAGAAACATCTTCTGCCTTCGCGGCAAACGGCAGAAAACAGATCCCGATTATCCCCAGCAGACCGGAAAACAGAATTATCCCGGTTGGAGGCAGCTTTTTTCTGTATTCCGTCATAAGCCTGAACTCAGTCTCCGGACGCAGGAGCCGGGGATGATGGCGCCGGCGGGCCGCTATCCGGCCCGAGGACCGGACCAGCCGGGGCGTGGTCCGGATTGATGCGATGACGCCGGACCTGCTGGTAGCCTGACGGCGCTTCGAATTCCGTAGACGGAATTGTTTCGTAACTGACTGACAGCGCCGTCAGCTGCCCTTTCAGACCGTCTGCGTCCACGCCACTCTCACTGAGAATCAAACCATTGTCAGTCACGCAGGCATCGGCCTGGCCCTTACCTGACGTCACAATCCAGCGTGTGCAGTCAATTCCGGCAATCGTGGTGTGGCCATTTTTCTTATACTGCATCGACACGTCGAGCAGAAATGGATTGCGAACCGCACCGCGATCCGTAAGCAGCGTAAAGACACGCTGCTTATGCAGTATAATCATGACGCTTTGCGCCGTTCGGTTCAGAACCGTCGAAGCCGCTCCGTCCGGAGAATCAATCCGCATCCGCGCGCCCTCCGAGGCAAACCAGACTTTCACCTCCTGCTTATCCGGCGCCCCTTCCGGCTGCACACTGTATGTTACCACCGCATCACGCGCCGGCATCAGCGGCGGATGATCTCCCTGAGCATGAGCCATCAATGGCGCAAACATCCCGAGAGCCACAGCGATCAGGCCTGCACGTTTTACTACGGAGCTGTCCGTGAAAAGCGTATTTCTGAACATCGATGAGGCTCCCATATGGACTGTGTTCATCTTTAATCGCGCTATCGTTAGAGCAGTTCCCAATCAGATGGAAACCGCTTCCCGAATAAAAATCGGTGCAAAAACAAAGAACTGGATGCGCCATTCGGAAACGACAACATAACACGGCCAGGGATTGCCCCTCAAAACTCCGTCGGACCGCCCGCTCACAATCATGAACCGGCCTGTGCCCGCCTCTCCCCCCGCATCCGGCGAATCTCCTTTGCGATGTCTTCGGCGGTCACATCATTCCAGACGACGGGCACAGTGATCGCCCGGGCCAGAATGTCTTTATATTCCGATGCTGAAATCTCGATGCCTCCGAAGCTGGCCAGATGAGAGGTACCGAACTGCGTATCGAGCAGACAGAAGCCCGCGAGACGCAGGCGCGCCACCAGATGAGTCAGCGCAACTTTAGAAGCATCCGTCTTTCGGCTGAACATGCTTTCACCGAAAAATGCACCACCGAGCGAAACACCATACAAACCGCCGACCAGTTCTCCGGCACAGTATGCTTCCACGCTGTGAGCAAATCCTGCCACATGCAACGCGCAGAACAGAGAAATGATGCTCTCTGTAATCCATGTCGAGTTGCGCCCGGGAGCGGGCGCCGCACAGGCCCGCATCGTCTCCTCAAATACTGTATCTGTCCTGATATCGAACACGCCACTCAGTACAGTCCGGGCAAGACGACGGTGCAGATGAAATCCCTGCAAAGGCAGTACGCCACGCGGATCAGGATCATACCAGTCGAGACGCCCCGGATGTTCACTGTCTCCCATAGGGAACAGCCCGATTGAGTAGGCACGCAACATCATATCCGGCGTCAGCGCCATTTCAGCAGCCATAGGTTGTCCTGATTGCGATTGACGAAACTGTAACCACAACATCTCCTTTTTACGACATAAGATTGCCTGAGCTTACGGCAAAGGCTTTTTTGCGCATGGCTTTTCTTATCAGCCGGCAACATTTTCCTCTCTCAGGTCGTTTGCGACGATGGGTTTCCGGTGCCTATGCCGGATAGTCGCCCGACCTTAATTGTCAGACCGGAGCTCCCGATGCCCGAAAACCGTCCACGTATTATCCGTAGCGTGCGCCTGCCGCAGCCCGTTGAAGACCGCATCACCGCCTCGTTCGATGCGCCTCCGGTTCCGACGTCACCATTGTCCACGGATGAAGTCTTCCGTCTTGCTGAGGAGACAAAGGCTGAAGGACTGCTGGTGACCCATCATGCCGCAATCAGAGGCGCTGACGTGGAACGGATTCCGAAATCCGTCCGGATCGTCGCAACAGTCAGCGTTGGCCTCGATCATCTCGACGTGAAAGCAATTCTCGATCGCGGGATCGCCGTCACCAACACGCCGGACGTGCTGACGGATTGCAATGCCGATCTCGCCATGATGCTGATTATCGCCGCGTCACGTCGGGTAAAGGCCTATACCGAAATTATAAGGAATGGCTGGGGGCACACGCTGGCTATGGACGAACTGCTCGGCGTTCGCGTGAGCGGCAAAACCCTGGGCATCATCGGAATGGGCCGCATCGGGCAAGCTGTGGCGAAGCGCGCAAAGGGCTTCGACATGAAGGTGCTCTATCACAACCGTCGCCGGCTCGACCCTCTGGACGAGCATGGCGCAACATGGTTCGGCAATTTGTCTGACATGCTTCCGCAGTGCCAGATTCTGACACTGCACCTGCCAGGCAATCCGGAATCGGATTCAATCATCAACGCAAAGACCCTCTCCCTGCTTCCGAAAGGCGCCGTTTTCGTCAATGCAGCACGAGGAATTCTGGTCGATGAAGATGCGCTGCTCGATGCACTGAACAGCGGCCATCTCTTCGGCGCAGGACTTGACGTCTGTCGTAATGAACCCGATCCGGCCCCACGCCTTCTGGCAGAGCCAAATGTGTTCATGACCCCCCATGTGGGCAGCGCCACCATCGAAACCCGCACCGCTATGGGTATGCTGGCCCTCGACAATGTCGTTGCAGAAGTTGCAGGCAAACCGCTGCTCACGCCCGTTAAGGCTTAATTTTCATATCCGGCACACAGGAACAGGAGTTTAGTCTGATGCATATGCTGGTGAGTTGTGTCGGCGGTATCGGTCTGACGGCGATGATAGCCACGATCGCTCCGCATTATGCACCTGCCGCGCTTGTCGTGGCAGTCATCTATACGATTCCCGGTGTATCCGCTTCATGGATTACGCTGCATGAAACGCCCTGAGAAGCGCCCGGAAACCGGGCACTTCAATCTTACTGTCCAACAATTCACACAGTAGCGAAAAACATGTCCGCCGATGCGACAATAATTTAGCCGGCGCTCTCTGTTTCCGCCCGCGCCATCGCCTGCTCCCTCAGGGCCACAGCCGTGTCGCGCACGACCGGACCATGTTCACGCTCCAGCCGGCGAATCGTAAAGTGAGCTCTGGCCAGCGCCTGATAATGCGCCAGAAACGCCGCATTCAGTGAAGCGCCGCACAGGGCTCCCGCCACCGGCATCAGTTGCAGCGAAATTTTATGTCCAAGCGCAAGGCCGTAATGCGAGGCGACTTCCGAGATCAGCATCACGACCGGACGCCCCCGCAGCACGGTGCGGGCGGAAAAATACCCAAGCTCACTCTCGCGCCCCTCCCCGATATTCGGAAAAGCCTTCAGCGCAAAAACCTCCAGACAGGCCCGGCGCGCATCAGGCGTCGACAGATCCTCGCCCTCTTCCCGCGCGATACGTGCAATTTCGCGCATGATGGTCAGCGTTGTGAAACTGACATCCGGAGCGAGTCCGACAACACCGGCGAACCCACCGACAGCCCCTGAAACAGCGACGGCAGCCTGTAAAGCGCGATCACGTATCCTGCCCGGAGCAACACGATCCGCACCTGCTTCCGGCGCAGACGCCACGGATACCGGTCCCGACATTCCGATTACAGCAACATCAAATGCGCGTGAAATCGCTGTCTCGGCGATTCCACGCAGTTTATCCTGAATCGCAGGAGTCATCCCGAGACCGCGCATGCCGAGTCGTGTGGCGTGCCCCACGGCCCCACCCATCAGATCAGCCAGCCTTACAAGGACCCCCCGACCTGCTTCAACCTGGTTCAGTGCTTTCTCCAGCTCCGTGATCTGGCCTTCTGTGAGAGCCAGTGGGGCAAGAGCGCTTCCCGTGCTTAGAGTCATTGTGCTGCTGTCCTGTGTCACTCTGCGTCTGGTATATTAGCGCGCCAGACCATAACAGGTTCGCGGAAACACTCATTGACCGCAAGCGTTGCGCATTCGACTCTGTTATGGAACGCGTAAGGAGCCCCGATTATGGTTCACACGTCATCTGTCACGTCGCACCGGGTCTCTGTCTGGTGTTCACTCCCTTTCCGGTCCGGATTCATCAGTCCGGATTTCCGTATTCAGTCGATGTGCATAACGGGTCCATCCATGAAAAAAATTATGTCCGGCATCGCCCTTGCGACCATTGTAAACCTCGGGCTTCCGTTCGCCACAGAAGCATACGCGCAGACTGATCCGTCCCTTCAGCCGACCGACAACGCACTCACACAGAGCGCGGCGACCAGCCTTCAGGCTTCTCCTGTTCGTCATGCGCATCACAGGAACCGGGTCATGCCCGCCGCGAATGTGCCGGCCACAAAGGCTCCGCAATCCCTGGAATCCCAGGAAACCGCACAGCCTCTGCCTTCAGGCTATGAACCCGTGGAAGATTTCGACGTTACGCTGGCCGCTCATTCCGATGCAGTTCTTGCGACGAAACCTGTAAGCGGCCACGTGCCGATTGAAGCCCAGCAGCTACCACGTTCGGCCAGTTCGACGGCACACCAGTTCGACGTGTTTGGCGTGCCGGTTCGTGTGGAAGCTCCTGTTACGCCCCCCTATAACGCCTCGTTCACTTATGAGAATTATGGTGGACAACCAGGGAAGGGGCGCGATGCAACAGGTGCATGGGGGGCTGCGGGGCAGCCATAACCTCCCGGGCCTGAGGTTTCCGCTCCCGGACTGTTCCTTATTTAATCGACTTTCTATTAATTCCTCTGCGCCCGAAACAGCGCAGCACGACCTGTGCATAATACAAAACGGATCATTACGACGGCATGCCTGACACACAGAATTCCGTACCGGATACAGCCCTCACTCCGGATGAGACACCTGCCATTTCTTCTGCTTCCGGCGCTGAAAACAAACCCGCAGAGGCAAAAACTTCAGCAGACGACAACACGAAAGCCGAAAAAGGGCCATTCGTGCCACCCGCCCCAACCCCCACCCAGACTGGTCCGGCCGATATCCGGTTCGATTTCAATCTCGGCTGCCGTGTGCAACTGCCGGAAGGCGCCTGGACCATCCGGCTGCGCGACCTCGATACTGGCAACGTCCTGTTCGAGACAAAAGCAGGCAAAGCGACGGTCAACAGCGCGAAGCGATTTTATGTACGTTTCAGTATCGAAATATTCGATACCGCCGGAAAGGTTTTTTCGCACGAATTCGACTGTCGTAACCAGGACGTTCTGATCCAGTTGCCTGTCGGCACCCTGGGCGACACACTGGGCTGGTTTCCCTACGTCGCGCGTTTTGCTGAATTACATGGCTGCCGTCTGACCTGCGCCATGTCAAAGGCAATCATTCCGCTTTTCCAAAGCGTCTATCCGCATATCTGCTTCATGACGCCGGAAGAAGTCGAAAATGAAGATGTTCTGAAAACATTCTACGCGACCTACACACTTGGCCTCTTCTTCGATGATGCCGCCGCCATCTGGCAGCCGAGCGACTTTCGTCTCGTCGGTCTGCACCGCACGGCAGGCTATATTCTCGGCGTGGACCCGACCGAGCAGATTCCGATGATGGCGCCCGACGAAGAGACCTCGCGCCCGGTCGAAGAACCCTATGTGTGTATCGCCACACAAAGCAGCTCACAGTGCAAATACTGGAACAATCCCGACGGCTGGCGGCAGATCATTACTTTTCTGAAGGAGAGCGGCTACCGGGTCATCTGTATTGATCAGAAGCCGGCTCACGGCACCGGGATCATCTGGAATCAAATCCCGCATGGAGCCGAAGATCAGACCGGCGACCGACCGCTCACCGAGCGCGTCCGCTGGCTGCGACATGCGGAATTTTTCATCGGTCTTTCCAGTGGTCTGTCGTGGCTGGCCTGGGCCGCAAACTGCAAGGTTGTAATGATCTCAGGCTTTACGCATCCGACAAACGAGTTTCATACACCCTGGCGAATCGTGAACTGGCATTCCTGTAATTCCTGCTGGAACGATCCGGGATACCGGTTCGATCACAAGGATTTCCTGTGGTGTCCGCGTCATGCAAATACACCGCGCCAGTTCGAGTGCACGCGATTAATTACCGTTGAAAATGTCAAACGTGTCATCAGCACGATCCCGGGATTTCCCGCAATGCCAAATCTCTGAAACGCCAGAAAAGCGGGAAATCAGAGCTTACCTGAAAAACCCTTATCCAGGCATTTGTGCCTGGTGCGGATGCCTGTCACGGCACCCGACACTTTTACTGGCATAAAATTTCCGACGTGGCTCAGAAGGGGATCTCGTCATCAAGATCACTGCCACCGGGAGCATCCCAGCCGCCCGGAGAGGCGGCTGGTGCACCACCACGGGGCGCACCGATCTGACGCGGAGGAGATGATGAACTGCCGCCGCCTCCACCATAACTACCGGACTCGCCGCCATCAGCGCCGCCCCGGCCATCAAGCAACACCAGTTCACCCCGGAAGCGATCGAGCACGACTTCGGTCGTATAGCGTTCCTGCCCGGACTGATCCGTCCATTTGCGGGTCTGAAGTGTCCCCTCAAGATAGACTTTGCGACCTTTTTTCACGAAGCGTTCGACGACATCGGCAAGACGGTCATTGAACACAACGACACGATGCCATTCGGTCCGCTCGCGACGTTCACCGGAAGCCCGGTCGTTCCAGGTCTCGCTTGTCGCAACCGAAAAAGACGCAATTTTCTGACCATTCTGACTGGAGCGAATTTCCGGGTCTTTGCCTAAATTTCCGACCAGAATGACTTTATTGACACTGCCAGCCATTGATGCCCCTCATTTTGATTCCAGTGACGTTTACATGCTCGCATGTAGTCCCATCCGACGAGGGCCGCCACCGTCAGGCTGATATTTTCTCACGAAACTACGCCGGTCGGGCACCTGCAACTGAACGAATCTGACCTTTTCTGGATTCTGGCAGGAAACCCGCTGCTGTTAGCCAGCCAATAACCAGATACGGTATAAATTCATCATCGTATGTTGCGGGTCTTGAATGCCCCTGTCATATCCGGCCTTATGATCCGGACGACGCCGAACAAATCCTGTCCGTGACAGGCCACAGTCCCGGATAACCTCGTCTCTGAAGCATAACTATGGACCAGAAGCGAGCGTTCCTCTTACATTTGTCCGCATGGACCTCATCCCAGGAAAGGCAGACTGCCATGCCGCAGCGCCGTGATACCGGCCACCTGATCTCTGATGAGCAACTCGAGAATGCAGCAAAAGCGTATTACGACTACTGCGACGCCTCATGGTACGATCTCGACCCGAAAGCACAGGCACATTACCGCGCCCGGATGCAACTCGCCCTCAATGCGTTCGTGGCCGATGCATGGCGTCCGATCGAATCCGCACCGAAGAACGGAAGTGCCGTCCTGCTTTTTTTTCATATGCCAGACCGGGGCGACTATGTCTGGCTGGATAAATGGGATGTCCAGGAGAGAAACTGGCTGGTAGCGCCACGCACTGCGCCCACCCACTGGATGCCGGTCCCGGCGGCCCCGGTGCCCGAAAACCAGCATCTCTGTCGGCTGCCATCGCCCTCTGGCGGATAATCAGATGCCGTCAGATGGGGGAGCCATGGACCGGATCAGATCCAGAACGCGCTTCCGCACGCCCGCATCAGGAATCCTGTAATACGCACGCACAAGATCCAGTGTCTCACGCCGGCTCAGGACATTCGCATCCAGGGAAGCCGTCGAAGGTGTGGATAACGCAATGGTCGGCGGCCCGCCAAAACTTTGCTGCGCCTCGGCAAAGCCTGTTACGACTGCCGGTGAAACAGGCGGCACGGCAGCCGGATCGAGCGGCATGTCATCATAGAAAAAGCCAATCGGAACATCGAGCACTCTGGCTATATCGAACAGCCGCGATGCACTGACCCGGTTAGTGCCACGTTCATATTTCTGAATCTGCTGAAATGTCAGCCCTATCGCTTCGCCCAGCTTTTCCTGAGACATCCCCAGCATGGCACGACGAAGGCGGATACGAGCGCCGACATGGGTATCAAGATCTCTGATACGACTCCCACTCTCTTCGTCAGCCATGAGTTGCTCCTGTCGTATCCGCCGGACTATCCAGCAAACAATCAGAGGTTAACATACAACCAGAAGCTGCGTTTGTTAACCTGATATCGATTTTATGTAACCTGCCCGGGGCCGCAGCATGGCGATCCCCATGGCAAAAACACACAAAATGACAGGGATCGTCTGTCCAAACCGGGCAAAAAGTGTGGGAGATAAAGGCGGTGGCATAGTCCGCACAAGCGTGCCTTCCACACCCCAGTCAAGCCGTCCCATCTCGTGACCGCGGGCATCATAGACAATCGTCACTCCGGTATTGGCGGCCCGGGCAACAGGTAAACCTTCCTCTACAGCACGAAGACGCACAGCAGCCAGATGCTGACGAGGCCCCGCACTGTTTCCATACCAGGCATCGTTGGTCACATTGACCAGCCAGGCCGGACGATCATGCCGGTTTACAACATGCCCTGAGAAAATCACCTCGTAACAGATGAGAGGACCGACATCGGACAGCCCCGGCAGATGCCAGCTTATCGGCCCGGGTCCTGGAGTCATCCCGCCGCCCGGAACAATCTGAAGCGGCAGAAACGGCGGCTGATATTCTCCGAATGGCACCAGCCGCGCCTTATCATAGCGCTCCAGAAAACGACCGGCACTGTCAATCGCCACCACTGAATTACGCCAGCGCCCGTCCGGTCCGGTCCCGAGCGTGCCGATCATGCCCTCATTCGCACCGCTGGCAGCCCGCGCGATGACAGTTCGGCTCAGACCATCTTCCTCCAGCACACCCGGATAGGCCGTCTCAGGCCAGACATATACTACCGGAGGTGCCGCACCCGGGGCTTTCATGGCAATATCCACCCCACGGGCAACCCCCTGCTGAGTGAGTCTCAGATAACGATCAAAAATTGTCTGAATATCCGTCCGGCTGATCTTTTCCATCTCGGTTACATTCCCCTGGACCAGGACAACGACAGGCTGATGCCCCGCCTCAGCCTGACTGATTTCATGCCCGGTTTCATAAAAACGTGTGGCTCCGGCAACGATCCAGACAAGCAGAACCATTCCGCAGAGAAAGACAAACCGCCGCCCGAGCGGGAGGAGGACGGCCATAAGCACCGTCACAAGCGTCAGCCCGTCAACGCCGATCCAGGCAGATGGCTGAATCAGAATATCGCCGACCAGACCGTGAAAGGCCCAGTCGCTGCCCAGAGGGTTCCATGTGAAACCACTGAACAGGAACAGCCGCCCCATGTCACAAAGCGTCCAGAGTCCGGCAAAGAGTACACCACGCCTCCAGCCAGCAGGGGCCAGGCGACAGAGCGCAGCCGGAACCGCAGCGAAAGGTGCCAGAATCAACGCACAGCCCAGCGACGGGAAAGGCACAAACCACCAGAAATCACTGGCACGAATAAGAACCGCGTTGATCAGCCAGTAGAGCCCGACGGTATGAAGTCCTAGTCCGAACGCAAATCCCGCCGCTGCCGCTCCTCTCATCGTCGGCGCCCTGTCGACAGAGCGCAGCAGAATAAAAAAGGCGAGCGGCAGGACCGGAAGAAAATGTAATGGTGGAAAGCCCAGCGCAGCCAGAGCACCGGCAAACAGGGGCAAAGCAAGCCGTTTCAGCCCGAAACTCATGCGCTTCCGCCAGGTCAGACGCGATGTTTCACGCACGCTTTCCCCGCCCCGCTCCCGGATCGCCAGGGCACTCATCCTCTTACCCTTTTTCAGATTTTCAGAAACCGAAACCGCGCTCAGTCGAGCGCATCGCGCAGGCGGCGTTCATAGTGGCGATAGTATTTATCGGCCAGGAGTTCGCTCTTAACCAGAACAGCTACATCAGTCGTATTGAAACCATGGTCTACAACGGCCCCATCTCCGACATAACCGCCAAGCCGGAGATAGCCCTTTATGAGGGGAGGAAGACGCGTCAGCACACGGCGCCGGTCGAGACTGAGAGGATCGCAACGCAACATATCCACACGGCGTTCCGGCAAAGCCTTCACCCGCAATGCGGGCGGTGCGAGGTGGTTATGATAAAGATAGGTCAGTTCCTCGGCGACATCGTCCGGCTGTGTTCCGGGCAGGCTGGCGCAGCCGAACAGCACATCAATCTGATAGAGGAAAATATAGGACGCAATGCCGCGCCAGAGCAGTTGCATTGCAGCCCGTCCGCGATAACGGGCATCGACGCAGGAGCGCCCGACTTCGAGCAGTTTGCCAGGAAATTTCTTCAGCGGCGAAAGATCGAACTCACTTTCGCTATAAAAGCGACCCAGTATTTCAGCCGCCTGCCCCTGCATCAGCCTGTAGGTACCGACGACACCTTCGGGCCCCGATGAAATGGCATGATCAATAACCAGCAGATGATCCGCGTAATTATCGAACTCATCGACATCCCGCTTCAGACTCCGGGCCCGCTCATCCGGATGCGCCCCCATCTCCTCAAAGAACACCCTGTAACGCAGGGCCTGCGCCGCCTCGATTTCCTCAGGTGTGGACGCAATCCTTACACCCAGATTGCCACCGCGCAACTCCGGAAAACCGTCGCGCTGCAGTTCAAGAGTAGAAAGCGTGGCCCCGCGCGGCTTGTCGGCGCTCATCTGGCGCTTCCCTTGCCACGCTTTGCTTTTTTCGTCGCGGCAGGTGCATCCGCCTGTTTCAGCCGACGCCCGAACAGTTCCAGACGCATTGACACGAGTTCAAAACCGAGACGCTCGGCAATCCGACGCATCAGTGCCTCATGCTCCTCGTCTTCGAACTCCGTCACCTTGCCGCTGTCCACATCGATCAGATGATAATGCCGACCATGCTCGCTGGCTTCATAGCGAGCCCGTCCTCCACCAAAGTCCCGGCGCTCAAGGATGCCCTTTTCTTCGAGGAGACGAACGGTGCGATACACGGTTGCCACCGAAATACGCGGATCAAGAGCCGATGCCCGACGATAGAGCTCCTCTACGTCCGGATGGTCCTCCGCATCCGACAGCACGCGCGCAATCACTCGCCGCTGCCCCGTCATTTTAAGACCGCGCTCCACGCACAGACGCCCGATCCTGGATTCCTGACTGTCCGCCGAACTTACGACGTGGACAGAACGGGCCTGGGAGGAATTCTGAGGCGGAGTCACGGCATGCTTCCTGCTGCCAGTGTATTCACGAACCATGCGCTTCCGCGTAGCTGATTGAGCCAAAAACGATCCATTCGACCACCATTTTCCGATTCCGCGAAAGCACGATACCGCAGCCTGGCAGGCAAACCGTTCGTATTCTGCCCCATTCAGTCTGTAAAGGAAACAGCATCCCGCAAAGACGATATCGCATCGACGCGAATATGACCCGCATCATGCGCTGAAAGAACCTTGCGGCAGACTGCATATCCCTCCAGCTTAGGAAAATGACAACCGCAGTTCCTTCCCGCCCAGGGAACATCCCTCCGCCTGTCACTCAGCTCGATATCACTCGCGAAATATGCCCGATGACCTTCGTCAGAACACGTCTCGCCCTCGATGCTCTTCTCCCGGGCGCTTTACTTCAGGTGACGCTGCACGGCAGTGAGCCACTGCGCAACGTCCGTCGCTCGGCGGAAAGCCTTGGACACAAAATCCTGTCACAACACGAAAGCGGAGACGGCACGGCCATTCTGCTGATTCGCAAAGCAGGTCCCTGAGACAACAGATTCGTTATCATACAGAAAAACGAGCTCTCCATTTTGTGACCAGCCGCATTACAAGAGTATTCAGTCGAAACGTGACGCCGAATCATCGCGCGACACGCGATGCCAGGTTTCAGACAAAGATTGCGGCGAGCACGAGGCCATCTGCCTGCCTTGTGTATCCTGAGTCGATATGGCGTGATACCGCTTACGTAATGCCCTGGCCGCCCTGTTGATAAGGAGAGCTTGCCTTGCCGTCTTCTTCCTCATTTCCCGGGGGCTTCCTCCCTCGCTGGCGCATTCACCACGCTGCAATAGCGCTCCTGCTCGGAACATCCTGTTCCCCGCTAACGCATTATGCACGGGCGGCAGACTTACTTCCTCCGCTTGTCGCCCCGCCGACAAAGGCTTTGCAGCCCGGCAAAATTGTCTATGCCCAGCTGACCATACCGGATCTGAAAAAAGCAAAAGCTTTCTATGGCGAACTGCTTGGCTGGACGTTCAGGGATATCCCCGTCTCCCGGGGACACTATGCGCAGGCAATGATCGGAACCCGGAACGTCGCCGGGTTCGTTGAGCAGCCACCGCCTGACGGAGACACGGCCCGCCGCGAGCCGGTATGGTTACCGTTTGTTTCAACTGACAGCACCGATACCCTTGCCAGGACCGCGCGGGACTGGGGTGGCAAAGTGCTTTTCAAGCCCAGAAATATCCCGGGGCTTGGACGGGAAACCATCATCGCAGATCCTCAGGGCGGTATTTTCGCGGCCATTCGTTCGGACAGCGGCGACCCTGCGGATTCAGATACACCCGCGGTCCAAGGCGAATGGATATGGAATGCACTGCTGACAGACATCCCGTCGAATGCCGCCGGTTTCTACCAGAAACTGTTCGGCTATCGGATTGAAGCGGAGCAGGATCCATCCAGTCCGTTGCGTTATGTGCTGGAATCTCAGGACTTTGCGCGGGCCACGGTGAATCCTCTCCCGCCCGGCCTGCCGGCAAATGCTCCGGCGCGCTGGATGAACTTTGTGCAGGTCGATAATGTCGGCGCGACAGCGGAAAAAGTTCCTCAGCTGGGCGGCCGTGTGCTTGTCGAACCGCATCTGGATCATAACAACAGTATGATCGCCGTTGTGACCGACCCGGCCGGCGCCGTGTTCGGAATCATGGAATGGCATGCGCCGACAGATGCCGGAGAAGCAAAATGATAACATTTCGGCCCGGTAAACTGATTCTCGTCGCAACCCTCGGCGTCACCTGCCTGCTGACAGGCTGCGCCTATGATGGCGGCTATGGTTATGGCGGCTACGGCGGTAATTATTACGGTTACGGTGGTGGCTGGAATGGCGGCTGGGGCGGCTGGGGACGCGGTTATGGTGTCGGCCCCTACGGCGGCGGTGCCCGCTGGCGTGGTGGCCCCGGCGGCGGTGGCGGCCCACGTGGAGGAGGAAGTCCCGGCGGCGGAGGCCGGGGTGGTAACGCTCCAGGTGGCGGCGGGCATGCAGGTGGCGGAGGGGGACACGGTGGTGGCGGACCCGGCGGTGGTGGACATGGCGGCGGAGGGGGTGGACGCGGCCGCTGATCGCCCCTTCCGTCCTCCCGGAAAACGTAGAGTCAGTTACAGAGCAGATCCCAGACGACTATGGATGCACTAAGGATTCCATGTGAAGGATCACGACTGCTTTCGACAAAAAACTTTGTCCTGACCGAAACAACTTCTTTCCTTCGCGTCAGAAGGCCTCCGGAGCAGTCTCTGCCGTAACATGCCCTGCTCCGGCGCCCTCCTGCATCAGCCGCTCTATTCGGCGGCGCACGCGAATGGCGGTGGCATCTGTCGTAAAATTCGGCTCGCTCCGGGCATCCGTCCGCTCAAGATAGGGTTCTATCGACTCAAGGAGTTTTATATCCTCGTCGACCACACGCTCATTTCGCTCCGCCAACACGGATGTGTAATCATCGTTGTCCTGCCCGAAATCACGTGTTCCGCCCAGGAAATAATGCGTCGTCGTAGCTGTTTCCGGGGTAATACCGTGAAAAAAATTCATGCGCCCCGCTGTCGCCTGTGACTCTCCCTGTTCGTCGCACGAGACGCTTTCGGTTCCCACGGTATTAACCAGCGCCACCCCGAACAGTTCGACGCGATAATCAACGCGCATGAAAGAACCGATCGCAGGAAAAAGTAACCGCATCGCTTCTGTCACCGGCCGGCACGGTGAAGAATGGCGAAACGCCAGATATCCCGCCCGGTCTGTGATATCGAATGATTTCGGAGGGCCTTCCGCCTGCGTCCTGGTCCCCAGGGAGGCCGCATGAGTAAATGTAATATGAGAGTGGTCAAAGAGATTTTCGAGCACAATCTGGGACCGTGCCCTGACATGACGGAGCCCGCATCCGAACAGACTGTAATTTTCGTTCATCAGACCCAGCGAACTTACATCGGGCAGAAGGCCGATATCCGCAGTTGAAGCATCCCCATCCCAGACCCAGATGAATGGCCCTTTCTCCTCAACCGCAAATGACCTCAGATTCATCGCTCCCGGAATATGTTCCTGAAACGGCAGCCGCGCACAGCGGCCTTCTGCATCAAATGCCGCTCCATGATACGGACAGATGAGCTGATCATCGACAATCTGCGCCGTTGCGAGCGGCATTTGTCTGTGCGGACAGAGGCCTGATACGGCCGTTGCTCGGCCGGATGCTGTTCGAAAAAAGACTATTTCCTGATCAAGAATTTTTCGCATCAGGGGTACGGAGCCGACCTCCCGGCTCCAGGCCGCGATATACCACTGATGCCGGGGCCAGGACTGATTGCCTTCAGAAAAAGGATAAGGCACCACGGGATCTGTTTCTCCTTCGCCGGAACGGGCTTCCTTTTGAAGCATCCCGGTAAAGAAGAACTGAACATCTCAGAAATTCAGGGTATATTTACCAAATACCCTGTAATATTTACATTCTGAGATACAGAGATATCTGACGGATACCAGGTTAACCTTGTCAGACGTCAGCACACTTCATCACATTTTCAGAAACAAAGAAAAAACGGCTCTTCACTCCATATGCCTCCGTCCACAACGTCTCCCGGCAACGAGCCCCGAAGACCACCTCTCACAATAGCGCCGCCAGCCGCACACCCTGATCAATGGCGCGCCTGGCATCCAGTTCCACGGCAACATCTGCCCCGCCGATGAGATGCACGATACACCCCGCATCGCTCAGCGGCTGATACAATTCGCGCAATGACTCCTGCCCGGCACAAAGCACCACTGTATCGGCCGGGATCATCCGGTCCTGGCCCGCAATAGCCACATGAAGACCAGCCTCATCAATCCTGCGATATGTGACACCAGACATCGTCATCACCCTCCGGGCTTTCAGCTCTGCCCGATGAATCCAGCCCGTGGTCCTGCCAAGCCCTTCGCCAGTTTTGCCCGGCTTACGCTGCAGCATCGTAATCTCACGCGCCGACGGTTCGACACATTCCGACCCCAGGCCACCGGGCAGGCGATATTCGGTGTCGATCCCCCAGCGAGCATTGAATCGTGCCGGATTCAGTGTCTCGCTTTCACTGCTCCGGGACAGATATTCAGAAACATCGAAACCAATGCCTCCGGCGCCGATCACCGCAACCCGCTGCCCGACAATCCTTTCGTCGCGCACAACCTCAGCATAGGTCAGAACTTTTGCCAGCCCGATACCTTCGATATTCGGGATACGTGGGGTCACGCCGGTTGCCAGAACAATCTCATCGAATGATCCGACAGATAATATTTCTGCACCCACACGAATACCCGACAGAAGCTTTACGCCTGTCAGCTCAATCTGCCTCCGAAAATAAGCCAGCGTATTATGAAACTCCTCCTTTCCCGGAATTTTCTTCGCAATATTGAACTGGCCACCAATCTCAGTAGCGGCCTCATACAAGGTCACATCATGACCGCGCCTGGCTGCCGTCGTGGCGCAACTCAGTCCGGCTGGTCCCGCTCCCACGACCGCAATCCGTTTGCGATGTGCCGCAGGCACAATCATCAGCTCCGTTTCATGACACGCCAGAGGATTGACGAGACAGGAGGCGGTTTTCCCGACAAAAACCTGATCCAGACAGGCCTGGTTACAGGCAATACAGATGTTGATTTCATCCGCCCGGTTATCGCGTGCCTTTCGCATAAACTGAGGGTCTGCAAGGAACGGTCGCGCCATTGAGATAAGGTCACAATAACCTTCACTCAGAAGCGTCTCGGCAACCTCCGGCGTGTTGATACGATTCGTCGCCACCACCGGCAGAGAGACATGCGCCCTCAGCCGCTTCGTCACCCAGGCGAACGCGGCACGCGGCACACAGGTCGCAATCGTAGGAATACGGGCCTCATGCCAGCCGATTCCGGTATTGAGAAGAGTGGCGCCTGCACTCTCCATCTTCTTCCCGAGCTGAATGACTTCCTCAAACGTGGAGCCGCCGGAAACCAGATCGAGCATGGAAAGGCGATAGATCAGGATAAAATCAGGCCCGGCTCCCTCCCGCACGCGCCGCACAATTTCGACAGCAAAACGGATACGATTTTCATAAGGTCCGCCCCACTTATCATCACGATCATTAGTCTGTGAGGCGATGAATTCGTTGATCAGATATCCTTCAGAACCCATGATTTCGACGCCGTCATAGCCGGCAAACCGGGCCAGAGCCGCGCATCGGACAAAATCTCCGATCGTCTGTTCGACTTCTCCGGCCGTCAGCATATGAGGCGCGAAAGAACTGATCGGCGCCTGGCCGGAGCCCGGTGAGACCAGTAACGACTGAGCGGAATAACGACCGGCATGCAGAATCTGCATCACGATTTTCCCGCCATTCCTGTGAACAGCATCGGTCACGGGACGATGTTTCTCAGCCTGGGCTTCAGTCATAAGCACGGCGCTGCCGGGGCCAGTCCGCCCGGCAGCACCAGGCGCGATGCCCCCTGTGACAATCAGCCCGACTCCACCCGCAGCGCGCTCGGCATAAAATGCCGCCAGACGATTAAACCCGTCCGGCTCATCTTCCAGCCCGGTATGCATCGATCCCATAATGACGCGATTATTCAGCGTCGTGAAACCAAGATCGAGAGGAGAAAACAGAGCCGGATAGCGCGACATGGCGCTCGTCCTTTATACAATTGCTTCGTAAAATATTGCCGTGGCAAATGTTATACAACGCATTGCACGGGTGCTCCGGATTATGTGTACACCCGGCCTGATCTGCCCCCGGATTCCGTATGGCACCCGGCGAACTGACATGCGAAAAGAGCCGGGAACACCCTCTGCTGCGCCCGCAAGCGAGGTCCCTTCCAGCTAACGATCCTGACTTTTAGCTTTCTCGTGCCGGCTGATTTTCAGTCGGGCGATCGCCCGGTCAAGACAAGGCGGACACAGACAGCCCGACACGCCGGCCTCCGTCACCGGAAGCGCCCGCTCCCGCGTCATGCACCAGCAACCTGTGGTGCCCATACAGGACATTTCAGCCCCGCACGCCGAACACTGCGTGATGCTCTCAGGACCGGTCACGGCGCAATGCGAAACTCCGAGCATGGTCGCACGTCCTCTGCCATCATTCCGGCTGCCCGTGCGGCTTTCAATCCTTCATGGCTGTCCTCAAACACCACACACAAACGCGGATCGACACCCAGCTTCCGGGCCGCGAGCAGATAAATGTCCGGCGCAGGCTTCGGATGCTCAACATCCTCAATCGTTACGATCGCGGAGAACACATCCAGCAGCCCGATCGCCGCGAGCGATGCTTCCACCACCTCGCGTGATCCGCTCGACGCAACCGCAAGCGGCAACCGTCCTGCCCACTCCCGCACGACAGTGATGACCGGCACGTTGCAGCGCAGACCTTCGATCGTTTCCCGAACCCGCCGGCGCGTCGCGGAAATAATGGCAGGCCGGTCCAGCGTGACGCCAAAGGACTTCTCCACCGCCGCCAGCAGCATCTGTTCGGCATAACCGCCACGTCCCGCAAACCATGCCGCCTCGACATCAAGGCCGCCGACTTCCTGAAGAGCAGCCTGCCACGCCTTCAGATAAAGCGGCAGCGTATCGACCAGCGTACCATCGCAGTCGAAAATCAGTGCCGCGGTGTCAGCGGGAATGTCGATCACGGAAAAGCCGAATGCTGATAGGAATGTTCGTCCACCATCAGCCGCAAAGCATCGAACTCCTTGCCGCGAAAAGTCTCGGTGCGAACCTTCGAGCCATCCGGCGTCTCCACGAACACCGTTCTGTTCCAGTCTGCGGCGCTGATGCCGGTCCAGAGCGTCAGAACGATCGGGTCCGGCTTACCGTCTTTCTCCGCCGTCAGTTCCATCCGCGCATCACCACTGGAGGGCGGCGTCGTGCTCAGCGGCCCCCAGCCACTCTGATGATGCTGCAGCCAGTCATTCAGCGTCGCAATTTCCTGCTGCGTAAGCACGCGCTCATGGCGCATCGGCCCGACGGCAATCTTTCCGCCAGTTACATGCGGAAAACTCACCGCGACAAAATTCGGCAAGGCAAACAGCCAGATGACAGATGCGGTGCCAATTGTGAAAACCAGGAAGGCGATAACAAACGCCGTTTCCTTTCTCATAATCGATTGTCCTTCAGCCTCGTACGGCGGCGATCACGCGGGCGACCTCCGCGTCAGTCAGTTCAGGGTGAACAGGCAGAGCCAGGATACGGCCGGCCAGTGATTCCGAAACCGGTAGTGCCACACCATCATGATGCCTGCGATAGGCAGGCTGTTTGTGCAGCGGCAACGGGTAATAGATCGCCGAAGGCACGCCGGCCGCTTTCATCCGGGCCTGCGTCTCCATGCGCTCATCGGTGTCCCGGAGCAGGATCGAGTAAATCGCCCAGGCGCTCTGGCTATCCTCAACATCGACCGGGGTCGCCACGATGTCTTCCAGACCTGCTGTATAGGCCTGTGCGATTTCGTCCCGCCTGATGAGCTCTTCCTCGAACCCTTCCAGCTTCGCCAGAAGAACCGCCGCCTGTAACGTGTCGAGACGTCCGTTCATACCCGTCCGTAAAACCTCGTAGCGGGTGCCGCCTTCGCCATGCGTCCGCAGCGAACGGTAAAGTTCAGCCCGGTCCGCATCATTTGTCAGAATCGCCCCGCCGTCACCGTAGCCACCCAGCGGCTTCGACGGAAAAAAGGAAAGCGTCGTAGCCACAGCCTCATGGCCCAGCTTGTGTCCCTGGTAAGACGCCCCGAAGGCCTGAGCACAGTCATCCATCAGAAACAGCTCATACTCGGCGGCAATCTGGCGCAGAACCTCCCACGGCGCGGGCAGACCGAACAGATCGACGCCCACAATCGCGCGGGGCTTCAGCCTGCCCTCTTTCCGAACCTTCTCAATCCGCTCGCGCAGACTGACAGGATCAATCTGAAACGTCTCCGGATCGACATCTACGAACACAGGCGTCGCCCCCAGCAGCAGCGGCACTTCCGCCGTCGCCGTATAGGTAAAAGCCGGCAGAAACACAGCGTCGCCTGGCCCGATATTTTCGGCCATCATGACGATCTGAATCGCGTCAGTACCCGATGACACCCCCACGCAATGCGCTGCCCCGCCATAAGCTGCGAGTTTCTCTTCCAGCTCCGTCACTTCCGGACCGAGCACGAAGCGGCAATGCTCCATAACGGCATCCACCCGCTGCTTCAGCTTCGCACCGATCCGCTTCTGCTGAGCCGGAAGGTCGAGAAATGCAATCGGAGGCGCGCCGGACGTTGTGGTCATGAAACAAGTTTCTCCCTGTCCTGCGCCGCGTCAGTCACGGAACTCCGTGCTTCCCCGGTCGCATTATGATCAAATTCGGGCACAAGCATCTTCAGTGCCGCAATAGCGCCCGCCGCATCCCCGGCATGCGCCAGAACGGCGATCCGGTCCACCGCCGCACTGACTTCGGATTGATCCACGACACGCGGCGTCGCAATCAGCAGCCCGGGCGCATCTGTCGGGACCGGCGCCTCGCGTCCGTGAAACAGCTCCTCGAACAGTTTCTCACCCGGTCGCAGCCCCGTAAACCTGATCGCGACATCTTCATCCGGTCTGAGCCCCGCCAGCCGGATGATCTGCCGGGCGAGATCGACGATTTTTACCGGTTTGCCCATGTCGAGCACGAAAATACCACCATCACGCAGCAAGGCATCCGTCCCGGCCGATCGCTCCGGTTCTACGCCCGAAACCTGATCCCGCACGAAATCATGTGCAAAGCCGGCCGCGTCGCCCCCCCGTACTGTCGCCTGCAAAACAAGTCCTACCGCTTCCGGAACGGTCATGAAATACCGCCGCATCTCGGGATGTGTAACAGTCAAAGGACCGCCCCGCTCAAGCTGGCGCCTGAAAAGCGGAACAACAGATCCGGTCGATCCCAGCACATTGCCGAATCGCACCGTCACACACCGCATCGCGTCGGCGCGACCAGAAGCCCGCGATGCAATATCCAGCGCCTGACAATACATCTCGGCGGCTCGTTTACTGGCCCCCATCAGACTCGACGGATTCACCGCCTTGTCCGTGGAAATCACCACCATCGCCCGCGCGGCATGATGCTGCGCCGCATCAGCCACAATCCGGGTACCGTCGATATTGGTCAGAAGCCCCTCACAGGGGTTCTGCTCGACGATCGGAACGTGCTTGAGCGCCGCAGCATGAAAAACCAGCGCCGGTCGGTATTCCGCAAAAACACCGTTGATCCGCTCCGCATCCCGGACATCCGCCACAACAATGCTGCGGGGAACATGCGGCACCCTCTCACCGAGTTCGACATCAATCTGCCAGAGCGCAAACTCACCATGGTCCAGCAGGACAAGATGCTTCGGCATAAAACCGGCGATCTGTCTGACGAGTTCAGAACCGATTGTCCCGCCAGCACCGGTCACAAGTACGATCCGGTCACGGATCAGACGTTCCATCCCGGCGCGATCCAGCGGCACCTGCGGACGATTCAGCAGATCCTCAATGGCCACCGGACGAAGCTCGACCCGCTCCGCCGGCGTCAGCGTGGTCAGCACGGGCGCCCGCATGACCTCAATGCCATGCGCTTCAGCCGCCGACAGAACGCGCCCCAGCCCCTCCCCCCGAAAATTCGGGTCCGTGATCACCAGGCTTTGCGGAAGCGCATTTCGTCGGGCCATCCCGTCCAGCAAAGCGGCAATATCCGTCACATGGCCAAGAATTGGTACGTTATGAATGCGCCGTCCGGCCTGATGCGTTCCCTGCCCGATCAGCCCCGTTACCCGCACACCGGAAGCAGAATTACGGTCAATAGCCCGCAGGAAAATGTCCGCCACCTGATCAGCTCCGACCAGCACAACCTTTCGCTGCGAGGTGTTCCGCCGGCTGATCCCGCTGGTGAGCCTGTAGCCCGCGCGCAATCCGCCCAGCATCAGGACGAGAGTCAGCGCATAAATCACCGGGAACGTGGGACTCGGTAGCGGATAGCCCGTGGCCAGAAGCCCGAGAGTGAAGAGCGCCGCGCTCGCCACAGACGCCCCTGCAATGCCCAGAAGATCCGAGATCCCCGAAAATCGCCAGTATTGCTGCGGCATCCGAAACGGCAGCCCGCTTACAATCAGCGTAATCGCCCCGCTGGCCAGAAACCACAGCGGATGCAACAGTCCGTCGCGCGGCGCCGCCAGCCAGCGCGCCAGCGGCGCCGCAGCCGCCGCGACGCTGCCGTCAAGCAACATGTTGACGAGGATTCGATTGAAGGGCCGCAGCCGGGTTCTTCTCGGCGCGACTTCCGGGCGTTGCGGGACCATCACGCTGGTCCTATAGCCCAGCTATGCGCCGGCCAGAAGAAGTCATGAGAGGTTTCTTCATCCCGTACAGGATGAGCCGTCCCTGTTTTTCCGGATGTCTGTTCCCGGACACATCATCCACCCACCGTTTCGGCCAGTTTACCCGCTATGTTTCATGACTGTCTTCCCCTGATACTGCTCATCGCCGCGTATGGCACGGCCTCGCTTCTTATCCGCCGCATGATCGCCATTGCCGTGCTCGACACACCGGGACATCGCAGCGCGCATACCAGTCCAACCCCAAAGGGTGGCGGTATCGGCGTCATCGGGGCGTTCCTTCTGTTTTTTATCCCGCTGCGCACAGCGTGCGATCTGCCGCCTCTGACAATTGAAGCGGGCGGCCTCTGGATCGCCGTCGCCCTTCTGGCCGTCGTCTCCTGGCTCGACGATGTTTATCAGTGGCCGCCTCTGATCAAACTCACGACGCAATTATTCGCAGCCATTATCGTGACCCTCACAATGCTGCCCGTCGATGCCTTCAGCAGTCCGCTCATCCTGTGCGGAGCCGTCGTTGCTTCCATCATCTGGCTGGTGTTCGTGACCAATGCCGTCAACTTCATGGACGGGCTGAACGGCCTTGTTGCCGGCTCACTCTGCCTGACTTTCCTTTGCCTGACACTCCCGGGCTGGCCGGCCGACAGTCTGGATACCAGACTTGTCGCCGCGCTGATCGCTTTCGGTCTGCTCGCCTTCCTGCCTTATAATTTTCCACATGCAAGAATATTTCTCGGCGATGTCGGCAGTCAGAGCTGCGGTCTGCTTACCGGCACCGCCGCTCTTTCATTCATGACCAACGGATCGCATGAGATGCTTTCCAGTCTGGACTCTGCCCTGCTGGTGCCATGCCTGATTGCCGGCCTGCTCTACGATGTAACGATTACACTAATCCGCCGCGCGATCGTCGGAGAAAAAATCCTGCAGGCGCACCGTGGTCATCTCTACCAGGTGGCCTGCCGCTCGGGAGTGCCGATGCCGGTCGTCTCACTGATACACTGGGGATTTGTCATCTGGGGTGGATGTGTTTTTGCGCTGGTCGGACATACAATAACAGCAGCGTCCGGCATCACGATCATCTTTGCGCTGATTGCCCTGCCCCAGCTTGCCTGGACTATTTTCGTGCTCTTGCGGATCAGACAACATCCGGTAGGCCGCTGGTAAGCATTGCCTGCCTGAAAGCATCATCGGCCCGACAAAAAACGAGCCGGAAACAATCTGTTCCGGCCCGTCCATACATCGCTCAATGTCTCTGACGCAGAAAACTCTGCGCAGAACCTTATTTCAGTGTGAAAGTCAGGCCCTGTCCGCCAGCGGAAAGACGGGCGCCTTTTGCCGTGCTCTCGATTTTGATCCGAACGCCATTTTTGTTCTCAAGAACTGCGCCGCCAAGTCCGTTGCCCAGCGTCGCCTCGCCGTCTGCGGCGGCAAAAGTGCCGGCAAAATCGGCTGCTTTGTGCAGATTATAAACCGTACCCTTGCTGGTCACTTCCGAGAAGCCAACAGCTGCAATCTGTGCGCCACTGACTGAGAAATGATAGCTCTTATGATTGTACATCAGTGTCGCATCACCCCATGTGTAGCCCACGCCGATATCAGCAGATTTTGCAGTCATCAGCAGCGTTCCCGAAGGCGTGCCCATGGTGGCTTCAGCTGCGAGAACAGGCGCCGCAAACGTGGCCATTGAAAGAGCTGCGACAGCCGCAATCGGTGCAAAACGCATAGTCATATTCCTTATCTTCCACAAAAGCAGAAAAAACCACTGACGAGAAATCGCATCCGCCAGTGTCATCTGGCGTTATCAACGTCCTGGTCTGCATCACAGTTCCCATGCATTGCCGGGGATCTGTTTTGCATGATGCATATCTGCCACCTGAACCGGACGTCGAAAAGCCGCCTGTTCCGAAAGGCACTCTGACGTCAAAAACAACAAAGCCCGGCCGGACAGATTGTCCGGCCGGGCTTTCGCAATCAGAACCGTGAGGCGTATCAGTTGCCTGAGTTCTGGTTATTGTTCTGGTTATTTTCGTTGTTATGATCCCCATGCGAGCGATGATCGCTGCCGCCATTCTGATTGTCACCGCCGCGCTCACCGCCGCCGTTCCGACCTTCACCGCCGCGCTGGTTGTCACCGCCGTTCCGGTTTTCACTACTGCGATCATTGCTGTTCTGGCTGTTGCCACCACGATCACTGCTGTTTTCGCCACGACGATGATGATGCTCGGCGTGAGCGATCACAGGAGCAGAAACTGACAATGCCGCAATCAGAAGAAGAAATTTTTTCACAAGCTGAAACTCCATAAAATCATACTGTTGTTACATTAGACACTGATTACCATCAGAGACAATCAAGGGTACGAACATAGAAGCCATGCTGTAATTTAATGTTACGGAGAGCTTCGTTTGCACTATACCGCAAATAAAAAATTACGTTATAAAATAACAAAAATAATACTATAAATTTCCCGCATGCAGAAGATATTTTTATTGTTTCTTTACTTTACCAGAAAAGCATAACTTTTGCCTGGTAGAAGATAAAACCCGAATCAAATCCTTACCTGACCTATATTTTTTGTGGTTTCCTCATGGCTTGCCTGACACATCAACCCGGCAACGACCGGATTTTTATCCGTTATGTCTGATCAGAACATTTGAACATCTGTTCCGGACCAATAACTGGTCTCACATATCGCCGTGGACCGATCCGGCCAAAAATTATCGCCATGACACGCAACAGACTGGCCACAACAGATCTTCAGATAACCCTCAAGCCGCCTCCGGCTGGCATCCTGCTAAAGCGGCAGGCTTGCCTGAGTCTGCACCGGGACATCTGCATCTTCACGCTCCAGCCAGCGACAGATCACTTTCACTACGTAGCTTTGCTGCCTGTCATCAAGGGCCGTTCCTTTAGGAAAACCATGCCATTGCGCCAGACAGGACCGACAGCAGGTTCCTGTCGCGTGTTGTGCCACGAAGACCGGATGCCCACGCCATGGTGTCTGCCGCCCATCCCGCGGCGGTTTTGCCGGCGCCAGACGGGCTGCAATAAAATCAGAGGCATGTTCCGCAATCACAGGAAGTCCGCGTGTTTCGAGATACAGACGATCTTTTTCGTTAAGATGGAATTTTGCCCGGAACTCAGATCGAGCCAGCCTGTCCCACAACGTGTCAGGAAGCGCGATCGCCCCGATGCTGTCCCTATCCGACGAAATGTCGTTCACTGGCGAGCCCCTTGTGTGGCATGAAAAACAAACACACTCAGAATGAAGTGCAATCCAAAGAGACGACCAGCTTACAGAAAAATCCTGACTAATACTGGCACAAATAAAAAAAAGCCACACCGGAACAGTGCAGCCTTTTTTCTAAAATTCAGAAGGCGTTAAAGTTCAGGCGGCGCGACGACCCGCACGCACAGGCCGCACCTCTTTTTCTACCTTTTTCGCAGCTCCGGCTTCACCCATAATCGAACGAATCTCTTTAAGATAAGCCGCACCTTTCAAAGTGCGCTGCACGAGCACCGAACGACGATCCAGCGGATCAACCTTGCGACGAGCCAGATCCAGTTCGCCAAGCCGGTCCAGTGCCCGCGTGATCGCCGGCTTCGAAACGTTCAGCTCCGCGGCAAGTCCGCGAACGGTATGTCCCTCTTCCTGCAGATAGCAGGTCAGGAAAACCGCAAGCTGGCGGGAAGAAAGATCAGGTCCGTCGCGACGAACAAGTGAAACGATGGTATCACGCAGAACCGACACCAGCTCATCTGCTGTGCTCGCTGCCTGAGCTTTTGCCGGCGCCACTTTCGTCGCTGCCGTCCTTATTGACGTTGCCTTACTCTGTGCCATGACTTGAAATATCCTTCATTGTCTCCGCATACAGAAACAAAAAAAGCTCTGTGTGCTGCCGGTCAAAAAAACCGGCGTTAACCGTTGGAATGTCATATAAACCGTCTCTGCCGAAATTAAACCCGTAACGAATGAATAGTTGCTTTCCGACATCGTTCTTCTCACGAATTTAATAAATCCGTCAGATCCAGAAGCCGGGGCAGAGAAGCAAAAATCCCCCGCAATCCAAGGATTTCTCCACCTTCAGGCCGTCCCGGACGGGACTGATCGTTCCACGCATAGCTGTCAATATGAGCCCAGCGCACGCCTGCTCCGACAAATCGCTCAAGAAATAAAGCGGCCGTTATTGCTCCGGCTAATGGCTTAGATGAGACATTGTTAATATCCGCAACAGAACTACGCATCCAGTCACGGTATCCATCCCACAAAGGCAGGCGCCAGAACGGGTCCGAAACGGAGCGGCCCGCCTCTGACAATGCCTCCGCAACCTCGTCGTCATTACACATCAGCGCCGGAATATCCGGCCCCAGCGCCACACGCGCCGCCCCGGTCAGCGTCGCCACATCCAGCAACAGCGACGGAGCCGCCTCGCTGGCTTCAGTCAGAAGATCAGCCATCACCAGACGCCCCTCCGCGTCGGTGTTTCCGATCTCAACCGTCAGCCCGTTCCGTGCCGTAACCACATCAAGCGGACGCATCGCAGCCCCCGAAACGGAATTCTCCACGCAACCCAGCCGCATCTCCAGGCGGATCGGCAGATCGCATGCCATGATAAGCCGGGCCAGCGCCAGAACCGTTGCCGCCCCGCCCATATCTTTTTTCATCCGCAACATGCCCGACGCAGGCTTGAGATCGTATCCGCCTGAATCGAAGCAGACTCCCTTCCCCACCAGAGACAGCAACGGCGCGTCCTTCGCCGCTTTCGATCCGGCCCAGGTCGCCAGCACCACACGTGGCTTCCGATCCGACCCGTTACCGACATGAGCCAGCAGCGGATAGGCCTTTTCCAAAGCGGCTCCTTTAATAACCTTTACCTTTGCACCAGATGACTCCAGCACGGCCACGGCCTCTCCGGCCAGTTCCGACGGCCCAAGCAGATTCGCCGGCAGATTAATCAGATCGCGACCCAGCCATATCGACCGGGCTGTCTCCACAGCCAGAGGAACGGGCTCCGCCACATATAGTGCCGGCAGAACCTTCCCGGCCTGACCAAGCGTGAAACGATAAGCCCCCAGAGCGAACCCCAGCATGGCCGTGCTCCTGTCAACATCAGATGGCAATTCAAATCGCCATACACCCTCGGGAAGCGCGTCGGGGAGACCGCCGAAGATAAACACATCGGTCTTCTTTACTTCCGGAAGCCCGAGCAGTGCCGAAACGCCACCATCAGACGATGGCACAAGCACTACTTCGCCCGGCTTCGCCCGGAAGCCGGTCTGCACCGCAAATTGAGCCCCCACCTTACCGACCTGAGATGTCAGAAGCGCCTGTTCGCAGCTCCGTACTCCGTAAACCACATTGACGGCGTTTTTCTGCCGTCCCGTCACGATGCATTTCAGGCCCTTCACGGCTCTTTCCCCTTCTGTCATCCGGATCGTATCTGTCAGACATAAAGCTGCGCCGGAACGGTGCGAGAGACAACGCCCGGAGCAACTGAGTTGCCCGAATCATTAAAGTCCGCCTTGCATTTATCGCCTGCCCGGCTGACGATGCCTTCATGACAGGGTCTCATACCCGCCTGAATCCGTTCCACCGCAGTGCGGCGACCGGAAATGCACACGCCCCGGTCCGACGGGATACGGATGACCATCTCCACGCCGTTCTGGGGCCGACGAATACCGGAAAAACATATTACGCTCTTGAGCGGATGCTGGCCCATCCGTCGGGAATCATTGGCTTTCCGCTGCGTCTTCTTGCCCGGGAAAATTACGAACGCATGGTGGCGCAGAAAGGTGCCAGCCGTGTTGGCCTGATAACCGGCGAGGAAAAAATCGTTCCGCCGGATGCAAAATGGTTTTCATGCACAGTTGAGGCCATGCCCGTCGATCGGGACGTGGCTTTTCTCGCGGTCGACGAAATCCAGCTCTGCGCTGACCTGGAACGGGGCCACGTTTTCACCTCCCGCCTGCTCCATGCCCGCGGCCGCGAGGAAACGCTGTTTCTTGGCTCTGAAACCATCGCACCACTCCTGCGTCGGCTCTTTCCCCGAATCACGATTGACACGCGCCCGCGCCTCTCCGCCCTGATCGCGGCCGGCGCAAGCCGGCTGGAAAAACTCCCCGCCCGCTCGGCAATCGTCGCATTTTCCGCTGCCGAACTCTATGCAATCGCTGAACTGATTCGCACCCGTCGCGGCGGCTGCGCCGTGGTCATGGGTCAGATGTCACCACGCACGCGCAATGCACAGGTGGAGCTCTATCAGAATCGTGAGGTCGATTATCTGGTCGCCACCGATGCGATTGGCATGGGCCTGAATATGGACATAGCTCATGTCGCCTTCGCCGGCCTGTCGAAGTTTGACGGCATAAGGCGGCGGCAACTTACCGCCGCTGAAATCGCTCAGATCGCGGGACGAGCCGGCCGGGGCACGCGAGACGGCACCTTCGGCACTACCGGCCGATGTCCACCAATCCCCGAAGCGATCATCGAAGCTGTTGAAACCCATCAGTTCGAGCCGCTGGATCGTCTGATCTGGCGTAACGATGCGCTGGATTTTACGTCCCCCCGCGATCTCCTCGCCAGCCTTTGTGCCCCGCCATCAATGCTCGGCCTGCAGGCTACCGCCCCCGCGAGCGATGCCCTGACCCTCGCCGCCCTGGCCGAAGAGCCGGGGATCAGAACGCTCGCCATCGGTCGCGCCCGGACCCGTCAGCTCTGGGAGGTCTGCCAGATTCCTGACTTCCGTAAAATCGGCGAACGCAGCCATGCACAGCTCTGTGCCCGCATCTTTACGCTCCTGGCTGAAAAACGCCGCCTGCCATCCGAATGGCTGGATGAGCAACTCCGGCATTTCGACAGAATCGACGGCGACGTCGATACGCTCATGCAGCGCCTCGCGGGAATCCGGATCTGGTCTTACATCGCGAACCGCGACAACTGGGTCGTCAATGCTCCACTCTGGCAGGAACGGACCCGAATCGTTGAAGACAAGGTTTCGGACGCATTGCATGAACGGCTGACAGCCCGCTTCGTCGATCGCCGTTCGGCCCATCTTATTCGCCTGCTTGAAAACGAGGACAGCGCCCCTCTCCTCTCCGCTGTCCGGCATAATGGAGATGTTATCGTCGAAGGGCATGTTGTCGGTCGGATGCAGGGATTCGCCCTCCACATGGACACAACTCTCCCTCAATCAGATCGGGCCACGCTCGCACGCGCCGCGCGCCGCGCAATGCGCACGGAAATTCCGTTTCGCGTCACCGCCTGCTGTAACGCGCCGGATACAGCTTTCTTCTTCGATCTCGCCACGGCGGAAATAAGCTGGGAAGATGCGGTGATCGCCCGACTTCGCCGTGGTCGCGACATCCTGTATCCAACGATAGAGACCCGTGATGATGATCTGCTCGATACAAAACAGCGGGACTGTGTCAAAGCCCGCCTGACTTCAGCATTTCGTGCTCTCGTCCGGCACGATCTCGCGCCGTTGTTCCACGCCGAAGCTGCTGCCGCCTCAGATCCCAATGCGCGCGGTATCCTCCACCAGCTCATGGAGAATGCCGGCCTGGCCCCGCAAGGAGTCGCGACACCGGACAGATTTCTCAGACGTCTGGGGGTGCGGTCCGCCTTCGGGCAACTCTATCTGCCAGCCTTACTGAAGCCACGCCCCGCGAGAATGCGTGCGTTGCTGCTGGCTGTGGCACAGGATGCCCCGATACCGGAACTTCCTGTCCCCGGCGCAGTCACCGCTCCGATCGAGCCATTTTCCAGCCCTCTGCTTTCCCGGCTCGGCTGGATGCCCTGTGGGCCTGTCCGTCTGCGGATCGATATGGCTGACCGGCTGCATCATCAACTGAGCACTGTGGCTCGTCATACTGACACGGCACTTCGCGTGGATTTCGCCCCCTGGCTCGGCGTCAGAACCCCGGATATCCCCGCTGTGCTGAAGGCTCTGGGCCTTCGCATCACAGTGCCGACACCTCTGCCCGATAATGTCTGCGGACCCTCTCCGTTCTGGATTCTCTCTCGTGTTAAAGCTGGAAAACGACACAACAGGAAAGCGACCGGCTATATCAGACCGCCCGTCTCTGACAGCCCGTTTGCCGCGCTCTCCACTCTCTTTGCTCACTCATAAAATTCCGCTGTTTACTGTCATCAGCGCGCCATTGATCAGATCCACCGGCAGACGCGAAAAACCGTGCCTTTCTGCGCTTTAGCCATTGCTGCTTTTCTCAGAGCTTTGCCCTGCCCCCCAAAGGCCGGCGGCTTTTAGAAATTGGTCTGTTTATTAACGGACTGCGGTTCAAGGGCGTGCCCTTCCGCCTGGCTCGGACAGAACAGGACCATATATTTAATGAAACAAAGGCGCGCGCTTCATCGTGCAGCAAAGCCCACATTTCATCTTCCGCAGACTCATTTCCAGGAAATGCATGACCCTGCACAGTAGCCGTCAGGCGATTCCGTAACCTGCAGAAACGGTAATCCGAACAACCTCACCTTGCATTTTGCCAGCATGCCTCCCACTGTCATGATTCAGCAGGTTCCGAAAGAGACAATCGTCAGAACTTACAGCGTGATGACTTGCTTCATCATGAAAACGCCCGCATATCTGCGCGCCAGCCTATGCGCAACGGGTCAGCTGATCCGCGCAGTTTCAATTTCGACCTAGTCGAACTTCTGATGATCGGAGATGCCGATGACCTACGTGGTCACTGAAAACTGCATTCGCTGCAAGTTCATGGATTGCGTGGAAGTCTGCCCGGTGGACTGTTTTTACGCCGGTGAGAATTTCCTCGTCATTAATCCTGACGAGTGCATCGATTGCGGTGTGTGCGAGCCTGAATGCCCGGCCGAAGCTATTTTCCCCGACAGCGACGACCGCGCTGCCGCATGGGCGGAAATTAACGCAAAATATTCTGAGGCATGGCCAAACATTACCCGTAAGGGGACACCCCCTGCAGACGCTGAGGAATGGAAAGACAAGCCTGGCAAAAAAGAGCAGCTTTCCAGCGAGCCTCATAAAGACTGAAACAACGAATAATGGCGGTCGGGCGGCAGCTAAAATTCTGCCTGTCCGACAAGCTGTAGCGATCAGACTTTGAAGAATATTTACTCAGGATGAAAAACCAGAGAGCATTTCAGGCTGGTTTTTCCGGACTTTCGCCGTATTCAATTCTGTAAAATATTCAGAATTACATTCCGGTTTTCCTGAAGCTTCGATAATTTTTGTTCACGTAAATTAAATAGTGCCGTCTGCGCTGCGCAGTTTCTGCCATATAAACTGAGCCGCCTGCAGCCAACCACTTCGAACCATAGTGAGTCGGACTCTCAACCCAGGCCGGCACAAAAAAGCCCCGACAGAGGATGATTTCCTCGCCGGGGCTTTTTTGTGAACCTCAACCGAACCGCACAGGCAATTCGGTCAGGAAATATTAGCGCGACATCATATGTGCGGCAGTGTTGTCCATGATGAACAGCGTACCAACAATAAAGATAGCCACAAACATCAGAGTAAAGAGGAACACATTATTATTCCACTTAGCCTCTGCTGTCGTGTTCATGTGCAGGAAGAAAATCAGGTGAACAACCACCTGAATCGCTGCCAGCACGGAGATCGCCATAAGCGTCCCCGAAGGAGAAAGGCTGTGCCCCATGACAATCATGAAGGACGCAGCCGTCAGGATTACGGCAAGAACAAAGCCAATAGCATAGGCACCTGCACCGCCGTGTCCGGACTCAGAATGGGCTGAATGGTCAGTACTCATCAGATCATGCTCGCCAGATAGACATAGGTGAACACACAGATCCACACGATGTCGAGGAAGTGCCAGAACAGGCTCAGCATTGTGAGCTTATTCATCATGCGCTCAGGAATCGCCGTGGTACCGGCAAGCTGAACGATCAGCGTTACGATCCAGATCAGACCGCAGCTGACATGCAGACCATGCGTAGACACCAGCGTAAAGAATGCCGAGAGGAAGGCGCTGCGATCAGGTCCGGCACCCTCGGCAATCATGTGAGCGAATTCCTTGACTTCAAGGAACACGAACCCAAGCCCAAGGAAGAAGGTTACGGCCAGCCACATCATGACTGATTTAACCTCGCCCTTATGGGCAGCGATCATACCGAAACCATAGGTAATGCTCGAGATCAGGAGGAGCGCTGTTTCCAGCGCCAGCCCCGAAATCTCGAACAACTCTTTACCTGTAGGTCCTCCGTCAAACTGATTATGAAGGACCGCGAAGACGGCAAACAACGATCCGAAGATGATGCAGTCCGTCATCAGATACACCCAGAACCCGAACACCGTGGGTAACTCGTGGTGTTCGTGCTCCGCGTGTGCGTCAGCAGTAGTTGTGTCGTGCGCCATTACTCAGCCGCCTGTGCCATAAGTTTGCGGGAGTGCTCATTCTCGATCCGCGCAACCTCCTCAGCCGGGATGTAGTAATCCACGTCATGATTTGCACTGCGTGCAATCACGGTCGCGATAACGCCGACCAGAGAGATGGCAGCAAGCCACCAGATGTACCAGATCAATCCGAAGCCGAGAGTGAAGCTGAAGGCACCGATAAAGAACCCGGCAGCTGTGTTCTTCGGCATGTGGATCGGAGCATAAGGTCCGCCCGCATGTCTCGTATCGATCCCGTTCTCCTTATCGTGCATGAACGCATCAAGCTCATGGATATGAGGGATGATAGCGAAATTGTACGGAGGAGGAGGTGACGAGGTTGACCATTCCAGTGACCGCGCGTTCCACGGATCTCCTGTTACGTCGACATTGCCCGGCAGATTACGGTCACGGATCGAGACATAGATCTGCGTTACCTGACAGACGATACCAAAGAAGATCATGACAGCGCCGACTTCGGCAACCAGAAGCCAAGGATACCAGTTCGGGTTGTCATAGTGGTTCATACGGCGGGTCATGCCATCGAAACCGAGCACATAAAGCGGCACGAAAGCAAAATAGAAGCCGATAAACCAGCACCAGAAGGCCCGCTTGCCCCATGCTTCGTTGAACTTGAAGCCCAGAGCCTTCGGAGCCCAGAAATTCATGCCGCAAACGTAGCCGAAGTAAACACCACCGATGATGACGTTATGGAAGTGAGCGATCAGGAACAGACTGTTATGAAGAACAAAGTCGGCTGCCGGGATCGCCATCATCACGCCGGTCATGCCGCCGATGGAGAAGGTAATCATGAAGCCGATGGCCCAGTACATTGTAGCGTGAAATTCGACACGCCCTTTGTACATGGTGAACATCCAGTTAAACAGCTTAACGCCCGTCGGGATCGAGATGATCATCGTCATGATGCCGAAGAAGGCATTGACGTCAGCACCCGCGCCCATCGTGAAGAAGTGGTGAACCCAGACAAGGAATGACAGAACCATGATCGCGCAGGTTGCGTAGACCATTGTCGCGTAGCCGAAGAGAGGCTTTTCCGAAAAGGTTGGAACAACTTCCGAGAACACACCGAACGCCGGAATGATGAGAATATAAACTTCCGGATGACCCCAGGCCCAGATCAGATCCAGGTAGAGCATCTGGTTGCCGCCACCATCGTTGGTGAAGAAGTGCATCCCGAGAAAACGGTCAAGACCAAGCAGGGCAACCGCAACAGTCAGAACCGGGAACGCCACCATGATGAGCACGCAGGCGCAAAGAGCCGTCCAGCAGAAAACCGGCAGCTTCATCCAGGTCATGCCAGGCGCACGCATCTTAACGATCGTGACAAAGAAGTTCACGCCCGTCAGCAGGGTGCCAACACCGGAAATCTGAACAGCCAGAATGTAGTAATCAACACCCACACCCGGACTGAACTGCGCTTCGGACAGAGGCGGATAAGCCAGCCAGCCGCACTGTGAGAACTCACCGATGAACAGGGACACGTTGATCAGCACGAATGCGACCGTTGTCATCCAGAAGCTCAGATTGTTCAGGAACGGAAAAGCAACGTCACGCGCACCAATCTGGAGAGGCACAACGAGGTTGAACAGTGCCGTCATGATCACCATCGCCATAAAGAAGATCATGATCGTTCCATGAGCGGAGAAGATCTGATCGTAATGGTGTGGTGGCAGATAGCCGGGGTTACCTGCGTAAGCCAGCGCAAGCTGCGTACGCATCATGATAGCATCAGCAAATCCGCGTGCCAGAGCCAGCAGGCCGACAACGACATACATGACCGCAAGACGCTTATGATCGACAGAGGTAAACCACTCTTTCCAGAGATAGCCCCATTTGCCGTAATAGGTAATCAGGCCGAGGACCGTGATACCAATAACCGCGACCCCAAGGAATGTACCGACAAGGATCGGCACATCCACGGGGATATCCGCGAATGATAATCTCCCTAGCATTAGATCCTACTCCTTCATGTTCATGTCGGACATTGCGGACTGAACGTGGATCATTTTGCCCGTGCTTTTGTCCATGACCATGCCGTTATTATACTTCGCGACAATCGTATCGAAGAGGTTGCCCTCGACATGCGAGAAGTACTTCACCGGCTCAGCCTCACTCGGCGCAGCAAGCCTGGCATATGTCTGACCGTCGAGCTGATCAGAAGAAGAACGCACCTTCTCAACCCAGGCGTTATACTGATCCTGCGGCATCGCAAGCGTACGGAATCTCATGTCCGAAAAACCACGGCCACTGTAATTCGACGACTCACCCAGATAATCGCCAGGCTCGCTGGCCATCAGGTGAAGCTGCGTCTGCATGCCAGCCATAGCGTAAATCATAGAACCGAGACGCGGGATGAAAAATGAGTTCATCACTGAATCGGAAGTGATCACAAAATGAACCGGCTGATTAACCGGAATCGCAAGCTGGTTGACCGTTGCGATGCCTTCATCCGGGTAGATAAAGAGCCACTTCCAGTCCAGCGCCACCACTTCAACATTAAGCGGCTTTGTCTGGGCCTCTTCATCCAGCGGACGATACGGATCCAGAGAATGACAGGTCTGATAGGTGATAACCGCCAGGAACGCGATGATGACCGTCGGGATACCCCAGATCGCGACTTCAATCTTGTTCGAGTGGCTCCATTTCGGAAGATATTCAGCTTCCGTGTTAGAGGCCCGGTACTTCCAGGCAAAATAACATACCAAGATGATTGTCGGGACAACCACAATGAGCATGGCGATCGTCGATACGACAATCAGATGTTTAATTTGGTCTCCCACCGGCCCTGACGGCTGGAGGGTGTCAAGTTCACACCCCGCCAGTGGAAGCACCGAAGCAAGACCAGCCAGTCTGGCTGCCCCCTTCAGGTACTTAGTTCTCATCGTACGTCCCTCGGTTCTGACATACTCAAAAGCCTCGCTAAAACAGGCCCCGCTCTCACAACACACTCGCTCGGTTCCTCAGGCATCATCCATCGGACACAGCGACCGCACTGCATTACGGCGATTCAATAATCCCACAAGCTTGTTACCACAATCCGTGAAACAAAGCTTGATCACCCGATTGCTTCTTATCCGCCCGGCAGGAAGTCACAGACAAGTGTTCACGGAATATTTCTTATTATTTCCCAGGGGCGTTTTCAAAGCACGTTTTCTACAGGAATCATGGGATTTTTGCTCTGCCGGGAAGATCACGTAAAGATCATATCCAGTCATCACCGAAATGAATAAGTCTTATTTTTTGGCCTGGCCATGCGCCTCACGCGACGGCGACACGCATAATTCCGACATAACTCATTCTTCGGAATTAGCATCAGTCAAAAAAAATCCGGCCCCCACCAGGAGACCGGATTCAGAGTCGCGGCGACTTCCGCCAGAATTACAGCAGGTCAGTTGTTGTTGCTGCGCGTACCCATAAACTGCAGAAGGAACTGAAACAGATTAATGAAATTCAGATACAACCCAAGAGCATCGTAAACGGCACGCTTCGCTGCCTGGTCCGGACCTTCGTAATAAGCGAACTGCGGATACGTCGCCCGGATGCGCTGCGTATCGAACGCTGTCAGGCCGGTGAACAAAACAACACCCACGACACTATATACAAAGTACAAGGCAGGGCTGTGCAGGAACATGTTTACCAGCCCGGCAACCACGAGCCCGATCAGTCCCATGGTAAGGAAAGACTGAAAACGCATCAGATTGGCGCCGGTCGTGTACCCCCACAAGGAAGTCGCCCCGAAGGTGATGGCCGTTACCAGAAAAACGCGTGCGACCGAAACCCCTGTATAAAGCAGCAGGATGCTCGCAAGGCTCGCGCCCATTACGCCACAAAACAGCCAGAACAAGCCCTGAACAGCTGAGCGGGAGAGCCGGTTCACTCCAAAAGACATCACCATGACAAAGCCAAGCGGCGCGATCATTGCCAGCCATCCCAGCCCGGTCGGTGCAATACCCCGTTCAGTCATATGGAAAAAGAATGTCCCGACAGACGTATTGGCGACGACATATGCAACCAACGCCGTGAGCAACAGGCCGGAAGCCATCCAGTTATAGACACGGAGCATATAGGCACGAAGACCGGCATCCAGAGCAGCGGACGGAGCTCCGACAGCAGAAGGCGACGAACGAAAGTCGCTGAATGACATGATGTTTCCTCTTGTTTGCCGGCAAAACCGGTATGCCTGCCGATATGCGAATGACAGACAAGCATTTCAAGCATCTGCTTTGTAACCCGTTTCTGTCCCTCATCATAGTTAAAGGTGAGTCATTCGCCCCGGTAACCGACTCCCGTTTATCGTCCATCTTCTCCGCAGGCGTTCTCTGCATTCCGACCCCGATAACGTTCACCTTTCTGTGAGGACATCTTTTCGCAAGCTCCTGAAACCCTCCGTGAGCAGGTTTCAAAGCCAGGCTTTCAGTGAACGACACCGGACATCATCCTGCCGGATAATCTTTTCCGCAAAACTGGCCGGACACCGTGCAGACATGGCGGTGGAAAGCGGGACAAAGGCGAAAAACACTCCGGCGGACGACCGGAGATGCGCTTCACAGACCGCACAACAACAACCGTAAAAGAAGTAGCAACGTCGCAATAATCCATGCACCTTCCCGGAAAGCCCCCACATCTGACGCATAGGGCGTCCCCACATGACACGATTGACATGATCAGTTCATGTGGGCTGACTGACGCACAACGGTAATTCCGCATTGATTTGCCGATTGAAGCTGCAATCAGTGATTTGTCGAGGACGTAAGACATGATCCGCCCCGCATCCGCCAAGAGGACTTCCCTGCTTGGCATTCTCGCGGCAGGAACTTTCCTTGCTGCAGCCCTGGGCCAGCCCGCTGCCCCGGCCCGAGCCGCCGACGTTTCGGGCGACACCGGTCAACAGATCATCCACGCGGACGATCACCCGGAAAACTGGCTCACATACGGTCGCACCTATTCAGAGCAGCGTTACAGCCCGCTTGATCAGATTAACCGCGAAAACGTCGGTAATCTGAAGCTGGCCTGGATCAACGAGCTTGATACAAACCGTGGTCAGGAGGGCACCCCCCTGATCATCGATGGCGTGATGTACGCCTCGACCAACTGGTCAAAAGTAAGAGCCCTGAAAGCTGATACCGGTGCTCTGCTGTGGTCATTCGACCCGAAAGTCCCTGGAAACATCGCCGATAAAGGCTGCTGTGATACTGTTAATCGCGGCATCGCTTACTGGAACGGCAAGATCTATGTGGGCACTTTTGATGGTCGCCTGATCGCTCTTGATGCAAAGACCGGCAAGCAGGTCTGGAGTGCTAACACCATTCCGCAGGATGGCGCGCTCGGTAAGCAGCGTTCCTACACCGTGGACGGCGCCCCGCGTATTGCGAAAGGCCGGGTTCTTATCGGCAATGGCGGTTCCGAATTCGGAGCCCGCGGCTTTATTTCAGCATTTGATGCTGAAACAGGTAAGCTGGACTGGCGCTTCTATACGGTCCCTAACAATAAGAACGAGCCGGACCACGCGGCGTCCGACAATGTTCTGATGAACAAGGCTTACAAGACCTGGAGCCCGACCGGTGCCTGGATCCGCCAGGGTGGCGGCGGCACCGTCTGGGATTCTCTGGTCTATGATCCTGTTACAGACCTGATCTACATTGCAGTCGGTAACGGCTCGCCGTGGAACTACAAATATCGTTCGGACGGCAAGGGCGATAACCTGTTCCTCGGCAGCATTGTCGCTGTGAAGCCGGAAACCGGCGAATATGTCTGGCATTTCCAGGCAACCCCGATGGACCAGTGGGATTACACTTCAGTTCAGCAGATCATGACGCTTGATCTGCCGATCAACGGTGAAACCCGTCACGTCATTGTTCATGCTCCGAAGAACGGTTTCTTCTACATGATCGACGCGAAAACCGGACAGTTCATCAAGGGCAACAACTACACTTATGAGAACTGGGCTTACGGCCTGGATCCCAAGACCGGTCGCCCGATCTACAATCCGGAAGCTCTTTACACGCTTAACGGCAAAGAATGGTATGGCATCCCCGGACCACTTGGTGCCCATAACTTCATGTCCATGGCGTACAGCCCGAAAACCGGACTGGTTTATATTCCGGTTCACCAGATTCCTTTCGTCTACAAAAACCAGGCTGGCGGCTTCACCCCACATCCGGATTCCTGGAATGTCGGACTGGATATGGTCAAAACCGGCCTGCCGGATACGCCAGAAGCCCGCACGGCTTACCTGAAGGATCTTAAAGGCTGGATCGTTGCCTGGGATCCGGTCCAGATGAAAACCATGTGGAAAGTGGATCATAAGGGTCCGTGGAATGGCGGCATCCTGGCCACAGGCGGCGATCTCCTGTTCCAGGGACTGGCGACAGGTGAGTTCCACGCTTACGACGCCACGAATGGTAATGATCTGTTCCGCTTTAATGCCCAGAGCGGAATTATTGCCCCGCCTGTGACTTATATGGTCAACGGCAAGCAGTTCGTTGCGGTTGAAGTCGGCTGGGGCGGCATCTATCCGTTCTCCGCAGGTGGCATGTCACGTGCATCGGGCTGGACGGTCAATCACTCTTACATCGCGGCCTTCTCGCTTGACGGTAAGGCAAAGCTCCCTCCGATGAACGCACTCGGGTTCCTGCCCGTGAAGCCACCAGCTGAGTACGACGCGAAAGTGGTCGATAAAGGTTACTTCGAGTACGAGACTTACTGCCAGGTCTGTCATGGTGACGGCGCGGAAGGCGGCGGCGTGCTGCCTGATCTTCGCTGGTCCGGCGCCATCCGTCACCAGGATGCATTCTACAACGTCGTAGGACGCGGTGCGCTGACAGCTTACGGCATGGATCGTTTCGATACCTCGATGAAGCCCGATGAAATCGAATCCATCCGGCAGTTCCTCATCAAACGCGCCAATGAGACCTATCAGCGCGAAATTGATGCCCGGAGGAACGCTAAAGACATTCCGGAAAACGCGACACTCGGCATTACTCAGTAAGCGGCTTGTCCCAGGTGATAACGTCATTTGAACAAAAGCGACGCGGTGGTGAAACAATGATCAAGGGACTTAAAGCTGCGATTGGCGCAGCTGTAGTCGGACTTCTTGCAGGGACGTCACTCAGTGCGACCCCGGGTCTGGCGCAGGACGCAGACAGCGATCTGATTGCTAAGGGCGCATATATTGCGCGCCTTGGCGATTGTGTGGCGTGCCACACCGGATTGCACGGAAAGGTTTATGCCGGTGGTCTTGAGATCAAGACGCCAATCGGCAGGATCTATTCCACCAACATTACGCCGGACCCCACACACGGTATCGGCACATACACGCTGAAAGATTTTGACGACGCGGTCCGTAAGGGCGTGCGCAAGGACGGATCGCCTCTGTATCCGGCCATGCCTTACCCGTCTTTCGCCCGTATGACGGATGACGACATCAAGGCACTGTATGCTTACTTTATGCATGGAGTGACGCCGGTCGCGCAGGTCAACAAGCCAACAGACATCAGCTGGCCCCTGTCAATGCGCTGGCCTCTCGGGTTCTGGGCGAAAATGTTCGCTCCGGCTCCTAAGGGCTTCACGCCTGCGCCCGGTACCGATCCGATCGTTGCCCGCGGCGAATATATCGTCACCGGACCAGGCCATTGCGGCGCGTGTCATACTCCTCGTGGTCTCACGATGCAGGAAAAAGCTTACGACGGCTCTGGCGGACCGGACTTCCTCGCGGGAGGAGCTCCGATTGACAACTGGATCGCGCCGAGTCTGCGCAACGACCCTGTCCTCGGTATCGGTCGCTGGTCGGAAGACGATCTCGTCCAGTTCCTGAAGTCAGGCCGTACAGATCATTCCGCCGTATTTGGTGGGATGGGTGATGTCGTGGCGTGGAGCACGCAGTACTTTACCGATGACGATCTTCGCGCCATGGCGAAGTATCTGAAGAGCCTGCCGTCGGTTCCGGCAGCAAAAGGTGACTATACTTACGACGCTTCCACCGCAAAAATGCTTGATTCAGGCAATACCGCGGGGAAAGCCGGTGCAGATGTTTATGTCCAGCAGTGCGCTATCTGCCATCGTAACGACGGAGGCGGGGTAGCCCGTATGTTCCCGCCGCTCGCCGGCAATCCTGTTGTTGTTTCGGATGATCCGACGTCAGTTGCGCATATTGTCGTGACCGGTGGTGTCCTGCCTCTTACAAACTGGGCGCCGTCCACTGTCGCGATGCCAGCCTATCAACATGTCCCTGGCGTGACCGATCAGCAGATGGCTGACGTAGTGAACTTCATCCGGTCTTCCTGGGGTAACAAAGCCTCTTCTAATGTCTCAGCCAGCGACATTGAGAAGCTTCGTACTTCCGGTGCGCCGATTGCCCAGGCCTGGAACTGGGGTGGAAGCACAGATTCCACCTGGGGCTTCTCTGTGCCACAGCCTTATGGTGCCGGCTGGACATTTGCTCCTGCCACACATACGGGCGTCGACGCAGCCCAGTAATATTATTTCTCTCGCGCCCTTTCCTCTCACGGGAAAGGGCGACATTAAGCGCCATGGAAAATATTCCATGGCGCTTTTTTTATCTGAAAATCCATTATGAGAATGTGGCTGGCTTTTACTCACCGCAGATCGGCACAAATTCCTGAAGCAAAGCAGGAGCAGGTGCACACCTGTAAAATACAGGATTTATCGGAGTAAAATTACAGAATAAAACCTGCTCAATCTCTGAGTTTACCTGGTTCAGACCATTTTACTAAGTAGTAAAAAATATTCCATTTCTGCAGAATATTACCATTCTCTCTTCCATACAAAATCTTAGAAGCGGTCCCCTATTTTTTGGACAGGACGGTAAACTACGCCCCGACCTAGAGAGGATGGGTTTTATGGGCAAGGTTACGCGGAAACGATGTTCGATCGAGTTCAAGTCCCGAATTGTGCTGGAGGCGACCCATGACGAGCCGACACTGGTGTCGAAACACGACATGCATCAGATTTACCCGGTGGAAGCGCCAAGCGATCGCGGGCATGACCTTTATCTTTTCGGGGAATTGCCAGCAGCCCGGAGCCTTCGGCAAGTAAAACCGAGATCAGGAAGCTCCGGATGAAACGAGATTTTTTGCGGGATACTTCTGTTTGCTTCGTATGATCAGAAGTGGCAAATGATCGCCCTGCGATGACCCGGACTTTCCGTAATGCGGTCAATGCGCACTGCTCCGGCTATCCTGTCAGGTATCTGTTACCGAACAGGACCAACCCGATGCGTCTGATCAGTACACTGTTTCCGGAAACGCCGCTTCAGTAGTCAGAAGCGTCGTCACCTGGTCTCAGTCAATGCTTCCGTCACGCCGGATCATGGTGCCGGATCCCGCTTCCGTAAACAGCTCCAGCAGGCAGGCATGAGGCACGCGTCCATCGACAATAACTGCGGCCTTAGCGCCCTCACGAACCGCTTTCAGACAGGTTTCAACCTTGGGAATCATGCCCTCTGAAATCATCCCGGATTCAATCCCCTTGCGGGCTTCAGCGGCCGTCAATTCCGGAATCAGTTTGCCATTCCTGTCAAGCACGCCCGGAACATCTGTCAGCATCAGCAGGCGCGTCGCGTGCACCGCCCCCGCCACGGCGCCGGCAATCGTGTCAGCGTTGACGTTATATGTTTCGCCGGCATAACCGGCGGCAATCGGAGCAATGACAGGGATCAGTCCGGAGCCGGACAGTGCGTAGAGCACCTGAGGATCGACCCGGTCAGGCTCTCCCACAAATCCAAGATCGAGTATCTGCTCAGTTCCGCTTGCCGGATCTTTGACTTTGCGCACAAGCTTGCGCGCTTTGATCAGTCCGCCATCCTTCCCGGAGATACCAACAGCCAGCGCTCCGGCACGATTGATCAGGCCAGCAACCTGCTTATTCACTGAGCCACACAGAACCATTTCAATAATATCGATGGCGGATTCATCCGTTACCCGCAGCCCGTCCACAAAATGCGAGCGCACCTGAAGCCGCTCGAGCATTTTGTTGATCTGCGGACCGCCACCATGAACGACGATCGGATTGATCCCGACAAGTTTCAGCAGGCCTATATCACTGCCAAACCCTTTTGCCAGTTCAGCATTCCCCATCGCGTGGCCGCCATATTTGACGACGATTGTATCGCCTGCGTAGCGACGCAAATAGGGTAATGCATCGGCAAGAGTCGCAGCCTGCTGCATCGGATCAGCCACCGGAAGAAGCCCGTCGTCCGTCATATCACCTCGCCTGTTCAGGAAAGCCGCCCGGTTATTAACCCGGTTCATTTCGCATGTAGCATTGAACGGCGCTTATGGCTGCGCAAATCCAGCCAGTTCTGCCCGCAGTTCTGGAATACCACGTCCTGTCTCACTGCTCGTCGGAATCACGACAGGATGCGCAGCAGGATGCCGACCAACCTCTTCCATGACATTTTGATACCGCGCCTTTTCAGCTCGCGGCTTCACACTGTCGCATTTCGTCAGCACAACCTGGAAGTTAATGGCCGCCAGATCGAACAACTCCATGACTTCGCGATCCGAAGCCTTTGTCTCGATCCGGGAATCAAGCAACAGAATAACCCGCCTCAGATTCGGCCGGCCACGCAGATAGGAAAACATCATTTCCTGCCAGTCTTCCTTGACTGCCCTGGCCGCTTTCGCAAAACCGTATCCAGGCATGTCCACGAGAACCAGTTTGTTTGCCAGGTTGAAAAAGTTAAGCTGCTTCGTTCGCCCCGGCTCAGAGGAGGCTCTTGCCAGGCTCCGACGTCCCGTCACTGCATTGATAAGACTTGATTTCCCGACATTTGATCGTCCGGCGAATGCAACTTCCGGCTCACCGGGGTCAGGGAGTTGCTCAAGCTGCTGCGCGCCATGGAAAAAATCACATGGCCCCGCAAACAGCAATCTTCCGGCTTCGATCTGCTCCGGTGATAATTCGAGCGAACTCTCGAAACTCTTCGACCCCCGGTTATTTTCACCTTCGCCTCCGACCATCCGAATCAGCCTTTCCCCTTGAGAGGCGGCAGAATCGTCGTCTTCGGTTTCTTCTTTCCATTGGCATGCGCACGTTTGATCAGTGCCTGCTGGCCGATCGTGAGCAGGTTGTTCCAGCAATAATAAATCACCAGCCCCACTGGCTGCCGCGCCATAAACATCGTGAAAATCACCGGCATCATCATGAAGACCTGCTTCTGCACCGGATCGGTCGCAGCAGGATTGCTTCTCTGCATCAGCCATATGGTCAGCCCGTAAATAATAGGCCACGCCCCGAGCCAGAGCACTGTCGAAATATGAGTCGGGTCAAACGGAATCAGCCCGAACAGATTAAGAATATTTGTCGGATCAGGCGCAGACAAATCATGAATCCAGCCTACGAACGGCGCATGACGCATCTCAATCGTGACATACAGATCCTTGTAGAGACACCAGAAAACCGGGGCCTGGATCAGGAGAGGCAGACAGCCGCTCGCCGGGCTCACACCCTCCTCGCGATATAGCGCCATGACCTTCTGGTTCATCTCAACCGGATTGTCTTTATAGCGTTCGCGAATGGCCTGAATCTTGGGAGCGACCTCACGCATAGCCGCGGCTGCCCGGAAACCTTTCGATGCAAGAGGAAAAAACAGCGCCTTCACAATCAGAGTAAAGGCCAGCAGAGCAAGAGCAAAGCTTCCGAGTTGCTGGTAAAGCCAGTCCAGCACAAAGAAAACCGGACGTGTCAGGAAAGCGAACCAGCCGAAATCCACGGCTTTCCAGAAATCAGGAATATTCAGCTCATGCTGATAACGCTCAAGAAGGCGAACTTCTTTCGCGCCGGCAAAGACATGATCCACCGTCTCGCCCGTGCCATCCGGCGCAATCAGCAGGGGCTTTTCACGAGCAAAACCAACCTGATAGGCACCATCCGGCGTATCGAACCCGTATGTTCCCGTTACATCCGCAGCCTGATCAGGGATAACCGCCGCCAGCCAGTATTTATCCGTGATCCCGGCCCAGCCACCTCTGGCCGATTTCGTCCAGGACACATAGTTCGGCGCAGTGGAACCCTCACGAAGAGATTTATAAGACTCCTCGGCAAGCCGGCCACCGATCACTGAGATCGGACCTTCATGCACCAGCATGCCACCCGTCTCTACCGGGGTATAACCCCGGACAACACGCGAGTACGGAACCAGCGAAACTTCGCGGCCTGTCGCATTACGAACCCGCTGCGTCACCGCGAACATGTAATCGCGGTCAACCGACAGTTCCAGCTCAAAGGTCAGGCCCGCACCATTGTCCCAGTCCAGTGTAACAGGTGTTCCGGACGTCAGCTTAGGAGCAGAAGTCTTCCACAACGAATGAGCATCAGGCAGCCTGATGTTCTGTCCCGGCGATCCGGACCACCCGAACTCAATGTAATTCGGCTCTTTTCCGCCACGTTCCTCAAGCACACGTACAAGCGGACTGTCCTGCTTTACTGTCTCGTGATAATCACGCAGCACAAGGTCATCAAGCCGGGCACCGCGCAAATTGACGGATCCGCTTACGTCCACAGCATCAATCGGTAGCCGGGACGGACTGCTGCTATCGTCACTCTCTGCCGATGAGCCAGCCAGAGGAGACAAAGCAGCCTGCGGCGGTGTCACTGATGATACAGTCTGCTGCGCACCAGGCTTTCCCTGGATGGCCGCCGGAGTTTTGTTCTCCGGCATGAAGTAATCGAACCCCAGCAGCACCAGCGCCGACAGAATGGTCGCTAATATGACGCGTTTGATATCCATACCGACCGGCTGGCCTCTCTCATAAAAGGTAACACCGCGACGGCAATATGCTGCGGCCCATTATCAATCGGGGTCTCTCATAGCGAAGTTACGCCCGATTTCCAGCCGTTCCTTTATCGGAGCAATGACTTTTCGTCATTCTCTCATCTGAAGGCACCGGATCATACCCACCCGCAGACCATGGATTACAGCGAAGAATGCGCTTTGCCGTAAGCACTCCGCCATGAAGAGCGCCACGTTGCCGCACAGCCTCAATGCCATAACAGCTACAGGTCGGGTGGAAACGGCAGTTCGGCCCCATCACCGGACTGAGCACAACACGCCACAGATACATTCCGGCAATGAGCATACGAGCCGGAATACTATTCCGATGCGCCACCTGCTTCATGGCACGACCCCGGTCTTATGCAGGACCCGCCTCAGATCCCCGACCAGTTCGGCAAAACACCGCTGCCCGGTGCCGCTGCGGCCGATCAGGACCAGATCAAAGCCTTCAAGACCCATGTCCCGCTCAACCACCCGCAACGCCTCGCGAAGACGGCGCCTTGCACGGTTTCGCGCAACCGAATTGCCTACTTTTTTTGTGACAGTAAATCCAATCCGGGCAGGTTCATCATCGTCACGACGAAGAGCCTGCAAAACCAGACCGGGGGCTGGTGCCTTACGGGCACGCGCGGCAACAGCCAGGAACTGTGACCGTTTTTTCAGTCGGGCCGAGTGCGGAAACATAACCGTCCCTTTTCCTCAACCCGAATTATCCGGACAGATCAGGCTGAAAGACGCTTACGCCCCTTGGAACGGCGGTTAGCAATGACTTTACGCCCGCCAACGGTCGCCATACGCGCACGAAAACCGTGACGGTGCTTACGAACCAGCTTGGAAGGTTGATACGTGCGCTTCACGGCGGCACTCCTCGATTTTAACTCAGATTAATATAGCAACAGAGGCACAGGGCACGACCCGACACCTTGCTTAGAGAGCGGGCTTATAGTCATCTGTCCCTCCCGCGTCAACGCTGCGGTCTGCTTTTGCACGCTCCGATGTCGCTTCAGACAACAAGGACCCGGATATTGCATCGCCCTCTCGCCGCCCTGACAGCATTCCTCATTGTGCTTGCCTGCACGCTGACACCTGCCCTGCTTCATTTACCGGAAGCGGCCTCTGTTGCCGCCGGAGTCGTCGGAGCCGCACTTGTCGCTGTCATCACCGCAACCACGTCTCCCGCTCAGACTGACCCGTCACGACGCACTGATACCGGCAGCCCAATCGCAGACCCAGAAGTCGAGATATCCTCAAAACTCCGACACGACCTGCGGGGAATTATTTCTCCGGCCGTGCTTTGCGCCGATCATCTCTCAACACATCAGGACGAAACGGTCCGGATCCGGGCGGAACAAATTCTCGCGGCCCTGGACCGGACAACAGACCGCCTGAAGTCAGCAAAAAGCTGAAGCCCGGCACGCTGACTTCAGGCGCGTTCAATCAGTTCAACTTTATAACCATCGGGATCTTCCACGAACGCGATGACCGTTGTTCCGAACTTCACCGGCCCCGGCTCCCGTGTCACCTTGCCGCCTCCGCCGCGGACTTTTTCCACAACGGCTGTCACGTCAGGCACACCGACTGCCAGATGCCCAAAACCCGTACCGATTTCGTATCCGGAATCTTCACCCCAGTTATAAGTCAGCTCAATCTCAGCCTGACCTTCAGCGTTACTGGCGTACCCAATAAAAACCAGCGTGTATTTGCCTTCAGGCACCTCGCGCCTGCGAAGCTCCCGCATCCCAAGCAGTTTATAGAACGCAATGCTGGAACCAAGATCCTTCGTCCGGAGCATCGTATGTAAAAAACCGGCCATCAGTTCCTCTCCCGTTCAGTTCGCGAGTCCGACACAATATGGTGTCATAAAGCCGGTTTTTCCGCCAATTCTCGCGAAGCGCCATCTACCTCTACACCGAACAGAAACAGACCGGCCCGATCGGCAGCCGCAATGCATGCCGGCAGGTCGGTAAAAAGGGTGCCACCCGCCTCAAAGGCAATACCGACGAGCCCTGCCCGTCCCGCATTTGTGATCGTGCGGGGTCCGATTGTCGGCATATCCGCCCGACGTTCCTGCCCGGGCTTGCAGAGTTTCACGAGCACACCACCCGCTCCGGGCTGGCGACACAGCCCCGCTCGCTCCAGCATGGAATCCGTGCCTTCCATTGCTTCGACAGCAAGCACGACTCCGGCCTGTACCACGCACCCCTGCCCTATATCGAGACGCCCCAGGACGCGAAGCACATCCATACCTCTGGCAATGTCAGCTCGTGCCATATCATCCGGCACAACGACTCCCATGGCTTCAGCACGCCCAAGAGCATGCGACAGGAACTCATGGGCTCCGCGAACACGAAAACCTTCTTCTCCAAGAATTCGCACAAGAGCCCCAAGCAGCCCGTCATCACCGGCAAATAACGCTCGTCCCAGCCGGGTCAGAATACGCGCACCCTCGACATCCGGCCTGAGATCACGCAGCGACGGACGTCTGACCGGGCCAATCAGGACAATATCGCGGCACCCATGCGTTCGTAATTCGGAGAGAATTTTCCCGGCGGCAGCCAGACGCACGTAAGCATGCGGCCAGCGCTCAACGACAGCAGGCTCAGCAAAATCCTGAAATGCAATAATAAAAACGGAAAGACCTTCGGCAACAGCAGCTTCCGCTACCTGTCCTGGCAACGGGCCACCACCGGCAAGAATCCCTACACATTCCTGACGAGCGGCCATCGACCTGTTCACACGCTGACTGATATGTGTGCAGCACACATATTAACCGGCCTCAGTCTCACTCGCAGAGAAATCACTCGCAGCAACACGGACAAGTCCACGCCGACTCGGTGCTTCGATAAAATCAAGAATCTCTGAGATCTTCTGATCGCCAGAAAACTGCTCGCGCACACGGTCGATACGCTGAGCAAAGACCCCCCCCTCGCCGCTTCGTGGATACAACGTCCGGAATGCCTGTCGCATCCTGTGCATCTCAGCGGATGAGACGCCGTTTCTCCTCAGCCAGATCCAGTGCAGACCGACAAGCCGCGCCCGGTTTCCAAGCACGCTGCCGTACGGGATGACATCGGCCTCAACGCCGGCTACTCCACCGACCAGAGCAGCGCGACCAATACGCACAAACTGGTGGATTGCGGCCGCGCCCATAATCCGCGCATCGTCAGCAATAGAGACGTGACCACCCATCACAACATTATTTACAATGATAACGCGGTCGCCAAGCGTACAATCATGGGCAACATGGGCGTTGGCCATGATGAGGCAGTCGTCTCCCACATGAGTAAGGCCGGTTCCGGTCGCAGTCCCACGATGAATGGTCACATGCTCGCGTACAACGGTGCGAGCCCCGATTTCACAACGAGTCGGCTCACCACGATATTTAAGATCCTGCGGTGCGAGCCCCACTGTGGTGAAAGGAAAATAGCGGGACTCTTCGCCAAGTGTTGTATGCCCGTCAGCAACAACATTGGAAACCATTTCCACCCGGTCGCCGACCGTTACATCTGGCCCGATATAACACCACGGGCCAATTTTCACGCCCACACCCAGCTTCGCTCCGGAAGAAACGATTGCCGTCGGATGCACATCCACAGAGGCCAGTTGAGAACTCCGGCTCTTGCCGTGCTCCGCCGCTTTTATCGCCTCGCCCAGAACAGCCTCCATTGCGGTCTCAATTCTTTATCCACCACGTGCCTTGCAGCAATTACCCGCACACCGCAACAGAAGTGTGTCCGGACAACACGGACGTATGTCGATCAAATTTGTCTGTACACTACTGTTCAGACAAAAAACGACAAAACCAGGATCTTGTCAGTCCATTATCATGGCGCTGAATGTCGCTTCAGCAACAGATACACCCTCGACACGCGCCACACCGCGGAATTTCCAGACATTTGCGCGCTGACGCTCTTTCGCTACGTGAATTTTCAACTGGTCTCCCGGCACAACAGGGCGCCGGAATTTAGCATTTTCGATCGTCATGAAATAGACCAGCTTGCCTTGAAAGGCCGGACCAAGCGTCAGCACAACCAGTGTTGCCGCCGTCTGCGCCATCGCTTCGATGATCAGCACACCCGGCATCACCGGACGGGCAGGAAAATGTCCCTGAAAAAAAGGTTCATTAGCGGAGACGTTTTTAACACCGACTGCAGATTCACCGAGTTCGACATCAACCATACGGTCAATCAGCAGAAACGGATAGCGATGTGGAATCGCCTCCATAATCCGCATGATGTCTACCGCATCAATACGCGTCCGCTCATCTGTCGGACTCTGTGTTTCACGTTCCTGATCCACTGCTCTCAAACCATCCCGGTTACGCGCGGTGCGCGAAGTCCATCATTTTTCTTCCGTGCCGGCATCACCACCTCCGCTCTCCGGCTTTCTGGAAAGCCGGCGCAAAGTGGCCACATTACGGAAAAACTCACGGAACGGCATGGCAGGACTGCCGATGACGTCAGCACCCGCTTCCACATCCGACATTACACCACACTGGGCACCAATACGTGCCTTTGTGCCAATTTTAATATGTCCGATAAGACCGGCCTGCGCAGCCACCGTTACGTAATCACCCAGTTCCGTTGATCCCGAGATACCAGCCTGAGACACAACGATACAACATTTCCCAAGCCGTGTGTTGTGACCAATCTGGACAAGATTGTCGAGACGCGACCCCGCGCCGATCACCGTGTCCTGGACTGACCCCCGATCAATCGTCGAATTGGCACCGATCTCGACATCGTGCTCAAGAATCACACGCCCCAGTTGCGGAACCGATTCAAAACCCTCTGGTCCAACCGCAAACCCAAAGCCGTCCTGCCCGATTTTGGCACCGGGAAACAGCGTTACACGATCAGCCAGCGTCGCATGAGAAACCACGACCTGAGATCCCAGCCTGCAATCTTCACCAATGCTCACACCATCCCCGATCACGGTGTGAGAACTGACAATCGTTCCTTTTCCGATTTTAACGCCATCCCCGATGACAACGAACGGCCCGACTTCGCAGGATGAATCGATTTCACTGTTCAGACCGACAATTGCCGTAGCATGGACCCCGGCACGCGCCACCCGGGCAGGATGGAAGACCCGCGCAATGCGCGACCATGCAAGATAAGGCGTCGATGAGACGATCGCAGCACAGTGAGCCGGAACACGCTTAGCGAAAGCCGGAGCAAGAATAACAAGCCCGGCCTTCGTTTCGTCCAGCAGGGACGCATAGCGCCGGTTGTCGAGGAAGCTCACCTCAGCAAGACCTGCTGATTGCAGAGGTCCGATACCGACATATTCTCTGCTGTCAGCACTGCCGTCGCCGGCGGGGATAAACTCCCCGCCGGCGACTTCCGCAAGCTTTTTACCCGAAAAAGGTCCCTGGCGCGTAAAGAACCGTGTATCCGCCACAGTACTCATCCGCCCTGTCTGCGCTGCTGGTCCCTGTCCCCGTGCCATCAGCCAGCGATCCCCCTCAGTGCACGGGAGCTGGTGTGGCAGAAGCATCAGCCGGAGAAGCCGTTGTCGGCATCTTGCCGGATCGTGCAAGAACTTCCGGATCTTCGTTCGCAGCCGGAATATAAACCTTTGGCAGAACAACATTCAGCTGCTTTGCCACTTCGTTCGTAATGTCCTGCCCATCCACATGCAAAGCAACCTGCTCACTGTGAAGAACCAGATTCATTCCGTGACTGGACGCAACATGCTGGATCACCTGGACCAGTTCGCGCTCGATCTGCCCCAGGGCAACCTGCGCAGCTTCCTGAATGATACGATTACGATCGCGGAACTGACGCTGCGCTGTCATAACCTTGGACTGCAGAGCGCGCTCCTGCGACTGAATCTGCTCAGCGGCCATATTTTTCGCAGAAGCCTGCAACTTTTGCTGCTCATCGCGCCAGCCACCCTGTGCGCGCTGTGCATCACGGGCAAGATTATCACGGCGACCACCGAGTTCGCGCTCAACCTGCTGACCGGCCAGCGACTGACGCATGACATCGGCAACACTGATGATACCCATCACCACGGCTGGCGGTGGCGCGGCTTTCGGAAGCTCAGGCGCGGGAGGAATCGGCGGCTGCGGCAGCACTGGTGGCGGACGCGATGAGTTCTCACCATCCTCGCCGCCATCCGACATTTGCTCCGGAGCCGGTGCCGGGCGAGCGGCACGAGCCTGCGGATGCACCGGAGCCTGCTGAGCGGCTTTGGGAACAAACCACCCTGAACCTCCGCCTGCGGTCTGAGCGTGAACCACGGAAGATGCGAGACAACTGCCCGCGAACAGGAGAGAGGCGGTCAGCACCGCGCTCCGGGAAAAGCGAAACATTGTCACCTCAGAATTGCTGGCCGAAGCCAAACCGCAGAAGCTGCGTCCGGTCATTACGACTGCGAACGACCGGAATACCGCAGTCAATATTCAGCAGGCCAAACGGGCTCTGCCACGAAAAACCGGCGCCGGCACTTACACGGGGAGTCAGCGTGTCGCCGGAAATGGCAGTATAATGGTAACCATCCTGAGCCCTGTTCGTATAAAGATTCTTCACACGGACGCCGGCCAGACTACCCGTATCGACGAAACCACGTCCCCGAATTCCCATGCCCGAAGCAAACGGAATCGGGAAGTTGACCTGCGCCGATCCGGTGTAAATGAACCGGCCACCCAGCAGATCTTCCTGCGAGTGAATAGCCTGCCCCGGAAAGTAAGTCGACGATGTCTGACCAACACTTCGCGGACCGGCGCCACCGTCAAGGAAGCCACGCAGGTTCGAGCCACCGAGATAGAAGTTATCGATCACGTCGTGCCGTCCGTTACCCCAGTCCGCCAGATACCCCGTTCCGGTCTTGAACTCGACTGTCCAGTCGTGGTTGCCCATCAGATCATCAAGAGGGAGATAATAGGCCGCGTCGAATTTACCACGTACGTACTTCTCGTCCCCCCCGATCCCGGCAAAATCGCCCGCTGCCCTGATCACGTATCCCTTATGCGGCATCAGACGACGATCACGGGTGTCATACATCAGGGTGGTACCAAGCTGCGAGAGCAGCGAGGACCCCTGCTGATCAAGAATATACCACGACGTCTCACTCCACGATCCGCCGATACTACGATGAGTCAGCGTGTAGTTCCACGACTGCGACAAGTGATTAGTATAGGAATACCCCATCCGAAGCGTAATACCATAACGGCCTTCAGAATAGTTCTGATAAGTCTGGTAACGGTTGTCGATATAGAAGAGGTCCACACCGGCCACCAGATTCCGGTTCAGAAAGAACGGATCGGTCACAGAAATATCAGCCTGACGCTCGTAATACGCCATTGTGCCGGAAATGCCGGCATCAATACCGGTCCCGAGCAGGTTGTGCTGCTTCAGTCCCATGTTACCGATAATACCGACGTCAGTCGAATAACCGCCACCAAGGGAGAACTCGCCGGTCGGCTTTTCAACAACGTTCGCTGAAACGTTAACCTTATCCGGCGCCGACCCCTGGCTCTGATCGATCGAAACCGACTTGAAGTAACCCAGATCCTGTAAGGCCTGCTTGGCATACTTCTTGAACATCGGCGTGTATGGATCGCCCTCCGTCATCGGAAGCTGACGCCGGATCACGCCATCCTGCGTAATCGTATTGCCATTAATATCGAGCCGCTCGACATACATGCGCGGCCCTTCGCTGACATCAAACAGCAGATTGACGACATGCTTCTCGGGATTACGCGCAATAGACGGACGCACAACAGCAAAAGGATGCCCTTCTCCCTGAAGCGCCTCCTCCATATTGGTCGCGTTGTGCTGAACCGCGTTGCCGTCGTACCACTGATTAGGGAACAGTTCGATATATTTACGCAGAGACAGCGCAGGCACGTGCCGGAGGCTGGACCGGATATCAAGCTTACCCAGACGGTAACGCGGACCTTCCTTAAGCGTAAAAGTCACATAGAATGATTTCCGGTCAGGCGACATTTCGCCCGTGGCATTAATCATCTCAAAATCGACGAACCCGTTCGCCAGATAGAACCTCCGGAGAAGCTCAGCATCATAACGCAGACGCTCAGGGTTATATTCGTCAGATGAGGAGAAGAAACGATACCAGGCCGTTTCCTTCGACGACACCACGCTCGCCAGCTGCGCCTCGCTGAAGAACTTGTTCCCAACAAAAGATATCTTCTTGATCAGCGTCTGCGGGCCTTCAGTAATCTGAAAAACCACATCAACACGGTTATGTGCCAGCCTGACGATTTGCGGCGTCACATCGGCACCGTACCGCGCTTTCTGCGCATAAATTTCAAGGATCTTCTGCCGGTCAGCCGTTGTTGTCTCCGATGAGAACACAGCACGGGGCCGCAAAGAGATCACCTTCCGCAGATCCTCGTCCTTAGCCGCATGATTGCCCTCAAAGACAATGCGGTTAACGATCGGGTTTTCCACAACCTGCACCTGCAACACATCGCCTGACCTGTGCAGGGCAACATCTTTAAAAAGACCGGTGGCATAAAGCGTCTTCAGTGACCGGTCGAGATCGTCCTGACTGAAGGCATCGCCAGGGCGGACCACCATGTAAGAAAGAACGGTACTCGTCTCAATCCGATCATTGCCATGCACTTCAATGGCGGTGATCCGGGGGCCCCTCGCAGCACGATCTTCAGACGACACAGCCCGGGTCGCCGACGCATTGTGGCGCTTGGGATAAAACTGGGCTGAAGCCTTGTTGGCAAGCAGAACTGGCAGCATGCAAACCGAAGCAAGCAGAGCCGTACGTTTACTCTTCAACCCCAGACCCTTTCTGACCGGGAGCAACGCTCCCAAAACCAATTTGCTTTTACACACTCCGGATTCGCTCAACCCGGACAGCAACCTTCTGCCTCACTCCGGACGAATCTCCTGCAAATAATAACAGTACGATCACATCCAGGACACCGTGCAGACAGCAGCACCCGGCCCCCTCCGGGAACTATCCGAAATCCCCTCCCTCCCGCAAGGAGTTAACGTCCCTTTTTTCCCTTACAGGTAACGAATTTTTCCGTCCTACCCCGCGAGAGAAGCCATCCATCTGAACAGACCGAAACTCGACAGGTCGTTAAAGGTTGAAAACAGGAAGAGACCGGCAATCAGCGCGAAACCCGCCTGAAAGCCCAGTTCCTGGACTTTTTTAGGAACCGGACGCCCCCTGACAGCCTCCGCGAGATAGAAAACCAGCCGCCCGCCATCGAGAATCGGCACAGGGAAAAGATTTATCAGCCCGAGATTGACGGAAAGCAGCGCCATAAAGGAAAGCAGGCTCACGATCCCATACTGCGCAACCTGCCCGGACAGCTGCGCAATGCGAAGCGGGCCACCCAGATCCCGCGCCGAATGACGCCCGGTAATCATCTGCCACAATCCATCGAGCGTCTGCACTGTGGTCGTCCATGTCGCCTTTGCGCCATCCACAACCGCCATCGGAAGCGAAACCGGCGCACCCGCAACCGTAGCAAACGTCACACCCAGCTGCCCCGTTGCCTTCGAGCTACCTGCGCCAGGGACCGCACCAATCGTAACAGGCAGATCAATATCCTGCTCATTCCGTTTTACATGCAGCACGGTCTTCTGATCAGGCTGAACTGCAATGGCCTGCTGCACCGCCACCGCGCTCACCGTGGCAACCGAGCCAATCGCCGTGATCGCATCACCCGGCTTCAGCCCCGCAACCGCGGCTGCGCTGCCCGCCATAACAGAACCAACTTCATTCTTAACTTTTGGCTGGCCACACGTGGCAAAAAGAATGGTGAACAGAACAAAAGCGAGAAGAAAATTAAAGACCGGCCCGGCTACAATAATGATCGCCCGCGAAAGGACAGGCTTATCATGAAAAGTACGGCCAGGCTCCCAGGCCGCCTGCTGCTCGGGCGTCGCCTCTTCCGGCCCTTCAAATCCATGCGGCTTAACAAAACCACCAAGGGGAATCGGTCCAACACGCCATTCGGTTCCGGCGCGATCTTTCCACTTCAGCAGCGGCGGGCCAAATCCGATGGAGAACGTCTCAACCTTCACGCCACGCCAGCGCGCTGCCAGATAGTGCCCAAGTTCATGGATGAAAACCAGAACACCCAGCACAACGACAAACGCGATGACTGTCCGGATCAGGTCGTGCATCATCATACTCCTTCATGTCCGTCATAAATCTGACCGACGAACATCACCTAGCCAGCCACAGATCGCGCCGCAGCGGGTTAATTTCAACACCTTCGGGGACAATGAGCCCGGATCGCAAAACCCGACCGTGCCAGCACCGCGTTCAGGCCGCACGCTTCGCAATATAGCTCCGCGCCGCACGCCGGGCCTCCCCGTCCCAGTGCAGAACAGCCGGAAGATCATCAATCGATGGCGCCCCAAGTCGGTCCATCACAGCCTCGACCAGACGTGGAATATCAAGAAATCCGATCTGTCCGCCAAGAAAAGCCTCTACCGCAATCTCATTCGCCGCTGACAGTATCGTTGAGGCCGCACCGCCCTCCCGCAACGCCTGACGCGCCAGCCTGAGCGCCGGGAACCGGATCGGATCAGGTGCTTCAAATACCAGCGACCCGAATGTCGCCAGATCCAGACGAGGCGATGTTGTCGCCATCCGCCGTGGCCAGGCGAGGCAGTGTGCGATCGGAATACGCATATCGGCAGAACCAAGCTGCGCGAGCAGACTGCCGTCCGTATATTGCACCATTCCATGAACGACAGACTGCGGATGCACCAGCACGTCGATCCTGCTCTCAGCCAGATTAAAAATCCGGGCAGCCTCAATCACCTCAAGGCCCTTATTGAACATCGTCGCAGAATCAATGCTGATCTTGGCGCCCATGGACCATGTCGGATGCTTCAAAGCCTGTTCCGGCGTCGCGGCTTCCATGACTTCCATCGTCGACTGCCGGAACGGACCACCAGATGCCGTCAGGATAATCTTCTCAACCTGATCTTCCTGACGATCTGCCATCGCCTGGAATACCGCATTGTGCTCGGAATCAACCGGCAACAACGTCGCACCAGCATTTTTAACCGCCCGAAGCATGACATCTCCGGCACAGACCAGCGCTTCCTTGTTCGCCAGCGCTATGGTCCGGCCATTCCGTACAGCAGCCAGCGTCGGCTCCAGCCCGGCCGCACCGGTTATAGCCGCCATCGTCCAGTCAGCCGGCTCCCCGGCCGCCTCAATCACAGCGGCCCGACCGGCACCGGCCTCGATTTGCGTCCCGGCCAGCAATTCCTTCAGTTCCGGAAGCGCCTGCTCATCAGCAATAACCGCCCGCCCGGCTCTCAACGCCTTTGCCTGCCCGGCCAGAAGCGTGACATTCCGACCACCGACCAGAACCTTAACCTCAACGCTTTCACCCGCCTGATGCAGCAGATCGACCGTCGAACACCCGATGCTGCCAGTGCAGCCCAGAACAGTAACCGTTTTCATCGTAGTTCCATCTTAATCGGATTCGCCCCTAAAACCGAATCGGCCAGCAAACAGCACAAAATACGGCACTCATTGTCCGGCCAGACGCAGTAAAGCCGCCCACAGATCTTTCGATCCGACCGACCAGAAGCCCTGCCCGGCCGGAGCCGCCAGCGACAGAAGCGCCGCGACCGGCGCCACGGCAAGCAGCGCGTCAAACCGGTCCAGAAGGCCGCCATGGCCGGGTAACAACTTCCCTGAATCCTTCACGCCAAGCGACCTCTTCATCGCACTTTCGGCAAGATCACCTGACTGCGCGAGAATCCCCAGAAGCACGGACCAGATCGCACTGTGCATTAAAAACGACAGATGATTGCCGCCCGCCGGAAAACCCCATGACCAGGCCACAACGAGCCCAGCGATCACTGCTCCCGCCAGACCACCAGCCGCGCCCGAACGTGTTTTACCGGGCGAAATCCGGGGAGCAAGTTTGGGGCCACCCACGAGCCGTCCGACGACATAAGCCGTCGAATCACTGCACACGACCAGCGCTATGACAAACAGAACCGCCCAGGCTCCCGGCAGAGTGCATAGCCGCAGCCAGAGCAAAGCCGCGCCCGCTGCAACGATAACAGCGCTTCCGGTCCATAAAGCCGACCCAAAAATAAATGCGCTCATCACAAAAACAGGCACTACATTCCAGTGCCCGAAAAAGGCCGTAAGCCCCGCGCACCCAACCCAGGCAACATAGAGCATCCCGCGCCACGTCCATGCCGGCGTGCCGAACAAACCAGCCAGTTCGAATGCCATGCCGCACATCGCGGCAATAATCAGCGCGCCGTAAAATACACCGCCGGCGATAATCGCGGAACCCGCCACGAGAATGAGAACAGCGGCGGAGATGAGACGGGGCCGGAGATCCTGCCAGTTCGCACCCTTACGCGGTCGCGCATGAGGAATGGAGGACACATTCACGCCGGACGGGCACCAAAACGACGCTCCCGACGACCATAAATATTAAGAACCCGCGTAAAACAGTCTTCATCGAAGTCCGGCCACAGCGTCTCAAGAAATACGAGCTCAGCATAAGCACTCTGCCAGAGCAGGAAATTGGACAGGCGATGCTCACCACTCGTCCGGACAATCACATCCGGGTCCGGAACGCCCGCCGTCAGCAGGTAACGGGCCAGCATGTCCTCGGTAATTGCATCGGGAGCCAGATCTCCGCACTGCACGGCCTGCGCGAGCGCCCGCGCGGCATGAACGATGTCGCTCCGACCGCCATAGGACAGCGCCAGCAACAAAGTCAGTCCGGAATTTCCCTCCGTCAGCGCCTCGGCGCGCGCCATCTCCGCACAGAGATCCTGGCCAAATCGCCCGACTTCCCCGACAAAACGTATCTTCACCTTTTCACGATGCAGTTCCGCGACTTTATGCCGCAGATAAAACCTGAGTAACCCCGTGAGATCCGCCACCTCACTCGGCTCACGACGCCAGTTTTCAGAAGAGAACGCATACAGCGTGAGATAATCCACCCCGTTCGCCCGCGCGGCCCTCAGACAGCGCGTGACCGCCTCAGCACCGGCCTTATGACCGGCAGCACGCGGCAACCCGCGCGAAGCCGCCCATCGGCCGTTTCCATCCATGATAATCGCGACATGCTTGGGAACCGGCCCGGTCAGAGAGGGTCCGGCAGGGAGAGCGCCTGTCTGCGCAACTCCCGCGAGAGGTGGCATGATTCGTCTCAGACCTGCTTAATTTCGCGTTCCTTGTCGGCGAGAATCTCTTCGACTTTTTTTACGTACTGATCTGTCAGTTTCTGAATCGTGTCGGACCAGGACTTAACCTCGTCCTGTCCGATTTCCGTTTTTTTCTCGAGCGCCTTCGTCTGATCCATACCGTCACGACGCACCCCGCGAACGGCTATTTTGGCACCCTCGGCATACCGGCCCGCAGCTTTGGCAAGCTCATTACGACGCTCTTCCGTCAGCTGAGGAATCGGCACGCGAATCGTCTGCCCCTCACCCGCCGGGTTCAGCCCCAGACCGGAATCACGGATTGCCTTTTCAACAAGCCCGGCCAGCGAACGGTCCCATACCTGCACAGTCAGCATCCTCGCCTCCGGGGCCGCGATCGTCGCCACCTGACTGAGCGGCACTTCACCGCCATACGCTTCAACGCGAACCGGCTCCAGAAGCGCCGCGTTTGCACGGCCGGACCGAAGCCCGGCCAGATCGCGGCGCAGACTCTCCAGCGCTCCGTCCATGCGACGAGTCAGATCTTCTGTAAGCGTGCTCAGTTCAGCCACGGTGGCTCTCCTACAAAACAAGACCGGGGACGGTCCGCCACCCCCGGAAAAACAAAATCCGTCAGCCCGCGTCCATGCGCTGTATCAACCGGCTTCTTCAATTCGGGTGAAATTGCCTTCACCACGGATCACACGTTCGAAAGCACCGTCCTCGTGGATATTGAACACCACGATCGGTAGCCGGTTTTCACGCGCGAGGCTGATTGCCGCTGCATCCATGACATTCAGATCACGGGACAAGACTTCAAGATAGGTCAGCGAATCATATCGTGTCGCCGTTTTATCTTTGCGGGGATCGGCAGTGTACACGCCATCAACCTGCGTTCCCTTCAGCAGAAGATCACAGTCCATCTCTGCTGCACGCAGGGCCGCCGCCGTGTCTGTCGTAAAGAACGGATTACCCGTGCCGGCGGCGAAAATCACCACACGGCCTTTTTCCATATGCCTTACGGCCCGGCGGCGAATATAGGGCTCGGCAATGGAAGACATGTGGATCGCCGACATCACCCGTGTGGGAACACCTTCCCGCTCCAGAGCGTTCTGCACCATGAGTGCATTGATCACCGTAGCCAGCATGCCGGCGTAATCACCCTGCGCCCGGTCCATGCCGCGCGCAGCCGCAGTCAGCCCGCGAAAGATGTTGCCGCCGCCTACCACGAGGCAGACCTCGACGCCACTGCGTGAAACCGTTGCAATATCGGAAGCGATCCGGTCAACGGTCTGAGCGTCAACGCCGAACTGACCGGGACCCATCAGCGCTTCCCCCGAAACCTTGAGAAGCGCGCGACGCGGAGCGACATAACTGTCGTTGGTGGTATTCATTGGACCTCAAATGCGCGGACGAACGGAACATACCCGCGACACAAAATCCGACCGGATCCGGCGCGCGGGGTCCGGTCCCCGTCATATCGTTGACTGACCCGTGCCACAAGGCTGCGACCCAGGCTTTTCACCCCTGCTTAACCCGACACCATAACGAACTGAACAATATCAGACATTATCATCCAGTCCGATCGCTCGCAGCCGGGCGCGCTCCTCATCCCAGCCCGACCGTTCCTTGACGTTCAGAAACAGGTGACACGGCCGCTCCAGAAGACCGGAAAGCTGCAACCTCGCCCGCTGTCCGATTTCCCGAATGCGTTGCCCCCGTTCCCCGATCAGAATCGCCTTATGACTCGCCCGGCCAACATAAACCGTTACATCGATCCGCACGGACCCATCCGGGCGCTCGACGAAACTTTCCGTTTCCACCGTGGCCGCATAAGGCACTTCTTCGTGGGTCTGCAGAAAAATCTGCTCACGAACCAGTTCCGCCGCAAGCAGACGATCCGGCAGATCCGTCAGATCATCCTCAGGATAAAGATACGGTCCCGGAGGCAGACTCTCCGCCAGCCGGTCAAGCAGATCATCCACACCACTGCCCGACCGCGCGCTGATCATGAACACATGCTCGACATCAATCAGCTCGGAAATTTCAGCGGTCAGAGGAAGAAGCGCCTGAGCCGGGACGAGATCGGTCTTGTTCAGAACCAGCCAGATACGCCGTTTAGCGGTCGCAAGCCGCTCAATGACGACGCGCGTCGCATCATTAAGACCCGCCTTCGCGTCGATGAGCAGAAGCGTCACATCCGCATCATCCGATCCGGCCCAGGCCGCAGCCACCATCGCCCGGTCGAGCTTCCGGCGTGGCTGAAAAATACCCGGCGTGTCCACCAGAAGAATCTGCGTCTGCCCGCGCATCAGAATACCGAGCACCCGAAACCGCGTCGTCTGCGCTTTCGGACTGACAATCGACAGCTTTGCCCCTGCCATGCGATTCAGCAGCGTTGATTTTCCCGCGTTCGGCGCCCCGACCAGCGCCGCAAAGCCGCACCGTGTTTCCTGCTGAGTCATTTCATTCCTGTTCCCGGTCCCGACGCCGTACCAAACTGCGTCAGCAGACTGGCCGCAGCCGCACTTTCCGCCGCCCGCTTATTCCCCGCTTCACCCTCACCACACGCACCTGCCACATGCACGGCAATAACAAAATGCGGCGCGTGAGACGGACCGTCGGCACTCACAATCTCATAAACCGGCAGCGGAAGCCCCCGCGCCAGCGCCCATTCCTGCAAGGCCGTCTTAGGGTCTTTTGGCGGTTGCGCCTGAGCTGCAATCGCGCCGGACCAGTATCGACGCACCAGCCCCCGCGCCGGATCAAGACCCCCATCCAGATAGAGCGCTCCAAGAATCGCCTCCAGAGCGTCTGCCAGAACATTCGCCGTCTCGCGAATGCCGATACGCTCCTCATGAAGCGCGACATCCAGCGCCTCCGGCAAATCCAGCGCATGCGCCACCTCCGCCAGCGCCGTGCGCGAGACAAGATGCGCATGCCGGGAACCCAGCGCCCCTTCCTGCTCGCCCGGATAACGCTCCAGCAGCCATTCCGCCATCAGCAGACCAAGAACCCTGTCGCCAATGAACTCGAGCCGCTCGTTCGAGCCCGCCCCCCTGACCACACGGCGCCCGCTTCGTCCGACCGAGCGCTGATGGGCCGCGGAACGGTGGGTCAGAGCCTTCCGGAGCAGCGCGGCATTCGCAAAGCGATAGCCTATCTGCTCCTGCAGCCGGTCCAGCACCTTCTCGTCCACCACGCTCCCCCTTTTACCCCTCATGCCGCATGACATACGCATTACGGGCTCACCTGCCGCGGACATTGTCCGCCTCAGGCACACTCCTCGTCAGTGAATCATCGTAAAAAGCCGCGCCCACCGGATTTCCATCGGCCATTCCCAGAACTGCCAGACCGGATAAGCCGAATCTACGGAAAAAAACACCATCCCGACATGCCCGACGAGATTCTCCATCGGCACAAATCCCAGATCCTCCCTGCCATCCCCCATGAAACGACTGTCCGCGCTGTCGTCGCGGTTATCGCCCATGGCAAAGAAATATCCAGGCGGGACCACATAATCCGGCGTGTCGTTCTGCATGCCGTCATCCGTGAGCCGCAGAACATCATGCTCAACCGGCGCCGCACCGGCACTGCCCGGCAGGGTCTCATGGCACAGCGCGCCATCCATCCGGGTCCGGTGCTCATCCACCGCCGCATACTCACCTCGCGGCGCACACGGAACAGCCTTTCCATTCAGATAGAGCTGCCCGGCCCTTACCTGCACATGATCGCCCGGCAGACCTATAATCCGCTTTACGTAATCAATCGATGTGTCTTTGGTGAACCGGAAGACGGCCACGTCCCCCCGATGCGGCACACGGTCAGGAACGCGACCTTCAAAAAGATTCAGCGAAAACGGGAATGAATACCGCGAATAACCATAACTGTATTTTGAAACCCACAGATAATCACCAACCTGAAGCGTCGGAATCATTGACCCGGACGGGATATTGAACGGTTCCCAGAGAAACGTACGCACACCGACAACAATCAGCACCACAATGACCAGAGACCGGATCGTCTCAATGATACTCTCTGTGCCCGACGGCTTCCCGCCCTGCGATGTCGACGCCATATCGTCCGCCTGCCCCATTCCGACCATCTCTTCACTTCTGTTGCGACAGAGGGGTCATGGAAACATTCCGCTCCACCGCCGGCACACTCCCGCCCCGACCAGCCCGGAACGCCGCCGGATCAAGCCGACCCCTCCCCCCCCTGTCAAGCCAGGAGGTCAGGAGCATCAGCCGCAACCGCCTCTCTCCGGACAGGAAAGAACTCCCGGATCTTCTCTGTCGTCACATCCGGAATTCAGACGGGAAACAGCCTCATGGCGACACAACACCTGTTGCCGGCACCCCGGACCGACCCCGCAACACGTCAGACAAGCAGCGCCTCGATCATCACCTGAGCCAGCGCATACGGCACATCATCCGTCATCGTCAGATGTATCCGCACGACCATGTTCGCAGGCGTCATAACAGCCAGCCGGGTGGCCGCCCCTCCCGTCAACGTCAGTGTCGGCTGTCCGGAACGCAGATTATCTACCCCGATCGTGCTGTGATAAACTCCGGTGGCGAACCCCGTCCCGAGCGCCTTCGCACAGGCTTCTTTCGCAGCCCAGCGCTTGGCATAAGTCCCGATCCGCGCCTCTCCGCTACGCCTCTCCGCCCGTGCCCGCTCGGTATCCGTAAACACACGGTGCAAAAACCGCTCACCGAAGCGTTCAATCGCCCGCTCAATCCGCCGCATGTCCGTGAGATCCATGCCAACCCCCACGATCATGAGCAATATCCCCGACAGCGGACATCCCCGGTCCGCCGAAAAAATCGACACATCATGACCGCGACCGCTCGACCTGTGAAATACCATCCGCAGATCGCAATCCGCCGATCACACCGGACAAATGCCGCAAATCCCTCACCTCAACATCGACAAGAATCTCCATAAAATCAAGCTGTCGATTGACTATTTTCAAATTCACGATCGCGCCATCCTGACGTGACACCGCGTTCGTCACAGCCGCGAGTGTCGTCGGCTCGTTGGCCGCAATCACTGTCACCCGACCGACAAACGGTTCCGCCGCCGGGCCGCCTTTTCCGATCACGCTGTAATCCCAGTCGACATCGAGAAACCGCTCAGGCGTCGCCGCGAACGCTTCCAGTGTCTGACAGTCAGCCTTATGGACCGTCACGCCCTTCCCGTTAGCGACGACCCCAACAATCCGGTCCCCCGGCAACGGATGACAGCACCCCGCAAAATGTACGGCAATCCCCGCGCCCAGCCCGACAAGCGGTGTGGCCGCCGCCCCGCCGGTCTTTGGCCGCGGCACCGGCGCACGCGCCGCAAAACCCGGAATCATCCGGGGACCACGCGGTGTTCGCCTCAGTTCCGGATAAGCCGCATGCACCACGTCACGCGGACCAATATTCCCGCTCGCGACCGCAACATACAGATCTTCCACGGAAGCCTGCTTCAGATCCTTAAGAAGACCGTCAAGCACCTTCTCCGACCCGTCCACACCTTCCTGACGAAAGGCCTTGGCAAGAGCCACCTTGCCGGAATCCAGTGAAACCTGCCGCTGCTGCGCCGCCACGTAACGCCTGATCCGCGCGCGCGCCTTGCCGGTGACGACAAACCGCTCCCAGGACGGAGACGGCGTGCCACCCCGGGCGGTCATGATCTCGACCTGATCGCCGTTCTGCAACTCATAACGCAGCGGAACCAGACGCCCGTTCACCTTGGCACCTACGCAGGCATCGCCGACCTGACTATGGACCGCATAGGCAAAATCAACCGGCGTCGCCCCGCTGGGCAGCGGAATCAGCTGTCCCTTCGGCGTGAAGCAGAACACCTGATCCTGATAAAGCTCCAGCTTGGTGTTTTCGAGAAACTCGTCCGGCGCCGAGGAATCTTCCAGGATCTCCAGAAGATCCTGCACCCAGCGCGGCCGCTTCATCGCCCGGGGCACGCTCTCCGTCCCCACCTGCGGAAGCTGCTTATAGGCCCAGTGCGCCGCCACACCGTTCTCGGCGATATCGTGCATGTCCTCCGTACGGATCTGCACTTCAATCTTCTGATTGCGCGGATGCCGCAGAGTCACCCCGGTGTGCAGGCTCTGGTATCCGTTGGCCTTCGGCGTGGAGATATAGTCCTTGAAGCGACCGGCAATCATGGGAAACGCCGCGTGAATTGTGCCCAGCGCCGCGTAACACTCTTCCCGTGTATCGACGAGAATGCGAAACGCCATAATGTCCGAGAGTTGCTCAAACGCCACATTCCGGCGCTGCATCTTTTCCCAGATTGAATAAGGTGACTTCTCGCGCCCGGACACCTCTGCGTGGTCGATTCCGGCTTCATGACACAGCCGCAGCAGTTCGGCCTTCACCTCATCGATGACATCCGCCCCCTGCCCGCGCAGATAGTTCAGACGGGCACGGATCGTCGCATCCGCCTCCGGCTCAAGCTGAGCGAACGCCAGATTCTGGAGCTCGGTCTTGACACGATCCATACCGATGCGACCGGCCAGCGGCGCATAGATATCCATCGTTTCACGCGCGATCCGGCGCCTGCGGTCCTCCCGCTGCACGAAATGCAGCGTTCGCATATTGTGCAGCCGGTCCGCCAGCTTCACGATAAGCACGCGAATATCGCGTGACATCGCCAGCACCAGCTTACGAAAATTTTCCGCCTGCTTCGTCCGGTCCGACTGCAACTCCAGCCGCGTCAGCTTCGTAACGCCGTCGACCAGCTCCGCAACCGTCGGCCCGAATTCCTGTCTCAGCGTGTCAGCCGTGACACCGGTGTCTTCAATTGTATCGTGAAGAAGCGCCGTGGCGATTGACGGAACATCAAGATGAAAGCCCGCGAGAATCATCGCCACGGCCAGCGGGTGGGTGATGTACGGATCACCCGCATCCCGCAGCTGTCCCTCATGCGCTTCGCGGGCAACATCGAAGGCGCGCCGGATCAGCGCAACATCAGCATCCGGGTTATACTGAAGAATACGGCTGATCAGCTTGTCGGGAGACACGACCAGAGCCGAACCGGCCTGCGCGGACAAATTCCCGAACGCGTCCCGCATCGCCGGAACCGCGTTCTCTGACCCGGCGCTCAAGACCACTCCGACATCAGGAGAGACAGGAACAACGGGGCGGTCAGAGACGCGATCACGGATTCTGTCAGGGCTCCCGGCAGCAGTAACGACAATCGATCTTCCGGCCCTCAGCCAGGAAGATCAGTCCGACGATCAGCGCTTACGACCGCTCATCTCGGCTTCAAATGCAGCCTTCATCTCTTCAGGAGAAAGATCCGTCACTTCTTCCTCCGCCGAGCTCTCCTGCAGCCCAAAGATGTTCTGCTCGGTCGGAATCAGATCCAGAACCTCTTCATCGGCGGGCTCGGGCTCGGGCGCGCGCGCAAGCGAACGCACCAGATCATTCCGCAGCGAATCGAGAGAAACCGTCTGGTCAGCAATCTCGCGGAGCGCCACAACCGGGTTCTTGTCATTATCGCGATCAATCGTCATCTCTTCGCCGCGCGAGAGATTCCGCGCCCGTTGGGCTGCAAGCAGAACCAGTTCGAATCGGTTGGATACCTTGTCGACGCAATCTTCGACTGTGACGCGCGCCATAGGGCATGCCTCCGGAAATTTTGTTAAAGAAGTTCTTCTAGCATCAGGACGACCTCAGGGGAAGGGTGAGTTCATCAGTCCAAAACAAGCCCCCTCATTCTTCAGATCGACGGATCGACTGGGGCTCCATGACCGCGATAAGGCTTCCAACCGATTGCCCCGACACCGGATGCACCCAGTCCGCTTTCACATCACGGAGCGGAAGCAGCACAAATGCCCGCTCGTGCGCTCTGGGATGCGGCAGCAACACCCCCCCTTCCCTCCGGACGAGGCCGTCCATATCTATCAGATCAAGATCCAGAGTCCGGGCGGCATTCCGCACGCTGCGGACCCGCCCGAAACGGTTTTCAATCTCATGCAGCGCCGCGAGCAGGGCCTCCGGCCCGAGTTCGCTCTTGCCGAGCACAACCCCATTTATGTAGGGAGGCTGACCAGAGGGAGGAATCGCCTCACTCTCATACCACGGAGAGACCGCCTCCACGATCAGACCGGGCAGAGCGCGCAGGGCCGCAACCGCTGCCTCGCAGGTCGCAACCGGAAGCACGGCCTCTCCCGACACAGGATCAGCACAGGTGAGATTGGCACCAACAGCAATCAGAACAGGCACCCGCTCACCTTCCCTGTCATTCCTCACGGTGTCCATCCTTCCCCCGGAAAATTTCCACCACCCAATAACCAAAACTTAACCCGTCCGCAGATAAGCTCACGACATTCAAGGAAGAAGTACATATATGATCATCCATAACACAGAGCGGACCTGCCTTTTTATTGATGGTTCCAGCCTTTATTCGGCGTCCCGCGGCCTGAGTTTTGACGTTGACTATCGAAAAATGCTCGATTTTTTCGCAAAACGGTCTCATCTTCTCCGTGCGTATTACTATGCCGCCATTCTCGACACAGAAGAATATTCGCCGATCAAACCACTGACAGACTGGCTGTCCTATAACGGGTATTTTCTCGTTACCAAGACCGCGCGGGAATACACCGATCAGAACGGTCGCCGGCGGGTAAAAGGGAACATGGATATCGAAATCGCTGTGGATATGATGGAGGCAGCACCTCGTATTGATCATGCGATCCTGTTTACAGGCGATTCCGATTTCCGGCGCGTCGTTGAGTCCGTCCAGCGGCTGGGTGTGCGCGTCTCCGTTGTGTCTTCGATGCGCTCCTCTCCGCCTCTTATTGGTGACGATCTCCGACGTCAGGCCGACCAGTTCGTCGAACTGGCCGACATTGCCGAAGAATTTACCCGGCGTCAGGCCGAGCCGCGCCCGCGTCCGACCACCCCTGTCCGCCATCCGGCAGACCAGTTCAGTGAACCAGACGAATCATTTAGCTGAGCATGCCTGATACAATTTCCTTCAGCCGACGTATTCCGCGCAGCGTCCTTTTCCCGCCAGAGAAACTCATCACCAGTACAGGCCGGAGATACGAATTGTGAAAGCGGGCGTAACCCCGATCATGGAAGCACCCTGCGCCCGTGAGCCACTACCCGACTGCTCGTTCTGTCCACGTCTCGTCGTCAGCCGGGCGACAGATCGTGAATCCGGTGCTGGCGGGTGGCACCGGCCTGTCCCGTCTGTCGGATCGCGCAGTGCGTCCCTGCTGATCGTCAGCCTTGCTCCCGGACGCGATACAACAAGATCATCGGCAAACCTTCCTTTTGCGGATGATCACGCCGCAACGCTTTTATACACCTCCCTGCACGCTGCCGGCCTTGCCGAAACACCACACGGACCGGCCACAGAGGATTTCCCGGAACCCACCCGCTACCGCATCGTTGGCGCCACGCGCTGCACTTCACCGGGGGACATTCCCCAACCGTCAGAAATCATCGCCTGTAACCAGTTTCTGAAATCAGAAGTGCAGACTATGCCAAATCTGCGCGTGGTTCTTGCGCTTGGCGTCCTCGCGCATAATGCCACAATCGCGGCCTGCGGCGTGCCCTTTTCGCGATCTGCATTTCATCACGGACAAATCACCAGCATGCCGGATGGTTTGCGGATCGCAAACAGTTACCATCTGTCCCGCTACAATATCGAGAACGGAATTGTGACCCGCCAGTCGTTCCGAAAACTGATTGCCTCCATCAGCGAAGAACTCAACTGATTCAACCAGTATACTCAGTTTCGTTTCTTATCACGGTCAAGCCGTGTCGCCAGCAATATGAGCGTCAGTGCAGCGTAAATGATCGGCTCAATCCTGATGCTGTCGAAAGACAGCAGATAATGAACAGCCACCAGAAACGCCGCCACATATACGCCCCTGTGTAACACGCGCCATTTCCGCCCCAGCACGCGGACTGATGCTCGCTGCGATGTCACGGCAAGGACCGACAGAATAAGAAACGCGATGACACCAAATGGAATAAAATAATGCGCGAGTATGTCATGAAAAATGACGCCTGCCGCAAGTTTCCGGTCAACCACGACAAAAAACCCGACATGAAACAGCGCGTAAGTAAACGCCAGTAATCCGGTAACCCGACGCCAGCGCACAAGATTGATATTGCCATACCGACGTAACGGCGTAATTGCGAGCGTCACCAGCAGGAAACGAAAAGCCCAGAGGCCGAGATCGCTTTCCGCCTGCGCGACCGGATGTTCACCAAGAGCACCGGCCCTGAACATCCACACTTCAGACACCAGAGGAATGAGCAGAAAACAATAAAGCAGGATTTCCCGCGTCAGCAACGACCCCAGGCGAACAGGACGAGGCCGGACCGGCGGGCTCATCTTCTCATCCGGCAGAAACACGCCCGGTTCCGGTGCCGTTCCGCTTTGTCGACCTTCATGGAGTTCTCCCTGCCTGCGACGTGCCATGAGAAAAATCCGGCAGCCACCTCCGTAACACTCACGATGTTCTCAGAACGAAACCACGGTGTTACGCGTTAGACTTACGACAGAAAAAACGGAACCGCACCTCGTTGCCATACAGATGGTAGCGGGGCTTAAGTGTCGTGCAAGGATGCATTTCGCCCGATCCGGACGTCATCTGACCACTACCAGGATTACAAGGCAGGATAAACATGACTCAGCTTTCGCCTGAAAATGCCTCGAAAATCGGCTTTATCGGCTACGGCGCCATGGCAAGCCGGATGGGCACTCATCTGAAGAAAGCCGGGTACAGCGTGACTGCTTATACGCCTTCAGGCAAAAGCCCGGACCCTTCCGTCCGGATGGCCGGTACGCCGCGAGACCTTGCAAAACAAGCTGATACAGTCATCGTCTGTGTTCCTGACGACGAGGCGCTGGCAGCCTCCATGTACGGAGAACACGGCGCTCTGGCCGGAATCAAAACCGGCACCCTCCTCATCAACACATCCTCTGTCTCCCCGGAAGCCACCACCAGACTTGCTGACGCCGGAAAAAAAGTCGGAATCACCGTTCTGGACGCACCCGTCTCCGGCAGCACCCCGGAAGCCGAAGCCGGCAGTCTGGTCATCCTCGTCGGAGGCTCCGCAAATGATATCGAGAACGCACAGCCAATCTTCAATGCCATCGGCAAGGTCACGATCCACGCCGGCCCGTCAGGATGCGGGACACGACTGAAGCTTGTCATTAACGGAATTATGGGAGCCGGCCTTACAACTCTTGCCGAAACCATCGCCTACGGCCTTGCCGCCGGGCTGGATCGCACCATGCTGTTCGATGCCCTCGACCAGGTCGCCGTGATCTCTCCACACCACAAACGCAAACTTAAAGCCGCAAAAGACAGCAACTTCGCCCCGCAATTTCCCGGCCGTCTGATGCAGAAAGACATGCGCCTGCTGCTTGATGCCGCCGCACGCGAAGCCGTGCCCGTACCAACCATCGCCGCGACAACACAAATGCTCTCTCTCGGGCGCCGGAAATATCCCAATGAGGATTACTCGGCCCTTATTGGCATTATGGAGAAACTCGTCGCAAACGACACATGATATTCCTTCTGCCGGGCCGGTGAAATCAGCCCCCCTCCCGGCAGGACAATTAAATTCTGACTACGTCCGGCTCCGCAACCCGAAACCGCGCTGTCGCCTCATCACACACATACCGCGACGCAATCGGATACGGAGCCCGCGCCAGTTCATCCACCGCATTTATAATCTTCCCGGCCTTCCCGTCACTCAGCAGAACACTCAGATTCAGCCGCACCCAGCCCGGCTTGAGAATTTCCTCACCCTGCAAAATCGCATCCAGCAATCCGGCAGATTCAGTCTCACCAATCCCCAGCAGACGATGCGCGTACGGCCCGGCACAGGCACACCCGCCACGCACCTGAATCCCATAACAATCCGACAACATCCGTGTGAAAAGCTGCTGATGAACCCATCCACCTTTTACAGAATCCCGAATCCTCAGAGAAAAGACCGGCAAAGCACGGTCTGCCCCCGCATTTCCCAGAACATCGATATTCGGGTTTCGCGACCAGCACGCCAGCGCCCGACGCCGTAACTCATCATGCCGCCGGTCCATCACCTCCTGCCCGATCGCCTCTTTCACCAGAAACGCCAGCGCGGCCCGAATATCGCCCACAACATTCGGCGTCCCCGCCTCTTCACGCGACACCAGATCGTCGCTGTATGCATGCCCCCAGGGCGAGACAAACCGGACCGTGCCGCCGCCCGGAAAAACCGGCCGCGACATCCCTACCACCCCTTTCCGCACAATCAGCACACCCGATGCCCCGGGTCCGCCAATAAATTTATGAGGAGAGACTACAACAGCATCTTTCTGAAACGGTGTCCCGGCCCGCATGTCGATCGGCAGATACGGGCCACCTCCGGCATAATCCCACACCACAGCCGCCCCATGCCGTCGCAGCAAGGCGCTGACCGGATCAGGGTCCGTCACAATTCCACTGACATTGGACGCCGCCGAAAACGCCCCGACCTTCAACCGGTCAGACCCCGCCTCCAGCAGCGCCCGTTCCAGAACCACCAGATCCGGCCCGCCTTCAGCCGCTTCCTGAATCTCAATCACTTCCGCGCCGCTCTCACGCCAGGGCAGAATATTCGAATGATGCTCATACGGCCCGATCAGCACAACCGGCCGGTTACAAAGTCCCGATACCGCGCCCCTCGCCGCCTCGCCAACCCCAAGCAACTCAACCAGCCGGTTCAGCCCCGCCGTTGCCCCGGACCCGGCAAAAATCGTCGCATAATCCTCAGTCGCGCCGCACAAACCGGCGATAATCCGCCGCCCCGCCTCCCGCGTCCGCCCCGAATATCGCCCGCAGAACGACGCTTCCGTATGCGTGTTCGCGTAATACGGAAGCACATGCTCCATCACGAACGATTCAACCTGCCGGACCGCCCGCCCGGAGGCCACGTAATCCGCATAAACAAGCGCCCTGGTCCCGAACGGCCCCGGAACCGGCGCTCCTTCGCCAATCACTCCCGCCGCAAGTCGTTCCAGCCGGTCATCGCCCCGCAAAGAATCAGCGAACGCCGCAAAAGACGCATGATCCAAAACCATCTTCATCCATCCCACCGATAACCAGCAGACGAATCATCTTCCTCCCCGCCCGAAAAAACTTCCTCTGATTTTTCCTTCCGGTTGGTATTTTTGTGTCATATGATCGCCAGAATGAAAAATATCGATCATATTGATCGCGCAATCCTCCGTACTCTCCAGCGCGACGCCTCTCTCTCCCAGCGCGCTCTCGCCGACCTCGTCGGCCTGTCACAAAATGCCTGCTGGAAACGCCTCAGCGCCCTGAAGGACAGCGGCCTCCTCGGCCAGCACACCCTTCGCTTCAATCCCGCGGCCCTCGGCCTCGATTTCACCGCCTTCGTCATGGTCCGCACCCGCCATCACGACCACGAATGGCTCGCCCGTTTCCGCAAACTTGTCCTCGCCATCCCCAATGTCACCGATTTTCATCGTATCGCCGGAGAATATGACTATCTTCTGAAAGTCGTTGCCCAGGACATGAAAGATTTCGACAGAATTTACCGGAATCTGATCGAAAAAATCGAGCTCGACACGGTCACCTCCCATATCGTTATGGAAGCCATCGCCGATAATCGGGAATTGCCGGTCTGACACAGCACACAGACCCGTTCACCCGGAACAGACACGTCCCGCACTGTAATTTCTTAAAACCGAAGCCCTACCGCCCCGTCAGCCCGGCCGCCGCTACCGCCAGCCTGTCGCCAATTCCCCGCCCCGTCTCCGTCATCGCCACATCCCCGCGTCGCAGGTCCCGCGCGGCCAGCACGCCCGGCAACATCGCCAGCCGCGCTCCTTTCGACCGGATCTGTCGCCGGACCGGCAACAGTGCGGTCCCTTCCTGACGCAGCCATGCACTCACCTGCTCCAGCCGGCCGACTTCAAACAGGTCCGCCGCCTCTCCGTCCGCTCTCAGTCCGAGCTCAACCAGCGCTTCCGACGGCAATGGCATCCGCCCGCTCCGCAGCACCTCCGGCAAATGACGCCGCAACGCTCCCACGGCAAACGCTGCTCCGGCCTGCGCCACCACGTCCAGCACCGCCTCGTCATGCTCGCCGAGCAGACCCGCTATCATACGTTGCATCCCGCCCGAGCTGTCCAGCACCATGCGCCGCCAGGCCTGCCGGTCCGCCACCCGGCATAACTCCGCCTCCCGCGCATCCGCCATCAGGAGCAACGCGTCCGCCGCAACCCACCCTTCCGTCAGCAACGCCGCCACGGCAATCGCCACATCGTGCCGCGCCTGGATGCCCCGCTCCGGCTCCTCAATCACATCCCGCCACCATTGCAGCCGGATCAGCCCCGCCATCGGCCCCGTCACGGCAGATGAAACCGGTAACGCCGTCGCACGCGATAACTCGTAATTGAACGCAATCAGCACAAAGGCATGCGCCCGCACCGCCGGCGGAAGAAACATCGCGCATAAATGACGATCCGGATCACGCAGACGTGCAATCTCCGCGCAGGCATCCCGTGCAACCGCGAATGCATCCTCCTGGCCAGTCACCACGTTAACCCTTTCATGAAGCATCCGCCTCTCCGCGTCACCGTCTCTTCCCTTGACGGTCGCCGAGGCGGCACATAGCTCTTGCGGGCGGCGTCTATCCGCCCTCTCATCGTGACCGCCAGCAAAGGAGCACGTCATGGCTTTCGAACTGCCTGCCCTCCCCTTCTCCTACAATGCACTTGCCAACAAAAACATGTGCCAGGAGACCCTGGAGCTTCATCACGATAAGCATCATCAGGCTTATGTGACGGCCCTGAACGGTTTCGTCGAGGCGAAGCCGGAACTGCAGGGTAAATCGCTCGACGAAATTATCCTCGCCGTCAAAGGCGACCCGGCACAGGCCCCCGTCTTCAATAACGCGGGCCAGCACTGGAACCATATCCTGTTCTGGAACAACCTGTCCCCGACCGGTGGCGCGATCCCGACATCGCTTGAAACGAAAATCAAGGAAGATCTCGGCAGCGTCGAGAAATTCAAGGAAGAGTTCAAAAAAGCCGCAACCACGCAGTTCGGCTCCGGCTGGGCCTGGCTCGTGCTCGCGCCGTCCGGTAAACTCGCCGTCACCAAAACAGCCAATGGCTCCAACCCGCTGGCTGAAGGCCAGGGCAAGGTGCTGCTCGGCCTCGACGTGTGGGAGCACTCCTACTATCTCGACTTCCGCAACCGTCGTCCTGATTACATCAGCAACTACCTCGACAAGCTCGCCAACTACGAGTTCGCCGAAGCTCAGCTGAAAGCTGCCTGAGGCATCTCAGCCAGAGAAGGCCGGTCTCCCGGAGGGAGGCCGGCCTTTTTAATGCGCACCACCAGGATTACAGACATCGGGAGTTCCGGTAAACGCTCCTTCGGTGTTCAGGAGGGCCGCGCCATGCGCTCCGGAACCACATGCGTTTCAGGCATGGCAAACAGAAACAGCATAAAAGCCAGAACACCACTCCCGGCCAGCGCCAGAAATGCCCCGTTGAACCCGAACCGGGTCGCAATCAGTCCGCTGCCGAAATTTGACAAAAGCGCCCCGATCGTCCCGACCGCCAGACCCGTCCCGATCAGCAGATTACGCTGCCCGCCACCTGACGACAGATCAGACAGCACGGCATAAAACAGCACCAGAATCACACCCGACGAAAGCCCGTCCAGAACCTCCGCGGCACACATCGCCGGCCAGTGAGCACTCCACATAATCAGAAGATCACGCACCGGCTGCAAAGCCAGAGCCAGAAGCACCGGCAGGCGCCGTGGCCAATGCCTGGCCGCCCGCCCCACAATACAGGCCACAGGCACCATGGTCGCCTGCGCAACGATAATGCAAAGCGCCGTCATGGAAGACGGGCTCCCAAAATGAAACACAGCCTGACGTTCGATCAGCAACGGAACCGTCGCTCCATTCGCCACATTGAACATCAGGTAGCAGGCCAGAAAAATCAGCAGACGCCGGTCCGTCAGCGGATGCCCGCCTCTCCCGCCCTTACGCCCGTCCGGCACGGCAGGCTTCACTTCCGGCGCATCAGCCCGACGCGTCATCAGCCCCACGAACAGCAGACTGATCGCGGCCAGTCCGGTAATCGCCCATAAAGGGGCCACCGGTCCGACAGTGCCACCCACAACGCTCATGACACAGGCAACCACAGCATTGCCGGAATGATTGAAGGCCTCATTGCGTCCCATGCGCGCCATGTAACCGTCATCGCCAGCCGTTTCCCGACTGATGGCCGCAAGCAGCGGTGAAAACAGCGCTCCGGCGCCACCGGCAAGAAAATGCACACAGGTAATCTGCCAGAAGCCCGGAAAAACTGCCGCAACGGCAATCGGCACGGCCGTCATCAGACAACAGGCCGCCAGCAAGGCCCGCCGCGATGACACTTTGTCGAGCGCCCAGCCACCGATCACACGCGCCATCACGGCTCCGACGCCACCCGCCGCAATCGTCGTCCCGATATCGGATGCCGGCCAGCCATACGCCGCCAGCAAGGCCGTCAGAAACGCTCCGAGATTATCCTGCACATCAGCCAGCAGAAAACTGAGACCGTCCAGGGCAACAGTATTGCGTCGCCCACTTCCCTCTGCATCAGAACTACAGGCCGGCTCCTCTCTCGCATCCGCCGTATGGCTCCGCGTTGTCGTCACCGTCATATACGCCGCACCACTCCCGGAAACCGACCCGCGTGAATCACACTGACACCTTTTCGACCGCCTTGCCGGTTTCCGGCCAGAAATATCCGGATTATGTCAGACATTGTCGCTCCATTGCATCATCGCCCGATAAACATGTCACAGCCCGGGACGATGGCCGGCAACGCACACACCCTGAACAGATCAGGCGCGGACAAAACAAAACACCTGACAGGAAATCAGCTTTTCCTCATCTCAGGCCGCAGTACGTCGTTCTGCGCACTGATAAAACAAACGTCCGGAATCACCGCAGGTTCACTCAGTGTCTGACCGAAAATGAGTTGAGTGATTTCAGCGGGTTATGATTCATGGGTTTGCGATAACCTGATGAGATCAAGATGGCCTGGACTGAAATCACCCGAGCGCAGTATCA
>NZ_WOTA01000002.1 GCF_011516825.1 Acetobacter oeni | reverse complement strand
TCACGAAGGATGTCGAGACAACAATCTCGTCATCCTGCGCATGGTTGATGATTGCCCATATCCGCAGAGTTCTGCGAAAAATCAATCAAACCGCTTTCTGATTCAGGCTCTGAGCGATTTTTCCTTACTGCCGGTGATTTTCCTGGCCTCCTGGCTGTCCGTGACCCCACAATCCTGACTCTGGGGATGAGTGCCTCGCATGGCAAGAGGCAAGGGTGGTCAGAGTCAGTCCGGCGGGCTATGGATCCGGGCAAAACCCGGCGTGCGAACCCTCACGCCTCTCTCCGGATCAGGGATTTCGCACATGCGTCCTTCAGGTCGCGCTCATGATGCCATGCGCGCCGTCAGTATAGAAACCGGCTTTGCCCGCCACGCCGAAGGATCGGCCCTGATCCGGATCGGCGGCACGGAAGTCCTCTGCGTCGCCAGCGTGGAACAGCGGGTGCCTCCGTTTCTGAAAGGCAAGGGAACGGGCTGGATCACAGCGGAATACGGCATGCTGCCCCGCGCCACCCACAACCGGGGCAGCCGCGAGGCCGCGAAGGGAAAACAGTCGGGCCGCACCCAGGAAATCCAGCGGCTTATCGGACGATCCCTGCGCGCGGTGACGGACCTGAAAGCCCTCGGCGAAATGAGCATCACGCTTGATTGTGACGTCCTCAATGCGGATGGCGGCACGCGCTGCGCATCTGTCACCGGCGCATGGGTCGCATTGCGGCTCGCACTCGGAAAATTACACCACGGGCGTGTGCTGAAAACCATTCCCCTGACTGGACAGGTCGCCGCCGTCTCATGCGGGCTGACGGCGAACGGCGCTGTGCTCGATCTCGATTATGCCGAGGACAGCGCAGCCTCGGCCGACACGAATTTCATTCTGACCGCCAATGGCGGAATCGTCGAGATCCAGGGAACAGCGGAAGAAAAACCCTTCTCCGAAAACGAATTTTTCACATTGCTCGGTCTGGCAAAACACGGCGTCCAGAAACTGTTCACAGCCCAGAACGAAGCCATCGGCACGACGGAGGCAGCATGAGCACAGCATTACCCCTCGCCAGGGACTCCCGGCTTGTTCTCGCCAGCCACAATAAAGGCAAACTGGCCGAATTTTCCACGCTGCTGAACGGCTACGGCATCACGGTCATCTCCGCCGGAGAACTCGGCCTGCCGGAACCTGACGAAACAGCCACAACATTTTCCGGCAACGCGGAACTCAAGGCGCTCGCGGCGGCAAAAGCGGCAAACCTGCCGGCACTGTCGGATGATTCCGGCCTGTGCGTCGCGGCGCTGGACGGCGCGCCAGGGATTTACTCCGCCCGCTGGGCCGGGCCGGAGAAGGATTTCGCGGACGCAATGCAGCGGATCGAAACCGGAATCGGATCAGGCAGCCGGGACGCCTGGTTCATCTGCGTCTTATGCCTCGCCTTTCCGGACGGCACCGCCCACTGCTTCGAAGGCCGGATCGACGGCACCATCGCTCCGACACCCCGCGGCAATGAAGGGCACGGCTATGACCCGGTCTTCATCCCTGCTGGCGAAACGAGGACCTTTGCCGAAATGTCCGATGCGGAAAAGAACCGGATCAGCCACCGCGCACGCGCCTTCGAGACCTTCCGCGCCGCCTGCCTGAACTGAGCGAATTTTCGCCATGAGAGAAACCAGCCTGAAGAACTCAGGCTGGTCGTAAACTTCCGGGACTTACCATCCGCCGGAACGAACCCGTCAGGCCCATCCCCCACCGGATACCAGAATAATAAAACCCCCGACTCGGTTCGCTTTAAACTGCTGATGACCTGATTTTTCCACAGATCAACACCGGTACCCGCTCTGCTGGAGAGCAAACGCCCCGGAAAAATCAGCCACCCAACGCAATCGGCCCGGATTCATCCGCCGGCATCAGAAAACTGTTGCACAGAATCATGCAACGCATGCTATCTGTCATTGCAAGGTTCCTGCCTTGAACCAGCACAGGAGGTGTCCGCGTGGCGGAGCCAAATCTCGTCCAGTTCAGAAAAGGCGTGCTCGAACTGTGCGTTCTCGCACTTCTCGAACACGCCGATGCCTATGGATACGAAATCGCAAACCGCCTGGCGGACGCAATCGATATGGGAGAAGGCACGATCTATCCGCTGATGCGACGGATGCAGAAGGAAAAGGTCGTGGTCACATATCTCGTGGAATCCCCGTCCGGTCCTCCGAGAAAATATTATCGCCTCACCGAAGAAGGGCGGCAGAATCTCTCACGCCAGAAAGCCGCCTGGACCGGATTTACCCGCGCCGTAAACGCCGTGCTGGATGCCGGCCAGGATGGAACATCATGAACGAAAAAGAGGACTTCATGCGCCGCCTCGCCACAGGGCTGCGCGGCATGCCGGCAGATACGGTCAGCGATATTCTTCAGGATTATGAAGGACATTTCGATGAGGGGCGCAAAGCCGGACGCAGCGATGCCGATATCGCCAGACATCTCGGCGACCCGGCCCGCCTGGCCCGGGAACTCCGCGCGGAAGCCGGGATCCGCCGCTGGGAGGATGAACGCAGCATGGCGGCTGCCCTTGGCGCCATCCTTGGCCTGCTCGGACTGGTCGCCCTCGACGTGCTGATCGTGGCGCCCGTACTGATTATCGTTCTGGTGATCGTCTTCTGTCTCGCGCTGATCGCCCTCTGCACCGATCTCATCGGCCTGATCGGACTGCCCCTGGCCCTTCTGAACATCCTGCCTTTGTCGGATGGCACCTGGCTGCAAAATGTCCTTCTCAGCCTTGGAACTCTCGGCGCAGGCATATCGGGAAGCGCCTTCTGCGCCCTGTTCCTGATCGGACTGACCAACCTGATTTCACGCTATGCCAGAGCCCATTTTCGTCTGATTTCCCCCGGTTCACCCCTGTCTGGCGGAGTATCATCATGATTCGCGGACTTGTTATCGCCGCTGCGGGCGGCGCTGTTCTTTCAATCGGCTGCTTTTCCGTCATGCACGCCCTCGGCCCCGTCTCCGTGACCAGCCATTTCGATTTCTCCGACGCGGACGACAGGCGGGATCGTTCCCCCCGAGTGACACGCGATCTGCCCTGGAACGGCGGAAGCCGGATCGAAATCTCATTACCCGCAGAGGTCATTTACACACAGGGACCAGCCGCAAGAATTACTGCGGAGGGGCCACAGGACCGCATCAGCACGATCACTCTCTCGAACAATATCATCAGCGACGATAAACATCCCTGGCGATGGCGTTCCCGTCATCACAACGGGATCGTGCTGCACATTACAGCGCCGGCGCTCAGCGACCTGACCATCAGTTCAGCCGCCTCCGCGCAGCTGAACAATATCGCACTCCCTGAACTGAAACTCTCCGTCAGCGGCGCCGCCAGCATCGACGGCAGCGGCCACGCGGACAAGGTCACTCTCTCATCGGCAGGAGCCAGCAGTATGAATCTTTCCGCTATGGCCATAAAAGATGCGGATATCAGCATTGCCGGAGCGGGATCGGTCAAAGCCGGCCCGACAGACCGGGCCAGTATTTCGATCTCCGGCGTCGGATCCGTCACACTGACCCGCACCCCGCATACGCTGGAAAAGCATATTACGGGTCTCGGCTCCGTATCCGTGTCCCCGGAACGTAGCGACGAAACCAGCAAAGATACGGATGACGACGGTGTTTCGTTCTGAAAAGCGCAGATCCGGCAGACACTCTGCCGGATCTGCGCACCACTCTCCCCCCGCCGCAATCAGGCCGGAAGGGCCTCCGGCTCCGTACGAGCCCGCTTGACCAGCAGCTTGTTCAGAGCATGAACATACGCACGCACGGCGGAAACGACCGTGTCCGCATCCGCCCCCTGCCCGTCAACCAGTTTTCCGTCCTCTTCCAGACGAACCGTCGTGCGGGCCTGCGCATCGGTTCCCTCGGTCACGGCTCCAACTGAATAAAGCGCCAGACGGGCCGTATGAGGGCAGGCGCTCCGGATCGCGTTAAACGCGGCATCGACCGGCCCGTTGCCCGTCGCCGTCGCTTCCACCAGCTCACCGTCGAGCTCCAGTTCAAGCGTGGCTTCAGCCGGGCGACGAGAGCCGGCGCAGACATCAAGCGACAGAAAACGGATACGCTGGTGATCGCGCACTTCATCGTCAACCAGCGCAACAATGTCGTCGTCGTAAACCACCTTCTTCCGGTCCGCGAGATCCTTGAAGCGCGCAAAAGCATCGTTCAGCTGATTGTCACCGAGCGTATACCCCAGCGCCGCCAGCTTGTCGCGGAACGCGGCACGACCGGAATGTTTGCCCAGAACCAGAGAAGATTTCGACCAGCCCACACTCTCCGGCGTCATAATCTCATACGTCGCGGCATTTTTCAGCACGCCATCCTGATGAATACCGCTCTCATGAGCGAAGGCATTGCGACCGACAATCGCCTTGTTCGGCTGCACGTCAAAACCCGTCGTCGTGGAGAGCATCCGTGACAGTTTCAGCAGTTTTTCAGTCTGGATCCGGTTGGTGAACGGATACTGGTCATGCCGCGTGCGCAGCACCATGATGATCTCTTCGAGCGCCGCATTACCGGCACGCTCGCCAATGCCGTTGATCGTGCATTCGATCTGACGCGCGCCCCCACGCAGCGAGGCAAGCGTGTTCGCAACACCGAGACCCAGATCATTATGATTATGCGCGGAAAAAATAACGCTGTCAGCGCCGGGCACCCGGTTCTTCAGCATGGAGAAAATACGCTCCATGTCCTCCGGCGTCGCATACCCGACCGTATCGGGAATGTTGATCGTCGTCGCACCCGCCGCAATCGCCGCCTCGACACAGCGACACAGAAAATCAGGCTCAGTCCGGGAGCCATCCTCAGCGGACCATTCAACATCATCCGTCAGATTACGGGCTGCTTTATTGCCGGTCGTGATAATATCCAGAACCGTTTCCGGCTCCATCCGCAGCTTATATTTCATGTGCAGCGGAGACGTCGAAATAAAGTGATGAATCCGGCCACGTTCGGCATGCGCAATCGCCTGCCCGGCCACCGTAATATCGTTTTTACCACCCGAACGGGCCAGCGCACAGACAACCGAACCCCGAACAACGCGGGCAATCTCCGCGACAGATTCGAAATCACCTTTAGAAGCCACCGGAAAACCAGCTTCGATCACATCTGCGCCAAGATCCGCCAGGGCTTCCGCCATACGCAGCTTCTCTTCAAGATTCATCGAAAAGCCAGGAGACTGCTCTCCGTCGCGCAGCGTTGTATCGAAAATAAAGACCCGGTCGTCAGTAATGCGCCCGAAGGAAGGATGGTCGAAGGTCGTCATAGAAGCCTCAAATCTCTGTCTGTGCGGACGCTGACAGCCCGCTCCCTGATTCCGGCCATGGCTGGCACGAAAAACATTTTACCACTGTCCCCTAAGCGTGCCGACATCGCGCCGGACTGCTCGCTCAGGGGCGGATAAGTCGAAGGGAAAGCTGCGATAGAAGAGGCAGAGACAGGCCGCGCATCATCGGCGCGCAAAAGCGCGGCATCGACTCAGAAAGGGCGCGACCATCAGTCATAAGACAATTATTAAGCGGGTTACGACGCAAATGCAACCACTGTCAGAATGATCTGAACACTCAGACCACGATCAGCCAGCCGCTCCGGACAGAGAGCCTGAACTCCCCGCCCGGAACGGGCAAAAATGACAAACAGATCAGACGAGGCCCTGCACCCATGCCTTAAGCTGGCTCTTGGGCATCGCACCGATCTTCGTTTCCACGGGCTTGCCATCCTTGAAAAGGATCAGTGTCGGAATGCCACGAACACCAAAGCTGGTCGGCGTCTGCGGATTCTCGTCGATATTCACTTTGGCCACCTTGAGCTTGCCCTTAAACTCCGCGCCAATCTCTTCGAGCGCCGGAGCGATCATCTTGCACGGGCCGCACCACTCCGCCCAGAAATCGACCAGAACCGGCTCAGCGGATTTGAGAACATCAGTGTCAAAGGTGGTGTCGCTGACGGCAACAGTGTTTTCACTCATGATAGTCTTCCCGATCTTGTGTGCCTGAACAGTTGGTCCGGGATCGTCCGGGGTCAACCCCCTCCCGGCATTAAGAATGGCCGCCCTTCTGAGGGCTTTGCCCTCTGACCCGCCAGCAGGCCGGCAGCCTCCGGAAACCGGTTTGCTGATTTATCAGCGGATCCGGAGTGCCGGGATCTGTGGCTCCTGCCGGGTTCGGCCAAAGCCCGCACAGGGCCGCCGGCCGTTACCGGCACATAACCCGATCATACACAGGCTCAAGACAGGCCGCGCCCAGAAGTCCGGCATCCCGGGACAGAACAGCCTGCCTCACAAGAACACCTGAATCTTTCACAAGAATTCTCTGACGTACCGCCCGGTCGGCCGCCGCGACCAGCGCGGCGGAATTACCCAGACCACCCCCAACCGGAATAATGCTGCACCCCGTCACATTCACAACAAGTGCCAGAGCCGCACTCAGATAATGCAGATAAAACGTCATCGTGCGAACCGCCCGCGCCTCACCCCGCTCCCAGGCGGACAGAATGGAACGACTGTCGGACGCCTCGCCCCCCGCCCACACATGCAGACGCTCCAGCGCGCGCGCGCCGGCAATCGTGTCCAGACAACCGATCTGACCGCACCCACACCGGAAAGAAGGAATAAAAGCGGACAGATCCGTCCCGCCGGGCGGCGGAATAATAAAGGGTCCGTGCCCCCACTCCCCCGTCACACCCCCCAACCCCTGCACAATACGTCCGTCAATGACATGCCCGCCGCCAACGCCGGTGCCGAGAATAATCCCGAAAACATTGGCATGACCCCGCGCCACGCCAAAACGCGCCTCCGCAAGCGCGAAACAGTCCGCATCGTTGGCAATCAGAACAGGATGTCCGGTCCGAATCCGCAATAATTCCGCCAGATGCACAGTCGCAAGACAGGGAATATTCGCTGCATTCACAATCCCGGTCGCCGGGTCTTCCACACCCGCAATCGCGATATGTAATGGTACACCCGGCCAGGATGCACAAAGAGACGCCAGATTTTCCGTAAAAGCATCGAGGTCGCCGACCGGTGTCGGCAAAGCCTGCCGGTGCGTCATCTCACCGTCCGCGGACATCACAGCAAAATCGATAAACGAACCGCCAATATCCGCACAGAGAATCATGCCCGCTTCCATCTCGATCCGGATACTGAAAGCCGGACCACTGACGCGACAGATCGCCATGCCATCATCCGCACATCAACATCCTCATGGCTCCCCGGTTACCGGTCAGCTTCTGATTTGTAAATATAATAGTGATATTGACGGTCTTATGGTTTACCCGCTGAAATAAGTCGGCCAGAAAGATACCAATCCCTTCGGAACCGTCAGTCAGGAACGCACGATGCAGCCACGGCCCTCCACGCTGTCAGCCGGCCATCGCCAGATCCTGAGCGCGATCAGCAGGGAAGGCTCCAGAAGCCGCACCGAACTGGCAACACTCCTGGGCCTCAGCAAAGCCACCATCTCCGGGCTGGTCCGCGACCTCCTGGCGCAAAACATTCTCTGCGAGCAGGAACTGATTTTCGGCGTCGGCCGGCCCTCCGTTTCACTCGCCGTCCGCGCGGACGCGGCAAGTTTCATCGGAATCTCGCTTCAGCAGGACCCGGCCGTCCTGCTCCTCACCGACCTGCACGGCACCGTCCACGCCCGCGTCGAAATCCCGCGACTGTCCGATCCCGAACAGGCCATCAGGAGCCTCGCCGACGGTATTCTGCAACTCAGGGAAGAAGCCGGAGACGCGGCGGAACGCCTCTCCGGAATCGGCATCGCCCTTCCGGGCTTCGTCTCACACGACCGCCACACCTGCGTCACCTGCACAGCCCTTGGCTGGCGCAACGTGAATATCGGCACGGCTCTGGCCGAACGCACCGGACTGCCAACCTGGGTCGAAAACGACGCCAACGCGCTTATCCTCGGAGAGCAGCTGTTCGGCACCCTCCGGGGCAGCCCGGACTTCAGCATGGTGTTCGTCAGCCACGGCATCGGCTGCGCGCATATCGTCAACGGCCGCCTGCTCCGTGGCCATTTCGGGGGTGCCGGCGAACTCTCCCACGCCCCCGTGGCGCTTGAAGGATTCGGTGCCCTGCCCTGCCGCTGCGGCAACAAGGGGTGCCTGGAAACCGTCGCGTCCCTGCTGGCCATCAGCAACGCCGCGCATCGCGCCGGTCAGCCCACCGATATTTCCACCCTGACCGCTCTGGCCGCAAAAGGCCAGCCGGAGCCGCTCGCAATCCTCCATCAGGCTGGCTCGGCAATGGGCCTTGCTACCGCCCAGCTGATCCAGATGCTCGACCCGAGCCACGTGGTCGTCATGCTCGACAGCGTCCTGCATGACAGCGTGTTCGGCCACGCGCTTCTCAAGGAAGCCGAAACGCACATCCTGCATCGGGCCGGCGTCAGAACGATGATCCATTTCAGGGATTTCGCCGCGGAAAGCTTCGCCGGAGGCGCGGCCAGCCTGGCAGCGCACTATTTCATCTTCGGACCGGAAGCCGGCTGACAAAAGATCCGCAGTGCTGCCACCGCAATAAATTTGTGTCCTTTCCGCAACAATATCGCGGCCACTCCTGAAAAATGTTTGTTCACCTTGTAAATTAAATAGCTACGTTTTCGTAACTATTGCATACAAATGAAATCCGGTCATTCTAATTGCCATAACGCAATAACAGCATGCCCCCGCGGATCATGGCCTGCCAGAGGAATTGATATAATGCGTATATCCATCCGCCAGATTTCAGTTTCCTGTAGTATCCTCATCGGCCTGCAGGCACTGCACACCGAAGCCCGCGCCGACAGTACCACAACCGCCGGAACACCCGCCACCGCGCGACATGCCAGCAAACACGCCGCAACACCGAAAACGGGCAAAACAGCCGCGCCCCGCTCCGCGTCGGCTTCCGGATTATCCTCTTCCGTTCTCGGCCAGTTTACGAGCGCGCCGGAAGAAGTTTCCGTTACCGGTCATTCCATCTCGGCAACCGGCATCACCAACCATACACCCGGTGGCGGCCTCATGCCGGCACAGACCGCGCCACGATCACAGAGCGGCATCACGCGCGATTACATCGCCAAACAGTCGCCAACTGCCAATATCTCGTCCCTGGTCGCGGAACTGCCGGGCGTAACGTTTTCAAGCCAGGACCCGTTTGGCATGACGGGCGACCATATCTCCATGCGTGGTATGAACGAAACCCAGATCGGTTATCTGTTCGAAGGCGCCCCGCTGGCCGACCCGATCAACTACGAACCCTACACCTCGATGCTGGTCGACTCAGAAAATCTGGGGTCCGTCACCGTATCGCAGGGAGCGCCGGATCTGAACGCCCCGTTCTATAACGCCGTCGGCGGTCAGATTACCGCGACCGAGATGAACCCCGCTCATAAAATGGGCGGCTTTCTCGATGTCGGAGGCGGCACTCACAGCGCCAACAAAGAATTCATCCGTCTGGAAACAGGAGATATCGGAAATTCCGGCATACGCGGGTTCGTCTCCTTCTCACATACCGGCTATAATAACTTTCGCGGCCCCGGCGGCATGATGCGCTACCATGTCGACTCAAAATTCGTGAAAGAATGGGGGGACGGCAACAGTATTTCAGCGATCTTCTCCTATAACCGTCAACAGTCGACCTCATGGCGCGAACCCACCAAAGCACAGTGGAGCCAGTACGGCCTCGGTTTCGCCTACGATTCGAAATTTACCACCGGAGACGCCAACTATTACAAACTCAACCAGTCGAACATAAACAGCCAGCTTGTCGTCCTGCCAATGCACTTTACGCTCGCCGATCGCCTGAAGCTGCACGTCACACCGTATTACGTCCATCAGTTCGGCCCGTCCCTGGGCGGCGAAAACATCCCGGCATCCGGCGGTTATTACGGCACAACCCAGTACGGAACGCTTAACCCGGGAACAGGAACAGTCACCAATGGCAGTATCCTGACCGTAGGACGCGATCCATGGGATCAGAAAACCGGCGGCCTCAACGTCTCCGCTGACTGGAACATCACCCGCTCCAATACCTTTTCGTTCGGCTGGTGGTACGCCTACACAACCCACACGGAGCTGTCCGACTTCCTGCCGGTCGATGCCAACGGTCAGGGATGGTCAGCCAACAGCATCAAGGTCAACGGAAAAATCCTTTCCGGCTACGATCTGAGTTTCATGCAGCAGGTGAATACCCTGTTCATCGCCGACACACAGAAACTCCTGAATGACAAACTGACTCTCAGCGCCGGCTTCCGCGTCGCCATGGTGTCACGCCAGGGCACCAACCTCGTTCCGGGAGCCGATCCCTACAAGATGCAGGGCAACTATTTCGAACCCCTGCCGCAGTTCTCGGCCAGCTATCAGATCACACCGAAAGATCAGATCTTCATCAACGGCACGACATCCTTCCGCGCGCCGGAATCCGTCGAAGCTTACTCCCAGATTTTCGATCCGAACTCATCCCATGCCGTCGAGCAGCCACAAAGTCTGAAGCCGGAATACTCCATCGGCGAGGAACTGGGCTACCGGCGCCAGGGCTCGTTCTATAACTTCTCGATGTCGCTGTTTAATATCAACATGACTAACCACCAGGTGACCTCCACAGGCTATATCCCCGGCGAAAATCTCATGGTCGCTTCGCCGATCAATATCGGCGGCCAGACCTCCCGCGGCGTCTCGGCGGAAATCGGTTTCCGCCGCTGGCACCACTTCAGCCCGTATTTTTCTGGTCAGTTCCTGCATTCCACCTTTGATAATAATTTCAACACAGGAACGGGCCTGCTGCCTACAGCCGGCAAGATCGCCGTCGCATCACCGAAATTCACCGGCGCCATCGGCCTCAACTATGACGACGGCACATTCTTCGGAAACTTCCAGCTCCGCTATGTGGATACGCAGTACACCACATTCATGGATGACGAAAAAATGCCAGCCTATCTGACATCCGACGTCACACTCGGCTATCGTATGAAATCCTTCGGACGCATCAGACATCCGCAGATCCAGCTCAACCTGATGAATATCGGCGATAACCATTACCTCTCCGGATCAAGCTATACCTCCAACGCCCACACCCAGATCCAGACAAACGGCGTCGCCGTCGCGGGCAGCGCTCCAACCTATCTTGTCGGCGGAAACTTCGCCGCCATGGTCTCGGTCTCCACCGGCTTCTGATCCGGGCCGGAGTTGACAAACCGGATGACGTCACACAGTCCGGGTCAGAGCGGTCCCGCGCAGGCAGCGACCGTCCCGACCCGGATTTGCTGAAAGGAAAAGCACGCCTTGTTCCGGCTCCCGATCGCAAGCCCGGCCGGCCAGCACGGCTGGCGCCCCATCTTCATCATGGCCGCGCTGTTCTTCAGTATCGGATTCGTCACCTGGCTCAACGGCCCGCTCATTACCTTCGTGCAGGTCGCCTTCAACCTGAGCGACGTCGCCTCTTTTCTCGTGCCCGTCTGCTTCTACCTCGCCTACTTCATCTTCCCGCTGCCCGCCACACTGCTTTCCCGCCGCATCGGCCTCCGGCGCGGCCTGATCGTGGCCCTGGTCATCATGGCCGCCGGCACTGCCCTGTTCGGAGAATGCGTCAATGCCCGCCTGTACGCCGGCGCCCTCAGCGGGCTGACCGTCATCGGCGCCGGACTTTCCCTGCTCCAGATCACAATCAATCCCTATGTCAGCCTGCTCGGCGATCATGACCGGGCCGCCCAGCGTATCGCCATCATGGGCGTCGCCAACAAATTCGCGGGCATCCTCGCCCCGATGCTGTTCGCCGTCATCGTCATGCCACATGTCGGTGAAGTCGCCGCCAGTATCCGCGACGCCCCTCCCGGCCCCGAACGTGAAGCCATCCTGACCCGCTTCACCCACGCCGTGCACGCGCCATACGCCATGATGGCCCTGCTCCTGCTCGTCTTCGCCGTCCTCGTGGCCCGCTCCGCCCTGCCCGATATCTCCCTCGAAAGCGCCGCCTCCACCAGCAGCGCGGCGGCACCACGACGCGCCCACCCCCTCTGGCTCGGCACCGGCGTACTCGCCATGTTCCTTTATGTCGGCGTGGAAGTCCTGGCCGGAGACGCCATCGGTCTCTACGGCCGCTCCCTCGGCCTGTCTCTCGATGTCACGAAATATCTGACAGCCCTGACACTGGCTTCCATGATGGCCGGATACATAGTCGGCATGATCGTGGTGCCGCGCTTCTTCACACAGGAACGCTACCTCCTGCTCTCCTGCACCGCCGGCATCGCCATCTGCCTGCTGGCCATGATCACATCCGGAACCACGCCCGTCCTCTGCGTCGCCCTGCTCGGATTTGCAAACGCAATGATCCTGCCGGCACTGTTTCCCGTCGTGCTGGCCGAGGCCGGCACCGACGGCGCGCGGGCGACGGCCCTCCTCGTCATGGCCTTCTCCGGGGGGGCCGTTCTTCCCCAGCTTTTCGTCCATCTCGTGCCGGCACTCGGCACGAAAGCAGCTTTCATGAGCCTGGCGATCCCGTCATACATCTTTATCGCAGCCTGGATGCTCCTCATCTGTTTCCGAACCGCCGGACATCCTCCGAAAGCCGCCATCGTCACGGCCGGAGACTGAAGCCATGAAACTCGCTATCTGCCCCGACGCCACAGCCGCGCGCACGGTCGCCGCCCGCGTCATCGCCCGCCAGATCAGAAAAAACCCGGCCTCCGTCCTCGGACTCGCCACCGGCCGGACCATGGAAGCCATCTACCGCCTGCTGGCCCGCGACCACGCCGAAAACAACCTCGATTTTGCCGGCGTCACCACCTTCAATCTCGATGAATATGTCGGCCTGCCAGGCACGCATAACCAGTCCTATCGCTATTACATGCAGACGCATCTTTTCGATCATGTGAATGTCACACCCGCAAAAACACACGTGCCCGATGGCGCCGCTACCGACCCGGATGCCGAAGCCCACGCCTACGACACCAGCATCGCCGCCAGCGGCGGCATCGACCTCCAGCTCCTGGGCCTCGGCGAAAACGGCCATATCGGCTTTAACGAACCCCTCTCCGCCCTGACCTCACGCACCCGGGTCGTCACCCTCGATCGCGCAACGCTCGAACAGAACGCCGGCATGTTCGGCGGCAATCCCGAAAAGGTCCCGGCCCGCGCCCTGACCATGGGCACCGGAACAATCCTGGAGGCCCGCGAAACCCTGCTCGTCGTCACCGGCGCCGCCAAAGCCGGCATCCTCGCCCGCGTCGTGGAAGGCCCGCTCAGCGCCCTCGTCCCGGGCTCGGCCCTGCAACTTCATGCACACTGCCTCCTCGTGCTCGACGAAGCCGCCGCGTCCGCCCTGACACAACGTGACATCACCGACTGGCAGATGAAGCACGATCCCGAACTCGTCGCGCTTCTGGACCCTGTCCACACCTGATGAACGTCCCCCCGATGCGTCATAAACCGGCACCGGAGCTGGAAGTCTGCGTAGACAGCCTCTCCGGCCTGCATGCCGCCCGCGCGGGCGGCGCCGACCGGATCGAACTCTGCGGCGCTCTCAGCCTCGGCGGCCTGACCCCGTCAGCTGGCCTGCTCCGCTCCGCCACCCGGATCTCAGTCCCGGTTTTCGTCATGATCCGCCCCCGCGCGGGAAATTTCGTGTTTTCCGCCGACGAGGAAGACACGATGCACCGCGATATCGAGGCCGTCGGATCTGCCGGACTCGGCGGCGTGGTCCTGGGCGCCTCCCGTCCGGACGGAGCACTGGATACAGACTGCCTCCGCCGCCTTCTCGACCACGCAAAAACCTGCGGCCTCTCCCACGCCACCCTCCACCGTGCCTTCGATCTCACGCCCGACCCGTTACAGGCGCTCGAACAGGCCGTCGCCCTCGGTTTCGAACGTATCCTGACCTCCGGGGGCGCCCGGACAGCGGCAACCGGTGCCACAACATTGCGAACCCTTCACGAAAAAGCTTCAGGCCGTATCACCATCATGGCCGGAAGCGGCGTCACCGCACGCAATGCCGCGTCCCTGCTGAAAGAAACCGGCGCGGATGCTCTGCATTCCTCCTGCCGTGACAACACATCCTCCGAAACAGCCCAACCAGACAACGACCCTTTCGGTTTCGGCGCACGCCCCGCCGAAACCAGCGAATCAGCCGTGCGTGCATTGCGTGCCGCTATCGGCGCTTTTGCATCCAGTGGAGAAAACTATTGAAAACCGGACGCATTTTTTCCCGCCTGCGAACCACCCTGCTCGGAACAGCAACCCTGCTGACCGCCGCCAGCCTTTCCGGATGCGCAACGCCAGCCGCACCTCCCGTCATTACACAGGCCGCGCCCGCCGGACCGGCCCTGATGCCGATGCCCGCCTCGGCGGAATTCGCCACAGGAAGCCTGTCCCTTTCCGGCGGCCTCACGGTTCTCTGGGACAGCACACCCTCTCCGCTGCTGAAACGTGCCGCAACCCGCCTGGTCAGCCGCGCCAGCGCCCTCACCGGCCACCCCTCACCGGCCACAACCAGCGGACAGAGTCCCGTCCTCGCCGTGCATGTCCGTGCCGGCGCAGATCCCGACGCCCTGACAGTGCAGGCCAGAGAGGCCTATACGCTCTCGGTCGGCGCGGACGGCATCACCCTCACCGCCGATGGCCCCGACGGCGTGATCCACGGTTTTGCAACCCTGCTTCAGCTCATTCAGCAGACCCCGACCGGACCACAGCTCGCCTTTGCCCGCATCACGGACAGCCCGCGCTTCCCCTGGCGCGGTCTGATGCTCGATGTCTCCCGGCACTTCATGTCCGTCGAAACAGTCAAACGTCAGCTCGACGCCATGGAACTGACGAAACTCAATGTCCTGCACTGGCATCTCAGCGACGGCACGGGGTTCCGCGTCGAAAGCAGACGATTCCCGAAACTCCAGACAACCGGCGGACATCACCAGTTTTATACGCAGAACCAGGTCCGCGAAATCATCGCCTACGCCGCCGATCGCGGCATCCGGATCGTCCCGGAATTCGATATTCCCGGTCATACACTGTCGGTTCTTGAAGCCTATCCGGAACTCGCGGCCCAGCAACCCGTCCCGTTCACAAAACAGTGGAAGAATCCGGGCTGCGCCATCAGCAGCGATGCCGACACAACAACAGCAAACTGCAAGAAAGTCTTTAACTACAATAACGCCGCTCTCGACCCGACCAGCCCGGCCGTTCTGAACTTCGCCCGCGATCTGTACGCGGAAATGGGCGCCCTGTTCCCCGATAAATATTTCCATTCCGGCGGCGATGAAGTCGTGTCCGCGCAGTGGACCGCCAATCCGAAAATCGCAGCCTATATGAAGGAGCACGGCTATGCCGACGCCCCCGCCATGCAGGCCGCCTTCACCGCAAAAGTGGAACAGGTGCTCGCACATCAGGGCAAGATCATGATGGGCTGGGACGAAGTCAGCGAAGCCCCGATCCCGAAAGACGTCGTGGTCGAAGCCTGGCGCGGCTCGAAATGGATCGGCTCCGCGACAAAAGCCGGACACCCCGTCGTCGTGTCCTCCGGCTATTATCTGGATCTTCTGACGCCGTCCTCCACCCATTATAAAATCGACCCCCTCGACGTAAAGGCCGTCGGCCTCTCCGCCGAAGACGCCGCGCACGCCAGAAAGCATAATCCCGCCCTGGCCGACGCCTTCGCGCTCGACCCGAACGCCCCGCCGCTTGATGACACACAGAAAAAGCTCGTTCTGGGCGGCGACGCTCCCCTCTGGAGCGAACTCGTCACCGACCAGATGGCCGACGCACGCTTCTGGCCCCGCGCCGCCGCAATCGCGGAACGATTCTGGTCACCGGCAACCGTCACGGATGTCAACGATCTGGAACGCCGCCTGCCGCTCATTCAGCAGGAACTGGAAACAACCGGCCTGCAGGCCGGCGCGAACAACCGCCGCATGATCGACGAGATGGCGCCATCCAACACCGCACCGGTCGCCCTGCTCATCTCCGTCACCAGCCCGGTCCGTAATTATGCCCTCAACCGGCTGGCCTCCCCCACCGGCGATGCCATGCTGTCCGCGCCGGTCGCCGTCGCGGCCCCCGACAGTTTCGAAGCGATAACCTTCAATCGTCTCGCACAACGCTATGTCGCGGGAGACCGCAGCGTCGGGACCGACCTCCGCACCCGCCTGACGCGTTATGCCGGCAACGACAGCGCCTACGCGCAGATCGCGACAACACCGGCGCTGGAGGCCGCGCGTCCCGTCTCACAGCAGCTCTCCGCCCTCGCCACGCTGGGTCTTCAGGCCATGGACCCCGGTCACCATCACAAAACATGGCGACAGAACGCCGAACAACAGCTCGCCGCACAGGAAAAGACCTTCGCGGACTGCGCTTCAGCCGTGGCGTCCTATGCAAACAAACAGCCGCCATCAGGACTGCTGATCGCCATTGTGCCGGGTATCCGCACACTCGTCACAGCCGCACAATAAGCGGAGCGGAATACACTGAACAATCGTTTCAGTGACAAATGAGAACACTTCCCGGAAAATACATACGTTTTCCGGGGAGCGAAGAAAATTTCTGCAATCGTAACATTCTGTCGGAACCGACGAACGCTCCGGCCCCCGGACAGCCGCTTTACTGAACAAACCCATGCCGCGCCGCCGCAAATCCCCGGCAGGATTTATTACAGAACCCCGAGCCCTCCCGAACAGCCCGGAAACATCAGCCCCGGAGCGTCCGGCCAGCTACAGAGTCCGGCTCCCTAAGACCGTCCGGTTCCCGCATTTTTCTGACCGGAATCCACAACAACCAGCGCCTCGCCTGCAATCGGCGACGGCACCCGGTCCTTCGGCAACAATGCTTTGAACCGGTCATCGTAACTCGCCGCCTGCTCATATTCGACATCGAGCAGACCGTAATGATCCAGAAAAACATTGAACTTCGCCGGAATCCTCACGCATCCCTCAGAAGCCGGACGCCCGAGACGGCTTTCAAGAAAATCCGGGTCCGTCGCATGCATTTCCAGCCGGATATCGCCGGTTTCGCCCCCGGAAAGCCATCCCTTTTCCGCGTTATGCCACCCGAAATCCCAGACCCGCATCCCCTTCGCGCCAATACCGCGAATTCCATGCTCGTTCTTCGTGCCCTCGGCACGATAACCCAGCCGGTCCGTCGTGTTCGGAAAAACCCCCGTCGGCGTCACATAATAATATTTACGCCCCCGCGTGCCGGTCGAAACCTTCACGCTCCCCAGCACATGCCAGTCCGGTGAGTCCGGTAACGCGAGAATCAACGCCAGTTTCTGAACCGACGGATTACGGTCCACAACAACCAGAACCTGAGCCCTCGCAATAGCGAAACCGGCCGCATCGACCGCATCGCGCGCCATCTGCACCCAGTGAAGACGCTGCGCCATGGTCAGCGGCACAAGATGTGGCACGTCATGTTGTAACGCCTTCTCCAGACGACCGGCCTCGGCCCGCGCGGCTGCATCGTCCAGAGACGGCAATGGCGGAATGACAACCGGCGCCACATCCCCGGAGTCCGGCGTCGGAGAACCGGCCTGAGACCCGCCAGCCTCAGGCGGCGCGGGAGACACAGCTTTACTGTCCTGACAGAGTGCCGGCGAAGAACAGATTGTCGAAACCAGTACAGTTGCGGCGACAGCCGCCATCAGCCCGTTCATACTCTGTCCCACATCTTCACACGGCCGGATTACCCGTTCCCTGATTTACATTATTTCTTATAAAATGAAACGACGACCCTCTCATGCACTCAACATCATGTACATTCAGAAACCGTAAATCCTGTCACGAAACACCATCTCCATTTACGGCACATACCGGAAAAAGAGGCCTTTTTCGGATTGAGTGTGACTGTTTTTCTCAGGGCTTCGCCCTGAAACCCACCAAAGGCCGGGGCCTTTTGGAAACCGGTTTGTTCATAAAACGGGTGCAGGGGTCTGCGGCTCCTGCCGGGTCCGGGCAGGGCCCGGCACTGTCCCCCAAAAAAAGAAAGGCGCGCCATCAGGAGAAACCCCGACAGCACGCCTTCCGGAACAATGGAAACTAAACAGCCCCCGTAAAAAACGCTCAGATGTTCAGCGACAGCCCGTTCACACCAAGCGCCGCTTCCTTCACGGCCTCGCTCAGCGTCGGATGCGCATGGCAAACCCGCCCGATATCCTCGGATGACGCACCGAACTCAATCGCCATGGTGCATTCCGCGATCAGCTCGCCCGCGGCCGGACCCAGGATATGAACACCCAGTACCCGGTCCGTCGCCGCATCCGCGATCACCTTCACGAAACCATCCGTCATCCCCAGCGCGCGGGCACGTCCGTTGGCCATGAACGGGAACTTGCCAACCTTGTAAGAGACACCTTTCTCTTTCAGCTGCTCTTCCGTGAATCCGACCGTCGCCAGCTCCGGCCAGGTGTAAACCACCCCCGGAATAGCATCGTAGTTCACATGGCCAGCCTGACCAGCCAGCAGTTCCGCAACCGCAACGCCTTCTTCCTCAGCCTTATGCGCCAGCATCGGTCCCTTAATCACATCGCCGATGGCATAAATACCGGGAACATTCGTCGCATAATGCTCGTCAACCTCGATCCGGCCCCGCTTGTCGAGCGCAATGCCGGCCGCATCCAGCCCAAGCCCCTCGCTCGCCGCCGTCCGGCCAATCGCCAGCAGCACCACATCCGCCTCAATCGTTTCCGCCGCGCCGCCTTGGGAAGGCTCAACCGTCAGCGTCACGCCCTTGCCGGTCTTCTCGGCTTTCGTCACCTTATGACCCAGCTTCAGCTGCAAACCCTGCTTCGCCAGAATCTTACGGAACGCAGCCTCAACCTCGTTATCGGTGCCCGGAACCAGCCGGTCCAGGAACTCGACAACCGTCACCTCGGCGCCAAGCCGATGCCACACGCTGCCCAGCTCAAGCCCGATCACACCCCCACCGATCACCACCATCCGCTTCGGAACAGCCGAAAGCTCCAGCGCCCCGGTCGAGGTGACAATCACCTTCTCGTCAACGTCAACACCCTTCAGCCCGGCACTGTCACTGCCCGAGGCGATGACAATGTGCTTCGCCGTCACAGGCTTTCCGGCAACTGTCAGACGACCCGTGCCCTGAACCTTACCCTCACCCTTCAGCCAGGTGATGCCGTTCTTCTTGAAGAGATATTCAACGCCCTTGACGTTCGCCTCGACAATCCCGGCCTTCCGCTTCTGCATCTGTGCGAGATTGAGCTTCACGCTGGCAATATCCACGCCATGCACGGCAAATTCATGCCCCGCCGCATGGAAATTCTCGGACGAATGCAACAGTGCCTTGGACGGAATGCAGCCAATATTCAAACAGGTGCCGCCCAGCGTCGCCCGCTTCTCGACACAGGCCACCTTAAAGCCAAGCTGGGCCGCCCGGATCGCACAGATATAGCCACCAGGCCCCGCGCCAATCACCACAATGTCGTAATCGGTTTCGGAAGGCGCCTCAGACACAGCAGCCGGTTTCGCCGCCGGGGCAGGCGCGGGAGGAGCCGCGTCAGTCTTTTTCGCCGCTGCCGGAGCCGGCGCGGAAGCCGTCTTGCCGCCCTTCGCTCCCACATCCAGCATCGCCAGCACGGCGCCGACATCAACCTCATCGCCTTCTTTGACGACATGGCTTTCCAGCACCCCGGCAGCCGGAGCCGGAACCTCAACGCTCACCTTGTCCGTTTCAAGCTCGACAATGGGATCGTCCACGGCAACCGCATCGCCCGGCTGCTTCAGCCATTTGCCGACAGTCGCAGACGTCACGCTCTCGCCCAGCGTCGGAACCTTGATCTCGATAGCCATATTTCCCCGTCCCGATTGAAGCCGGTCGACGCCTCAGGTGCCGCACACCCCGCGCCGTCCGCCCGGTTCGCGCCCCGGCATCCCGGAGCCGCAGCACCTTACCCGGTCACTGCAAAAATCAGAAAACCACCCCGGAGAACGCCTCCGGGGCAGGCTCCCTCCCTCAGAGTCCGAGCAGCAGACTGCGCGGATCTTCCACATACTTCTTCACGCTGACCAGGAAGCTGACCGCCTCCTTCCCGTCCACAATCCGGTGATCGTAAGACAGTGCCACATACATGATCGGCCGGATCTCAACCTTGCCGTTCACCGCCACCGGACGATCGACAATGTTGTGCATCCCCAGAATGCCGGACTGCGGCGCGTTCAGGATCGGCGTGGACAGCATCGAGCCGTAAATCCCGCCATTGGTGATCGAGAACGTGCCACCGGCCAGATCGTCGATCTTCAGCGTGCCCTCGCGCGCCGCCTTGCCGAAGCCCGCGATCTTCTTCTCGATCTGGGCATGGCTCAGCTCTTCCGCATCCCGGATCACCGGAACCACAAGACCGTTCGGCCCGCCAACCGCGATCCCGAGATTGACGAAGTGACGATAAATCACGTCATCCCCGTCGATCTCCGCGTTGATCGCCGGAAACTCGGCCAGAGCCGCAATCACCGCCTTCGAGAAGATCGACATGAAGCCCAGCTTCACACCGTTCTTTTTCACGAACGCATCCTGAAACTCAACGCGCATCTGCTTCGCAGCCGACATGTCGATTTCATTGAACGTGGTCAGCATCGCCGCCGTGTTCTGCGCATCCTTCAGACGACGCGCGATCGTGCGACGCAGACGCGTCATCTTCACGCGCTCTTCACGCGGATCGTCCTGACGCGGCGGCCTGCTGGCCGCAGCCGGAACCGCAGCGGGAGGCTGCGACAGGAAGGCCAGAACATCACCCTTGGTGATCCGTCCGTCCCTGCCCGTGCCGGTTCCGACCTGATCGGCGGCAACACCCTTCTCCGCCATCATCTTGCGGGCCGCCGGCAGCGCGGCAACGGCATCGACCGGAGCGGATTTAACCGGAGCCGGAGCCGATTTCGCAACCGCCGCCGGAGCGGGCTTCGGCGCGGCGGCTTTCGGCGCCGCAGCCTCGGGAGCGGCAGGCTTCGCCGACGCCTTGCCGTTCGGGTCCAGCGTGGCCAGCAGAGCGCCAACCTCAACCTCGTCGCCTTCTTTCGCAACCAGGTTTTCCAGAACGCCGGCCTGCGGCGCCGGAACCTCAACCGTCACCTTGTCGGTTTCCAGCTCGGCAACAGGCTCGTCAGCCGTAACCGCCTCGCCTGCTTTTTTCAGCCACTTTGCAACGGTCGCCGTGGTGACACTCTCGCCCAGCGTCGGCACCTTGATCTCGACTGACATCTCGCTTCCCACTTCCCTTTTCGAATCCACATCTTAACAGGCCACCCGGACCTGCGACGCGTCGTCATCGCGTTATGCCGCCAATCTGCGGCGTTCGGAATTCACTCGCCAGCGACCTGCCATCACGTCTGCGAGACGTATCCCGGTGAGCACAGGGCAGGCATAAACAGCGCGCACAAAGAAAAACCGGGCCACCCTGCGGCGCCCGGTTTTCAGAAGCCTTCAGCTCAGGCCCAGCGCTTCCTTAACAAGCGCGGCCTGCTCGGCCGCATGGGTTTTCGCCAGACCGGTCGCCGGGCTCGCAGCAGTCGCGCGCCCCACATAAGCCGGACGCCCGACCTTATGGCCGGCCTTCTCAAGCGACCCCTCGATCAGCCGGTCAACAAAGTGCCAGCCACCGCCGTTCCGCGTTTCTTCCTGACACCAGACGATGTCTTTCGCAGCCGGATATTTCTTCAGCTCAGCCGCAAGTTCCGCCTCGGGGAACGGATAGAACTGCTCCAGACGGATAATCGCCGTCGTGTCGCGCTTCTGCTCACGACGCTCCTGAAGCAGATCATAATAAACCTTGCCGGAACAGATCACGACACGATCCACTTTTCCCGCATCAATCGGTTCAATCTCCCCGATCACCGGACGGAACGCCGTGTTGCCCTCAAAATCAGCCAGAGGGGAAACCGCCAGCTTATGACGCAGCAGTGACTTCGGTTCCATCAGAATCAGCGGCTTGCGGTAAGACAGCTTCAACTGACGACGCAGCGCATGGAAGTAATTCGCCGGGGTCGTGATGTTGCAGACAAACATGTTATCTTCAGCGCAGAGTTGCAGATACCGCTCCAGACGGGCCGAGGAATGCTCCGGACCCTGTCCCTCGTAACCATGCGGCAGCAGCATCACCAGACCGGACATCCGCAGCCACTTCGTCTCACCGGAAGCGACAAACTGGTCGATGATCACCTGGGCGCCGTTGGCAAAATCACCGAACTGCGCTTCCCACACCACAAGCGTGTTCGGGTTGTGCATCGTGTAGCCATACTCGAAACCCAGCACACCAAACTCGGACAGATGCGAATTCCAGAACTCCGCCTTCGTCTGGCCGGGCTCGATATGGTTGAGCAGCGTATAAGGCACCTGCCTCGTCTGATCGAAAACAACCGCATGACGCTGACTGAACGTGCCACGCTCCACATCCTCGCCCGAAAACCGGATGCGATGCTTCTCAAGCAAAAGCGACCCGAACCCCAGCGCCTCACCGGTCGCCCAGTCAATTCCTTCGCCCGTCTCAATCGCCTTCGTCTTGGCTTTCAGCTGACGGACAATCTTGGCGTTAAGATCGAAGCCTTCCGGAACGGTCGTGATCGCCGCACCGATTTTTTTCAGAACATCCGCTGAAATACCCGTCTTCGGCTGCGGCTGGTCACCCGATTTCGGCGCTTCCATCCCGGACCACGCCCCCTCAAGCCAGTCAGCCTTATTCACCTTGTAAGACTGAGCCGCCTTGAAATCCTCGTCGAGCTTCGCCTCGAAAGCATCCCACTGCGATTTCACACTGTCCTCGGACAGCACACCGGCTTTCACCAGACGATCGGCATACACGGCATGCGGCGTCATGTGACCGGCAATGGCCTTATACATGACCGGCTGCGTGAACACCGGCTCATCAAGCTCATTATGGCCATAACGACGGTAGCAGACGATATCGAGCACAACATCACTGGCGAATTTCTGCCGGTAATCCGCCGCCAGACGGGATACATAAACCACGGCCTCGGCATCGTCGCCATTGACATGCAGCACCGGCGCCTCGATGGCCTTCGCCATGTCGGACCCGTAAATGCCGGAATGTCCGTCAACCGGATTGGTCGTGAACCCGATCTGGTTATTGACGATAATGTGGATCGAACCACCCGTCCGGTAACCGGTGAGCTGCGACATCGACAGCGTCTCATACACCACACCCTGACCGGCAAAAGCCGCATCGCCATGGATCTGAATCGCCATGTGGGAGAGACGTGTCTCCGTGTCACCGTCATCGTCCTGCGCCGCGCGAACCTTACCGCAGATAACAGGATCGACCGCTTCCAGATGAGACGGATTCGGCTGCAACGAGATATGAACGGGATGACCGCCAATCTCGACATCCGTCGAGGAACCCAGATGATATTTCACATCGCCCGACCCGGCGACATTATCGGGCTTGAACGAGACACCGGCAAATTCACTGAACATCGCGACGTAAGGCTTGCGAACCACGTTGACCAGCGTGTTGAGGCGCCCGCGATGCGCCATGCCGATGGCAACCGATTTCACACCCTGCTGAGCAACCTGATCGATCACCGCATGAAGCGCGGGGATGGACACCTCGCCCCCCTCAAGCCCGAACCGCTTCGCGCCAACATAGCGCTTCTGGCAGAACGTCTCGAACCCTTCCGCTTCCGTCAGGTTCTTCAGGATCGATTTCTGCTCCTCGATCGTGACACTCTGCTGCCAGTTGTCGCCCTCAATGCGGGACCGGAACCACTCGCGCTGCTCCTCCGAACGGACATAAATGTATTCCGCCCCGATCACACCGCAATAAATCCCGCGCAGCGCCGCCACGATCTCCTTCACCGTCGCCGTGTCACGGCCCGACAGAAGCGGAGACAGCACCTTCCCGATATAAACAGGACGATCCAGATCACCGGCGCCGAACCCGTACGTCGCCGGATCAAGCTCAGGCGCCGGCTTCGGCACCTTCAGCCCCAGAGGGTCCGTCTTCGCCTCAAGATGCCCGAACTCGCGGAAACCGCGAATCAGCTGAGCAACAGCCAGACTGTCGGAAGCCGCCAGACCGGAGCCTTTGCCCGCAACGGCAGGAGCCGGCTCATCACCCGTGATGATCGACCTGCGCGGCGCCCAGGACGCGCCCGACGCATCCTGCAGGATCGAGGCCGCCTCATCGTCCAGCGAGCCAAACAGGCTCGCAAAGGACGGATCGACGCTCTTCGGATCTTTCGCCCATCGTGCATAAAGATCCGCGACGTAAGCAATATTGCTGCCACTCAGCGCCGCCGTAAGGAGATCGGTGCCCGCCATTATCAGAACACTCCCTTGTCTTGTCGCAAGTCCGCGGGAGAGGCATCAGGCACCACCGCCAGAAGCCGGTCCACAGGCCGTTCCCGCATGACTGTTGTCCGCAAAACTGAAAATCCGGTGATCCGGCGGCGAAAGAACGCCCGCGAAAGAGACAATCGCCCTGAACGTGAACACATACCCGACGTGCCTCCGTTGCCTGCCCGGCCAGTCACCCCGACTGCCGGTCACCCGACTCTGGCCCGGAAAAGCCCGGACCCGCTGGCAAATCTGCTAGACCCCGTAACCAGGCCGGACAAGACCGCCGGCTGTCACGGTCTGGAGAGGCAGCCCCCCGGAGCATGAGCGCGGGCCAGCCAGCTCTCGCTGCTCATCTCTGCCAGCCGGGACGCCGTGCGCGCGAAAGCATCCGCCCCCTCGCCCTCCGGAAAAAGCTGGTCCGGCGTGGCGTCAGCCGAGACAAACAGCAGATTTCCGTTGTCATAGAGCGCATCGATCAGCGTGATGAACCGGCGCGCGACATTCGCGTCGTCAGGGCCAAGCGCCGGAATATCGTCAACGACAATCACCGGAAAACGCTTCGCAACCGCCAGATAATCGCCCGGCCCCAGCGGCCGGCTACACAGAGAAGTGAAGTCGAACCGCGCAACCGGCCCCTGTGCATGATCGACCGGCAGAGTCCGCCCGCTGAACTCAAGCGTCACTTCCTCGGGTTCATGACCATCGCCATATCGCGCAACCACCTTGTCCAGCCGGTGCCGCGCCGTCTCATCCGCCGGGACGATCCAGGTCGTATCATCCTGCTCGCGTCCCCGCCGGTAATCCGTCTCCGAATCCAGCGTCTCCGTATCGAGATTACGATGAATGACGGCAATGAAAGGCCTGAACGCATCCGCCCCCGGACGATTCTGAAACAGATCGCCCGGCACGGTGTTCGACGTCGCAACAATAATGACGTGTTCCTGAAACAGCGCGTCGAACAGACGACCAAGAATCATCGCATCGGCAATGTCATTGATCTGAAACTCATCGAAGCACAGCAACGTCGCATCCGCCGCGATCGTCCGCGCAAGCGGCGGAATCGGATCGGACATGCCCGGATTCTCAAGTTTCAGCCGCCGCAGCCGCTGATGCACTTCCTGCATGAACGACAGAAAATGAATCCGCTGCTTCTTCTTCAGCGGCGCGCAGGAGAAAAACAGATCCATCAGCATCGTCTTGCCGCGCCCGACACGCCCGACGATATAAACACCCCGGGGCGGTGGCGGACCCTCCTTCTCCCGGTGCAGCACAGCCGGCAAACGCCGCATCACTGATGCCAGAAACCCCTTCTTCTCCTTTTCCGGCTCCGGTGGGACCGGCGGCGGATGATAGGTTTTCAGCTCCGTCCAGAGACGGTCCAGCCGCGCCGCAACCCGCTCCTGATCCGGATCAGACCTGAGCAGGCCGTCCGCCACGCGCGCATGATAAAGCGCAAGCGGCCCCACATCCTGCGGCACGGCCGCGACGGCGGAAACCAGGTCGGACACACGATCGGCGGATCTGTCATTGAGAACGTTCATACTCAGCCGATAGCGAGAGAGAGAGCTATCAGCAAGATTCAGCCGCCCTTCACACCACCTCGTGAAACCCCGATCACGCTCAGGTGAACGAAACCACCCTGTCCGGACGCCCCGGCTCCGCGTTACGCCTTAAAAAAGTGCTCTGACGTCCCGATAACGGACGTCAGAGCAGCCCTGTCGTTTCCGGACACAAACCACCTCAGAACCACAAAAGGCATAGCATCATGACCGACTGGACAGACTGGAACGCCCGCCGCGAGCACCTCGGCACAGCCATCGGCAATTACGCCAGCCTGTCTCCGGACACCGTCTCCGCCGTGCTTGCCCTGAACGGTGCTGGCGAAAAAACCGGCCACCTGGATGCAAAAACCCGGGAACTGATCGCCCTCGCCGTCGCCGCCACAACACGCTGCGACGGCTGCATTACCATCCACGCCGCCGAAGCCGCGAAAGCCGGCGCAACACGCGATGAAATCGGAGAGGCCCTGAGCGTCGCCATCGCCCTGAACGCAGGCGCGGCACTCGTTTACTCGACCCGCATCCTCGATGCCTTCGACGAAGTAAAGAAAAACATCTGAAACCCGCAATGCCCCGCCCGTCGATCAGCATCAGCGGGCGGGGTAACAGCTTCGGACCAGACACATCGCCGCCACCGGCAACAAAGCAGCCCTCAACGACCCCCCGACCATAACGACCAGCCACCCAGGGCAATGACACGACAACCGGCGCAAGCCGCGCGTCCGGCTCCCGAAAAGCTGAAACACCCCCGACATGCACAGAAGTACCGGAGTCTCCGCAGATTCCGGAATCGCTCCTGCGGCCAGAGCATTTTTACTGAAACCATATGGTTCTGATAAAGCCCGAAATCACCTTAAAGAAAATGATTCCACATCCCAACTTCAGGATGAAAGATAAAAGTCAGCGGAAATCCCGGCTGAATTTCGTAAAATCAAATAAACTGAGTCAGATAATCTCTGATAACAGAAAACTATTTCTGATACTTTTCATAATCGATAAAAAATATCCCGGCAAAGAAACGCCGCCGGGATACCGTCTCTGACAGAGCCGTGGATCAGCCCAGAGCGCCCGTGCCGTTCGTCGGGAAAGCAATCGTGGTAAGCGAGAGAGAACCACAACCGCTATAGCTCTGAGCCCCCTGAATCGCGGCCACCGTCTGCTGCAGGAAGCTCTCAGCACCGGAAACCGACATGCCCTTCGTGTCGGCATAACCGATCTGCATGTCCGTCGCCACGTTCTGCCACGCACTCGCAGTCGTGGAGCAGCTGGCGCCGTTGATGTAATCAGCAGCAACATTATACATGCCCGCCAGATACCCCGCATACGCTCCGATCAGACCGGAAAGCGATGTGGAAGACCCGCAGGACGGTTGCGGATTACATGATGAATGACCTGCTCCGCCGCCGCCAAAACTGCGGCAGCCACCGGAGACTTCATCAAGTTCAGCAACCGAGAGTTCGCGCATGGTGGACATCGTATTTTGCTCCGTTTCCTGAATGCCAGAGTTCACGTCATCTGATGAAATCGATGTAACGACACCCCGGAAATAATCAAAGACAATAAACCGTTAAAAAACAAAAAGACTGATTTTCATTTTCCTGTTTTTGTATTTTGATATATTCAGAGAACTACATAAATATAGCATAAATTATAATAAATATACCGTTAAACAGAAAACGACCACCATAAAATGCGGCATATTATTACCGGAGCACAAAACACCCCGGCACTTCCCGCTTCTCAGACACAGACGGCTCTGTTCCCGTTTTCTCCGGACTTTGTCCCGGAACCCGCCAAAGGCCAGAGGCCTCCGGAAACCGGTCTGTTTATCGACAGATCGGGGCGGGGCCGGACAACAACCACGGATGACACCCGCCCGCCCTGTGGCTCCATCACACAACACGCCCCCGTTCCGCGAGCCCCCGTGACCATTCTCATCTACACCGCCGCCGCACTCGCCGAAATCGGCGGATGCTACTCCTTCCGGATCTACCTGCGCGAAGGCCGCACCCCTCTCTGGCTCGTCCCCGGATGCGCCTCCCTCGTGCTGTTCGCCCGGCTCCTCACTCTCATCGACACAAACGCCGCCGGACGCGCCTATGCCGCTTACGGCGGAATCTACATCACCGTAGCCCTCATCTGGCTCCGGGCCGTCGATGGCGTCCACCCGGACCGCGCCGATATCGCCGGCGTCCTCCTCAGCCTCGCCGGCGCCGCCATCATCCTGCCGGCCCCGTACCGGAACTGAACCCGCCACACAAAAACCAGCCTCACGAACACCCGGCAACGGGAAAACCCCTTGCCTTCCCCGCCGCTCTGTCCGACATCACCGCCCATGACGTACTCCGTGAAGGAACTCTTCCACACCCTGCAGGGCGAAGGCGGACAAACCGGCCGCGCCGCCGTGTTCTGCCGCTTTGCCGGATGCAATCTCTGGACCGGCCGCGAAGCCGACCGGGAAAAAGCCACCTGCCAGTTCTGCGATACCGACTTCATCGGCACCGACGGTCCCGGCGGCGGCCGGTTCGACAACGCCAAAGCCCTGGCCGAAGCCATCGCCGCCACATGGCCCGCACCAGGCAGAGACCGCCGCTTCGTCGTCTTCACCGGCGGAGAACCCCTGCTCCAGCTCGACACACCGCTGATCGACGCCGTACATGAGCAGGACTTCACCATCGCCGTCGAAAGCAACGGCACCATCGCCGCCCCGTCCGGAATCGACTGGCTCTGCATCAGCCCGAAAGCCGGCAGCACACTCCTGCAAAAAAGCGGACAGGAACTGAAACTCGTCTATCCTCAGACCACCTTCGACCCGCAGGATTTCCTGGCACTCGACTTCGAACAGTTCTGGCTCCAGCCAATGGATGGCCCCGACCAGAAAACGAATACGGACGCCGCAACGCAGTACTGCCTCGAACACCCCCGCTGGCGCCTCTCACTGCAAACCCACAAACTGATCGGAATCCCCTGATCATGACCGCCTCAGCCAATACCCCCGCCAGCCTGAACAGCGCCCTCGTCGTCTTCTCCGGCGGCCAGGATTCCGCCACCTGCCTCGCCTGGGCCCTGGACCGCTTCGACCGCGTGGAAACCCTCGGCTTCGATTACGGCCAGCGCCACGCCGTCGAACTCACCTGCCGCGACACGCTCCGCACCGGCATGGAACAGATCGACCCGACGTGGAAAACAGCCCTCGGACCGGATCACACCATCGCCCTCGATGCACTCGGCAAAGTGTCAGAAACCGCCCTCACCCGCGAAACCGAAATCACCATGAGCGAAAGCGGCCTGCCCAGCACCTTCGTGCCCGGCCGCAACCTCATCTTCCTGACGTTCGCCGCCGCCCTCGCCTACCGGCGCGGCCTCCGCCACATCGTCACCGGCGTCTGCGAAACCGATTACTCAGGCTACCCCGACTGCCGCGACGACACGATCAAAGCCATGCAGGTCGCCCTCAACCTCGGCATGGACACCCGCTTCGTCCTGCACACCCCCCTGATGTGGATCGACAAGGCACAGACCTGGGCCCTCGCCGAAAGCCTGGGCGGCGAAAAGCTGGTCACACTCATCAATCACGAAAGCCACAGCTGCTACCTCGGCACCCGCGGCACCATGCACCCCTGGGGCCATGGCTGCGGCACCTGCCCGGCCTGCAACCTCCGACGCAGCGGATGGGAACAGTACGAAGCCACCCTGACAGGCCACCCCCATGGCTGATCTGATCTTCACCCGCCGCTTCTCCATGGGCCACCGCCTGATCCACGGCGCCAGCGAAAGCTGCGCCCTGCCCCATGGTCACAACGAGTTCGTCACCATCCGCCTCGAACCGGCATCCGCCAGCCGCCTCGACGGCCACGGCAACATGCCGGTCTCGTTCCAGCGCGCCAAAAGCGGCTGGCACCGCTTCGTCGATGAACGCCTCGACCATGCCCTGCAACTCGCGGAAGACGATCCGCTCCTCGCCTGGTTCCGCACACAGGAACCCGCCCGCGCCGCAAGAATCATCGTCACCCCCGGCGATCCCACAACGGAACTGATGGCCGGCCTGATGAAGGCAAAACTCGACGCCATGCTCCTCGCCGATGGCGACGTCCTGCGCTGCAAAACCATCACCCTGCAGGAAACCCCCACCAACACCGTCGAATTCACTGGCAACCCGCTCGATTTCCTGCCCGCGCCAAGACCGCCGGAACAATGCTGGTGGCGTCGGGCTGACATGACGATTGCAGATCAGACACTCTGACCGTCTCAGGGCGCTGCCCTGACCCCGCCAAAGGTCAGAGACCTTTGGAAACCATCTGAATTTATCAATAAATCAGGGTGCAGAGGCCTGTTGTCCCTGCCGGATTCGGGCCAGGCCCGCATTCCGCCAGCCCCTTTTGCAGACAAACCGGGATCAGAGGGACCATGTCCCTTTGCGGGTTTCAGGGCAGCGCCCTGCACACCCCCACCCCGTAACCCCATGAATTGTCTAAACAATCCTCCGGAACGAACCCCTGACAGCCACGCAGATACCATAAATCCCGACATATATTCAGATATATCTTGACGTGAGATATATCGAGACCTATATCGGTGTTCATGAGAAACAGATCCAGACACGCAGACGGTCGGCACCGTCACACATTCTCCCCCGAAACCGGCGACGCAGGCGGTCGCCCTCATGATCGCAGCGAAGGGCCGCCCGAAGACAGGCGCGATGAAGACAGGCGCGGCGAGGGCAGACGCGGCGGCAAAGGCGGCCCGCGCGGCGAAGGCCGGGGACGTCATGGCGGCGGCGGGCGCGGCGGACACCGGCTGTTCGATTACGGCGAACTCCGCCTGCTCGTTCTCGCCATGATCGCGGAACAGCCCCGCCACGGCTACGAACTCATCCGCGTCATCGAGGAAAAATTCGGTGGCAGCTACACGCCAAGTCCCGGCGTTATTTACCCCACCCTCTCCTGGCTTGATGACTCAGGCTATGCCGGCATGGTCGAAGAAGGCGGCCGCAAGAGCTACCACATCACGCCGGAGGGACAGGCCTTCCTCACCGAAAACCGCAAAGCGGCCGATGAGGTTCTCTCCCGCTCCATTCCCCGGGACAAACGGGGCGGACGCGATAAGGCACCGGCACCGGTTGTCAGGGCAATGGAAAACCTCAAGCTGGCCATGCGGCTGCGCATGAGGCAGGGCGAAATGGAGCAGGACACGGCAGAGAAAATCGCCGCGGCGCTCGATGCTGCCGCACAGGCCGTCGAACGAAGCTGAAACCCATACCCGGACAGATGCGGGGAAAAGTTATTTCTCTTTGCCGTGCCGGTCAATTTCCCGTTTCAGAGCCGCGAAATAAGACTCCCTGAACTGCCTGCTCAATGGTGCATCGGGGATGAATACATCGAATACATGATAAGCCCCCGGAATAACACAGACTTCCGTGGGCACACCCGCGGCCATCAGCCGACGCGCATACTCAAGATCCTCATCCAGAAACAGGTCCAGAGACCCGACGCCGATATAAGCCGGCGGCAACCCCTTCAGATCCGTCGCGCGAAACGCCGAGGCATATTCGGAAATCCCCTCGCTCCCCGGCGCTTTGCCCAGATAGGCATTCCACGCGTAATGATTGGCGGAGCGCGTCCAGATATACCGGCCCAGCTCCGGGGAAGGCATCACCGTCGTCCCGGTCCGGTCATCCAGCATCGGATAAATCAGGAGCTGGAAAAGAACTTTTACTTCCGCCCGGTCACGCGCCAGCAGAGCCAGACAGGCGGTCAGCCCCCCTCCGGCACTATCCCCGCCAATGGCAAGACGAGCCCGGTCAATCTCCAGATAAGCGGATTGCTCATGCGCCCATTTCAGAACGGCGTAGCAATCTTCTATAGCCGCCGGATATGGCGCTTCAGGCGCCAGGCGATAATCAACGGAAAAGATGACCAGCCCCAGCTCGCTGACAAGCTCCCGGCAACGGGCGTCATCCACTTCCGGCGTGCCGCTGACAATGCCGCCGCTATGAATATAAACCAGCGCCGGCGCATTCCGGTGGCCTCTTCGGGGGCGATAGATCACGACCGGAACATCCGGAGCTCCCGCCGGACCCGGCACGGAACGCTCTTCGACGGTCACGTCCGGATGTTCCACGACAGGAACACTGCGGATGGCCGCGATAAACGCCTTGCGCGTTGCGGCGAGTGTCTGATCCGAAAGACCATCGAAGGACGGCAGAACTTTCAGAGTCTCCCGAAACTCCGGAGCAACAGGATTGTGGGACATAGGGATTTCTCCGCGTTGTTTGTCCTCACGATAGATGGCGCCGTCCGCTCCGCCTCATCACGTCCAACTGATTGAACAGAAAGTGTTTTCAGAAGCGTTTTACACGCCCTGGGCACCTGTTTCGTGTTCATCGCAAGGACAGCCGGCGCCGCAGTTTTTCATAATGCAGACAAATACAGACAACATATTACTTAAAAAGCGGAGCCCGCGACCGCTCCAGTACATGCCCGGTTCAATCCACCAGCACGTGAAAGCCTGACCCGAGCTGCAAAAATACAAACACGCCTCTGCCATCAGAACCGGAGCGACGATCCGCCAGCCTGGTCCCCACCGCGAAACGCCACCCTTAATCGCTTTTCCATACCGGACCAGAAACGAAAAAAGTCCGTAACTTCATGGAATCAGCTCCGGCAACCGTCTCGTCCCGAAAACAATCCAATACCCCGGGATGGCTCCGGGAAAGAAAAATCGCTGGCGCCGGAAAGCGGAGACACGTCTCCTGCGCCTTCAACGAAACTCACCACCCGTGGACCGTCACGGAAAAACGAGAAGGAGTCCATCCGGATGCGGGCAGCCCCCGTTTCATCATCCGGCGTCCGCCCGGCCTTATCGGACCGGGGATCAGTGGCAGCCGCCGCCATCCTTGCCGCAGCCCTTGCAGCCGCCACACCCGCCCGCCGAAGTCGAACCGGCACGTCCGGCGACCGCCTGACGCACCGGTACCGGCGCATGCACCACGTCCAGAACGCGCCCCGTGCCGCGCCATAATCCACGCGTCACGGAGGGCGCCAGACGGCCGAGCCAGTACAGACCACAGGCCACGACAAGCACGCCGACAATAAGCACTTCGATCACGATGCGCCTCCCCCAAATGCCAGCGCCACCCGCCAGGTGACGAAAGACGCGGCATAAGCAAGCCCGAACAGATACGTGGCGGTCACCACCACCATTTTCCAGCCCCCCGTCTCACGACGAATCACGGCAAGCGTGGAAAAGCACTGCGGTGCGAAAACATACCATGCCAGCAAAGACAGGGCCGTCGCCAGACTCCACTGAGCCGAAAGCAGCGGGGTAAGCTGCGCGGCCGCATCGGTTTCACCGCCACCAACGGCATAAACCGTCCCCAGCGCGCTGACCGCGACCTCACGCGCGGCAAGACCGGGAATAAGCGCCACACAGATCTGCCAGTTGAAACCGATCGGCGCGAAAAGCGGCAGCATCCAGTGTCCGATCCGCCCCGCCAGACTGTAATCGATGGCAGGCCCCGTCGCCCCCGCCGGCGGCGCGGGAAAGCTGGATAACGCCCAGAGCAGCACGCTCAGCGTAACGATGATCGTGCCGACACGGGACAGAAAAATAACCGCCCGCTGCCAGAGCCCAAGGCCGAGATCGCGCAGATTGGGCAGCCGGTAAGCTGGCAGTTCAAGCAGCAGGGGATGCTCGGTCGCCTTGCCACCCCGCTTCAGAACCCAGGCAACGATCAGCGCGCTGCCAATGGCGGCCATATACAGCGTGAACAGAACCAGCCCGTGCAGATTGAATACGCCGCCCACATAGCGGTCCGGCACAAAAGCGGCGATCAGCAGCGTATAGACAGGCAGCCGCGCCGAGCATGTCATCAGCGGCGCCAGAAGAATGGTGATCAGCCGGTCACGCGGGTTCTGGATCGTGCGCGTCGCCATAATGCCCGGCACGGCGCAGGCAAAGCTGGAGAGCAGCGGAATAAAAGACCGTCCCGACAACCCGGCGGAGGCCATAATCCGGTCCAGCAGGAACGCCGCGCGGGGCAGATAGCCCGACTCTTCCAGAACCAGAATCCACAGAAACAGAATCAGGATCTGCGGAAGAAAGACAATGACCGTCCCGGCACCGGCGATAACCCCGTCCACAATCAGACTCTGCAACACGCCATCCGGCAGAACATGACGCACCAGCTCCCCGAAAGCGCTCACCCCGGCATCGATGCTGTCCATCAGCGGCTGAGCCCAGGAGAAAACCGCCTGGAACATCACGAACATCAGCGCGAACAGAATGAGCAGACCCGTGACCGGGCTCAGCACCCAGCGATCCAGCCTGTCCTCCAGAGCCTCCGTGCCCGCGGACGGGCGGGACACGCACTCCGTAAGCAGCCTGCGAACCGTGGCATGAAGGTCCTCGTCCTTCGCGGACGGAGCCGGGCCGGTCAGCGGCGGGTGGTCCAGCAGATCCAGCAGATCCGTCGCCCCGTTCTTTCTGATCGCAACGGCCGTGACAACCGGCACGCCCAGCTCGTGCTGCAAACGCGGCACATCAATGACCATGCCCTGCCGGCGGGCGGCGTCGAGCATATTGAGCACCACCACCATCGGCCGTCCAAGCTGCCGCACCTCAAGCGCAAAGCGCAGATGCAGGCGCAGATTGGTCGCGGACAACACGCAGATCAGAAGCTCCGGCGCCGGCTCGCCACGATAGCGCCCGGCACATACATCGCGCGTGACGGCTTCATCCGGGCTGGTCGCCGTCAGACTGTAAGCCCCCGGCAGATCGAGCAACCGCACGCCCCGCCCTGCAGGCGTGGTCAGGCGACCTTCCTTGCGCTCAACCGTCACCCCCGCATAATTCGCAACCTTCTGCCGGCTGCCGGTCAGCTGATTGAACAATGCCGTCTTGCCGCAGTTGGGGTTACCAACCAGGGCCGCACGCAGCGGGAGGGTTTCCACCATAGCGTCCATGGTCAGGCAACTGCCCGCAGCACGATGCGTGCCGCTTCCACCCGGCGAAGCGCAAAGCGCGTAAAACCGATCTTCACCGCGATCGGATCGGCCCCGAACGGCCCCTGGGCAATGATTTTTACCGGCTCACCCGGGACAAAGCCCAGCTCACGCAGCCGCACGGCCACAGGATCGCCGGACTCGCGATCCTCGATATGGTCAATGACAGCCTCAGATCCGGGCGACAGCTCATTCAGACGCATGGCTGCACGTATCCACCTGTATTCAGTTGCGAATGATACGTATTTCCTTATTTGCGCGGTGTCCATGCCGGTGCGCTGTGCAAATCGGGACGAATCTGGCAGGACCGGCATAACAGGAGCGCAACTCAGCGCAGCCCGGACGCGTTCCGGCTCATTGTGTCTGACGGATAAAGAGGAACGAAAAATATGACCGCAAACCCAGAAGTGGCGGCTGTTCCGTTTGCTCCGGAGGATAACGCGCTGAATGTCCCGGTCTGTGTGTGGGATCTGAAGGCGGAGCTGGGCGAAGGCCCCGTCTGGAGCGAAGCGGAGAAGGCGCTCTGGTTTGTCGATATCCTCGGACGGAGGCTCCACCGGTATGATCCGGTCAGCGCCGCGACGCATTCATGGAACGCACCCTTACGGCCGTGCTTCCTGGTTCCCCTGCGGAATGGCGGCCTGCTGTGCGGGCTGGAAGACGGCCTCAGCCATTTCGACCCGGTCTCCGGCACATTCACGGAAGTCATCGCCGTAGAGCCGGATCTTCCGGGAAACAGGATCAATGACGGTCACGTCGATCCCACAGGGCGCCTCTGGTTCGGCACAATGGACGACGCCGAGGAAAACCCGACAGGATCGCTGTACAGCATCGGGGACGGGCATAAGCTGATCAGGCATCACGGCGGATACACCGTGAGCAACGGCCCGGCCGTCTCCCCGGACAGCCGCACGCTCTATCAGTGTGACTCGGCGCTTGGCACAATTTACGTGTTCGACATCGCGACTGATGGCACGCTCGGGTCACGTCGTGTTTTCGCCAGGATCGAAGACGGCGCCCCCGATGGTCTTGCGATGGACAGCACCGGAACCCTCTGGTCAGGCATCTGGGGTGGCGGTCGTATCGAGCGATTCCGACCGGACGGAAGCCGGCTGGACCCGATCGCTGTCCCTGCGAAAAATGTAACAAAAGTCGCGTTTGGCGGCTCCGATGGAAAGACCGTCTTCGTGACCACCGCGCGCAAAGGCCTGTCCGGATCTGAACTGGCGGAAAAACCGCAGACGGGCGGCCTTTTCTGTCTGCGAACGGAGATACCGGGGCGGATTCAGGAAGCACTGGCCTTTCCTGCCGTCGGGTAGCCCCGCAGAAATCGTCCTTCCGCAGGGAGCGGTCACGTATGCGCGATGAAGTTTCGCGTGCATTCTGCCGTCGTCCTCTCTATGCACTGCGAGCAATGAGGACCCGCCGCAGACTGTCAGAGTCTGTGGCGGGTTCGTACGCAGGAAAGATCAGGCCCGCTTTACGATGGAAATCCGCAATATAGCCATTATCGCTCACGTCGATCATGGCAAGACCACGCTCGTTGATGAGCTTCTCAAACAGTCCGGCTCCTTTCACGAGCACCAGCAGGTCTCTGAGCGCGCGATGGACAGCAACGATCTTGAAAAAGAACGTGGCATCACCATCCTCGCCAAATGCACCTCCGTGGTCTGGAAAGATACGCGGATCAACATCATCGATACCCCGGGCCACGCTGATTTCGGCGGAGAAGTTGAACGCATTCTGAGCATGGTGGACGGCGCGATCGTGCTGGTCGATGCAGCGGAAGGCGCCCTGCCGCAGACGAAATTCGTGGTCGGCAAAGCTCTTGCCCGTGGTCTGAAACCGATTGTCGTGGTGAACAAGGTCGATCGCGGCGATGCTCGCCCGGATGAGGTTCACACCGAGATCTTCGATCTGTTCGCCTCCCTCGGCGCAAACGATGAGCAGCTGGATTTCCCGATGCTCTTCGCTTCCGGCCGTCAGGGATGGGCCGATACGGAACTGGACGGTCCCCGTAAGGATCTGGCCCCGATGTTCGACCTTATCCTGCGCCACGTGCCGCCGCCGGCGCTGGATAAGGACAAGCCGTTCGCGATGGTCGCGACGATCCTCGAATACGACAACTTCCTCGGTCGCGTGCTGACAGGCCGCGTCGAGCAGGGTCGCGCGAAGATCAACATGCCTGTGCGCGCAATCCGTCAGGACGGAACGATTGTCGAGTCCGGTCGTCTGACCAAGCTGCTGTCATTCCGTGGTCTTGAGCGCGTACCGGTCGATGAGGTCGAAGCCGGTGACATCGTCGCTGTAGCAGGTCTTTCCGACACCACGATTCCCGACACGATCGCATCCCCGGAAGTAGCTGGTCCACTGCCCGCCATTCCGGTTGATCCGCCGACCCTGTCGATGACGTTCCGCCTGAATGATGGTCCGCTCGGCGGACGTGAGGGCAAGAAAGTCACATCCCGTCAGATCCGTGACCGTCTGTTCAAGGAGACAGAGGGTAACGTGGCCATTCGCGTGAGCGAAAGCCCGGAAAGCGAGGCTTTCGAAGTCGCAGGCCGTGGCGAACTCCAGCTTGGCGTTCTGATCGAAACGATGCGTCGCGAAGGCTTCGAGCTGACGATCGGTCGCCCCCGGGTGCTGTATCGCGATAACGAAGAGACCGGCGAGCGCGAAGAACCTTACGAAGAAGTTCTGATCGACGTTGACGAGCCGTATTCGGGCGTCGTGGTCGAGAAGATGTCCCTGCGTAAGGGACAGATGCAGGATATGCGCCCGTCGGGCGGGGATAAGGTCCGTCTGACCTTCCTTATCCCTTCGCGCGGTCTGATCGGTTACCATGGCGAGTTCCTGACCGATACACGCGGCACAGGCATCATGAACCGGCTGTTTGCCGGCTATCAGCCCTATGCCGGGCCGATCGAAGGCCGTCGGAACGGCTCGCTGATTTCGTCGGAAGATGGTGTCACGACACAGTACTCCCTCTTTTCCCTGCAGGATCGCGGCACGCTGTTCCTTGGGGCTGGTGAAAAAGTCTATATTGGCATGATCATCGGCGAGCATTCCCGCGAGAACGATCTCGAAGTGAACTGTGTTCGCGAAAAAAAGCTCACCAACATCCGCGCTGCCGGTAAAGATGAGGCGCTGCTTCTGACACCGCCACGTAAAATGAGCCTTGAGCAGGCGATCGCCTATATTGAGGATGACGAACTGGTCGAGGTCACGCCATCTGCGGTGCGTTTGCGCAAGCGCTATCTTGATCCGCATGAGCGCAAGAAAAATGAGCGCTCGTCAAAGAAAGACTAAGTTAAAAATCTTTTGCGGGACGTGCGTTTAAAGTACGTCCCGATCAGCGTTCTCAGAAACTCATGCTATCTCCGGACATTCTGAATCTATAACAGAATGTCGCTCTGATAACGCAGCCTTACTCTGTAATATTTAGATTCTTATGCGGGTGTAAGCTATGGTTTACATTCGTTTAGTGCGGAGCTTTATTTATGGCTCTGTCTTTCCCCTATTATGCACAGGAGAATGACGCGGTTTGAGAGGTACTTTTTTTTCTTCGCTGTCGGATATCAGGCCATGGTTTGGCTGGATGCCGCCCACTCTCGGTTCGCTGCTTATTCTCTTTGTCATCGGGACGCTTGCCTCCACCATCAGCGGTTTCATCATCAATCGTGTTTTAACACGCATTCCCGGCCGCAGATCAGGATCATTGATCCGAACCGCAGCTGTAGCCCTGAGGCATCCCGCCCAGATTGCCATCACCTCAACCCTGATGATTTTCGCCATCCCGGCGCTTGATCTGCCTGTGTCGCTGGCTGGCAGTCTGGCGCACCTGTTCGCGGTGATCCTTGTGCTGGCGTTCGGGCTTGGCCTGATGAAAAGCGCGCGCATCGGCGCCACGAGCTATATTTCGCATCTGGATGCCTCAGCCGATGACCGGGAAGAGGATATTCTCGGACGTAAGCACCTTACGCAGGTCCGGTTGCTGCAACGTATGGCGGAAATCATCATTGGCGTGCTGACAATCGGCGCGGCTCTGATGACGTTCGATCCTGTGCGGCAATATGGCCTCAGTCTGCTTGCATCCGCAGGCGCTGCATCGATTATTGTTGGTTTTGCCGCCCGGTCTGTTCTCACCAATCTGATCGCAGGAGCGCAGATTGCGGTCACACAGCCCATTCGTATGGGAGATATGATCGCGTTTAACGGGGACTGGACCTGGGTCGAGGAGATCAATTCGACCTATGTCGTGCTGCGATGCTGGGATAAACGACGCAGAATTGTGCCGGTATCCTATTTTCTCGATAACCCATTCGAAAACTGGACCTATAACTCAGCTGAACTGATCGGTGCCGTCTATCTGTATCTCGATTTTATGGCGCCTATGGACATGATTCGCGTGCGGCTCGCTGAGATTGTCGAAGCCTGCCCTGAATGGAACGGCAAGGATTTCAGTGTTCAGGTTGCCGATGCAAGCGACCGGACAATCATGATCCGGATTACCGCCGGCGCCCGGACGGCGGTTCGCAGCTGGGATCTGCGTTGCGCCATACGAGAGGGAATTGTTTCCTGGATTCGACAGAACTGTCCGGAAGCTTTTCCGCAGACAAGATTCTCTGCTCATGCATCTGAAGGGGGTGAACCGCCATGGGACTACGATTACTCGTCGCCAGCACTGCCCCGGATTGAAAGCCGCCCGCCGCGCTGGTAAGCACGCTGATCTGCATGTGCAGCGCTGTTTTTGATTAATGTACAATGCCGGAGCGCGTGCAAAGCGTTCCGGCTGGCGTCGTCCCTGAAACGGGACGTGACATCTGCCGGAGACTTTCATGAGCATCAAGAAACTGCTGGTCCTCCCTGGCGACGGCATCGGCCCCGAGGTCATGCGTGAAGTCGCACGTGTCGCCGCATGGCTCAGCAGACGCAGAGACATCACATTCGACATTTCTGAAGATCTGGTCGGAGGAGCCTCTCTAGCAGAATATGGCGTGCCAATCCGTGAAGAGGTCATCCAGAAGGCGCGTGAGGCCGATGCCGTGCTGTTCGGGTCCGTCGGGGATCCGAAATGGGCACATGTCGGCTTCGATAAGCGGCCTGAGGTTGCAATCCTGAAGCTCCGTCAGGAACTGGGTCTGTTTGCCAATCTGCGTCCCGCAAAAGTGTTTGATGCACTGGCGGACGCCAGCACGCTTAAACCTGAGATAGTCAGGGGACTGGATATCATGATCGTCCGCGAAACCGTGGGCGGCATTTATTTTGGTGAGCCACGCGGCATCGAAACATTACGGGACGGCGAACGCCGCGGAATCAATACTGAGGTCTATACCACACGCGAGATTGAGCGCGTGGCCCGTGTCGCCTTTGACCTGGCCAGGAAGCGGCAAAATTCGGTCTGTTCAGTTGAAAAATGCAACGTGATGGAGAGCGGGCTGCTGTGGAAAGAGGTCGTAACCGACCTTCACGCCCGCGAATACGCCGATGTCACGTTGTCACACATGCTGGCCGATAATTGCGCGATGCAGCTTGTTCGTAATCCGCGCCAGTTCGATGTCATTGTGACCGGCAATCTGTTTGGGGACATCCTGTCGGATCTGGCTTCCATGCTGACCGGCAGTCTCGGAATGTTGCCATCAGCAACGCTTGGCGCGGTTCATTCCGATGGTCGCCGTCCGGCCCTGTATGAACCAATTCATGGCAGCGCGCCGGATATTGCCGGTCGGGGCATTGCCAATCCGATCGCCCAGATTCTCTCGTTCGGAATGCTTCTGCGCTACTCGTTCGGTATGCAGACAGAAGCCGACATGATCGAGAGCGCGGTGTCCGCAGTGCTGGCGACTGGCCTGCGGACCGCTGATATTATGAGCGAAGGCATGGCGCGTGTGGGCACGGACGTGATGGGTGAGGCGATCGTTCGCGAACTGGATAAGCTGCAGGTCTGACCAGATAAAAGCGGGAGACACGCATGGCAGTGTCTTCCCGCTTTTATCCGCACAATTACGGAAAAACCGGATCCAGATACGGGCTGGATGCGTCAAAAAAGACTTTATTACTGGTCAGTTCGGCCAGAATCACGCGCAGGCTTGCCAGAGCGCGCAGGATTTCAACCCGTTGCGACAAGTTCATCTCAACCTGCTCCTGTCGTTCCAGAGAAATGACAGCAAGCCGGGTAGCTCTTTCCGTCCGTCCGTAATGACCACCATAACGACCGGTAAACTGGGCCATACGGCCCAACACTTCCTGCACATCCCTTGTCGCGGCGGGAGGCAGCTCCGCTCGCATCAGAATGCTGCGCAGACTAAGAATGGCCAACCCGACGGTCATTGCTGAAAGAATGCCACTAAGATAGGCGTCGATGACCGGGCCTCTGCGTCCGGCGACGGTGTTCAGCAAACGCACCATGCGTTCGACACTGATGCCAATGACGTCCCGGGGAAGCATCGGGCGCGACCTGTGCGCAAGATTGCGGAGCCCTTTCAGGATTTGCAGCCGCATATCCCAGCGGACGCCATCGGGATCGAGCGGAAGAAAGACCCGGTACATCCATGTGCAGAAAGCCATTGCGAGACAGAGTGGCATTGCCGTGTTGAAGAACAGGATTTCATCCGTTCTTCCCTGATTCAGTGGCCCGACGAGAATGGTCAGGAAGAGATTGTAAGCGACCGCACCCAGGATCATTCTGGGATTCGAGAAAGCGAGACCGCCGATCATCATGAATGGCACGAAAACGAGTGCCAGCATTTCGTAAACCGTTACTGCGGGCACAGCCCAGAACGTGATGAGCATTGCGACGCCTGAAACGCAAAGAGCACCATGCAGAAAGGCGCGGCTGGCCATGGCCGGTGTTTCCAGCGTGGAAAACAGGGCGCAGACGATACAGACGAACATCACGAACACAATGCCGTCCGGCCAAGCTGTCGCAAACCAGAAGACACCCGCCAGAAAGATTGAAACGCTGGCGCGCAGACTGTTCGCAAAAGCGATACGCCAGTCGCGCCATGTGCGCATGGCAAAATGGAACCGGTCATGCGGGGGCGGATTGCGACTGGCTTCAAACTGGGCCAGAGCCGCCTGAAGCTGGTCAAGCAGATCTCCGAGCACATGCAATGCCTGCCCCTCCCGCGTCACGGCTGTTTCAGTCGTGATTTTCACGGGTGGGTGAGTGACCATATTCATTTCGATGTCGAGGCACGTCGCGGCATCAAGACGGCAGTCGGCCCGCAGAGAAGCCAGTTCGGCCATCAGACCGGAAAATTCAGGCGGATCTTTCAGGCGATCCGGTAACGCAAGCAGGAAATCGCGACTTTGATTCGCCAGTTTCTGCCATGTGGAGCCATAGGTCGCCGCGTCATCCATTAAAGCCGAAAGATCAAGTGCCCGAGAAAACAGAGCCGCGATATCCGACAGGGCAGCACGGGCATGATCTCCTTCATGGCCATGCCGGCCCATCTCGATTTCCGCAAATTCAATCTGGTCTCCCAGAGAGGCCAGAGAGGCGAGCATTTCAGGTGAGTCCCGCAATGCGTTCTGGTTGCCTCCGAGCATCGTTGCCAGCGCATCCGAGGCTTTCCCTACCGCGCCGATAAAATTACTGGCCAGCCGGTCCCGGGCGCGCTCATTCAGGCGAAACTGGAACAGGGAGGACAGGACGGTCTCGATAACGACGCCAAGCGTAATGTAGGTGGCGCGGGACATCGCAATGATGAAGATATGACCTGGATCCGCGGAGCCATCGAGTGCGATGATGGCGACGGTAAAGCCGCTCGCCCGCATCCCGTGGATACGATAGTTCGTCATCGTCGCGGGACCGGGCAAAAGCGTGCCGATAAAGCAGAAAGAGCCGATGCACGCTGAAAGCAGCAGGATAAACAGCAATGGCTGCTGAGGTGAAATGGCGACGATGCTGATGGCCGCTATCGTACCAACGACCATTCCGAACATATGCCAGCGGGCTTTGGCGAGCGACTTGCCGCGCGACCCCTGAGCGATCATCCAGACGGTAAGAGCTGCCCATTGCGGGCTGCCAAGCTCCCACCACAGAGCGATGCCGAGCGCGATCAGAGACGCGATGGTGGTACGAAGCGCATAGCCGAAACTGTAGAGATTCGGAGCAATCAGCCAGCGGATATGCGCAAACAGCCTCGGCAAAATCGGTGCCGAAAGGCCTGTGCGTGCCAGAAAGCCGGTCAGAAGGGCCATGAGTGGCTTTTTTTTGGGGATCGCCCCATCACTCATACCCTATGCCCCGCGTAGTTACCGGAAGCGAATATCATGGTGTTCGCTTACACTATGCCCGGTCCGATCATGTATCGGCAGAACGAATAACTCAATTTCCTGAAAAAGCAGGAGAGCAGACAGTCCCCGACGAACTGAGAACCGTCATCGGGAAGCCGGCATGACCCTCATTCGTCGTAGGAAAGCAGCGTATGAACCGGAATATCCAGTTTGTCACGGCCACGAAGTGCGGTGAGTTCGATAAGAACAGATGCGCCGACCACATTCGCGCCGGCCTTGCGCAGCAGCGCGACTGAGGCCGCGAGGGTTCCGCCGGTGGCGAGCAGATCGTCTGTCACGACGACTTTCTGGCCGGGCCGGATCGCATCGGCCTGGATGTGCAGGCTGTCACTGCCATATTCGAGGTCATAGGTAAGAGAGATCGTCTCGCCGGGCAGCTTGCCGGGTTTGCGGAGCATAATAAGGCCGCAGCCCAGACGTGTGGAGAGCGGTGCCGCTGTCAGAAAGCCACGCGATTCGATTGCCGCGAGCTGATCCGGCTGCCAGGGCGCCACAGCATGCGCCATGCGGGCCGTGGCCAGCTGCCAGGCGTCAGCATTCCGCAGCAAAGTCGAGATATCGTAGAAGAGGATGCCGGGTTTCGGAAAATCCGGGATGCCACGAATATACTGTTTGAGGTCAATGTCCTGCATGATGCCGTGCCAGATGCGGGTTGATCGGACAGCCTGCTCCCGGGAGCCATATTATCTCTGTCTCCTGACGCAAAAACCGTTCAGAAATAAGAACGTTATGGCGGCTGCGGCGCGGACACTACCCCGCAGGGAAATCTCCTGCAACCTCTCAGGCAGGTGGAGTTTCCGGACAATCTGGCAGCCGGCAGTCGTATCCGGATTCAGGATGCAACCCGTTCGCTCATAACCTCCGCGACCACTTTCAGAAATCCGTCACGACGGAAAGGTTTAGACAGGAGCCGTGCGCCTTCAGGGGCTGCGGCCGGTCGGGCACCGTCAGCAGTAAAATCGCCGGACATGCAGACAATTCCAAGGCCAGGAAGGCGCTCGGCAAGCAGCTGAGCGAGCCGGAAGCCGTCCAGCGGTCCGGGAAGCTGCACATCGGTGACCAGAAGGTCATAGTGATTGCCCGCATCGGCGACCAGGTCAAAGGCGGCCTCGCCGTCCGCGGCTTCGCTTACGCGGTATCCGGCCAGTCCGAGGATTGTGGCCACAATATCCCGGATCGCCGGATCGTCTTCCACAACAAGCGCCTTGCGGATGGTGTCCGAAGCCGCAGGACCGTCCCTGACAGGCGCCGGCGCGGTTGCGCCGACAGGGGCGCGTGGCAGCCAGAGGGTGACCTGAGATCCTCTTTGCGGGGCGGACGAAACGACGACACGTCCGCCTGAGTGATGGGCGAAATTGACGACCATGGCCATGCCGAGGCCGGTGCCGGTGCCTTCGTCCTTCGTGGTGAAGAAAGGCTCGAACAGTTGCTGCAGAATCTCCGGCCCCATGCCGCACCCTGTATCCGTGACATCGATACGGACCCATGTTCCGGCTGCCAGCGGCGTTGATTCGGAGGCGACACGCAGCCCCCGTTCGTTCTCAACAGGCAGGGTGAGCAGATCCACACCCGCAGGAAAAGTGACATTTGTGGCCTGGATGCGGACGGCGCCACCTTTCGGCATGGCATCGCGGGCATTGATGGCGAGGTTGAGGAGCGCGCTCTCCAGCTGCGCCGGGTTGACCTGGACGGGCCAGATTGTGCGGGCGTCAGCACATTCCACGGCTATGCGCGGCCCGATCACCCGTGCCAGCAACCCGGTTGTCAGAGAAAAAATATCGGCGAGGTTTACTGTATCGGGCGCGGGTTTGTCCCGCCGCATGAAGGACAGCAGCTGACCGGTCAGCGTCTCCGAGCGTCGGGCTGCGTGGACGGCGGCATTGATGCAATTCTGCCGGCGGGTGATGTCCCGGGACTGATCGGCGTCCATCGACAGTTCCAGATTGCCGAGAATGACGGTGAGCAGATTCTTGAAATCGTGAGCAATTCCGGCTGTCAGCTGGCCTACCGCGCGGAGCTTCTGGGCTTCGCCGAGGGCGCGTTCGCTGCGCAGGCGAAGCGTAATGTCGTTGGCGGTGAGAACGAAGCCGCGCCGGTCTTCGATGTCGACATTACCATCCGGGGCAAAGAAGAGGGTCCGGCAGAGTTCGAGGTCCGCGCCGTTGATTCCCTTACACTCGGCGACGACAGGGAGCGCGCCTTCTCCGTTATGCAGGGCGCGTTCGACATGGGAGAGCGGCTCAAGGAGAGGCCGCCCGTCGACAATCAGGGTGGCGCTCAGATCGTCATAGGAAAGGCCCGGGCGGAGGAAACCCTCATCCAGCCCGAGGATGGCGCCAAGCCGGTCGTTCCAGTGTCTGAGGATTCCGTCCGTGCTGAAGACGGCGACACCGATGGTCAGACTGTCCAGAACGGCGCGCAGCTGAAGGGCCAGATTGCGGTTTTTTGCTTCTGCCCGGGCAGCGGCGAGAGAGGTGCGGTCAAGAATCCAGCCGGCTGTGATCATCACCAGAACGCCGATGATGATGCCCAGGACATCGAGACGTTTCTGCCAGCTGGTGTTGCGCAGCATGTCGGCAAGGCGACCGGCCCGCTCTTCCGTGTCGACGCTGCTCAGGCGGGTCAGCGCCTGGTCCAGATTGTCGAGAACGACATCTGTTTCCGGGCGGGAGAGAGCGTCGTCGGGCACGGGTTTCCAGGCGGCGATCTGATCGACCTCCGTGCGGACCTGATCGAGGGTGACGGTATGTCCCTGCTTCAGACGCTCCTGAACCCGGACAACGTCGGGAAGTCCCGCGCGGGCTGCCGCGATCCTGTCTATGGCATCGATAAAGCAGCGCCGGTCACCGGGCTCCTGCGTTGCGAGCCAGGCGAAACGACATCGCCGCGCTTCACCGACCAGGCGGTCTATTGAGCGGATGAACTGATCTGACCCGGCGCTCTGCCTGTCGAGCTGGCCGTGACGGGCTATTTCGTTGCCCAGCTGCATGGCCAGGGTTCCGAATGTCACAATGAGCAACGCGGCTCCAAGGAGCGCGAGGACATGAGCCCGTTTGGCCGGATGACGCGCCATCTCTTATTCCGTCAGTACGTTGCGTGACGTTAACTTCATCATAAGCCTCGTCATATCCCGTCCGACGTCAAGTGCGGTCCGGCTATTCGGTATGGGCAGGACTGCTCTGGCCGGCATCCCGGGGTCGCAGAAGCAGGGCTGCCGCCATCATCACAGCACCCAGCAACATGCCGGTTGCCATCGGAACCGGCGTGCCTGTGGGCATGAAGCCGATCAGGATACCTGCGATCGATCCGAAAACATATTGCATGGTGCCGGCCAGCGCGGAAGCGGCCCCGGCGACCTGAGCGTGTTCGGCCAGAGCGCCCATGGTGGCGTTGGGGTAGATCAGCCCGGTTGCGCCGAGGGCTACGATCATTGTGGCGATGAGCAGGATGACGACCGGCTGAAGGCCGCCATGCGTCACCGGATGGTACGCGATCCATATCGAAACGGCCATGAGGGCGATGGCGCCGCAGGTGGAAACCAGAACCGAAGCGGTCAGGATTTTCGCCGGGTCAAACCGGCTGACGAGCGAACCGTTGATCTGCGAGGCGCCGATCATGAACACGGCGAACACGCCGAACAGCATGGAGAAGTGCAGCGGGGTGAAGTTGAACACGACGATGAAGACGGCGGACGCGGCTGTCAGGTAACTGAATGACATGAACGTCGAGAAACCGGCGATCAGGGCGTGGGAGAGGAAATCCCTGTGTCCGAGGAGAGAGATGTAGCGCGTGAGCAGGGTCATGGGCGACAGGCGGGCGCGGCGTGCCGGCGGGAGTGTTTCCGGCAGAACGCGCAGCACGAGCGCGGTGCAGATCAGGCCATAGGCGGCGGAGGCCCAGAAGATGACCCGCCATGAGACCACGGTGACGACGAGACCGCCGAGCATGGGGGCCAGAATCGGCACGACGCCCATGACCATCACCAGCTTTGACATCATCTTCGCGCCCTCCCGGCGGTCGGGCACCAGATCGCGGACGCAGGCCGTCGGGATGACGAGGCTGGCCGAAGCGCCGATGGAGGCGACAAATCTTGCGGCGCTGAAGGTCAGGATGTCCGGAGCCGCCGCGCAGACGGCCGAGGCCAGCGCGAAGATGGCGTTGCCGACGATCAGCGGCATGCGCCGGCCGTAGCGGTCGGACATCGGGCCGACGGAAAGCTGGCCGATGGCGAGCCCGGCGAACCAGATCGACAGGGTCATCTGCACGGAGCCGAGCGAGGTGTGCAGGGACTTTTCCATCGCCGGGAAGGCAGGCAGATAGATGTCGGTTGAAATCGGCCCGACGGCTGTCAGCAATCCGAGAAGGACAGGCAGCCACCAGGCCGTGGCCGAGGGGGTCTCGTAGGTGCGGCCGGCCCCGGAGAGGGACGGGCGGACATCAGAGGCCATGCGGACGCTCCGGATCTCTGTTTGCTGTTGGAAGGAGGGTGTAGGGCGGTCTGTGGTAAATTTGACCCTGTCAATCCGCGATGGCTGGCCTGCCGGGAGCGGAGGACGGGAAGAATCGTCGGCGCTGTCCTAAGCGTGAAGCTATCCGATGGCAAGTCAGGATGATGCGCCGGACAGGGTTGTTTCCGGTGTGACAGGCGTGAACTCCGATGTGGTCCGGCGCAGGAGCCAGACGCCGAGGGCTCCCGATACGGCGAAGAGCGCTATGGCGAGAAGGATACGGCCGGGGCCGTCGATTTTCGCGCCGGCGCCGAGCAGGACGAAGATCATGGTCTGAGGCAGGCTTCCGACAAGTGTGGCGGCGGCGAAAGGCAGGGCGGCGACGCCGGATAATCCGGCAAACAGATTAAGAAGCAGCGAAGAGCCGACGGGCAGAAGTCTGAGTGTCATGACGGAGATGAAGGGATGGCGGAGCAGCGCCTGCTTCATGCCGGCGAGGCGGGCTTTCATGCCCTGTCGGGTTTCCGGGACGGCCAGATCGGCGGGCAGATCGGCGGCGAGGCGCCGGGTTGCCCGGTTGCGGCCACCCCAGCGGGCCCAGGCAAAGCAGGCCTGGGCTCCTGTGACGGTGGCCACGGTTGCGAGGGCCGAGCCTTCCCAGAAGCCGTAGGCCAGGCCGGCGGCGAAGCAGAGCACCTGTCTCGGCAGACCGAAGAAGCACCAGGCCATGCCTGTCGTGCAGAACAGCAGGCGACCGCTCACGCCTCGGCGCAGGATGTCGGTGCTGTCGAGGCTGTGTCTGAGCGCGGGGATTTCGCGGAATGCGATGGCGCCGGCGGCGAGCAGGAGGACCATTGCCGCAGGGCGGATCAGAGTCGCGAGCAGGGGTTGCTGATCCGCTGCCACGACGTTGCAGCGGGCGTCTGAGTCGTGCTCCCGATCCGGATCTGACGCTTTGTGCATCAGGCGCGGTAACACCTCCTTGCTCAGGGTTGCAAGTGCGGGCTAAACGGCGTCATGTCCAGTGCCACAGCTCCCTCCTCCGCGCCCTCTCCGGTTTCTGATTCCACTGTTATCGACGGCATGTCCGTTCGGGACAGGCGTCGTGTTTCCAACTGGCTGCTGACCATCTGTGTCATGCTGCTGGGGATGATCGCCCTTGGGGGGGCAACGCGGCTGACGGGCTCGGGTTTGTCGATCATGGACTGGCGCCCGGTGACGGGGATGATTCCGCCGCTGAGCCATGCGGAGTGGGAGCGGCAGTTCGCGCTGTATCAGAATATCCCGCAGTACAAGATCCTGCATGACGGGTTCGGGCTGGCGGGTTTTCAGAAGATTTTCTGGCTGGAATGGACGCACCGGTTCTGGGGACGGGTGATCGGGCTGTATCTGATGGTACGGCTGGTGATGTTCGCGGTGCAGGGAGTTCTGACACGGGGGCTGATTATCCGGCTGCTGGTGTTTTTTGTGCTGGGCGGGCTTCAGGGCGCGATCGGCTGGTTCATGGTAGCATCCGGCTTCCGCGAGGGCAGCACGGCGGTGGAGCCGGTGCGGCTGGTGCTGCATCTGAGCGCGGCGCTGATTCTGTATGTCGCCATTCTGTGGACGGCGCTGTCAGTGCGGTATCCGCGGGTGGAGGCTGTGCCTGACGCGGTGGCTGGCCGGCGGACGCGCGGGCTGCTGCACGGGGCGCTGGGGCTGGTGGCTCTGACGATCATCGCGGGCGGGTTCACGGCGGGGACTCATGCGGGGTTCGTGTTCAATACGTTCCCGCTGATGGACGGGCATCTGATCCCTGAGGGGTATGCGAAGCTGTCGCCGTTCTGGTTCAACTGGATTGCGAACATTCCGGCTGTTCAGTTCGATCACCGGCTGCTGGCGACCGTGACGGTTCTGATGATCGGCGGGGTGGTGCTGTCCGGCGTGCGGGCTGATCTGGGGCCACGGGCTCATGCGGGCGTGGCGCTGCTCGGCTGGGCGGTGCTGATCCAGTATGCGCTGGGCGTGACGACGCTGCTGCTGGTTGTGCCGGCCTGGGCGGGCACGGTGCATCAGACGTTTGCGGCGGTTCTGCTCGGGATCGGGGTATTCACGATGCACGCGCTGCGCGGGGCGAAGCGGGGGCGGGTGGTCTCCGGCGGCTGAGAGATCGTTTTTCTGGCATCGGGGGTTCCGGTGGTTCGGTTCTGCGGTGTGGACAGGGGACGTGTCCCCGGGTCCGGACGCCAGGGGTTTTTGTGCCCGGTTCGTTTCGGGAGCGGGATGGGGACGGTGGCGATTCCGTGAAGTTACGGAGTTTTCTGTTTCTTTTTCGGAATGAAAAAGCCGGGTGTGTGTCAGGGGTCCGGCCGGTCTGAGGGCGATTCGGGCTGCAGTTTTTTCCGGAAGGGTGGAGCAGGATTTCGCTTCGGGGCGATGTGAAGCAGCGCGGTATTGCCCGGGGAGATAGTCTGGTGGCCGGAGGAGGGAATGTGTCTCTGCCTGGTGAAGAAAGAGTTTTTTTCGTTTTGGGCGGGTGGAGGCTGTTTTGGGGGCGAAACGGCGGGAGCCTGAAAGTCTGGCGTTTGTTCCGCTCTAATAATGAAAAGAGGTATTCTGTCCGGTTTGTGCCTGTGATCCGGGATGGAGACCGGGCGGCGCACCGGGTCTGGTAATCTGTGGCGATCGGGGTTTCGTCCGAAGTGAAGTCCGGCGCGTGTCGTTACGGGGGCAGTTCGAGATTGCTGGCCGGCGGGCGAGAGGTGTGGTTTTGGGGACTGATGAATTCCGCCCGTGACTGGTTTTTGTTCTGCCTGAGTCTGTGTGAGATGTGACGGCGAACTGATGATCAAAGCCGTATTTTATATCAGGGCCTTTTCCTGTTCAGGTTATTCGTTGGGCGTGGCGGGCGACGAGGTGACTGCTTTGGACCGGGAGTGGGAGCGGTCTGTTTTCGGACCGGACATGCGGAGAGAGGTCATTTTTTTTGAACGGCCGTTCGACGGCTGATATTGAACGTGGGTTATCAGGTGCATCTGCGAGGGCGTTTTCCGTCCTGATGCCAGACTCTCATCTGATGGGATTCTGAATAGTTTTATTCATATATGATAATTTTTCAAAATGATGCTTTGTGGTTCCGGGGCTGTCGGTTTGTGTGTCTGTCATTGCCGGGCGTTACGCTGGTTTCGGGAGAGCGGAAAGAGTTGCGTCGCCTTTATGACTCCGGCGTAACAAACAGTCATTGTGACGTTATATCGGCCGGTCGCTATTGAGAATAAGTCGCAATATATGTATGAGCCCGGAACTGCGAGGCGACAGGTCGCAATGACGGGGGCAGGCATGCATCGGGGCTGGTTTATTTATGTAATTCCTTTTTCCCTCGTGATGACCGAAGCGGGTCTTGCGGCCGATCAGGATGTGAAATCACGCTCTTCCCATCAGACTACCGCGTCGGGCGCGAAACAGGCCGCCGCCCGATCGGAGAAGCCTGTTTCGCAGGTCGAGACGGTGGAAGTGCGCGGACATACACCATCGACCGTGGCCTCCTCCGCGACCAAGACGGATACGCCTCTTGTTGAAACGGCGCAGTCTGTCACGGTCATTACGCGGGACGAGATGGATGTTCGTGGCATTCTGACCCTGAATCAGGCGATCCGCTATGCGGCGGGTATTACGCCGGATCTGCGCGGCGGCGAGGGCACCCGTTACGATCTTTTTCAGCTCCGTGGTTTTACCGTGCCGACCTTTCTGGACGGTCTGAAGCTGCAACCGAGCCCGACCGGGTATGCGACGCCACAGACCGACACGTCCCGCCTGGATCGCGTTGAAATTCTTAAAGGCCCGGCCTCCGCTCTTTACGGGCAGTCCAGCCCGGGCGGTCTGGTGGCGCTGTCAAGCAAGCTGCCGACCGACAGGCAGTTTTATGGCGGCGTGAATACCACGGGCGGCATGTTCGATCTTTATCGCGTGGATGCGGATGTCGGGGGCCAGGCGACCGATAACGGCTTTGTCCGCTACCGTCTTTACGGCACCGTTAATGGCCAGCACACCCAACTCAGCAAGACGGGCAGCCGGCGTTTCAGCATCAGCCCGTCCGTAACATTCGGGGGCGATGGTCCGACGACCCTGACTCTGCTCGGGAATTATCAGTACGATCCGGAGAATGGCTCTTATGGCGGCGTGCCTCTTGTCGGTTCGCTTGTCCGGGCATCGTATGGTTTTCTTCCGCGAAACTTCTATGACGGCGATGCGAATTACGAGAAGTTCAACCGGAGGCAGGGGGCGATTACCTATATTCTGAACCATCGGTTCAGCAAGGACTGGAGTTTCTCGACGCGCGGGCGTTATGACAATCTCAAAACCATTTACCGCAGCGTTTATGATGACGGGTCTTTCAGTGGCGACAATCCTCTTGCCCGCACGGCTTACGGGACGAACGAGCGTGTGCAGAGTCTGGCATTTGACAGCCAGTTCAAAGGGCATGTCCGTACCGGACCTCTGAGTCATGCGATGATGTTCGGTTTCGATTATATGCAGCTTCATTCCTCGGAGCAGAATTTCTACGGCGTTGCGCCGGATCTGGATGTTCTTCATCCCGACTATGACATGATCATTCCCGTGGCGACTCAGCTGGGGGATTATCGGATGGATTCCCACCAGATCGGTGTGTACGCGCAGGATGAAATCCGGTTTAAGCGGTTAATCCTGACGGGGAGTCTTCGAAACGACTGGTATCGCTCTCATGAGATGGAAGAGCTGTCCGGCACGGCGACGAACGAGAGCGCAAGTCAGATTACCTGGCGCGCTTCCGGGCTTTATCATTTCGATTTCGGACTGGCGCCCTATATCAGCTATTCGACATCGTTTCAGCCGCAGTCAGGAAATGTGTCCAGCGACGGGGGAAAAACGCTGCGTCAGGCCGATCCTTCTCTGGGCAAGCAGCTTGAGGGGGGCCTGAAATATCAGATCCCCGGAACATCCGTGCTGCTGACAGCGGCGGGTTTCCATATTGAGCAGACCAATGTTCTGGTCGCGGTCGGGACGCTTGGGTATAATAACGAGAGCGGAAAGGTTCATTCGGACGGTTTCGAGTTTGAAGCGCATGCCCAGCCGTATAAGAATCTCATGATTACGGCGGCGGTGAGTGTTCAGAACGTTCATGACGACTCAACGGGCAAACCGCTGATTGAATCCGGAAAAGGCAATGCGTCGCTGTTCGCTTTTTACACCATGCCTTCGGGGCCTCTGAAGGGGTTCGGGTTTGGCGGCGGCATGCGTTATTCGGCCAGAACCTATGGCGGCACCTCGCCATCCGGCAGTGTGTGGGTTCCGCAATATGCGCTTTTCGATGGTTCGGTGCGCTACGATCTTTCCAATCTGTCGCGTTCGCTTCGGGGGTGGACCGCCGGAGCGAGTGTGCGCAACCTGTTTGACAGGCATTATATTTCCGGCTGCCTCAGCTACGCGTCTTATGGTGAGGGCTGGTGTTATTACGGCGAGCGCCGGAACGCGCAGGGGACCATTGGGTACACCTGGTAACCCGGGCTTCCCGCAACTGTCCCTTATCCTGCATAAAGGTTTCCAGAGGCGCGCCTCTGACGGGGTAAACCGGGGTGCAGGGGCCTTCGGTCCCTGCCGGGTTTCAGGGCGGCGCCCTGAGGCTGTCCCCGCCCGGACCATCTGACCGTCTGAACTCCCTCAACATTATTCCCCGTCGCCTTCCGCCGGAAAATAAATCCCGACATATATTCAGATATATCTTGACGTGAGATATATCGAGACCTATATCGGTGTTCATGAGAAACAGATCCAGACACGCAGACGGTCGGCACCGTCACACATTCTCCCCCGAAACCGGCGACGCAGGCGGTCGCCCTCATGATCGCAGCGAAGGGCCGCCCGAAGACAGGCGCGATGAAGACAGGCGCGGCGAGGGCAGACGCGGCGGCAAAGGCGGCCCGCGCGGCGAAGGCCGGGGACGTCATGGCGGCGGCGGGCGCGGCGGACACCGGCTGTTCGATTACGGCGAACTCCGCCTGCTCGTTCTCGCCATGATCGCGGAACAGCCCCGCCACGGCTACGAACTCATCCGCGTCATCGAGGAAAAATTCGGTGGCAGCTACACGCCAAGTCCCGGCGTTATTTACCCCACCCTCTCCTGGCTTGATGACTCAGGCTATGCCGGCATGGTCGAAGAAGGCGGCCGCAAGAGCTACCACATCACGCCGGAGGGACAGGCCTTCCTCACCGAAAACCGCAAAGCGGCCGATGAGGTTCTCTCCCGCTCCATTCCCCGGGACAAACGGGGCGGACGCGATAAGGCACCGGCACCGGTTGTCAGGGCAATGGAAAACCTCAAGCTGGCCATGCGGCTGCGCATGAGGCAGGGCGAAATGGAGCAGGACACGGCAGAGAAAATCGCCGCGGCGCTCGATGCTGCCGCACAGGCCGTCGAACGAAGCTGAAACCCATACCCGGACAGATGCGAGGAAGATCTCAGGCCTTAGCGGGATGAACAGTTCGGGATTGCGGGGCACATAACCCCTCCGGTCCCGTTAAACGGGGTGAAGGGCCAGTCGATCCCTGCCCCGCGCGGGCCAGCGCCCGGCATTGCAAACAAAGAGGAAACCGGACTCATGGACGAAAAACTCGCTGCTGTTCTCGACCTTTATCACGAACGGATGCGGGCGGAGCGCAGCCAGCCCCGTACCGAAGTGCCCGGCGGCCGCGATGGTGGCCAGGATCAGCGCATGCGCGCCATCGGCCCCGACACGGGCCAGTTGCTCAACATTCTCGCCCGCAGTCTCGACAAACCCGGGATTCTCGAACTCGGCACGTCTTTCGGCTATTCCGGCCTCTGGCTTGCCGATGCCGCCCGCAGTTCAGGTGGCCGGCTCATCACCATGGAGCTGCACGGCTACAAATCGGCTTACGCCCGCGACATGGCGGGAAAAGCCGGTCTGGCCGACTATATCGATCATCGTGTTGGCGATGCCGTGGCGATGATTGGCGACCTCACGGAACCGGTCGATTTTGTCTTTGTCGATCTCTGGAAAGATCTCTACGTGCCGTGCCTGGAGGCGTTTTATCCGAAGCTGGCGCCCGGCGCGATTATCGTCGCCGACAATATGATCCGGCCCGGCACGGAGGACGTCAAACGATATGGCCGCGCCATCCGGGCAAAACCCGGTATCAGCAGCGTTCTGCTGCCGGTCGGGACCGGGATCGAGGTCAGCCGGTTCGGGGCGGACTGATTTTATTTGTCAGCGTTAAGGCCTCTGGTGGGTGTCAGGGCTTTTGGAAACCGGTTTGCTGAGAGGTGTAGCCCGGCTTGTCCGGACGAGGGCGGGCGTGCGCTCAGTCCGGCAGGCTGCCCAGTATCTCGCAGGCATGGGCGAGTGTGTCGGACGGATTATGCGTCTCGCACATGTGCCGGGCATCGGGGCCGCACATTTCAATGGCATTTTCATAATCCGATTCCAGGACATCCTGCGCCACGGCGATGTCCTGATCTTTTGTCCGCTCCTGCTCGGCCTCCAGCTTTCCCTGCGTTTCGTGCAGTTCTTTCAGGGCGCTGATGCAGGCCTCGCTGACCTGATCCGGCGCCGTCTGCAACACCGCCAGTTCTTTCTGTAACTGCGCGTTGGGCACGGTGCTGTGGCCGGCGGACAACTCCTCCTCCGCCATGGCGGGGGCAGAGAAGCAGGTGGCAATCAGAAAAAGACTGAACAGACGGACTTTCACGTGTTTGCCTCTTCGCAGGTTGGTAATGCGGTCACCCGCTCAGACAGAATTGTTTTAACTTCATGATGAAGCATTGGGGAAGCGCCCGTCAGCATTGCGCGCGAAAAGGTGGCGCCAGGGACACATAAACTGCCCTCCGGCGCGCCTGAAGTCCTCATGTTTTCTGTCACAACACTGCGACCATTCCTCTGTTCCGGTTCCTGACCCGGGGCCAGGGGCCACGCCGGTATTTTCATCATTTAGTCGGGTTTTAATTCAGAATGATTTCAGGAAATTTTACGTCCGGCATGTCACGGCGCACTTTATTCTGTTCCGCTGTCCGGGCCGCCGGCGCGCTCGGCGCCGCTTCAGCGCTCGCCGCCTGCACGGCCACGACCAGCGGCGGCACGACGACTTATACGGTCAATGTTGACAGAGTTCTGTCGATTGTCAGCAGCATCGAAGCCGGTCTGACTGAGATCGCCACGTCCTCCGCCGTTATCGGCGTGATCGGCGCGGACAATGCGGCCACGCTCGCCACCATCCTCGGCACGATCAGCGAGGTGACGGCCGGGGTTGCGGCGACATCGGCCAGCACCGTCAGTCTGACCGTGGGGGCGGGCTGGATCGCCACGGTCGAAAGTGCTGCTCAGGCGGCTATCGGGCTTTTGCAGGATTTTGAGAGCCTGCTGCCGTCTCAGGCTACCCTCATCATTCAGGCGGTCTCCGCTCTGCTGCCCGCGCTGGAAACGCTTATCGGTGCGGTTTCTGTTTCCGTCGCCATGACGCCGTCCCAGGCGCAGAATATTATTGCGCGGGGTCTCTGAGGGAGACCCGGGTTCTGGTCGCCTGAACCTGGCGGCAGACCGGGCTCTGCCCGGACCCGGCAGGGATCTCAGGCCCCGGCCTCTGGCGGGTTTCCGGGCCGGGGCCTGAGGTAAGAGCCCCCTTCCCGGCTGGTATTGTCGCAAGGGCTCGACTATGCAGGACCACGCTGACAGTACCTGTCCGGGCAGCAATGCTCCGGGTTGCTGCCCAGCCTGTCCGAAGCAGCCGCGAGTCACCGATGCCTACAGCTCTGATCACCGGAATCACTGGCCAGGATGGCGCCTATCTCAGCCAGCTCCTGCTCTCCAAAGGCTACCGCGTGGTCGGTCTGCTCCGCCGCTCCGCCAGCGCGGATGTCGTCGGCCTGCGTCTGCACTGGCTCGGAATCGCCGATCAGGTCGAACTCATGGACGGCAACCTCACCGACCTTTCCAGCCTGATCCGCATCATCCAGGACGTAAAACCGGACGAGGTTTACAACCTCGCCGCGCAGAGCTTCGTCGCCGCCTCCTGGCAGCAGCCCCTCCTGACCGGCAACGTCACCGGCCTGAGCGCCGTCAATGTTCTGGAAGCCGTCCGGATCGTCAATCCGGCCATCCGCTTCTATCAGGCGTCGTCGTCCGAAATGTTCGGCAAGATCCAGGATAAGGTGCAGTCGGAAAAAACCCCGTTCTACCCGCGCTCGCCCTACGCTGTCGCCAAGCTCTACGCCCACTGGATGACCGTGAACTACCGCGAGAGCTTCGGGCTGCACGCTTCCTCCGGCATTCTGTTCAACCACGAAAGCCCTCTGCGCGGCATCGAGTTCGTCACCCGCAAGGTGACGGACGGGGTCGCCCGGATCAAACTCGGCCTCGCGAAGTCCCTTGCTCTTGGCAATCTCGACGCCACCCGCGACTGGGGCCACGCCCGCGACTATGTCGAGGCGATGTGGCTCATGCTCCGGCAGGACAAACCGGACGATTACGTCGTCGCCACCGGCCGCACCACCAGCATCCGCGAATTCTGCCGCATCGCCTTCGGCCATGTCGGGCTGGACTACAGCGCGCATGTCACCACCAGCGCCGCTTTCCTCCGCCCGGCGGAGGTCGATGTGCTTCTCGGCGATGCCTCGAAAGCGAAGAACGCGCTGGGCTGGGCCGCGAGAACCTCCCTTGAGGACATGATCGCCGAAATGGTCGAAGCCGATCTCGCCCGCCATCGCGCGAAACTCGCCGGCTGAGCAGGGTCATGGCGATGCGGATTCTTGTGACCGGCGCACAGGGTTTCGTCGGACAGCATCTGCTCCGCGCCCTCGGCGCCACCCTGCCGGACTGTGTGGTCGAAACCCCGCGCTGTGACATCACCGACGCCGATGCCGTAACCGGCGTCCTGGAACGCGCACGCCCGGATCTGTGCTTTCACCTCGCCGCCATTTCCACCATCGGCGCTGCCCGCGCCAGCCCGGACGAGGCATGGAACGTCAATCTGCACGGCACGTTGCGGGTCGCGAACGCGCTTTACCGCGTCAGACAGGATGCCACCTTCGTCTTCACCTCCAGCAGTGAAACCTATGGCGACAGCTTCCGGGGCGGCGCACCGCTCGACGAAACCGCCGCGCTCGCGCCCGCCAACACCTATTCCGCGACCAAAGCCGCCGCCGACCTTGCTCTCGGCGCTCTCGCCCATGACGGCCTGCGTACCCTGCGCCTGCGCCCCTTCAACCACACCGGCCCCGGCCAGACCGCCAGCTTCGTCGTGCCCGCCTTTGCCCGCCAGATCGCCCGTATCGAAGCCGGCCTTCAGGAGTCTGTGCTCTCTGTCGGCAATCTCGATGCCGAACGGGATTTTCTTGATGTACGCGATGTCTGCGCCGCTTATGCCGCCTGCGCCACGCACGGGCCTGCTCTTGCTCCCGGCACCATCCTCAACCTGTGTTCCGGTCAGACACGGTCGATCCGCAGCATTCTCGACGATCTGATTCGTCTTTCCGGTGCTGCCGTCACCGTCCGGACCGATCCGGACAAACTGCGTCCCGTCGATCTTCCCCGCGCCGCCGGCTCCGCGAAACGTGCCGCCGAACTGCTGAACTGGCGTCCGTCGATTGCCTGGGACGACACTCTCCGCGCCGTTCTTGATGACTGGCGCGCTCGCATCCGGCACGAAGCCGGATGATGACGGCCTCTCCCCGCTTCTGGATCGATGTCGAAGACCTGTTCGACTATGCACGCGGCAATGCCCGCCCGAGCGGAATCCAGCGTGTTGGATTCGAGATTTATCTTGCCATGCAAACGCAGGATGACTTTCGTGATCGCATCGGCTTTCTGCGCCATAATGCCGCCGGAACCGATTTTGTCATCGTGCCCTGGGAGGAGGTCCGCGCGCTCTACGAAAAGCTGATACGCGGTGCGGAAGCGGCCCCCGTTATCGAAACCGGCGGCGCCACACAGCCGGAACCGGGACGCCTGCGCCGCCTCGCACTCCGCCTGCCCACTATTCTCCGCGTGCCGCTCGGTCGATTTATCGTCCATCAGAGCCAGGCTGTCCGCGATGCCGCTGCCATGCTGCACGCCTCCGGCCAGGTGCTGCGCGATGCGGCCCGTGAAAAAGAAAAACAGAGTGGGGGTCAGGAATTTTCTCCCGCGCCCGGGGATGTTCTCCTGTCCCTCGGCGCGCCCTGGTCGCACGCCTCCTATGCCCGCCTGTTCCGGAAATACCGTGAAACGCACGGCATGAAGACCGGCCTGCTGATCCACGACATCATTCCCCTGCTCTGGCCCGAATGGTGCCAGCCTGGCCTTCCCCGCGTCTTCCGCCGCTGGCTGGACGGGCTTCTTCCTGAATGTGACAGGGTCTTTGCCGTCTCCCATTCGACAAAGCGCGATCTTACCGCCTGGGCCGGGCGTGCGGCCATTCCGCTGCGCCACCCTGTCGATGTCATTCCCATGGCCAGCGGGTTCGCGCCGGTCCGGACCGACGACGCGGCCGGTCGTCAGATCGTTCAGGATCTCGGACGGTATGTGCTCGTCACCGGCACCATGGAAGCCCGCAAGAACCACACGCTGCTGTTCCGCGTCTGGCGACGTCTGATTCTTGAAAATCCTGGCAGAGATATTCCGAAACTCGTTTTCGCCGGTTCACCGGGATGGCTGGTGGATGACCTGCTTCAGCAGATCCGCAACAGCAACTTTCTCGACAGTCATCTCGTCCTGATCCGTTCGCCTTCCGATGCGGTCATCAATACTTTGCTGCGGAACTGCCTGTTCACGGTCTTCCCCTCTTTCTACGAAGGCTGGGGCCTCCCTGTCACTGAAAGTCTGGCCCACGGGCGTCCGTGCGTGATTTCGGACCGCTCCTCTCTGCCGGAGGCCGGGCAGGGTCTGGCGGAGAGTTTCGATCCGGATAATGCTACGGAAGCGCTGGAAAAAATCAGTCGGCTGATTTTTGACGGGGACGCTCTGGCGGCGGCTGAACGTCGTGTCGCTGAGGGCTTTAAGCCGGTGACGTGGTCCGGCGCTGCACGGCAGATTCTGACAACATTCTGAGATGCTGTGCCGGGCTCTGCCCGGACCCGGCAGGGACCGCAAGCCCCTGCCCCGATTAGTTAATAAAACAAACAGGTTTCCAAAAGCCCCGGCCTTTGGCGGGTTTCTGGGCAGAGCCCTGAGAAAGCCCGCACACCGTTTTATCGAAGAGCGGAACCCGATGACCGGCGAATAAACCCGGCCACATTATCATGCAGCAGCTTCAGCGCCGCCTCGTTCGCATAAACCATATGTCCCGATTCATACTGCGCAAATTCAATATTCGACCGAAGCTTTTGTGGAATCGGCAGATGCTTCATCTCGTAGATCCCTTCGTAATAGGGGGTCGCCAGATCGTAGAACCCGGCATTGAGCATCACCTTCAGCGTCGGGTTGGTCTTCATCGCAAAAGCCAGATCCGGCATCACATTCGGCGCGCCGTCCGATTTTCCCATCCCGGGAACATCGTGCTTCATGTCCCATTCCGCATCCGTCTCCGCCAGATAGCTCTGCCCCTGACCAAACCCAAGAACCTTCCGGGAATAATCGTTAAAGGCCGAGACATAGGCGGAGCTGATCGCCGATGACTGCGGATCATACTGCGCGCTCTCGCTCATGGGATCGAGCGTCGGCCCCGAGAATCTCGTATCGAGCCGACCCGTTGTGATATCTGCATCGCCCTGCAACGTCTTTTCAAATTCTCCGCCATCGATCCGCAGATCGGCACGCAGAATATAATCGACCGGCAGCCCCGTATAGTCATGCAGCTTCGCCGCCACTGCCTGGCGATCCTCAGCGCTCAGATCGGAACCCTTCTGCAACGCAAGCAGATAATCGGAAGACGCAAACCTCTCTACCTCGTCGAGAAACGGACGCAGAGGCCCCGTATGCGCCGGCAGACGATGATGATACCACGCCGTCGCCGCACAGGTCGGCAACGCCAGCACATAAGGCTGGTCATTCCCCGGATTCATTCTTGGTTCATCAACATCGTTGTCAAAGCTCAGAATCTGCGACAGCAGGATCACGCCGTTAAAGTCGATATTATCGTCATTCTGCAAATCATTGACCACAACGGCCGAACGCGTCGTGCCATAGCTCTCGCCGAACAGAAATTTCGGTGAGTTATACCGTCCGTAAACACCCAGAAACTGCGTGATGAAATGCGCAAATGCCCGTCCGTCCGCGTCCACGCCGAGGAACGCCTTCTTCCTGTCCCTGCCCGTGATCCGCCCGAAGCCGGTCCCCGGCGCATCAATAAACACCAGATCGCTGACATCCAGCAGACTGGCCTCATTATTGACCAGCTTATACGGCGCCGCCGGATCATGCGTGTCGTTCATCGTCACGATACGGCGCGGCCCGAAAGCTCCCATATGCAGCCACACCGTCGCCGAGCCGGGGCCGCCATTATAGACAAACGTGATCGGACGTTCTTCCGGCTTCGCGCCCTTTTTGAAGTAGGCGACATAGAACATCGCCGCCGAGGCGTCCGGGTTGCTGTCCTCCGGCTTCGCATCGCCCTTTGCATCCGGCTTCACGCCCGTCCGCGCCTCCATCACGGCGGCGGAATCGTCCCACCCCGCCGGATATACGATCAGCGTGCCCGCCACCGCCTGATAATCGATCTGCTTCCCGCCGATCGTCACACTGCCGGATGTCTCATGCCGGGCCGGAATCTCCTTTGCCGCATCCGTCGCCGGATCGCCCGGCTGATGCGCGGGCGCGGCGGGCGTTTCCGCCGCCAGAGCCGGCACTGACAAGCCCGCCATCTGCAGCGAAAGGAGGGACGCGGACAGACCGGATGTCAGGAAATGACGCGAGCGCACTGAAATCAATGACCGAACTCCTTACAGGGTGAGTTTCTTATAAACCTCCGTCGCGCCGGTGAAAACGATGCCGGAATGGTGGGCGCGCGGCCTTGACTTCAGACCCTGTCTGTTGCCAATCCCGCCCATGCGTATCGCCTATGTCATCAACTCGCTTGAAGGCGGAGGCGCGGCCTTCCCGGTCCCCGCCATCACCGACATCTTTCGCCAGGCAGGCCACGAGGTCGCCATCTTCGCGCTTACCCGGCGTGACGGACTCGCCGAAGCCCCGATGCGCGCGGCGGGGCTGGAGGTTTTCACCTGCGGGGCCGGTTCGCAAAATCAGCTCGCCGCCGCCTTCTGGCTGATGCGGACTCTCCGCAAATGGCAGCCCACCCATCTCTGGACTTCCCTGACCCGCGCCACCCTTCTCGGCCAGCAGGTCGGACGCCGGCTCCGCGTTCCCGTCGCGAGCTGGCAACATTCCGCGCGACTGAAACCCGGCAACCGGCTGCTTCTCCGGGCCGCGCGTAATCTCTCCTGCTTCTGGGTCGGCGATTCCCGCTATGTCACCGAAATCACCCAGAGCGCGCTCTCCATTCCGTCGTCCCGCCTCGCCTGCTGGCCGATTTTCTGCGCGAAAGCCTCCAGCCCCGCCGCCGCGCCCTGGATTCCTGGCCAGACTTTGCGACTTGGTTCCCTCGGGCGTCTGCATCCGGTCAAAGGCTATGCCCCGCTTCTCCAGGCCCTGACCCTGCTGAAAGGCGCGGATCTGCCGGAATTCGAACTGATTATCGCCGGAGAGGGCCGGGAACGCGCGGCGCTCGAAGCTCAGATCGCGCAAAACGGCCTCGGCGGTCACGTGCGTCTCCCCGGCTTCACAGCGGACACGCAGGATTTCCTGACCAGCCTGCACCTCTATCTGCAACCCTCCCGCTGGGAAGGCTTCTGCATCGCCGCGCACGAGGCCATGCTTGCCGGTCTGCCGGTCATCGGTTCCCGGGTTGGTGAAATGACGTACTCCATCGAGGACGGCCTGACCGGCTGGAGTGTCCCGCCGGAGAATCCCGAGGCGCTGGCGGTAACTTTGCGTCAGGCGCTTAAGAATCCGGAGCGGCTGGCGCAGACGGGCGCCGCGGCACGGAATCTGGTGCTGACCCGTTATGGCGAAACCACGTTTCGTCAGACGGGATTTTCCCTGCTGGAGCGGCTGGAACGGTCCTCGCCCGCGTGAAGCTTCTCGGGATGCTATACTGAAACCTGTGTGAAGGTCGCGATTTTTACAAATCAGTTTATTTCAGGGGGGTTCCATCTTTTGCGAAGGTGGTGACATCAGCTTTCAATATCGCCATTCTGTATCGCGATGCAGATGGCCTGTACGTAGTGGAAGCCCCGAGACGTTTGCGAATACGGCGCAGATGGTTGTCAATCGTTCGTTCTGACAGCCCGGGAATATCAGCTATCACGAGCTGTCGCCGGCCGGAAACCGTCCAGGAAAGAACCATCCGCTCCCTTTCCGATAATCTATGGCACTCTTCCTGTCAGGTCCGTCAACCAGATTACGGATCGTTGTGAAAGCGGTGGCGGCGGCCATCGGAAGCACCAGGTGGACGACGGCGGAGGCATCGATCGTCTTTCCTCCCAGGCTCATGGCGCCTTTGAGGCCCGGGGGCCAAAAATCGGGATCAGAGGGACCGCGCTCCGTTGCGGGGCACGGAGCGCGGTCCCGTAAAATCTACTTCCCCGCAGGCAGCTTCCGGCTCAGCAGATCAACGATCGCCTGCTCCATTTTCGGAACATCAACCGTCCGCACAACAACTTCTTTCTGCTCGTCCATATCCGGCTGATACCCCGGTCGCCAGGACAGCGTGTCGCCATACCCCGCGCCGAACTGACTGTTCACATCGACGTACAGATCCTCACTCCGCGTAATCAGTTTCGGATCGAGCCAGACCGCAGCGGCGATTTCATCCCAGAGCGGGAAACCCGGCTCCTTCTTCCTGACCGCGTCCGCAAATGCCGGATTGGCGGCGGCCAGACGATGCAGAAACGCCGGTGTCAGCTCTGTTGCCGTGGAAGGGTCCGCCGGAACGGAGACAATCCGCTTCCATGGCGCCCGCAGCACGATGCTCGCCGCCTCCGGATCAAACCGGAAATTAAACTCACGGCGCGGAGAATTTTCGAATTCGCGGGCAAACTGTGCCGCTGCAACATCGTCCCGAACCTGACGCGGATTAAAACTGCCGCCCATATAAACCAGCTCTTTCGCCAGCCCGGCAAAAGACGGATCGAGCCGCTGCGCCAGTGCCAGATCGGTCATCGGTCCGGTGGCGATAATCGTAACCTGTCCCGGAAATTCATGAACTTTCCGGATCATGAACAGAACCGCAGACTCATCGGATGCCTTCGTAGTGGGGTTTCCTTCCGGCAGATCCGGCACAACGTCCGCTGCGTGATAAGGCGGGGTGCTCTGCGCGGTCGGCTCGACCCACTGCCGCATCCACGCGCCCTTCCACACCAGCTTACCGTAAAGCGACTCCCATCGATCCGTCAGTTTTTCCGAATTCAGCAGTGGATAAACGGCACCTTTCAGAACCGGAACATCCGTGCGATGCGCGATTTCCACACCCCGCAGGGCATGGGCCACGCCCTCATCGCGCCACACATCGCCGCTGACCACGGCAATGCCGAGCACATCCACATCCGGGGCCTGCAACAGCAGCCACTGGGCAATGCCGAAACCGTCATCGTCCACAATCACCTTGCGGGACTGAGCGGACGCCGCAGCGGCAGGCTCACCACCCGCGACAGTGCCGAACGCGGCGAAACAGGCGCCCATTGCCAGCCCGAGAGCCAGCCGCTTCATTTTTTTCATCTCAGTGCGCACTGCCGCCATCCGTCGTGCACTTCGTATAACGCCCTTTGGTATCACGACACTTCTCCGGCTTCTGCGGCGGACATCTGACGAATTTACCTTTATTGTCCCGACAGGCCGCCGCAACAGCGGTGCCAAAAATCACAGACGGCGCAACAGCCGTCGTTGCGGTAACAAGCGCCAGAAATCCGGCAAAAAGCCCTGCTTTCATGAAAATAACCCTCTGTCACTGAATGGGTGCGTCCGGAGCCCCTTACGGAGCCTCCCGAACCGGCCTGAACCGAAACGATGCCCGAGGACCGAGCCACTCACAAGCCGATATTATACCGGCTTCGTGATAACCGTCTCCGGGGTGTATAAACACCGGCAGCGACCACGGCCTGCCCGAATTGAGAGAACATTGAACTACCGACACATCTACCATGCCGGAAATTTCGCGGACGTCATGAAGCACGCGCTGCTGACCGCGCTCGTCAACGCGCTCCGCCGTAAATCCACGCCGTTTTCCGTGCTCGATACTCACGCCGGCACCGGCCTGTACGACCTTTCCGGCCCGCAGGCGCAGTCCACCGGAGAATGGCGGGACGGCATCGGCCGCCTCCTGGACACCGACCCGGATGCCCCCGATCTCGCCCCGCTGCAATCCTGGCTCGGCATCGTGCGCGGTATCATCCACGCCCATGACGGCAAACTGTTCTACCCGGGTTCTCCCGAGCTGATCGCCAGACTGCTGCGGCCTGGCGACTCCCTGACCTGCTGCGAGCTGCACCCGGAGGATCAGCGTAGTCTGAAGGCGCTGTTCCGCCACAACCCGGCCGTTTCCGTTCATGGGCGCGACGGTTATCAGGCCATCACCGCCCTGCTGCCGCCGCGCACAGCGAAACGCGGCCTCACGATCATCGACCCGCCTTTTGAGCAGCGCGACGAGTTCACCCACCTTGCGGCGGCTGTCATCGAGGCCCGCGCACGCTTTCCGGGTGGCATTATCGCCGCCTGGTATCCGATCAAACATCGGGCCCCGCCCCGCGCTTTTCTGCACGCACTGAAAGACGCCGGGCAGCGCAACCTGCTCACTGCAGAACTCACCCTGCGTCCGCCACTCGATCCCGGACGCCTGAACGGCTGTGGCCTGCTTGTGGCCGGACCGCCTTACCGCTTCGACGAAGAAGCCCGTTCCATTCTCGATGCCTTACGCCCATATATGGGAGAAGACGAAACAGAGGCAGATGTGGAATGGGTCGTGCCGGAATGAAAAGGATCGCGGTGATCGGTGCCGGATCGTGGGGCCTGGCCCTCGCCCTGCAGGCGGTGCGCGCGGGGGCGGACGTTCATCTGTGGGCGCGCGATCCCTCGGGGCGGCTGCCGAACGGCGCCATGCCGCGTCTCCCCGATCATCCGCTCCCCGACCGGATTTTTGTAAGTGGCGGGATGCCGGAGCGTGCTGACATGCTTCTGATCGCCACGCCGATGCAGTATCTCCCGGCCACCCTCGCGCGGATCGAAGTGACCGCTCCGGTTGTGCTCTGCTGCAAGGGCGTCGAACCGGACAGTCTGCGCTTTCCTCTCGACATTCTGCGCGACCGGCATCCGGACAGTGCGGGCGCTGTTCTGTCCGGTCCCAATTTCGCGCATGAAATCGCCGCCGGTCTGCCCGCCGCCGCTGTGATCGCCTCACGGAAGCCGGGGCTTGCCCGCGCGCTGGCGGACAGTCTCGGCACGCCGGCCTTCCGTCTCTATAACAGCACCGATACCGCAGGTGTCCAGCTCGGCGGCGCGGCGAAAAACGTCATCGCCATTGCGGCGGGCGCGACCATTGGCGCGGGGCTTGGTGAAAACGCGAGAGCTGCTCTTGTCACACGCGGGCTGGCGGAACTCGGACGGCTTGCGCGGGCGCTTGGCGGCACATCTGACACGATCACGGGGCTCGCGGGGATGGGCGATCTTCTGCTGACCTGCACGGGCTCAGCATCGCGTAATTTCCGCACCGGAGTCGCGCTGGGTTCCGGTCTGACGCTGGAGGAAACACTGGCCTCTCTGGGCGGCGTTGCGGAAGGCGTTCCCACTGCCGGGGCACTGTCCGGGCTTGCGGCCCGCAACACCGTTTCCGTGCCCGTGATCGACGCCGTCGCCGATCTTGTCGCTGGCCGGATCACGGTTCCGGACGCCATCGAACAGCTCCTGGCGCGTCCCGCCGGCGTGGAAACACCTGGAGCATAATGTTCACGCGGGAGACACGATTCCGGCGCGGGCCCTCTCCGGATTTTCGTCTGATCCGGAAATACAGCAGAAGTTACCACCTGAAAATCAGATACAATTCGCCCGGGATGTGATCAGATTTCCTGCGATAGAACAGAATAGCGTTGACATCCCGACAGCATAATAAATAAAGTCTTGTATTAAGTAATTTTGTTATGCTGTTTTTTACATTCGCACCTGCAAAAACAGACATTAAAAAATTTACACATCATAAATCAGGGCAATTTTTGTAATGATTATGCTGAAATTAAGGCAAAACCGGCAAAAAGATCGCGTCTGATCGAAAGTTAATTCGAGACAGGTCAGAGGCAGCATGATAAATGCCCCTCTGACTGGCTCCTGTTTCTCGTGGATGCTTCCGCGCCGCATGTCAGGAGACCGGAACTGTTTACCGGAGACCATTCCATGAAGTCCTCTCGCCTTCTCGCGGCTCTTTCCCTGATCGCCCTGACCGGCGCGACCGCTGTTCCTGCTTTCGCGCAGACCGCCGCAACAGCTCCCGCGACCGATGCCGCCGCTCCTCCGACAACGCCGACAACCACGCCGGGCACGGACGCCACAAGCGCAGCGCCTGCCGCACCTGCCACGACTTCGGAAGAAGCCGATACGTCGAAGAAAAAGAGCACGAAGCACCACGGTAAAAAGCACCACCACAAGAAGAAAGAGAAATCAGCTACATCAACTGACGATTCTTCTTCTTCTTCGTCCTCCACCACCAACTGATATCGCCGGAGCAGGGCATCCGTCACGGACGGAGGTTCTCTCAGGAAAAGGCCGGTTTATACCGGCCTTTTTTTGTGTCCGGATATTTTACAGACAGAGGACGGAACAGGCCTGCTCCGGAAAACTGTTATCCCGGTTTCAGATATGTTTTCAGGATATCAAGACTCTTTCTTTTTTATCCGTCAGCCCGGCAGGACCAGAAATTCACTGAATCCATACTTTTGAAAACAACAGCCCATATACGTTCGTATAGAAAAAATTCCCCAGACGGCGGGACGTTACTGCCACCACGTTCATTTCAATAACCGGGGCAATCGGTGACCGCTCCGTCACCAGTCTGTCCGCCTCGCGCCACAGATCAAGCGTCTGCTCCGCCGAAAGCGACACGTCCGATTTCGCCCGGTCCATGATCGCCTGTATCGACTGATCGCAAAACCCAGGCATATTGATCGAACTGTCTGAACCCGGGTGGAAATTCTCGCATCCCAGGAGCGCATCGAGGAAATTCGACGGAGACGGATAATCCGCTGCCCAGTTCTTCAGCGAAATCTGAACATGATTGGAACTGTTCTGAATATAGGGGAACATCACCCCCGCGCTGATCGGTCTGACAGACGCTTTGTAGCCGATCTCTTCCAGCGTGCTCCGCAGATAATTCCCCATGGCCAGATCCACGCTGCCATTCGACACGACCACCGTAACCTTCTGTCCCGCCGTGCCACTTTCACGAACCAGCTTCTTTGCCCGCTCGATATCGGGCGCCTCCCAGTGTGGCGCGGGATGAGCGAAATCCGCCCCACGGGAATAGGGGCAGGCATCGGTATGTCCCTGGATCGCCGAGGGAATCATATCGCAGAGCGGCCGGGCCAGCGCCGCTCCGCCATAGAAAATGACCATTGCCTTCCGCCCCATGGCATAATTGACAGCCTGGCGGGCTTTCTCGTTTGAAAAGGGCGGGATATTCACATTCATAGGCGCGAAATAAGCCACCGGATGCGGGCTGACATGCGTCTGGCCGGTAAAGCGCGCGCCGAGTTCTCCCAGACGGTCCAGCGGGGTCTGGTCGTACATCCAGTCATACTGGCTGTTCTCGACCGCCGTCACCGCACTCTCATCCGGTAAACCGAAGGTATAGTCGATATGATCCGCGTATCCGTCCGGCTGCGCGTCTTCGCTCCAGATCCGGAACCAGGGATTTCGCTCCAGCTTCATCCCGGCGTTCGGATCGTAGGACACGATCCGGTACGGCCCGGTTCCGATCGCGGGTTCATTCCCGAGGTCATGATCCGGTGTTGCCGCCGGAAGAATACTCGCATGCGTGAAGGCCAGTTTCTGCAAAAACTCATTATCGGGCTGCGTGAGATGAAAGGTCACCGTATGCCGCGCTTCATCCGCCACCACACCGCCCTCAAGCGTGCAGTGCGCCGCATCCTTCATGCACAGATCCGCGCCGGTCATCGCGGCGTAAAACGCCCCCGCCGTCGGCGACCCGACGCGGAACAGCCGCCGCATCGACGCGACGACATCCGCAACCGTCACCTCCTGGCCGTTTGAGAACCGCACGCCGGAGCGCAGGGTAAACACCCAGGTCCGTCCGCCATCCTGCGGCACCGGCAGCGCCTCCGCCAGGTCCGGCACGACATCGTCGCCGGCCTTGCCGGTCGTTTTCCGAAATCCGGTCAGTCCGTCATAAACATTCGCGAACAGGTCGATATACTGCGCGGAATAGTTGATCTGCGGATCAAGCGTCCCCGCCGAACCGGCCGCCACCAGTCGCAGGGTGCCGCCACGATGCGACAGATCCGCCGGCGATCCCGCCGCCACAGCCGCACCTGAAAACAGAAAAATCCAGCAGGAAAAAACCTGTTTCCCGAAAACCGCCCTACGTCCCATACGCCAGCCCGTCAGAAAATCCCGTCATGCGGAAGGCCGCCGCCCCACGCGCCGGATCGTCCCGGCAACCGTCGCGGCAAGCATCCGGTAGGCCTGTGCCGCCTCGCTCTCCGGCGCTCCGATCGTGATCGGCACGCCGCTGTCCGCGCTCATGCGAATATCCGCCAGCAGCGGAATCTCGCCCAGGAACGGCACGCCCAGCCGCAGCGCCTCGTCCCGCGCGCCGCCATGGCCGAACAGTTCCGTCCGATGCCCGCAATTCGGACAGCAGAAATATGACATGTTCTCCACCAGCCCGAGCACCGGAACCCGTGTTTTCTCAAACATCGCAATCCCGCGCCGCGCATCCAGCAACGCAATATCCTGCGGTGTTGAAACAATGATCGCGCCGGACAGCACCGCCTTCTGCGCCAGTGTCAGCTGCGCGTCGCCCGTGCCCGGCGGCATGTCGATCACCAGAACATCCAGCGCGCCCCAGGCCACATCGCCCAGCAACTGATTGATCGCGCCCATCACCATCGGGCCGCGCCAGATCATCGCCTGCGTCTCGTCCACCAGCATTCCGATCGACATCGCGCTGATCCCCCAGGCCACGACCGGCACCAGCAACCCGTCCCGCACTTCCGGCTTCCCGGTCGTGCCCAGCATCCGGGGCAGGGAGGGGCCGTGCACATCCGCATCCATCAGCCCGACCGAGAGCCCTTCCATCCCGAGCCCGACGGCCAGGTTCACCGCCGTCGTGGATTTGCCGACACCGCCCTTGCCGGACGCCACCGCGATCACCACCCCGACCTGCTCAAGCAGCCGCGCCGGCGCTTCAGCCCCGCCTGGCTTTCGTCCCACGCCACCCAGCGGCCTGTGCCCGGCGGCGGCGGCGGGGGATGCCGGAGCCGCATCGGGAGCCGACGCATCCCTGTGTGCCGTCAGCAGGATCGAGGCCGAAAGCGGTGCGAACGCCGTGGCCAGTGCCGCCTCGGCCCGCGCCACCACGTCTCCGAGCTTTGGCGCCAGGGCGGACGGTACGGCCAGCGTGACCCGCAGGCGCCCGTCCACGACCGGACAGGATTCCAGCCGTGCCAGTTCGGCCAGCGGGCGGCCGGTGCCGCCGTCGATCATGCCGCCGAGAACACGCTCGACATCGTCCGGTGCGGGAACGCGCCTCTCTGTCATGACCATGTCCTTTTCTCTGTCGCCGGTTTCTCTGTCATCGGGTCTGTATGGCGAAAATCGCTCCAGCCTGCCACCCGCGCTTAACAGCCCTGCATGCAATACGGGGCCATTCCGCCATTATCCATAGTGTAAGAAAGCGAAACTACACTGGCCATATATTTGCCAAAGCCCGATATTATATCACGCTTCCCTGCCCTCACCCGCACGGGCAGCCGTGCAGGACAGCATATGACAGCCACTTTCTCTTCCGTCACGCAGGCGTTCGCCACGGATCGCTCAGGCGGCCATACTGCGGTGTCTGACGAACGCGCCGGCACCGGACGGGCCGTTGCCGGGACAGGGGCGACGCCTGCTCCGGCGAGCCGGCCCCATACCCGCGACCATCGCGTCGATGCTCTGCGCGGGCTTGCGCTGCTGATGATGTTCGTCGATCACATGCCGCAGAATCTGCTCAACCGGCTGACGCTGCGGAATCTCGGTTTCGCCGATGCCGCCGAGATTTTCGTTTTGCTGGCCGGTTACGCCTCGTGGCTTGCCTATGGTCGCGGCTTTCCGAAAAACGGTGCGAAAACCACGTTTATCCGGATCGCAAAGCGCTGTTGCCGGCTCTATCTCGCTCAGACGCTGATGCTCATTGTCTGTGTCGTCACCATCCGCACCTGGCGTAATTACTCCCCGGTTCCGGTCGATTTTCTTGAACCCGAACTGGCGCACGGCTTTTCCGATTTCTGGCGTGTGCTCGTGCTCGACGCGCTGCCTTCCAACCTGAATATTCTGCCGCTCTATATGGTACTGCTCGGCGCTTTTCCGCTCATCTATCTGCTGATCCGCGCCAACCGCTTTCTCGCCCTGGCCCTCAGCATGGCGCTGTGGGCGCTCATCAACATCAATCCGAACATCAATTTCCCCAACTGGCTTGATCCGGACGGCTGGTATTTTGATCCTCTGGCCTGGCAGTTTCTCTTCGTCCTTGGCGCCGGCGCCGCTGTCGAGGCCGGTCGCCATAATGGCGATCTGCCCGCTTTTCCCTGGCTGAGAATCGCCTGCGGTCTTTACCTCACCTTTTCGCTCGTCGAGGCTTTTCCCTGGACGCAGTGGGGTCTGCCCGTCATTGCGCCCCTGGCTCTGCCGTCGCCCGACAAGAGCACCCTTGCCCCGTTGCGTCTGCTTGACGTGATGGCCATTTTTTATCTCGTGCAGTCCTCCTCGCTGGCCCGCCGCTTTTCCGAGACCCGTCTCGGGCAGGCCCTGGCCCTGTGCGGGCGGCACTCGCTTGAGGTTTTCACCGTCGGCACCATTCTCGATCTGTTCGGCCGGCTGATTTTCACCACCTTCGGCGATGCGTGGCCTTTCCAGATCGTCATTAACGTGTCCGGCCTTGCCATCCTCTACGGCGTCACCGTCATCTACGAACGCAAGCGCGTCCGCGTCAAAGCAGCGGCTGCCGCGTGATGTCGCTCCGGCCTATGGGAACAGTTTTCATTCATCAGACCGGGATCAGAGGGATCGCATCCCTTTGCGGGGCGCGGGGCAGCGCCCTGCCGACACAACCCCACCCGAAAAGGAGCCCCTGCGCATGACTCACTTCCCGCATCTCACCCGCCTGCTCTCCGCCGGTGAGCCTGTTCGCATCTGTCTCTTTGGCTCTTCCACCACCGAAGGCGTCGGCGCCAGCACGCCCGAACACGGTTTCGCGCCCGTCTTCGAGCGCACTTTCGCGCCTTATGCGCCCGGCGGTCTTACCGTCATCAATCGCGGCATCGGTGGCAACGGCGCCCGCGAAATGCACGACCGTCTCCGGCAGGTGCTCGACGATAAGGCCGATCTTGTTATCTGGCAGGGCGGCACCAACGATGCCTGGCAGGATGTTCCCGTCTCATACTTCATCGACACCACCCGTGACGATCTCGGCGCCCTTCGCCGCAACGGCAGCGATCTGGCCATGATCGGCCCCCAGTGGTGCAAAATGATGGAGGACTGCCCGGCCTTTCCTCCTTTTCGCGATGCGACGCCTGCGCTTGCCATCGAAATGGGGATTCCTTTTTTCGACCGTTATCGTCACATGAAATCCTGGTGTGCTGAGTACAGCATCACCCGTGAGGACCTGTCTCCCGATGATCTGCATATGCAGGACTTCGGCTATAAGCTCCTCGGTGAAGCTGTCGCCCGATGGATCGTCGATCTTACCGGGGCTCCGGGAGCTGATATCGGGGGGTGATCTGCGGCGGGAGTGGTGTCGGAGGCTGGCTCCGATGCTGCCCGGGGGCTGGTTTTGGGAGTCTTTGGGTGGGGCTATGACAGCAATCAGATCAGGCAGGACCGGATCAGGAAACCTCAGCACGGTCGAACAGCACCCAGCACGCCGCCATGCTGGCACTGGCAATAAAGAACAGACTTCCGGTGGCCACAATAATGGTTGGAACACCCAGTAAAGTTTTACCAAAGCAACTTACGAACGGAATCATCCCCATCACCGCCACCAGGGGGACGCCAAGACCAATGACAAACCGGGCAGGTTTTTTCACAATATGGTACCCCGTGCCGGAGACTGATTCTCCGCCACCGGATTCCCCGTTAGCACGTATTCCCGGCAGACATCGAACAATCTGCCTTCTGCGATCTCACAGCCATGCCGGGTCGATACCGCATCCTGCTGCACAGTCATGACCGATCTCGCACAAACATCTTCATCGGGGTCGTGGAGCCTGAAAACAAGCTAACGCACACCTTAATCCGGGCGCAAATGACCATCTTTTACCCTCCTGGCCCCCGGCACGGGCATATGTGAGTCTCAGACCCGGTCACACATGCCTTCGGCCGGCGCCCCGCCATCAGACAGTCCCCGGATTTTACGGCATTCGCGTCGAAAGCGGATCATGTTACTGCTAAAGAGCAGAAAGAAACTGCCCCGGAGAGCATACGGGCGGACAGGGTGGAATGAGCGGAAAACCAGCGGCGGCGCGCGGAGCCTGCTTCGTGACCGGCAGTATCATGCGACATGTTCTCGTCATGGCCGGCACAGGAACCATCGGTCTGATGGCTGTGTTCGCTGTCGATATGCTGAACATGATCTATATTGCTCACCTCGGAAACCCTGCGCTGACGGCCGCTATCGGGTTTGCAGGAGCCGTCGGTGGTATCCAGATCGCGGTCTCGATCGGAATGACCATCGGGCTCGGAGCATCAGTCGGTCGGGAGATCGGCTGCAACCGCTTCGATGACGCGCGGCGCATCGCCTCATCCTTTCTCTTCACGACTTTCATCATCAGCCTCGCTCTCGGCTTTCTGACCGCAATCCTCGCAGACCCGATCCTCCGGCTCCTCGGCGCTTCCGGCGACGCCCTGACCGAAGCCGTAACCTATCTGCACATCGTGTCTCCTTTCTTCCCGACCATGGCGACGGGCATGGCCAGTGCCGCGCTTCTGCGCGCGGTAGGGGACGCAAAACGCTCCATGAACGTCACGCTTGCAGCGGCTCTGCTGACCGCCTTTCTGGACCCGATCCTGATTCTCGGGCTGCACGAAGGACTGACCGGAGCCGCCATCAGCTCCGTCCTGTCGCGCACCGCCGTTCTGATCCTCGGCGTCCGCGGCGCATTGTCGCACGGCATGCTGGAATGGCCCCGGTTCGCGGCTGTTCCGCGCGATACGCGGCGCGTGGGCGCCATTGCGCTTCCGGCGATCATGACCAACCTGGCCACCCCGGTCGGCGGCGCCTACGTAACGGAACACATGGCCCGATTCGGCCTGGATGCGGTCGGCGGACAGACATCCGTGGATCGCATTGTCGTGGTTGCCTTTTCCTTCGTCTTTGCGCTGACAGGCGCGGTCGGACCGATCATTTCACAGAATGTCGGCGCCAGACAGATGCATCGCGTCCGTGAAGTCCTCGGCTCATCCCTGCAACTGGTGGGGTTGTGTGTTGTTCTGACCTGGATTTTGCTCGCCCTGAACCAGAATCTGCTTGTCGCCGGCTTCCACGCTCACGGCGACGGTGCGTTGCTGATCCATCTGTTCTGCTCCTGGACAGTCTCCGGCTATCTCTTCATCGGTATGCTGTTCGTCGCCAACACCGTATTCAATAATCTCGGACACCCGCTCTATTCGACGCTGTTCAACTGGGGCAGGGCCACCCTGGGAACAATTCCTTTCGTGGCCTATGGTGCGCGATTTGGTGCTCAGGGCGTACAGATCGGGCAGGCTCTGGGCAGTGTGATGTTCGGCGCAGTCGCAATCTTCACCGCGTTTCGCGTGGTGAGCCGCCTTGCCGCCCACCAGAGGCCGGAAGACGAAATCGACACGTCGCATTTTATACCGGCGGCAAATGTGCCCACCGTCAGCGCGGATGCTGCCATGGCTGAACTCGACGAAATCGAGGATGCCGAACTTTCATCAAGAGCGTAAGCTCTCCTTCCGGGATAAATCTGACCGGCTTTAAGGAGCGGTTTTGTGCATCCCGCCACATGGAAAGGAAACGCGCACCATGTCGAAACTGACAACTGCCGAGCGGGACGCATTGCCTGATGACGCTTTCGCGCTACCCGGTCGCCGCTATCCCATCCCCGATGCCTCTCACGCCCGGGATGCATTAGCTCGGGCGAGCGAGTTTCATCATCGTGGCGAACTGAGCGACCATGAGTATGAAACAATCGTCCGCAAGGCGAAGGCCGTTCTCGGCGAGGAGTAGAGCTGTCTACCCAGTGCCTGAAGAGTGTTCCCGCTGCGCGGAGGCTCTTCAGACATTTTGTGGAAAACAGAAAGTTCTGTTCGCGTTAAGTATAGCTGTTTTTCTCAGGGCTTTATCCTGAAAGCCACCGGAGGCCGGTGGCTTCTGGAAATCTGTTTGTAAATTAGCAGATCGGGGAGAGCCTTCTCGTGTGAGGGTTTTTGCTAATTGTACTGAAAAAGTCTCATCTGAAGCTTCTGTCAAACATTCCGGTTCGACTCCACATGCAGCGCTGTTATCCGGGCGTTATCAGACCGCACCATGCACTTTCAGAAATTGTGACAGCTTTTCCAGCATGCCCGGCACAGCGGCAGGACTCATATAATCAGCCAGAACATTCCGTGCATCGTCAATCCGACCGTTCGCGATCAGCACAACAGCATAATTTTCTCTTGTGCGTGGCGTAGCATCCGCTGCCTGCGCATAGGGTCTGATCAGCGCCAGCCCTTTCTCCTTCTGTCCGGCCAGAGCCATCGACAGCCCAAGATTCACTTCAGCTGAAACCAGCGTCGGGTCAAGATTGATGGCGCTTGCATAAGCGTTCTGAGCATCCAGATATCTTCCGTTGAGATCCAGTGCCACGCCATAATCATTCAGTATCTCCGCATCTGCGGGATACAGTGTTTTCATTTTCTCCAGAAGGTAGAGAGCTTCTTTAGGCTCTGCTTTAAGATATAGCTTTACAAGCCCCCGCCATGCCGGCTGCATATCCGGAGCACGAGCCAGACATTTTTTATAAAGCTGTACGGCGGCATTATTTCTTCCCAATGAGGCATTAAGATTTGCCAGCCTTAAAAGAATTTCAGGATTTTCCGGGTTTTCGTAATTCAACTGGTTAAGGCCTGAAATAATTCTGGCAGATTCACCATTTTCTATCTCTATATCATAAACTGCCAGTTTTTTTTCCAGCGCCTTATTACTGATTGATCCCGCACATGAACAAAGCACTGAAAGCAGAAGGAGTATGGAAACCCGATATTTTCCGCTACTTTCCACTAACCATTTCTTTAAATTCATTTAAAATTACCTTGAAAGAGCAGCAATAACATTGATAATTGCCGGACCCGCTATAACAATAAACATACAGGGCAGCAGGAATATTATCATCGGAAATGTTAAAAAAACTGAAAGTTTCGCGGCTTTCGACTCAAATTTTATCAGTGTATCTTCACGGATTTCAGCAACAAGTACACGAAGCACAGCGCCCAGCGATGCACCTGTTTCAAGCGTCTGCGCCAATGCTGCGCTCAGGCGAAGCAATCCCTCGACACCAGTCCGTTTCCCCAGGTCTTCTATAACCTTATATCGATCAGAATTAACCCTTAGTTCATCAACTGTTTTTCTGAATTCGTAAGCAACATCCCGGTTAAGGGTTACCATTTCAGCAGCAACGCGCTCCATACTCGTTTCCATACCAAGTCCCGCTTCGGCACAGACAAGAAACAAATCGAGAGCATCTGCCATTCCCGCGTCAACACGGCGTAAATGCATGTTGGCTCTCTGTTTCATTACAAAATCAGGAGCGAGAAGTCCGAAGACACCCGGGATGCCTGTTTCCAGCAACATCGACAGACCCTGACGGTTCGCCATGCAAGCATAGAAATAGCCTGCTCCGGCTGCCAATATACAGAGCATAATCTTCATAAGAATGAAGGTTTCTGCATCGACCCCAATATATTTCAGATTCCCGTTTTTTAATGCACTGGTGTTTATGGCATTCTGAAGAACTTTTGAACGACTAAGTTCTGATCTGATCTTAGAAAATATTCTGGAAAATAAAGTTTTTTGTAACTCCGCATCTCCTGATCGATAATTATTCTGGCTACAAATTTTCGAAAGACGAATCTGACGAATACGCAATTCGGTCAGATATCGGTCAAATTCCCACACCAGGACAACACAAGATAAAATAATCAGAATCAAAGCCACATAAATAAACAATTCATGACCTCAATGTGAATTTAGTTATAAAAATCATCGATGAAATACCCATAACAAACAAAATTATAGCAGCATATAACATCTTAATGCCGGACGGGGTTGTATATAATACCGCTATATATTTTGGGTTCATAAATGACATAAGCCCTGCCATAAATAATGGCAATCCAGCAAGCACGTAACAGCTTGTTCTGGCCTCGGATGCCAAAGCTATCGCCTTTTTTTTCGCTTGTGTACGCTTTCTGATTGTCGACGCAAAACTCTCAAGGATCTCCGCGAGTCCACCACCGGTTCTGCTTTGAAGCCGCACGATTATTGAAAAAAACCTGTATTCTTTAATCCCACCATTACCAGCCAGATCTTCCAGCGCTTCACCCAGTTCTTTTCCAACTGCAACCTTGTGGACAACATCTTCAAACAAATTTTTTGTCGGCTCAGGTGCCTGCTGCGAAACAATTTCGAGGGTTCTTGAAAGAGAAACACCTACCTTCAGGCAACGTGACATCATAAATACAGCTTCAGGTAGCTGTTCAATAAGTTTTGCATTATATTTTCCATGAATCCTCAGAAAATATATTCTTATTATTGCGATATCCACGAGCGGACTAGACTCTACGGCGACCCTGTCAAGAAAATACCCCAAGATAAAAGAAATAATAGTTATTATAAAAACAATTATAGAAGAAATTTTGATAACATACGTGCTTTTATATAAACTACTATTAACGTCGACACCAAGAATATTATTCAATAAAGAATAATAAATACTAGTTTTTTTCTTTTTTGAATAAATATTTAATGGAGCTTCAACAATCATTACCCGATCGCTTATCGTCACCTGACTAATACGTTCACTTCTGAGTCTATTATAATTTTTCTCTTTTTTAAATGCACTAAAAGCTAAAATATTACACAACGCAATTAATATTAAAGCACACTCCACGCCGAATAAACCAAACATATCTGCGCTTAACCTTCAAGAGCATTTACCCAGACTTTATCAAGCTGAAAATAAGTTAAAGTGCTGTGAAAACTTGGACGCGAACGAGAGACATTATAATGTCCGACAATTTTTCCATCGTGACTTTCGCCATCAATACTGAAAGTCATAATATCATTCAGTGTCACCACATCCCCTTCAAGTCCGGCAACATCCGTGACCTGAACAATCCGTCGGACGCCGTCACGCTGGCGCTCAATCTGCACAATGAGATCTACAGCGCCAACAATCTGCGTCCTGATTGATGATGTCGGCAAACCAAGATTTCCCATCTGCACCATATTTTCTATCCTGGTAATCGCATCTCTTGTGGAGTTTGCGTGAATCGTGGACATACTTCCATCGTGACCGGTATTCATTGCCTGCAGCATATCAAACGCCTCTGCACCACGAACCTCACCGATAATAATTCTGTCGGGTCGCATTCTGAGAGCATTTTTGACAAGATCACGCTGCGTTATTTCCCCCGTCCCTTCAATAGAAGGCGGCCGCGTTTCAAGACGAACAACATGAGGTTGCTGAAACTGAAGTTCTGCGGCATCTTCAACAGTTATAACACGCTCACCCGGGTCAATCAGACGAGACATAGCGTTCATGAGTGTCGTTTTACCCGAGCCTGTTCCACCGGAAATAATGACATTCAGCCTTATACGAGAAGCTATTTCAAGAATTCGGGCAATCTGAACAGAACAGCTTCCATTTTCGACCAATTTCTTGAAATCTATTTTGCGTTTTGCAAATTTTCTGATCGAAACATAAGGTCCGTCAAGTGCAAGAGGCGGAAAAACAATATTGACACGCGAACCATCACTCAGACGCGCATCAACAGTCGGGCTTGATTCATCAATCCGACGCCCGACTGCAGAGGCAATTCTTTGACTTACGGCCATAAGATGACGTCTGTCACGAAAATTTACATCCGCATCGACAAGTTTTCCGGCTTTTTCAACAAACACACGATACGGACCATTCACCATAATATCAGTGATCAGGTCATCATCAAGAAGAGGCTGTATCGGGCCAAGACCAAGCATATCATTGACAAGGTCATTCGCGAGAGCCTTCTGCTCTCTTGCATTAAGCTGAACACGTTTTTCATTAGCAATTTCGTTAACGACACGCTCGATTTCAAGCATTAGCCGCTCAGGTGACAACTTACTTATACCTGCCGGGTCAAGCTTCTCAAGACAGAGTCCATGCAACTCTGCAGATTGCGCCACAATCTCTGATGGCTGAGTGACCGGTGCGTTCCGGATGATATCAACAGGCACCTGCGTCAATGTCGCCTTTTTCCCAAAAGAAGGAGGAATTGTCATTCTCTGAATCTCTCAATAAAGCGTGTCATTGGCCTCTTGACGATACCAGCACCAGAAAATTGCCTGCATAAAACTTTCTGATTCCAATTGAGAGATTCAAGATCAATTATCATATCGTCGTCTGGCAGAGCCTTTGCCGGACCACAAGCCCGTATTTTATTGACAGGATCATTAGCTGAGGTTACCGGCTCTCTTCCGTAAGACTGAATGCTTTTTTCATTTTTAACTTTATTGATGAAACACGAAAATCCATTAATTAAACGTTCAGGTTCAAACATCAGACGTTTGCATGATAACATATTTTCAGTATTCTGATCCGTCACTTCAATACAGAACTCATATAATCCTGCAAATCTTACCACAACCTCCGACGTTTGACCGATCCGTATATTCTGAACAATATCAATATCTTCATCTGTCAATGTGCCTCTTTTTTCAGAAGAAAAAGAAAATGTCATTTCTCGAATCTTGCAGTAAAACGCGCCATAAATCGCCTGATGACACCAGGACCGGATGATTTTTCATTCATACTGACCGATGCGGCTTCCTGAGCAAGTATTTCGATAGAGGATTTGAACGAATTATTGCCCTGGACAGCCGGATACCCCGAAATTTCTGCCTCGTTGAGTATCTTAGGCAAAAAAGGCACAACCACGTCCGGCTGACGTCCCAGACCATTTGTAACCTCCGATAGCGACAGACTGCCAGGCTGTCCGAATTTATTCAGCACAATTAAAGGTCTGACACCCTGCGTGTTACTCCTGGATGCAGCGATAATTCGCAAAGTATCCCGGAGAGCAGGAAGCGTTGGATCAAGAATAACAACTTTCTGATCACAAATATCTATTATACTTTTGCTAACGTCTCCAGAATAATTTGGTATATCCATAATAATAAAATTATATTTCTTTTTTACAATACTAATAAGATGAGCAGGTCCATTTGATGCTACCGAAACAATCTCCGAAAGATCGACCTGACTGCTCAGTACATCGCAACGCTCTCCAACACGCTGCGCACTCCGTTCAATAAATAATTCATCTACACGCTGCGGAGATTCGAACGCCGTTCGCAGACCACCATCTGTCTTCGTGCCCAGAAGCACAGATACGGAACCCGTATAAAGATCTGCATCCAGGACCAATGTGTGACGTCGGGCGACCTCTCCCAGGTAAAAACCAAGGTTTGCTGCAATAGTTGTCCCGCCTGAACCGCCTCTCGCACTGAGAACACCGAGAACACGCCCCCCACGTGTTGTTTCCGGTTCGTAATCTCCATCTGTCAGAAACGGTCCGAAAAATCGCGCGACCATTGAACGATTGAGCGGTTTATAAAGATATTCCGCAACACCAAGACCACGCGTCAGCTGCCGATAGAAATTGGCATCCTGCCGATCACCAATAACCAGAACTTTTACGTTTGGCTCAAGCATATTAGCGAGATCGACAAGACATGTTATCGGCTGGTCTTCTCCGGCAACATCAATAATCAGGATGCGCGGAGTAGAACCCCGACGTAGCCTCTGTGTCGCCTGTGCACAGGTCTGACACGTCAGACTAAAATTTCCCGACTGAAACTCGTCGAGAACTTCGCGCAGAACATTTTCACTTACCGGATCAGATACAAAAGCCTGAATCTGATGTTCATAAGGTAAATTTTTCTTGGGTGCATCCAGCAATGACGATGAATCAAGCGACTTGACCTGGCTCATTCTGATCCCCCGCCCCCTCCGCCTGACTGATTATTACCGATCTGCGTCGCGCTTGATGTCTGGATTTTCTTCGTTTTGCCATCGCGGAGACGTTTCACCGCATCAGATGCAAGACTCGCATCATATGTTGTATCTGATCGCCCCGCACTGATGTCGGAAGGTACAGCCACCTGCAACAGAAGATTACGTGAGTTCGAACTGGGCGCATTCCACCGGTCCGTTATGTATAGCGGATCGGTTTCCGAACAGCCGGCAATCATAAACAGTCCGGCAATCAGAAAGCCTGCTTTTGCTATTTCTGCTTTCATCTCAATCCACCATAAAGCCAATATCAAGTGGTTCTGCTGGCGTTAAAGCCTCGGCACCATGCTGTTTCCCTGTCTTATGATGAGGATCAGCAGAAAGCGCTCCTCCTAAAACGCGGTCATAGTCATTCGGCGGCGTCCAGTTTTTATCCGGCTTCGCCAGGAGGTCCGGATTTGATACCGGACGAACAATGTAAGGAGTGACAATAATGACAAGTTCACTCTGATTGTGCTGAAAGCTGTTAGAACGAAAGAGAGCACCAAGGATCGGTATATCGCTCAGACCAGGCAGGCCCAGATTAGCCGTCGTCGTACTGTCCTGAAAAAGACCGGCAATTGCAAAACTCTGGCCGCTGCCAAGTTCCACGGTTGTATCAACACGACTGACTGTCAGAGCCGGGATGCTGATGGAGTTGCTTCCCTCTCCGAATGAAACGGCACCATCCGTTGTCAGCTGACTGACTTCCGGCCTCACATGCAGATTAATACGTCCTCCGGTGAGAACAGTCGGAACAAACGAAAGTGAAACACCATACTGCTTATACTGCACCGAAACTGTATTATTATAAGACGAGATTGGAATAGGATATTCGCCGCCCACCAGGAAATTTGCCGGCTCACCACTCATTGTCGTAAGGTTCGGCTCTGCCAGCATATGAACCAGCTGATCCTGAGCCAGCGCGTCAATAACCGTTTCAAGTGTGGTCGGACGACCCGCTATGCGGAAACGTGACAGAAATGAAAAACTGCTCTGACTGGACGCCATCGTTGCCAGTGGACTCATGGTTGCCATCCCGATCGCTGCACTGGTGCCCAGCGCATTGACATTTTCCCACTGGACCCCAAGTTCCCGCACCATCTGTCGTGACATTTCCACAACCTGAACCTGGAGATTGACCTGCACAGATCCTGATAATCTCATGCGATTGTAAACGTTCGCTTTACCCGCCTCATCCTGGGCCGCCGCCGCCGCACGCTCCGCACTCTCCGCATCCGGCGCTGAACCATTCAGCGTTATCCCGCCTGGTCCCATCCGCGGGTTGACCTGAGCCGTGTTTTCCCGGCGCGTCGTATCGCGTGCCTGGGTCGCGGCATACTGAGCCGGATGAACAGTAACGATATACTGCGCGACCGGGTGTCCGTCCGCATCCGCCGCCGACAAAGTCGTCTGCCCCGGTCCTGTTCCAAAAACAAAAAGCGTTGTTGAATTCGCCGGCCTGACTTCCGCCACCTTGGGATCGGCAGCGAAGGCTGTTGCAACATTTGATTTTAATTCAAGAAGTTTCCCCGTTCCGACTTCAAGCGTGACCGGCGTCGCGGCATGCGCGACAACAGCATATGTCATCAGCACAAAAGAAATTACTATGCGGTATACACTATGTTTCAAAAATGATTTGAGATTACCGCTCCGGTTAATGAGCATGCGGCGCTTCCTGAAGTCCGTTAAACACCTGCATCGTTTCTCTTCCCGGAGGCTTACTGACGTCCGCAGCTGGTTCAGTTGAAGGACTTCCATCAAAAATATCTTCATTCCAGGTAATATCAGACACAGATGGTTTTTCGTCGGGATGAATCAACGAACGCAATGCAAGAACAATACGGCCAATCTTTTGCGCAAGTGCTAATTTTCTTGCATTATCTGAAGAAAGTTCGAGGACAGCGTTACGTGCAGTCTGGTTGGAAAGAGCCGGATTTTTTCCGCGAATAACATTCTGGTCAGTTGCAACAACACGCACATTCTGAAGAATGGTCTGAGAGGCCGCGTTATGTCCGGCGGATGTCGTACTCCCGACACTTGCCGGAATAAGTATCACATCGACATAATCACCTGGCCATATGAGGCCGTCGGCAGCGCTGGCCGGATCAACAGAAAGCGAAACACCCCTCATCCCTGGCGAAAGAAGAGCCGCAAGAAACCCTCCCTCGCCAGGACGCACAACATCGTCCGCCCTGATCTGCGCACCCTTTGGAAGACCGACACGAAGCAGCGTCCCCGCGAGATCCCTGCGCTGCTCGCTAAGCACCGTGCTGACAGATCTGAATGAGACAGGGACCGTCTGATCAGCCAGATCTTCTGCCCGCAGAACTTCTCCGGGGTATAACTGCCGATGTGCAACCAGAATTTTGACCGTAGGTTCAGGCTTTACAGCAGCGACTGATTTCTCAGGCTGAGCGCCCAGATGCATCCACCCCCAGAAGATAAGAATAATCGATAGAAAAGTAAGGAAACAAATGACAATATATGTTATATATTTATGTATTCCCACCACTCTATCCTATAAAATGCGTTATATTTATTATTGTTCCAACAGCAATCGCAACACCGTAAGGAAGCTCCGGCAATCGGGATGCAACAGAATTTAGCTGCTTATCTCTGGAATATTTCACATTGATCTGATTACGCCGACTGAGCCCAAGCGCCATGAAACGAGTAATATAGACGACCGCCAGAATGGCACCGACAAGAGCGATCGTGAAAAACAGACTGAACAAACGACCAGGAGGAACAAGCGGTATCAGACTGATCAGTAATTTTACGTCACCACCGCCAAAAACACGTAATATCCACAGAAGGTAAAAAACCGGTGCCAGAATAAAAAAAACAAAAATGCTCGCGGACAGGCCGCCCCTGTCCCAGGCTGCAAGGAAAGACAGGACGATCACAACGACAGATACCGAATTGCTGATCGTCCTGGTCTTCAGATCGGTCAGAGCCGCAATCAGAAGACTAAAAGACACCGCAGAAAAAATCAGATCCCGCAGCATCTTCCGATTTTATCTTACTGAAACTGAAACAGATTAGCTGCCGCCGCCGGTCGGAGCTTCCGAAACAGACTGCGCAATCGTGCTGAACAGGAGATTAAGCTCTGAACCAAGATAATGCATTGATCCAAAAGCAACGATTGCAATCAGTCCGGCAATCAGAGCATATTCAATTGCCGTCACGCCTTCCCGGTCGTCGAAGAAGGAGCGAATTGTGTGCATAACTGTGCCCATGTGTTTTCATCCTGTCATGTCGTGGGAGAGAAGTCCGCCTCTCCACCGGGGCGCTTGAAGACTGCTCCGAACGCACGGCTTGACGTTACGATTCACTCAAATCGGTTAATTGCGGGTTAACGATGGTCATAATTCCCACCCGCCTTCGTGACTTAATCGTAAAATCCACGATGAATCAGAATAATATCCGGACAGCGCCGGCATCGTCTGGTTCAGACGACAAAAGATGACATCCCCGAATCCGGTCGCAGCCGTCAGAACCAGGCCCGCAGCCCGAACGTAAATGTCACATCATGCACGACAGAATCGCGCGACCGCGCTATCCCGGCCGCCTGACCGAACCGGCCCGTGTAAGTAATGCCTGCATAAGGCGCGAACTTCCGAAACCATTCATACCTGAGTCGTAACCCCGTATCGATGTCGGAAAACCCCCGACCCACATCCCGTGTCCGGTCCGCCGTCGAGTAGAAATTCAGCTCCGCCTGAGGCTGAAGAATAAGGCGATTGGTCAGCAGGATATCGTAAGACCCCTGCAAACGCCCCGCCGCTCCGCGATCGCTGAAATACGCCGTCGCTTCCAGATCGAAGAAATACAGCGCCAGCCCCTGAATCCCGACAGCCCCCCACGGGCGCGTCGGGCCGCTGTCAACATCGAGCCTCACCCCGGTCTGAACACCGAAATACCGCGAGATCGCCCGGTCATAGAGAATCTCATGATCTCCGTCCCCGAACCGGCCATCATGCCCGACGGTCCCCTCGGATTTGATCCGGAGCTTGTCATAGTCGGTGCCGTACCAGCCCTGCCCGTCATACCGGAACTCGCCGCCACGTCCGTCAAACCGCGCCTCGAACTCGTCCAGCAGCGCATGGCCATACAACATATGATCCATGACCGGCTGAATCCCGGCAATATACTTCACCGGCGCAGACCGCTTCCGGGGGCGGACAGGCGACGCTTTCGCCGGCCCGGCAGGCTTTACAGAAACGGCGGACACCGGCTTCTTCGCCCCGCCCATGTCCATGCCTGCCATGTCGCCCATATCATGCGCCAGCCCTGCGGCAGGCACCGCGCCCGCAAGCCCCAGCGCCACAGTCAGAGCCCGTCTCACGACACCACCACCGTGCGGAACATCCCCACTTCCATGTGGTAGAGAAGATGACAGTGGTACGCCCACATCCCCGGCGTATCCGCCGTCACCAGATAACTCAGCCGCTCCCCCGGCTTCACCGTCAGCGTGTGCTTATACGGCCGGAACGCCCCCTGCCCGTTCTCGAGCTCGCTCCAGAATCCATGCAGATGGATCGGGTGCTCCATCATCGTGTCATTGATCAGAATGAACCTGACACGCTCCCCCAGGGCCAGATCGACAGGTTCGGCCTCCGAAAACTTCTTCCCGTCAAACCCCCAGATAAACCGCTCCATGTTGCCGGTCAGATGCAGCGTGATCTCCCGCGACGGCGCACGCGCCTCCTCTCCCGCGCGGACCGCCCGCAGATCGGCATAGGTCAGACACCGGCGCCCGTTTCCCTCCAGCCCGGCTCCCGGTTCCGCCAGCCGGCTCCGCGGCATCATGGCGACACTCTGAACCTCAACGCCTTCCTTTAAGGAGCCGCTACCGGACATCTCCATGCCCGCCATACCGCCATGAGCCGCGGACATCCCCGCATGGCCGCCCGCTGGCGTCCCGCCCATACCCATATCGGTCATCGTCCGCAGCGGACGCGGGTCCATCGGCGGCACCGGCCCCGGCAGCCCTGGTCGCGTCGCCAGCGTCCCCCGCGCATAACCCGTGCGATCCTCGGACTGGACAAACACGGTCCACGGCCCCTCGCCTTCCGGCCGCACGATCACATCGTACGTCTCCGCCGGCGCGATCCGGAACTCATCCACCGGAACCGGCTCAACCTCCTGCCCGTCCGCCGCCACGACCTGCATCGTCAGCCCCGGAATCCGCATGTCGAAAAGCGTCATCGACGCCGCGTTGATCACCCGCAGTCGCACCCGCTCACCCGGCCGGAACAGCCCCGTCCAGCCCGTCTCCGGCGGCTGTCCGTTCATCAGATATGTGTAGATAATGCCGGACACGTCCGAAATATCCGTCGGCGCCATGTTCATCGCGCCCCAGCGAAGCCGGTCCCGTATTGTCGCGCCCACGCCGTTCCGCATCGCATCCCGCGCAAACGTTCCGACCGTTCGCTGCCGGAAATTATAGTAGTCGCTCTGAAACTTCAGATTGGAAACGATCTGCTCCGGGTCCGCATCCGTCCAGTCCGACAGGACCAGAACATAATCCCGCTCCGCCGTCCCGGCCGGTCCCTCCGCCGGATCAATGACAATCGCCCCGTAAAGCCCGGTCTGCTCCTGCATCCCGGAATGGCTGTGATACCAGTATGTCCCGTTCTGCCGGACCGGAAACCGGTAGGTGAACGTCTCCCCGGGCTTAATCCCGGCAAAACTCAGACCCGGCACCCCGTCCATCTCCGCCGGAAGCCGTATCCCGTGCCAGTGCAGCGACGTCGTCTCATCAAGCCGGTTCGTCACCGCGATCTCAACCGTATCGCCTTCCCGCCACCGCAGGGTCGGCGCGGGCATCGATCCGTTGATTCCCGTCGCCATCGCCCTCCTGCCGCCAATGACAACCGGCACAGACTCAACCGACAGCGAAAACCGCGTGGAAGAGCGCTCCGGAACGGCGCTTAACGTCGCCGCGTCAGCCGGACAGAAAGACCGGACAGCGCCCGCGCCGCCAGCCGCAGCCACGCCGGTCATAAAGCGACGACGCGACAGCGCCCTTCGCTCCGAAAAGGAGTACATCACCATAACAGAAAGAATCCGATAAGAGCCGGAACAGAGGCCTCATCCCGTCACTACGGGCGGCCACACCGAATTCCACGCCGCCGGAAAAGCGGGCGTCAGGCTCTCAGCCGGGGAGGCGGCGTATCAGGCGCAACCCGGAACCCCCGAACCTGCGGACGGCTCAGACCGGGCCAGGACATATCAACCGTCCGCCGCGCCACGACAAACACACCCGAGGGCCCGTCCGGCAATGTCGCGGAACAGGCGCTCTGCGTGCAGCAATCGCCCTCATGCGCGTGTCCGGCGTCATGATGACAGCCCTGTTCCGGCATGGCCATGCGATGATGACCCGCCCCGCAGGACATCATCATGGAATGCGCTTCCGGCATCATCATCATCGAAGGTCGCGCCTGCGCGTCGGGTGAAAGCAGAACAGAGAGAACCAGCACCGCCTGCATCAGCAGAGCAGCCAGTCTCTTCCCCATTCCGGTTTCCCGCATCCGTCGCAAACCGCTCTCTCTCCTGATCACGTCGGAAACAACCTATCCACACCGGAAAAACCACGCAACAGAAACGGGACTTTGCCCCCGACCCCGATCTCTCCGGGTAAAACGAGATGCGGGAGGCCGCGCCTCCTGCCGGGGGCCGGGGCAGTGCTCTCCAGTCCGGGCGCTGCCCGGACCCGGCAAAGGTCTCAGACCTTTGCAAACCATTTTGGAGATAAAAGGGACCGCGCCCCGACCTTTACTGCCCCCGCGCCGTCGGCGGGAGCGGCGCAATCCGCACCAGCACATACGGCCGCTCCTGCACATCCCGCCCGTTATGAAACACCGGCAGCCGCGACCACTGCCCCACCGTCAGCAACAGCGAATCCCCGTCAAACGTCAGGCTGTCCGGCGCGATCAGACGCGGGTCCTGCGCCACAACCGACAACGCCCCGTCCGGTGTCCGGCGCACCACCGCATGACGCTCAATATCCGTCAGATACAGACTGCCATCCGGCGCCGTCGCCATCCCGTCCATGATGCCAACCTCACCTTCGTCCTTCACAGCCGCTTCAATCGTGGCCTCGGACGCAGCGCCATCCGACAGGACCGCCGTCGGCGCACTGTAAAGACGTCGCGATGACAGCGGCGACCAGTAAAGCCGCGACGAGTCCGCGCTCAGCGTCACACCGTCCACGCCCCCCTGCGCCACCGTGGGATGCGCCTCATCATAGCGCCCCAGACGGCCGTCCGCCTCCATCACCAGCCCTGGCACCGGACTTACCGAAACCGTCTCCGCCAGAATCCGCCGCGCCCGCCCGCTGGCCAGATCCACCACAACCAGAGCCGGATGCGTCGTCTGAGACGTGTCGCTGATATACGCCGTCCCCGCCTCGCCATGCGTCAGATCAACCCGCACATCGTTGACATGACTGTCCGGCAGTAACGCCGGCGCCCCCGGCGCATACCGCCGGACAATCCGGTTCGTCTTCGGGTCAATATGCAGCAATGCCGGCTTCTGCTTCGCCTTGCTCCCCGCGCGCGCGCCCTCGTCCAGCAACCAGAGCTGCCCGTTCCCGTCCACCGTCATGCCCAGCGGCGAAATCATCTTCCCCTGCGCCCCGGCCGACGGAAACGGCACCAGCGCCGAACCCGTCCACACCGCCAGAACCGGCCCGCCATGACGCTGCGCGCTTTCCGGCAGGGACAGCACAATCCGCCCGTCCGGCAACCGCGCAATCCCCGACGCCTGAACCTCCGGAAAACGCGCGACAACCGTCACATTTCCCGTCGGCGCCCAGCCATGGTCCACACTGTCATCCGCCCGCGCCGCTCCGGTCACCGCCAGCAATGCACCGGCCGTCACCGCACAGAGCCGGAAACGTCCCCCGGCAAAACGATACCCCGGGGCCAAAGAAGACTGTTTCATTATCCGGCTTTCCTGCTCTGATGACACAACAGCACCAGTCCTGAGAGAACGCGCCATCGTTCTGAAATGTTGCGGCAATTTCAATACTGCCCTCTGCCTTTCATTAATCAGGCACCGCTGTCATTTGCAAATACGACTGCTTATGCCGGTATGACCCCGCTCATTTCTGTATTTTGAAAACAGCCTGTCCCGTCGCCTTTTCATACACACGGCTTCACGCGGGGGCGCCAGCAAATCAAAGCTGAATATCCACCACCGAACAGCCTCACAGGGCGCCATGAGCTCGCGCGTGAGCAACCTCTCCTGACAAAACGACAACTCAGCGGAAATCGCCGGCACAATCACAGCGCGCGAACGATAATCTTCCCGGGATAGCGCCGGCTTTTGCCGCTCTCCGGCCTGGCCGCTCCTGCCGCCCTGTCGCGCTCCGGATAACGTGACAGGTCTCCCCCGCAGGATCTCCGGGACAGGTAAACAGGTATTACGAAAGCGTAATGCGCGTCCATAATTCTGGAACAGACCCCAGCTTCCGATACCACATAATATTTACTCGACAGAGATCTTTTTTTGTAGTTAGCATTCCAGACTGTAACTTAGCGCCGTTCGGCGCTTAAACGCATTGAAACACGCATGTCATTTACATCCGTTTTTTCTCCCAACACTGCTCCGGGAGATACACCTTTACCATTAAACCGGTTTCGCATCGCCCGGTTTGAACGCGTCATTTCACTAATAGATGATATTATAAGTAAAAAAAACAATTGCCGCATTGTAGATCTTGGAGGCACCCCGGGATACTGGAATAATTTTGAACCATTTCTGACCGGGAAATCGATAGAGATAACCGTCGTCAACTTAAAATCGTTCACATTCTGCCCGTCACGCGTGTCCTGTATACAGCACGATGCAACGGATCTCAGTATTTTCTCTGATGATGCATTTGATTTAGTACATTCAAACAGCACGATTGAACATATCGGCCCGTGGAGAAGAATGGAGGCGCTCGCGCAGGAAGCACGTCGTCTCGCGCCGGCCTATTACATTCAGACTCCAAATTTCTGGTTCCCGTACGAATTCCACACAAAAATGATCGGCTTTCACTGGCTGCCCGGAGCATGGCGCGCCGGATTACTGATGAAACGCGCGCGTGGATATTATCCACGCGCCAGTAATATAGGAGAGGCCATGCTTATGGTCGAGGACGCACGCTGCCTCACTTACGCTGAAATGCACTGGCTTTTTCCGGATGCAGCCTTAACTGGCGAGCGTTTCTGTGGACTGAACAAAAGCTGGCTTGCCATCCGGTCATCACGTGCAAAATCACTGCAATAGATTTTCCGGGCCAGCCAGATGGTTACGTCAAACAGACAGATGACGGACTTTTCCCGGACTGGTTCTGTCTGCCTGGAAAACAGGTCATGACCTGCTCCGGATTCCTGTCTTTAGCCGGAGCATAAACTGATGTTCAGAAGACGCCTTGCAGCTTCAGGAGACGAAACGCCATTATGACAGGCTCGGTTATAACTGAGTCGGACAGTCATCGCCTGCACGAACAACTCGGCGTGCGGTTCGGTCACGAAACTCTTGCCGATGTTATTGCAGGCGCGTTCAGAAATATTCATGCCCCCGTCTTCTATATAACCTGCAATCTCAATCACCTGCGCGTTCTCCAGTCCGATATGGAATTCCGCGAGGCCTATCGCAAGGCGACACTGATCACACTCGACAGTCGTCCGGTTCAGGTCATTTCCCGTGTGTGTTTCGGTGAAGACGTGCCACTGATCACCGGCGCCGATCTGTTCGACGCTCTGTTCAGACAGATGCGCTCCTCCAGGGATCGGCCCTTTTTTATTTGCAGTTCAGACGATACAGGCAACAGGTTGCGCCAGAACCTGCTCGGTCGGGGTTTCGCTCCCGATTCAGTCGCATTCTACAGCCCGCCCTTCAACTTCGAGCACGACGCAGACTGCAACGAGATGATTCTCGCGCAAATCCGGAAACATAATACCACACATCTTTTTCTGGGCGTGGGCGCTCCGAAGTCTGAGAACTGGGTGGCGCAGCATCTCAGTGATCTTCCGGCGGCCCACATCTTCTGCGTCGGCATGGCCCTGGACTTTACCGCGGGTCTGAAGAAACGCGCTCCGTCATGGCTTCGGTCTTCAGGTCTGGAGTGGCTCCACCGTCTGAGTTCAGAGCCAGGCAGACTAGCACCGCGTTATGCCGGAGATGCCGTGATTTTCGCCAGAATACTCATCGGACAGAAACTGGTTCAGGTCTTTTTGCCCGCATGGAAAAAATGAGGCCGACCAGTAACAAAGTGCTCTTTATAACGCTGGAGTCAACCGGCGGGCCGGGAATATGGAGGTGCGGACGACAGCACAATGTCTGAAATCGTCAACAGGCAACACAGACGGAGAAAACAGTCAGCCGGACGACGTAAATCTGCGTGGCGACGGACCAGACGACTATGAAATCTGTCCGGACTAATCTTCATCATACTGGGAAAAGAAGTTTGTTATTTCAATATTACAACACATAACCGGATATTTTTCGGAAAGCCGTTTTTCATAGCAATATGATCAGTCTGAAAAATTCAGAATATTTTATCCGGAGGTCAAACGGTGTTCAAAGTTCTCTACAAACTCTCGAAAAATCCGCTGATCGGATCGACAATAAATATTGCGGGATACGGATATCTCGCATTGTGGAACAGATTTTTTACTTATTTTCCTTCCTATGCAGCGCGACGACTCGTCATCAGGTATCTTTATGGAATGCATATCGGGCGCTCAAATATCCACAGTGGCGTGCGTATACTTTCACCATGGAACATCACAATAGGCGATAATGTTAATATCCAGCTGGATTGCTTTCTTGATGGCAGAGGAGGAATCCATATTGGAAACAATGTTGATATGACGACAGGTGTCAAAATATTTACTCAGCAGCATGATATTCAGTCACCTGATTACGAAACCGTAACACGCGGCGTTTCGATTGGAGACAATGCCGTTATCGGTTCCTATGCGATAATATTGCCGGGTGCCAGTATTGGTGAAGGCGCCGTGCTGGCCGCAGGCAGCGTGGCGACCAGACCTGTCCCGGAGTACGAGATGCATGCAGGAAACCCTGCCCTGTTTAAACGCCAGCGAGCACGAAAAATTGACTACAGATTAAACTACAGGCGACCGTTCCACTAAAACGTTCCATCCCCAACGGCTGGAACACCCCGTGAACGAAGCAAACATTATACACGGCAACCGCACAGAACGTTTCGATTCCGTTACTTTATTCTGCCTCCGGCTTTCTCCGATCAGTTGCATTCACGTTTGCGGAGACTCACGGTCCTGGAGATCGGGTTGTTATCCCGGAACTCTGTTTCTCAATCCGCCCTACCGGCGCGTCCCCGCCCCGACCCCGAACGCTGTGTCATGCAGCCGGTCGAACGCATCGTGCAGCGTGTCATGCGCCCGGTGCCCCTTGCTGCCCACAACCGTCACCGTCGCCGTCATGCCTGCCACCACCGTCACACTTGCCGGAATCCGGTCGATCTGAACCCGAACCGGAATACGCTGTGCCAGACGCACCCATGTATAAACCGGATCCACCACCGGCAACCCCTGAACACCCGTGCTTGCATTGGACGTCGCGATACCACGGGTAATACTGACCACATGCCCTTCCAGCGGCTCACGATATCCCATCAGATCCACCCGGACCCGGTCTCCGAGATTGATCGACCCGATCTTGGTCTCCTCGAAATACCCGTCCACCCAGTAAGAACTCTGGTCAATCACCGTGATGTTCGACTGAGCCGCCGTCGCAAAATCTCCAACCCGCATCGTCAGATTGTTCACGCTGCCCGTCACCGTGCTGCGCACATGCGTGCGGTCCAGATTGATCTTCGCCTGAGACAGCTGCGCCAGCGCCTGTGCATACTCCGCCCGGGAAACCTCGGCCGTCGCTTCGTAAACCTGCTTCTCCTCGCGCGACGCCGCCGCATCCGTCAGCCTGTCCCGGCGCTCATGCTGCGCCGCCTTCAGAACCATGTCCGCCCGACGCTGATCGGCAACCGCCGTCGCCGTCGCTACCGCGACTTTGAAATCAAACGGGTCAATATCGTAAAGAATATCCCCTGTCCGCACGACCTGGTTATCATGCACATGCAGGGCGATGATCTGCCCGGACACACGCGGCGCAATGTTGGCTGTCTGAACACGCACCTGCCCGTTCCGCGTCCACGGCGCGGACGTGTAGTAATCCCACAGAACAAATGCCGTAATCGCGGCAATGATCAGAATAATCCCGGTCGTGGTGAACTGAAGAATCCGGCGCGCCCGCTCAAACACGTTTCAGACCTCTCAAACCGCAATCCTCCGTCCCGGATACCCCCGGCGCCCCCATCCGCATCCCGGGTTCCTGTCTCACACTGTCACTCCTTTTCCTGATCACATCCCGTCCTCAGAGCATGATCGTGTAAACGCCGGTGAAAATGATCAGCAGCCCGAATTCCGCGAGCGGCACATTCCACATGAAACGGTCCAGCCGCGTCTTCGTGATGAGAGGCCGGAGCACAATAACAGTCAGAAGCCCGAGCCCCACGTGCACAATGAAGGACGAGACCAGCAGCCCGCCAATGTCGAGAACGGATCTGACCTGCATCACATCGCCCTCCAGCGCATCTTCGGCACCGGGAGAATGTCGTAGAGCAGGATCGCCGAACGATTCCGCTCCAGCAGCCGGATCGCGCCCTCCATTCCCGAAACCGCGCCCAGCACCGTCGCCATCTCACCATGCGGAAGATCGACCGAAAGTGCGAGCAACCGGTTCGCATGGATCGTCATGCGCGTGATCGCGGAATCGACATTGTAAATGGTCGTCGTTCGTAAAGCCGCCTCAGCCTCGGCGCGCACCTGTGCAATCGTCGCCGCCCGTTCGAGATGACGCCGCGCACGGGCCAGCGCACAGTTCAGGTCGTCAAGACTGGCCAGCCGGCGAAACACCCGCTCCCGCGCCCGGCATGGCGGAAGGTAGGTGTTCCACATCAGAATTTTCGTCAGACGGTCATAATGCCGGCTGATCAGCGCCGATCCCGCCTGCTCGCCATGCCCCTCAAACTGCCTGTGCAGATCATGCCCGATCGAAATCGCCACCCGAAACCGCCGCGACCGCGCTGAAGGCGGCAGCAACAGCGTGAGCGCAATGAAAATAATGACCGCCGCGAACAGATACTGCTCATTGCGGCTGATAAAGGCAGACGGATCGAAACTCTGCTGATCTGCCACGCCAAGAATCACAAAGAAAAAAACCCCCGCGTTAAATCCGATCGCCGACGTCTTCGGATTGAGCAGCAGCAGACACCCGCCAAAAATCACCGGCATCACCGCCAGCGCGAAAAAGATCATGTCCGATCCCTTCGTCAGCACGCCGAAATTCAGCACCGCCGCTGTCACAACCGCCAGCGGCATCCCGATCATCGCTCCCAGGCCGAACGCCCGCACATTATAGGTCGTGGCAGCCAGCGTGAGCACGATCGCCGTCTGGGAAAGCGCTGCATAACTCTGCGGAATCCCGGTCAGAATGCACAACCCCGCCGCCATCGAAAACCCGATCAGAAGCCGCAGCCCGCTCAGCAACGCCAGGATCACGTCCTGATGCGAAACAATCCGGAACTCCGGCGCCTGCGTGCCGGCGCGCCCGCCATTGTGAACACAGTCCACCCCGTCCTTCGCCCAGCGCCAGTAGGACAGCAGGGACATCGTGCGCTCAACAAACCAGGCCTCCTCAATCGTCAGCCGCGTCTGCTCACCCGCCGCATCCGGATGCGTCTCCCGCGCCAGCTGTTCCAGATCCTCCACGGCCGCCCGCGTGGACGACGCCGCGCCCCCGTCGCCAAACGCCGCGCGAACCCGTTCGATCACCGCCGGCGCAATCGTGCCCCGCTCCAGCGCCATGGCAATCGCCCGGCTACAGTTCATCATCTCCAGAAGCGCGACCATGGCCGACCGTGCGCCGCTCATCCGCTGCCGCCCGTCAGACATCTCCGTCCGGGCAAACGAAACCTGCGAGGTCAGCGCCATGATCTCACCGGCAATCCCGACCAGCGCCGTCACATCCGGAACCGATCGCCCCGCAACCGCATCCCGCGAAATCCTGCCAACAACTTTCGTGACCGTATCAAGCCCGGAACACAGCTTCGCCCATGCCGTCGGAGAGCCGAACACATCGTTCACGGCCGCTGTCGCCGCAATGCCGATCACAATGGCCGACACCCGGTTGACCGTCACCTCGTAGGCGCTCTCCGGCGTGTCGATGCAGCCGATTGTGATCAGCGCCACCGTGTACCCCGCCAGCATCGCCGCATAAGCGCGAAAATCCCGCTCCAGCGTCCCCATGATGCAGCAGAGTGTGAGCCACAGCGCCACGCCGCCCAGCAGAAGCGCCCGGTCCTGACTGAAGCAGGCTGTCAGCGCCAGGGCCACGAACGCGCCGACAAATGTTCCGGCCAGCCGGTAAAGCGCCTTGGACAGCATCTGGCCGCGCAGCGGCTGCGCCAGAATCATCACAGTTACCGCGGAAGAACCGGGAGAAGTAATCTGCAGCCAGAAAGACGTCGTGAGCGCAACAGCAACAGCCAGCCATGTCCGCACACAGAACATGAACCAGCCGTGAGGAAAGAAATCACTCTTTACATGCGGCAACCAGAACAGGTTTCTGACAGACCATGGTGACTGGCCCGATGTCTTTCCAGCCGCGTCCACCCCACTTCCCAATCCTGTCGACCACAGCACTTAAAGCCTGGTCAGTTCATTGCCTGTCATTCAGGGGATTACAAATGACAAAGCGTGACGGTTCATGCGGGAATGATGACCGGGATATTCTGTCCCCGCTTATCAAAAGGAAGTTATGGCCGTTTCAGAATTATCCTGACCGGGTCACAGATCCCGTGAATACACGCGATGACGCTTGGCCGGCGCCGGCACAATCCGCTCGATCAGCCGGCGCATCGGCAGGTTGGTCTCCAGAACCCACCCCAGCTCAATCAGCGTGTATGGAAGTTCGTTGCCCCGGTTCATCAGTTCACGAATCAGCAGCGCCGGCAACATCGCCCCCAGCGCCGTCCCGGAAATCGCCTTGCTGACACCCAGCAGGATCACCCGCGCCGACCGGAACTCATGCCGCAGCAGCCGCACGCCCAGCTTCGCCCAGCCCAGCGGCGACGGCGCCCCGCCCAGATCGCCCGCCACGTCGAACACGTTCGGGACCACCAGCGCCACACCCGCCGGCTCGCCATTCTGCTCAACCAGCACAAAATGCTCGTCACGAAGAATCGGCCTGATCTCGCGGATCATCGCCGCCATCTCGTCTGCCGTATACGGCACAAACCCCCAGGTGTTGCGCCAGGTGCCGTTATACAGCCCGCGCAAAATCTCTCCGTCCCGGACGACATTGCGCGAATCAAGCCGCCGCACGGACAGCGACCCCAGCCGCCCGTCGCCAACCTGTAACGCACGCGGAACGATGTGGGCCGCCTCGGCATCCGGTCCCATCTCCATGTGATAGGACAGAACATCCATCGCCTTCGTCATCCCCGCCGCCCGGATCACACCGTCCAGCCATGTCGGATGCCAGGGCATCATCACCATCGGCAACGCAGATTGTCCCTCGATCATGATGCCGTATTCGCCGTTGCTGTTGAGCGTCCACGGCCCCAGCATCCGCGTCATCCCACGCGCGCGCAGCCACGCGGCGGCGGCCTCCAGCAAAACCGGCACGGCTTCCGGATCGGTCGTATCCAGCGCGCCGAAAAATCCCGTCCGGGCATCGAGCCCCGTCTCCGGAGACACATCCCGCGTCAGACGATCGATCTGCGCCGAAATCCGTCCGACCGGTCGCCCGTCGCGCGTCGCCACGAAATACTGTGCCTCGCCATGACTGAAAAAACCGGAATGCTTCGGGTCGAGCAGCACACGCTGCTCCATATCCAGCGGCGCCGCATAGCCCGGCAACCCGGAATAAACCCGCCGGGGAAGGCGGATAAATGTCGAAAGCTGGCGGAATCCCTCGACTGGCGTGATGACAATACGCGCTGGCTGGGTCATGAATTCTCCCTGAAAGCGCGCGCAATCCCGCACGCGAACACCTGCTCCGGCAGGCGTGATGTTAATGGCATGGACATACCGTTGAACGAAACCACTGCCAATATGAGGACACGACGCCAGCCCCTGCGAAGGGCCCGACATATCCTCACACGGCTCACAGGCTCAACCCGCAACCGCGATTCAGCACCCGTTCCGCGAAAAATTCTCATCACCGGCGCCTCCGGGGGCATCGGAAAAGCCCTCGCCCTCCGCTACGCCGGACCGGGAAAAACCCTGGTTCTCTGGGGACGGAACGCCACCCGGCTCGAAGACGCCGCCGCTGCATGTCGCCAGCGCGGAGCACGGGTGCATATCCGGGAAACAGACCTCGCCAACGGCCACGCCGCCCTCCGCGCCTACCGCGAGGACGACACCGCCACCCCGTTCGACACCGTCATCCTCTGCGCCGGCCTGTCCGACATGAAACGCATGGCCGATAAAACCGAACGCCCCGAAACCGTCCTCGAACTCGGACTCGTCAACTACGCCACGCCGGCCGCCCTCACAATGGCGGCGGCGGACAGAATGCAGCAGCGCGGCGGGGGCTCCATCGCCCTGATCGGCTCCGCCGGCGCAAACCACGACCTCCCCTTCGCCGCAGGTTACGGCGGCTCGAAAGCCGGCCTCGCCCGATTCGCCAGCTCGGCCCGCATTGCCCTCGCCCCGCTCGGTGTGCGCCTCACCCTCATCGCCCCCGGCTTCGTCGATACCGCCATGAGCCGCCGCATCGTCGGTCCGACCCCGTTCCTCATCACCGCAGACGCCGCCGCCAGCCGCATCATCACCGCACTGAAACGTGATCTGCCGGAAGTCGTCTTTCCATGGCCCTTCCTCGTTCTGCGCCTCATCGACCGCCTCACCCCCCGTCCGCTGCGTGAAGCCGTCATGCGCCGGATTTCCGCCGATCAGCGCCCCAGGGAACACTGACCGTCCGCCACGGGGCTGCCATAAAACCAGCCATAGCTTCACCGGAAGGGGACAGATTCATGCAGAGCGCCCGACAAAATCAGCCCGGGACCACGAAACAGGAAACCACGGAACAGGACATCGTCACCGCCGATATCGGCGGCACAAACGCGCGCTTCGCCATCGCCCGGATCGGTAACGGCAAAGTTCTCTCCCTCGGCGAACCCCACACCCTGCCCGTCGCGGACTACGACTCCCTGGCTGACGCCTGGCATCATTTCGAAAAAATCGCCGGATGCCCCCTGCCGAACCACGCCGCCATGGCCCTCGCCTGCCCCGTCCAGGGCGACGTCCTCACAATGGCCAACAATCCCTGGACCGTTATTCCGGCGGACCTGCCCCGCGAGCTGAACATCAGCCCGCCCCTCCTGCTGAACGATTTCGAAGCCGTCGCCCACGCCGTCGCCGCCGTCGATCACAGCCACCTGCCACTTCTGTGCGGCCCCGACCGCCCGCTGCCCGAAGAGGGCACCATCGTCGCCATCGGCCCCGGAACCGGCCTCGGGACCGCCTCCATCATCCGTCGCGATGGCCGGACACTCGTCAGCGGCTCGGAAGCCGGCCATATGGGGTTTTCCCCCTTCGACGATTTTGAAGACCGCCTGCTGGACCGGCTCCGCAGCGTCCACGGCCGCGTCTCCGCCGAACGCATCATCTCCGGACCCGGCTTCATCCCGCTCTGCACCCAGCTCGCTGAAGACACGGGCGATTCATGGCGTGACCTGAACGATAAACAGCTCTGGACCCTCGCCCTCGAAGGCCACGACAAACTCACGCGGGACGGCATGGCCCGCTTCTGCCTGGCGCTCGGCAGCTTCGCCGGCGACATCGCTCTCGCCCATTGCGCGACCGGCGTCGTCGTCGCCGGGGGCCTCGGCAAGCGTCTGATGGAGGTGCTGCCTGCCTCCGGCTTCGCGAAACGCTTCATCGCAAAAGGCCGGTTCGAGGATATGATGCGCAGAATCCCCGTGAGAATGATCCGCTATCCGGAGCCCGGGCTGTTCGGCGCGGCCTCGGCGCTGGCCCTGCACCTCGCCGCACGGACACCGGAAGCCCCCTGAAGCCACGCTCCCGCGACAATCCCGGTCCGCGTTATCTGCCTGATCCGCTTTCTGTGTTCATGCCGGAGGAAGGTGTTCCCGGAGGCGCGCGCAGGCCGCCGGGCGGAGGCGGTCCGCACCGGCCATTCATCGGCGGTGGAGGAGGGCGTTTCCCGTCCATCGGAGGAGGCGGTGGCCGCCTGCCGGCACGAGGCGGCGGCGGACATTTCTCGTTCTTCTGACTGTATTTACTGTCAGCCTGATGGGCCGCCTGACCCGATGTCTCCGCGCCTGCTTTAACCGGATAACCCGTCAGCAGACACACTGAAGTCAGGACAGCGGCCAGAAAGTATGATTTTTTCATGCCGTCTGCTTAACCCCGAAATGTGAACGGGATCAGACAACACCCAAACGAAACGTAACCACTCATCCGGCCAGGTTCCGGCCGGCATAGACCACGCGCACAGCCGGAAACCCGGTCCGCGCGGAACGCACGCTCCATCAAAACGCCGCGATCACAACAGGCCCCAACCCCAGTCCGGGCGGGAAGATACAGCCTGTCCGCAGACCGGAAGCGCCCCGCGAAGCAGGTTCTGATGCCGCCGGTCTCCGCGAAACCCGACCCGGATATCGGCTAAAATGCGGACAGAAACACAGAAAATATGGAATGACCGCCGGCACGCGCAAAGCGATGGAGGTCCGGGCGGGAATCGAACCCACGTACGCGGATTTGCAGTCCGCTGCATCACCATTCTGCCACCGGACCCCGAACGGGGTTGCGCTATATCCACCAGCAAGGCATCGCTGGTCAAGCCGCCGATCGCACGTTCCTGCCCGGAACAGCGGCTGACGGAAACGGTCAGGGTGAAATTTCCGGCCGGAACAGCAGACGGGCCGCTGCCCGCATTGGATATGACAGAGCAGAGAGGCCCCGGAATATGCTGAAAAGCCCGAATCAACAGCAGACAGCACAGTTCAGCCGGAGTCTGTTCATGCCATCCGAAACTCAGGACGGTTGCGATTATAACGGTCTTCGCCAGAACATGGTCGACGACCAGGTCCGCCCGGTCGAAGTCAACGATCCGCGCATCCTCACCGCCATGCGCACCCTCCCGCGCGAACTGGCCGTGCCTCCCGCCGAACGCGGATTCGCCTACGCCGACCGCACCCTCCCCCTCGGTGACGGGCGCTATCTGGCCCAGCCCATGATCACCGGTCGCCTCGTCCAGTCCGCCAGGATCTCAGCCGGAGAACGTGTCCTCGTCGTCGCGGCCGGAACCGGATACCTCGCCTCCGTCGTCGCCTGTCTGGACGCACAGGTTGTGGCGCTCGAATCCGACAGCGCCCTTATCGCCCAGGGCCACGCCTACACGGAACAGGTCGCGCCCGGCGTCCTCTGGTACCATGGCCCCCTCGCGGACGGCGCGCCGGAAAACGCGCCGTTCGATGTCATCCTCTTCGACGGCGCCATCACCGACATCCCGGCTTTCTGCATCGGCCAGATCGCCACCGGCGGCCGCGTGGCCGGCATGATGAGCAAAGCCGGCGGCACCTGCTCCTCCTTCCTCGCCGAACCAGATCAGGTCATAACAGCCGATGGTTCAGCCGGCGCGTTTGAAGGCTGGGCCATCCGCCTCGGCTTCGACTCCCCGGCCCCGCTGATCCCCGAACTGCTGCCGGCGCCCGCCTTCGCATTCTGAATTTCATCTTCCGCTCACAGCCGCGGATGAAATTTCCCGAAGATGAAATATTTTTCATTACGGCAATCTGCTGTTAAGCTCGCCGGTGGAAAATCATGCCGGGCCATGCCATAAGCCCGGACCATCGCGGCTGACTGGCGCGGATCGGGTGAGCGGAGAAAGTTTTGATGAAATATTCCTGCGGCGTAGGGTTGGGACTTGCAGCCTTGCTGTACAGCTCAACGGCTCTGGCCCAGAAATATGACGGAAGCGGCGAGCCCAGCTTTATCCCGCACACGCTTCAGGAAGCGCTGTCCTCAGCCTATCTGACCAACCCGACCCTGCAGCAGGAACGCGCCACCCTGCGCGCGACGGACGAAAATGTCCCGACCGCGCTCGCCGGCTGGCGCCCGAAAATTCAGGGCACCTTCGCCCCGAGTTACTACAAGGGCTTCAACAATTACCGCGGCAATGATGACGTGCCCGGCTCAGGCTACACCCGCCGCTACAGCACCTTCGGCTACGCTGCCCAGGTCTCGGCCACGCAGCCGATCTACAGCGGCGGCAAGACAACCGCCTCGACCCACCAGGCCGTCAATCAGGTCATGGCGGAGCGCGCCAAGCTGATCTCCACCGAGCAGCAGGTCTTTACCAGCGTGGTCAGCGCCTACATTCAGGTGATCGAGGACGAGCAGCTCCTCCAGCTCAACATCAACAATGAGCACGTACTCGAAGAACAGCTGCACGCGACCAATGAGCGCTTCCATGTCGGTGAAATCACCCGCACGGACGTGGCGCAGGCGCAGTCCGCCTACGCCTCCGCCAGGGCCACCCGCCAGCAGTCGGAAGGCACGCTCCAGACCGCCCAGGCCACCTATATGCAGGTGGTCGGCATGGCACCCCCGCCCAACCTGGTGCCCCCGCAGCCCCTGCTGCTGCCGGTAAAATCGGAAGCCCAGGCCGTCGCCATGGCGGTGAAAAACAATCCGGACGTCATTAACGCCCTGTTCACCGAAGCCGCGCAGAAAGATTCCGTCGGCGTCGCCATGGCCGCCCTGATGCCAACCATCAGCGCCACCGCCACCTATATGAAGTCGGTCAATCAGGAGCTGAACAACCAGATCAACGCAGACAAATACGCCACGCTGAACGTCTCCGTGCCAATCTATCAGGGCGGCTCGGAATATTCGGCCATCCGCCAGGCAAAACAGCAGGCCCTTGCCGCCCGCGGTGCCGTCGATGTCCAGCGCCGGAAAGCCGCCCAGGCTGCCGCCTCGAACTGGCAGCAGCTCGTCGCCTACAAAGCCGCCATCGAGAGCAACCGCGCCGCCATCCAGGCCGGCACCGTCGCTCTTGACGGTGTTGAACGGCAGGCCATCGTCGGCACCAGCACCACGCTGGAAGTCCTGCAGCAGCAGAGCACCCTGCTTCAGGCCCAGGTGGCGCTGGTGCAGAGCCTCAGCAACATGGTGACAGCCTCCTACAACGTCGCATCGGCCATCGGGCGTCTGACAGCCGTTGACCTGCACCTGAACGTACCACTGTACAATGAGCAGGCCTATTATAACGCCGTCAAGGACAGGTTGTGGGGTATCAATGATTACGCGGTCGACCAGCCGGGTCGCTGAGCCTGAAGATGGTGTGAAGAAGGTCACCTGATGACAGAGAATAGTAACACAAAGTCCGAAGACGGTTCGATAGAGACGGTTCTTTCCTCCATCCGTCGCATTCTGCAGGAAGGGAAAGAGAACAAGGCCGCTTCGGAGACCCGGGCCGAAGCTCCGGTCTTTACGCCGCCTCAGGTCGGGGAAGATGAAGACGAAGACAGCGTTCTCGTGCTGGATTCCTCTATGATGGCGGACGGTGACGAAGACGAACCTCATGAAGACGGCAGCCAGCATCGGGCAGAGCCGGAACATGAGGCCCACGCGGCGGAACATCCGGCACCGGAAGAACCCGCTCCGGTCATGACACATGCGGAAGAGCCCGCACACGAGCCGCCCGCACCGGTTGCGGAAACACCCGCGCCGCATCACGAGCCCGAACACGCCCACGTGGAAGAAGTGGCCCACGCGGAACCGGTTGCCGCTCAGCCCGAAGAACCGGCACATGACGCGCCGTCCGCCGCCCCGGAAGAGGCCACGCCGCAACTGGCAGCTCCGGCTCCCGAGCCCGCACCCGCGCCGCCGGAAACACACGCACTCGCGCTCCAGGCTCCGGAAACCGGCGCAGAGGAGCATGCGGGGGCTGTTGAAAATGTCCCGCCTCCGATACAAGAGCTGGCACATTCAACCGGGACACCTGCTAAAAAAGAGCAGCTTTTCCCGCTAACACGACCAGGGGTGACGATGAGCGAAGACAGGGACACGTCGGAAACACAGAACTATCCGGCCGGATACACCGGCGGCGGCGCCACATCGGACAGCGATGCACCAGATCCGGTCCAGATTCCGCTGGACAAGCAGACAATCGGCGCTACGGAACATTCTTTCGGCGCCCTGCAGCAGATGCTGCGCCGTAAACAATCTGTCGAACACAGGGAGAGAAAAGTGGCTATCACGCGTGGTGGAAACCTGACCATCGAAGACATTGTCCGTGACGAAGTGCGCGCATTCCTCAAGGAATGGCTGGATCAGCACCTGTCCGGCATCGTCCAGCAGGCCGTTCAGAAAGAGATCGAGCGCCTCAGCGACCGGTAATCACCGGAGAAGCCACCCTCCCCGGAACAGATGATCCCCCTGATTGCCTGTTCCGGATTGCCGGCTCCTGTGCCAGATAAAGCAATACTGAAAACGCGGCGCTGCGTTCAGCGCCGCCTTTTTATTTTGAACGATCTCTTTCCGGTTAGAACAGGCGATGCTCAGCAAGACGTTTCAGACCACCGAAACCGAACCCCGGCTCTACAGTCTCTGGGAAACAGAAGGCCGCTTTGCCGCCGACCCCCACAGCCCGGGCACGCCCTACACCATCATGATCCCGCCGCCCAACGTCACCGGCACGCTCCATATGGGCCATGCCCTGACCATGACGCTGCAGGATACCCTCATCCGCTGGCGCCGCATGCAGGGCCGCGACACCCTCTGGCAGCCCGGAACCGACCACGCCGGCATTGCCACCCAGCTCGTCGTCGAACGCAAACTCGCCACCGAAGGCACCACCCGCCAGCAGCTCGGACGCTCCACCTTCCTTGAGCGCGTCTGGGAGTGGAAAGCCGAATCCGGCAATGGCATCACCAGGCAGCTCCGCCGCCTCGGCTCCTCGCTCGACTGGTCGCGCGAGCGCTTCACCATGGACGAAGGCCTCTCCCGCGCCGTTCGCGAAGTTTTCGTCACCCTGTTCCGCGAAAAACTGATCTACCGTGACCGCCGCCTGGTCAACTGGGACCCGCATTTTCGCACCGCCATCTCCGACCTCGAAGTCGAGAACAAGGAAGCGCGCGGCCATCTCTGGCACATCCGCTATCCCGTCGCGGACACGCAGGACCAGTTCATCACTGTCGCCACCACGCGCCCGGAAACCATGCTCGGCGACACCGCTGTCGCCGTCCACCCGGATGACGAACGCTACACCGCCCTCATCGGCAAATCCGTCATCCTGCCGCTCACCGGCCGCCGCATCCCTATCGTCGCCGACACCTATTCCGACCCGGAAAAAGGCACCGGCGCCGTCAAAATCACCCCGGCCCACGACTTCAACGATTTCGAAGTCGGCAAACGCCACAACCTGCCGATGATCTCCGTGCTGGATGAAGGCGCTGCCATCACCCTCGCGGAAATCACGGATGATCTGCACAACGTTGAAGCCGTGGCCGATCCCGCCTTCACCCGCACGCTGGAAGGCCGGTCCCGCGAAGACGCCCGTAAAGCCATCGTCGCCGAACTGGACCGCCTCGGCTTTCTTGTCGAAGTCGAAGCCCACACCAATCAGGTGCCGCACGCCGAACGCGGCGGCGCCATCGTCGAGCCCCGCCTGACCACCCAGTGGTACTGCGATGCCGCCACGCTTGCCGGGCCGGCCATCGCAGCGGTGGAAAAAGGCGACGTCGCCTTCGTCCCGAAACAGTGGGAAAACACTTTCTTCGCCTGGATGCGCGACATCCAGCCCTGGTGCATCTCCCGGCAACTCTGGTGGGGACACCAGATCCCCGCCTGGTACGGCCCGGACGGCACCGTCTTCGTCGCCTTCGACGACGCGGAAGCCCAGGCCCAGGCCACCGCACATTATGGCGAGACCACCGAACTCACCCGCGACGAAGACGTCCTCGACACCTGGTTCTCCTCCGCCCTCTGGCCGTTCTCCACCCTCGGCTGGCCCGACAAAACGCCGGAACTGGACCGCTACTATCCCACCGACGTTCTCGTCACCGGCTTCGACATCATCTTCTTCTGGGTTGCCCGCATGATGATGATGGGCCTGCATTTCATGAAAGACGTGCCCTTCCGCACCGTCTTCATCCACGGCCTCGTCCGCGACGAGCGCGGCCAGAAAATGTCGAAGAGCAAAGGCAACGGCATCGACCCGCTCGACCTGCTCGACCAGTACGGCGCTGACGCCTCCCGCTTCACCATCTGCGCCCTCACCGGCGTCGGACGTGACCTGAAATTCGGCCCGAAGCGCGTCGAGGATCACCGTGCCTTCGTCACCAAACTCTGGAACGCCTCCCGCTTCTGCGAAATGAACGAGGTGAAACCTGTCGCGGATTTCGACCCGTCAAAAGCGGAAAACCCGCTCAGCCGCTGGATCATTCACGAAACGGCCACTGCCGTCACCGAAGCCACCGGCGCCCTAGAAGCCTTCCGCTTCGATGAATATGCCGGCGCCTGCTACCGCTTCGTCTGGAATCGCTTCTGCGACTGGTATCTGGAACTCTCCAAGCCGATCTTCTCCGGCGAGGACGCAAAAGCCGCCGCAGAACTCCGCGCCGTCACTGCCTGGGTACTGGATACCATCCTGCGCCTCCTCCAGCCCGTCATGCCCTTCGTGACTGACACGCTCTGGCACGAATTCGGCTTCGGCCCCGAAGGCGGACTCATGACCGCCGCCTGGCCCGAACCTGTCAGCGTCCCCGGCGCCGAAGAGGCCGTCGCGGAAATCGACTGGCTGACACGCTTCATTTCCGAAATCCGCACTGTGCGCGCTGAAATGAACGTCCCCCCGTCCCGCCTCGCCCCCGTCCTCCTGAAAGACGCTGCCCCAACCACCGTCGAGCGTGCGACACGCTGGGCCGAAACCATCGGCCGCATGGCCCGCGTCTCGAACATCGAAGCCCTCACCGGCGACGTTCCGCACGGCTCCGCTCAGACCGTCGTCGATGAAGCCACCCTCGTCCTGCCGCTTGCCGATCTCATCGACCTCAACGCCGAACGCGCCCGTCTCGCCAAAGAACTCGATAAAGCCGAAGCCGAAATCGCGAAAACCGCAAAGAAACTCGGCAACCCAGATTTCATCGCCCGCGGCAAACCGGAAGTCGTCGAGGAAACCCGCGAGCGCCTCACCACCCAGACCGGCGAACGCGACCGCCTGAAAGCCGCTCTCGCACGGCTGGGATAAGCTTACGGCTCCGCACTGAACAACCCGGGATCAAAGGGACTGCGTCCCTTTGCAGGGCGCGGGGCGGAGCCCCGAAAACCCTTGCCAGCCGCACACTTTTTTCGACGTCAGAACTCAGGGCTCTGCTCTCACGAGAGACCGGCGGTCTTTGGAAACCGATCCTCTCCAAAATGACTACCATGCCGCCTCATCACAAAAACGAAGACAGTCCGGGACCCGGCCCCGCTTTCCGAACCCACCTTGAAGTTAATAACGTTTCTCAATAAAAGAACCGGGCGCCCGAACACCCTGTTCACATGCGCGATTCACAGATTGTCCCGTAAGGAAATCGCGCATGGTGAAAGAGTCAGAGCCCGTTCTGGACGTCTACCTGCGCCATCGTCCGAAATTCGTTGATCTGGCAGCATCAATCATCGGATGCCGCACCCGGGCCGAAGACATCGTGCAGGACACGCGTTTCTCAAAGTCACAGCCGCCCGTCAGCAGAACATCACAATCGAACGGCCCCTCGCCTACCTCATGCAGGTCGTCCGCAGACTGGCCATCGACGGTCTCCGCGCCGGAAAAATACGCCGGACCGATGACATCGCCGATATCGCAATCTGACACCTTCTCAGCGATCCGCTCACCCCGGAAGCCTATGCCGGCGACCGGGAAGACCTCGCCCTGATCGAACAGACTCTGGCCGCCCTGCCCGAACGCACGCGCCTCGCCTTCGAAATGAAACGCTTCGGCGGCTATAAACTGCGGGAAATTTCAGCAGAGCTCGATGTTTCCATCGTCCGGGCCGCCCAACTGGTCAACGAAGCCATGGCAGCCTGCCAGGCAGCGCTCGACGAAGCCGCTCCGAGAAACTGAGCAGCCAGAAACAAAAACGATGACCTTGAAAATCATCTCCGTCCGGCGTCTTTACGATCAGACGGCAGCCTCTTCACGGAACAGCCGGAAAAGATGGAGCAGCCCGTGGCACGCGTGACAGACAGGCAGGCGGAGCCGCAGAACAGCCTCGCCGCCGAGGCCAGTCAGTGGGCGATCCTCCTGACCGACGATCCCGACGATAAAACCCTGCGGGAAGAATTTTCCGCATGGCACGCCCGCTCCCCCGCGCACGCAGAGGCCTGGACCGCCACACTCCGGATCTGGAGCCTCACAGGCACCATCGGCCCTGAACTCCTGTCCCTTCCCGCCAGCCACGACAACGCCGTGTCAAGCCCCACATCACGCCAGCCCTCAGGCGGGGAACCGCCATCTTCGTCACCGCCCTGCTCTGCTGCGCCGCCTGGCTGCTCTTCCCCACGCTGAAACTCGCCATGCTGGCCGATTACACCACCGCCACAGGCCAGAACCGCACCGTCACCCTGACCGATGGCAGCAGTGTCACACTGGGCGGAAAATCCGCCATCGCCGTCAGCTACACAGCCAGCCGGCGCGACATCACCCTTCTCGCCGGAGAAGCCTTTTTCCAGGTCCGCCACGACGCAGCCCGCCCCTTCCGCGTCAGCGCCGGAGAACTCCGCGCCCGCGATGTCGGAACCCGTTTCGATATCGTCATGGACCGGTCGGAAATCCGCCTCGACATTCAGGACGGAGAAGTCGGCATGTCCCTCAGCGGCAGAGATGCCCCGCCGGAACGCCTCATGCGCCCCGGTGACGAAGTCCGGGTCGACCGCCAGACCGGAAAAATCACCCGGACTACGATCGCCCCCGACACCATCGGCTCCTGGCGCGGTGGAACCCTCGTCGTCGAAAACGAAACCATCGGTCACGTCATCGACACCCTGAGCCGTTATTATCCCGGCTTCATCGTCAGATATGACAGCATCCTGGCCACCCGCCACGTTGGCGGCCTCTACGATCTGCATGATATCCCCGGCGCGCTCCAGGCCGTCGTGCTGCCCGCAAACGACCATGTTCGTGAAATCGCCGGCCATATCCTGCTCATTACCCAGGCAACAACACTCGCCGGTCCATGACCAGCCAACCCCGGAAACACCCCGTATCCCGGCGTATCTGAAAAAATATTTTCCACACTTCCCTTAAAAACCGGCCCGCCCGCTCGTCCTTGCTTCAAATGCGATGCATTCTTAACTCTGAGAAAACCAGACGTTGAAGCCGGCAGCCATTCCTTCCGTGTCCCCGATCACGAAAAACCCCATTCCGCAGCCGCTCCCACGGCGCGCCGACGGCTCCGTTTCCCTCGCAACACGCTCAGCCCTGATCGCCGCTCTCATCGGAACCGGCCTCACGCCCGGCACTGCCTCAGCCCGGACCGACGAAACCGCAACAGCGCAATCTGCAACTGTAAACTATAATATTCCCGCCCAGCCTCTTGGCCACGCCCTGGCCATCTTCGGAAAACTGTCCGGCCTCCAGATCACCTACGATCCCGCCCTGTCTCGGGCGCGATGACACGACAGGCCGCGCTGCAACAACTCCTGTCCGCCACGGATCTGAATTTCCGTTACGCAGCCAGCAACACCATCATTCTGAAGAAAAAACAGACTACCTCAGGCATCACACTCGGCCCGGTGCGTGTCGGCGGCAATGCCGTCACCCGGGACCCCACGGGACCAGGCATCGGCTACATCGCCGGCGTCCGCACCGAAAACGCAGGCACGTTTGGCAGCGGCTCCGCCAGCACATCAGGCTCGATCCTGCAACGCGGTTTTGAATCTAAACAGTTCGTCGATGGACTGATGACCAACTCCGCCAGCGCCGGAGAAACTGCGTTCATCGAACGGATCGACGTCGTCAACGGCCCTGCCTCCGTCATGTATGGACAGGTCAATCCAGGCGGCATGCTCGGCGTCAGCCTCAAAAAACTAACCGACACCCCTTTCCACCAGGTCTCGCCGGGCTTCGGCAACTGGGGGCGCTACGAACTGACCGCCGATACAAGCGACAAAATCACGAAATCAGGCAATCTCCGCTACCGCATCGCCGCCATCGGCGTCACCCAGGGCCACACAGACCGATCACATCTCCTATCACCGTACCGGCGTCCGCCCTTCTGTCACCTGGGATATCCCTTCTGTCACCTGGGATATCGATCCCAAAACATCCCTTTCCCTGCTCGGCATGTATATGTACACCCCCGGCAACGGCGTTGGTCTCGAATACCCGCTCATTGGCACCATGGTCCCGTATAACGGCCGACGCATTGCCAGAAGCACTTTTCTGGGCCTCAAAAACGCAAATACCGAAAGCGTCACGGATGCCATGTTCGAATATCAGTTTTCTCACAAATTCAGCAAATACCTCAATTTTAGCCAGGTGTTCCGATGGGAACAAAGCCGGAATAATGAAAACAATTTTTATTATGATGGCGTTGCCAGTCCGGGCCATGTCTATATCGAGCCGTGGTGGACACAGAGCCTTTACTCAACAACCGGCCTCGATACACGCGTTTCCGGAGATTTCCACACAGGCCCCCTGAAACACACCTGGGTCGTCGACTCCGACTTCCGTGAATTCGACTGGAATTTTCACTCCACCTCAGACAATTCCGGAAACGAGCCGATCCTGGACGTCTTCAATCCCCACTCGAACTATACGCCCTGCTACAGCATCAGCGCCGCCTCCGGCTGCACGGCCTCTACTTCAATGTCGCGCTTCAATTACTTTCAGGAAGGCATCTACTTCCAGGATCAGATCAAGTGGAAAGGCCTGCCCATCCTGCTCGGCGGACGACAGGACCGGGTCAACTATCACGGAAAATACACCAACTATTCTGTCACGAACGCCGAAGGCACAACCACCGGCAAAGGCGGCGCCAGCCGCGACGCTCCCCGTCCCCGGAACGCCTTCACCTGGCGCGCCGGCCTCATCTACAACTTCGACTTCGACCTCGCGCCCTATTTCAGCTACGCCACATCCTTCATTCCGCAAAGCGCCACCAACTGGCAGGGAAAACCGTTCGCACCCCTGACAGGACAACAGATTGAAGCCGGACTGAAATACAAAGTGCCTCACCGGAATATCATTATTACGGCATCCTCTTTCCATATCGAGGAAAGTCATTACCTGATCACGGATTCAGTTCACAGTGGCTACGAAGACGATGCCGGCCGCGTCCGGTCGCAGGGTTTCGAAGTGTCCGCCAACGCCAATGTCACCAGAAACCTCAGAGTAACCGCCTCCTGCAGCTTCACCGATCTCAGATATGCCAAAACCGATAAAACCTCGAAAAGATATGACATCTACACAGATTCCACCTACGGCAACGCCATCTCCCAGAGCGGAATGTCCGTCCCCTACGTCCCGAAAAACATGTTCTCGGTCTTCGCCGATTACACAATCCCCCTCCGCCCGCTGCGCGGCTTCGGCATCAATGGCGGTATGAGATACACCGGCACCACATACGGAGACAGCGTCGAATCCTTCAAAAACCCCGCCTATCTCCTGTTCGATATCGGCGCCCATTACGATTTCAGTGAGACCCTCCCCTCGCTGAAAGGCCTGAAAGCCCGGCTCAGCGTGTCCAGCCTGACCAACAAATACTATACCGTGGCCTGCGGCACATGGGCCTGCAACCTGGGACAGGTCCGGAAAGTCTACGGCAACCTTGCATATAACTGGTAACAGACGAAAAACCGGAAAATATACTGTTCCGGAAAATATTTTTCAAAACAGACCGGATATCGTCCCCATGCCCCTTTCCGAGGCGCGGAGGCAAAACCCCGTACGCACCTCGCCAGCGTTCGGGACCATCAGGCCCGCAACACTCCGTTCCGACATCACGCAAAAAATAATTACGGCCCAAAACGCGCATTCATGCGCCGGTCCACCAGTGCCCTGACCAACCTGCTTTCCGGCAACGGGCCAGCCATCCAGATACACGATCACCATTTTCTGCTCCCCGCTATCCCCTTTTCCCCAAACCCATTATACCTCCCCCGAAACAAACCAGCCCACCGGATTCAGGGGAAACACACAGCGATGAGCCACACACGGTCCGCACGGACACGCCGCAAAACCATCCTTCTCGCCACCGTTACAACCTGCATCACCCTGACAGCAGCCTTCACCACCGCGCGCGCCGCCCAGTCCGACCCGCTCCTTGTCCAGACCGGCAACGATATCCCCGCTCATGTCAGCTACCCCACCGACCGCCGCGACTACATCAAACGCGTCGAAATGATCCCCATGCGCGACGGCGTGAAACTCTACACCGTTATCGTCATCCCGAAGAACGCCAGAGCCGCCCCGGTGCTCCTCACCCGAACCCCCTACAACGCCAAAGAGCGCGCAAACCGCACGCCCGACGCGCTGACCATGCGCAACCTCCTGCCCCAGGGCGACGACGTTTTCGTCGAAGGCGGCTACATCCGCATCTTCCAGGACATCCGTGGCAAATACGGCTCCGAGGGCGACTACGTCATGACCCGCCCCCCGCGCGGCCCCCTCAACCCCACCAATACCGATGAAACCACCGACGCCTGGGACACCATCGAGTGGCTCACAAAACATGTGCCGGAATCGAACGGCCGCGTCGGCATGACCGGATCGTCGTATGAGGGCTTTACCGTCGTCATGGCCCTGCTCGACCCGCATCCGGCCCTGAAAGCCGCCGCTCCCGAAAGCCCCATGGTCGACGGATGGATGGGCGATGACTGGTTCCACTACGGCGCCTTCCGCCTCAGCAGCCTCGATTACTTCCCCGCCCAGATGTCCGGCCGCGGCGAAGGCGACGGCATTCCCCGCGTCGACCGCGACGACTACACCAACTTCCTGAAAGCCGGCTCCACCGAAGACTTCGCCCGCCAGGCCGGCCTCGATCAGCTTCCCTTCTGGCAGCGCATACTCGCCCATCCCGCCTGGGACGCCTTCTGGCAGGGCCAGGCCCTCGACCATTTCATCGCAAACCACAAACCCACCGTCCCCATGCTCTGGGAACAGGGGCTATGGGACCAGGAAGACATGTGGGGCGCCATCCACTCCTGGCAGGCCCTCCAGGACAAATTCCCCGGCACGGTCCCCAACACCCTCGTCATGGGGCCGTGGCGACACAGCGGCGTCAATTACAACGGCTCAACCCTCGGCCCTCTCGCCTTCGAAGGCGACACCGCCGAACAATACCGTCGTACCGTCTTCCGCCCCTTCTTCGACCAGTACCTGAAGCCCGGCGCGCCCGCCGTCTCCATGCCCGCCGCCATCATCTACAACACCGGCCTCCAGCGCTGGGACCGCTACGCGAAATGGCCCCTCGCCTGCGAAAAAGACTGCGCCGCGCCGCTGAAACCGTTGTATCTCGACAGCCATAACAGCCTCAGCTTCTCCCGTCCGGCAGCCGACACGGCAGACTCCTACCTGTCCGACCCGGCCCACCCCGTCCCCTTCCTGCACCGCCCCTTCGCCTTCAGCGAAAGCAATCGCTGGAAGCCCTGGCTCGTTCAGGATCAGCGCGAGGCCGACTCCCGCCCCGACGTCCTGACTTACGAGACCGCGCCCCTCACCGAACCCGTCACCGTCAGCGGCGTCCCCGTCGCTGACCTCTACGCCGCCACAACCGGCACCGATGCAGACTGGGTTGTCAAACTCATCGACGTGAACCTGCCCACGACAGCGGACACCCCCGATATGGGCGGCTACGAACTCCCCGTCTCCATGGACATCTTCCGGGGCCGCTACCGCAAAAGCTTCGAACAGCCCTCACCAGTCCCGGCGAACAGCACCGAGCACTACCGCTTCACCCTGCCCGCCGTGAACCACGTCTTCGCAAAAGGCCATCGGATCATGATCCAGATCCAGTCCTCCTGGTTCCCGCTCTACGACCGCAATCCCCAGCGTTACGTCGAGAACATCTTCAAAGCGCAACCCGCCGACTACATCAAAGCCACACAGAGCATCCATCACGGCGGCGCGGCCGCAACGTCCATCCTTCTCCCCGTCGTGCCATGACATAAAACTCTGTCAAATATCAAAGATCTTTACAAAATTTCCGCTGATATAAACGGCGGGTGAAGGGGTTGCGGGCCCCTTCACCCGCATCCCCGCCCGGTCACAACCCGCGCCACTTCAGGATTTACACGCCCCTGTCCCGCGAACAGTTTCCGAATCCGGCAATACAGACAACTAAAAAATCACCTGAAATAAAAAAACAAATTAAAAACAAGCCCAATTAATACAATTTTCATAAAACAGATCTAGTCTTCCCAGCGCCAGGAACAGCACAGATCTGCATACACCCATGCCACACAACGATGATTACGAAAAAATTCAGATGCCATAATCCTCATCCCACGGCAGCTCATCAGATTCGTGCCGGCAGAACGTCTGCTCTGCCCGGCTCAGAACGGGAGATCATACCCAGGCAAAAGTCATGAGGAAAAATTCATGTTCCAGCGGCTGCGCGCATCGACAAAAGGCAGCGTCACAGTATTAGCCCCGGTTATCTTCCTTACAGCGATGATCGGGATTTCAACAGCCACCAATATGTCCGTCGTCCTCAATACACGCACGCAGCTCCAGAACATCGCCGATGCCGCATCCCTGAAAGCCGCGCAGGCCGCCAATAACAGCCTCGTCTCAGCCGGCACAAGCGCCTCGGACACCACAGCTCAGCAGGTCGCGGAAACCACGGCACAGCAATCCGTCACGGCAAACGCTACCCTCAGCAACATCTCTCCCATCCCCACCACAACCGTGACTTACACGCCCGTTACGCAATACTCAGGCAGCGTCACCGTCACGCTCGCCAGCACGCCCGCGTTCTTCCTGCCAAATCTTGTCCCCGCCCTCTCCGGTCCCGTTACCGTTACTTCAACCTCCAGCATGAGCGCGGCAAATTCATATCTGCAGGTTATCTTTGTCGTCGATGTCTCAAACTCCATGACCGTTGGCGGAACCAGCACCGCCATCACAACCCTGAAAAATACAGCAAGCCAGTGCGCCTTCGCCTGCCATGACACCAACGGTTATTATTACGCCGCATCAAATAAAACCTGCACGACATCGCTCAGCCTCCAGACATCGTCCTCCAAAACGCCCGTCTGCGATATGCGCGCCTACGCAACAGCAAACGGCATCGATCTGAAAATCGACTACGTCAAACAGGCCATGCAGTCCTTTACATCAGAAATCAGCACATTCGCAGCCAGTAACAGCAACCATCTGACCATCGGCATGACCACATTCGGAACGAGCGTCATCCGGACTCTCGCGCCAACCACGGATACCACGGCCGTCACCGCCGCAGCCGACGCTCTGGATGTCGAAAACGCCACCCCTTACTTCAATGCACAGGATAACCCGAGCGGAGCAAACGACCGCGCCGACTATAACGGTGGTCGCACAATGACCTCGGATGCGCTGACCCAGGTGGCCGGTCAGCTGACAAACGTCGGCGACGGCAGCTCTCCGACAAAAATGAAGACCTACGTCATCTTCCTGTCCGACGGGGCGCAGGACGTCTATATCAACAGCGCCGCGCTCGTTTATCGTAACGTCAACGTCGATTACACAGCCGCCTGCACCACCCTGAAAAACATGGGTGTCCAGCTCTTCTCCATCTGGGTCCCCTATTACACCGACACGAGTAACAGCATATTCAACCTGTACATCGCCCCCATCGACGGAACCGGCACTGGCTCCATGGAAGGCTCCATGCAAAGCTGCGCCACCAAATCAGACGATTACTTCCAGGCCGATGATGGCACCGCCATCCAGGCCGCCTTCACCGCCACCCTCGATGCCATCATCAACGACAGTTCGCTCCGCATCTCGCAATGAGACCGGCAGTCCCGAACCGCAGGTCGCCGGGCTGAAGCCCGGTGAGGATCGAGGACCTTTGCACATCATTCGGGAGTCTCTTTCAAAACACGGAAAATTACAGCTCTACTTGCGTTAAGTGTTGCTGCTTTCCTCCGGACCGTGCCCCGAAACTCACCGGAAACCGGGCGGTCCTGAAAACCTGTTAACCGATCAACAGATCCGGGCACGGAGCCGTGTGATCCCGGGCAGAGCCCGGCCTGTCACTGATTTGTGAAAAATCACACATCAGCAATTCAGGCGAACAGAACCAAATTCATATAACCGGCGCTGAACGCAGGAACTTTGTCCCGCACCCACAGAAAAATGCGGTCTCTCTGAACCCGATCGACTTATAACAGCAACGAGTAAAAGGTCGCGCCCCCTGGGCGGCTTCAGGGCAAAGCCGTGAAGTATAAGCGCCCCGCCCTTGACCCCTCCTCCTTAAACACCCAGATTCCGCACGCCCCCTCCTTTGTGACGGAGCACCGAACGCACAACCCCGGCGTCCCCCAGCAGACGAGCATCCACACCATGACCACCACCCAGGCCCCCCACACCGAAACCGCCATCCTCGGCGCCGGCTGCTTCTGGTGCGTCGAAGCCGTCTATCTCTCCATCAAAGGCGTCCACTCCGTCCGCTCAGGCTACGCAGGCGGCCACACCGAACACCCCACCTATAAGCAGGTCTGCACCGGAACCACCGGCCACGCCGAAGTCGTCGAAGTCACCTTCGACCCCGCCATCATCTCCTACGCGCAGCTCCTGAGGATCTTCTTCACCCTACACGACCCCACCACCCTCAACCGCCAGGGCAACGATGTCGGCACCCAGTACCGCTCCGTCATCTTCTTCACCGACGAGGCTCAGCAAAAAACAGCCCTGGAAATCCGCGACGAAATCGGAAAATCCGGCCTCTGGAACGCCCCCCTCGTCACCCTGATCAAACCCCTCACCATCTTATGGCCCGCGGAAATCAGTCACGAAAATTACTTCGCCCAAAACCCCGGCAACCCCTACTGCCAGGCCGTCGTCGCCCCCAAAGTCCTGAAAATGCGAAAAGCCTTCGCCGAACTGCAAAAATAAGCCCGGCCTCACACACCCCGATTTATATCAGCAAACCGGTTTCCAAAGGCCCCCGGCCTTTGCCGGGTCTCAGGGCAGAGCCCTGAATAATAAACCCGGGGCTCTGCCCGGACCCGGCAGGGACCACAGATCCCTGCACCCTGCTTATCAGATTACCCGGCCGTCCGGGCCGTGACCCCAAGACGATACCCCGCCTGCTGAAGCACCTTGATCGCCGCCTCGGAATACTTTCCAACCAGCGGCGTCACATCACCAGGAGCGCACCAGAACCCGAGCGTCACCGCAATATTCGCCGGCTTCGGCACAAAGGAAACCGAAGCCCCCGGGTCCTTCAGCACCAGATTGTCGTGCTCCGTCAGCCCCAGCAGCAGAGCCCGCGCCTTATCGAGATCATCATTGTAATCGATCAGCAGACTGACCGAACCCAGCAGCTTGTCCGACTCCGAACTGTTGACCACAATATTGTTCGATAACGTCCCGTTAGGAACATAAATAATCTCATTATTCGCATCGCACAGTACAGTGCGGAACATCTCGATCGAAGTCACGGTCCCCGAACTGCCACCCGCCGTAATCGAATCCCCGACCTTGAACGGACGAAACAGCAGAATCAAAACACCACCGGCAAAATTCGCCAGGCTGCCCTGCAACGCCATGCCAACCGCCAGACCCGCAGCACCCAGAACCGCCACAAAAGACGTCGTCGCAATCCCAACCATCGACGCCACGCTGATCAGCAGCAGAGCCTTCAGAAACAGCCCTACAACACTCAGCAGGAACCCGCGCAACGTCGGCTCGATATGACTCGCCGACATCATCCGGCCCATCGCCCGCGTCACCGCGTTGACGATCTTCCAGCCCACAAAAAGAACAATCAGAGCCAGAACAAACTGACCCGCATAAGCCAGAACAACCGGTAACAGCCCGCTCAGCTGCTCCCAGATCGAGTTAACCTGCTTTTCCATAATCCCCTCTGAATTATCTCCCGCGCCCGGCACAAACCAGCCGCTACTTCCCGCCATGGTAGGATAATTCAGCGTTCTCCGTCACCCATACGGCTTTGCGAGGCCACTTTCAGGGTGCTGCCCCGAACCCCGCCAAAGGTCACGGACCTTTGAAAACCATTTTATTCGGAAACAAATCGATTTACTGAATATCCTATTTTATTAATTTGAATTAAATAATATAAATAAATACAAATATTTTTAATGACATTTTACATTGTTTAATTTTCTGTCTATTAATTTTCAGGGATATTGCTGACGTCCGGTTCAGAAGAAAATTTCGCAACATACCTGACTGCCTGCGGAAATATTTTTATCCCGCCGCAATACAATGTCGCTTTTGACAAAGAACTTCATGAAGGATGAACATGTCCAGATTTTCGTCGCACTGAATCTGAAGAACAAACAAATCATTATCGTTGAAGTGACAGAATATTCAAATATAAACAATCTTCTGGACTGTATCCGAAATCGACAAAACCACCGGTACAATTCCGTCATGAGAAAACCAGAAGAAACAAGCGCCATCAACGAACAATGGAAGCCCCGGTCACGCTTCATCAGGTTCATCCGTAAAGCCAACATGGTCAAAGCGGAAAATACTTTCCACGATGAGAATGATGTGACTTTTATTCCCATTGAGGATGCCGCCTTCCCTTGGACTCACCGGAACGAACGTGAAGGCAAAGGTCTTTGATTTTTACGAGGATAAAGGATTAAAATACTGCTTCGATTTTGGAGAAGAATATGGCGGTGAGTTTATCTCTGATGAACTCGGAAACATAGATGCTCCACTCCTGAGTGTCTTCAGGACACGCGTCGCATCCATGAATATAAAAAATAAAAAGGCGAAAACAGACGCCTAGTATAAAATACATCTTACTAAACTTCAAATACAAGAATTTTTCTACAATCCAAAACATCTCTTTAGCAACGCGCTGCACACTTACAGATGCTTCCGGCACTCACTCCCTGTTCCGCTCAATCCCAAAAACCGCCATTCCCCTTCCTTCCCCCCTGCCCCCCACAGATGTATGGTGCACGCCCTTTGTAACCGTTACCGGAGCCCGTGCCCGCAATGTCCCCGGCGCCTGCCAGTCCAGCACAGAAGCCCCTCTCGTTTCAGGACCTCATCCTGACCCTCCACCGCTTCTGGTCGGAACGAGGTTGCGCCATTCTCCAGCCCTACGATACGGAAGTCGGGGCCGGCACACTTTCCCCCCACACCACCCTGCGCGCCCTCGGCGACACGCCCTGGAAAGCCGCCTACGTGCAGCCCTGCCGTCGCCCGTCAGATGGCCGCTACGGCGAAAACCCCAATCGCCTCCAGCATTATTACCAGTATCAGGTGCTGCTGAAGCCCACGCCCGAAGACAGCCAGCAGCTCCTGCTCGACAGCTACCGCGCCATCGGCATCGACCCGGATCTGCACGATATCCGCTTCGTCGAGGATGACTGGGAAAACCCCACCATCGGTGCCTGGGGCCTGGGCTGGGAAGTCTGGTGCGACGGCATGGAAGTCACCCAGTTCACCTACTTCCAGCAGGTCGGCGGCATCCCCGTCTCTGTCCCGTCAACAGAGCTGACCTACGGCCTGGAACGCCTCGCCATGTACGTGCAGGGCAAGGAAAATGTCTACGATCTCGACTTCAATAATGATGGCCTGAAATACGGAGACGTCTTCCTCCGCGCCGAGCAGGATTACTCCCGTCACAACTTCGAGCTCGCCAATACAGACATGCTCCACCGGCACTTCATCGACGCCGAGAAAGAATCCGTCGCCCTCGCCGAAGCCGGCGTCGCCCAGCCCGCCTACGATCAGTGCCTGAAGGCCAGCCACCTGTTCAACCTGCTCGACGCCCGCGGTGTCATCAGCGTCAGCGAACGCGCCTCCTATATCGGTCGTGTCCGCAACCTGGCAAAACTCTGCTGCGAAACCTGGCTCGCAAAAGACCCGAAAACCACAAAGAGCGAGGGCTGAACCATGGCCGAACTTCTCCTCGAACTCTTCTCCGAAGAAATCCCCGCCCGCATGCAGCAGCCGGCCGGTGACGAACTCGTCCGCCAGATCGGCAAAGCCTTCACCGCGCTCAGCCCGCGTAACCCGAAAAGCTACACCGGCCCGCGCCGCATCGCCCTGAGTTGCGAACTCGATGCCGAAGTCCCCGCCGAGACCATCTCCGAACGTGGCCCCCGCGAGACCGCCCCCGAAAAAGCGCTCGAAGGCTTCCTCCGCAAGCACGGCGCCGGCAAGGAAGACGCCAGGCTCGAAAACGGCTTCTGGGTTCTCACCCGCAACACCCCCGCCATCAGCGCGGAAGCGTATATCGCCGAACGTCTTCCCGCCCTGCTCCGACAGTTCTCCTGGCCGAAATCCATGCGCTGGGGCACCGGCAGCCACTTCACCTGGGTCCGCCCCCTGCGCCGCATCCTCTGCACACTCGGCGGCACCGTGGTCCCCTTCTCCCTCGCCACGGACGAAGGCGGCACACCCGATAACGGCCACCACCTGACCAGCGGCGACCTCACCGAAGGCCACCGCTTCTACCCGACGGGCAGCGCGAAGGCCGAACCCTTCGCCGCCCGCACCGTCGCGGACTGGCAGACCGGCCTCCGCGCCCGCCGCGTTCTCACCGACGCCGCCGAGCGTCGCGAAACCATCCTCAGAGGCATCAGCCAGCTCGCCACCGAGGAAGGCCTCGCCCTCGTCACCGATCCCGGCCTGGTCGAGGAAGTCGCCGGTCTCGTCGAATGGCCCGTCCCCTTCCTCGGGCGCATCGACGACACGTTCATGGAACTGCCCGCCGAAGTCATGCAGGTCTCCATGCGTGTCAATCAGCGCTACTTCGCCCTGCGCCACACAGACGGCAGCCCTGCCCCGCGCTTCGCCTTCATCGCCAATATCGAACCGACGGATAACGGCGTGCAGGTCGTCGCCGGCAACGAGCGCGTGCTCCGTGCCCGCTTCGCCGACGCCCGCCATTTCTGGGATCTCGACCGCAAGCAGACGCTCGAATCCCGGGTCGCAGGTCTCGACAAAGTCACCTTCCATGCCGATCTTGGCAGCCAGGGCGACCGTGTAAAGCGCCTCGTCCGCCTCGCTGAACTCATCGCCCCCATGGTTGGCGCCAGCCCGCAGCACGCCGCCCGCGCCGCCCTGCTCGCCAAAGCCGATCTCTCCACCGGCATGGTCGGGGAATTCCCCGAACTCCAGGGCATCATGGGCGGCTACTACGCCCGCCACGACCACGAGCCCGATGACGTCTGCGCCGCCATCGCCGGGCACTACCAGCCACGCGGCCCGTCCGACGAAACCCCGACCGCCCCGGTCTCCGTCGCCGTTGCCCTGGCCGACCGCTTCGACATGCTCGCCGGCTTCTTCGCGGCAGGCGCCAAACCCACCGGCTCCGGCGACCCCTACGGCCTCCGCCGCGCGGCCCTCGGCATCATCAGCCTGATCCGCACCAGTGCGCTCAGACTCGATCTCGTCGCCCTGTTCGTCAAAGCCTCCGAAGCCCTGCCCCCGGCCCTGCAAAACGCCCCGGACCTCGACCTGCTGCCCGGTTTCATCGCCGAGCGCCTCCGCGTCCAGCTCCGCAGCGAAGGCAAGCGGCACGACATCCTCGCTGCCATCTCCGCCGGTAATTACGACACCGACATCACCCGCCTCCTCGCCCGCACGGATGCCCTGGCCGACATGCTCGCGACGGAAGACGGCAAAAACCTTCTCGCCGCCACGAAACGGGCGACCAACATCCTTCGCATCGAGGACAAAAAGGACGGCCCGCACGAAGGCACGCCCGACCCGGCGCTCTACACCCAGCCCGAGGAAATCGCGCTGGCCGCCGCTCTGAAAACCGTTATCCCGCTGGTCGAGGACGCCATCGCCGAAGAACGATTCACAGACGCCATGCGGGACGCCGCCAGCCTCCGCCCCGCCCTCGACACGTTCTTCGAAAGCGTCATCGTCAATGCCGACGATCCGCATATCCGCGGCAACCGCCTGAAACTGCTGTCCGAACTGGTGCGGATGACGCGCCTGATCGCTGATTTCAGTCAGATCGACGGATAGAAGCCTCGGGGGCTCTGCCCCTGAACCCCGGCAAAGGTCAGAGACCTTTGCAAACCATGCTGTTTAAACAAACCGGTTTCCAAAGGTCCCTGGCCTTTGGTGGGTCCGGGCAGCGCCCGGAAAACCCTTACCCCGGAACCCCACCCCCCTCTCACGCATTCTCTCCCTGACAGTCCCGGCAACACGCGCCGGCCACATCATCAGGGACACCCCATGACCAGCACCCCCAGCCAGCGCTTCGCCGGCAAACGCGTCTTCGTCAGCGGCGGCAGCCAGGGCATCGGAGAAGCCATCTCCCTTGCCTTCGCCCGCGAAGGCGCCCGTGTCGCCATCAACGGCCGCAAAAAAGAAAAACTCGACGCCCTTCTGCCCAGACTCGCCAAAGTCGCCGCAGGTCCGCATATCGCCTGCGCCGGCGACGTCTCCGACGAAACAGCCGTCACCGAAGCCATCGACAAAGCCTTCCAAGACCTCGGCGGCCTCGACATCCTCGTCTGCAACGCCGGCATCCAGATCAAATCCCCCTCGGAGGCCATCTCCCTCGCCGATTTTGAAAAAGTCCTGAGCGTCAACGTTACCGGCGTCATGCTCTGCGTCCGCGAAGTTCTGAAACACTGGGTCAGAAACGGCACAAAAGGCAATATCGTCGTCGACAGCTCCGTCCACCAGATCATCCCGAAACCCGCCTTCCTCGGCTACTCCGCCAGCAAGGGCGCCATCGGCAACATGGTCCGCACCTGGGCCCTCGAATATGCCTCGCGCGGCATCCGCGTAAATGCCGTCGCCCCCGGCGCCATTGTCACCCCCATCAACGATTCATGGATTCATGATCCCGAAAAATACAAGGCGGTGTCGGAACATATCCCCATGCGCCGCCCCGGACAGCCCGACGAAATCGCCGAACCCACCCTCTTCCTCGCCTCGGATCAGGCCTCCTACATCACCGGACAGACCCTCTTTATCGATGGCGGCATGACCCTCTACGCCGATTTCGAAAAGAACTGGGCTTCCTGAGCCCCGGCCAGCAGCGGGTCCATCGCGGGCGCTGCCCGGACCCCGGCAGAGGCCCCAGGCCCCTGCACCCCGATTTGCTGATAAAAAGGTTTCCAAAGGTCTGCGACCTCTGGCGGGTTTCAGGGCAGAGCCCTGAGAAACACAACAACACTTAAGGCGAACAGCGCAGGGCTCTATTTCAAATACAGATAAAACGGAATGAAACCGAATATCGCCCAGGCCACCAGGAAAACAAATGGCGCCTGATGCGCAAACAGAGCGCCCTTCTGCCCGCGCCGCATCATATCGCGTGTCTCATCCTCGCCAGCCCCCAGAGTCAATTCAGCCAGACAGGGACTGCGCTGATGAAGCACCCGCTGCTTACCTTCCCATTTCGCAATGGCCGCGTAGGCCGCGCGAATGCCAGGCAACGCCATAAGAGCGAGCACGAACCCCAGAAGGGAACACAAAGGCGGGATCAGAAGCACCATGCTGTCCCCCCAGCGCCGGGTCGATCCGGTCATGGCCGTCGCATACGCAATCACCAGAAAGGCCTGAGACCCCAGAAGCGCCTGCAAACGACCATTCACAACCTCGCTCTCGAAACGAATTTCCGAACGATAAAAAGCCAGAAGTTCATGATCGGTCGGCGTGCCGCAGGCGCTCAATTCACGGGGATGCGACGACGAGGCAGTTTCTTCCATCCGGACCTTCATGACAACGCAGCCCGCCCGCCGCATGACAGCAACACGAACATTCCTGTCGCTTATGCCTGGAAGAACGCCGCCGCCACAAACACGTTCCGGAATTTTCCGCACATTGCCCCGGAACAGATCAAAGTCGAAGGCTTTGCCCGCCTGAACTGCTAATAAACAAACCGGCTTCCAAAGGCCTCCGGCCTTTGGCGGGTTTCAGGGCAGAGCCCTGAGAAAAACAACAACACAGCCAGAATCGCGTTGTCTGAAGAACGCCCCTCCGATCACTCAGCTTCAGCCGGCAGAAAATGACCGGTCAGCCTGAAAATGCGCGTATCACTGAGCGATCGAAGGAAGCCATATTTCATCCCCGCACGGAACCTGAAGCCCCCGTGCACAACTACGGAGTCCGGATCTGATCCCACCATCCGGACAACCGGCCTCCCCCCGCACCACGCCAGGTGATACACTCGCCATGTGAACATGATCGATTCCCCCACAACGCCCCCCGGCACCCCGACCTCCTCCCCGAACGGTGAAACCATTCTGGGCGTCTCCCTCCGCGCGCCCCCGGCCAACGTGGACGCGGAACAGGCCCTGCTCGGCGCCCTGCTCACCAATAACCGCGCCTATGACCGGGTCTCGGACTTTCTGACCGGCGCCCATTTTGCCAACCGTATCAACGGCGCCATCTACGACACCATCGCCAAACGGATCGAAGGCGGCCAGCTCGCCGATCCCGTCACCCTCCGCGCCACGCTCGAACACTCCGGCATCCTCGACGAAGTTGGCGGCATCCCCTACCTCGCCCGCCTGCTGACCTCCACCGTCGGCATCATCAACGCCGGCGATTACGGCCGCGCCATCCACGACGCCTGGCTCCGCCGCCAGCTCATCGATATCGGCGAAACCATGGTCAACAACGCCTTCGGCGGCGTGGACCTGGACGGCCAGGACCAGATCGCCGCCGGCGAGGAACAGCTCTTCCGCCTCGCCACGGATAAGGGCCAGGACGGCGGCTTCACCGGCTTCGACCGCGCGCTCGCCAACGCCCTCGACGTCGCCGAAAAAGCCTTCCGCAACGAAGGCGACGTCTCCGGCCTCACCTCCGGCCTGCGCGATTTCGACAAGAAAACCGGCGGCCTCCATCCCTCCGATCTGCTCATCCTCGCCGGTCGTCCCGCCATGGGAAAAACCGCGCTCGCCACCAAAATCGCCTTCTCCGCGGCCCGCGCCCTGATGCGCAAGGCCGAGGAAGAGGGCGAAGGCGTCCAGCCCGATGGCACCGTCGCCATCTTCTCGCTGGAAATGTCTGCCGAGCAGCTTGCCACCCGTATTCTCTCCGAACAGGCTGAAGTCTCCGGCGAGCGCATCCGGCGCGGCGATATCGGCCAGAAAGAGTTCGACCGCTTCGTTCGCGTCAGCCGCGAACTCGCCCGCCTGCCCATGGTGATCGACGACACCCCCGCCATCTCCCTCTCCGCGATGCGCACCCGCTGCCGACGCCTCAAACGCACCAAAGGCCTCAGCCTCGTCGTGGTCGATTATCTCCAGCTCATGCGCCCCGCCGTCGGTACCCGCCCCGACAGCCGCGTGCTCGAAATCTCAATGATCACCCAGGGCCTCAAAGCCATCGCCAAGGAACTGGAGGTCCCCGTCATCGCCCTCTCGCAGCTCTCCCGACAGGTCGAAAGCCGGGAAGACAAACGCCCGATGCTCTCCGATCTGCGCGAATCCGGCTCCATTGAGCAGGACGCCGACGCCGTCATGTTCGTCTATCGCGACGAATACTATCTCCAGCAGCGCGAACCCAAAGAAACCGCCTTCGAATCCTCGGATAAATACCGGATTGCACTGGAGGACTGGCACCGCAAAATGGAACTCGTCCACAACAAGGCCGAACTGATCCTCGAAAAACAGCGTCACGGCCCGACCGGCGCGATCCAGCTCTTTTTCGAAGGCGAATTCACCCGCTTCGCCGACCTCGACACCACCCACGAGGATTACCACCGCTGACGGTCAGGCAACCTGAAAGGAAACCCGGGAGCCTGTCTTCACGACCAGCCTGTGTTTAAGCTCAGGACTCATTCCTTGAGGAATAGGAGATAAAGCCTGCGGCGGTGTGGATTGCGGACATGTTTTCGATGAGATGTCGCTTTTTATAAAGGTGCCGGCTGTAAACGGGCTTTTCTTTTCTGTTTTTCTTCGGCGGAATACAGGCGGTTATATCCTGCTCTGGCGAGGGAGTGTCTGAGCCTGTTGCTGTCGTAGCCCCGGTCGTCGGTCACTTCTTCCGCTCCTTCCGGCAGATCCGCCAGCAGAACATCGGCTCCTTTGAAATCACTGACCTGACCTGCGGTCAGATAAAGGCCGACAGGCCAGCTCTGACCGTCGCAGACAGCGTGTAGTTTTGAGTTCAGACCGCCTTTTGTGCGTCCGATATGGCGGGGAAAAGCCCCTTTTTAAGCAGGAAAGTTGCTGTCCTGTGTGCTTTAGGGTGGGCCGCGTCGATCATCAGGCGCTTCGACTTGCCAGCTTTCTCACTCAGAACACTGAAAATCAGTTCATAGACTCCCAGGCGGCTCCAGCGAATAAAACGATTGTATAAAGTCTTGTGCGGACCATACCCTTTCGGTGCACCTTTCCACTGAAGGCCGTTACGGATCACGTAAATAATTCCGCTCAGAACACGACGGTCCTCTACACGTGGAACGCCGGGCGGGAGTGGAAAATACGGCTTAATCCGTTCCATCCGATGCTCGGACCGCAAAAATACGTCACTCACACGCTGCCTTTCATCGGCAAGCCTGTGAATCACAACATCCCGCTCAGTTCAATAAATTAACAGCGCCTGGGCCTGGCGGAGCCATTGCGCGGCCTTTTCAGGCGTTGCCGACGAAGGAGGCGAGGCGCAGGGGGTCGATATTGATGCCGGCGAGGGCTTTACGCCATTTGCCGGAGTGGTCGGCGCCGAAGATGATGTCGCGGGTGGCGGGTGCGACGAGCCAGGCGGAGTCCCGGACGATTTCTTCTTCGAGCTGGCCGGCGGCCCAGCTTGCGTGGCCGAGGGCGAGGAGGGCGTCGCGGGGGCCGGAGCCTGAGGCGATATCCTTGAGGATTTCGAGACTGGCGGTCAGGCAGGTGCTGTTATCGACGGTGAGGCTGCCTTCGCCGTTCCAGTCGGCTGAATGAAGCACGAAGCCGCGTGCTGATTCGACGGGGCCGCCGGCGCAGAGGCCGATGCGGCGACGCGGGGGGGCGGGGGCGATATCGAGCTGCAGGAGCAGATCATCGAAAGCGGGCTGCGGCAGGCGCCGGTTGACAACGATTCCCATGGCGCCGCTGTCGGCGGAATGGGCGCACATATAGATGACGGACTGCGCGAAGCCGGTACCGGTCAGGGTGGGCATGGCGATCAGAAGCTGGCCGGTGAACGAATCCTCAGTTCCGTCGGCAGCGAGGGTATCAGGGGAAGAAAGGCTCATGCTTTGAGATATGGTGTGCTCCGCGAGGTTTGACAACACGGCAGATGGCGCGGGGTAATGGGGGCAGCAACCAGCAGCAGGGAGAAAAGACGATGACCGAGACAGTTCTGGTCACCGGCGCCACGGCCGGTTTCGGCAGGGCGATTGCCGAACGGCTCGTCAGAGAGGGTTTTCGGGTGATTGGCACGGGTCGGCGGCAGGAGCGGCTGGACGGGCTGAAAGACACGCTTGGCAAGGCTTTTCTGCCGTTCAGGCTCGATATGGATGACACGGCGGCCCTGCGCGCGCTGCCTGGCAGTCTGCCGGAGGGCTGGCAGAGCGTGGATGTTCTGGTGAACAATGCCGGTCTCGCGCTGGGTCTCGATCCGGCGCAGAAGGCGGCGATTGACGACTGGGAGCAGATGATCCGCACCAATGTGTCGGGATTTGTGGAGATCACGCGGGCGCTTCTGCCGGGAATGACGGAGCGCAATCGCGGCCATATCGTTTCGCTGGGCAGCACGGCGGGGACGTATCCTTATCCGGGCGCGAATGTGTATGGCGCGACGAAGGCGTTTGTATCGCAGTTCATGCGGAATCTGCGTTCCGATCTTCTGGGGACGCGCATCCGTGCGACCAATATTGAGCCGGGTCTGTGCGGTGGCAGCGAGTTCAGCAATGTTCGTCTGCGTGACGATACGAAGGCGGCTGATGTTTACAAGGATACGAAGCCGCTGCTTCCCGAGGACATTGCGGAGACGGTCGCCTGGGTTCTGAAGCTGCCGGTGCATGTTAATATCAATCGCATTGAGATGATGCCGGTTTGTCAGGCTTCCGCCGGTCTTGCCGTGAAGCGCGGTGTTGGCTGAAGCGGACCCGGAATTGCAGGAGACAGGATTACACGATGGCAGATTCAAAGAATGCTGCGAAACCCTCAGGCATCCGGTCGGCTCTTCTTGAGCGGTATCGCGTTGATGACAGCAAGCCGTTCCATCTGGCTGATTATGATCCCGGTGATACGGCGGGGCTTCCGCTCGACAAGGCTCAGGGCAAGGCACTGCTGAAGATTGCCAAAAAGCGTCTGGCCGAGTTGCAGGATCTTCTTTACGCCAACGGCACGACGTCGATGCTCATTGTTTTGCAGGGCATGGATGCCGCCGGTAAGGACGGGACGATCAAGCATGTCATGTCCGGGGTGAATCCTCAGGGGGTGAGTGTCACCTCGTTCAAGCAGCCGGGTCCGCAGGAGCTTCTGCACGGCTTTCTGTGGCGCATTCATATTTCGGCGCCCTCGGCCGGGCGCATCGTTATTTTCAACCGCAGCCAGTATGAGGATGTGCTGGTCACGCGCGTGCATCCGGAGCTGCTTGAGCGGGAGCATCTGCCGGGAGAGATCGGGACGCCTGCTTTCTGGAAGGGGCGGTTTGAGGATATCCGGCATTTCGAGCACTACCTGTCACGGCAGGGGACGCTGATCCTCAAGTTTTTCCTTCATATCTCGCAGGATGAGCAGCGCACGCGGCTGCTTGCACGGCTGGACGATCGGGACAAGAGGTGGAAATTCTCGGGATCTGACGTGAAGGAACGCGAATTCTGGGATCATTATCAGCATGCGTATGAGGACGCGATCGGTCATACATCGCGTCCCTGGGCGCCCTGGTTCGTGGTGCCGGCCAATCACAAATGGTTTGCCCGTCTGACCGTGCTGGAGAGCATTATCGGGACGCTTGAAAAGCTGGCTCAGAAGCCGCCTGTCATGGACCCGACATTCTCGCATTCTCTGGATGCTTACCGGGCTGAACTGGGTGGCGAGAAGTCATAAAGGCGTCTGGCAGCAGGGAGCAGCCGCTGACAACCAGCCGCACAGGCCCGGCTGCGCCCGGGATGCTGACCCTTCAGGAGGCCTGCTGAGTCACCGTCCGCCTGAAGGGTCAGAGGCCGTGCGGCGTCGTGATGTCCGTGCGGGAGGCACGAAGCGTTCTGATGCCGGGCGGCTTGCCTGGGAGGTCTGTACGGAGATTTTTGAAAACATGCTGATCCCGTTTGGCTGAACGGAATTTCGTATCGGATCAGCGGCTGTTCTGCTTCCGCGCGCGGACGATCAGCGTGTCCAGTGCGGACAGAAAGGTGGAGCGGTCGGCTTTCGTGAAGGCGGCTCCGCCTGATGTCATTACGCCTGCCGACCGGAGATCCGTCATCAGGTCGCGCATTGCGACGGCCATGCCGATGGCGTCTCCGTCGAGATGGCGGCCTTTCGGGTCCAGTACCTCGGCTTTGCGCGCGACGCAGCGCGAGGCGAGTGGGATATCGGAGGTAATCACCACGTCTCCGGGCTCGGCGTGTTCGGCGATCCAGTCATCCGCGCAGTCAGGACCGGATTCGACGATGATTCGCTCGATGTGCGGGCTCTGAGGAACGACGATCATGCGGTTGGAGACCACGAAGACCGTCAGGCTGTAGCGGCCGGCCACGCGGTAGATTTCGTCCTTGACCGGGCAGGCGTCGGCATCGATGAAAATTCGGGTCATGGGTCTGTCCTGCCGCAGAGCCTCCGGGAGGTAAAGGGCTGACGGGAAGAACGCGGGCTCTCCTTTCAGCGCCGACAAGATGCTAGGGTGAGGTTCCATGACCAGTCTGCCCGCCTCCCCTTCCCTGCTGCGTCGCCTTTCGGACGATGTGATCAATCGTATTGCCGCCGGTGAAGTCATCGAGCGTCCGGCGGCGGCGCTCAAGGAGCTGGCGGAAAACGCTGTCGACGCGGGTGCGCGGCGTATCCGCATTGCGATTGTCAACGGCGGTGCGGACCGGATTGTCGTGACGGATGACGGGACGGGCATGACGCCGGATGAGCTGGAACTGGCGGTTCAGCGGCATTGTACGTCGAAGCTGACTGACGAAACGCTGGTGCGGATTTCCAGTCTTGGCTTTCGCGGGGAGGCGTTGCCGTCGATCGGGGCGGCGGCGCGGCTGACGATTATCTCCCGCAGGGCGGACAGCGACTGCGCCTGGCGCATTCATGTTGCCGGAGGCCTCGTTTCGCCGCCTGAGCCCTGTGCGGGAGAGCCGGGCACGACGCTTCTGGTGGAGGATCTGTTTTTTGCGACTCCGGCCCGGCGTAAATTTCTGAAGAGCGCCCGGGTTGAGGGCACGCATGCCGAGACGGCTGTACGGCGGCTGGCTCTGGCGGCGCCGGATATTGCGTTTTTCATGGAGATCGACGGGCGGACGGTGCTGGATCGCCCGGCTGAGGCACCGGAGGCGCGGGCGGCGGCTCTGCTTGGCGTCGCGGATGCCGATGGCCTGCTTTCGCTGGAGGGCGAGCGGGGGGACATGCGTCTGACGGGGTTTGCGTGCAGCCCGTCCGTGCATCGTCCGACGGCGGCGGGTCAGTTCATGCTGGTCAACGGGCGGGCTGTTGTCGATCCGCTGCTCCGCACGGCGATCCGGGTTGCTTATCGCCGGGTGATCGAGGTTGGGCGACATCCTGTTGCGGTGCTCAGTCTGTCGCTGCCTTATGACCAGGTGGACGTGAATGTTCATCCGGCGAAGACCGAGCTTCGGTTTGCCGATGAAGCCGGGGTGCGCTCCCTCGTGATCGGCACGATAACGCGCGCGCTTGGTCTGGGCGCGGGCGCTGCCGGAGTTCGACCGGGGTTTTCGCCACCCCGGCCCGCGCGGATTTTTTATCCGCCGGAGGGCAGATCATCCGGCCCGGGCTTCGCGGAACCGGGGCTGGCGCTCGACACCGTACCGGCGGCCCGGAGTTTTCACGCGCCGGAGCCGATGATAGCGCCCGCCCGCGCATCCGAAACGGTCCGTGAACCGGAAACAACGGACCTGCGGATTTCGCCCGCTGCCGGGGTCTCGGATTATCCGCTCGGCGCTCCGGTGGCGCAGATCCTGGACACTTACATTGTCGCCGTGACGGGCGATGAAAACATGATTCTGGTTGACCAGCATGCGGCTCATGAACGTCTGACGCATGAGGATCTCAGGGAACAGTTTCTGTCCGGGACCATTCAGGCCCAGCGACTGCTGGTGCCGGATGTCGTCGAACTGTCCCGCAGTCAGACTGATCTGCTGGCTTCACGGTCTGCCGCGTTGTCGAAACTGGGAATCGATATTGAGGCTTTTGGTCCGGGGGCTGTGCTTGTGCGCTCGCTGCCGGCCCTGCTGGGCAATGTTTCAGCGGTCGGGCTGCTGCGCGATCTGGCGGAGGAACTGGACGCGGATGAACTCGCGGCCATTGACGAGACGCCGACACTGGATGCCCGGCTCGATGCGGTGATTGCGCGGATGGCGTGTCATGGCAGTATTCGCGCGGGTCGCAAATTATCCGTGGCGGAAATGAGCGCGCTTCTGCGGCGGATGGAGGCCACGCCCCGGGCGGGAACGTGTTCACACGGCCGCCCGACATGGGTTCGGCTGACACGGAACGATCTGGAGCTTCTGTTTCGCAGACGCTGAAAGTGCCTGGTCAGATCAGAATTTTTTCTCAGAGTGTGGAACACCACTCCTGTGGCAGGTTTCTTCTGACCGCCGCGCGGGCCTGAAGTTCGAGATCAATGACGAATTTCAGCACTGTTGCCGAAAGACGGATCATATCCTCGGTTGTCTGATCTTCTTCAGCCAGATTCAGGGCGCATTGCCGGGCCCAGGCGACGATGACCGGATCAGTCGAGGCGAGACGGGCGACGGAGGCCCGCAATGCGGCGAGTTCGACGGTATCCGGCTGCCGCGTGTCGCTGGCCGGGTGATGATCCTCAAACTCCATTGATCCGTCAAAGCCCTTACGAAAGTCCTTTCGATGCCACAAAGTGTTACAGGCGAAGATTTAGCATCAGGTTAAGCGGAGACAGACGTCGCGTCGGAAAGCCTGCCTTGTGCTGAACGGGCTCTGCCCGAAGCCGCCTGGGGCCACAGGCCCCTGCCCCCGATCCGTTGCTGATCAGCCAACAGGTTTCCAAAGGCCCAGGTCTTTGGTGGGTTTCGGGGCAAAGTCCTGAGAAAAGCATCACGGGAGTGAGTTACGGGCCGCCTGCTGCTCAGCAAAGAAGGCCCTGATTTCGGCGGCGGTCGCGGCGATTCCCATTCGTCTGGGCGCGACTCCTTCAGGGAAGGCGCTGAGCAGGCGTGACGGAGTTCGCCGGTCGAGCAGGACGAAGACGCCACGGTCATTGCGTGCCCGGATCAGGCGCCCGAAGGCCTGGCGGAGTTTGAGCCGGGCGATTCTGTCATCGTAGATGCCGGGCGCGCCCTGGGAGAGGTGAAGCCGCCGTTCCCGGTGCAGAATATCCGGGCGCGGCCAGGGAACACGTTCGAAGACCACGAGGCGCAGGGCCTGGCCCGGCACGTCCACGCCGTCCCGCATAGCGTCCGTTCCCAGCAGGCAGGAATCGGTTTCGGTGCGGAACACGTCCACAAGCGTTGTGTTGTCCATTGCATCGACATGCTGGGCGTAGAGCGGGATTCCGTCTTCTTCCAGCGGGGCCGCGATCCGGCGGTGGACGCCGCGCAGCCGCTCGATGGCCGTAAACAGTCCGAGACCGCCGCCTCCGGAAGCAAGAAAGAGTGTCCGGAAGGCGGCGGCGAGGGCGTCGAGGTTATCGTGGGCGACATCGTTCACGATGAAAACGCGGGTCTGCGCGGCATAGTCGAACGGGCTGGCCAGGGCCGCGCGAAGCGCGGGCATCGGCAGGTGATTCGCGCCGACACGGGCTTCCGCCGCTTCCCAGACTCGTTCGGCTTCCCCTTCCTGGATCGATCCGGTCTCGTCCCGCAATGTTGCTGAGGTGATCAGGAGGCCATGCGCGGGGGCTGCCAGGACGGCGGCAAACGGGATTGTCGGGTCCAGCCAGTGCTGGTGCAATCCGACATCCTGTTCGCCGCGACGCTGGCCTTCGCGCGATTCCGTGCGGATGAAGCGGATAAACTGCGGGGTGACTTCGCTTTCCGGGGGGGTAGCCACGGTGGACAGCATGGCCGTCCAGCCGTCGAGGCGCGACAGGGCACGACGGCGAAGCGCCCGGATCATCGCTTCGATACGCCCGCGGGAGGTTGAATCGAGCGTGTCCGTCTCGTCTCGGAGGCGTTCTTCGAGACGCACGACAAGGGTGCGGAGGGGCTCGGAAATCCGTCCCATCGCGCGGGCGAGGGTTACGGCGGCTTCGGCGAGACCAGGGATCAGCGGATAGAGGTCACACTCCCGGTTTCCCCGCCGTTCGCGGCCCGTCTCGCGTCCTGCGGGATCGCGTCCCGTGCCGGCTGTGCGTGCCCGCACCTGTTCACGCAGCAGTCTGAGAAAATCCTCGGTGGGGTTGACGGTAACGGGCTCGGAGACCGGCTCGCGCATTGGCAGCAGAAGCGCGGGCATCATCATGCCGGGCGGTAGCTCTTCCGCCGGGCCGGCGTCCTCGTCTTCCTCCCGGAGACGGGCTGACCAGCCCGGGGCGGGAAGCGCTTTTGCCGCCAGCATCGCTGCGTCGAGGGGCGTTTCCAGACGGGGAATTCCGACGACCAGATCGTCGAGGCGCCGCTTCAGGCCGCGTGCCCGCGAGCGGCTTCCCTCGGCCCCGAGAAGCCAGCGGCGCAGTTCGGCTGCTTCGAGTCCGGACAGTTCCAGGGCGAAGGCGCCGTCCGCCGCGTCGGCCAGGTGATGGCCTTCATCGAACACGTAGCGGGTGGGCTGACCATCCTCATCCGGCACCGCGCCCTCTTCCGGCGGCGAGCCGTCCTTAGGGTCGCCGCGCTCCGTGGCATGGACGCCCTGTATCTGCGCCCAGGCAGCCTGTGACATGACCAGCGCGTGATTGGCGATTACCAGGTCGGCTTCCTGCGCGCGCCGGATCGAATGTTCGACGAAGCAGCGCTGGTAATGCGGGCAGGCGCCGTGGATGCACTCGCCTCTGCGGTCCGCCACCGCCGAAACGATGCCGTGTCCGAAAATTTCGCCGAACCAGCCGGGCAGATCGCCACCGAACAGATCGCCTTCGGCGGAGGTCACGCCCCAGCGGGCCAGAAGCGCGAGCGCGATGACGGCGGCGTTGCCACGGGTCGGGGCGACGTTGACGGCCTCTTCCATGTTCAGCAGGCAGAGATAGTTTTCGCGGCCCTTGCGGACGACGACATGACGCCGGCGGATCGCCGCGTCAGGGTGCAGGCGTGCGGTTTCGGCTTCGATCTGTCGCTGAAGATGTCGCGTATAGGTGCTGATCCAGACCGCGCCGCCGTTGCGTTCCGCCCAGACGCTTGCCGGCGCGATGTAACCCAGCGTCTTGCCGGTGCCGGTGCCGGCCTCGGCCAGGACGACCTGCGGCAGGCCGGGGCTTTCACGAGGGGCGAAGGCGGCTGTGGCCACATCGGCGAAGTCGGCCTGCCCGACGCGGCTTTCAGAGTCCGGCCCCAGCAGGGCGGTCAGGCGCGCGCGGGCTTCCGCCGGTGTGACGGGTTTCGATCCGGGCGGGGGACGACGCGCGGTCTCTTCCCATTTCGGCAGATTGCGCCAGATTCGCAGGGCATCGCCGGGCTGCATGACTTCGGGGGGGAGCGGCGCGCTCACGCCGAGCACATCCGTTACGGCCTGCCCCCAGATCCATCCGGCTTTCGCGAGCCTTACGGCCAGGGCGCCGACGAGTTCCTGCGCCTCCGTTCCTTTCACCTGTTTCAGATCGGCGAGCAGGCGGGCGGCCAGGCGGGGAAGCAGATCGGCTTCCGGGCGTTTGTCCGGCACATCACCGATATCCAGCGCCAGTGCCAGCCCGCGTGGTGTGGGCACAACGGGGCGCGCCGGATGCACGAAGGCAAACAGTTCCAGCAGATCGAACCAGGGGGCCGGCTGGCCGGGTGGTGGTAATCCCAGCATTCGCGCTGTCGCGGGCGCGTGAATGACGAGCGGGATGTTGCCGCGCTCTATGAACCGGCGCGCCATTTCCCGGTCGAGCGACAGCAGTTCTCCGTCCTGTGTCAGGCAGGAAAAGAAGCCATGCCCGGCGACGAGAGCGGGCGCATCATAGGGAGAAGGCGGGACCGGAGACATTCGGCCGGAGTTTAGACGAAGATGGCTCCGCCGCAATCATCGCCGTGGCCTGGCTGTGTCCGGTGAAAGCGCCGTCATCCTGTGTCGGCCGGATAATCCTGGCGGTGGTAAAGATCCGTTCCGGAAACCCGGTTCTCAAACCATGAGCTTTTGTCAGCGTTTGACGTTATTCGAGCCTCGCGGCTGAACAGGGAGAACGATCATGGAAAATAGCCGGAGTCACGTCATTGGCGATGCCCGCATCGTAAAAATCCCGGATATGACGCTCGCAGCGCTTTCTCCGCGGCAGCTTCTTCCCGACTGGAACGATGGACCGGGCGCGCCGGGTCCTGGCTGGACGACACGCTGGATGCAACGCGGACTCACGCCATGCTGAGCGTTCACAACTGGCTGGTCGAGGATCGCGGTCGGAAAATCCTGATCGATACCGGGGCGGGAAATGACAAGGCGCGACCTGATGCGCCGTATTTCGATCATCTGCAGACCGCGTATCTGGAAAACCTGTCACAGGCCGGCGTTCAGCCGGAAGAGATCGACTTCAGTTCTGCTGACGCATCTTCATGTCGATCATGTCGGATGGAATACGCGCGAGCGGGATGGTGTACAGGTGCCGACGTTTCCGAATGCCCGTTATGTCTTCTCGCGCGAGGAATTCGAATTCTTCAGTAATCCGGCCAATAATACCGCACGCAACCGGACCAGCTTCGTGACGCGGGAGGACAGTGTTGACCCGATCATCAACGCGGGGCTTGCCGATCTGATCGAGGTAGACGGAACGGAAGTTCCTGAGGGCTTCTCGTTTCATGCCACACCGGGACATACACCGCATCATGCGTCTGTTGTGCTGCGCTCCGGAAATGAGCTGATCCTTTTTACCGGGGATGTCATGCATCATCCGGTTCAGGTCTCGTATCCTGAATGGAATTCCGTCTTCGATGCAGAACCGGAAACAGCTGTTACATCGCGCAAACGGGTTCTTGAGTATGCCCGCGCTAACAATGCGGTGTTGTTTACTTCACATTTCCCGATGACATCGGCGGGGCGGCTTCAGTCGGGCGAAGCGGGTGACGGCTGGTCTTTCCTTTAACCAGGGGCATCATACCCGCTTTTCAGGCTGACATACGGCGCGCCGGTGTTTTCTTCAGTGTCACCCGGGGCTGAAACTTCAGATGCCGCCGTAGATGGTGGTCCCACCGTCATCGGTCATGAATGTAATCACCGTTGTATGTCCGGCGACTGTGCTGACCGCGGGTGTCTGGCCGCCCGGATATTTTACCGCTGGCAGGGTCACGGTGAAGCCGCCAGAGGCAGGCTGCCGAAGGATCAGTGTCAGGCGCTGCAATGAACCTGATGTGCCGCCTGCCAGGGTCAGTTTCAGGGCTTCATTCGGGGTGACATCCCAGGTGGTGTCGCCCGAGGACGCAAATGCCAGTGTCAGCATGGCGCCAGGACTGGTCACGACATTGGAAGGCACGGTCGTGGTACTTCCGGACAAGCCGGAAAGGCTCGCCTGGGTCAGATAGCTCACGGTTGTGCCGGCGGCATTCCGGGCGGCGAACTCCCTCGGGTCGAGCCCCGTCTCCGGGAACGGAGCAATGAAGGCGGCGTACCAGCTGGCCAGAGATTCGGGAGTCTCGTTACCCATTAATATTAACTTCCATGATATATAAATACGATTTGAAAAATTTTTCGGATCAGCTGCTGCGTGAGATCGCCAGCAGACCTGAATTGACCCAGAGGGATGTTCCGTCACCCGGATCATCCTCTGGCAGGCTCTGCATCAGTTCCGACACCAGTGTGCTTAGCTGTGCGAGGGTAAGAGAACCGGAACTGCTGCTTCCGTCTGACGCAGGTGTCAGAACACCGTCTGTGAACATCAGTGGCTGACCGGCGATGATATCCGCGCCTCCGGCTGTTACGCCGAGAACGTCTCCGTCATCAAAGAAAGCCCGGGGCTCGATCAGAAGCGACAGGGCGGCGAGGGGCACTGTATATGTCTGGCCCAGGCTAAGGGATCTGGGGCGGACCGCCCATGTCGCCACCGGCGATTCATCTGGCGTTGTGCCAGAGTAGATCGCAATTCCCGTAATGAGGCCCCAGTCTTCCGTCGCCAGCCCGTAAATGTAGGAAGAGGAGGCCGCGACCGTCAGACAACCGTCACCGGGTGACGAGAAACTGACCGGCAGCCGCGCATAGCCGCCGGCGCTGACTTCATTGGCAATACTGGCCGGGCCACCGGCTACGAGCCCCATATAACCTGTAAAGAACGCCACGTCTGCTTCTCCTCACTGTGTTCCTTAACAGGGCGACGCACCCGGCTTTCGGCAATCCGTGAGCACACTATCTGTCCCCGACGGGGTGGCGCGATGAAGAAGAGCTGCGAAGTTATTTTTTCGAATGGGCAGTGCTTGTCGGGCTCTGCCCGAACCCGGCAGGGGCCGCCGGCCTTTGGCAGGTTTCAGGGTAAAGTCCTGAGAAAAGCAGCAACATTTAATACGATCAGAGCCGGCGCCGTTGCAGTGAGCGTTCGGCATCGAACAGATACCGGGCCGGAGACAGGCTGATGCGTTTCGCGTCAATCAGGGTGAGTGGCCCGACGCCGGAGAGTGTATGCAGGCCCTTTGTCCAGGGCGAGAGGGAGGTGGGGGCTGTGAGAGACCCGGTCACATGCGCCTGAAATCTGTCCGGCGCGAGATCTGTAATGGTCAGCAGCGAGACGGCGCCCCCATAAGTGCGGGTGCAGTCCTGCGTTGGCAGGACGATCCCGGCTTCCGTCACGACCGGCGTGCCGCCGGGCCGGGCGGAAGCCGCATTACGCCACAGGGGGTTGCCCGGATGCAGATGCCATGGGCCGGTCAGTTTTTCCGCCCATGCCGCGCACAGCACGGACTGCCGCTCCGCTTTGGTGCCGGGTGGCGAAAAGAACATCCACCACAACCCGTTATACCGAACGGGGGAGGCATCGATCGCGGCGACAGGAAATGACCAGTCCGCGACCGGTTCCCAGTGACCGGGAAAGGAAACGGCCCGGTAAAGCTGCAATGTTCCGGAATGCCAGGCTTCGGGAAGCATGAAGGTCTCGCCGTCATCTTCGATGATGACCGGATAGGACAGGTGCCAGGGCTGGCACAGCACTGTCTGGCGGCCTAGCGGATTGAGGCTGGCATCGAAGGCGAGATGGTCGATACGTCCCTGCCGGTCGCGATAATCGTAGACTTCCGCGAACAGATGCAGGACGCCGTTGCGCCAGAGTCCGAACGGATCGGCCAGAAAGCGAAAAGACCGCGTGTCGTTCAGCCAGGAGATCTGCTGCCCTTCCAGAGTCCCGGCGGCGATCAGCTTTTCCACAGGGGCATGTACTGCGGCGCAGCGCCACAGATCTGTGCGCATCAACGGCATTGCGCGGGGCTCCTTCCGTCAGAATTCGACCAGCATGCCGTCACGCAGGGTCACGACCCGGTCCATTCGCGAGGCCAGGTCATCATTATGGGTTGCAATCAGTGCGCCGAGACCGGTTCCCCGAACAACCCGCAGCAGTTCGTCAAAGACGACGGCAGCGGTTTTCACATCCAGATTTCCGGTTGGCTCATCCGCGAGTAACAGGGAGGGTTCATTGGCAAGAGCGCGGGCGATGGCCACGCGCTGCTGTTCGCCGCCGGAGAGTTTGCCCGGCAGGTGATCCAGTCTGTGGCCGAGGCCGAACAGATCGAGCAGATAGTCAGCCCGGGCACGCGCCGCGCGCCGTGACTGTTTCGCGATCATCTGCGGCAGCATCACATTCTCACGGGCCGTGAATTCACCGAGCAGATGATGAAACTGATAGACGAACCCGATCTCCGAGCAGCGGATCGCGGCGCGGTCGTTATCGGCCAGCCGCCCGGATTCACGCCCGGTGATTTCCACCGAACCGCCATCCGGCCGGTCCAGCAGACCGGCGATATGCAGAAGCGTTGACTTGCCGGTTCCGGACGGCGCGACAAGTGCCACGATTTCCCCTGCCTGTAATGAAAAACTGATATCGCGCAGGACATGCAGCGTCTCGTCGCCGCTCACATAGGAGCGCGCCACATCCCGCAGTTGCAGAACTGTTTCACCGGTTGCTTCAGCCATGACGCAGGGCCTCGACGGGGTCAGTCCGGGCTGCGCGCCATGACGGGTAAAGTGTGGCGAGAAGCGAAAGAACGAGTGCCATGAAGATCACTTCCAGAACCTGACTCCAGACGAGTTTCGCGGGCAGATGCTCCAGGTAATAGACTTCCGGGTTGAACAGGTTTGTTCCGGTCAGTTTTTGAAGGAACTGTCTGATCCGCTCGATATTCTCGCAGAAGACCACGCCAATCAGTGTGCCCAGGACCGTGCCTGTGACGCCGACGGAGGCGCCGCACATCAGGAAGATTCGCATGATGGCGCCCCGGGTGGCGCCGAGTGTGCGCAGCACGGCGATGTCGGCGGTTTTATCTTTGACCATCATGATAAGCGATGAGATCACGTTGAAGGCCGCGACGAGGATAATCAGCGTCAGAATCAGGAACATGACGTTCTGCTCGACCTGCACCGCGCCGAAAAACGCGTTGTTGCTGTTCGTCCAGTCGAGGACGCGGATACGCGGATCGCCGAGGGTTTTCTCAATCGCGCGTGTGACCGGCTGCACGTTTTCAGCATCCGTTGTCATGACGACGATCTGTGTAACGGCGGCTGGTTTCTGAAAATAGACCTGTGCCGCCGGCAGAGGCAGAAACACATAGCCGGAATTATAATCATTCATTCCGGCATCGAAGATTGCCACCACTCTGTAGGCCCGGACGCGCGGCATGGTTCCGAAGGCGGTGGCGGCGCCGTTCGGGGAAACGAGGGTGATTTTCGACCCGATCGCGAGCCCGGCGCGGTCGGCCAGGGTCGCGCCGACCGCGATTGCGTCGTCACCCTGAAAATCGTCGAGCGAACCGGCGATGATGGAAGAACTGACGGCTTTCAGGTCCTGGAGACCCTGGCGGGTCATGCCATGGACGATACCGCCCGCACTGTAGGCGCCGACACTGAGAAGGACCTGCCCTTCGAGCATCGGCGTCGCGCTGGTCACACCCGGCACTTTGCGAACTTTCGCGGCGATGTCATCGTAATCCGTGATCGAGCGGCTCATGCCATAGAGGGTGAGATCGCCGTTCAGTCCGAGGATGCGTCCCATCAGGTCGGACCGGAATCCGTTCATCACAGCCATGACGATGATAAGCGTCGCCACGCCGAGCGCGATGCCGGCAAGCGAGAAAATCGCGATGACCGAGACAAAACGCTCGCCTTTGCGCGCTCTCAGGTAGCGCCCGGCAACGGCACGCTCGAACGATCCGAACATCAGCGGTCGAGCACTTTCGCCAGGGCTTCGTCAACCGACAGCTCGAAACGCTCGCCTGTCGCGCGTCGCTTCAGCTCCACTTTGCCTTCTTTGGCGCCGCGCGGTCCGACGATGAGCTGCCAGGGGTGGCCCATCAGATCGGCGTCGGCGAATTTGGCGCCGGCGCGGTCTGTCCGGTCATCGTAGAGGAACTGCTCCGGCGCGGCGGCATAAAGCTGCTCACAGAACGCATCGCATGTTGCGTCCCCGGTTTTGAGGTTGATGATGACGGCTTTGAAGGGCGCCACACTGTCCGGCCAGATGATTCCGGCTTCGTCATGACAGGCCTCGATGATCGCGCCAACCAGACGGGAGACGCCGATGCCGTATGACCCCATCTCGGGACAGACGGGCGTGCTGTCCGGCCCGGCGACCGTGATGTCCATGGCTCTGGTGTATTTGGTTCCGAAATAGAAGATGTGCCCGACTTCGATTCCGCGGCCTTCGCGGCGGCGGGATTCGGGCACCTGGCTCCAGGCACCTTCTTCGTGCTTCTCATCGGTCGCGGCGTAATAGGATGTCAGGTTCGAAAAGAATTTGTCGAGCGAGGCGCTGTCGCTGATATCCACCGGGTCGCTCAGCCAGTCCAGCGTTTCCAGTTCGCCGTCGTAGAAGACGCCGCTCTCGCCGGTTGGGGCCAGGATCAGGAATTCGTGGCTCAGATCGCCGCCGATGGGGCCGGTATCGGCGACCATGGGGACGGCACGGACGCCGAGGCGCTGAAAGGTGCGGAGGTAGGCCAGCATCATGCGGCGGTAAGTATCGACGGCGGCCTCGTAGCTGATGTCGAAGCTGTAGGCATCCTTCATCAGGAATTCCCGGCCGCGCATCACGCCGAAGCGGGGACGCACTTCATCGCGGAACTTCCACTGGATATGGTAGAGAACCTGCGGCAGTTCTTTGTAGGATCTGATGCTCTGTCCGAAGAGATCGGTGATCATCTCCTCGTTGGTGGGGCCGTAGAGAAGATCCCGTTCGTGCCGGTCACGGATGCGGAGCATTTCCGGCCCGTAAGCGTCGTAGCGACCGGAGCGCTTCCACAGTTCCGCCGGTTGCAGCGTCGGCATCAGCACTTCCTGGCCACCGATGGCATCCTGCTCTTCGCGGACGATCTGTCCGATATGACGCAGCACCCGCAGTCCGGCCGGAAGCCACGCATAGATCCCGGAGGCCGTCTGACGGATCAGCCCGGCCCGCAGCATCAGTCTGTGCGAGGCGATCTGGGCCTCGGAAGGTGTTTCCCGAAGGGTAGGCAGAAAACTGCGTGACAGGCGCATGGTAACGATTCTCGTCCCTGAAAACGAACCGGCTGTGACCGGTCGGATGAAAACGTCCGGCTGCGTGTGTGGCGGCACGCAGGGCAATGGCGACGGTGCGTCCGGACTCAGACACCGCCTATCCCGCACGCTGATGTCGGATGCAAGCGTCATCCCGTGAGCCGGAACGCACACCGGCTTGTGATCACATCATTGCTTGCATTCTGAACAGGCGACGATAGATTTATCCAAAATAAGAATAACAAAAATACACAGAGTGATGATAAGCGGTGTTTCGGTTATCCGGAGCACCGCTTATCATTTTTGCTCTGCTCAGACGCGCAGGACGTGGACATCCACGAGCGGGCGCTTCTGAATTTTCCGTCCGAGCGCGCGGCGCAGAGCCGTTTTTGCCGCTTCCCGGAAAGACTGGTCATCCATTCTCAACTCATCGGGGATCTCGTCGATGGCGTTGGCGAATTCCTCACGCACGCGGATGTTTTCCGGTTCGTCCGAATCAAGCAGGCCAGGGGCACTGACTTTTGGCTCACCGATAACGTAGCCTTCGTCATCGACGGCAAAACTGGCGAGCACGATGCCGTTGAACAGCATCTTGCGGCGCGCGGCGAGAACGTCGCCGTTCATGGCCAGCAGTCTGTTGCCATCCACGGCCAGACGTCCTGTCGGGGCCGTATCGACGACCTCGACGACACCGGGCGCCAGGTTCAGGATGTCGCCATCTTCCAGCAGAATCGCCGGGATACCTTTTTCCTGAGCAAGTGCCGCGTGAGCGGTCAGATGACGCCACTCACCATGCGTGGGGACGGCGTATTGCGGCCGGATCAGTTCGTACATCGTTCGGACATCGTCGCCGGTGGCGTGGCCGGAGCAATGCACCATCGCGTCACGATCGGTCAGGACGGTGACGCCCCGGCGTGTCAGATTGTCCTGCACCTGCATGATCGCGCGCTCGTTGCCCGGGATCATGCGGCTGGAATAAATGACGGTGTCGCCTTCCCCCAGCGCCACGTTCGGGTGGACGTCCGATGCGATACGGGACAGGGCGGAGCGGGGTTCTCCCTGACTTCCGGTAATGATCATCACCACCTGGTCATCCGGCAGATTGTTCACGTCCTGCTCGGTCAGGAACGGCAGGACTCCGGACAGATAGCCACATTCACGGGCCGCGACATCGAGATTGCGGAGGGACCGGCCGACGAGGACAACCGTGCGCCCGGCGGCCTGGGCGGCCATGGCGATCGTCTCCACACGGGCGACGTTGGACGCAAAGCAGGTGACGGCGATACGGCCTTTGAGCGAGCCGATCAGCGCCGTCATGCCTTCGCGGACTTCGGCTTCGGAGCGCGACGGTCCCTGTGTCATCACGTTCGTGCTGTCGCCCACGAGGGCGAGAACGCCTTCATCGCCGATTTCCCGGAGGCGGTCGATGTCTGTTGGCGGGCCGACCAGCGGTGTCGGGTCGAGCTTCCAGTCGCCTGTATGGAGGATCAGCCCGTAAGGGGTCCGCAGGGCAAGCGCCTGCGCTTCCGGCACTGAATGGGTGACCGGAATGAACTCGATGTCGAAAGGACCGACATTGAACCGGCCGCCGCATTTGATCGTGTGGATTTTAACTTTCTGATCCAGCCGGGCCTCGCCCAGTTTGCGGCGCAGCACGACGCTGGCGAAAGGCGTTGCATAAACCGGGCACTGAAGCCGGGACCAGAGATGGGCGACCGCGCCTATGTGATCTTCATGCGCGTGGGTAATGACGAGACCCGCGAGTTTATCGCGCTGTTCCATAATGAATGTCGGATCAGGCGTGAGGATTTCGGCCTCGGGGGTGTCATTGCCCGAGAACCCGATGCCGCAGTCAATCGCGAGCCATGTATCGTCCAGCCTGTAAAGGTTGAGATTCATACCGATCTCGCCTGTTCCGCCGAGTGGCAGAAAGGCAAGACCGCCTTCTTTTTCTGTCATTCTTAATATTATCCTTCTGCTGAATGGTCTTTGTCATGGCTCAGATCAGGCTCGGGATTTCTGGCGGCCAGAAAGCGCAGTCCGTTGATCGTCAGTTGCGAGTCGATATGCTCGAAAACACCTGTTCCTTCTGAGAAGAGCGGAGCCAGACCGCCGGTCGCGAGCACCTTCATCGGCGCTCCGAATTCCCGTCTGATCCTCTCAACGATCCCCTCAACCAACCCTATATATCCCCAGAATACGCCCGACCGCATCGCCGCGTTCGTATTCTTTCCAATCACCAGCCCCCCTTCCGGGCGCCCCACACCAATACGCGGCAGCCTTGCCGCCGCACTGTGCAGGGCCTCGACCGAAAGATTAATGCCCGGCGCGATCACGCCGCCCTGGTAGCTTCCGTCTTCACCGACAACATCGAACGTGGTCGCCGTGCCGAAATCGATCACGATCAGTGGGCCGCCATACATCCGGTGCGCGGCCAGACCGTTGAGCAGCCGGTCGACCCCGACTTCTCCGGGGTTGTCGAGCGCGATTCTGAACCCCCAGTCAAGCCGGGGCGAGGCAATCAGCGGTTCGACGTCAAAATAACGCCTTGACAACTGCCTCAGATGATAAAGCGCAGCAGGCACCACGGTACCGATGACCGCATGCGTTACGTTCACCGCTGACAGCCCTTCGATTTCAAGCAGCGTTCTCAGCCACACGGCGTACTCGTCACACGTACGCTGTGTCTGCATCGAAATGCGCCATGAACCGCGCCATTTTTCACCGTCGTGGACAGCAAAAACGACGTTTGTATTGCCTGCGTCAACAACCAGAAGCACGACTGGCTTCCACCTTCTTCAACGGGAAATCACCATAAAAAATCTCACCGGTGACATATCGTCTGAGCTTCCCTTCATACTCAAGAAGCAGTTCCCCGCCTTCTCCGATGCCTCTGAACAAACCATGAGAATAGGTTTTTCCGTCGCTTACCACAAGGGCCGAGCCATCGGGCAGCGCTCGTGCGAGCCAGGCCTGCCGGATCGCGGGAAAGCCCTGCCGCAGAAAAACGCCTCTCCAGTACGTCAGCCGGTCCAGAATGCGGGTGGCGACGACGCGCGGATCGCAGAGGACGGCGAGCTCTGCGAGGCAAGCGAGAGACCGCCCTTCGACCCGGGGCGAGCGCACCAGATTGGCGCCAAACCCGATCACCACCTGTTCCGCCGGCGTGCCGTCGATTTCGACAAGCAGGCCGCCCAGCTTACGTCCGTCCAGCAATATGTCATTAGGCCACTTGATGCGTAAACGAGGGGACTGGATTCCGTTGGCCAGCCCGTCGTAAAACGCGACAGCCGCGATAAAGGCCCAGGCCCCGCCGGTCTCCCGCTCCGCCTGCTCCGGCTTCAGCAGAACCGAAAGGGCCAGGCTGTCGCCGGGGTCTGCCCAGATGCGCCCCCGGCTGCCGCGCGCCCGCGTCTGGCTGAGGGCCAGCACGGCGAGCCCGTCGCCTTCGCCGGCCCGGCCTCTTTCGATGCAGGTATCAGACGTGGATGGCAGCTCATCATGACATTCGAAACGCCACGGCGACGGAGTCGGCTGGCCTGTTCCGGCGGCCTCTGCCGGAATCGGGCCGGCGCTAACCAATGAGTGCCCGGGCCGCAGCCTGAGCCGCCGCGCTGATGGGTCCGAGACCGATCAGAAAAAGGACTGTGGCAAGCCCCATTGCAATCGACACGAAAGAGACCGACGGGGCCGGACGATCGAACGGCACGGCGGGCGCGTCGAAATACGCCACCTTGACCAGGCGCAGATAATAGAAGGCGCCGACGACCGCGGACACGGCACCAACCGCGACCAGCGGATAGAGCCCGGCGTGCCAGGCGGCTGCAAACACCATGAACTTGCCGAAGAAGCCGGCCAGCGGCGGGGCGCCGATCATACTGAACATGCAGATTGCCAGGATCAGAGCCAGGCCCGGATTGTTCCGGCCCAGCCCGGCGAGATCGGAAATCTCGGTGACTTCGTGCCCGCGACGGCGCATCGCCGCGATAACGCCGAAGGTACCGGCATTCATGACCAGGTAAGCGGCGAGATAAACCAGCGTGCCTGTCGTGCCGGCGGGAGACGCGGCGGCCAGCCCCATCATCGCGTAGCCCATGTGACCGATGGAGGAATAAGCCATCAGGCGTTTGATATTGTGCTGTGGGATAGCCGCGAACGAACCGAACAGCATCGACAGCGCCGCGATGACTTCGATCAGCATCTGCCAGCGCGGGGACATGGCGCCAAACGGGCCGCTCATCACACGCAGAATCAGAGCGAATGCCGCGAATTTCGGGGCGCCGGCCATGTAAGCCGTCACAGGGGTCGGGGCGCCCTGATAAACGTCCGGGGTCCACATATGGAACGGCACGGCGGACAGTTTGAACGCCAGACCGACGATGATGAACACTGTGCCGATGACCAGGCCGAGCGGCACGATGCCGGTTCCGTTAATCTCCGCAGCGATCGGCGCGTATTCCATTGTTCCGGCATAGCCGTAAACCAGTGACATGCCGTAAAGCAGCAACCCGGAGGCCAGCGATCCGAGAATAAAATACTTCAGTCCGGCTTCCGCCGCGCCGAGGCGATCCCGCTCGATCGCGCAGAGAATGTAGATCGACAGGGAGGACAGTTCGAGCCCGACGAACAGGGTCATCAGATTAACGGAAGAGGCCATGACCATCGTGCCAAGCGTAGAGAACAGCACCAGGACCGGCATCTCGAAGGGTAATTTGCGCTGGCCATCCGAATATCCGATGGAAAGGGCTATTGCCGCAGCCCCGCCGATGATGGCCAGCAGCTTGATGAACCTTGAAAAGGCATCGACGACGAACAGGCCATTATAGGCGATGCCGTCCGGCGCTCCCACGACCAGAAAGCCGGTCACTACGAATGCACCGATGCTGAGCATCGCACACGGAAGGAAGGCTTCGTCTTTTTTCTGCAGAACACCGGCCGAAAGAATGACGAGCGCGCAGATGGCCAGCACCAGCTCCGGCAGACCGAGTAACCAGTTCATCGCCTGTTCTCCATGGCGCCGACACCAAAGTTTTTCTGAAAATCTGTCATTGGAAGAACACCACCGTCGTCACCAGAACCACGAGGCCGACCAGCATTGTCAGGGCATAGACAGCGATTGAGCCGGTTTGCGTGCGCGTGGCGACCACGGCGCTGCCCCAGGTGACACGGGCCAGCTCGACAGGGATTTTCTCAACGACGCCTTCATCGACGCCTTTCCACAGCGCGCGTGCGATCGCGCGGTACGGGCGGACAAAGATGTGGTCATAGAGCTCGTCGAAATACCATTTATTGAGCAGAAAGAGGTAAGCCGGGCGGAATGAAGCCGCGAGGGAAGCGGGCAGTTCCGGGCGGGCGATATACAGGAAATACGCCACGCCGATGCCGAGCAGGCCGACGATGCTCGGCATGAGGCCGATCATCGTCGGCACATCTTCGAGCGATGCCATCACTGTGTTTCCGGGTGCGTTGAAAATCGCGCCACCCCAGAAAGCGGCCTGTTTACCGCCGATATAGAGGGGCGCCAGGACCAGACCGGCGAGGACGGCACCGATTGACAGCAGCACGACCGGCACAAGCATGACCGGCGGACTTTCATGCGCGCCTTCATGCAGATGCATGTCGCGCGGCTGGCCGTGGAACACGAGGAAGATCAGGCGCCAGCTGTAAAGGGCCGTGATGAAGGCCGTGATCGTGCCCATGATCCAGCCATAGGTGCCGATGCTGCTGTGCGAAACCCAGGCCGCGTTCAGGATCGCATCTTTCGACCAGTATCCGGCGAAGGGAAACACGCCGGCGAGTGCGAGACTGCCGATCCACATCATCGCGTAGGTGACGGGGATTTTTTTCCACAGCCCGCCCATGCGGAACATATTCTGCTCATCGTGTACGGCGTGGATGACGCAGCCCGCGCCGAGAAACAGCAGCGCCTTGAAGAACGCATGCGTCGTCAGATGGAAAGCCGCCGCCTGATAGGCGCCGACGCCGATGGCCATGAACATGTAGCCGAGCTGCGAGCAGGTTGAGTAAGCGATCGTGCGTTTGATGTCGGGCTGCACCAGCCCTACTGTGGCGGCGAAGAAACAGGTCGTTGCGCCGATCAGGACGATAAAAATCCGCGTATCGGGGGCGAATTCCACCAGGGGCGACATGCGCGCCATCAGGAATACGCCGGCGGTCACCATGGTTGCGGCGTGGATCAGCGCGGAAACGGGCGTCGGACCCTCCATGGCGTCCGGCAGCCAGGTGTGCAGGAAGAGCTGCGCCGACTTGCCCATTGCCCCGATGAAGAGGAGCGTGGCGATGATTTCAAGCATCGAATGGGTCGAGCCGAAGAGCTGGTAGCCTGTCTGGATCTGGTCGGGGACCATGGCGAAAATATCGTCGTACTGAACGGTGCCGAAGGTTACGAAGATCAGGCCGATTCCGACTAGGAAGAACAGGTCGGCGATGCGGTTGACGACAAAGGCCTTGATCGCCGCAGCTGTCGCGGCAGGCTTGTTATACCAGTAGCCGATCAGCAGATAACTCGCGAGACCAACGCCTTCCCAGCCGAAGAAGAGCTGGATCAGGTCGTTGGACGAGACCAGCATCAGCATCGCGAAGGTGAAGAGCGACAGGTAGGAGAAGAACCGGTAACGCGGCATGGCGTCATGCGCCATGTAGCCGAGGCTGTAGATGTGGACGAGGAGAGACACGGTCAGCACCATCGCCGTCATCGTCACCGACAGCGTATCAAACCGGAGCGCCCAGTTTGCATGGAACGAGCCGGCATCAACCCAGTGGGCCAGAAGCGCGACGCCGGGCATGCCGCCCGTCGTCATGCCACCGATAAGGGCGCCGTAGCTGCACAGGGTGGCCACACCCATGAAGAAAATGGTAATCGTCTGCGCCGGGCCGTCGCCGATGCGCCGCCCGGTCAGTCCGGCGATGGCCGCGCCGCCCAGCGGGGCGAGGATGGCTATCGCGAAGAGAATCAGTGCCGCCTGCATATCCGCTCAGCCCTTCATCGTCGCAACGTCCTCGACCTGGATCGAGCCACGGTTGCGGAAATAGACAGTGAGGATGGCGAGCCCGATTGCGGCTTCGGCTGCCGCAATGGTCAGCGTGAACAGGACCATCACCTGTCCGGAGAGATCGCCGAGCGCTCCGGAGAACGCCACGAAATTGAGGTTCGCGGAGAGCAGGATCAGCTCCATCGACATCATGATGATGATGATGTTTTTCCGGTTGAGAAAAATCCCGAACACACCCAGCACCAGAAGTGCCGCGCTGACGGTCAGAAAGGGTCCGAGCCCGATCTGGGCGATCGCGGAATTCATTCCGGCTCTCCTTTCCCGGTTTCGGATACCTGGCTGTCGGATGACGGGATGCCGTATGAACCGGGAACGGCGGTGTCATAATAAGAGCCCGGCGGACGCAGGAAACCGCCGTTGGAGTTTGTGCCGTTGCCGAGTGGCAGGTCGAGCATCTCCAGCGTATCGGCGCGCATCCGTTCGTGCTGTCTGGTAATGATCTGACGGCGGCCGGTTGGTTTCTCGCGAAGGGTCAGCGTGATCGCGCCGATCATGGCAACGAGCAGGATCAGGCCGCAAAGCTGAAACAGCAGGATATAATGAGTATAGATCAGGGTGCCCAGGGCGGCGGTGTTGGTCATCGGACCGCCGGGTTCGCCCAGCCCGCCGGTCACCGGTGCCGGCATGACCGGCGACGTGACCCAGTGCAGGCCGGCCATCACCAGTTCCGCGAACAGGATACAGCCGACGGCGGCGCCGAACGGGGCGTACCGCTGAAGTCCTTCCCGCATTTTCGTGAAGTCGATATCAAGCATCATCACGACGAACAGGAACAGCACCGCGACTGCGCCGACATAAACGATGACCAGAATCATCGCGAGGAACTCGGCACCGGCAACCAGGAAGAGCCCCGCGGCATTGAAGAAGCCGAGGATCAGGAACAGGACCGAGTGAACCGGGTTGCGCGCGCTGATGACCATGGCGGCCGAAGCAACGAGCACGGCAGAGAAGACGTAGAAAACCAGCTGAATCATCATCCCGGCTCTCCTCCGTGAGGAAGGGCCGACCCCCTCCGGACAGCAGTTATGGAAAATTCCGGGCAGAGAGGATCTGTCATGAGGAGCGCTCGCTCAGCGGTAGGGCGCATCGAGTTCGAGCCTCCGCGCCAGAACACTTTCCCAGCGATCGCCGTTGGAGAGAAGCTTGTCCTTGTCGTACATCAGCTCCTCGCGCGTCTCGGTCGCGAACTCGTAGTTCGGTCCTTCGACAATGGCATCGACCGGGCAGGCCTCTTCGCAGAGGCCGCAATAGATGCATTTCGTCATGTCGATGTCATAGCGCGTCGTGCGGCGAGATCCGTCGTCGCGCGGTTCGGCTTCGATCGTGATGGCCTCCGCCGGGCAGGCTGCTTCGCACAGCTTGCAGGCGATGCAGCGCTCTTCACCATTCGGATAGCGCCGCAGGGCATGTTCTCCACGAAAGCGCGGTGACAGAGGACTTTTTTCATAAGGGTAGTTGAGGGTCACTTTCGGCCTGAACATCGTCCTGAATGTCGCGGCCATGCCGGAGACGATTTCGGTCAGCAGAAATGCCTTTAATGCGCGATCCATGCCGGCCATCAGCTTACTCCCTGCGGCAACAGTCCGGTCGCAAGCAGGAATCCTGCCGTCGCGATCATCCACAGCAGCGAGACGGGGAGGAAGACTTTCCAGCCCAGCCGCATGAGCTGGTCGTAGCGATAACGGGGGAAGGTTGCGCGCGTCCAGATAAAGACAAAAAGACAGAAAAGAATTTTGGCGATCAGCCAGAGCGGGCCGGGAATCCACGTAAAGGGTGCGATTCCGAGTGGTGGAAGCCAGCCGCCCAGAAAGAGGATGCTGACCATGCCGGACATGAGGATCATGTTGGCATATTCGCCAAGGAAGAAGAGCCCGAAGGACAGCGAGGAATATTCGACGAAGAAGCCCGCCACCAGTTCGCTCTCGCCTTCCGGCAGATCGAACGGCGCCCGGTTCGTCTCGGCCAGCGCCGAGATGAAGAAGACTATGAACATCGGGAACATCGGCACGCAGAACCAGATATGCCGTTGCGCGAGGATGATGTCGTTGAGGTTCAGGCTGCCGACGGCGAGCAGCACCGAGACGATGACCAGGCCGATGGAGACTTCATATGAGACCATCTGCGCCGCGGACCGGAGACCGCCCAGGAATGCGTATTTCGAGTTCGAGGCCCAGCCGGCGATCAGCATGCCGTAGACGCCCAGAGACGAGATCGCCAGCAGGTAGAGGATGCCGACATTGATATTCGCCACCGCGAGGCCGTTTCCTGTCGGAATCACGGCCCAGGCCATCATTGCCAGCGAGAAGGTCAGGAACGGCGCGAAGAGAAACAGAAACCTGCTGGCGCCCGACGGGATGATCGTCTCTTTCGTGATCATCTTGATGGCGTCGGCAAAGGCCTGAAGGAGGCCGAAGATGCCGTTCACGTTCGGGCCGCGACGCATCTGCATCGCCGCCATGACCTTGCGTTCCATCAGCGTCAGGTAAGCGACCGCAATCAGCAGCGGCACGAGGACCGCAAGCGCCTCGAGAACGATCAGGATGACGTGGCCGATCAGCGTATCGAAGAAAAAATGCGCCACGCTCTTACTCCGCCGCTATAGCCGTGTGCGGTGCATGGACACGCGCACATTCAATCATCGTCGGACTGGCCCGGCTGATCGGATTTGTCAGGTAATATCCCTGTGTAAGCGGAACAAACGGTCGTGTATCGAGCCCGCCCCGTGTGTTCGCACCTTCGGCCCGGACCGGCACGGCGTCGCGGCCCAGGCGCAGATGTCCGCGCAGATCTTCCAGCGTGTCATAGGGGAGCGTATGGCCGAGAACTTCCGAGATCGCACGCAGAATCCGCCAGTCCTCACGCGCCTCGCCGGGCGGGAACACTGCCTGGAAACTCTGCTGAACGCGTCCTTCCGTATTGACCCATGTGCCGGGTTTTTCCGTGTAAGCGGCGCCCGGCAGAATCACATCGGCGCGGGCGGCACCGGCGTCGCCATGATGGCCCTGGTAGATCACGAAGGTCTCGGGGCCTATGGCATGCACCGGGAATTCATCCGCTCCGAGCAGCCACATTATATCGACGCCGCCGCTCAGCATGCCGCGCACGCTGCGGCCGCCGGGCCTGGGCACAAAGCCGAGATCCAGCCCGGCCACGCGTGAGGCTGCCGTATGCAGAATGTTCAGGCCGTTCCAGCCTTCGACCACCGCGCCCACGGCCTCCGCCAGTTGCACACAAAGCGCGAACACTTCGGTGGCGTCTTCACGCGCAAGCGCTTCCTGCCCGATGATGATCATCGGTTTTTTCGCGGTCTTCAGGATCTCAGTGAAGGCATGTGAGCCGCCGGTAAGATCACGGAGCGCGCCCGGCCCGTCGCCGAGGCTTTCATAAGCCCAGGTCGGGTTGATCCCGACGTTGCCGATCACGCCGATCGGGAAGCCGCCGCGTCCCGCTGAGAGATAGCGTTTGCGGATACGCGCGTTCAGCACCGGCGCGTCATGTCGCGGATCGGCGCCGATCACCAGCAGCGCGTCGGCTTCGTCGATGCCGGCGATACCGCTGGCGAACACGTAGCGCGATCTGTCGGACATATCGTACTGCGCGCCGTCCTGGCGGCAGTCGAGGTTCGGGGAGCCCAAAGCCAGCATCAGGTCACGCAGAGCCATGATGCTTTCGGCTTCGCAGAGATCGCCGACGATGGCGCCGATCCGCGATCCCGGCACGCCGTCGAGGCGTCGCGCGATCGCGACAAACGCGTCCTGCCAGGACACCGGCTGGAGTTTGCCATGTACGCGCACCCATGGGCGATCAAGGCGGCGGCGCTTCAGGCCATCGACCGAAAAACGGCCTTTATCCGACAGCCATTCTTCGTTGATATCGTCATTAACCCGGGGAACGATCCGCTTGACCTCGCCGCCGCGCGCCTGGATCTGGATATTCGTGCCGAGCGCATCCACGACGTCGATGGCATCTGTTTTCTTCATTTCCCACGGCCGCGCCTGAAACGCTCCCGGCCTGGAAGTGAGGGCGCCGACGGGGCAGATGTCGATCAGATTTCCGGACAGTTCGGAGGTGAGCGCCTTTTCGACATAGGTGGTGATTTCCATGTTTTCGCCACGCGACACGGCGCCGAGTTCCGGGGTGCCGGCGACTTCGGTGCAGAATCTGACGCAGCGGGTACACTGGATGCACCGGGTCATCACCGTCTTGACCAGGGGACCGAGATTTTTGTCGGTTACGGCTCGTTTTTCTTCATGATAACGGGAAATGCCCGAACCATAGCCGTATGCCTGATCCTGAAGATCGCACTCGCCACCCTGGTCACAGATCGGGCAGTCGAGCGGGTGATTGATCAGGAGGAATTCCATCACCGCACGCCGGGCTTTTCGGACAACCTCCGTATCTGTCAGGATCTGCATCCCTTCGGCGACGGGAAAGCCGCAGGATGCGACCGGCTTAGGCGCGCGGACAACCTGCACGAGGCACATTCGGCAGTTTCCCGCCACTGACAGGCGTTCATGGAAACAGAAGCGCGGGATTTCCTTGCCGGCGGCTTCGCAGGCCTGAAGCGCGGAAGAGCCGGCGGGGACATCAACCGGAATGCCGTCGACGATCACGTTGACCATCCGTCTTACTCCGCCGCCAGGGTTACAACAGGTGTGCCGGCGGGCACCTGAATCTGCACGCCACCGTGCTGCCGCTTATAGGTCTGAATCCGCTCTTCCATGACCGGCCGGAAATGACGGATCAGCCCCTGAATCGGCCAGGCCGCCGCGTCGCCAAGAGCGCAGATCGTATGGCCTTCGACCTGACGGGTGACCTGTTCGAGCATGTCGATTTCCTCGATCTCGGCCCGTCCTTCGACCATGCGGTTCATCACCCGCATCATCCAGCCCGTGCCTTCACGGCAGGGCGTGCACTGTCCGCAGCTTTCATGTTTGAAAAACTGTGAGAACCGGGCAATGGCTTTAATGATGTCAGTGGATTTATCCATGACGATCATGCAGGCTGTGCCCAGCCCGGACCGCTCGGCGCGCAGGCTGTCGTAATCCATGAGGACGGTTTCGCAGATGTCTTTCGGAAGCAGGGGCACTGAGCAGCCGCCGGGGATGACGGCGAGAAGATTATCCCATCCGCCGCGCACGCCGCCGCCGTGTTTCTCGATGATTTCTTTCAGGGGAACGCCAAGCTCTTCCTCGAAAACACAGGGCGTATTCACATGGCCTGAGATGGCCATGAGCTTCGATCCGGTATTATTCGGGCGCCCGAGACCGGCAAACCATGCGCCACCGCGACGAAGAATTGTCGATGCGACCGCGATGCTTTCAACATTGTTCACCGTCGTCGGGCAACCGTACAGACCGGCGCCGGCCGGGAATGGCGGCTTCATACGGGGCTGGCCTTTTTTACCTTCCAGACTTTCGAGCAGGGCGGTTTCTTCGCCGCAGATATACGCCCCTGCTCCGCGATGAATGTAGAAATCGAAATCCCACCCGGTTCCTGCTGCATTTTTCCCGAGAAGGCCGGCTTCGTAGGCTTCATCGACAGCGAACTGGAGATGCCGTGCTTCGTTATAAAATTCGCCACGGACATAGATGTAGGCGGCATGCGCGCCCATCGCGAAAGATGCGATCAGCGCACTCTCGATCAGCTTATGCGGCTCGTGCCGGAGAATTTCGCGATCCTTGCAGGTGCCTGGCTCGGATTCATCGCCATTAATCACGAGATAGCGCGGCAATGGCCCGTCGCCTTTCGGCATGAAAGACCATTTCAGACCGGTCGGGAATCCCGCCCCGCCCCGTCCACGCAGGCTGGACGATTTCATTTCCGCAACGATGCCATCCCGACCTTTTTCCAGGATCGCTTTTGTATCGTTCCAGTCGCCGCGCATACGGGCACCGGCAAGACGCCAGTCATTCTGACCGTAGAGATTGGTGAATATCCGGTCTTTATCGTTCAGCATGACCGCTCTCCCTGAGCCGAAGCAGGATCTTCGTGCGCCGCCTCAAGCAGAACTTTCCGGCCTCCCTGAGGGGCGGATCCCAGCCGGTCGATCGTCGGTCCGGACTCGGGTTTTTCGCCCCGACGGAGTGCCTCGATCAGCGCCTCGGTGCGCGGACCGTCGAGATCTTCGTAATAATCATCATCGACCTGCAGGATCGGCGCATTGGCACAGGCCCCCAGACACTCAACTTCGCTCAGCGTGAACAGACCGTCCGCGCTGGTCTCGCCAAAATGCTTTACACCTGTTGCTTTTTTACAGGCGGCCACGACATCGTCCGATCCGCGCAGCCAGCAGGATGTCGTGGTGCAGGCCTGAAGATGATACCGGCCGATCGGCTTTGTGTTGAACATGAAATAGAAAGTTGCGACTTCGTAGACGCGGATCGGCGCGATTTCCAGCCGTTCCGCGATCCGGTCCATTGCCACCACCGGCACCCAGGCGCTTCCGGTCTGCCGGCCCATCTGTTTCTGCGCGACATAAAGCAGTGGAAGCGATCCGCTTGCTTTTCGTTCCGGCGGATATTTCACGAGGATTTTTGTAATCTCGGCTTCGCTGATCTCGTCGAATTCAAAGTGCCCGGGCTGTTCGCGATTCACGTCGCTCATCTGTCCACCTCACCAAACACAAGATCCAGCGATCCGATAATTGCGACGGTATCTGCCAGCATTGTCCGCCGGGACAATTCGTCAATCGCCTGCAGATGAGAGAACCCTGTCGGCCGGATCTTGCAGCGATACGGCCGGTTGCTTCCATCCGCGACGAGATACACGCCGAACTCTCCCTTCGGGGTCTCCACAGCGGTGTATGTCGCGCCGGGCGGCACGTGATACCCCTCGGTAAACAACTTGAAGTGATGGATCAGGGCTTCCATCGACCGCTTCATGACGGCACGTGGCGGCGCGGAGAATTTCGGGTCCTGGATTTTAACCGGACCCGGTTGAATCTGTTCCAGACCCTGCGTGATGATTTTTACACTTTCGCGCATCTCGGCAACGCGCACGAGGTAGCGGTCGTAGCAGTCACCATGACGCGCGACAGGCACGTTGAAGGTGACCTTGTCGTAGTTATCATAAGGCTGCGAGCGACGGAGATCCCAGGGCACGCCGGAGCCACGCAGGCAGGGTCCGCTGAAGCCCCAGGCCAGCGCCTGCTCGCTGGTGAAAACACCGATGCCGACCGTGCGCTGTTTCCATATCCGGTTTTCCGTCAGCAGGCTTTCCAGATCGTCGATCCATGCCGGAAATTCTTCGGCCCAGTTCGAAATCCGCTCTTCGAGACCGGCCGGCAGATCGCGCGCGACACCGCCCGGGCGAAAGTAATTGGCATGGAACCGGGCGCCGGACGCTGCTTCGTGAAATTCGATGAGTTTCTCGCGCTCTTCATAACCCCACAGGGCGGGCGTGACCGCGCCGCAATCCAGTCCCATCGCAGTCAGGTTAAGGATGTGATTCAGGATGCGTGTGATCTCGGCGAAGATGACCCTGATCCACTTTGCGCGGTCGGGTGCCTCGATCCCGAGGAGCTTTTCCGTTGCCAGTGCAAAGGCATGCTCCTCGCACATCGGAGAGACGTAATCGAGACGGTCAAAATACGGCAGGGCCTTCTGATACGTCTTATACTCGATCAGCTTTTCCGTACCGCGATGCAGCAATCCGATATGCGGCACGGCGCGCGCCACGACCTCGCCTTCCATCTCCAGCACGAGACGGAGCACACCATGCGCGGAGGGATGCTGCGGGCCGAAGTTCAGTGCGTGGCTGTCGATTTCAACGGTCCGCCGCTCCGCCTGATCCGCAACGCCTTCAGGCAGAAGAGCTTCCGGAAGGGCGCCTTCACCGAGGAGTTCGGTCTCAAGATTCTGGCTGATAGTCTGTGTCATGAGAAAGCTCCTGTCACTTCAGCTTCTGCATGATCTGACGCAGTTCGTGCGCCCGCTCATCACCCGGCAGGGTCAGAACCCCTTCCCAGGGAGAAACAAAATCGAAATCACGAAAATCCTGGGTCAGCGATACCGGCTCCCGCACGATCTGTCGCCGTTCGGGGTCGTAGCGCACCTCGACATAGCCGGTTAGCGGGAAGTCTTTCCGCAGCGGATGGCCTTCAAAACCGTAATCCGTGAGGATACGGCGCAGATCAGGCTGTCCTGAAAACAAGACGCCAAACAGATCGTAACATTCACGCTCCCACCAGGTGGCGCATGGCCAGAGCGTATGCACGGACGGAACGGGCGTCAGTTCATCGGTTGTGACGATCACTCTGATCCGGTGATTGTGACTGACGGAGAGCAGATTATAGACGACGTCAAACCGGTTTTCGCGCTGCGGGAAATCCACGCCGCAGAGATCCATCAGCTGTTCGCAGCGAAAGCGCGGATCGTCGCGGAGCAGCGCCATCAGCGGAATCAGACGCTCAAGCTCCGCGCGGACCACGAGTTCTCCGCCCTCCAGCGCTGCGGATGCGATGCCCGGCAGCGACGTGGACAGTACAAATGCCAGAGAAGGCAGACCGGTGGATGCGCGGGCACCCACGCTGACCGGGACCTGACCGTCAACCACGCAGAATCGTCCCTGTCCGGCGAATTTTCTTCTGAAGCAGCATGATGCCGTAGATCAGCGCCTCTGCTGTTGGCGGGCACCCGGGGACGTAGACATCGACCGGGACTACGCGATCACAGCCGCGTACCACGGAATAGGAGTAATGATAGTAGCCGCCGCCATTGGCGCAGGACCCCATGGAGATCACCCAGCGAGGCTCGGCCATCTGATCGTAAACGCGCCGGAGTGCAGGCGCCATCTTGTTGGTGAGGGTGCCGGCGACGATCATCACATCCGACTGCCGCGGAGAGCCTCGCGGAATGACGCCCATACGATCCAGATCGTAGCGCGGCATGTAGGCGTGGATCATCTCCACCGCACAGCATGCCAGGCCGAACGACATCGGCCAGAGACTTCCCGTACGTCCCCAGTTCACCAGCTTGTCGAGACTTGCGACGACGAAGCCCTTTTCGCTGATCTCGCCGGTAATGCCGCGGACAATCGCGTCCTGCTCCGGACCGGGAGGAACCGCATCGCGGTTCCAGACGACGTTTTCTGTCGATCCGCCTGTAACGTCACTGCTCACTGCGCGCACCCCTCATTTACTGTCAGACTAAAAGCCGGTCAGCTCTGTCAATCCCAGTCGAGCGCACCCTTACGCCACTCATAAAGAAACCCGATACCGAGCACACCGAGGAAGGCCATCATTGAAAAGAAGCCGAACGCGCCAATGCGCGAGAGACTGATCGCCCACGGAAACAGAAACGCGACTTCCAGATCGAAAATGATGAACAGGATGGACACGAGGTAAAACCGCACATCAAAGCGGCGTCGGGCATCGTCGAATGCTTCAAATCCACATTCATAGGCGGACAGTTTTTCTGCATATGGCTTCTGATGCCCGCAGATCAGGGAGGCTCCGAGCATGGCGCCTGCGATCACAACGGACAGGGCACCGAAAATAAGAACCGGAAGGTAATCATAAATAACCGGATGCAAGATCGCCCCCATATGCTTCTGTCACGCGCGTCTGCTGCTGTGACGACAGGGCTGAAACTATGCCCGGCAGCTTCCTGTGGCCAGAGGCCGATCCGACGATATCAGGAACTTTCCCGTGAACCGGAACGCCGTGTCATGAATGCCGGGAGATGTGCGATCAACACAAATTCGAGACAACGTTCCGCAGCGCGTGAGAGCGGCAGAAGAACTGTTTGCACGGGTTGCCTTCTGCACAGAGAATTTTTGAAAAACCGGTTTCCTGATAAGACAAAAGCCGCAATGACTTTCGTCAGGGTCATACAGACCGGAAAATGGTACTGATTATTCTGGTCACGTGACGATCAGGAGCAAAAAACTATTTATCCCAGAAGTCTATAACTCTTACAGACGCACATCGTCGTATAGAAAAGAGTTAAAAATACGATCAGTATTATCGGGGAATGGTGGGCGATGACGGGATCGAACCGCCGACCCTCTCGGTGTAAACGAGATGCTCTACCGCTAAGCTAATCGCCCGTCGCGCTGCTTAAACAAATCCGGACAATCAATCAACCGTCTTCCGCATATAATTCAGACTTCATTCCTTGCGGGAAAGCAGATGAGCGGATCATTTACCCTGCTGCGCAAAAAAAAACGGGCAAGACAGAAACCTGCCTTGCCCGCCTGTATCTGAAAAAATCCGTCTTAGTTAACGGCGTCTTTCAGTGTCTTTCCAGGCTTGAACCGGACAGAGGTCGAAGCCGGGATATCAATCTCTTCACCGGTGCGCGGGTTACGGCCCTTGGTCGCCTTACGGTGCGCAGTCACGAACGAACCAAATCCAACGAGACGGACTTCCTGCTTCTGCTTCAGAGCCTTCTCGATCGCAGCAAAAACGGCATCCACCACTTCGCCAGCTTTCGCTTTCGGCAGGTCAACTTCGTCAGCAATGATTGTGACGAGTTCCTGCTTATTAAGCGGCTTATCCATACATACGCCTTTCTCTGTTCAGGTCCCTGTCGCCACCTGACGTCGCGACGGACATTCCGCGGCGCACTATGAAGCCGTTTTCCGCCACGTCAACCGACTCAGGCCTCCGAAAGCAGGCAATTTTTCCCGCTTCCGGCGCCTTTTCCTGTTGATCAGTGCGCGACAGCAACAGGCGTGCCCGATGCCGCGATCGGCGTCATCGACTCGGACTCTTCTTCCCATTCAATCGGCACGGGAAGCCGGACAAGCGCACGATCAATCACTTCGTCGACGTGAGAAACCGGAACGAGTTCGAGATTTTTCTTCACTGCATCAGGAAGCTCTGCAATGTCCTTCTCGTTATCCTTCGGAAGGAACACTGTTTTGATCCCTGCCCGCATCGCGGCAAGCAGCTTTTCCTTCAGGCCGCCGATCGGCAGCACACGACCACGAAGCGTAATCTCACCTGTCATGGCGACGTCGCGCCGCACCGGAATGCCGGTCAGCACGCTGACCAGCGATGTCGCCATCGCAATACCGGCCGACGGGCCATCCTTTGGAGTCGCGCCTTCCGGCACATGCACATGGATATCCCGTTTTTCAAACAGGGTTGGCTTGATGCCGAACCGGGTAGCCCGGCTGCGAACGTAGGACAGCGCGGCGGACACGCTTTCCTGCATCACGTCACCCAGTTTGCCGGTCTGTTTAACGGCGCCCTTGCCTGGCACCATGACGCTTTCAATCGTCAGAATCTCACCGCCAACCTCGGTCCAGGCCAGGCCGGTCACAACTCCGACCATATCCACGGCCTCGGTCTCTCCATGAGAGAACCGTTTCACGCCGGCGAATTTTCCGAGATTTTTCACCGTGATCGCGACTTTTTTCGCCTTCCCGGTCACGATTTCCTTCACGACTTTACGGGCCAGCCTGGCAATCTCCCGCTCAAGGCTGCGGACGCCCGCCTCCCTTGTGTAAGAGCGGATCAGCTCCAGCAGAGCGTCATCGGAGATAGACCATTCATCCGGCTTCAGATTATGGGCTTCGCTTTGCTTGGCAATCAGGTGCCGGCGCGCAATGTTCACCTTCTCGTCTTCGGTATAACCGGAGAGACGGATGATCTCCATGCGATCAAGCAGGGGCTGCGGCATATTCAGGCTGTTGGCCGTGGTCACGAACAGCACATCCGAGAGGTCGTAATCGACTTCCAGATAATGATCCGCGAATGTTGAATTCTGCTCCGGATCGAGCACTTCCAGCAGGGCAGAGGACGGATCGCCGCGCCAGTCCGCGCCCAGCTTGTCGATTTCATCCAGCAGGAAAAGCGGGTTCGAAACTTTCGCTTTCTTCATTCCCTGAATGATCTTGCCCGGCATGGAACCGATATAGGTCCGCCTGTGTCCGCGGATTTCGGATTCGTCGCGCACGCCTCCAAGCGACATCCGCACGTAATGACGCCCGGTTGCCTTGGCGATCGAGCGTGCCAGCGTCGTTTTACCGACGCCCGGCGGCCCGACGAGACACAGAATCGGCCCTTTCAGCTTCTGGGAGCGGGTCTGTACGGCCAGATACTCAAGGATACGCTCCTTGACCTTCTCCAGCGCATAGTGATCCTCATCCAGAACCTTCTCGGCTTCCGCGAGATCGTTCTTAACTTTTGTCCGCTTCTTCCAGGGGACGCCAAGCAGCCAGTCGAGATAATTCCTGACGACGGTCGACTCGGCGGACATCGGGCTCATGGCACGCAGCTTTTTGAGCTCCGCCATCGCCTTCTCGCGCGCTTCTTTGCTCAGTTTTGTTTTGGCGATCTTCTCTTCGAGTTCGGCTGTCTCGTCCTTGCCGTCCTCGCCCTCACCAAGTTCTTTCTGAATCGCCTTGAGCTGCTCGTTCAGATAGTACTCGCGCTGCGTCTTCTCCATCTGCCGCTTCACGCGGTTCCGGATGCGTTTCTCCACCTGAAGGACGCCGATCTCGGCCTCCATATGAGCAAGAATTTTCTCCAGCTGTTTCGTGACGGACGGCAGCTCAAGAATATCCTGCTTCTCGGAGATTTTCAGATTCAGGTGGCTGGCCACTGTATCGGCCAGTTTCGAGAGATCGCTGATCTGGTTCAGCGAGACCATCACCTCGGCGGCAATTTTCTTGTTCAGTTTGATATATTGCTCAAACTGACCGACCACGGCCCGTGCGAGCGCTTCGGTTTCTTCGTTTGCGGTCGTCTCCTCGACCACCGGCTCAATCTCAGCCTCGAAATGGCCGTCCACCTCCAGCAGCTTTGTCACACGTGCCCGACGGTTGCCTTCCACCAGCACCTTAACCGTGCCGTCGGGAAGCTTCAGAAGCTGGAGGATGGTAGAGATTGTGCCAAAACGATAAACATCGTCCGGTCCCGGATCGTCCTGTGCGGCGTCTTTCTGAGCAAGCAGCAGAATATGCTTGTCATCTTTGGTCACGGATTCCAGAGCCCGCACCGATTTTTCGCGACCGACAAAAAGCGGAACGATCATGTGCGGGAACACAACGATATCCCGCAGAGGCAGGACGGCAACGCGATCCGAAGACGGGACTTCAGCGACAGCAGTTACTGAATCCGCAGGGCCAGCCTTCTCAACGTCTGCCGTGACCGGAGCGGCCTCAGCTTTGGACGCGCGCTTGCGGCGGGGAGCCGATGTTTTCTTCTTTTCTGTCATGAAATAGGCGACCTCCTGAATGGACGATCCTGCGATGCGCATCCGATGACGGCACACTCATCGCGATCCTGCCTGTCTGGCAGACGCAGACCGGACCCGACACAGAATGTCAGGCCCGACTCTCGCGTATGATGATTAATATCGGGATGATTTCCGGCCCCGCAAGAGCCGATCACCAACATGAGAGAGTCCCCTGCGGGACCCTCGCTATGCTGGCGGACGGGGTGGTTGCAGACCGTCAGGCGGATTGCTCCGCCGGGATTTCTTTTGCCTTGCCGTAAACATAAACAGGTGCCGCTTTGCCTTCCGCGACGTCCTTATTGACCACGACCTCGTCGACGTTATCGAGACCTGGCAGGTCAAACATGGTGGACAGCAGGATGCTTTCCATAATGGAGCGCAGCCCGCGGGCACCGGTCTTACGCTCTATGGCACGATGCGCGATTGCTTTCAGCGCGTCGTCCGTAAAGGTCAGCCTGACGCCTTCGATCTGGAACAGTTTGGCATACTGTTTTACCAGCGCGTTCTTTGGTTCGGACAGAATCTGTACCAGCGCCGCTTCATCCAGATCATTCAGTGTGGCCACCACCGGCAAACGACCGATGAACTCCGGAATCAGACCGAACTTCATCAGATCTTCCGGTTCGACGCCGCGCAGAACCGCGCCGGTGCGCCGGTCTTCGGGCGCCTGAACATCTGCCCCGAAACCGATCCCTGATCCCTTACCCCGGGCCGAGATGATTTTATCCAGACCGGCAAAGGCGCCACCACAGATAAAGAGCATGTTTGTGGTATCGACCTGGAGGAACTCCTGCTGAGGATGTTTACGTCCTCCCTGTGGCGGAACAGAGGCGACCGTTCCTTCCATCAGTTTCAGCAGGGCCTGCTGGACGCCTTCACCACTGACGTCACGGGTAATTGACGGGTTATCGGATTTACGGGAAATCTTGTCGATCTCATCGATGTAAACGATACCGCGCTGTGCCCGTTCCACGTTATAATCCGCGGCCTGGAGCAGCTTCAGGATGATGTTTTCAACATCCTCGCCCACATACCCGGCTTCGGTCAGAGTGGTTGCATCGGCCATTGTGAACGGCACATCGATAATCCGCGCCAGTGTCTGGGCCAGCAGGGTTTTACCCGTGCCGGTCGGACCGAGCAGCAGAATGTTCGATTTGGCGATTTCGACATCGTTGTTTTTCTGTGCGTAAGCCAGACGCTTGTAATGGTTATGAACCGCGACGGCGAGGACCTTCTTCGCATCATCCTGCCCGATGACGTAATCATTCAGAACCGTGGCGATCTCTTTCGGCGTCGGGACACCGTCACGAGATTTCACAAGAGTCGTCTTGTGCTCCTCACGGATGATATCCATGCAGAGTTCAACACACTCATCGCAAATGAAGACAGTCGGTCCCGCAATCAGTTTACGGACCTCATGCTGCGACTTTCCGCAGAACGAGCAGTAAAGCGTGTTCTTGGAATCGCCGGACTTCGCGTTCATCTGCCGTCCCCTGACTTCGCCCTGACCGGGCCTCCCGGCTCAGAGCCGGACAATGTGAAAACCGTATCCATACCCAGAGCCCTCATCAAGCCATGGGGAGAAAACCGCGATACAGCACTATCTGCCATCACGTCTTATGTACCTTATGATTTTTCCGGCGACTGGGATGCGTGATTTTTAATCACCTCATCCACGATTCCGAACGACCTGGCCTCTTCCGCCGACATGTAGGAATCGCGCTCCAGCGTCTGCTCGATATCTTCCAGCGACTGCCCCGTGTGCTCCCGGTAAATCTCATTAAGGCGCTTACGAATCGTCAGAATTTCCCGCGCCTGAATCTCGATATCGCTCGCCTGTCCCTGTGCGCCGCCGGAAGGCTGGTGGACCATCACGCGCGCATTCGGCAGGGCGAAGCGTTTTCCGGCCGCGCCGCCGGCGAGGAGAAGCGAGCCCATTGAAGCGGCCTGACCGATACAGACCGTGCTGACCGGACTACGGATGTACTGCATGGTGTCATAGATCGCGAGCCCCGCGGACACGACGCCACCCGGACTGTTGATGTAGAACGAAATTTCTTTCGTCGGGTTCACGCTCTCCAGATAAAGGAGCTGCGCGGAGATGACTGATGCCACCTGATCGTAGACAGGGCCTGTCAGAAAGATGATGCGCTCCTGCAGCAGACGCGAATAGATATCGAAGGCGCGCTCACCACGGGACGTCTGCTCGACCACCATGGGCACGAGCGCGTTATTGTAAATCTCGACAGGGTTCGAATCCCGCATCACACCATTCCCGACTTCTGTGCGCCACGTTTCAGCCCGGCTTCCGAATCGCAAAGCAGTTCTGTACTTCGCTTTCGGTGCACGTTCCGAAAAGAGGCCCGGTTTGTTTAAGATAGAGATAAACAGGGCCGGCGCCACCCCGTCCGACGAAAATCACCCGATCCGGAACGCGCCAGCCAGACATCAGCAAAAAAAACATGCGGCATTTTTCTCCTGAAGAAGAGAAAAATGCCGCACATCCGGACTCTCAGGAATGACGCCTCAGACTCAGACGTTGGCAGGCGGCATGTCAGCCAACTCTTCCGGTGTCACTTCCTTATCTTCTACTTTCGCCAACTCGATCAGATAATCGACGACCTTGTTTTCGAAGATCGGTCCACGCAGAGACTCGGCGGCCTGCGGATTCTTCATAAAGAAGTCGAATGCCGCCTGCTCCTGGCCACGATACCGCATGGCTTCCGAGCGAATGGCACGCGCCATCTCGTCCTGCGTAACGGTGATGCCCTTTGTCCGACCGATTTCAGCCAGCAGAAGGCCCAGCTTCACGCGGCGCTCGGCGATCTTACGGTAATCGGCCTTAAGCGTCTCTTCGTCCTTGCCTTTGTCCTCATCGTCGAGTTCGCCAGCTTTACGGTCGGCCTCGACGCGAGCCCAGATCTGCTCGAACTCGGCTTCGACCATGCTTTCCGGTGCCGGGAAATCAGTCTTTTTCGCCAGTTCGTCGAGAAGATCGCGCTTGATACGCAGACGTGAAAGCTGGTCGTATTCGTCGACGACCTGCTTTGTGATCACTTCACGGATCTTGTCGAGATTCTCGAATCCGATTTTCTTCGCCAGGTCGTCGTCAACAGCCACTTCAACGGGGCGCTTCAGTCCCTTTGCCGTGATGTCGAAGGTCGCAACTTTTCCGGCAAGCTCTTCAGCGCTGTAATCTTCCGGGAACGTGACCGATATCTGACGCTCTTCGCCCGGTTTGATGCCTTCGATCTGCTCGGCGAAACCGGGAATGAACCCTTCCCCGCCGATTTCAACATTCACATCCTGCGCCGTGCCGCCGTCAAACGGAACGCCATCGCGTTTTCCGACGAAATCAACGACGACAACATCGCCGTTTTCAGCCGGGCGGACTTCCTCGATCTCTGTGAACTCCCGCTGGCGCTTCGCGATATCGTTCAGAGCCTTATCGACTGTCTCCGCGTCCGGAGTCGCCTTCAGACGAACGAGGGACAGATCCGAAAGATCCGGCTCCGCGATCTCGGGCAGCACTTCCATCTCGACCTTGAATTCAAGGTCGCCCTTGCCATCTCCGCCGGAGACCAGATCGACCTTCGGCTGCTGCGCCGGGCGAAGACCACGCTCCTGCAGGAGGTCGCGCACGCCATCGGAGACAGCCTGCTCAAATACCTCACGCTTAACTGAATCGCCAAAACGCTGACGCACGATTGAGAGAGGCACCTTGCCGGGACGGAATCCCGGAAGGCTGGCGGAACCGCCGACTTCCTTAAGACGTGCCGTCTCCTTGCTCTCGAGTTCGGTCGACGGAACGACCACGGTGAAGGCGCGCTTCAGGCCCTCGGAAAGCGTCTCAGTAACCTGCATATGCCCAGGCCATCCTCTCGTACGAACTCGTCATAAAGACACAATGCGGCCCGACTGGCCGCAGAAAAACGGATCGGCAAAACAGTTCGGGATGCTGCCGTCGCCAGCGGCGCGAAGCCGATGGTACGGGCGAAGGGACTTGAACCCCCACAGCTTGCGCCACCAGAACCTAAATCTGGCGTGTCTACCAATTCCACCACGCCCGCGTGGTATCACAGCGCACCCCGGGTCGCCGAAGGCGCTCGCATTACCGCAGACTGCCGGTCTCGGCAAGCGCGGCGCCCCATTCTGCCGGAATCCCCGCACATTTGACTTCAGTTATCAGGAAGCCCGGGTTTTCTCCTGCTGCGCCGTCGCCGCATCCCTGGCTGCGCCCAGATGCGCATCAAGATCTTCCGCGATCAGCCAGTCACCGGCCCGCCGCCCGGCATCACCATGCAGCCACACACCGGCACAGGCGGCCTCCCAGTGATCCATCCCGGCAGCCAGCAGGGCGCCGATCACGCCTGACAGGGTGTCGCCCGAGCCGGCCGTGCCGAGGGCGGACGTCGCGTGGATATTGAGGGCCGCCCGACCGTCAGGCGCCGCGATGATCGTTGTCGCCCCTTTCAGCACGACGACCGCGTTAATCGCCGCAGCCGCAGCGCGGGCCGCCGCCACGGAGTCCGTGCCCGGCGCCCCGAAAACCCGTTTGAATTCGCCGGCATGCGGGGTGACGACGGCCACACCGCGCAGCCGGTCCGGTTTGCCGGCGGCCCAGGAGAAGGCGCCGGCATCCGCCAGTACACATCGTCCCGCTTCCAGCAATTTCGGCAGCATTTCACCCACTTCTTCGGGCAGCAGACCCGGGCCACAGATCCAGACTTTGCGCCGCTCGTCTTTGAGCAGCTCGTCCAGAGGCTGTTCGTCAATAATAAGGCCCGGTTCGTTGCTGCGGAAAATGGCGGCAGCCTTCCCCGCGGCGATCCGGACCAGCCCGGCGCCGGTCCGGCGGGCCGCTGTTGCCGCCAGCCGCGCGGCGCCTGGCATTGCCTCACCGGCGCCCAGGCTCACCACGCCGCGACTGTATTTTTGCGATTCCAGGCCCGGGACCGGCAGTTTCCACAGCCCCGGCTCATTTTGCCACGTACGCACATCAACGGCATCAATGACCGAAGCGGGTATCCCGATCGCCCGCACTTCGAAGGTGCCGACATATTCCCGCCCCGGCAACAGCAGGTGGCCCGGCTTCGCCCGAAAAAACGTAATGGTCAGGTCTGCTTTTCGTGCGTATCCCCGCACCTGCCCGTTACTCCCGTCGATGCCCGTAGGCATATCGATGGCAACGACGCGCGTTGCGGCGTCCAGCACTGACGAGACCGGCTCCCCCACATCCCGGCTGAGCCCGGCGCCGAAGACCGCGTCGATCACCAGATCCGCGCGTGCGGCCTCCTCTGGCACAAACGCGACACGCGGTCCGCGAAAGCGCGCGGCCACGGCGGCGGCATCCGAACCGGATCGGGGCGCCGCGAGAGCGGCAACTGAGACAGGCCAGCCTGCATCCGACAGGTGACGCGCCGCGACATATCCGTCACCGCCGTTATTTCCCGGTCCGCACAGGACCAGCACGCGGCAGGGGCGCGTGAAGCGCCGCACCGCGCGCGCCACCGCGCGTCCGGCGTTTTCCATGAGAACCGCGACCGGCACCGTAGCGGAGGCGAGATGATCGATCCTGCCCATCTCTTCCGGAGACGGCAGGGCGAGCAGGTTATGGCGATCAGGCATGCGACACTCCATTCCGACTGACATTCTGACTGCATCACTATTCTGTATGGCACCACAACATGTCGCACCCGGGACAGGAAAGGTATGTGAGCGGGCGATAACAGATGCTTGCGTTCGCCGACCGAATTAGCGATCAACCTGGCATCATTTGTCGTCGCTGCCAGGAGTCATCATGCCTCATATCCTCTGGAGTCTTATTCTGGCCCTGCATATCGGGGGAATGGCAATCTGGGTCGGCGGCGCCACCTATGCCGCTCTGATCCTGCGACCCAGCCTGACTCTGCTGGACAATGCCCAGCGTAGCGCGGTCCATCTGCTGAGCCTGAAAAAATTTCTTCGCGTGGTCTGGCACGTGATGCCGATCGTGCTGATTACCGGCTGGCTGATGATTTTTCATGAGGGTGGGTTTGCGGTTATGCCCTGGACGACCAACGTGATGCAGCTTCTCGGTCTTGTCATGGCAGGTCTGTTCCTGCGTGTATTCTACGGTCCTTATCAGAAGGCCCGCCGCGCGATCCGCCCGCAGCCGGCCACCTTCGACTCCATCCGCACGCTTGTGCTTGGCGTGGCTGCCTGCGGCATGCTGACCATTCTGTGTGCCTCGCTCGGACACGGGTTCTGAGGCCGGCGACTCCGGCTTTCCCGGCATGATCGGGATTTTCATGAAACCATGTCCGGCGCCTGGCAGAATGCTTGATTTTTTAGTCAGGACGGCCTACCGACGGGCACCGGGTTTCCCCGTGTTTCAGCGCGCCTTCCGTCTTCAGGTTCCCGCCAAGCACAGGTGCCAGACCATCGCCTTTGTGCGTCCGACAAGTTTGAGAGCGATTTGAGCCCCAAAACGACTGATACATCTGAGAAAAAGCCGCGGAAACCCGCTGCGCGTCCTCGTACACGCAAAGCGGCCGAAGCCGTAGTTGCGGAAAATGTGGTGACTGAGGAGACGCCGAAGAAACCGGCGGCCACACCGCGAAAGCGCGCGGCCGCCAGCACGGCAAAGACAGCCGCGACGCCACGAAAGAAGGCCGTGACGGCAGAGCTTGCCGGAAGCGCCGTGTCTGAAAAGGCGCCCGTGGTGAAAGCTGCCGCCACCAAAGCCGCGGCACCTGGAAAAGCGGCAACGAAGAAGGCTGCGCCCAAAACACCGGCGAAGAAAGCAACACGTCCGAAAGCTGCCGGGACGGCTGAGGAAGCCGTGCAGGCTGCCGCACCCGAAGCTGCGGCATCGGAAGAGGCTCCGAAGCGGAAAGCGGCTTCGCCAAAGAGCAGGCCATCAAAAGCCGCATCTAAGTCTGCTTCTCCAGGCACCCGGACCGGGACGCGGAAGAAAAAACCCGAACCTGAGCAGCAACCGACTGCGGCTGCCGAAGGTAGCGCTGGTGGCGTTTCGGAAGTTTCCGACGCGCATCCGTTACATGTCACGGGCGCTCTTGATGTCCCCGCTGAAGTGACTCCGGTCGAACCGGTTGCTCTTGTGGAGACACAACCGGAGCCGGCTCCTCCTGCGAACGCTTCGGAGAAGACCGATGAGCCGGTTTTCACTGATCTTGGTCTCTCTGCGCCGATTTTGAAGGCGATTTCGGAGATGGGCTATGTTCATCCCACTCCTATTCAGGCTCAGGCTATTCCTGCCGTGTTGCGGGGACAGGATGTTCTTGGCGTTGCTCAGACGGGCACTGGCAAAACCGCTTCTTTCACCCTGCCCATGCTGGAGATCCTTTCGGGATCGCGTGCACGGGCGCGTATGCCACGTTCTCTGATTCTTGAGCCGACGCGCGAACTTGCGCTTCAGGTCGCGGAGAATTTCGTCAACTACGGCAAGCATCTCAAACTGAATCATGCGCTGCTGATTGGCGGTGAAAGCATGGCCGATCAGAAAGAGGTGCTGAATCGGGGCGTTGACGTTCTGATTGCGACGCCGGGACGTCTGATCGACCTGTTCGAGCGTGGCGGACTGTTGCTGAATCAGGCAAAGATTCTGGTCATCGATGAAGCCGACCGTATGCTCGATATGGGTTTTATCCCGGATATCGAGCGTATTGCCGGTCTGCTGCCGCGAACACGTCAGACGCTGTTTTTCTCCGCCACGATGGCACCGGAGATCAAACGTCTGGCAGACGCTTTCCTGCAATCGCCACGCGAGATCACGGTCAGCCGGCCTTCTACCGTTGCGACGACGATCGAGGCAGGTCTCGTCATTGTCGATGAACACGATAAACGCAGAACACTGCGTCATTTGCTGCGTGCGGAAAACGTGCAGAACGCGATTGTGTTCTGTAACCGCAAGCGCGATGTCGATATTCTGCTGAAGTCGCTTGTGAAGCACGGCTTCGAAGCCGGTGCACTGCATGGCGATCTGCCTCAGTCTGTCCGCTTTCAGACGCTGGAAAAGTTCAAATCCGGCGAACTGAAGATTCTGGTCTGCTCCGATGTTGCCGCGCGCGGCATTGATATCGGCGGTCTGTCGCACGTCTTTAACTTTGATCTGCCGTTCCACGCCGAGGATTACGTTCATCGTATCGGGCGCACCGGGCGTGCGGGCCGTAAGGGACGTGCTTACAGCCTGGCCACCCCCTATGAGCAAAAGCTTGCCGAAGCGATCGAGGCTCTGACCGGGGAGGCGATTCCGCGTCTGGATGTGGACGGAGTGAAGCAGCTTGACTGGTCCGATGAGGAACGGTCGAAAGACGGGCGCGGTCGGAAAAAACGTCGTGATGATCGTGGCAGGGAAAAACCTGCTCCGCAGCCCGTAAAAGAGAAAGAGCCGGCGGAGGCGCGTCATAAAACACCGGATGTGGTTCCGGTCGCGGCTCCTCCGGAAAAGAAGGCAGAACGCGAGAGCGCACCGCAGCAGCAGGATCGTCGCAGGGATCGTCGTCCACGCGGGTCGGAAATTCCCGATGCATCGGCGGAAAATGTCGTTGGATTTGGTGCCGATATGCCGGCTTTCATGTCGCTGCCGCGTCGTGTGCCTGTGCATGTTGACATGACTGAGGATGCGGCGGAGAGCTGAGCGGGGCAGACGCCCGGCACGGTCACGCCAGTCCACTGAGACGACCGGGCCCGATACGTCTTCATCCCTGCTCTTCGACGTAACGGCTTTAGGCGATGGGGGAGATGGTCTGGCGCGGCCATCCGATCCGGCTAATGGAACCAGCTTGGTTTTCATTCCGTTTACCGCTCCGGGTGATCGGGTGCTGGCGAGGCGCACAGGTCGTGACCGTGCTGTTTCTGAACAGGTCGTCATTCCGGCACCTGAGCGCGTTGAAGCGCCATGCGCTCTCTTTGGCCAGTGCGGTGGCTGTTCGCTTCAGCATATTTCGGCGCCCTGGACGCTCAACTGGAAAAAAGCCCGGCTGGAAGAGGGATTACGGAAAGCCGGTCTGTCTGTCATTCCGCCTGTCGAGACAATTCAGACTCTGCCCGGCATGCGCCGCAGAGCCGATTTTGCGCTCAGACGACAAAAAGACACCATTCTTATCGGTTTGCATCAGCGCGGAGGCGATCCCGTTGATCTGACCGGATGCCACCTGCTGCATCCGGATCTGATCGGTCTGCTCCCGCCTCTGCGGAACCTGCTTCTCAAAACGGATCTGCTGAAGCGGGAGGGAGATTTACTCATCAACCAGCTCGACTCCGGGCCTGATCTGCTGTTTTCGTCGGATGCCACTCCCACTACGGCGGACCGGTCCCGGCTGGCTGACTTTGCGAGACAATACGCCATTCCGCGCATTGCGTGGCAGCATGCCGGGGCGGCGGGTGAGCCTGAAATCCTCGTACAGACTGGCCCTGTCCGGATTCGTTTCGCTGACACTGACGTTGCACCTCCGCCCGGCGCTTTTCTCCAGGCCAGCCGGGATGGAGAACACGCCATTCAGGATGCGGTCATCAGAGCACTGCCCCGCATCCCCGGTCGAAAATCCCGCGTGATCGAGCTTTATGCCGGCTGCGGAACGCTGACTTTGCCGCTGGCTGAACATGTTCGTGCCGAGGCTTTTGAAGGTCATCCCGCTGCGGTGCGGTCTTTACAGCTGGCCGCAACCGGCAAACGCATTGAAGCAACTCTGCGTGATCTTAACCGGCAGCCGGTCGAGGCTTCGGATCTCGCGGGCGCGCTCGCAGTCGTTCTGGATCCGCCTTACAGCGGTGCCGGTCTTCAGATGACGCAAATCCTGGATGGGAAGCCGGATGTGCTCGTCTATGTGAGCTGCAATCCGAAAGTGCTTTTCAGGGACACGGCTTTACTGGTCGCTAACGGGTATCGGGCGGACACTGTCACACTGATCGATCAGTTTCTCTGGTCGGCCGAAATCGAAACGGTGTGCCGATTTTCACGCCCGCGCAGACGGTAAATCACAGATTTTCTCAGGGAAATTATTCCGCGGATAACGGGATGATGTCTTCAGGCCAGATCTCTGGCGGTTTTGAGCCAGACCATGATCGGCTGATGATCGGAGGCGAAGACCGGCAGAACGCGGGACTGTTCGCAGACCATACCTCTCACCAGACACCGGTCGATTCGGATCGGAACCAGATCTGCCATGCGGTGGGTGGGTTCACGCGGTCCCACATCAGCAAATCCGGGAACCAGTGTCGGGCCCACCAGATTGAAATCGCCGAGAATGGCGGCCGGTGCCGGTAACACGGCCGCAAGCCTGCGCAACTGACGACGATTCATGATCTGGCCATGAGACAGATGCACGTTTGCGATGGTCAGATTATCGAGATGAACGATCTGGGCGACCCGGCGCACCAGCGCTCCCGACGGGATCACGCAGGCGCGGGGTTTGCGGGCGAAGGGCGACGGAGTCCAGCAGGCCGGGCCGTGAATACGTCCCGGCAGGGGGGTTCTTGCGTAGTACCCGCCAACATGCTCCGTCAGCGCGTCCATCCCGACAGTCGCCTCCTGCATGAGCAGCAGATCCGGCTTTTCACGTTCGATCAGCTGAATCACATCCTCGATGCGAGCGCCGACACTATGCAGCAGATTCCAGCTCACGATCTTAACCGGTCTGGCATCGCCGGCTGTCACGGCGCTGCCGGACGCAGCACGCAGGAGTCGGGACCTGCGCAAAACCTTCGGCAGAAATCGGGATGTTTTCAGACCGCTTCTCACTCTGCCTGCTCCCTGTCCGGCGTTGTCAGAGCAGAAACGCTCCCTCCGGCGAACTCGACCGTCAGCGTGTATCCCACGGCAAGCAGGACCGGTCCGAGAAAGATTCCTAATCCGCCAAATTCCATAACACCGCCAATCACGCCGATGAGCGTCAGCAGGTAAGGCAACCGGGCACCGCGCGCAATGAACATGGGACGGATGATATGATCAGCGCCGGAAATCGCGATGACGCCGTAAAGCGCCAGGGCCAGACCGCGCCAGAGATGATGCGAGGCGACGAGCCATACAGCGGCCGGAATCCATATCAGCGGCGCACCGACTGGCATGACCGAAAACAATGACGCGATCGCACCGAACAGAACCGGCTCGGGAACACGCACAATGGCGAAGCCAACGCCTGTGAGGACGCCCTGGACAATGGCCGTGCCAAGCACGCCGTAAACGGTGCCCCGCACTGTTCCGCCGATAATTCTCACCATGCGGTCGGCGTGGCGTCCGGCAACACGCCTGATGAGCGCCACGAGTGTTCGACCCAGTGAATCACCGCTCATCCAGAAGAAAAATGCCAGAAAGAGCGCCATGACCAGATGCAGCCCGCCGCTGGCGGCCTGAACCAGAAGTGAAATCAGGGACTGTGCAATATCTCCGGCATAAGGCTGCACGCTCTGTCTGATGTGGCTGATGTCACTGGCGGCCTGGTTCCACCAGTGCACAAAATCCGGTCCGGCAAGAGGAATTTTTGCCACCCAGTCAGGAACCGGAGGCAGCCGGAGTTTCGGAAGCACGGAATCGGTCATCATGGTGATGACTTCCGGTGCATCGGCAACGCCTTTCGACGCAATCAGCACCACGGGCAGCAGAAAAACCACGGCACAGAGCACTGTCATACAGATGGCCGCCGTCACCGGTCGGACCCGGCGGCGTAACATCCTCAGGACCGGCCAGGTTACGAATGTAAGGATTCCGGCCCATAATATCGCGGACAGAAACGGAGCTGTGACAATCACGCATCCGTACGCAACGCCCAGGATCAGCAGACCCGTGATGATGCGTTCCGTATTCATGAGCTCCCTGACATTATGCATCGCCTCTGACTTGTTCCCCAATGTCCGGAGCGGGGTCACCTGCTGCAATTCATGGCTGTTATGTTTGTGCCGTATATGCCGGTCTCTGACCAGAGAATGAGCGTGTCTCATCGGGACGACCGGTGAAGCACAAAAAACGACAATAAGTGCTGATGATTCCTATTTGAGATACCTTTACAGTTGTGAGAATTAACGTATTATTGACGAATTATCCCTGTTCATATCCGGAGAACGACCAGACATGGCTGCTGTGACTATGCGTCTCAGCGAGATCGGACAGCAGCTCCGTGCTTTCCGTCTTGAATCGGGAATGCGTGCGGACGAAATAGCTGCCCGCCTCGGCGTATCGCGCGCTGCGCTCTATCGTTACGAAAAAGGTGAGGTTATTAAGCTGGATACTGTCCAGCGGCTTGCCGAGCTGCTGAAAGTTTCGCCTCTCACCCTTCTGGGGATCGGAGTCGAATATTACAGTCGCCCGCTTAGTTTTTTCGAACGTGCGCGCCAGGTAGAGGAAGAAGCGGATCAGATTCTGCAGATTGCAGACCCGGTCGCCTATCTCGTGACATCGCAGGATTATGACCGGCTGCTCTCGCGGGCCATTCTGGAGCAGACAGATGACGCGCAGCTCGCGGAACAGCATCTCGCTATCCTGACGGCCCGCAAGGAATGCTATCGCGTCCGCCGGCCGACAATGATCATCATGCTGAGCGAACCGACGATCGAGCGTTTTCTGACACGTGGCGTTGGCGAGGCCATTACGATGTCGGATGAACTTCGCATCGAAGCCCGGCGTATTGCGGCACAGGAAATCGAAAATATCATTGAAATGATTGAAGCAGAGCCGATCGGCCTGCAATTCAGTCTTCTCTCCGATATCGATAACACAACAAATTGTATGCTCATGCGCGGCCGGGAACGCATGATGCTCGCTATCAATCCGTTTCGCTGCGACACCAGCCCTTCGGCCACGACCGGCGTGTCGCTGGTGACAAGCGCTCCGGAAGCCGTCAACGCCCATCAGCGTGTCATCGAGGCGCTCTGGAGAGAATCCATAAAAGGGCGCTACGCGGCTGAACAGCTTCGCGGCCTGCTTGCACAGCACGCCATCAGGTGATTCACTCTGCCTCCCTGTAACCCGGTCCCGGATACAGGGAGGAGAATCATGACCATGTCTTCGCCGCTTATCTCTTCCCGGGAACTCATTGCCGCGCGTGCAACACGCGCCATCGTCGCACTTGATGCGACAGCAAAACTTCCCGGCGAGCAGACGGACCCGGAAAAAAAACTCCTTGAAACGCATCTTCCGGGCGCCCGTCGATTCGATATCGAATTATTTTCTGATCCGGAAAATCCGCTGCCTCATATGGCGCCTTCCGCGGCAGGATTCGCCCGACAGGCCGGGCGACTGGGACTGACGCGGGATACAGAGATCGTGTTTTACGATCAGGGAAATATCGCTTCCTCATGTCGGGCCTGGTGGCTTGCGCGGCTTTTCGGACATGAACGCGTTCGCATCCTTGATGGTGGCCTGCCGGCCTGGCGCAACGCCGGAGGTTCGGTTGAAGCAGGTGTTCCGGCTCCTGTTCCTGAAGCCCGTTACGAAACCCGTCTTAACACGCGCTTTCTGAAGGGTCTCGGAGATATGCTCGCGCTCTGTGCCGGAGGTGGCGAAACCGCTATCCTCGATGCCCGCTCACGCGGTCGTTTCGACGGGACAGCCCCTGAGCCACGTCCGGGTCTGTCCTCCGGACATATGCCGGGCGCTGCAAATCTGCCTTTTGGTGAGCTTCTGACAGAGGAACGGCTTTTCCTGCCTCCGGATGTCCTCAGACAGCGTTTCGCTAAAGCAGGTGTGCATGGCAACATGCCCCTTGTCGCGACATGCGGGTCCGGCATGACCGCGGCGGCGATCGTGTTCGGCGCGGAAATAGCAGGTCTTGGCCCTGCATCGCTTTATGACGGTTCCTGGGCTGAATGGGCTGCCATGCCAGGCGCTCCGATCGAAAAAACCAATCAGGCATAATCCGGCGGAGAACGGGATGATGACAGACGAAGACAAGGTCGCGGCAGGATGGGAAAGACTCAATTCTCTTCTCGTGCGGCTTGCCCGACCCGCCCCGCATGACGCGCCGTTCCGAAACACCGGGACACTGGTCAACATGCCTGTCACGCGCGGCTCGACCGTACTGTTTCCCGATCTCGATACCATGCGACGGGTTGGAAATGGTCGCTATGACCACATCGCGATTTATGGCGCGATGGGAACACCGGTGCAGCATGAGCTTGAACGCGCTGTCGCCGCCATTGAAAACGGTCGTGACACGCAGATTGTTTCATCGGGTCTGGCTGCCTGCACGACCGCGCTTCTTACATGGACCGCTTCCGGCGGGCACTGTCTGATTCCGGATTCCTGCTATGGACCGACACGCCGTTTCGCGGACACCATGCTTCGTCGTTTCGGAGTGGAGACGACCTATTACGATCCTCTGATTTCCGAAGCCGGGCTTCGCGCGCTTATGCGACCGGAGACGCAGGTTGTGTTCGCCGAAAGTCCGGGAAGCCATACATTTGAAATCCAGGATATTCCGATGCTTGCCCGCGTCGCCCACGCGCATAAGGCATGCCTTATTCTCGACAACACCTGGGGTTTCGGGATTTTCACACCGTTCGATCACGGCGTGGATGTCTCTGTTCAGGCGCTGACCAAATATGCAGGGGGGCATTCCGACGTTGTAATCGGCGCCATCACTGTCGCGAAAGAGGAAGAATGGCACCGTCTGCGTGATGCCGCGATTCAACTCGGACAACTCGCCGCTCCTGATGAATGCTGGCTGACCCTTCGGGGTCTGCGCACCATGGGCGTTCGTCTGGCACGCCAGGCCCGCACAGCCCTGATCGTCGCTAAATGGCTGGCCGATCGTCCGGAAGTGCGCCGCGTTCTGTTCCCGGCTCTTCCCGATGATCCGGGATATGCTCTCTGGCAGCGCGATTTTTCCGGAGCCGGGCCGCTGTTCAGTGTGGTCCTTCAGCCCTCATATTCTCGGGCGGCCATGGAAACGATGGTCAATTCCCTGTCACGTTTTGGAATCGGTGCTTCCTGGGGTGGCTTTGAAAGTCTTGTGCTGCCGACTACAGGCGGAGTCACGCGCTCACTGCCGGAGTGTCACGCTGACAGCCCGGCTTTTCGTCTTGGAATCGGGCTTGATGATCCTGCCGATCTTATTGCCGATCTTCAGCAGGGCCTGGCACGTCTCTGAGACACGACTGTTCGGAAAATACGACCCGGCATCACCAGTACACCGCATGAGACAGCTATTTCTGGACAGGCCCGCGCCGGGTTATTTCATCGTCCAGGAAATCAGTATTCATGCATCTTATCGCCGTCTGCGCGTCTCCTGACGCACAGAATGTTTTTATCGCCACTCTTGCGCCCGTTCCATCCGGCGTCCGGAACCGGACGTGATGAAAGCGGCACAGCTTCACGTTATCACCGCCCGCGCCAATCCTCTTCGCTGGACTGTTCCAGACAGGATTTATCGCGAGTGGGCTGAACATATTCTTGCCAGCGGTGCCTCGCTCACCGTTGTCGAATGTCAGTATGGTGATCGCCCGTTTACCTGCCAGATGCCGGGCGTCAATCACGTTGGCGTCCGGGCGCGCACACTGACATGGGTCAAGGAACGCTGCCTCAATATCGGTATCTCCAGCCTGCCTCAGGACTGGAAATATGTCGCATGGATCGACAGCGATATCTTTTTCCGCCAGCCGGACTGGGCCAGCGAAACGGTCGAGGCGCTCCAGCATTTCGATGTTATCCAGCCCTGGTCGGACTGTTACGATCTTGGCCCGACTGGCGAGCATATGTTCCTGCATCGTTCATTCTGTCGTTTGTGGATGGACAATGAGCCGATCCTGCAGGGACCACGCGCGCATCGTTCGCCCTATCGCTTTGCTCATCCCGGCTACGCCTGGGCGGCAACGCGGGGCGCCCTGGATCGCCTTGGCGGTCTGATTGATACGGCCATTCTCGGATCGGCCGATCATCATATGGCGCTGGCGCTGATCGACCGGGTCCGCGAAAGCTATCCTTCCAACGTGACAGAGGGTTACAAACGCCCGCTTCTGCGCTGGCAGGAGAGAGCCCGCCACCATATCGCGGGGAATATCGGTGCTCTGCCCGGAACGGTTGAACATCGTTTTCACGGTTCAAAGAGCGATCGTGCCTATCAGAGCCGGTGGGATGTTCTGACGCGCAACCACTTTGATCCGGAAACAGATCTGATTCGCAATATCTGGAGCGTGTGGGAGCTGGCGGGGAATAAGCCACGTCTTCGTCGGGAAATCGAACGCTATTTCCGCGCGCGAAACGAGGATGCGAACGTCTGTTAACAGACGGCAGCCTCAGTGAACCGGCCTCCGGGCTCTGCCGGGGTCATTCATTGAGGCTGCTCTGCCCCCGCCACGGGTCCGGGTTCTGTGGAATCCGTTTTATTAAGGGTCGCAGGGTGTGCAGCGCACTTTACCGGGTCCGGGCAAAACCGGATTCCGGAGCGGGAAGATACCGGGAGTGCCTTCGATGTCTGTCGCCCGGCTTATCTGATTGCCGCGATTCCGGTTATCTCGACCTTCCATGCCGGGTCGGCCAGTCTGGCCTCGACTGTCGCACGGGCCGGCTTGTTTGCAGTATCGAGCCATGCGTCCCATGCCCGGTTCATGGCTGCCATATCCGATATATCTGCCAGAAAAATCTGTACAGACAGCAGATTGCTTTTGCCGGTGCCGGCTTCAGCCAGCAACGCATCGATCTGCTTCAGGATATCCGCTGTCTGCCCCTCCGCATCCAGACTCGCATCGTCGGCAACCTGCCCGGCCAGATAGACAAGTCCGTTATGAACAGAAGCGCCGCTCAGACGTTCTTCAGGCAGTAAGCGTGTGATGGTCATGAAAAGACTCCGAGGATAAAAAAACCCAGAAACCGGGGGGTGCTCATGCGTCCCCGCTTATGCCTCCTGGCGCGGTAACGCACGAAAAACGGATTTCGGACAGCAATTAAACGCTGCTTCCGATATCGCACCACGCATCTGTGAAACGCTTCATGCGGTCTGACTCTGTCAGACCGATTGACGCTTTTCGTCGATATATCCGAGATTGCAGGAAGACAGAAAGCACTCCCGAAAACGCGGTATCAAGGAGCCTCTCATATGTTCGATGCGCTGCTGATCGAAAAAAACGGAGAAGGACAAACCGCATCGGTCCGACGGATCAGTGACGCGATGCTTCCCGAGGGCGACGTGCTCATTGATGTCGAGTGGTCCACGATCAATTATAAAGATGCTCTTGCCATTACGGGTAAAGGTCCGGTTGTCAGATCCTTTCCGATGGTTCCGGGCGTGGATCTGGCCGGAAAAGTCATCGGTTCGGAGTCCGGGCAGTTCAGACCCGGTGACAGGGTTCTGCTCAACGGCTGGGGTGTCGGAGAGAAACACTGGGGCGGTCTCGCCCGGCACGCGCGTGTCAGAAGCGCCTGGCTGACATCTGTTCCGTCTGCTTTCACCACGCGGGAAGCCATGAGTCTCGGGACGGCGGGATACACCGCCATGCTGTGCGTCATCGCGCTGGAAAATGCGAATGTGACTCCGGACAAAGGCCCTGTCCTGGTGACAGGGGCGTCGGGTGGCGTCGGGAGCATTGCTGTCATGCTGCTTGGCAGGCTGGGGTATACCGTTGTCGCCATGACCGGCCGGCCGGCAGAGACAGACTACCTCAAAAGCCTTGGAGCCGACGAGATTATCGACCGTGAGTTATTTACCCATAAAGGCAAACCACTCGAAAAGGCTCAATGGGCAGGGGCTGTTGATGTTGCCGGAGGACAGGTGCTGGCCAGTCTCTGTGCGGCCATTCTGCCTCTCGGCGCTGTTGCGGCCTGTGGTCTTGCCGGAGGGATGGATCTCCCTCTCACGGTCGCGCCCTTTATTCTGCGTGGTATCAGCCTGCTCGGTATCGACAGCACATCCTGTCCGCAGGCGGAACGGCAGGAGGCATGGCGCCGTCTGGCGGACCTGATTGATCCGAAAGAACTGGACTCTGTCGTCAGTGAGTGTTTGCTGTCGGACGCGGTTGCGGCGGCAAACGATCTGCTCGCAGGGAAGATGCACGGGCGGGTGATCGTCCGTATGCAATGACGCGGAATTCTTCACGGCTCCGCGCTGACATCCGCCAGAGATAAAGTGCTTCCGGACAGAGGTCTGTGACCCCTGCCCGGCTTCGGACAAAATCCGAAAGCGTCTTGCTTAGTTCTTTGCTTTGTCGACGAGTCTGGACTTCGCGATCCACGGCATCATCGCACGTAGCTTTTCGCCGGTCGCCTCGATCGGGTGCGCGTCGTTGCGGGCGCGCACTGCCTTGAAGCCGATATTGCCTGACTGGTTCTCAAGGATGAAGTTCCGCACGAAAGTGCCATCCTGGATGTCGGTCAGAATACGCTTCATCTCGGCCTTCGTCTCCGGCGTGATCACGCGCGGACCGGACACATACTCTCCGTACTCGGCGGTATTGGAGATGGAGTAGTTCATGTTCGCGATGCCACCTTCGTAGATCAGATCCACGATCAGCTTCATCTCGTGCAGGCACTCGAAATAAGCCATCTCGGGTGCATACCCCCCCTCGACCAGCGTCTCGAAACCGGCGCGGATCAGTTCGACCAGACCGCCACACAGCACAGCCTGCTCACCGAACAGATCGGTTTCGACCTCTTCCTTGAACGACGTCTCGATGATGCCCGCGCGACCACCGCCATTGGCGGATGCATAGGACAGAGCGATCTCAAGCGCATTGCCCGAAGCGTTCTGCGCCACGGCGACCAGGGAAGGCACGCCGCCGCCACGCTGATATTCGGAACGGACCGTGTGGCCCGGGCCCTTTGGTGCGATCAGGAACACATCGAGATCGGGACGTGCTTCGATGATGCGGAAGTGGATGGCGAGGCCATGCGCGAAGGCCAGGGCGGCGCCCTGTTTCAGGTTTTTTTCAAGCGACTCTTTGTAGAGCGCGCCCTGACCTTCATCCGGCGTCAGGACCATCACGACATCGGCCCATTTCGCAGCTTCGTCCGGGGTCATCACTTTGAAGCCGGCGGATTCGGCTTTTGCAACAGCTGACGAGGTCGGACGCAGTCCGACCACGATCTCCTTCACGCCGCTGTCCTTGAGGTTATTGGCGTGAGCATGGCCCTGGCTGCCGTAGCCGATGATGGCGACCTTTTTATTCTTGATCAGGTTCACATCGGCATCGCGATCATAATAGACACGCATGGACATCGTTTTTTTGCCTTTCAGTAAGAAGAATTCAGCGGAAAGCCGTCAGAGCGTACGTGGCCCCCGCGTGAGAGCCGCAACGCCGGTGCGGGAAACCTCGGCCAGACCGAGCGGCGCCATCAGCTCGACGAAACTGTCGAGTTTGTCGCTCGCGCCAGTCAGCTCGAACACAAACGAGCTTGCCGTCGTATCGACTGCCCGCGCCCGGAACGCCTCGGCAATCCGGAGGGCCTCCGTGCGGGCCTCGCCGGTGGAAACGACCTTTACGAGAACCATTTCGCGGGCGATATGCGAACCGAGTGTCGTCAGATTGGCGACACGGGCGACAGGCACCTGCCGCTCGAGCTGCGCGCGGATCTGTTCGATGATCGCCGGCGTACCGGAGGTCACGATGTTGATCCGTGACAGACCGCCATCGGCTGCGACAGGCGCCACGGTCAGGCTCTCAATATTATAGCCGCGCCCTGAAAACAGGCCAACAACGCGGGCAAGGACGCCGCTTTCGTTGTCGACCAGGACCGACATCACGGCCCGGCTGGCGGGTTCATCCGAAGCATCGGAAGAAGAAGACGGTGCCACCATCGGGGGCAGGCCGGGAGTATATTTCATCGACTGAATCCGGAATCCGAACCGTTACGACGTCCCGGGGGCTGTAATCGCCAACGGAACAAAAGGAAAGAGAGGATCGGGCAGATCAGCCCGCCACTCCAATGGATCATGACCCGAAAGCCATGATCCGGACGGTGCCTGTCAGACGAGCATCTTGCCCTCATCCGTGATCCGGGCACCCTGCGCTTCCTGCTCCGGTCCCAGAATCATTTCGTTATGCGCGGCCCCTGACGGAATCATCGGGAAGCAGTTCTCGCCTTCCGCCACGCAGATATCGATAACAGCGGCACCGTCATGCTCCAGAGCCGCGCGGATGGTGTCATCCAGTTCACTCAGCTTCGTGGCGCGGAAGCCTTTTGCATGAAAACTGTCGGCGAGTTTCACGAAATCCGGCAAGGCATCGCTGTAGCTCTCCGAATAGCGCGAGCCATGGAGGAGTTCCTGCCACTGCCGGACCATGCCCATATAATGGTTGTTGATGATGAAGATCTTCACGGGCAGGCGATACTGCGCGATCGTGCCCAGTTCCTGAATATTCATCAGGGTCGAGGCCTCACCCGCCACATCGATCACCAGCGCATCGGGGTGCGCTACCTGCGCGCCGACGGCGGCCGGCAATCCATATCCCATCGTTCCCAGACCACCGGAGGTCAGCCAGTGGTTTGGTTTCTCGAATTTGAAAAACTGAGCGGCCCACATCTGATGCTGGCCGACTTCCGTGGACACAAAGGTATCGCGACCGGTTTCGACCGCCAGTTCGTAGATCCGCCGGATCGCCTGCTGGGGTTTGATGACGGCATCGGGCGCCTGATCCTGGGTGAAGCGCAGGCAGTCCAGCCCGCGCCAGGCGTCGATGCGCGTCCACCAGGTTTTCAGCGCAGCCTGATCCGGGCGGGTCGCATCCGCTTCCCAGGCTTCGATCATCATTGCGATGGTGCGTCCGGCATCGCCGACAACCGGCACATCGACATGAATGATCTTATTGATCTGGGAGGGATCGATATCGGCGTGAATCCGGAACGAATGCGGAGAAAACGCGTCCACGCGACCAGTCACCCGATCATCGAAACGGGCCCCGAGCGCGATCAGGACGTCGCAGTCATGCGTCGCCAGATTGGCTTCGTATGTACCATGCATGCCGAGCATGCCGATAAACTGCCTGTCGCTGGCCGGGAAGGCTCCCAGCCCCATCAGGGTTTCCGTACAGGGGAAGCCGGTCATATGGATCAGGCGTGTCAGATCGGCACAGGCCTGTGGCCCTGAATTGATCACGCCTCCGCCGACATAAAACAGCGGCCGCTTTGCCTTTTTCATCGCGGCCACGGCACGCGCGACAGCTTCCCGGTCCGGTTCGGTCTGTGGCTGATAGGAGCGTCGGGTCGCGCCGGACGGCGGCGCGTAAGGGGCTGGACCGACCGTGATATTTTTCGGCAGATCAACCAGAACCGGGCCGGGCCGTCCTGAACGGGCGATCTCGAAGGCCTCGTTTACCACCGGCGCCAGATCCTCCGGACGCTTCACCAGATAATTATACTTGGTGACCGGCCGGGTGATTCCTGTCGTATCGGCTTCCTGAAATGCATCATTACCGATCAGAGGCACGGGCACCTGCCCGGACAGACAGACGACCGGCACGGAATCCATCAGCGCATCGAGCAGACCGGTGACCGCATTGGTGGCGCCAGGCCCGCTCGTGACCAGCACCACTCCGACGCGGCCTGTCGACCGTGCATAGGCTTCCGCTGCGTGAACGGCGGCCTGCTCATGGCGCACCAGAATGTGGCGAATGCGATCCTGCTGAAACAGGGCATCATAAATCGGCAGGACCGCACCGCCGGGATAGCCGAAGACAACCTCAACGCCCTGATCCACAAGGACGCGCATAAGCACCTCGGCTCCGGTCAGCGTCGTGGCTGTTCTGGAGTGAGTGGCGGTCATCTGTGTGGTGGCGTTCATGTTATCTTCTCCCCCGGGGCCTTCGTTCCCGGGTTATGTGAGCCTGGCATTCTGCTGCGTTCTGTCTGGCCAGCACGGTTCGCCTCCGGACCCGATGCCGGTGACGGGAGCGCGGGTTTAAGCGCCTGAACGAGCCGCGTCAATGCGCTCATGCACGAAAGAGATAATTTTATCGTATTTTCTTTCCATATATTGCTCAGATGATGTGATTCTATTTTCAAAAATAACTGTATCGTTTTCTGTTGCCAGCGGATGGTGCCCGAACCAGGTCGTCTGACGTTTCGTGTAACGACCTGTCGCCAGCACGGCCTGCTCCGTCGCCTGCGCCAGGGTGATTTCACCACGCAGTGCTGCCGCGATTTCCGGCACGCCGTGCGCTCTCATCGCAGGGAGGGCGGAATCCAGCCCGGGTTCGAGCAGGGCGCGCACTTCGTCCACGGCGCCCCGGGCGATCATGTTGCTGAAGCGGGCTGCGATCGCCTGACGCAGTTCCGCGCGATCCGGCGCGAGCCGCACGGCGATGAACCGGCATGGCGCGGCCGGCAATCCCGGCTGCGCGCGCCACCATGCCAGGCCATGTCCGGTGCCCCGCCAGACCTCCCACGCGCGTGCCAGGCGTTGTGTGTCGGCGGGTTTCAGCGCTGCGGCCGTTTCCGGATCAGCTTCCGTCAGCCGGGCGTGCAACGCTGCCGGATCAGCCGAGAACTGACGGGCTTCGGCGCGGGCTTCCTGACCGGGGTCCGGAACTTCCGCGAGACCGTCCGTCAGCGCCCGCAGATACATACCCGTGCCCCCGCAGAGGATCGGCAATCGTCCCGCTTGCCAGGCTTCGTCCATCGTGACGAGGGCCTGCTGTCGCCACCATGCCACGCTCCGCGCCTTCACCGCGGGACTGATTCCGTAAAGCCGGTGCGGCAGCTGTCGTTCTTCCTCCGGTGACGGCCGGGCCGTCAGAATACGCAACTCACGATAAACCTGCATCGAGTCCGCATTGATGACCGTCCCGCCGAACCGCTCCCCGAGCGTCAGCGCCAGCGCCGACTTCCCCGAGCAGGTCGGCCCCGCCACAATCAGAGCTATCTGTCTGTCCCGTCCTTGATCCATCTTTCCGTCCGCTTGCCTCTTCACCCCAACCCTGCCACACGCAAAACATTATGGACGCTATACTGACACTCGTCGCGAACCGCGAAGCCACGACCCTGACACCGCTCGATATCGACACCGTTTCGACTTTGTCCCGGGGGCAGAGGGAGACGGTTCTTTCTTCCGGGGAGGCGGTGGATATTGCCTGCGGTCCGGTTTCGCCGGAAGAACTCGACATCATCCGCGAGGCTCTTGGCACGCGTCCGGTCGATGTTCTGCTCGCCTCCGGCGTCAGACGGCGTAAACGCCTGCTCGTTGCGGACATGGACAGCACCATGGTTGCTTCTGAAACGCTCGATGATATCGCGGCGGAAGCCGAGCGCCTCCGGCCGGGTATCGGCGAGGCGGTCGCGGCTGTCACCCGGCAGTCCATGAATGGCGAAATCGACTTTCAGACCTCGCTCCGCAACCGCGTGGCCCTGCTGGAAGGTCTGCCGGCGTCTCTGCTGGAAGACGCGGCTTTACACATGCGACTGAATGAAGGCGCCAGGACACTTGTTGCCACGATGAACGCCAGCGGGACCGTTACCGCCCTGGTTTCGGGTGGTTTCACCTTTTTTACGTCCCGCGTGGCGCGTCTTTGCGGTTTCTCGGAACATCATGCCAACCGGCTTGATATTTCCGGGCAGGTGCTGAGCGGAACAGTGGAAGAGCCGATCCTGGGGCCGGATGCGAAACTCTGCCACCTGACCCGGATTGCCGATGCCGCGGATATCCCGCTCACGGATGCCCTGGCCATTGGTGATGGCGCGAATGATTTGCCCATGCTGCGGGCGGCAGGCCTCGGGATCGCCTTTCACGCCAAACCTGTCGTGCGAAAGCAGATCGTCAACCGTATCGATCATACTTCGCTTCGCAGTGCGCTGTTCGTGCAGGGCTACAGAGCCGATGAATTCCTCACCTCTTAAAAGCAGATGCCTCCATCTGCGTCCAGGAAACCGGAAGGGGGGTCAGCTGTTTATAAGAAAACGCAATCTGACATATCTCGTGATTCAGACAGGCATCGACGTCTCACACCAGGACTGTCACATTGCGTTGTTCGCCACCCCCGGAGGCCTGTGTGACAGATACCGTTTACCGTGACGCACTCTTTTTCGACGGCACGGGTTCCGCCCCGGTAACTTCAGATATCGCTGTAACTGCCGGCAGAATTTCCGCAATCGGTTCTCATCTCAACGTTGAAGCCGAAACTGCCGAAGTCGATTGCAAGGGTCTGTGGCTGATGCCTGGCCTGCTCGATATCCACACTCATCTCGATCTCGAACTTGAAATCGCGCCGGAGCTGCCGGAAGTGGTCCGCCACGGCACAACAACCGTTGTCATCAGCAACTGCTCCCTCGGCATTACCTATGGTAATCTGCGCCGTAACGGAGATGATCCGATCGTCTCCTGTTTCGCCCGGGTCGAGAACATGCCGAAATGCGTGCTGACAAAGGTTGCGGAGGCCTGCACCTGGACTGACTCCCAGGGATATCTCGATCATCTTGATGGTCAGGCGCTCGGCCCGAACGTCGTTCCGCTGATTCCCCATTCCATGCTGCGCGTGGCTGTCATGGGACTGGACGATTCCATTTCCCGACTGGCCACGCCGCGCGAGCTCGACTGCATGCGGGACATGGTCGAAGCCGGCATGAATCAGGGTTATCTCGGGCTCTCGACAGACGCGCTGCCTTTTCATTTTCTGGCCAATGATCCGCATAAGAAAAAACGGATACCGACGCAGTATGCCAGTTTCCGTGAACTCTCACGTCTGACGAGTGTCGTACGCCGTCATGGTCGCGTCTGGCAGGCAACGCCCCCGAAAGAAGATATCTTCGAAGCGGTTCGCAGTTTTTTGCTGACGAGTGGCCGGATTTTTGGCCGCCCGCTGAAGACAACGGTTCTGGCTGCCATTGATCTGAGGACCAACCGCTCGGCTGTCGCGTTGTGCCTGATGCTTTCGCGGATTCTGAATTCGCGTGTTCTGAAGGGTTCTTTTCATTTTCAGGCGATGCCGTCGTCGTTCCGGCTGTGGAGTGATGGCGCTATTAACCTGATGGCTGACGAGATTGTTGAATTCAGAGAACTTAATGAACTGGAACCGGAAGATCGGGCAGGCCGCGCCCGTATCCTCAGCGATCCGGACTGGGTTGTCGCGTTCAGGAAGATGTGGCTTAAAGGGAAAAAGGGCTTTTCAATCGCCACATTGCAGCGCCTGATCAGACTGGAAGATGTCGTCCTGACCCGCAATCTGAAGGACATGACTGTTTCGGACTGTCCTTTGAGCAACTGGAATGGCGAGACTCTGGAAACGCCATATCGCCGTCTCCGCCGCTGGCAGAAATCGGGCGGAAAGCGGGGCGCCACGAATGCCGCCGAAGCAGAGTTTTTTTCGCATTTCCCAAACCCCATTATGGATGATGCGGAATTTTTCCTTCATCTCCTTCGCGAATGGGATACGGATTTTCGTTGGGAAACGACTGTTGCAAACTGCAATCCGAAGACAGTCAAGAAGCTGCTTTTTCATCCTCAGACAGTTCCCGGCTTCAATGACAGCGGCGCTCATCTCGCGAATATCGCTTTCTACGACGGCAATCTGCGCGCTCTGAAATTCGCGCAGGAGGACGGACCGGAAAGAGTTTCCGAGATGGTTTACAGACTTACAGGTCTTCCCGCGAAGTTTTTTAACATCAATGCCGGTGTATTACGGGTCGGCGCTCAGGCCGATCTGTGCGTGATCGACCCTGACGCTCTTCGCCGCTGGGACCCGAAAGGCACCTATGAGTTCGTTTATCGTACTCAGTTTGGTTGCCGACAGGTCATTAACCGGCCGGCGGGTGTCGTGAAACAGGTCATGATCGCGGGTAAGGTCGTGTGGAATGATGGTGTTTATACAGCAGGTTTCGGGAAATCCGCGTTCGGGCGTGTGCTGAGAGCGAAGGACCATCCTGTGGAACAGGCAAAAATTTCAGCGTAGTTCTGAAAACTTTCCCGGGTTTCAGCTTATTCGGGTAAACCGGCCTTCGGAGAGAAGGCCGAGGCCTTTGGAAACCTGTTTATATTATCAACAAATCGGGGTGCAGGGGCCTGAGGCCCCTGCCGGGTTCGGACAGAGCCCTCAAAACCTGAAGGCTAACAGAGCCGTCGGAGACGAGAAAACACTTTCCCGAAAAGTCTGCTCCGGTCACTCCCGGTCTGCTTTATCGGATGACCCGCTTAAGAATTATCTTCAGGTTATATACTTCTGCAGAAAAGGGGCGGTCATGCTTCCTGCTGTCGCAGCCACGTCCGACGGCGTTCCCGCTGCAACGACATGCCCGCCCCGGCTTCCTGCCCCCGGCCCCATATCGATCACCCAGTCTCCACGCGCTACAAGTCGCATATCATGCTCCGCCGCGATGACTGTGTTACCGCTGTCCACCAGTTCCTGAAGGTGGTCCATCAGACGGTCCACATCCAGCGGGTGCAGACCTGTTGTCGGCTCATCCAGAACGTAAAGCGTGTGACCACGTCGCTGTTTCTGCAATTCTGTTGCCAGTTTGATCCGCTGCGCCTCACCCCCTGACAGTTCGGTCGCAGGCTGTCCGAGACGCAGATGCCCCAGGCCGCCTTTCATCAATGTCAACAGAGCCGCGGAGGGCGCCGGATCATCAGCGAAGAAAGCCGCTGCTTCCTCCACATTCATAGCCAGCACATCCGCGATCGATTTGCCACGATATGTAACTTCAAGAACTTCCGGCTTATATCGAGAGCCGTGACAAACAGGGCATGGTGCGTAAACACCCGGCAGGAACAGAAGCTCCACCATGACGGACCCGGCACCCTCACAATGCGGACAGCGGCCTTTGGCAATGTTGAAGGAAAACCAGCCCGCATCATATTTCCTCTCCCGCGCCAGCTTCGTACGTGCGAAAATTTTTCGGATCGTATCGAACAGCCCGGTATAAGTTGCGAGGTTCGACCGTGGCGTCCGGCCAATCGGTTTCTGATCGATCACCACCAGCCGATGTACCTCATTCAGACCGGAGATAATTCGTCCCCGGGGAGATCCTGCGGGTGTCAGTGAAGATAATGTGTCACCATCACCATCTTCCGTGTCAGGCAGTGACTGCCCCAGAGCCTGCGCGACCACAGTCGTGAGAACCTGGCTCACCAACGACGATTTTCCCGATCCGGATACACCTGTTACCGATGTAAACACACCAAGCGGAAACGACACTGACAGATCATTCAGATTGTTCCTGTAAATACCGTTCAGTTTCAGCCATCCTGTCGGTGTCTGGGGCGTTCTGTGCGGCAGACTCTGAGGCGAGAACAGATAGGTTCGCGTTCTGGAGGCTGCCACGTTCCGCAATCCGTCCGGCGGCCCCGAATACAGCACTTCCCCTCCGGCCTCACCAGCCATTGGCCCGACATCGACGATCCATTCAGCCTGACGAATGATATCGAGATTATGCTCGACCAGAAAAAGAGAGTTCCCGGCGGCCTTCAGTTTTGACAATGCCTCCAGCAGGGCTTCCGTATCCGCCGGATGCAGACCGGATGACGGTTCGTCCAGCACGTAGACTACGCCAAACAGGTTGGAATAAATCTGCGTTCCCAGCCTCAGGCGCTGATACTCGCCTGGCGACAGCGTTTGCACGCCGCGATCCATTTGCAGATAGCCAAGTCCCAGATGAAGCAGTACGCCGATTCTGGCGCTCATATCCGCAACAATCCGCTGAGCCGCGATTATTTTCGCACTTCCGGACTCATTCTGATAACTCTTCGCTGAATCGGATAATTTTATGGCAATCTCTTCCAGAGGAAAAGCGGTCAGCTGAGCGATATTCAGACCTCCGAATGTCACGCGCAGCGCATCGGCATTCAGTCTCTGACCATGACATTCCGGACATTCCGCAGCTGTCATGAACGATTCCGCCCGCTTACGCATCGTGGCGCTCTGCGAACGGGCAAAGGTTTGCAGGATATATCGCCGCGCTCCTGTAAAGGTCCCGTTATATCCGGGCTCTTTCTTCTGCCCGATCGCCTCCTGGACCTCTTCATGTGTCAGACCCGGATAGACCGGCACCGCAGGCGTTTCATCTGTGTAAAGAATCCAGTCCCGCGTTTTGCGGGGCAGATCGCGCCAGGGGCAGTCCACGTCCACCCCCATCGTAATCAGGATGTCGCGCAGATTCTGCCCTTGCCAGGCTGTCGGCCATGAGGCCACGGCACGGTTACGAATGGACAGGCTGTCATCCGGCACCATCGAGGTTTCTGTCACGTCAAGGATACGGCCAAGACCATGACACGTTTTGCAGGCGCCCATGGGTGTGTTGGGCGAAAAAGCTTCCGCCTCCAGTCGCTCCAGCCCTGCCGGATAAGTGCCTGCTCTGGAATACAGCATTCGGAGCAGGTTCGATAACGTGGTGATACTGCCTACGGATGAACGACCGGAGCTCCCGCCCCGTTGTTGCTGAAGCGCGATCGCGGGGGGCAGCCCGTCGACGGAATCCACTTCCGGCACCGGCATCTGCTGAAACAGCCTGCGTGCGTAAGGAGAAACGGATTCCAGATAACGTCGCTGGGCCTCCGCATAGAGCGTTCCGAAGGCAAGCGAGGATTTCCCCGATCCGGAAACCCCTGTAAATACCACGACCTTATCGCGCGGGATGTCCACATTGACATCGCGCAGATTATGTTCCCGCGCGCCACGCACACGAACGAAGCTGTCTGCCGCCAGACCCGGGGGCGTTTGAACTTTCGACATCAGGCAACTCCGCAACCCTGAACGGGCCGGTGCGCGTCACGCGGCCTGGCCTCAGATCAGATCCTGACTAAAGAGAAATGGCCCGGCGAAGCACCCTTTCTGCTGCAACCCGGGAAATCAGTGCTTGGGGATATTAAAGTGACCTGCGTCAATGACGCTCTGTCACAGTCTGTGCATGCAGTTCCGGTTCCGCGAACCGCCTGTTCGCCAGCACCGGCAACGCCTGCCGCGCCGCGACAATTCGATCCCGGCTCACATCACAGAATAGCAGGTCCGGCGCGATTCCGGCGCGCACGACAGCCACGCCCAGCGGGTCGACCATCATGCTGCACCCGATATTGCGCAGGCCGCACTCCCCGACCGCTGCAACATAGCAGGTGTTCTCCAGCGCCCGCGCCGTGACCATCACTTCCCAGTGCCATTCTTTGGAAGGGCCACGCACCCAGGCTGCCGGAACAGTGAGCAGATCCGCGCCGTCCAGAGCCAGTCGGCGCGCGAGTTCAGGAAAGCGCACATCGTAACAGGTCATCAGCCCGACATTGATGTCCCCGACCCTGACCAGCGCCGGAACTTCATTCCCTGGCACGTAATGATCTGACTCTTTCATCGAAAACGCGTCGTACAGATGAAGCTTGCGATAGACTGCAACCACGCCGGTCCCGTTCACAACAATCTGGCAATTATAGGCGAAACCTGGTCGCGCCGGCACTGAAATGCAGCCGATCAGGGTCAGCTCCGTTCCCTCAAGTACCTCTGCCAGTCCGGTCACGAACGGGCCGTCCAGCGGCTGCGCTGTCCGCACGGTAATGCCGGGGTCCTTTATATCGGCCGCGATGATACTTTCCGGCAGCACCAGCAATCCGGCGCCTTCGGCTGCGGCTCTTTCGACAAGAGAGACGCAATGCGCAAGGTTGACGCTCCATTCGGACGCCACCGCGAACTGACCCAGAGCAACTTTCATCGGCTTTTCTCCCCGGCATAATGGGACACTGGTGATACCGCCATGAAGTCACATCGGAGCGGAGTCGCCAACTACCACCTTTCGGGCGGTGGAAGATGCAGGGATTTTGCCCGGCCCCGCGAGGGACAACGGCCCCGTGCATGGGAATCCGACAAAAACCTTTGACACCCCTCCCGTCAGGCGGGTAAAGCCCCGGTCCAGCATAAGTCCCGTCACCTCGCGAGTATTCGCGCAGTGGCGCGTAATCTTTTGGGGTAAACGGTTCTTGTTCGAGTCTCTTTCCGACAGGTTCTCCGGCGTTATTGGTGATCTCGGCAAGCGTGGCACGCTGACCGAGGCCGATGTCGCCGAAGCCATGCGCGAAGTCCGTCTGGCGATGCTGGACGCCGACGTCGCGCTGCCGGTCGTCAGGGATTTTGTCAGCAAGGTCAGGGAACGCTCGGTCGGGCATGAAGTGCTGGAAAGCATCTCTCCCGGTCAGGCTGTCGCCAAGATCGTCAATGATGCGCTGATTGATGCGCTCGGTGGCGCGGGCGCCGTTCCGCTCAACCTCAATGCCGTCCCGCCTGTGCCGATCCTTATGGTCGGCCTCCAGGGGTCCGGCAAAACCACTACATCCGGCAAGATCGCTCTCCGTCTCGCGACCCGCGAGCGGAAGAAAGTCCTGCTCGCTTCGCTTGATACGCAGCGTCCCGCTGCGCAGCTTCAGTTGCAGCAGCTTGCCGAACGCGCGGGGGTTACGTCCCTGCCGATCATCGCCGGTCAGACGCCTGTTGAAATCGCGAAACGCGCAATGGAGACCGGGCGCAGTCAGGGTTATGACGTTGTCATCCTCGACACCGCCGGTCGCCTGTCGATCGACGAAGCCCTGATGGAGGAAGTCCGGCAGATCCGCGATGTCACGTCGCCTGCCGAGACCCTTCTTGTCGTCGATGCGATGACGGGTCAGGACGCCGTCAACACGGCAAAGCACTTCAATGAGGCGATCGGCGTCAGCGGTGTCGTCATGACCCGCATGGATGGCGACGCCCGTGGCGGCGCGGCGCTGTCCATGCGCGCCATTACCGGCGCGCCGATCAAACTGACGGGTTCGGGCGAAAAGCTCGATGCGCTCGAAGAATTCCACCCCGAGCGCGTTGCCGGCCGTATCCTTGGCCTCGGTGACATCGCGGGTCTCGTGGAAAAAGCCACCGATACGCTTGATCAGGAAGAAGGCGAGCGGCTGGCCAAAAAGATGATGGCCGGCAAGTTCGATCTTGACGACTATGTCTCCCAGCTCAAACAGATCCAGAAGATGGGGTCGATTTCGGGTATCCTTGGCATGTTACCGGGGATGGGCAAGCTGAAAGACATGGTCGATGAGAAAAACATCGACACGACGGTCTTCAAACGTCACCAGGCCATCATTTCCTCGATGACGAAGACGGAGCGCAAAACGCCCGCCATGATCAAGGCTTCGCGCAAGAAGCGCATTGCCTCGGGGTCCGGCACCACAGTTCAGGACGTCAACAAGCTGCTGAAGCAGTTCGATGATATGTCCACCATGATGAAGCGGATCAACAAAATGGGGCTGAAGGGCCTCATGCGTCAGGCATCCGCGCTCATGTCCGGGGGCGGCGGGGGCCGTGGCGGCCCTCCCGGTGGCCGGCCACCTTTCGGCTGACCCTTTGTCCCCACCCGTTTTCCCTTTTCTGACAATCTCCGGAGTAGTCTGAATGAGCCTTAAAATCCGTCTCGCCCGCGCCGGTGCAAAAAAGCGCCCTTATTACCACATCGTCATTGCCGACAGCCGCTCTCCCCGCGACGGCCGTTTCATCGAAAAAGTTGGTGCCTACAATCCGATGCTGCCATCCGACCACGCCGAGCGTGTCCGTCTGACCAGCGAGCGTATTACGCACTGGCTGTCTCAGGGCGCCCTGCCGACCGATCGCGTCGCCCGCTTTCTCGGTAATGCCGGCCTGATCGCGAAGCCGACCTGGAACGAGCAGCCGAAGCAGTCCGCACCGAAGAAGAAGGCCCAGGAACGCGCCGCTGCTGCTGAAAAAGCGGCTGCCGCGGCCTGAGGACCGGAAAGACCGTAAAGCCGCTCACGCACCATGGCAGATGCTCGCATCCAGATCGGAGTTATAGGAAGACCGCACGGTGTGCGGGGGCTGGTGCATGTGCACAGCCTCGCGGCCGATCCGTCTTCTCTGGCTTCATATGGCATGCTGACGGACGATCATGGCGCACAGTGGACGTTGTCATGGCGTGGCGATGGCGTGGCCGAACTGCGTGACGCACGGGGAGGCTCCCTGGCCGATCGCACCGCGGCGCAGGCTCTCGTCAACCGCAAGCTTTATGTAAGCCGGGACAAACTGCCGGAACCGGATGCTGATGAGTTCTATCATTCGGATCTCATCGGACTGGACGCACGGGAAAATGGTGAGACCCTGGGTCACGTTGCCATCGTGCATGACTACGGCGCGGGAGCGAGTCTTGAACTCGATTCCGGTCTGGTCATTCCGTTCACCAGGACCTGCGTACCGGAGATTGATTTTGCCGGCCGACACCTGACGATTTCACGTCCGGTCGAGGTCATTGGTGAAGCCGATCAGGAGCCGAAACGAGCGAAAGCTCATGGAGGCCTGACATGAGCTGGACAGCAACGATCCTGACGCTGTTTCCGGATATGTTTCCGGGTCCGCTTGGCCAGTCTCTGGCGGGCAAAGCCCTGAACTCCGGCGTCTGGTGCTGCGATACGCGGGATCTGCGCGCTTTCGGTTTCGGACGGCACCACGCCGTGGACGATACGCCCTGTGGTGGCGGAGCGGGCATGGTGATGAGGCCGGATGTGGTGGATGCCGCCCTGACAGCGGCCTCACGGAACGATGGAGCGCCCTGTGTCTATCTGACTCCGCGAGGTCGCCCGCTGACTCAGGCCGATATTCGCCGTTATGCCGCAGGACCGGGGGTTACCCTGCTTTGTGGCCGCTATGAAGGTGTGGATGAACGCGTTCTTGAAGCGCACGCCGTCGAGCAGATTTCAATCGGCGATTATGTCCTCTCCGGCGGCGAAACGGCGGCTCTCGTTCTGCTCGATGCCTGCGTCCGGCTTTTGCCGGGTGTCATGGGATCGGCGGAAAGCGGTGTCGAAGAAAGCTTCTCGAACGGTCTTCTCGAATACCCCCATTACACCCGCCCGGCAGAATGGAATGGCCGTGCGGTGCCGGACATCCTGCTGTCCGGCAACCACGCCGCCATCGCACGCTGGCGGCACGAACAATCCGAACGGGTCACGCGTGAGCGCAGGCCCGATCTGTGGGCAGCCCACCTGTCGAATACAACCCGATCATCGGTTCAGGAAGGACATCCGATATGAACATTATCCAGCAGTATGAGGCCGACGAAATCGCTCGTCTCAGCGCCATCCGCGCGGTTCCTGTCTTCCAGGCGGGCGACACCGTCCGCGTGTCCGTTCGCGTTAAGGAAGGCGAGCGTGAGCGCGTGCAGGCTTATGAAGGCGTCTGCATCGCCCGCTCCAACAAGGGTCTGAACAGCAACTTCACGGTTCGCAAAATCTCGAATGGTGAAGGTGTCGAGCGCGTGTTCCCGCTCTATGCGCCGACCATTGCTGAAATCCACGTTGTGCGTCGCGGTAAAGTTCGTCGTGCAAAGCTGTATTATCTACGTGGTCGCAGCGGTAAGTCTGCCCGTATCGCCGAGCGCGCCCGTGACACGGGTGAGAAAGCGGCTGCCGCCAAAAAGTAACTGGCGGACAAGTAAACCGTTATCTGGCCGGACTTGCAAAAGCTCCGGCCAGAACCGATTTTCGCCGGACAGGTTATCGGGAACTCTGTTCCTGATCCCGCCAGAGATCGCGGCCTTCTGAAAACCGGTTTCCTAAACCTGATCCGGGGCTAAGGGAGGCGGCTGCCTCTTTCGGGTTCGGGCTTGAGCCAAAAGGCCGTTTGCTGCTCTGTATCCATTTGAGGGAATTATCATGTCGTCGCCGCGCACATTGTTCGACAAGATCTGGGCCAGCCATATCGTCGATACCCTGTCAGACGGCACGGCTATTCTCTATATCGACCGCCATCTCGTTCACGAAGTGACCAGTCCTCAGGCTTTCGAGGGCCTTCGTCTTGCCGGCCGCAGACTGCGTCATCCGGATGCCACGATTGCTGTTGTCGATCATAATGTACCGACATCCGACCGCACGAAGCCGATCGAGGAACCGGAAAGCCGGAATCAGATCGAAACGCTTGAGCGGAACGTAAAAGAATTCGGCGTGCCCTATTTTCCGCTGCTGTCAGCGAATCAGGGCATCGTACATGTCGTTGGACCGGAACAGGGTATTTCCCTGCCCGGTATGACTATCGTCTGCGGCGATTCTCATACTTCGACCCATGGCGCCATGGGCTCACTGGCTTTCGGCATCGGAACGTCCGAAGTCGAGCATGTAATGGCCACGCAGACCATTCTGCAGAAGCCTGGAAAAAATATGCGTATCTCCGTCGAAGGAGAGCTTAATCCCGGTGTAACGGCGAAAGACGTCGTGCTGTCCATCATCGGTAAAATTGGCACGGCAGGCGGCACCGGTCATATCATCGAGTTCGCAGGGTCTGCTATCCGCGGTCTGGATATGGCCGGGCGCATGACAGTCTGCAACATGGCCATTGAAGCGGGCGCCCGCGCGGGTCTGATCGCGCCCGACGACACCACATTTGAGTATGTTCGTGGTCGTCGCTTCGCCCCGAAGAATGAAGATTTCGATGCTGCGGTGGCCTACTGGCGCACGCTCCCTTCCGATGAAGGCGCCGTTTACGACACCGAAGTCACTCTGCGTGCCGAAGATATCGAGCCCTGTCTGACCTGGGGCACCAGTCCGGAAACGGTGTTGCCGATCAGCGGCACAATTCCCGATCCTGCCAGTGAACCCGATGAGGTCAGGCGTATTCAGCTTCAGCGGATGCTGGATTATATGGATCTGAAAGCCGGACAGAAAATTGCGGGTACCCCGGTCGATGTCGTGTTCATCGGCTCATGCACCAATAGCCGGATTGAAGATCTGCGCGCAGCTGCTTCCATTGCCGCCGGCCGCAAGGTTGCCAGCGGTGTACGGGCTATGGTCGTCCCTGGCTCCGGTCTGGTTAAAGCCCAGGCTGAAGACGAGGGGCTGGATCAGATATTCCTTGATGCAGGCTTTGAATGGCGCGAAGCCGGCTGCTCCATGTGCCTCGGCATGAACCCTGACAAGCTGACGTCGGGTCAGCGCTGCGCCTCTACATCGAATCGTAACTTTGAAGGCCGCCAGGGGCCGGGCGGGCGGACGCATCTGCTTTCGCCCGCCATGGCCGCCGCTGCCGCCGTAACAGGCATGCTCACCGATGCGCGTGAACTTGCGGCATAATCCGGCAGAAAGGATCTGATCCGATGGAAAAATTCACGACCCTTTCAGCTATCGCGGCGCCTCTGCCGGAAGCCAATATCGACACGGACAAAATCATTCCGGCCCGGTTTCTGAAGACAACGAAGCGTACCGGACTGGGTGTCCATGCTTTCGACAGCATGAGATATCGCGATGACGGATCTGAAAACCCGGATTTCGTGCTTAACCGTGAGCCTTACCGGAAAGCGGAAATTCTGATTACGCATGAGAATTTCGGGTGTGGTTCCTCCCGTGAACACGCCCCCTGGGCGCTGCTCGATTTTGGCATTCGCTGCGTTATCGCGCCTTCCTTTGCTGATATCTTCTTTAATAACAGCTTCAAGAATGGCATTCTTCCGATCTGTCTGCCGCGCGAAATCTGTGACGCGTTAATTGACGATGCTCAGCTTGGTGCAAACAGCCGCATCACTGTCGATCTCGCTCGTCAGGTCGTTATCCGCCCGGATGGGTCCAAAATTTCGTTTGAAATTGATCCGCTTCGCAAGCATCTGCTTCTGGAGGGTCTGGACGATATCGGTCAGACCCTCAAACACGAAAATGCCATTGAAAATTTTGAGGTAAAGCGGAAAAAAGACGAACCCTGGTTTCCGTCTGTTACCCTGGATTAATCGGCACAATGTCCGGAAGCCGGTTTTGAACCACTGCGGAAACCGATCACAGTTGTCACATATTATGCGTCAGTCACAATGTCCCCTGAGCAGAAATCCTGGCATGTCTGCCTCTCAGAAATGACATCTATGTAAACTGCCTGAGAGTCCGGGCGTCATAATACCCGCACTGTTTTCGGAAATCATGCGCCATGTGCTCGCGTTTTATCGGGTCTCCACAGCGCCGGAGCGCCGCAAGAGCAGAGCCCACGGCCCATTCACACTGCTCCAGATTCAGATGCTCCCCGATTGCCATGTCAGGCTCTAACTCGGGAACCATCGGTGCGACATGATGGTGCGCCAGATCCGGTGCATGATGAAGCTGCCCCAGGACAGCGAGTTCCTGTGGTGTCGGTGACAGGGCCAGTCTGCCAATCGCCGCATTTCCTGCTTCCGGGGTCAGATCCTCTTCGGTCAGCCCGGAAGGATGCGTTCCCGCGAAGATATGGCCGATTTCATAAAGTGCCATCTCCTGAAAAGGAGCAATCAGATCATGATACTGGCTGTCCGGTGAACTCCGTTCTCCCAGAACAGGCCACATGGCTCCCGTCCGCCACTCATAACCAAGCGTGACACCTTCCGGAGATGAGAATGCATTTTCCAGAATGGCGACGGCATTAGACAGGCCGTAAAGACGCTCTGCCCGCATGTAATCGTTGCTGAATGCGCCTTCGATCCACCCGGCGCGTGCCCTGTTGGCCTGCGCCCCCTGCCGCAGCCCGGCATACAGGCCAAAGAGCATCGGTGAGTGCCCGCCATCACGCAAAATATCGCCAGCAGCAGCCTGCATAGAGGCGTGCCAGCCAATATCGACAATGCCAGCCCGCCCTTCGTGAAGACCTTCCTGGCGAAAATAACATAATGTCGCCGTCAGGATCTGGCGGAGATGCCCATAAACAATTTCCGAGTGAGATTGCAGACAGTTCTGAAACTTCGCCGATCCTGACCCGGGGGATACGTCTGCATCCAGGGAACCGAAGAGGCTGATAAGATCAGCAACCAGAGGAAGAAGCTCCTGCAGATTACTGCGTTTCAGCAGACTCCACACCGTTTCCGGATGCGTTACGTGGCCCAGCAGCGACAGAGCCTGATCGCTCAGGTGATCCGGGCGACACGTCACTGCGACCGCACCGTAATTCACAGAACAACGTGATACATGCAGATAAGAAGACTTAATTCCCGTTTTCGTATCCAGATCGAGTTTCTGCCACAGCTGATAAAATAACCAGCTGTCGCGCGCGCAGAAAAAAAGATGTTTTAGTCCCAGTTTTTCAGCCCTTTGAGCAAGCCAGCGCACAAAACTGCCCGCAACGACAGTGCCCCAGGATGCACCTGATATGCTCATCATCTGACTTGCCGGATGAACACTGCCGGTTCCGGAAAACTCCCTGAGCATTGCCGCCCGTCTGATACATGAAACCGGAAGCACTGCGGGTGTCAGCGGACCTCCACGACGCAGATCGGAGCGAACACGGTAAAAAGGCAGTGCTTTCAGGCCTGCCTGCCGGGGCATGATCACGTCGCTCCACTCATTGTCGCCCACATGGAGAATTCGGACTCTCGAACCGCATAACTCCCGGACAACGGGCCATTGCCGTCCATTCGCCTTCGTTCCGTCAGTTTCAGACGAAACAAGAAGGCTATACGCACCGGCATATCCGGCTGAGGTCAGCAGACTGCGGATTTCTTCTCCGGACAGATACATATCGGATACGAAAATAACGCGGATTCCGCGCTCGTCGCAGATACGCACCGCCTCCATGATTTCGGGAACCGCGAAGCACATTGCCTGTTCCACGGCCAACTCTGTCCCGATCAGATGATTTTCGAATGTTTTATAGTCCGGATGAGCCAGAATAAGAGCAGAGATAATCTCCGGGAAACAAACTTCACTTCTGTTTGTGCGTCCGGCGATCTCACGTGCCTTCTCTTCAGCTACTTCCCGGCGGACCGCGTAACCTGAAAACAATGAACCATATTTCTGTGTCAGTATCTCTTCAGTCGCTGCGAAAACATCGACCGGCGCCTCCACAATGCGTGTCAAAGCGGTGTCGAACACGTCCATCGAGACAACATCAATGCCATCCAAACCGGACCGGAAGCGGGCGAGCCAGTCATCGTTCATGATCCATTCTTCGAGGATAGCACGACGTATTTTTTCATAAGAAATCATAATATTATCAGGTAACCGTCCTGTCCGGATCACAGATGGGCACAATAACCGGATAGCTGGTCCGTTATCCAGTCCGGGATGACCGGTGGCCATCGGGTCAGCCTGTTTCTTAAATTCTCCGATGACAAAAACTCATTACACCTGATCCGCAGCGAGACCGGATCATACCGCTAAAATACGGCTGACTTCAATGTATTACGTGTTGTTCATATACACAATTTGCATATATAAGCCAGAAACACGTATTATCCCGGACCATTAAGCGAGAGGACGCAATGAATGACGAATATTACCGGACTTCTCGCCGACGCAGGTATTTTTGTTTTTCTTCCCTGGCTGCTCTGGCGGCTAATGCAACGGACAATACCTGTTGTCGTCTTTCCTATACTGATCGGAATACTGCTCGCCGTCGTGCATGCACCGGTCAAAGACCTTGGCATTCCCTCGCTCTATGGCGATGAAATCGGCTGGGTTGCCGTGCTTGTCCTCGCATTCACTGCCGGGCTGGAAATGTGGCAACATCCCGGCCAGAATCAGAGTGCCGGAAGTGGTTTTCCGTCTCCTTCTCTGGGACGTCTTCTTGCCGGGGCTGTTGTCGCATTAGGTGCCCCGTTTTTTATTGGCTCTCTGCTGGTCTGGTGGTTCTTCCTTCCGCTGCACGGCTGGCAGGCTCCGAATGCCACGCCTCTGATTGCGGCTGCATCGATTGGCCTGTGTATTGCGGTCAGCGCGCTTCCCGTTCTCATCGGAATTGTCCGCGAGTTGGAACCTGCACAGCAGCCCATCGGGCAACTGGCTCTCAAACTTGCCGTGATTGACGATGCGGCACTCTGGATTGGCCTGGCCATTCTGCAGTTTGCTGCTCGTGGCTCCGCTGCCCTGCATGGATGGAGTGGACTGGAGTTCCTCGCCGTAGCACTTCTCGCGGGCCTTGCCATGGCAGGAAACCTGGCCACCCGGCATGTCAAAAATCCACCACTATGGATCATCTGGGCCACAGTCCCTGTCTATCTCGTGGCCGGATCGTGGGCGAGTATGCAACTCGGTCTGCATGAACTGATCGGCGCCTACTTCGCCGGTGCGATCATGCCTCCGGCCTGGGTCCGCAGACTTCCGGTAGAACGGGTCGGCACATTTTCACTTATCTGGCTCGCCCCGATGTTCTTCGGGCACAGTGGCCTGCACATCAACGGCGACGCGCTCACCTGGCCCTCCGTTATCGCGTCCCTGATGCTTGTCGTCATCTCGGTCATCACCAAGATTGCAGCAGTATGGGTCTTCCCTCCCGCAAGCGGTCTCAGCAACAGACAGGCTCTGAGTGTCGGGGCTCTCCTTCAGTGTAAAGGCTTAATGGAAATCGTAGCAGCCACGATTCTGCACGGACACGGCATGCTTTCAGAATTCGCATTCGCCTCCCTGATGGTTCTCGCGGTTATTTCAACCGTACTGACAGGTCCTCTGTTCCGCCTTTTTACGCCGGGCAGGCGTTTCACGCGAGACAATCTCCCATCCGGCGATACAGCGAGTATAAATGAATAGTTACCCAGAGGCCCTGAGCATGGAGGAGCAATCAGAAAGTAAACTCTGGCATGAATATCACCGGATGAAATGAGGATAACCGTTATCGGCTGAAGTATTCCGGCCGGCAAATATTGTGAACAGATTCCGGAAAACTGACTCTGTATATTAAACGAGAGCTATCGATTACAATATTTAAAAAGGAAGCTGGCGCACCCGAAGAGACTCGAACTCCTAACCCCCAGATTCGTAGTCTGGTGCTCTATCCAGTTGAGCTACGGGTGCGCTGCGAGGGGGGTTCTAGCCGAGACGACCACACTTGGCAAGTCGCTATCCCGGACACCGGGAAAAGAATTTTGTCAGCACATATTCTTTCCCGGACATTCCTGTTGTTATCGATGAAAATCAGATTTTCACATCTCTCAGGGCCACTCCGATCGCATTCACTATTTCATCAATGTCAGCCTTCCCGACAATCAATGCGGGGCTTAAACAAAGGGTATTATTAAAGCCGGGAAGCGATCTGTTGGTCATTCCTACCAGAACGCCCTGTTTTCGGCAGGATGCTATGATCTGTTTCATGATCACCTCCGGAACGGGCTCTTTCGTTATCCGGTCCGTCACCAGTTCGGCTCCCCAGAACAGCCCCTTTCCCCGAACCTGGCCAATGATCGAAAATTCATCCTGAAGGGCGGCCAGCTTTTCTCCAAGATAAGCGCCTTCTTCCAGCGTATTCGTAAGAAGGTTTTCCTCCTCAATGATCCGCATATTTTCAATTGCCGCCGCAGGTCCGGCTGTACAACCGCCAAAAGTTGAAATATCCCGAAAAAACGACATAGGATCGTCAGGTGCCATCCTGAATTTATCGAAAACAGCTTCCGTTGTGACTGTACAGGAGATGGCCGCATATCCTGATGCCACACCTTTAGCCATGGTCACAAAATCTGGTTGAATCCCGTAATTCTGGTATCCAAACCAGGTTCCGGTACGTCCGACACCACAAACGACTTCATCGATATGCAATAAAATATCGTATTTTCTGCAGAGTGCCTGGATGTTATCCCAATAGCCCTCCGGGGGCAGAACAACACCGCCCCCCGCTGTGATTGGCTCAAGACACATCGCGCCAATAGTGTCCGGACCCTCGCGCAGAATAATTTCTTCGATCTGTCGGGCAGCAACTTCGCCAAATGGGGCATCTGTGCCATCTGTCCGGCGGTATTCAAGACAATGCGGAATCTCGACAAAACCATCCGGGAACGGACCGTAAGATTCGGCACGCTGCTGCTGTCCACAGGCTGCCAGCGCACCGATTGTCGTGCCGTGATAATCCCGGTCACGATACAGTATCTTGCTTTTTCGGCCTCCATAATGCTGAGCTGAAATCTGGCGCACCATCTTAAAGACTTTCTCATTCGCCTCAGAACCTGAGTTCGAATAATAGACACGACTGAGCCCGGGCATTTTTTCAAGAAGCTTCTGCGCAAATATTGCGCCGGGCACCGTCCCGCCACTTCCGGCGAAATAATTCAGCTTTATGAGCTGATCGCGAACCGCATCAGCAATCGATTTCCGCCCATATCCGACGTTAACAGTCCAGACCCCGCCGGATAGCGCATCAAGATATTCATTCCCTGCCGCGTCCCACAGACGCAGGCCCCGGCCTTCGACCATTACTGTCGGATCAGTCGTCTCATATGGCTTATGCTGTGTCATATGATGCCATACATGCGCACGATCGGCGGCGACAGCGGTATCCCAGTTCTCGGGCCAGTTGCTTTTCATCGTGGAAAATATTCCCTCAAAATCCTTGATACCGGGGGAAATCTGTTCCGATACCACTGTGTTGTGACAGATAACTTCGAACCACCACATTACCTGATGCATCTACAAAGTTACGATATATCAATGAAAGCACATCGTCTGGTCCCGAGTCCATTCTACGCCCGCCACTGATACAGACGCGTCAGCAGTCTTTTTCGTATTAAAGTCCCAGATGGATCCGCCCAAGAACTCGTCCGACGATTCTTAAATCAGCCCCCCCTTCATCTGCGGCAGCCCAGGCGACAGATGATGATGGTACATCAAACGATCGGAATGCAGAATTATCGCTTGAAATCGTAAATGAATCTGAGCTTCTGATCAGCAATCGCTTAACAATAAACATATCCTGCATCGTCATGACATACACATCCTCCCGGAGTGTTTCCGGTGTCGGATCGACGAAAATTGTATCTCCATTTTCTATGGAAGGTCGCATACTGTCGCCACTCACCTTCACCATAAAAACATTGCTGTTCCACACTCCGAGAACAGACCGTATGAAATAATCTGAAAATGTAACGACCTCATAGCCTTCCCACTGGTCAACCATGCTGCCGGCACCAGCCTGTGGCTCGGCATGAAAATAGCGAACTGGCCTCAGCCCACTTTCATCTGACATCTCCGCGATATCAGACACAGTAATCATCGCATTATCGTCAGAAGCTTCCCGCCCCGTTGCCAGCCAGTCAAGCGATACGGCACAAGCCTCCGCGAGGGCAATCATCGGGCCAACCCGCATTTCCCGACCCGCAATATAATTATTCAACGTTGCCAGCGGAATATTGGCACGGGTTGCAACCCGATTATTCCCTCCGGCCGACTGAACAGCTGTTCTCAGCCGTTCCGACCGTTTTTTAACATCGGATTTGTTATCTTCTGAAGGATTATCGAGTATTGGTCGTGCACGTCTACCCATCTCGACTACCTTTGTCTGTTTTTCGAATTTCTATTTTAAAATTATTATGTCTGAATGAATATGACAATCTTCTGTTAAATTTTCGTACAAACCTATAATTTTATTTTTATAGAGCCCGAAATATCCACATATATGTTTCCCTGGCTGAAACGACAAAGGCCCGGGCGGATGCCGGGCCTTTGTGGAATTCAGTGGTTGCGGGGAACCGCACACTACGATCACGGCGAAATGTGGCGAATGGTCATTCGCAAGCGTCGTTGGTTGCGGGGGAAGACAACCAACGATACTTGCGATTGGTAGACTGCGAGATACCCCGCCTCGCCGCATGACAGTGCGAACATGCCAGCGTGCATGAACATATCCAACTAGAATCCTTGTCATAGGCAATCCGCCTCATATACAATCCCATATCATGGTCAATATATGGGGCACTCCATCATGTCTGAGACCACATTCCTCGCCGACGCCTTCGATCCGTCAGGGCTGATCGCGGCAGAACGGCTGAGCAATATGTTACACATCACAAGGAGTGAACTGGCCACCACTCTGGGCCTGTCACGTGACGCCGTCTCCAAAAGCGCCCGCCTCGGCCGTCCCGCCACCCAGGCGAGGCTGCGCGACATGGTCGAGATCCTCAATCGCGTCCGGCCTTGGGCGGGCTCAGCCCAACAGGCTTTCGCATGGTACCGGTCACAGCCCCTGCCCTCCTTCGGTGATCAGACTGCCGAGGCGCTCGTCCGTGAGGGACGCGCCAATGCCGTCCGACGCTACCTGGATCGGATTGCCACCGGCGGCTACGCGTGAGGTTCACCGGACGGGTATTCCGGGCTCATAATCCACGCTGGTCTTTCACCCCATTATCAGGCGACGGTGCGACGCTTCATGGAGGCCGGTTCAACCCGGTCGGCACACCTGCCCTTTACACATCACTTCGGATGGAGACGGCCTGGCTCGAAGCCCAGCAGGGTTTTCCATTCAAGCCGCAACCTTTGACCGTCTGTGCCTATGATGTCGATAGCGAACCCGTCCTCGATCTGACCGATCTATCCAGTCTTAATGATCTGGGCTTCTCCCCCGCCACCTTGGCCTGTTCCTGGGAAGACCTTGCTGACCAAGGCAAGACGCCGCCTTCATGGAAACTGGCAAGGGCACTCAGAGCCGACGGAGCGGCGGGCATCATCGTGCCGAGCTTTGCCCCTGGAGCAACAGAAAACGACAGAAACCTCGTCTTCTGGGCATGGTCAGACAGTCCGCCCTCCCGCGTAACCGTCATTGATGATGAGAGGCGACTGCCCACAACTGCAGCGTCATGGGCGTAAGCTGACTGGAGAGTGAAATGACAAAATGGCGGCTTTCGGGCGAACCGATGCCGAAAGGTGCCACAACCAAATGCTCCGCTTTCCGGAAAAAAAGATCGAGTTTCGAGAATCGACGCCGACGCCTGGCCAACCCTTTATGCGGCCCTGCTTGCTCGAAGCGTCTTCTTGAACAGTTCGAAGGCCGTCGTCCCCTGCCGATCGGGGTAATAGAGGTGGTAGCCTGCGAAAGGCTCGCACCACGGCTCCAGCAGGCGGATGAGGTGGCCATCGGCTATCGGCGCCGCCACCAGATCCTCCAGAATGTAAAGGATGCCAAACCCCTCAAGGGCGGCGGCCACCAGCAGATCGGCGTCGTTGAACACCGGCCCGCGGCCCGGCGTGACCGTTACCGCACGACCGTCGCGCTCGAACGACCAGGGAGACAGCTCGCCATGCGCGTTGCGGTAGGCGACACAACGATGCGCCGTGAGGTCGGCGGGCTCCATCGGCCTCGGATGGTTGCTTAAATAGCCGGGAGCGGCCACCACCGCGACGCGAAGCGGAGGCCCGACCGCCAGCGCGATCATGTCCTTCTCCAGTCGCTCGCCGAGCCGGATGCCCGCATCGTAGCGGCCCGCCACGACGTCGGTCAGCCCGTCCTCCACGCACACCTCCACCTCGATGCCGGGGTGCAGGCGCATGAAGGTTGGGAGCATCGGCCACAGCACGGTGTCCGCGGCGTGTTTGCCCGTCGTGATCCGGACGGTGCCGATCGCTGCCCCGCGTGTCTGCGACAGCGTCTCGATCTCGTCGTCCAACTCGGCCAGTGCTGGCGAGAGGGTAGCGAGCAGGCGCTCGCCGGCCGCGGTCGGGGCGACGCTGCGTGTCGTGCGGGAGAGCAGGCGAAAACCGAGCTGGCCCTCGAGCCGCTTCATGGTCTGACTCAACGACGACTGCGTAACGCCGAGCCGCCTCGCGGCACGCGTGAAGCTGCGGTCGGAGGCGATCGCAACGAAGGCGGCGAGGTCGCCAAGCTGATCCGGGCGCATTGATAATCTCTGCTACTAGGGCCCATTATTGATTAGGCGCTTATCTCGATCCATTAACATGACTACTTAGACAGCAACAGTGGAAGAAACGAGGAGCAGGCGATGGGCAAGATCTGGCTGGTGACGGGCGCAAGCCGGGGACTTGGACTCGAGATCACGCGCGCGGCGCTCGATGCGGGCGAAACGGTCGTGGCAACTGCGCGGTCCGCCGACGCCGTGCGCGATGCCTTCGAGGGCGAACACGATCGCCTGCACGTCCTTGCGCTCGATATCACCGACGCTGAAGCCGCGAACTCCGTCGCTGCCGAGACCATCGAACGCTTGGGTGCGATCGACGTGCTGGTCAACAACGCCGGCTATGCCGAACTGGGTTTCTTCGAGACCTTCACCGATGCCGCGGTGCGGCGTCAGTTCGAGGTCAACCTGTTCGGCACGATGAACGTGGCACGCGCGGTCGCTCCCCACATGCGTGAGCGTCGCTCAGGCCTCATCGTCACCATCTCCTCGGTCAGCGGGCTGGTCTCCAACGGCGGGGGATCGGTCTATTCCGCGTCGAAGTTCGCGGTCGAGGGATGGATGGAGGGCTTTGCGCAGGAGCTGGCACCGTTGGGCGTCCGCTCGCTCCTGGTCGAGCCGGGGATGCTGCGCACAGATTTCATGGATGGCAGGTCGGCGAGCTTCGGCAGCATCGACATTCCAGATTATGCCGAGGCGATCGCGCAGTATCGCGCGTTCGTGGACGAGGCCAGCGGTAACCAGCCAGGCGATCCGAAGCTCCTCGCCGCGCGGATCGTGGAGCTTGCTTCCCAAGACGAGGTGCCATCGCGGTTCGTGTTCGGCACCGACGCCCGGGAGTGGGTCGGTGCTAAGGTCGACCAGTTGCGACAGGAGATCGCCCAGTCCGCCGATTACGGCTGACACGAGAAAACAAAGGCATGGGCCAAGGGAGGTTATTACTCGGCGCCAGCAGTGACCCTCGGGCGCTTCCAAGAACGAATGCAAAGCCCGAAACGCGCGGGCAAGGCCTGCCAGGCACAGTCCGGGCTAAGCTTTCCAGGCAGACGGGGAAAATGAGAAAAGTGCTTTGTGTCCAGACGGCCGGTTTCGGGACGTCCGGTGAGACGGCGGAACGGCCGAGATGAAGGCGTCTTCTGCCTGTCTGCGCATCCTATTCGATGGACAGACCGCGTTGGCCGGGGGATCGCAATTTCCAAAAACAGGAAATGTGACACAGACAGATTAGAAATGTGACACAGACAGATTAACAGAGCCCCGGACACGGTTCCGCATGGTCAAATGACAAAAGACCGAAGTTCCATCACATCGCGTTTGGGCGCTATCCCGAACCTGCGAACATAGTCCCGACTGAACTGCGACGGGCTTTCATAACCGACCTCAAACGCCGCGTGCGAGACGTTGACGTCCTCTGATACCATCAGGCGACGCGCCTCAAGCAGGCGCAACTGCTTCTGATACTGGAGCGGCGTCATGGAGGTCAGCATTTTGAAATGCTGATGGAAAGACGAGAGGCTCATGCGTGCGACAGCGGCAAGATGCTCGATCCTCACCGGTTTCGCAAAGTTGGCACGCAGCAGATGAATGGCCTCCGCGACCCGTCGCATGTGACTGTCGGGCAGAACAAGTTTACAGACTTCGCCCGCATGCGGCCCTGTTAACAGCCAGAAACAGATTTCCCGCATGATCGCCGGCCAGAGGATCTGGGGTGCCGCCGGATTATCGAGCAGTCGTATGAGCCGCCTGATGCAGTCGGCCAGATCCTCGGATAGATCGGCGACGAATACCCCGATACCCTGATCATTCGACGGTAAAGGGGGCTGAGCAAGTTCCGCCATGACCTCACGCAGGATGCCTGCGTCCAGATCCAGGGTAATGCCGATATAGGGACATTCAGGGCTCGCCTCCGTCACACGACCAAGAGCAGGTATTTCGATGCTGACCAGCAGAAACGCCATGGCCCCATACTCGAAAATGGTATCCCCAAACTCCACCGCCTTAGCGCCCTGCAAGGTGATGCAGAGTGACGGTTTGTAGACCATGCCATTTGGCGGCGTCTTTTCACTCAGCCTGATGATATTCAGACCGTCGAACGACGTCGTGAAAAGCCCGCTCGTGCCACAACCCTGCGCGTCCAGATAGCGGGTTACAGCTCTGGCGAGAGATGACGACATTCCTTGCTCCAGCCAAAATTCTAACTATTCCCGTCTACACGTGGCGCACCGCCTAAGCCAGACCATTGCAGGATCGGGCAAGAAGTTTGGCAGTTCGGGCATTCGGTCCATCGGCGTACGCAGCTAGATACCAGATATCAGCAGGGATCAATGGCGCGTGCCGTCGAACTGTCAGCCATCCCCCCAAAGGAATTTCTTGCGTGGACAGGAACCAAATATGAGAAAATGGACGACATCGAACATTCCAGACATTCGTGGCCGCTCATTCGTCGTGACCGGAACAGGCGGCCTCGGGTTTGAGGACGCACTAGCGCTCGCGCGCGCCGGAGCAACGGTCATTCTCGCCGGACGAAACCCAAGCAAAGGCGCGGAAGCCGTTGCCCGGATCAAAAGAGACACTCCCGAGGCAGACATCAGCTTCGAAGTTCTTGATCTGGCTGACCTTGCGTCAATTGCCGCGTTTGGTGAGCGCCTGCGCAGCCAGCGCGACCATCTCGACGTGCTGATCAACAATGCCGGGGTGATGACGCCCCCCACACGCAAAGTGACCTCGGATGGTTTCGAACTGCAGTTCGGAACCAACTATCTCGGGCATTTCGCACTGACTGCGCATTTGCTGCCCCTGCTTCGCAAGGGTCATGATCCGCGCGTTGTCACACTCTCCAGCATCGCAGCGCGTGACGGTCGGATCGCATTCGATGATCTTCAGGCGACACATAATTACAAGCCGATGCCAGTCTACAGTCAGTCTAAGCTGGCCTGCCTGATGTTCGCGCTGGAACTTCAGCGTCGCAGCGAAGCGGAAAACTGGGGAATAACCAGCATCGCCGCCCATCCCGGTATTTCGCGTACCGATCTGCTTCCGAACGGAGCTGGCGCTTTGAGCGTATTTGGCCTCGCACGGCGGATATTGTGGTTTCTTTTCCAGCCAGCCGCACAGGGCGCACTGCCGACCCTTTTCGCCGCGACATCATCGGAGGCAAAGGGCGGTGGCTATTATGGCCCTGACAGACTGAGTGAGACGCGCGGGTATCCGACTGTCGCCAAAATACCCCCCGCAGCGCTCGACCGGCAGGCCGCCGCGCGCTTGTGGGATATCTCCGAACAACTTGCCCATGTGCAGTTCAGCAATAACTAATTAGAGATCACCGCAAGGAGGAACAAAGCAAAAGCAATAAGACGCAAAATAGTTCGCGTCCTGACGATGCCGCGTGGCCCCATGGCAGTAAGATTTCTGTTTGCGGGTCAGGATCGCCTGTTTCGAGGTTGCCGGAAAACATCTCTCATGTGCCGCAGTCTCACGAGAAATGCTCTCCAACCATATTCTCGTTTTTTGCCCCAGGCGCCTCAGCATGCGCGCGGTCAAGAGCTTACTCATACAGGCTAATTTCAAAAAGTCGCGGAACATCACTAGGGTCAACACACGAAGCGAATTAGTCGACGCAACTATGCTCTGTTGGTAATCCCCCCATTTTTAGTGGGGCATTGAATGAGAATTCAGGCAGCTGTTTTTAGTTTCTGGGCGGGGGTTAGCCCGCTGTTCCCCATGTTGGATCTGTCATGGTTATATGTCCAGAGCCATTGTGTTGCGACCTCCTGCACGTCCTGAATGCTTTCAAACAAATACTGCTCCAGCCATTCCTGCCGTACAGTTCTGTTGTAGCGTTCAATATAGGCATTCTGCTGCGGATTACCCGGTTGCGTATAGATCAGGGTAATCCCCTGTTTTTCGGCCCATGAAACCAACGTATGACTGACATATTCAGGGCCATTATCCATTCGGATAGCTTCTGGCCTGCCACGCCACTCCATAACCTGTTCCAGACAGCGGACAACCCGACAGGCTGGCAGGGAAAAATCAACCTCGATCGCCAGTCCTTCACGATTGAAGTCATCCAGAATGTTCAGGAGCCGAAAAGCACGTCCATCCATCAGCCTGTCCGCCATAAAATCCATGGACCAGACCCTGTTGGGAAGGGCCGGAACCGACAGCTTTTCAGGCTTTTCGCGAACCAGACGCCTGCGGGGTTTAATCCGCAGGTTGAGTTCCAGTTCCCGATAGATCCGATAAACCCGCTTATGATTCCAGAGCTGTCCCTGCACATTGCGCAGATACAGGAAACACAGACCAAATCCCCATCTCCTGTGAGCCTGGGTCAGTCCCACCAGAAGAGCGGCAATCCTGTCGTTCTCCGCTTCCAGTCGCGGACGATAGCGAAAGCAGGTCTCGGATATCCCAAAAATCCGACAGGCCAGCGCAATGCTGACCCCATGATGCGCCACAGCTTGTGCGGCCAGTTCCCGGCGCTGGGCTGGCCGCTTCATTTTTTTCCAAGGGCTTCCTTCAGGATATCCGTCTGCATGCTCAAATCCGCATACATGCGCTTCAGCCGACGGTTCTCCTCTTCCAAAGCCTTCATCTGACTGATCATCGAAGCATCCATGCCGCCATATTTCGCGCGCCACCGGTAAAACGTGGCGTTGCTAATCCCATGCTCCCGGCACAGGTCAGGAACCGGGACACCGCCCTCAGCCTGGCGGATCACACCCATGATCTGGGCGTCAGTAAAGCGATCACTCTTCATCAGAATCTCCTCAATTCTTACGCTGAGAAAATTCTCATTCAAAAGTCACTCTTTTTATGGGGGGATTACCTGTTACGATTCCGCCGACGTAGAGCCTGTGGCGGCTGTCCGTATACGCGCAGGCACGCGCGACGCATGCGTTCGAGATCGCGAAAGCCAACATGCAAGGCGATCTGGCCGAGCGATTCGCTCGTATTTTCGATACGTGGGAGAGCGGCGTCACACCGCAGGCGCTCGACTGCGCGAGCCGGTGTCTCCCCCGTCTCCACGACGAACTGCCGGGCGAACTGGCGTGGACTGATCCTCGCGACATCTGCCAGCCGCTCAACCGACAATGGCTCCCGCAAGTGCGTATGAATATAGGCAATAGCATCACGAATGCGCCCTGGGCGCGGCTCCAGGTCGAGAAGAGTCGAAAACTGAGACTGGCCACCACTGCGGCGATGATAAACCACAAGTTCCCTCGCGACAGCCTTGGAATTTTCGATCCCGAAATCCTCCTCGATCATCGCCAGCGCAAGATCGATGCCGGCGGTAATGCCCGCCGAGGTCCAGATCGCACCGTCGTGAATGAAAATCCGGTCGGCCTCGACCTTGAGCGAGGGATAGCGGCGCTGGATATCAGCCGTATGTCGCCAATGGGTCGTCACGCGATGTCCGTCTAGCAGCCCTGCTGCCGCCAGAACGAACGTTCCGGTGCAGACGCTGGCGCTACGCCGCGCATGAGGCGCCAGCATGCGCACAAGTGCAATCAGATCATTCTGCTGGGAGAGCATCTCTGTATCGGGAGCCCCCACGACCACAAGCGTATCGAGGCGCCTGGGCACAGGTGGCTGGATGGTGTCGATTGTCACTCCCGACGAACTGGCCACGAGCCCACCCGATACCGAGACGGTCCGGATGTCATAGGCCGTCCGATGAAAGTCGCGCGCCAGATTAAACGCGCATAGCGGACCACTTACGTCGAGGAGTTCGAACCCGGGAAACACGACGAACCAGATGGCAAGGGCATCGGAGGGAGCCGGCATCATCTGTCACCCTATGGCAGAATACGAGGTCTATATGTCATTTCTGCCACCCGTGACAGAGAATAAAATCCGCATGAAACGACAGGCCTCATGAGGCAGGAGGTCGCCGGATGGTCGCGACATCGTTGTCAGGATTGTCGGAGCCGGAAACAAAAAGGAGCTTACGTCATGATAGATACGCTTCGTTCTGGGACGAGCATCAATGGCATCGTTGTGCCGGACTCCTCTCTTGGCCGCGCGATCACGGAGTTTATTCGTGATACCGAAAGCGAGTTGCTCTTTAATCATTCGAGCCGCGTCTATTTCTTCGGCGCGCTTGCCGGGCAGCAGCGCGAACTGATCTTCAATCCCGAACTTCTCTACGCTGCCGCGATGTTCCACGATATCGGATTGATGCCATCGCACAGCAGCGAGACTCTTCGTTTCGAAGTTGACGGCGCCAATGCCGCACGGGATTTCCTCAAGAGTCACGATGTCGACCCATCTGACATCGAAAAGGTCTGGACGGGCATCGCCCTCCACACGACCCCTGGCGTGCCAGAATTCATGCATCCCGTGATCGCGCTCACCACGGCCGGCGTCGAAATGGACGTTCTCGGCCTTACGTACGACCAGTATCCCGACACGGTCCGCGAGGCAGTTGTTGCCGCCTTTCCAAGGACACCGCATTTTAAGGAAGACATCATCCAGGCATTCTACGACGGTATCCGCCATAAGCCGGACACGACCTTCGGTAACGTAAAGGCGGATGTGATCGCTGATAAAGAGCCTCATTTTCATAAAGGAAACTTCTGCTCAATCATCCGCACATCGCGCTGGAGTACCTGACCGCTGCGTCATGCGTATCTTCACATGATAGTGAAGGCGTTTGCATGTCAGTCCGAGAACTGCATCCACAGGATGCGTGTGATAACCGGCATGATACAGCCACATGAAAAATATGAAGACTTACACAGTTCTTGACAATTCGTTCCATAATTGCGATGTGTCATTCGATGGCAAGACCGAAAGCATTTGACCGGGGAGCGGCCTTGGCTGCAGCGACGAAGACCTTCGCGACCTACGGTTACGAAGGGACTTCGACCGAGGCCCTCGTGAAAAGCATGGGGATCGGTCGCCAGAGCATGTACGACACTTTCGGGGACAAGCGCGCACTATATCTTGAGGCTTTACAACATTACTGCTTCGAAAGTGTGGGACAAATCGCGGTAACGCTTCAGGCGACCGGCTCTCCTCTGACCGCAATCGAAGCCGCCTTGTTGGGATTCGCGGCCCGCATTCAGGATGACAGCATGTGTCTTGGCGTGGGCTCAATATGCGAATTTGGCCGACGCGATCGGGAAGTAACCGCAATCGGTAAATCATCTGCCGCAAGCATGCAGAACATTTTTGCCGCAACGATCCAGCGCGGCAAGGATCTCGGCGAAATCCCGCCGGAGATCGACCCGAAGGATGCCGCACGGTTCATCAATGCAACGTTCATCGGGCTGAAAGTCATGGCACGCGGGGGCGCAACACACGACGACCTGCGCGCCACCGCACAGATGGCCCTGCGCTGTCTTGGCTAGGGGGAAAGCTCTCCCCCCTTTTTTTGTTCTTTATTTGACTGTTCGTTCCAGAAAACTGAACGAACAGTCAGCAGATCGACCAGGAGTTTTCAACAATGAGCCTTTCACTGACCGGAAAAGTTGCTTTTGTTACCGGCGGATCGCGCGGTATCGGCGCTGCCATTGTCCGTCGCCTCGCGGCAGACGGCGCGGCCGTGGCCTTCACCTATGCGGCCTCGGCCGATGAAGCCAACAAGGTTGCATCCGAAGTCACCGCTGCCGGGGGCAAGGCCCTCGCCATCAAGGCGGACAACACCAGTGCCGATGAAATCAAGGCTGCCGTGTCGCGCACGGTCGCGGAGCTGGGCGGCCTCGACATTCTGGTGAACAATGCCGGCATCGTGCTCGGTGGACCGGTGGACGAGTTCGCGCTCGACACCTTTGACAAGATGTTCGCCCTCAATGTGCGCGGCACCTTCGTCGCGATTCAGGCAGCCGTCCCGCACATGAAGGAAGGCGGACGGATCATCAACAACAGCAGCGTGGTCGCGCATTACACCGCGTTCCCCGGCTCCTTCGCCTACGCGATGACCAAGGGGGCCGTCAGTTCCATGACGCGCGCCATTGCCCGCGATCTCGGGCCGCGCGGAATCACGATCAACGCGATCGAGCCCGGCCCGACCGAAACCGACAACATCAGGAACGACGCGATGCGCGACATGCTGCGTCCCCGCATGGCGCTCGGCCGCCTGGGGTCGGATACGGAAGTCGCGAGCTTCGTGGCCTATCTCGCCAGCCCTGAATCCAGCTTCATCACGGGCTCCCTGCTGACGATCGACGGCGGTTACTCCGCCTGATCCCGGCCTACCGGAACCATTCCCAGCAAAGGACAGTCCAGATGTCAGATGCAGGAGAAACAGTCCGGCAGTTCGTCGCATCCTTCGAAAAGAGGGATGCGGAGCTGCTCAAGACATTCCTTGACGACGCCATTGTGTTTTCCAACCACGGCGATCCCGAAGTGCGCGGGAAAGAAAACGTCGTGCAGATCTGGAAGCGGGTCTTCACGGCATTCGCGCAGGTGCGCTTCGAGACGATCCGTCAGGCCGTCGACGGCGCGATCGTGCTGGCCGAACAGATCCATCACCTGGCCCTGCCCGGTCGTGAATCCGCCGCCATCCCTAACATGGCGACCTATGAAGTCCGCAATGGCCGCATCGTGCTTTGGCATGATTACAGCGACGGCCAGTCCGCCCGCGAGACCCTGAACGCCACGAAGCCGCTTGCGGCGCCGCAGTCGTGACCTGACGCATACCCCCTTTGACTAACCATTCCAAGGAAGACTGGCATGCACGCTATCGTAATGCGCGAACCGGGCGGCCCCGAGGTTCTTGAACTGGTCGAGAGACCCGACCCGGTGCCGGGTCCCGGCGAAGTTCTGGTCGATGTGGCCGCGGCCGGCGTCAACTTCATGGATACCGGCGTCCGGCGCGGTATGTTCTGGATGGAAGCCGATCCGAAGATCCTCGGCGTCGAGGGCGCGGGCCGCGTCCTGTCCGTCGGCCAAGATGTCGAGGATTTCCGACCGGGCGAGCGCGTGGCCTGGGTTTACTCCCCCGGCAGCTATGCCAGTCGCGCCGTCATTCCGGCAGGGGCACTCGTGCCCGTTCCCGACGCGATTGACGACCAGACAGCTGCGTCCGTCATGATGCAGGGCCTGACGGCCAGCCATTTCGCGACGGATTTCTACCCGGTCCAGCAGGGAGAATTTGCCCTAGTCCACGCGGCGGCCGGTGGGCTCGGCCTGCTACTGACGCAGATCATCAAGATCCGGGGCGGCAAGGTCATCGGCCGGGTGTCGTCGCAGGAGAAGGTCGAGATCGCGCGTGGGGCCGGTGCCGATCATGTCATCGTGGATGCCGGCGGCGATTTTGCCGAAGAAGTCGTCCGCGTGGCTGACGGCGAAGGCGTGCATGTCGCCTATGACGGCACGGGTCCTGTGACGTGGCGGGCATCGCTCAATGCTCTGCGCCGCTCCGGCACGCTGTGCTGGTTCGGCCCGGTGCTTGGTGGCCCCGGCCCAATCGAGATCACCAGCATCCCAAAAAGCATCAAGATCGGTTATGCGGTCTTCGTGGACCATATTCATACGCCGGACCTGCTACGCGCCCATTCGGCGCAGATCTTCAATTGGATCATCGAAGGCAAGATGAAGGTCCATATCGGCGGCACCTACCCGCTGGCCGACGCTGCCCGCGCTCATGCCGACATGGAGAGCCGCAAGACGACCGGCAAGCTCCTGCTGATTCCGTGAAGAGGCCGGAAAGCAGGCTTAAGCGGAGACGCGGCATTCTGCATTATCTCGGGCCACATGAGGAAGCTGCTGGAAACCTCATGTGAGCGAGATTTTGGCGATAGTGACACAGGTTCGCTCGTACCATGCGCAGTACAAATCTCGAATACTTCAGGTTTGCCGTTGAGGCCGGTAGCCTGACACGGGCGGCCTGGCTTCATGGTGTCAGAGTTTCGACAATGACCAGAGCAATCGATAAGCTTGAAGATGAGCTTGGCGTTACCCTGCTGGAAAGAACCCACAGCGGCATTCGACTGACTGCGGCTGGCGATGTCCTCTTCCATCGAATCAGCTCATTGCTTGATGATTGGGACGAAATAAGAGCCTTGTCGCAAATTCTAGGAACGGGCCGCCGAGGGGTCATTCGGATTGGCAGTCTACTACCCCTCGTCGGCCAACGCATCAGGCTGGCGTTATCAGCATGGCGAAAAAAACATCCCGATATCAGAGTTTCTTTTCACGAAATGGGAGATTTTGACCTCCAATCCGCTCTATTTCGGCATCGTGTGGATGTGATTTTCTTCACTCCATTCATTCAGTCCGACTACCTTGAGTCACTTCCGTTTTGCGTTGAAAATCTGATGTTAGCCATGCCGAGCGAGCATCCACTACGTCAATATGAAAGCGTGACACGCAAGGAATTGCAGAACGAAACATTTCTACTACAGGATTGGGGAGGTGATTATAGTGTGCGACGTCGTTACCTAGAAATTTTGGGCAGCGACATCACCCTTGAAAGTCATCCGGCGGGAAAGCAGTCCGTATTTGCGCTTGTTGGATCTGGATATGGCATGACCCTTGCCGTCCAGAGTCAGGCGGAACAGGGTTTTCCGGGTGTCATTTTCCGGCCACTACGGGAGAGGAATACGCAATTGCAAATTCGCCTCGGTTGGGATGCCAATAATCAGGACACCGTTACGGGTCGGTTCGTGGCTTTTGTCCGTGATCTAGTTCCGGACGACCGGCGAGAAGACGTCTTGCCAAGGAAAAGGCTCGATCGCCAGCCATAAAGCGCGCGAGCATCGGCCCAATCAGCTTTGCTGGCGTGATCTCGGCCTGACCGCTCTCACGCGCCAGCAGCCGCCCGTATTCAACCAGATCGCGATGCACGGCGGCGGGAAGCTCGACGGTCACGCGTATCGGCCTGTCATCCGCAATTGGCCCAAGCCTGAGCTTCATCATCGGGAAACCTCCTGTCCGTAGGGGGCGAGAACCAGGTCACGATGCACCATGACCCGCACCGGAAAGCCCGGCCGGATGATATTGGTCGACTGGATATTCAGCGAGCGTCCGACGATCTGCTCGCCGATCTGGTTGAAGCCCTGCGAGCCGCCGGTCCGCAAGGCCTGGGCGATGCCATTGCCGCCGCTGATGTCGGCCTCGGAGCCCACGCTCAGCATCGTCGAGACCAGGGCGGCCTTGAACACCTCGCCCCAATGGTTGTCGGTCTGGTCCTGCAACCCGGCGAAGCCCGCCGGATCAGCGGCCGGCTCGTTCTCCAGCACGATCGAACCCCCGGCACCGCGCATCAGCCGGGTCCAGACCAGCAGCACACGGGTCTGGCCATAGGAGATCTGAGAGTCATAGCGGCCGATCAGCGTCGCGCCCTGCGGGATCAGTAGGATATGCCCGGTCGGACTGTCATAGACATTCTCCGTCACCTGCGCCGTGACCTCGCCGGGCAGGTCGGAGCGGATGCCAGTAATCAGCGCGCCGGAAATGATCGATCCCGCCTGGATTATATACGGGCTGGGAGCGGGAGTCAGACGCGCGGCACTGACGGTACGCTGGTCGACCGGGCCATCGAGAAACGCCTGGTTGCGATCAGTGGCAGCACCGGCAGCCGGAACCGGGGTGGCACCAGCTGTCACCGGGGCAGCACTGTTTCGCCCGACCTGCGTCTGGGTAAAGAGATGGCTGACCCGTGCTGCTTCCTGCTCCTGAGCCATACGCTGCTTTTCGGGATCGGCGGGTGCCGCCGATGTCGCCATGCCGGGGACACCCACACCTGCTTTGAGGAACGGCCTGCCGAGATCGCCGGGCAAAGGAGGCCCGAGGCGCGGCGGGTGGGTATAGTCTCCCGGCAGATTCGCCAGCCCGTCCGGCGTGGTGCGATTGCCGGTATTATAGAGTTCGGCCTTGCCCGTTCGGGGTGCGGACTTCAGCGCCACATAGAGCGCGCCCCCGACGCCGAGCACCGCCACCAGCGTCAGCCCCATGATCACCCTGCGCGACAGCCGCGTGACCGGCGGTCGCGTCACGCGCAACCGCATCTCGCCCGGCGGCCTGACGGGAGGCACTGGTTTGTCCGCCTCCCCCGCTCCGGTGCTCCCGCTCACGACCGACGCGCTCCATCGGTGCGCACGATGCGCACCACCTGCTGGTGCTTCGCGCCCAGTCGCAGTTCGGCAGCCGCGAACAGGCGATCGACGATCATCCGATTGCCGCGCACCCGATAATTCACGAGTTGGCCGTCGCCCTGCGGGCCGACCACCCACAATGGCGGCATCTCCCCCTGGGCGATGCCGGTCGGGAATTCGATAAAGACCTGCCGCCCGTCATCGAAGGCCCGCAACGGCCGCCACGGCGCCTCGTCGCCCTCGACCCGGTAGCGAAAATTCAGCGCGTCGAGATCGACGCCGGTCACGACCGAAGCCGCGAGATCCGCGTCACGATCCTGGCCGCGCAGGGCGACGATCTGGTCCTGCGGATAATCCCAGGACACCGACGCCATATAGGTCCGCTCATCGGAGCGCAGTTCCAGATGATAGGTGCGCCGGTCGGTATTGACGACCAGGTTGGTGGTCAGGTCCGGGCGGGTCGGCTTGAGCAGGATATGAATCCGTTTCGACGCCCCTGCCCCGCTCTCGGTGTCGCCGATAATCCAGCGTACGGTATCGCCGGCAGCGACCGGACCGGCACCGACCAGCTTCTCGCCCGGCTGCAGCGCGATGTCGGTGATCTCGCCGGGTGCGGCATAGAGCTGATAGAGCGCACCCTCGGAGAAGGGATAGACCTGGATCGCATTGAGATAGCCGGCCCGCGTCGGCTGGATCCGCGCCACACTGTTGGCGCGCTCGACCCGCTCATGCGGATCGGCGGGCTCGGGTGATGCATGCCGATAGGGGATCGGCTTGAGCTGCCCCGGCAACGGCAAGGGCTCCGGCAGCTCCACCACCTGCACCGGCTTGGGCGGTTCCGGGGTGAGGACCGCCTGCCGGGGCGTATCGTCGTATCTGATGGCAGGCGGCTTCCATGAGGAGCAGGCCGCCAGCGGCGCCAGCAGGATCATGAACGGCGCGATTGTGTTGAGGGTGCGCATCAGCCGAGTTCCCTAGACCAGTTGAGGGCGTGGATGTAGATGCCGAGCGGGTTCTTGCGCAGCCGCTCGGCATCGGTCGGGGTGGTGACGACGATGGTGAGGATCGCGCTCCAGCGCTCGGTGGACGCCAGCGCGCTGTCGACATAGCGGCGCTCGATCCATTCCACCCGGAAGCTGTCGTCGGAAGCGCGGATGACGCTGGCAATCTCGATCGCAACCTGCATCCTGCCGATCCGGCTGAAGGGATCGTTGGTGCGGGCATAATCATTCAGGGCCAGCGCGCCGCGGTCGGTGACGTAGTTATAGGCGTCGAGCCAGTTCTGCCGCAGCACCACCGGATCGGCCGGGATGCCGCGTACCTCGGAGACGAAGCGCGCCAGATACCAGGCGATCTGCGGATCGGTCGGCCGATAGGCGGCGGTCGCCGGACCGACGGCCTGCGCCTGACCGAGATGGTCGATCTGCACCACCCACGGCGTGACGGTGCCGCGCAGCGACTGCCAGACCAGCCCGGCGCCCAGCCCGCCGCTCAAAGCGAGACAGCCGAAGAAGGCCAGCCGCCAGTTGTGGGCCTGGACACGGGCCGAGCCGATGCGATCGTCCCAGACCTGTCCGGCCTTGTGATAGGGCGTCTCGGGTTCCGGCGTCCGGCCGAAACGCACATTGGGGCGGCGGAACATGGTTATTCTCCCTCCGAGAGATCGACGTCGTGGCCGCCACTGGGCCGGTCGCCGCCCTTAATCGCCTGTGCGGCCGCATCCGCCCCGCCCCTGATCCGGTTGTTGCGCTGCATCCGGCTGGCCCAGGCGGGCGGCTTGCCGGCAGAAGCTCCGCCAGCGCCAGAAGCGGTCGCACCTCCCGCACCGCCAGTCGCGGCGGCTCCGCCGGCCTGATAACTGGTGCGGACACTGGCCATGGCGCGGCGCAACGGGCTGGCGGCGGCGGACAGTCCGGCCTTCGCGACGCCTGCAGCACCTCCGGCCTGATAGGCGGCGGTCGTGCCGCCCGCGACAAAGGCCCCGCCACGCACCGCGGCTGCCGCGGCTCCCACAGCCAGGCCGGCGCCAGACGCGGCAGCCACGCCGGCACCGACGACCCCGGCTGCGGTGGCGACAGCGGACCCGGCGCCCAACTGCGGACCACCGGCGATCAGCCCATTGGCCAATGCCGGGCCGAACACGGTCAGGCCCAGCAGAGTCAGGGAAGCCAGGATCAGCGTCAGCGCGTCATTGATGGTGGGTGGATTATTGAAGCCGCTGGTGAACTGGCCGAACACCGTCGAGCCAATGCCGACGATGACCGCCAGCATCAGCACCTTGATCCCGGACGACACCACGTTGCCCAGCACCTTCTCAGCGAGGAAGGCAGTGCGGCCGAACAGGCCGAACGGTACCAGCACGAACCCGGCGAGCGTGGTCAGCTTGAACTCGATCAGCGCCACGAAGAGCTGAATCGCCATCACGAAGAAACTGATGACCACGATCAGCCAGGCAATCAGCAGCACCGCGATCTGGATCGCGTTGTTGAAGAGGGCGACGAAGCCGACCAGTGAGGAGATCGAGGTCAGGATCGGCTTGCCGGCATCGATGCCGACCTGCGCCAGCCGCCCCGGCTGGAGCAATTGCGCCTGGGTAAGATGCCCACCGCCCGCCTCGATGCCCAGCCCGGCGAAGGACTCATAGATGATCTTTGCCAGCCCGTTGAAGTCGCCGATAATGAAGGCGAACATGCCGATGAACAGGGTCTTGCGGATCAGCCGCGCCAGCACGTCCTCATCCGGCGCCAACGCCCAGAACAGCCCGGCCAGGGTAATGTCGATGGTAATCAGCACACCGGCAAGCCAATGGACGTCGCCCTGCACCAGACCGAAACCGGAATCGATATACTGGGTGAAGATGGCGAGGAAATTGTCGATGACGCCGGTGCCCTGCTGCATGGCGTCACCGTGCCGCGTCGGGCGCGAAGAAGCGCTTGCGGTTCTCGGCCCAGACCGCTTCGCAGGCCGGATCGCCGTCGGCCTTCATGCCGAGCGCCTGACAATGCGCCAGACCGGCGGCCAGCCGGTCACGCGATCCCGGCGGCCCGAGATCCGGCACCCCCACGTCATGGGGCATGTGCCGGAGATGAAGGCTGGCGACAACCAGAATCAAAACGACCAGCCCGAGGGCAACGAGCCGGAAGACGATCGGCGGGGAGAGACGTAACCCGCGCATCAGTGAAACATCTGCGCGGTGCCGGGCGTGTAACCGGCCCCGTAATTCAGGAAATTCGCGAGTTGTGCCCTGCCCTGCTCCTCGCTCTCGACCTGACGCGCGCCTTCCAGCGCCTGGGCGCGGCCCATCGCCGTGATGACGGCGGTGAGGTCGGCAAGCTGGCGCGTCTGCAGCGCGGTCAGCTGGTTGCCCGATTGCGCGGCCTGTAAGGCGCCGGTGGCCGCCTGGCTCGAGGTGACCAGACTGTCGATCTGGCTGCGCGTGGCGTCGAGATTCTGCACCGCACCGGTCTGCACGCGCAGCCCGTCCTGATAGGCGCCCCGCGCGTTCTGCCATCGCGTCTGCGCGTCGGCGGTCATCTGCGCCGCCGAACTCGGGCTCGCCAGCGCCTGCGGATAGGTCTGGCTGAAGGCCTGATCGATGCTGGTCAGGTTATAGGATAGCCCCTGCGCCTGGCCGACGATCTGTTCGGTCGCTTCGATTGATTGCTCCAAGGGTGCCAGCACCGAGAGCGGCAGATTGGCGAGGTTGCGGGCCTGGTTCTCCAGCATGGTCGCCTCGTTGAGCAGGCTCTGCGCCTCCTGGTTGACCTGCTGCAATTCCCGCGCCGCGATCAGCACCGTCTGGACATGGGCGGCGCCATCATAGACCGCCCATTGCGCATGGGCCGGGACGCTCACGACGATGGATGACAGGGCGCCAAACCCAGCCACGAACGCTGCTTTGCAGATCGACGAATTTCTCATGATGGTTCTCCCGGCCTGAGCATTTCAATCGCCCAGTCCACGCCCCGGTGCGCCAGCCACGCGGCCGCGAACCCGTCGCGGCCGTGCCGGGCAAAGATCCGGTCGATCGCGGCCTGGTCGTCGGGCGACGACGCGGCGGTGAAGGCCAGCGCCACTTCGGACAGGCCGAGATCGAACAAACGGTTGCCGCGCCGGGACTGGCAGTAATAGTCGCGCTTGGGCGTCGCCCGGCTGAGGATCTCGATCTGGCGGTCGTTCAACCCAAACCGGCGATAGATCGCGGTGATCTGCGGCTCCAGTGCCCGGTCGTTGGGCAGGAAGATCCGGGTCGGGCAGCTTTCGATCAGCGCGGGGGCGATCGGGCTGGCGTCGATATCGGCCAGAGATTGGGTGGCGAAAATGACGGAGGCGTTCTTCTTGCGCAGCGTCTTCAGCCATTCCCGGAGCTGCCCGGCGAAGGCGCGATCATCCAGCGCCAGCCAGCCCTCGTCGATGATCAGCAACGTCGGGCTGCCGTCAAAACGGTCCTCGATGCGATGGAACAGATAGGACAGCACGCCGGACGCGGCGCCCGAGCCGATCAGCCCCTCGATCTCGAAGGCCTGGATATCGGCGACACCAAGACGCTCATGTTCGGCGTCAAGCAATTTCCCCCACGGGCCACCAACGCAGTAAGGCTGCAACGCCTGCTTCAGCGCCAGCGACTGGAGCAGCGCGGACAGGCCGGTAAGGGTGCGTTCTCCTGCGGGTGCCGAAGCCAGCGAGGTCAACGCCGACCACAGATGCTCCTTGAGGTCGGGGGCAACGGTGACGCCCTCGCGTTCCAGCAGGATCGCGACCCATTCTGCCGCCCAGGCCCGTTCGCCCGGCTCGTCGATCCGCGCCAGCGGCTGCAGCGCGACGGGATCGTTTCCGTCCTGCGCCAGCGCGCCGCCGAGATCATGCCAGTCGCCCCCCATCGCCAGGATAGCCGCGCGGATCGAGCCACCGAAATCGAAGGCGAAGATCCGGGCACCGGCGTAGCGGCGGAACTGCATCGCCATGAAGGCCAGCAGCACGGACTTGCCCGCACCCGTCGGCCCGGCGATCAGCGTGTGACCGACATCGCCGACGTGAAGTGCGAAGCGGAACGGGGTCGAACCTTCGGTGCGGGCATAGAACAGCGGCGGAGCGTCAAAATGCCCGTCCCGCTCCGGCCCGGCCCATACCGCGGAGAGCGGAATCATATGCGCGAGATTCAGGGTCGAGACACAGGGCTGGCGGACATTGGCGTAGACATGGCCCGGCAGGCTGCCGAACCACGCTTCGAGCGCATTGACGCTCTCGCGCATGCAGGTGAAGTCGCGGCCCTGGATGGTCTTCTCCACCAGCAGCAGCCGGTCGGCGGCGATAGTGGGATCTTCGTCCCATACCGTGACGGTCGCGGTGACATAGGCCTGCCCGACCTGGTCGGTGCCGAGTTCCTGCAACGCCGCGTCGGCGTCGGCCGCCTTGTTGGCGGCGTCGGAATCCAGCAGCACCGAGGCCTCATTGGTCATCACCTCCTTGAGGATGGCCATGATCGATTTGCGCTTGGCGAACCATTGCCGCCGGATCCGGCCCAGCACCCTGGTCGCGTCGGTGCGGTCGAGGCAGATCGCCCGCGTCGCCCAGCGATAAGGAAAGGCCAGCCGGTTCAGCTCGTCGAGCAGACCCGGCCAGGTCTGGGTCGGGAAGCCGGTGACGGTCAGCGTGCGCAGATGGGCGTCGCCCAATCGGGGCTCCAGGCCACCGGTCAGTTCCTCGTCGACCAGGATGGCGTCGAGATGCACCGGGATCTCCGGCACCCGGACCCGCTGCGTGCGCGTCGAGATGCAGGAATGGAGGTAGGTCAGGGTTTCGCCATCATCGAGCCAGTCGGCCTCCGGCATGAAGCCGTCGAGCAGCGCCAGCACCCGATCGGTCTGGTCGATGAAACCTGCGACCACCGCCCGCCAGTCGGAGCCGCCACGGGCGCGGTTCTCGTAGAGCCAGGCTTCCGCGCGGGCGGCGTCGTCCGCTGGCGGCAGCCAGACCAGGGTGAGGAAATAACGGCTTTCATAATGCGCCCCCTCTTCCTCGAACTGCGCCCGACGTTCGGCGTCGACCAGTTCGGAGGCAGGATCGGGGAACGGGCTGAAAGGATAGCCCCGTGCTGGAAGGCGCTGCGCCTCCACGAAAATGGCCCAGCCGGAGCCGAGACGGCGCAGGGCGTTGTTCAGGCGGGAGGTGATCGCGACCAACTCGGAAGCGGTCGAGGAGTCCAGGTCGGGACCGCGGAACCGGGCCGTGCGCTGGAAGGCACCGTCCTTGTTTAGCACCACGCCCCTGGCGACCAGCGCCGCCCAGGGCAAGAAATCGGCCAGCCGGTCGCGGCGATGACGGTATTCGGCGAGGTTCAGCATGGCGCCCTCACCCGACCAGATGGGTGGGATAGCGCAGATGCCGACGCACCACGTCGACGAAGGCAGGATCGCGCTTGGCGGCCCAGACGGCAGCGAGATGGCCGACCAGCCAGAAGATCCCGCCGGCGATCCACAACCGCAGCCCGAGGCCGATTGCCGCCGACAGCGTGCCGTTGACGATCGCCACCGTGCGCGGCGCCCCGCCGAGCAGGATCGGCTCGATCAGGGCGCGATGCACCGGGGCGGTGAAGCCGGGGATGGCGTCCGGCTCCATCAGATCAGCGCCCCGCCCGAGAAGGAGAAGAAGGACAGGAAGAAGCTGGACGCGGCAAAGGCGATCGACAGGCCGAAGACGATCTGGATCAGACGGCGGAACCCGCCCGAGGTCTCGCCGAAGGCCAGGGTCAGGCCAGTCACGGTGATGATGATCACCGAGATGATCTTGGCCACCGGCCCCTGCACACTTTCCAGTATCTGGTTGAGCGGTTCCTCCCATGGCATGCTCGAACCGGCGGCATAGGCTGGGGCCGACAGCAGGGCGAGCGAGAGGGTTGCGCCGGCCACGACAAAGCGACGGCGCAGAGCGATCATGTGGGTCATAACGGATCTCCGGCGGGTGCGAGGATGTAGTCCCCGTCCGGGCTCAGGCCCTGGACGGTGGCGAGTTCAGCCAGCCGACGCGCGCTGCCGCGCCCGGACAGCACCGCGATGACGTCGATGGTCTCGGCGATCAGGGCGCGCGGTACGGTGACGACGGCTTCCTGGATCAATTGCTCCAGCCGGCGCAGGGCGCCGATCGCCGACCCGGCATGCAGGGTGCCGACGCCGCCGGGATGGCCGGTGCCCCAGGCCTTGAGCAGGTCGAGCGCCTCGGCGCCGCGCACCTCGCCGATCGGAATCCGGTCGGGGCGCAGACGCAGCGAGGAGCGGACCAGGTCGGAGAGCGAGGCGGCGCCGTCCCTGGTGCGCAGGGCGACCAGATTAGGGGCCGCGCATTGCAATTCGCGGGTGTCTTCGATCAGCACCACCCGGTCGCCGGTCTGCGCGATCTCGGCCAGCAGCGCGTTGACCAGGGTGGTCTTGCCGGTGGAGGTGCCGCCGGCAACCAGGATGTTCTTCCGCTCGGCGATGGCGCGGCGCAGAAACGTGGCCTGTGCGGCGGTCATGATCCCGCCAGCCACATAATCGTCGAGCGAGAACACCGCGATGGCCGGGCGCCGGATGGCGAAGCAGGGTGCCACCACCACCGGAGGCACCAGTCCTTCGAACCGTTCCCCGCTTCCCGGCAGTTCGGCGGAGACGCGCGGACTGCCCGGATGGACCTCGGCCCCGACATGGTGGGCGACCAGGCGGACGATCCGCTCGGCGTCGGCTGGCGCGATCCGGGTGCCGGTGTCCTCCATCCCGCCGGCCAGCCGGTCGATCCACAACCGGCCGTCGGGATTAAGCATCACCTCGACGATCGACGGATCGTCGAGATGCCCGGCAATCGCCGACCCCAGGGCGGTGCGCAGCATGCGCGTGCCACGGGCGACGGCTTCGGAGCGGAAGGGAGCGACGGACACAGGAAACCCCGCATTTGACCTCCCGAGGGAGGCGGTGGATCAGCGGGGTCGATTAGAAAGAGCCATGAACACGGAAGCGCAACAAGTGTCTGATGGGTGTAGGGCGCTGGGATAGAAGAACTTGCATAGGGGTGTGTCGCCGTTTCAGCGGTGACGGGGCGAAAGGGCGCTGCTACCGTTTGCGGAATCGACCACGACACGGACCTGCGCCCGCATGAGCAAAGCCTTCATTGCCGCCGTTCTTCAGGACTCCCTTGCCTGCACCGGCGTTGCCACCGCCAAGGCCGCCGATGATCTGGTTGGTGCCATTGTCGCCGAACTGGAGCAGGAGGGTGGCTTCACGCTGCCGTCCTTCGGGACGTTTTCCGTCCACAAGACCAAGGCCCGCAAGACGCTCAATCCCCGCACCGGTGAGCCGGTGAAGGTCAACGCCGGCAAGACCGTGCGGTTCAAGGCTAGTCCGAATCTCAAGAAGGCGGTCTGATTGGCCGCATCGTCCAATGACCTCCAGACGGTAATGTTCGGGAATAGAAGATAGGAGACTGGCAGTTTCCGCCTCATGTCGGACATAGATGGCATCGGTTCACCTCGCCCGAAGAGGACATAAGCATTACATCCGTTCGGATGATGCATAGTTATATGAAAAGAATGATGAAATCAGTCGACTGTGAGCGGCGGTCTTGTTGTAGAAGATGGTGTGCCGCTCGTTGCCATACCGTTGTGGTTTGAGATTCCCGTCGGGCTCACCCTCTTATCCCATTGGATCAGGTGTATGACGGGTGCCTTCCGACGTTGCTCACTTATCGAACTGAAGAAAAGCTTTGGAGAAGACCGACCATATTCCGCCTGTTTTGATCAGATTGAGATATTCACAGCAGTCGGAGCCAATGGCGTCATTTTCGATGATAATGCGCACGACTGCTGTGACAGGCGTTATGTCGAGTATATCGATATGAGATGCGATGTCCGGGGACGCTCCGTTGATCCTGATAAATTCAGCCGCCAGATTGCCTGTTCCCCCCACAAGTTCACCATCGACAATGCCGTGCGTCACGACATCCTTATGGAAGATACCGGACAGCATATCGACATTGCCGACGCGCAAGGCTTCGACATATCTTTCAAGGGTTTCTCGAATATTTTGATATTCACTTACGGGTATATTCTTCTTGTTCACGACTAAATCTTTTTCATTGACCCAATGCGCAGCAGCAGGAATGAAATTTTACATCTGCCGCGAAAGGGCAGCAACATGATCATTTTATGCGGCGCCTGTTGTCGGTATTGGATCGCGTGGACACTCACCTCACCCACGACGACGCGGTAGCAAAGACAGTATGAGCACCCCAGCCATGAAAGACATATTCAGTCTGGCGCTCGTGCGCGAGATTGCCGCCGAACTTCGTGCCGCGGATACGTGTTTTGATGTCGATGCCTTCGTTGCGCGTTCGATGGATGGTTTAAGTAGTCTGGAACTTACCGGCCGTGCTGCACATATCGCGGACGCCTTGCATGAATATCTGCCTGAGCGGTTTATTGAAGCCGCCGCCGTCATCGAATCATCGCTTGGCCAGGAACTGCCACCGATCGGCGAAATCGGGCGCACGGCGCTCCGTTACATGCCGCATGTCATATATGTCCAGAAATACGGCCTTGACGACTACGAGGCAGCCATGCGGGTTCAGGCCGGGCTCACCAAGCGGTTTACCGCCGAATTCAGCATCCGTGCCTTTCTGGTGAAGTATCCCGAACGAACCTACGAGCAGATGCTGGCATGGGCCGATGACGACAACGCGCATCTGCGTCGTCTGGCTTCGGAGGGGATGCGCCCGCGTCTGCCATGGGCGCCTCGCTTGCGCGCGTTTCAGCAGGATCCGCGCCCTGTGCTTGAATTGCTGGAACGTCTCAAAGACGATCCTGTGCTCTATGTGCGGCGTTCGGTCGCAAACAATCTGAACGATATTGCCAAAGACCATCCGGCGTTGGTCATAGAAACCGGCCGGCGCTGGTTGAAAGATGCGCCTGCGGAACGCGCCTGGATTATTCGCCATGCACTTCGTTCACTCGTCGCCGCCGGCAATCGGGATGCAATACACGTTCTGGGAGGAACCCAAAATCCATCGGTGCGTCTATCAGGCATAATCATTACGCCGCAGCGCATCACACCGGGTGAAGCCACGCGCGTATCTTTTGAAGTCGAAAGCACCGCACAACAGAGCCAGCACCTGCTGACCGGCTATGCCGTGCATTTCGTGAAGGCCAATGGGAGTACACGTGCAAAGGTCTTCAGGCTTCGTACCCTCACGATGCAGCCAGGAGAAAAAGTCGCGCTCAGTACCACGGTGTCTTTGGCGAGCATGACGACACGCCGTCATTTTCCCGGGTACCACCGGATCGACGCCATCATCAATGGCGAGGTCCATCCCCTCGGCACCTTCGAAGTAAAAGCCTCAATACCCATCCCTGCGTGACGCAGTTTGCGAGGAAAACAGGATCGCTTGAATGTCCGATATATGAGAGCATAGTCGCAAAACGGACGTTCCGTTCTCCCCCCGTTGCCGTCGTGATTTCGGCGAGGCTGCGGCCTCGCCGTGTTGCGGAACGAGGGGCAGGGTGTCTCCGTGGTCGGATGGGGTCCCGCGCGGGAAGTAGTCATAGGAGGAAGAGGGTGGTTTCGCCTCTGGTGCCGAATAACCGGTATCAGAGGAGAGTTTTCCATGACCACAACCACCATCCTGCCCCCTGCGTTCCGTGGTGCGGCGTCCGGCGGCTTCCGGATCGATCCTTCGCGCGGGGAGCGTAGTGCCCGCGTCTCGTCCGAATGGTTCTCGCGCCCCGATGACGAGCGGTATCTGTCCCTATCTGATTTGCACGCGGCCACTCTTGGCCGTGCCGAGCGCGCCACGGCCCGCACGGTAGAAAGCCGCGCCATCCGAGTGGAGGCGAGCCGCGACAATGCCGAGCGCCTGACCCTGACCGTGCCGGGGCAGAATGACCCGATTGCTCCCACACACTGGTCCTTTGGCCAGATGTGCAGCCTGGTTGGTGCCCCCTCGTCGTACCTGCGCAATCTTCCGGCTCCGCTGGCGGCAATCAACCTGCAGCACGGGTTGCTGTCGCACCGGGCCGAACTGGTCAAGACGCTGGAAACCGAGGACGGGCGTGTGGAACTGCGCGCCGTCACGGGGCCGGATTACGGCCGCATCTGGGACCATGAGCTGGTTGGGGCGGTGCGCAAGATCGCCGGCGATGGCACAGGTGATACCAACTGGAAGGTGCCGGGTGTGATCGACTGGGCGACCATGACCCATAATCCGTACGTGGACATCACGAAGGAAACCACGACACTCTACGCGTCAGACAGGGACGTTTTTTTATTCCTCGTGGATGATACGCATCCGATCGAGGCGGGACGTCTGCCCAACGGTGATCCCGATCTCTATTTCCGGGGTTTCTACGCCTGGAATTCCGAAGTCGGCAGCAAGAGCCTCGGCATCGCCTCCTTTTACCTGCGCGGAGTGTGTCAAAACCGCATGCTCTGGGGCGTGGAAAATTTCGAACAGATCACGATCCGGCATAGCAAGTTTGCAGCATCCCGTTTCGTGCATCAGGCGACACCAGCGCTACGGAATTTCGCCACGGCCAGCCCGGCCTCGTTCGTCTCCGGCATTCAGGCTTCGCGCAAGGCGCTGGTGGCCAGAACCGATGAGGACCGCGAAAGTTTCCTGCGTCGTCGCGGGTTCTCGAAGCCAGAGACGGCGAAGATCATCGAAACCGTGCTGCATGAGGAAGGGCGCAAGCCCGAGAGCGTGTTCGATTTCGTGCAGGGGATTACCGCACTGGCCCGCACCAGGGCCAATCAGGATACGCGGCTGGATCTGGAAGAGAAGGCCCGCAGGCTGATGGAACGGGCTTCCTGAAAGCCGACTGCACGCTTTTCCGCCAATACGTTTTTACGAGCCCGGCCACCGCGCCGGGCTTTTTCGTTTCGGGAGTTTTCCGATGGCTGATTTCTTCACGCATTTTTCCTGCGTTCTCGATGTGGGCACAGTGGACAATGCCGCAAAGGCGCTCGACCTCTACAATGAATTCATCGACGAACTGGCGGCGGAAGACCCGCCCTCTGACGGTTTTGTCCTGTCGATCGTGCCTGAATATGGTGGCACGAAACTCTGGATGCACGATGAGACAACCGGCGATCCGCATCAGGTGGTGGATTTCGTGCTACGCTGTGCGCGGGCATTCCGGCTGCGGGGGCGATGGGGGTTCCAGTGGGCCAATAGCTGTTCACGTCCCCGGATCGGCGCCTTCAGCGGAGGCGCGCATCTGCTTGACCTTGGCAGGCGCAAGACGATTTCATGGATGACCACCGATCGCTGGCTGGCGATCGCCCTGGACGGAGGCAATCCCGACACAGGAGGGCAGGGCGATGACCTTGCATGACGCGGGCGATCTGGCCCGCCGTCTGGCGGAGAACGCAGAGGCGGTGTGCCGTCGGTATCTGTCCGCTGGTCGTCGTCACGGCAATTACTGGCTGGTCGGTGACGTACGCAACACGCCCGGCCGGTCGCTGTTTGTCCGGCTGCACAACACCGCCAACGGCAGGGCGGGAAAATGGACGGACGCGCAGTCCGCTGAACATGGCGACCTGCTGGACGTGATCCGCGAAAGCCTCGGCCTGGTGGATTTCCGCGACGTGGCCGACGAGGCGCGCGCCTTTCTCAGCCTGCCGCGTCCCGATCCGGTACCGTCGTCACAGGACCGTCCGGCCCGTGAGCGTGGCTCTGCCAGTTCTTCTGAAGCCGCACATCGGCTCTGGGCCATGTCCGGGCCGATCGTGGGTACATCCGTAGAAGCGTATCTCCGTAGACGCGATATTACGCTTTTGCACGGAGCCGGCGCCCTGCGCTTCCATCCGCGCTGCTTTTACCGCCCGGACGAGGACAGTCCGACCGAGACCTGGCCCGCCATGATCGCCGCCGTCACCGATCTCGACGGCACTCTGACCGGTGTGCATCGCACCTGGCTGGCGGCGGAAGGGCGCGGCAAGGCGCCGGTCGATCATCCGCGTCGCGCCCTGGGCGGGCTGCTCGGCCATGCCGTGCGCTTTGGGGTGGCATCCGATGTGCTCGCCGCCGGGGAAGGCATCGAGACGGTGCTGTCGCTGCGGCAGGTTCTGCCCGATCTGCCATTGGCCGCATGCCTGTCCTCGGCGCATCTCGCCGCCCTGATCTTTCCGCCGCTGCTGCGCCGGCTCTACGTGCTGCGCGACGATGATCCGGCCGGGGATCAGGCGCTGGCGACGCTGCACGCCCGCGCGGATGACGCCGGGATCGAGGTGATCGGGCTGTCGCCACGGCTGGGCGATTTCAACGATGATCTCCGGGCGCTCGGACGCGGCGCACTGCGGGCGATCCTGCATCCGCAACTTGCGCCACCGGACGTGGCACGGTTTCTGGAGACTGCCGGCACATGAGCGGGCCGGAAAGAGGGGCGGGCGGTTTCCGTCTTCTATCGGCGGTCCTGTCGTGCCTCCCGTTCGGCAGGTTCGCGCCCCGGCCTTTCAGGTGGGGAGCGGGCGTCAGCCGGGCCGGGCCTTCAATGGCGTGAGCCAGCTATTTTCCGTCGCGCCCCTTTGGGGGCGCTTTACATCGCGAAGCAAAATAGCCGGCCCCCTGCCATCCTTCGCTGTGCTGCGGCCGCGCGCGAGCGCGCGGTTCCGGCCCGTCCCTGGTCTGCCGCTATCCGCCCCCGGAAAGGCCGCGAAGGGCGCGGCCGGAGACCTGGGAGGACCGCATCATGACCCGCACCGATGATTTTGAACCGCCGCACGCCGCTTCATCCACCGCCCATGTGCTGGCTGAACTTCAGATGTATGGCTACCGTCCCTTCGAGGACGAGCCTGATCCAAGGCCGCTGCCCGAAGCTCCGCGCATCGGGGGTGCTGTGGCCGACATCTTCGACGCCGTCGCCGCGACGCTGACTGACACACGGCTGGAACCGGACCTCGAAGCGCTGCTCTGGTCCACCGTGAACATCTTCCACCGCATGGTCGGCCAGGTCGAGCGTGAGCTTGACCGCAACGAGCAGGCGCAGAAACGCAGCCAGCAGGATCAGGATGGCAGCGAGATCCGCTCGGTGGAACTGGAGCGACTGATCGCCGAAGGGCTGACACTGATCGAACGCCGCAACGCCTACGAGATCTTCCGCGACGAGGCGCAGGAGCAGTTCGAGCGGCTGACCCTGAGCGCGTGGCGGCCGAAGACCGGCTCGCTGGTATCGCGGCGGACCATGACGGCCTCTATGATCGACAGCCGTGACTTTCTCAACGCCCGACGCCGCGCCGAGAGCGAATTGCTGGTCCCGCCCGGCCCCAAGGTCGTCGTGACCGGGGGGCTGGACTTCGACGACCATATCCTGATCTGGGACCGGCTGGACAAGGTCCGTGCCAAGCATCCCGACATGGTGCTGCTGCATGGTGGTTCGCCCAGGGGCGCGGAGTTCGTCGCGTCTCGCTGGGCTGATCACCGCGAGATCGTGCAGATCGCTTTCAAGCCGGACTGGACGAAGCATGCCAAGGCCGCGCCCTTCCGCCGCAACGACGCCATGCTCGATACCTTGCCGATTGGCGTCATCGTCTTTCCCGGAACCGGTATCCAGGAGAATTTGGCCGACAAGGCGAAGCGCCTCGGTATCCCGGTCCTGCGGTTCGGAGGCGGCGCGTGAGCGCCGTCTTCAGTCCGGATTACCCGTGACGGCGATCCGCGCGGAACGGGCATAGAAGGCCAGCTCGGTATCGCCGGGCGCCAGAAGGTCGAGCAGGCCCTTCATGTCCTGCATGTCCGAATAGGACTGAAACGGCCCTGGTTGCTGTTCAATGGCCAGCACTGCAATGGCGAGCGCCTTTTTGACCAGATGCAGTTCGCGTCCCGTGATGTCCGCCATGACGTTGTCTCCCTGAGCAGCCCCACGATGCACGTCCGCTTGGCGGACGTCAGTACGATTCTCGTTCCGTCGATACATCGTTTTCTCTATGATGCGGATTGCGCCGTGGTGGTGGTGGCAGGCGTGACCGTCAGATCATGTCATCTTTACGGGAGCCGCCACCATGGTGATCTTCGCACCGTTCCTGATCGTCGCCGGCATCGGATTTTTCTGCTGGCTCATGTTCACGCTCGCGGTCTTCGCCTTGCCGTTTGCTGGCGGGTTGTATGCCGGGCTCTGGGCGTTTCATACCGGTGCCGGAGTGATTGGCGCCCTGATCGTCGGCGTCGTGGCGGGGATAGCGACTTTCGTCGCCGGTCAGATCGCACTCGCCTGCGCGCCGTGGATCTGGCTGAGAGGGCTGATCGTCCTGCTCTATACCGTGCCCGCCATCATTGCCGGTTATAGCGCCACGCACGGTCTCGCCGAGATGATGATGCCGTCCGTCGTCTGGCAGCTCTTCTTTTCGGTCATCGGCGCCATTGCGGTCGGCATCACCGCGTTCGTCCGCTTTACCGGCATGGCCCCGCCCGAACCGGCCAACGGGAGCGTCGCGCGGGTCTGACCGCCTGCGCGGCAGCCGGCGGGCAGGCATGGATCAGGTACCTGCCTGTCTTTCCACGTCATCGAGAGGCGGGGAGCGATGGGCAGCGAAGCGCGGATGCGACGCGCTGTTCCAGATACGGTCCGCCTGTTGAAGCAAACGAACTGGCGCTCTGATTTCCCGCAGGCCGATCGCAACGGGGAAGCCGGGCATGTCCGGTGAGGCGCAGTCCCGGAACGGGCCGGTTCGGTGGGCTGGTATGGAGGGAGGATGACGCCGTCATTCTGGTTGCCGCCGGATCTCGTGCGCTGTGCCGGTCGCCATAGTCTCCGTGATGTGTGCTCTGTCGGGCCGCGCACGCATGCTGCCTCTCAAGATGGCTGATCTAGCCGAAGGCCGGCTACGCCTCGATCGGCTATGGCGCAACAACGGGCCATAATTTTCTTCCCCTGCCGGCTGCGCCGTCATTCCTCGCGCACCAAGAAAATTCTGTCCCGCCGTCCTCCGCTGCGCTTCGGCCCCAAGGGATGCGCCGCCGCTCGCCTCCGTCTGTCCGATCGCCATCGAGGCCGCAATGGTGCGGGCTCGATAACAGAGATCACGGAGAGTATCATGGCCACCATCGGCACCTTCAAGAAAGTCGGCAACGGGTATAACGGCGAGATCGTCACCCTCTCGCTCCAGACCCCCAACGTCCGTATCGCTCCCGAGACCACGCGCGCGAACGACAACGCCCCCAGCCACCGCGTCTTCGTAGGCAGGGTGGAGATCGGGGCGGCCTGGTCCCGGCGCTCCAACGAGGGGCGCGACTATCTGAGCCTCAAGCTCGACGATCCGAGCTTCAACGCCCCGATCTTCGCCAATCTCTTCGATGACGAGGACGGCGAGGGTTACAGCCTGATCTGGTCCCGCCCCAATGGTCGCCGCAACGGCGACTGAAGTGCCCGCGATCCCCGCCCGGCCGGTCCGGGCGGGGCCTTCGCATGACCGGTTGGAAACCAGCGGGCGTGCGCAGCAGTCGCGCTCCTCTCGATCTGCCGGGGTGCGGGCAAGAAAGGGGAACAGGGCTTCCCTCAGTCTTCCCATTATACCATGCCCGGCGTGAACCGCCTCAAGGACGCGCGGTCCCCCCAATTTTGCCCGGCGCACCCTACGGGCACACCGGACAAAATCGGCTCCCCCGGGCGCCGCTGGCGCGGTCGCCTGCGGCGATCCCTGACCCGGCTCCCGCGTGCATGAGGCGGAGTCCTGTCTTCGAGAAACGAAAGGAGCAGGACGATGACCACGCTACACGACCATATCCAGATGCTGCGCGCCGAACTGACCAGCTTTTACCTGAGCCACGGGGAGCGCCGACGGATCGAACGAGAACTGAAGCTGGCATGCGCGCAATTCGCGGCGGACCGATACGACGAGACCCCCCCCCGCATAGAGCGGGGGGCTTTTCGTATGGTCGCCCGTGCCATCGGATATCCAGGCGCCGATTCCACTTTGCCATCCTCCTGAAAGAACGTTGTTGAATCTCTCTAACACGACTATTATAGTCGTATTACTGGTGTGCATGCCCCGCGTGTCGGATGTGATCATGGATGATCACTGGCCGACAGGTAAGGGCGGCACGGGCACTCCTGAACTGGACACAGGAGATGCTCGCTGAAAAAGCCCTCGTAGCACTGACCGCGCTCAAGCGCCTTGAATCCGAACGCGGTCTCGGCGTTCATGAGGGCACGACCGACCAGGTTCGCCGCGCGCTGGAAGCGGCGGGCATCCTGTTCATCGAGTCCGGACAAGGGCGTGGCGTCATGTTTCTTAACGAGACTTCCGGCATCGAAACGCGGCAGGCTAGGGTGCGTCGCGTTCGTTCTCCGACCTGATCGACTCCATCATGCAGAAGCCCCCGCTCGACCCGTCTGTCGCCGACAGCGCTCCGGAAGCGTCCTGTCTCACCGGCTACGACGAACAGCATCTGATTACCTATCTCCGCCTGCTGGATGCCGAGGCCGACGGCGCCGACTGGCGCGAGGTCGCCCGCATCGTGCTCCACCGCGACCCGGTGGTTGACCCCGAGGGCGTCCACCGCTGCTGGCACAGTCATCTGGCGCGGGCGCACTGGATGACCGAGCATGGCTACCAGCATCTGCTGCGCGGCGGCGCGCCCCACTGACACCCTGAATCGTTGCGTGACCTGCAAGACCTGTTGCAGGTGCGGGGCGTAGCGGGCAACGGGACGGTCTGGCATACTCTCGCGAGCAAGTACTTGCCCTGTTCCCACCCGTTACGCATCGGAGACGACGCCATGAGCCGCGCCAACTGGCGGTCGGCGGGCGCGTACGAGGGCCTGCGGTCGCTCGACGCTCCTGCCTTTGCCTTGCAGTTTGTCAGTCGCAATCGGGACTTTATCCGTGATCGTGCCGCCCTTCAGCGCGCCGCGCTCCGGGCCGCGCTGTCCACGTCAGACGCCGAAGCCTTCGCCCGGCGCTGGGGGTTGCGATTTCGAGAGTGTCCGCACGGCCCTCAATCCGCGTACCGCCCGCTGGACTGTTGCGGTATCGCCGGCCGTGATTGCGGTTGTCCGCCTGCCGACAGCACTGGCTGACGCGGCGTATCATCCGGTCTCCCTCGCTCGGGCAGAACTGCCGCCTGATATGGCGGGAGAAGTGCTGGTCGAGCAGGGGGAGATGATCCTGCGGCTGTACGTCTTGCCGCCTGACGGGGCTCAGCTCGGCGTGCTCCTGCCGCTCGACGCGCTGTTCGAGGTGCGTGTCCAGGCCGCCCTGCGGCTCTGGCGCGTGCTGATGGATCGGCGTCCCGGTCGTGATCCGGCCTGCCTGTCATCCGATCGCATCCGCAGGCTGATCCTGGCGCTCCGGACGCTCGATGGCCTGGACGACGGGGTGTCGCAGCGCGAGATCGCCGGCGTCCTGTTCGGTCGGGAGGTTTCCGCAGGGGACTGGCTCTCCCATGATCTGCATTTCCGCATGAAACGGCTGGTGCGTTTTGCGCGGGGACTGACTGACGGAGGATATCGGCGCCTGCTACTGCACCCGTTTCGGGGACGATAGTGGATGATGAATGTCTTGTAGGGCCGGAAGAACAGAACAAGGAGGCTGATAGTATCCATGGCCTCACTGCTGGCCGCTCCGGTGCTTTGTGTCGAGGAAAACCGAAAATGGTCCGCTATTGGAGACGCGTGACGGTTCGTTGAAAAGAAGAAGTGAGGCTTCAGATACATAAGGAGAAAATAGTCCATTCCTGAACATTATACGTCAAAAGATAACGTTGACACGAGCCATCGCATGTTTGCATCGGGAATGTTTCTGCAGGGGCAGTTATTTTGTAATCGAATACCGCAACCCAGATATGGAAAACCTGCCCGGAAAAATTGGCCTGACGGCGAATTTTTCCGGACATTTATTCGAAGTTTATCAGGTGGTCAGGAGCTTTTCACTGGTCAACCGCATGACGATGCCATGCCGGAGCGCATGCAAGCCCTCGATTTCAACTTCAATGTCGCGAGCCTTGAGTTTGGATACGATCTTCTCAATCATAGCCACCGAGGTCACGTCCCAGAAATGGGCGTTGTTCAGCCTGATGACGACCCGGCGCGCATTGGTCCTGAAGTCGATCTGATCGTGAAGAAGGTCAGACGAAGCAAAGAAAACCTGTCCCTCAACCTCGTAGATATCCGTACCCTCTTCTCTGATCTTTTTGACGTGCATCAAATGCGTCATAGACCAGGCAAAGAACACACCACTGAGCAGAACACCGACGAGCACACCTAGAGCCAGATCCGAGGATGCGACAGTCACGGCAACGGTTACGACCATGACGAGGCTTGAGAGCTTTGGAAAACGCGCAAGATCACGCAGGGATGACCACGAGAATGTGCTGATTGAGACCATGCACATAATGGCGACAAGGGCAGCCATTGGAATGCGGGCGACATAAGTATGCAGCATGACCATCAGAAACAGCAGGAAAGCGCCGGCAGTAAAGGTCGACAGACGTCCTTGGCCGCCGTACCGAAGATTGCCGACTGTCTGCCCTACCATACCGCACCCGGCGATGCCGCCGAACAGTCCTACAAACACATTCGAGACACCAAGACCTACGCATTCCATTCTGGGATCACCGTGCGTGTCGGTCTCATCATCCACGACACCTGCTGTCATTAGAGATTCAAGGAGGCCCACAGATGCCATCGCAAGGGCATAGGGAAACACAATTTTCAGTGTGGCCAGATTGAATGGTACGTGGGGGATCGTAAAAGCAGGAAGGCCTGTCGGCAGCGTGCCCAGATCAGAGACAGTGTGCACCGGCATTGGATACCACATCGTGATGCCTGTCAGAACTACGATACAGATCAGGGGCGACGGTATCAGGGTTGATATCCGTGGCATGAGATAGATGATGGCAAGCCCAAGGGCAATCAGTGCATACGTGTGCCACGTCACATGAAGCATTTGTGGTAACTGTGCCGAAAAGATCAGGATCGCGAGAGCATTCACAAAGCCGGTGCGGACCTCAGCCGATACGAAGCGCATAATGACCTGAAAGCCAAGCGCACCGAAAATGATCTGTAGTCCGCCAGCCAGTAATGTCGCGACGAGAAGGTATTGAAGCCCGTAGCTATGCACGAGGGCCGCGGCTACGAGGGCCACGGAACCCGCCGCCCCTGAGATCATTCCCGGGCGGCCACCGGTGATGGAAATGGCGACGCTAATGACAAATGACGCGAAAAGGGAGACGGCGGGAGAGACGCCGGCAACGTAGGAGAAAGCAATGACCTCGGGAATGAGGGCGAAGGTGCCGACCATTCCGGCCAGCACTTCGCGCAGCGGGTTATAAGCCCACTGCGACCGATAAGTCGCAAAGTTCATGGCGTTTTTTCGAAACCTCTCTAGGTAGTAAGCACGCTCAATAAGGTTTCGTCGTATTGTGGCCCGACGCGGCAATGGTGCTTGCAGGGTAGTCAGGTCGTGAGGTCGATGCAACCCGAGAAGACAGACCAGCCAACACAACGTTGACTGCTGCAATGGCGTGATCGTCTTGTGAGGACCGACATCCCAACGTCCCAGAACGTATGGACTGTAGACCGCTGCCCCACTGTTGAACCCGGCTTTCTTTCTCTGTTGGCTGAACCGGACGGCGACACGATGCAGTAAGCGGTCCAGGCCCCATGTCCTTGGCTACTGGGTCATGGGGCCCGGCATGGGCTAAGTTCGCAATTTGCTGAGAGCAGACCATATGGCATGGGTTATGGTTCAGAAACTGGCAGACTGGCTCGTGTCATCGCAGCATGATGTCCGCTTACCGAAACCTTCAGCAGAACTTTGTATGATTGGGACGAGGGCGAAAGCCGAAATCCAGTTGGTTCGGTCGCCCGGTTCGAGGCGGCCGCGTCGCCATCTCCCGCCAGTCAAGGACCGATCTCGCCCCCCGATGAGATCGGTCCTAGTCCCGGAAGACCTCGCTCCGCCACGCTGATCCCTGCTGGCCGCATCTGTCCCGCGGCCCCAGCCAGCGACCACGGAGCCACCTCATGTCCGCCAATTACAGCGATCTGCCGCCGCGCTATCTGCGCACGCCCGACGCCTCGCGCTTCGTCGGACTATCTATTCGCACACTGGAGAAACACCGGATCTACGGCACCGGACCGCGCTACTCGAAGCTCGGTGGCCGCGTGGTCTATCGGGTGGATGAGTTGCAGGCCTGGGTCGAGAGTGGTGCCCGCGCCCATACCTCGGACACCACTGCCGGCGTCGTGCCGGCGGCCGCGCGGCAAAGTCCGCTGATTCCGCCGACATCACGCGGGAGCCGTCGCTGATGCCTCCGCCCGGCAGGGCGCGCTCCGAGCGCGAGCAACTGGAACTCTTCCACGCTATCGCGGGAGATTTCGCTCCTCGTGACGCACAGGATCTGATGGCGTTTCCGTTCTTCAGCCTCGCCAAATCCCCCCGCATGGTCCCGATCGATTACCGGACCCCGGACGTCACCATCCGGGTCGAGGCGTCTGCCGAACATGGCATGGCCACGATCTGGGATGCTGACGTGCTGATCTGGGCCGCCAGCCATCTCGTTGCCGCGCGTGACGCCGGTCGGCGCACGTCGCGGCTGATGGTGGCCAGCCCGCGCGAGATCCTGACCTTCATCGGTCGGGGCGACAGCGCGCGGGACTATGAGCGGCTGGAAGCGGCCTTCGACCGGCTGCAATCCACCACGATCAAGACGTCGCTGCGGCAGACCGGCAAGGGGCAACTGCACCGCTTTTCCTGGATCAACGAATGGAAACGGCATACCGCGCGGGAAGGGCGCACCCGCGTGATCGAACTGATCCTGCCCGACTGGTTCTACCAGGCGGTTCTCGATGACGCGCTCGTGCTGACCATCGACCCGGCCTATTTTGGCCTCACCGGCGGTCTGGAGCGCTGGCTCTATCGCATCGTGCGCAAGCATGGCGGTCGCCAGCGTGCGGGCTGGGCCTTCGGCCTGCGCCATCTCTACGAAAAATCCGCCAGTCTTTCCCCCTATCGGCGCTTTGCCTTCGAACTGCGCGACATGGCGAAGCGGCAGCCCTTTGCCGGCTATCGGCTGTCGGTGCGTCCCGACCGCAACGGCAATGACACGCTGGCCTTTGCACCTGTCAAATTATCCACAGGCGTCTGTGGACAAGCTGTGAGTTCATCCGTGCTATCAGTTGTGGATTTATCCGTGCCATCACTGCCACGGCATCCGTGCTATCGTTTGCGGAAAACGCCGAATCATGACATTGAATCAATTGGTTACGACGCCCTTAACTTAGATTCTAACTTAAAAGAGTCTAACTTTAAGGATGTTGGCCCCCCTGCCGATCCGTGGAAAACCCCCGGAGAGGGGCCATGATCGTGGCTTTCCTCAACCAGAAGGGCGGCGTCGGCAAGACGACTCTGGCGCTGCATCTCGCCGGCCAATGGGCTCGGGAAGGCCAGCGCGTGACGGTCATCGACGCCGATCCGCAGGGTTCGGCGCTGGACTGGTCGGCGCAGCGCGCGCGGGAAGGACTGCCCCGGCTGTTCGGCGTGATCGGGCTGGCACGCGACACACTCCACCACGAGGCGCCCCAACTAGCTCAGGGGGTGGATCACGTCGTCATCGACGGTCCGCCTCGGGTGGCGGCATTATTGCGCTCCGCTCTGCTGGCTGCCGACCTGGTGCTGATTCCCGCGCAGCCTTCGCCGTTCGACGGATGGGCTTCGGCCGAGATGCTGCGGCTGCTGGAGGACGCGCGCTTCTTCCGTCCCGGCCTGCTGGCCCGCTTCGTGCTCAACCGCTGCGCCGCGCGCACGGTCATCGCCCGCGAAACCCGGCTGGCGCTGATGGGGCATGAGCCTGCCGCTCTAGCGGCGCGGATCGGCCAGCGGGTTGCTTTCGCCGACGCCGCGCGCACCGGCCGCCTGGTCTGCGACCTGCGCCCGCACGGGATTGCCGCCCGCGAAATCGCCGCCCTGACGGCCGAGATCGGGGGGCTGGTGCCATGACCCTCCTGACCGGCGACAGCGCGCTCCTGATGCCCTGGCACGGCCCCTACGACATGATCCTGGTCGACCCGCCCTATGGCGATACGTCGCTCGCCTGGGACCGGCGCGTGGCGGACTGGCCCGGCAAGGCACTCGCCGCCCTGAAACCGAGCGGCTCGCTCTGGGTCTTCGGCTCCCTGCGGAGCTTTCTCGCATCCAACGCGGCATTTCGGAATGCGGGCTGGAAATATGCTCAGGAACTGGTCTGGGAGAAGCAGAACGGTTCCAGCTTCCATGCCGATCGCTTCCGCCGCGTGCATGAACTGATCGTCCAGTTCTATCGCGACGATACGCCCTGGCGCGCCGTCTACAATGTTGTTCCCACCACGTCCGATGCGCGGGCGCGCACGGTAAGGCGGAGACACCGGCCGCCCCACATGGGCCGGATCGATGCCGGCCATTACGTGAGCGAGGATGGCGGCCCGCGCCTGATGCGCTCCGTGATTCCGGTCCGCAATGCGCATGGGCGCGCCATCCATCCCACCGAGAAGCCGGTAGCCCTACTGGAGATCCTGATCCGCACGAGCTGCCCACCAGGTGGCCTGGTGGGCGACTGGTTCGCCGGCTCGGGCGCGGCCGGTGTCGCCTGCCGGCTCGCCGGTCGGCGCTATGTCGGCTGCGAGATCGATCCTGTCATGGCGCAAAAGGCGCGCGACCGCATCGCCTCCGTGCTGCCGCTCGGCGAAGGAATTTCGCCATGACGGAACGTCGCACGCCGCCCGGCTTCGCGGCGCGTCCCGCCGATCCCGAACGCTGGGTCAGGGCGCCGGACAAGCCTTCGACCATCAACCGCTTTACCGCCCGGCTGACCATCGACGTCACGCCGGCGCTGCGCGCGCGGCTCAAGGTCGCGGCGTTCCAGCGCGGCATCACGGTCGCCGACATGCTGCGCGCGCTGCTGGCCCGCGAGTTCCCCGATACTGCTGGAGATGTGCCATGACCGACACCCTCGCTCATGTCGAACTGACCTGGATCGAGAAGCGCATCGAGCACTGGATCCGCTTCGGCTCTGTCGCCCATGAGCAGATTCTCGATCGTCGTCGGCGGATACTGAGCTTTCCGCCGGACACCGTATTCGCCTTCCTGCGCTGGGCAGCGAACGATTACGGCACGGTGGTGTCCTGCATCGACATCGTGCGCGTCACCCGTCCCGGCGAGCCGTATCAGACGGTGCCGTTCGTGCGCCCCGGCGGGGAGAGCCTGTTGCGCCAGAGCGGTTGGCCGAAGGTCCGTCTGGTGCTCGAAGCTGTCGATCGTATCGAAGCTATCGGCATCGACCCCGTCGACGTGGCGCCCGAGCATTGGCGGCATCTGCACAATCGGATGCTCTCCGGGCAGGCGGCACGCTCCTACACGCGCGACCGCCATCAGGCCTGGCTGCGCCGGAGGGCGGTGTCATGACGCGCCTTGGTTGGTTCTTCACCACGTATTTCGCAATACTCGGTGTTGGCACGTCAGTGGCGATTCATCCGGCGCCCCGGCTGATCTGGAATGCCACCGCCAGTACACCGGTCGGATTGTATCGCCTGCAATCGGTAAGCACCCTGCATGTCGACGACCTGATCGCGATCCGACCACCGGCCGACATTGCCACGATGCTGGCGCACGGCGGCTATCTGCCCCTCGGTGTGCCGCTGCTCAAGCCGGTTGCCGCACTGCCGGGGCAATTGGTCTGCCGGATCGGTACTGCTGTTTCGGTCGACGGCAAGGCGCTTGGCGAGGCACTCGCCTACGATCATCGCGGTCGTCCGCTGCCGATCTGGCAAGGCTGTCGGCACGTCCTGCCCGGCCAGATTTTCGTCATGAACGCAGCAGTCCCGACCAGTCTTGACGGTCGCTATTTCGGCATCCTGCCGGTCGCTGCGGTGCTCGGCCGCGCGCAGCCGCTGTGGCTCGTGCCGTCACCGATGTCTCCCACCCCCAAGCAGAAACGAGGCTGACATGGCCCAGATCGGAACTTTTACACGCACGGCTGACGGCTTCGCCGGTCGGCTGCGCACGCTCGCCCTCGACGTCGAACTAACGATCGTGCCGGCGACATCGTCGGACGCCGAGCATGCGCCCGATTATCGCGTCCATCTCGGTGACGCCGATGCCGGACCAGAGGTCGGCGCGGCCTGGAAACGCACCGGCGAGAAGGCGGGCACCTATCTCTCGCTGGTTCTCGACGACCCCATGCTGGCGCAGCCGATCCGCGCCAATCTGTTCCAGTCCGATCGTCAGGGGCGTGCCTTCCATCTGGTCTGGAGCCGCCCGGTGAAGCGTGATGACCGGCGGTAAGGCGGCGCTCCGTCTGCTCGGTGTCGTGCTTCCGGCCGTCGTTTCATTGACGGTGCCGACGCATAATGCGGTTGCCGATCCCTACGCCGACATGATCGCGGAAGCCGCCACGCGCGCGCAGATTCCGGCCTCATGGATTGCTGCCGTGCTGCACGCGGAGAGCAGGGGCGATGCGCATGCCGTGTCGTCGGCGGGTGCGATGGGGCTCATGCAGGTGATGCCCGGAACATGGGCCAGCCTGCGTACGTCGCTCGGCCTCGGCGACGATCCGTTCGACCCGCGTGACAACATTCTGGCTGGTGCGACCTATCTGCGCTGGATGCGGGATCGCTATGGCGAAGCCGGATTTCTGGCTGCTTATAATGCCGGTCCCGCGCGCTATGACGAGCATCTCGCAACCGGCCGACCACTGCCTGCCGAGACGCGGGATTACGTTGCATCGGTCAGCGCGCGGCTGGCTCTTCCGCCTGCCGATGACATCGTGATCGGTGCTTCGGAGACACCGTCCTGGCAGAGATCTTCACTCTTTCCGGCGTCATTCCTGCGCACAGGAAATGCCCCTCGGCATGGCGAGAGCGCGCATGATCCGGTGCATGCCGATGACGCTCGCCCGACAGACTGGACGGCACTCGCACCGCAGTCGGTCGGGCTGTTCATCGCCTCAGGGCATGGGGAAGCACGTCGATGACCCCCGTTCCGGTCCATCGGGCGTTGGCGGGCCATGGGTGCCTTTGGGAGGGGGCGCTGGGGGGAGGCTGGCAACGGAGGGAAGGACGGCAAGGTAAAAGCAGCGCCCGTTCGGGGCTGCATGTGGTTGGTTTGATTGGGGAATTTGTCCTCTCACCACGCACCGCCTGCGGCGGCCCGTGCCATTTTCCTAATCTTTTCAACGATCCGGGCGCCGTCAGGCGTAAATCGATGCGGAGAGCCGGCCATGGCGACGCGCGATGACAGTCTGACTGTCCGGCCCGGACGCATCCAGCATGGCAATCAGGGCGCACGACCGAAATCCTTCGTCGGTGAGGTCATGCGGGCCGCGAAGAAGGCCGGTCATACCGGCACCCGGTTCGGTGCGAAGGGCAGGGGAGGCGGCGGTGGTTCCCGTTTCGGACGCGGCCGACGCGCGGCGCTGTCCATGCGGCTGCGCAGCAATGCCCGTCGGGTCGTGGTCAAGGCGCGCGTTGTTCGTCAGCAGGGCACGCGCTTTCGTTCCGCACCGCTCTCCCGGCACATCGCCTACCTCAGGCGCGAGGGCGTCACCCGTGACGGTGCCAGGGCCCATCTGTTCGATGCCGGGTCCGACGAAGCGGACAGCAAGGCCTTCGCGGAACGTTGTGAAGACGACCGGCACCATTTCCGCTTCATCGTCTCGCCCGAGGACGCAGCGCGGATGGAGGATCTGCGGGGCTTCGCGCGCGAACTGATGCAGGACATGGAGCGCGACCTGGGCACAAAGCTGGACTGGGTCGGGGTGGATCACTGGAACACGGACAATCCGCATGTCCATATCCTGGTGCGTGGGGCGGCCGATGACGGCAAGGATCTGGTGATCAGTCGTGCCTATATCAGCCAGGGCGTGCGCGACCGCGCCGCCGAACGGGTGACGCTGGAACTGGGTCCGCGCAGCGAGCTGGAAATCCGCACCGCCCTGGAGAGCGAGATTGCCGCCGACCGCTGGACCAGCCTCGATCGCGCGTTGCAGGATCTCAGCGACGAGGGCGGAGGTATCGTCGATCTGCGGCCGGGAGCGGGTGCCGAAGACCCGGAACTGCGGCGCCTGCTGGTCGGCCGGGCGACCAAGCTGGAGGGGCTTGGCCTCGCCGAACGGGTCGGGGTGGCACGCTGGACCCTCAAGCCGGGGCTGGAGGCGACCCTGCGCGATCTTTCCATCCGGGGCGACATCATCAAAACCATGCACCGCGCTATGTCCGGCCGCGGGGCGGAACCCGATGTCGCGGGTTTCGCGATCCATGGCGAGACGCTGGCCGATCCCGTTCTTGGTCGGCTGGTCGAGCGCGGACTGGATGATGAACTCAAGGGCTCCGGTTACGTGGTGATCGCCGGCACCGATGGGCGGACGCATCATGTCCGCTTCCCTGATCTGGACCTGACCGGCGATGCCAGGATCGGCGCGATTGTCGAGACCCGGAGTTGGGAAGACACGAAGGGCATGCAGCGTCTGTCGTTGGCGACGCGTTCGGACTTCACGCTGGCCGAGCAGGTGACGGCACCCGGTGCAACCTGGCTCGATCGCCAGTTACTCGCCAAAGAGCCGGCACTAGCCAATGGGGGCTTCGGCGCGGAGGTCCGCGCGGCGATGGCGCAACGAATTGATCATCTCGCCTCCGAGGGGCTGGTCCGGCGGCAGGGCGAGCGTGTGGTGTTTGCACCCGACCTGATCGGTACCCTGCGCCAGCGCGATCTCGATCAGGCGGTCGCCAGATTGGCAGCGCAGACCGGGTTGGAACACCGGCCCGCGAAGGAAGGCGAGATCGTCTCGGGGGTCTATCGCCAGCGGGTGGCCCTGTCCTCGGGGCGGTTCGCCATGGTCGATGACGGGCTGGGCTTCCAGCTCGTGCCGTGGCGTCCGGCGCTGGAGCAGAAGCTCGGGCGGCAGATCTCCGGCACTATGTCGCCGGGCGGCGGTGTCGACTGGAATTTCGGGCGTAAGCGCGGGCTCGGGATTTGATGTCGGCTGGCTCGCCTGCGGGTTTTCGGCTGACAAAGCGGGTGCTTCATAAGTATGATAAAATATGCTCGCTTGGGAGGAGCCGCCTTATGTCCACAATCGAACGTATAACCATCACCGTGCCGTCCGAGATGGCGGCGACTCTGCGCCAGTCCGTCGATGGCGGCGAATATGCCTCGACCAGCGAGGTGGTGCGGGAGGCATTGCGCGAATGGATGCGCCGGCGCGATACCGACCGCCGCGATCTCGACACCTTGCGCGAGGCGATCAGGATGGGCGACGAGAGCGGGTCGAGCATCCCGGCCGAGACCGTCTTCGCCGAATTGCGTGACGTGATCGCTCGCCGTCGCGCGCAGGGATGAAACGGCTCGGCTTCGCTCCGGCAGCGCGTGCCGACCTTCTGGAGATTGCGCTCTATATCGCCGAAGACAATCCCGATCGGGCCATGAGTTTCGTTGCCGAGCTAGAAGCGAAGGCCGCCGTTGCGGCTGAGCATCCGGGGAGCTTTCCGGCGCGCGATGAGATCAGTCCCGGATTGAGGGTCATTGTTCACGGCCGCTACCTGCTGTTCTACCGTGAACTGGCCGACGAGGTACGCATCGTCCGTGTGCTTCATGGCGCACGGGATCTGCCGCAGGTGTTCGACTCATAAAATCAGGGGTTTCCCATAGGATCGCGCGCAGCCGTCGCCAGTGACAATGAACTTCGCCGCCATCACGACGATCAGAACGTGGAGGCGATCATCAGGCGGAGGCATTTTTACCGTACCGGGTTCTTCTCCACATGCGACGACAAGGCGATCGGAGTTTCTCAGCATGACAGGGCGAAATAAGGTGCCATCGACCTGTTATCCGGCCACTCGCCAAGATGAGCGCACGCTTGTCGAGTTGCTGGAACAGGGCGAGCGAAGCGGCGTCAGCAGGCGCACGATTCTCGATATTCTTGCCGCCGTGCAGGCGGACAGGCAGGCCGTCCGTTTATTGTCCGCGCCTATCCGGCGGCCCGAGACGTCATAATTAGATCTTGAACGCTGGCGAAGCGAGCCGTTTGGTCGGTTCCTGTCATGAACCAGACCAAGATCCTCTGGGGCTCGGTGTGTGCGGTAAGCACCGTGATCCTCGCCTTCTCCTGGGCCGCGACGCAGTGGACTGCATGGCGGCTCGGCTTCCAGACGCAGCTTGGTGCTCCGTGGTTCACGCTGCTCGGCTGGCCGGTCTATTATCCGCCGGAGTTCTTCTGGTGGTGGTTCGCCTACGACGCATACGCTCCGGACATCTTCACCATCGGCGGTTACATTGCGGGCTCAGGTGGGATTGTTGCTGTGATCGTCGCGATCACGATGTCCGTGTGGCGTGCCCGCGAGAAGAAACGCGCCACCACTTATGGTTCAGCGCATTGGGCCGACCCGCGCGAGATCCGGCGCGCCGGATTGCTCGCGCCCGATGGCGTGGTGCTAGGCCGTTCGGCTGATACCTATCTCCGCCATGACGGGCCGGAGCATGTGCTGTGCTTTGCGCCCACCCGCTCGGGCAAGGGGGTGGGACTGGTGGTGCCGACGCTGCTGACCTGGCCGGGCTCCGTCATCGTCCATGACATCAAGGGCGAGAACTGGACGCTGACCGCCGGCTGGCGCTCCCGCTTTGGTCGGGTGCTGCTGTTCGATCCGACCAACCCTGCCAGCGCCGCCTACAATCCGCTGCTGGAGGTCCGGCGCGGCGAGCGGGAAGTCCGCGACGTGCAGAACATCGCCGACGTGCTGGTCGATCCCGAGGGCGCCCTTGAGAAGCGGAACCACTGGGAAAAGACCAGCCACGCCCTGCTGGTCGGCACCATTCTGCATGTCCTCTATGCCGAGGAAGACAAGACCCTGGCCGGGGTGGCCAATTTCCTCTCCGACCCGAAACGGGCGATCGAGACCACACTGCGCGCCATGATGACCACGCCCCATCTCGGGGCGAAGGGCGTGCATCCGGTAGTCGCCAGTTCGGCGAGAGAACTGCTCAACAAGAGCGACAATGAGCGCTCGGGCGTGCTGTCCACCGCCATGTCGTTCCTTGGCCTCTATCGCGATCCGGTCGTGGCGCATGTGACGCGCCGCTGCGACTGGCGGATCCGCGACCTTGTCGCCGGCACCCATCCGGCAACGTTGTATCTGGTGGTGCCGCCCTCGGATATCAGCCGCACCAAGCCGCTGGTGCGGCTGGTGCTGAATCAGATCGGCCGCCGGTTGACCGAGGAACTGGAGGCGAAGCGGCGCCATCGCCTGCTATTGATGCTCGACGAGTTTCCGGCGCTGGGGCGGCTGGATTTCTTCGAGAGCGCGCTGGCCTTCATGGCGGGCTACGGCATCAAGAGCTTCCTGATCGGCCAGAGCCTGAACCAGATCGAGAAAGCCTATGGCCAGAATAATTCGATCCTCGACAACTGCCATGTCCGGGTCAGCTTCGCGACCAACGATGAACGAACCGCCAAACGGGTTTCGGACGCGCTCGGCACCGCGACCGAGATCCGCGACGCAAAAAACTATGCCGGGCATCGTCTGTCGCCGTGGCTCGGGCATCTGATGGTGACGCGCCATGAGACGGCACGGCCCTTGCTCACGCCCGGCGAGATCATGCAGCTTCCCCCTGACGAGGAACTGGTGCTGGTGTCTGGTTGCCCGCCGATCCGGGGACGCAAGGCGCGCTATTTCGAGGATGCCGAACTGGCCGCGCGCATTCTCCCGCCACCCCGATTCGAGCCGCCGCCGTCTCCAGAGGGAACGCCGCCCCTCGGACCGCAGCCGTCGGGCGACTGGGCCGACGTGGTGCAGCCGGCGACACAGGATAACGGAGACGACGACCCGGCCAATGCGGGCATCCGTCGTGAGCCGGAACTGCCGGAACAGGAAGAGGTGGTGCAGGCGCCGAGGAAGCCGGTCCATGAATTCGACCCACCCGAGGATGAGCCCGAAGATGACGCGACGCGGGGGCAAATCCTGCGACACGCGGAGCGGGCTCTCGCGCGGCAGGTGTCGCTCGATCCCGGCGACAGGATGGGGCTATGACCAGGATGCGGATCAAACACACGATCCGGCTACCCGCCGATCTCAGTGTCAGGCTAGCCGATTACGCCGCCCGGAAGAAGGTATCGCAGGCGCTGATCGTGGAGACGGCGCTGGCGTCCTTCCTGTCACCAGACGGGCCCGAACGGCTGGAAGCGGCGCTCGCCCGGCGGCTCGACCGGATGACGCGGCAGTTGGAGCGCATGGAGCGACGGGTGACGATCGCCAACGAGTCTCTGGCCGTGTTCGTCCGGTTCTGGCTGACCAGTACGCCGCCGTTGCCGGATGCGGCCCTTGCCGCAGCGCAGAGCAAGGGGCGGGAGCGGTATGACGGGTTCATTGAGGCAGTCGGGCGCAGGCTCGCCAGAGGGAAGACGCTGGACGACGAGGTGAGGCTGGACGTGGGGCTAGGTGAGCAGGGGCAGGATGCCCCTGACCCGAAAGACAATCTTGTAACGTGATGTCTGGGTTGGGGGGGGGGCAGCTGGTCGGCTTATGGCGACAGACATAAGCAAAGCAGCCATTCATCCAAATTCAATTGACCCAATTATGTTCTTCGAACAGATTGTATCGCACGAGCAGCGTGCGGCAGCCTGTCCCTAACGACGCGCTTTTTTTGCGACTGGAACGGCCAGATATGAAGTTTACGAAGCTCACGGTTTCTCATTGGCGCCAGTTTAATGAGGTGGATCTCGAGTTCCATTCGAGGGTCACGATTATCACTGGTGCTAACGGAGCCGGCAAAAGTACGCTTCTGAGGATACTATCGCAACATTTTGGATGGGCGACGTCCCTTCTCGGCACTCCTCGCCGCGACGCAAGCGGAACCTCTCGCTATTGGTATCGTGACTGGGATGATGAGGAGATACCTGCTACTCCGCAACAAGTTGGAGGGCGGGCCACTGTAACGCCAATTGGTAATTTGAATTACTCTGATGGCCAAGAGGCAGTTCTTAGCGTTCCCACTTCCGGCGGCGCGACTTATCAAGTCCAAATTGCGCGACAGCGAGCGGTAGAAGGCCTATTTATAGGTTCCCACCGGCCTGTTGTGGGCTATCAGCCCGTTACAAATATTCCAACTTCGTCAATAGGCGCTCAGCAAGCATACCAGCAGTATCATCAAGAAACACTTCAGAGATATAATTCCGGCTATACCCAGTACAGTGCTACCTATAGAATGAAAGAAGCTATCATATCGATGGCTACATTCGGGCCTGGGAATAGAAACCTGGCAGGCAATCCCGAACTAGAAAAAACATTTTGCGATTTTGAAGATGCGCTTCGTGTTGTATTACCTGAAAGCCTTGGCTTTCAGAGATTAATTGTTAAAATTCCAGACATAATATTAGTTACGGTATCTGGCGAATTTGTTTTGGATGCTTCCTCGGGCGGGATCATGTCCTTAATAGATTTGGTATGGCAGATTTTTCTCTATTCGAGGGGAAAGTCAGAATTTACAGTCGTTCTCGACGAACCAGAAAATCATCTGCATCCATCGATGCAACGAAGTATAATACAGAGTCTTGTAACCGCGTTTCCATGTGCTCAGTTTATCATAGCCACACATAGTCCATTTGTAGTTTCATCGGTAAAAGACGCTTTCGTATACGTTTTGCGATACGATGTAGAGTCAAGTCGAGACGTGCGTACCGTTAGCTCGTTATTGCTTGATCAATTCAGTCGGGCCGGAACGGCAAGTGACATTCTTAGAGAGGCCTTGGGAGTTCCTGTCACCATGCCAATGTGGGCAGAAGAAGAATTGCACCGAATAGCGTTGGATTTCCGAATTAATGATCTAACCGAAGCCAGCATCGGTGAACTCCGCCAACGGCTTCAAGAAGCGGGGCTTGAGGAGTTTTATCCTGAAGCGCTGAGCCAGGTTGCAAGACAAACATGATACCGCTAGAAAAATCAGCAAAGCCCCAAATTCTCGTGGACTATGAGGCGGAATGGACCCAGCTACTATTAGATAAAGCAGCTGCCAACACGGAGCCCACTCAAACTGAGAAAACACGTTATCGACATCCGGATATCAAGGCAGCATTAGTAGCTGAGACAAACAATAAATGTGCTTATTGTGAGAGTAAGCTGCAACATATTCATCATGGCGACGTCGAGCATATTATGCCGAAATCATTAGAACTATCGAAGACTGTCGTATGGACTAATCTAACTTTAGCATGCGAGGTCTGCAATCAAAATAAATCTAATTTAGATCCAAACGCGAATCAAATCATCGATCCATATAATACAGATCCAGAACTTCACATTGTTTTTCTGGGAGCTTTTGCGGTTCCACGTGGCACAGTCGCAGGCGAATCAACAAAGGCCATCTTAGACCTTGATCGGCCAGCTTTAATAGAACAGCGTGGAGATCGGCTAAAATACCTAATGAGCATTTATTCCAAAGTGTTGAGGACAGACATCCCGCTCGCCGCTCGGCGAGCAATCTATCACGACCTTGTCCGACGCGAGGCTGCTAATGACAAGGCATTTAGCGCCATGGCACGAGACGCTATCGCTGCTATGGCACATGTTGTTCCATCTGCAGTGAAAAAAGGAATTTAGCTAATTTCTGATGCGTTTTTTCAAGATCGTCTGATACTCACACCTCTCGTTCACACAGAACCTGATCGTGCCACAGTAAATATGAAGTAAAATAATAGACTATGGGAAAGATAAGAAATAATCTGTGGCCGGCCAACCTAACGGAATTTACTGTTTATCTTTCTGTTCTCTAGCGGTGAGCCATTCAATTTCTGCTTTGGCAATAAGTTACAGGTGAGATGAAAGACAGCCACGAGGCGACTGCCGCCTGTCTGGTTCCATATTACTGAGCTGACAGGCAGTTCAGGGGGCGGAGCAGTATAGCCGCTTTGGAATGCCTAAACGATGTTTCCTGCCGTTCACTCAACTATATGTGACGGTCTCTGTAAACATATCCCGGTCATTGCGAAAGTCTAGATTCCAGATCACAATGGGACTGGCGGCGAGTTATGGGTAAAAATCGCGTAACGGTCGCAGAAAGAGGAGCTTTTTGTTAAGCATGAGTAGATATCTAAGAGCCTGAATCAGAAAGCGGTTTGATTGATTTTTCGCAGAACTCTGCGGATATGGGCAATCATCAACCATGCGCAGGATGACGAGATTGTTGTCTCGACATCCTTCGTGA
>NZ_WOTA01000001.1 GCF_011516825.1 Acetobacter oeni | reverse complement strand
ATCGCCCACGCCTACAACTGCAAAAGAATGGCACGCCTCCAGGCCGCATGAGCCGGACCAGCCTCGGCGTTATCATCCCCCAAATGCTCAACCCGACAGGCTGTTAGAGGGCTATGGCGTAGACGTAGTTCTCATCCGGTTCCGGCGCGGCCCGCCTAATGAGATTCGAACCTCGACTGGGTAGAATGCGGGGGCAAACCCGCTATCCGCCTTTGCCGGCAAAGCGTCGGATGGAATCATGTCGGCTTTCGGGAAACTCTCCCAACCGCCTGTATGACCGGGATGAGGCGATAGCGGACATAATACCTTACTCAAAATAACGGCGGGATTTTCATTTAGCATTTACCGCAGGCTGATCCCGAAGATCATCAGTCATTCGGTTTTATCTGATATCATCAAGGTCTGTGACCTTTGGCGGGGTTCGGGGCGGAGCGCTGAGGCTCCTTCCCCTTCCGGTGGTCAGTTGCCTGGAGCGCGGCGGGCCAGTTTTTCGAGGGCCTGGGTGACGCGGCGGGCGAGGTCTATGCGCTGGACGTTGGTGAGTTCGCGAACGATAGCGAGTTTGTGGTCGGGCCGGAGGCGGACGGTGCCGTCGGTCCATTTGGCCATCCATCGGATGAGGCCTTCGGGGTTGGCGAAGGTGTTGCCACGGAACTGGAGGACCATGCCTTTGGGTCCGGCTTCGAGGCGTTCGATGCCAGCGGTGCGGCAATTTCGTTTCAGCTCGACGACATCGAGAAGGTTTTTGAGTTCGGGGGGAACGGCACCGAAACGGTCGACGAGTTCGGCTTCCATGGCTTCGTTTTCGGCGTCGGATGCGAGGGTGCTGATGCGGCGGTAGAGGCCGAGGCGGACGGGGAGGTCCGAGACGTAGGTATCGGGGATGAGGACGGGGAGGCCGAGGACGATATTGGGGGTCCAGTCTCGGTCGGCTGCGCGTTCCCTGCCCTTCTCGGCGCGGAGGTCGGTGACGGCGTCCTGGAGCATCTGCTGATAGAGTTCGATACCGACTTCGCGGATGTGGCCGGACTGTTCGTCGCCGAGGAGGTTGCCGGCACCCCGGAGGTCGAGATCGTGGGAGGCGAGAGTGAAGCCGGCGCCGAGGGTATCGAGCGTCTGCATGATTTCGAGGCGCTTCTGGGCTGAGGCGGAGAGGGCGTGGGTCTGGGGCCAGGTGAGGTAGGCGTAACCGCGCTGTTTGCCGCGCCCGACGCGGCCACGGAGCTGGTAGAGCTGGCCGAGGCCGAACATATCGGCGCGGTGGATGATGAGGGTGTTGACGGCGGGCATGTCGAGGCCGCTTTCCACGATGTTGGTGGAAAGCAGGATGTCGTATTTTCCGTCGGAGAACTCGGTCATGACGCGTTCGAGTTCGGTCGGGGACAACTGGCCGTGGGCCTGGATGAGTTTGGCGTCGGGGACGATTTCGCTGAGGCGTTCGCCGAGGCGGGTGAGGTCTTCGATACGGGGGGCGACGCAGAAGATCTGGCCGCCACGGAAGCGTTCGCGCTGGATGGCTTCGCGGATGACGACGCTGTCGAACGGCATGATGAAGGTGCGGACGGCGAGGCGGTCGGTTGGCGGGGTGGCGATGAGGCTCATTTCGCGCACGCCGGAGAGGGAGAGCTGGAGGGTGCGCGGGAGCGGGGTGGCGGAGAGGGTGAGGACGTGAACGTCTTCGCGCAGGGCTTTGAGTTTCTCTTTATGGGTGACGCCGAAATGCTGTTCTTCGTCGATGATGAGCAGGCCGAGATCGGCGAACTGGACGGTTTTGGCGAGCAGGGCGTGGGTGCCGATGATGATGTTGACGGTGCCGTCGGCGAGGCCTTTGCGGACTTCTGTGGCTTCTTTTGCGGTGACCATGCGGGAGAGCTGGGCGACACGGAGGGGGAAACCTTCGAAGCGGGCCTCGAAAGTTCGGAAATGCTGACGGGCCAGGAGTGTGGTCGGGACGACGACGGCGACCTGGGTTCCGGACATGGCGGCGACGAAGGCGGCGCGGAGGGCGACTTCGGTTTTGCCGAAGCCGACATCGCCGCAGACGAGGCGGTCCATGGGGCGGCCTGAGGCCATGTCTTCGAGCACGTCGACGATGGCGTGGGCCTGGTCTTCGGTTTCCACGAAGGGGAAGCGGGCGCAGAATTCTTCCCACTGGCCTTCGGGCGGGGTGAGTGACGGGGCTTCGCGCAGGGCGCGGGCGGCGGCGGTTCGGATGAGGGCGCCCGCCATGTCGCGGATGCGCTGCTTCATCTTCGCTTTACGACCCTGCCAGGCCACGCCGCCGAGTTTATCGAGGGCAACGCCGGCCTGATCGGAGCCGAAGCGGCTCAGGAGCTCGATGTTTTCGACGGGGAGGTAGAGTTTCTGGCCGCCGTCATAGAGCAGGCGGAGGCAGTCATGCGGGGCGACGCCGACGCTGACGGTTTCGAGGCCATCGTAGCGGCCGATGCCGTAATCCTGGTGGACGACGAGGTCGCCTTCGGTGATTTCGCCGGCTTCGGAAATCAGCTCGTCGGCGCGGCGACGTTTGCGAGGGGGGCGTCCGATGCGTTCACCGAGGAGGTCCTGTTCGGAGACGATGGCGATGTCGTCGCCGATGAAGCCGCGATCGACGCCGAAGGTGAGCAGGCCGATGGGGCCGGGCTTCATTTTCGCGGCCTGGGACCAGGTGTCGAAGGTTTCGACGGCGAGTTTATGGTCCTGGAGGAGGGTTTTGATCCGCTCGCGGGAGCCGCGTGTCCAGGCGGCGACGAAGCAGCGTCGTTTTGTATCGGCCCAGGTCTGGGCCTGATCTTTGATGAGGGCGAAGACCTGTTCGCGTTCGCCCTGGGGGGTGAGTCTGGCGAACATGATGCCGGGGCGGCCGAAGGCGTCGATGCCCTGGGCGCCATCGGGTTTGGCGAAGGGGCTGAAGCGGGTGACGGGGGCGCGGCTCATTGCGGCGTCCCAGGCTTTGCGGTCGAGGTAGAGGAGGTGTGGCGGTAGGGCGCGGTAGGGAGATTCGCCTTCGCGGGGCGGGGTGCGGCGGGCTTCGTAGTGATCCTGGATCATGTCGAAGCGTGCGGTGAGGGATTCGTCGACCTGGTGATCGAGGGAGATGGCGGTATCGGGGAGGTAATCGAACAGGGTTTCCATTTCGGTATGAAAGAGGGGGAGCCAGTGTTCGATGCCGGTGTAGCGGCGGCCGTCGGTGACGTGTTCGTAGATGGAGTCCGAGGCGGCGGCGGGGCCGAACTGGTCGCGCCAGGCGGAGCGGAAGCGGGAGACGCTTTCGGGGTCGAGGGAGAATTCGGAGACGGGACGGAGGGTCAGGCCGGTTGTTGTTGTGGTTGAGCGCTGTGTGCCGGGGTCGAAGTGGCGGATGTTTTCGACTTCGTCGCCGAAGAGGTCGAGGCGGACGGGTTCGGGCTGACCGGCGGGGAAGAGGTCGAAGATTCCGCCTCTGGTGGCGAATTCGCCGGGCTCCATGACGGTATCGGTGCGGGTGTATCCGTTGGCGATGAGGAGTTCGATCAGGAAGGACTGGTCGAGGCTTTCGCCCTGGGCGATGGCGAGGGACTGGTCGCGGAAGGCGGATCGCGGGGCGACGCGCTGCATGAGGGCGGCGGGGGTTGTGAGGACGATCCGGCCTTTTTTCTTCGGATCCGGTTTTTCGAGCAGGCGGGTCAGGGTGGCGACGCGTTCGGCGATGATGACGGGGTTGGGGGAGACGCGGTCGTAGGGGAGGCAGTCCCAGGCGGGGAAGCGGAGGGTTTCGATGTCGCTGCCGAAATAGCTCAGCAGATCGCTGAGTCGGGCCATGGCGGCGTCGTCGCGGGCGACGTGGAGGACGGGGCCTTTGTGTTCGCGGGCGCGTTTGACGAGGAGGAGGCCGTCGAATCCTTCGGGGGCGCCCCAGACTGAGGTGGCGCGTGTTTCGGTTTTGACGTCAGCGTCCATCGTCGACAGTTCCATGAGGGTTCGGGGCGGTCTCTGTTGGGGTCAGGCTGGTTTTACGGGCTGGCTGATAATCCCGGCGCGCTGGTGCGCGTCGTTCAGCAGGGCGCGCAGCATGGGGGTTTCCTGTTCCGGCGGCACGGGGAAGCGGTTGAAGAGCCAGTCGGTCAGGATGGGATCGGGGGTTTCGAGGACGGCTTCGATGTCGTCGAGGGCGGTGGCGTCCATGGTGTTCACGTATTTTTCGACGAAGCCGCCGATGAGGATATCGGTTTCGAAGGTGCCGCGATGCTGTGAGCGGAAGAGCAGTCTTTTGCGTCGCCTCTGCAGGTCGGCCTGTTCCTCCGGTGAGGGTATGGCGGTGGCGGGAGTGATGGTTTCGTTTTGTTCCATGGCGCCGCTGTCCTATAGCCTTGTGGCTGATGCCTGTCAGCCCGCCAAAAAAGGCCGTTGTGCCGTCCGTGTCCAGATCGGATCTCCCGGGAGAAGAGTCTCCTATGTTTCCGGCGCATGGAGCGGCGTCTGTTCTGCCGCCCGTTCCGGCGCTGGTGGCTCCCCTGCTCTCCCCTCTGGCCGGTCTTTCCGGGGTTAAGCCGGCGACGGCGAAGCTGCTGATGAAGGTGTGTGGCGGGACGGCTGTGGTCGATCTGTTGTTTCACATGCCTGAGAGTGTGATCGACCGGCGTTATTGTCCGGATCTCGGGGCGGCTGAGCCCGGGCGCGTGGCGACGGTTGCGGGGGTGATTTCGCGGGTGGTGGCGCCGGCGCATCGTCGGCAGCCGTGGAAGGTGGTGATCGAGAACGCGACGGGGTCTCTGGAGATTGCGTTTTTCTCGCGGTGGCAGGCGAAGCGGGCTGTGGCGGGGGCGGAGGTTCTGGTGTCCGGGCGGCTGGAACAGTTTGGCGGCCGGCTGACGATGAGCAATCCGGATTATTTTTTATCGGCGGGGGGTCACGTTCCGGCGCTTGATCCGGTGTGGCCGCTGACGGCGGGGTTATTTGGCGGGCAGGTTCGGGTGGCGATGCGGCGGGCTTTCGCGCTGGTGCCGGAGGGGATTCCGGAGTGGCAGGACGCGGGGGTTGTGGCGCGGCACGGGTGGCCGGATTTTCGGACGGCGTTGTTATGGACGCATTTTCCGGCGGACGATCCGGCGCTGCTTTTGGGGGATTCGTGGCGGGGCGCGCGGCGGAAGGCGCGGGAGCGGCTGGCGTGTGATGAGTTGCTGGCGGATCAGGTTGCGACGTTGCTGGCGCGGGAGGCGAACCGGGAGCGTCCGGGGCGGTCTCTGACGGGGGACGGGGCGTTACGGCGGGAGGCGTTGCGGCGGTTCGGGCATACGCTGACTGCGGCACAGGATCGGGTTCTGGGTGAGATTGACGGGGATCTGGCGGCGCCCCGGCGGATGGTTCGGCTGCTTCAGGGTGATGTGGGCGCGGGCAAGACGATTGTGGCGTTGCTGGCGATGTTGCGGGCGGCGGAGGCCGGGGCTCAGGCGGCGATCATGGCACCGACGGAGATTCTGGCGCGGCAGCATTATGCGACGTTTCAGCGTTTGTCGCCGGTTCCGGTGGTGTTTCTGTCGGGATCGGTTCGGGGCAAGGCGCGGCGGGAGGCTCTGGCGGCGATTGCGGACGGGTCGGCGGTGCTGGTGGTCGGGACGCATGCGCTGGTGCAGGAGGCGGTGGTGTTTCACGATCTGGCGCTGGCGATTGTGGATGAGCAGCATCGGTTTGGTGTCGATCAGCGTATTCTGCTGGCTGAGAAAGGCGCTGCCGCGGACATGCTGGTCATGACGGCGACGCCGATTCCGCGGAGTTTGCTGCTGGCGCACTGGGGCGAGATGGATGTGAGCCGGCTGGACGTGAAGCCGTCCGGGCGGAAGCCGATCCGCACGTCTGTTCACGGGCCGGACTCTTTTGAGGATGTGCTGGCGGGTGTGGGGCGGGCGTTATCGCGCGGGGCGGGGATTTTCTGGGTATGTCCGCTGGTGAGTGAGAGTGAGACGCTGGATATTGCGGCGGCGGAGGCGCGGCATGCGTCGCTGACGGAGCGGTTTGGCGGGCGGGTTCCGGTGGGGCTGGCTCACGGGAAGCAGGACATTACGGTTCGCGAGGCGGCGCTGACGGCGTTTGCGGCGGGGGAGTCGAAGTTACTGGTTGCGACGACGGTGATTGAGGTAGGTGTGGATGTGCCGGATGCGACGGTGATGGTGATCGAGCATGCGGAGCGGTTCGGTCTGGCCCAGCTGCATCAGTTGCGGGGGCGCGTTGGCCGGGGAGCGGCGGAATCATATTGTCTTTTACTGCATGGGGCTGAGACGGGGGCTACGGCGCGTCAGCGGCTGGCGCTGCTGCGGGAGACGGAGGATGGTTTTCTGATTGCCGATGAGGATTTCCGGCTGCGGGGTGGTGGCGATGCGACGGGGAACCGGCAGTCGGGTTTGCCGGGTTTTCGCATTGCGACGACGGATGAGGGTGAGTTCGATGCGTCGGCGTTGCTTGTTCTGGCGCGGCAGTCGGCGGAGATGAAGGTTCGTGCGATCCTGGAGCGGGGCCGCGCCGGCGAGGCGATTGCGGTGCTGCTTGCGCTGTTCGGCAAGACGGATTTTGGCAGAATAATACAGTCAGGCTGAACCGATCGGGCGGCCGTGAGTTTTAATATACACTTTTAAATCTCTCTTTACATAACGTCGATACCACAGATTCAGGCGAATGGCAGAATAGCGGCGGGTATTCAGTATTTCCGTTCGCTCACAGAACAAGGCACGGTATCGCGGCATGCACGACCCGAATTTAACCCTGATCAGCCGCGATGCTTATCTTTCTTCTCTTTCTTCGCTCGTGCATATGACAATGCAGCTTCTCCCCTGTGATGCCGTTCTGATTGCGGAGCGGACCCGGACAGACCGGACGCCGGATATCCTCGCGCGGGCCGGGAGCGGAGCGGCGCCAGATATGTCTGCGGTGACGGCGGGCATGGACAGTTCCACCGGGCAGCTTACGGCGGGTGGCGGGGTAAAATCAGGGGTTTTTACCCGTGGAATCAATCGATTCCATTCCTGGGCGATGAAGCCGCTTAAGGATGATGCTGAAGGTTCGGCTTTCCTGCTTTGCCTGAATCACGCCAGGCATCCGTTCGAATCTTCCTCGCTTACGCGGCTGGCCACGCTGACGGCTTCGTTCGATCCCATGTCGAAAGAGGGTCAGCGCCAGCATGTCAGGCCGCCTTCGGGCAGTGCGTCTCTGATGCGCTATCTCGACACCCGCATCACGGCGACCGGGATTTCGACCACGTCGCCGCTGGCGTTGCTGCGGCTGGATCTGGGGCGGATTGGTCCGATCAATGACAGTGACGGCTGGCCTGTTTCCGATGTTCTGATCGAAAAGGCCTATACTGTTCTCCGGGAGATTGCGCCCGATCCGTGTTTCACGGTTCATCTGGGCGGGGGGAGTTTCGCGGTTGCCGTTCCGCTTGAGCGTGACGTGGAACTGGCTGAAACGCTTGCGAATGACATTATTGCCCGGATGAACGCCGGGGAGGATCTCCCGGATAACGGTTTCCCTTTCGAGCCTTACATTGGCTGGGCTGCGTATCCGTTCGATGCACCGGATACTGATACGCTGATCGGGTTTGCCAACGCGGCACTGGCGAGGATCAGGGGACAGAGGGCCGGTTCGCACGTCAATCGCGTGGCGCCGGAGATTGCGCATGCTCATTCCGATGAGATCGGGATGGAGACGGATCTGCGGAAAGCCATTGCCGGCGGAGATTTCACGCTGAACTGGCTTCCGGTTCTTGAGACGGACACCGAGCGGGTGATTGCGTTTGAGGCGCTGGTGCGCTGGGATCGTCCCGGTCATGGCCGGGTCGATCCGTCTCTCTTTCTGATATGTGCTGAAAATGCGGGGCTGATCGAGGACATTGATCGCTGGGTTCTCCATACCGCATGCAGTCAGGCGGCTGCGTGGAAGACGCCGCTGGGCGTGAGTGTCAATGTTTCTCCGTCGTGGCTGAATACCGAGCGTGTGGCCTCGACGATCGGGCAGGCACTGAAGAAGAGCGGGCTTGATCCGGCCCGTTTGCAGATCGAGCTTTCGGAGCGCCGGAGTTTTGGTTCATCGGACAGTGCGCGGAAGGAACTGGCGCGTATTCGCGCGATGGGTGTGAGATTGATTCTGGATGATTTCGGAACGGGGTTTGGTGCGCTGGAGCGGCTGACGAACTATCCGTTCGACCAGGTCAAGCTTGACCGCATGTTCATCGACAGGCTCGGGACGGACAGCCGGGTTGAGACTGTTCTGCGATCCACGATCTATATGATTCATTCACTGAACATGACGTGCTGCGCCGAAGGCGTGGAGACGGAGGAGCAGCTTGGCTTCCTGGACGCGCATGGGTGCGAGGAGATTCAGGGTTTTCTCATCGGACGGCCGACGATTCAGCTTCCTGAATATAAAGAGGACTGATGGCCGGTTTTCCTGTTGCTGGAGGGCGACAGGAAAACCGGGAGCTGGTTTGCTTCAGAACTTGGCTGAAGCGGCCAGGGAGCCGTAGTTGAACAGGCCGCTGCGCGCGGTATCAAATTCCTGTGTCTGCCAGACCTGGCTGTAGGAAAGGCGCACGCCGTAGAACATGACGGCGACGCCGGCGTGGATCTCGCCGACATCCCACTTTTTGGTGACATGCGGCGAATTGCTGCGCAGGGTGTTGCCCTGCAGCGTGGCGTCGTAGCCGACGGCGTCGCCGGTTACGCCGCCGAAGAAATACCAGGGAACCTGGCGGGTCCCTTTATAGGCGTCCGTGCCATCGGTTCCCGCGCCGATTGTCGGCACGCCGAAATCACTGTCCAGCCCCTGTCCGAAGCGGATTGAGTCGCCGATTGTGCCGGCGGTGCGATAATCGCCCACGCGGGCGGCGACGGTGGGGAGCATATCGAAGGAGATGCCGTTACGTCCGCCGATTGTGCCCAGGGGCAGACGCCAGGTGCGCCCGTACTGCACCTGAAAGATGGGCTGGTTGGCGAGCTGGTGGCTCCAGCCTTTGTTGCTGGTGTCGCCGATCGCGCTGTGGAAGCCGTTCTGGAGCTGTCTGCCGAGGGCGTCTGGCCCCATGACGCCGAACTGGATGCCGAATACGCCACGGGAGAGGTCGGTGTCGCTGATCAGGTTGACCGTGCCGACCAGCACGCTGGAATAGGGCCGGTCACGGGCGGAGGGGGTGGCGATCTGGGTATTGGACGGCGTGAAGATCGCCTGCTCCAGGCCGATGCTGATCCGCTGCATCCCTTTGCCGAGGATGGCGCGGTTCACTGTGGCGAACGGTCCCGGAAGATTGTCTGTTCCTGAAGTCCAGTTAAAGCGCAGGCCGCTCGTATAATACTGATCCGAGGTACCCTTCAAAGTCGAGACGGCATCGTTCTCGCCCTGCAGCGTCCATGTGCCCTGATTATCCTGTAAAGGAGTCGCATGACCCGCAGAAGTAACGGCCAGACCGGCCGTTGCGGCACCGGCCACGGCAAAAACTTTCAGGTGAGTGCCAAGGCGCTGCTTCAGGCGGTGCCGCATTATTTATCTTCCTCGCGTGACTGCCTTCCGCGCGATAAAACGATGCGGACAGGCTCTTCTGTGAAAATTGTTTAAGACAAACGAAGCGAATAAGAAAGTCTTACAGAGGTTCAACAATATTTCTGAGCCAGGGGAACAGGGATGTCGTCAGCGTGACGGATTTGTCCGTTTCTGCCCGTCTCATTGCAGGAAATTCATCTGTTCGGGGCCGTCGTAAGCAAAAAGAGAGTAGCTTTCTGCAGAGATTTCATGCTTTTCTCTTTTCGTCCCCGGCGACCATCAGGAAGCCCCGGACACCGGAACTCAGGTTGAGACGAATAAGTGCCGAAACGAGACTATCTTTTCAGGCGCTGCCTCTCCTCTCCCGGATTTATTCACAGGGCGACTTTTTTCGCCACACCAGACCTCGGGATCAAGACCGTTGAGAAGTAACAGAACCGACCGCAGCTCTCGCTCTCCCCGCCGCGGCGGATTTGACGATGATTTTATGAGCACGCCCTCCCCTTATGATCGTGGCAACTCGTCGCCTTTCGGCGGTGCGCCCGCTGGCGGAGGAGATCGTGGTGGTTATGCACCGCGCCGTCCTTCCAGCCCGCAGGTTATTGCCTCCGGCCCTGAGATCGACGCCACTGTGAAGTGGTTCAACGGCGAAAAAGGCTTCGGCTTTGTCGAGCTTGCCGATGGTTCGGGCGATGTATTCCTCCATGCTAATGCGCTGACTCAGGCCGGTCATGAAAGTGTCAGCCCTGGTGCGACGCTTTCTGTCCGTATCGGCCAGGGCCCGAAAGGTCGTCAGGTCGCTGAAGTGCTGACGGTTGACGAGAGCACGGCACAGCCTGAGCGTCCTCGCTCGCCTGGTTTCGGCGCGGGCGCGCCGCGTGGCGCGGGTGGTTTCGGTGGTGGTGGCCGTGCGCCGCGTCCGGCGCCTGACCTGTCCGGTGCTGAGGAAGTGCGTGGCACAGTGAAGTGGTATAACTCCACGAAGGGTTTCGGCTTCATTACGCCTGACCATGGCGGCAAGGACATTTTTGTTCATGCTTCCGCTCTGGAGCGTTCCGGCATTGGTTCCCTCAATGAGGGCCAGGCAACGAACGTGAAGGTGGTTCAGGGCCAGAAAGGTCCGGAAGCTGCTGCTATCAGCCTCGACTGATACGTGTGACTTAGAAATGGTGGCTTCGTTCGGAGCTGCCATTGCGTAAAAGAGCCGCTGCGACCGTGAGGTTGGCAGCGGCTCTTTTGTTTGTGCGGGTTCGGCGCATTTTTTCAGTGGTTTTAGTGCTGGCACCGGACAGGCTGACGCGGCCGGGATTCTGGTTCCGGCGTTGCATCGGGTTCTCCCGGGCAGGTCGAGTGGTTCCCTTCCCTCGCCTGTTGAATCGGCGGATTTCTGCAACAGAGACAGATCCGGTGAGTATGCGGTGTCGGAGGGCTGCCCCCTTCTTCCGGTTGTGTACGAGATTAAGGTGCCTGGCCCGGGAGATGGCTCGTCAGCAGGCGCGTTTCCGCTTCTTTGCTCTTCGGTTGTCCTCGCTGTGGTGTTCTTCGGTCGGGAAGATATTGTCTGCCGATGCTTGTCCGGTTGTGTTTCCGGGAAGTCTTTGTCGTGTGTGCTGCCACATGGGGGCGCTCCGTTCCTGTCGGGATGGGTTCGGACGTACGATTCACAGAAAAATATCGTGTTGAGTCAGACGCATAGCAGATTCACGCCCTGGTTCTGGGAACGGGCTATGGAGAGCATGACACAGGACGTGATGGAGCACTGGTTATCGATCGGAGCGGATTGGCTGCCTGGAAATATCGCGCTTCGAAGATAGGGCTCTTCGGAATGAAGGCTGAGAATTTCCTTGGAAAATTTAAATAAAACAGACTCTTAATCGGAAATACCCGATCATTTTCAACATCACAAAATCTGATACAGGGGATGTTTTTATTTATGATTGTATTTTTATTGATACGTTTGATGTTTTAATACTATTTTTTATTAAAATTAATATGTGTCTTATTATTATTTGACTGTGTGCCCAAAAAACAGTGCTCGCTTTAAAGAATTATTAACGTCTGTCCAGAAGCTGCATTTTATCTTAATTCTCTGACAGGCCCTGATGTCACGCTTTCTGGCATCCGCGAGAATTGCAGGGCCAAAAAAAAAGAGAAAAGGTTTATTAATGGCCACGACTTACTGGACCGGCACCACGTCGGAAAATTTCGATGATGCATCCAACTGGAGCACCGGCGTGGCGCCGACAGCTTCTGAGGATATTGATCTCGAAGGTTCATCCACAGCCCCGGTTACAGCTGTCGCCAGTTCGGCATCGGGTGACGTTATTCAGAGTCTGACGGTTGGCGATGACGCGACACTCGACATTACGGCGAGCAATTGCAGCACAAGCCCTGTCTTTACGGTGGATACGCTTCAGGTTTTCGAGACGGGAACACTGACTGTCGATACATCGTCCGTTGTGGATCTTGGCATCAACGAGATCGCCGGGACGCTCAATGTCGTCAACAATGGCGGCAACACGGTTATGACTTCGGATCATCTGTCCGGCGACGGCACGATCAACCTGACCAACTCGACACTTGGTTCTGCTTCTTCTCCGCTGTCGATCGACAGCCTGATGAACATCAACATGGCGAGCAACAGCGTTCTCTATACAAGCTCGACGGAAATGGGCTCGTCGATCACGTTCGATTCATCGAAGGACGAAGTTGTTCTCGACGTTGCGGATGGCGGTCAGACAATCAGCACCGATTTCGTTAATGTCACGTCGAACACCGAGTTTGCTGTCAATGGCACCGAGGGCGCTTCGGTGACTTCGGCGGTTTACACAGAGAACTCCAATGGCAGCTACACACTGACCGTTGATCTCAGTGACAACCAGGCCATCACGCTTGATGACATCAATGTGGCATCCGGCTTCACGCCGGGCGCGACGACGGTCACCACGGACAAAGCCGGCAACTACGTGATTGAAAACTCGACATCCTCTTCGTCGTCTTCGTCATCGTCGTCTTCATCTTCCTGCACCAGCGGCGGCCATTCGCATCACTGGCCGACGTCGGGTTGTTCTCCTTCTTCGTCGTCATCGTCCTCGTCGGCCAGCACCAGCGGTGGCAACGATCATCATCACTGGTCGACGACTTCGGGCGGTTCAGCGAGCTGCATCCCTTCGGGCGCGGATCACAGTAACTGGTGTCATGATGTCGCGTCGGCGTTTACTTCGACGGGCTATTCTCCGTCTGCATCCGGCAGCACGACCGTATGCGGTGGTGGTTCGATCGACCACTGGCAGGCATCTTCCAGGAGCGGTTGTTCGTCGACTGCCGTGACGCATGATTCGACGACCGGGACTGTCTGCGCGACGACAGAGCACAGCCACTACCACATCGCCTGCTGATCCGGCGTTCTCACGTCAGATCATCTGCTGAAGCGGCCCGCGGAGAAATCCGCGGGCCGTTTTACTGTACGCGGGTCGGTCATCAGCGGCGGAGCGTCTGGCGGGTTCCTGGAATCGTTTGTGACGGTTCGGCTTACGCCTGTCTTTTCGCTACAGGCATGATTGCTGTCATGCGCTGTTTCCTGCCGATTCTTCCCCTGCTATTGCCGCATGTGGCGATGGCGGCATCCGGTCCTTCCGATATTGTGGCGCATGCTTCCGGGTCTGCGTGGGCTGACGTGCCTGAAGACCGGATTCTGGTGATGGATCTGGCCGGAGGTGCCCGGATTGTGATCGAACTCGCGCCGCAGTTCGCGCCGGTTCATACGGGCAACATTATCGGTCTGGCGCGGCCGCACCGGTGGGATGGCAGGGCAATCGTCCGTGTTAAGGACAATTACGTTGTGCAGCGGGCGGTCCGGGACGAAAAGGCGAAACCTCCCGCCGGGATTTATCGCTGATCCTCCGACGGAGGATGAGCGTGCGCGGCAGGGCGTTGCCGTTCTGTCGCCGGGGTATTCCGATCCTTATGCTTCTTCATCCGGGTTTGCGGCGGGATGGCCGGTGGGGATGGATGAAAACCGCGTCTGGCTTGCGCATTGTTATGGCATGATCGGTGTCGCCCGGGACATGCCGCCCGATACTGGCGACGGGCAGGAACTTTACGCGGTGAATGGAGAGGCGCCGCGTCAGCCTGATCGTAATCTTGCGGTGGTCGGGCGGGTTGTGACGGGCATGGAGTTTACCGGGGGCGTTGCCGCGCGGAACGGGGGAACTGGGGTTTTATGTCGGCAAGGAGCGGACTGTTGCGATCTGGGGTGGAACGCCTGCCGTCGATCTGCCTGTTGCGAAGCGACCGCGCGTCCAGGTGATGCGAACCGACAGTCCGGTGTTTTCGGCTTATCTGGCGGCGCGGGCCAGCCGCACGGACCTGTTTTTTGTCCGTGCGGCGCATGGGGTCGCGCTGTGCAATGCTCCGGTGCCGGTGCGGCAGGCGCCCTGACGGGGTGTTCCGTGACCGGGAGGGACCGGAAAGCGGGTTTCGGGACGCTGCCGCAGAGCTTCAGGCGTAGGCGGAGAGATCGAGGTGTTCGAGATCCGTGAGCAGTCCTGGTCCGGTCGGGGTCCAGCCCAGGCGTTCGCGGGTGAGTACGGCGGATGCTGAAAGGTCCATGTCGATGAACGTCCCGAGCCAGCCGAAATGTTCGGCCGCCTTTTCGCGGGGGAGAGAGATAACGGGCAGGCCGAGGGATGTCCCCAGTGTTTCGGCGATGTCCCGCATCGGGATGCCTTCCTCGGCGACCGCGTGGTAACGGGCGCCTGTCTCTCCTTTGTCGAGGGCCAGGCGATATAAGGTCGCCACATCCAGCACATGCGCCGCCGAAACGCGACTGGCGCCTTCATCGAGATACGCAACGACGCCTTTTTCGCGTGCCAGCTGGATATACAATGTCAGAAGCCCCTGTCGCTGACGGTCATGGACCTGCGGCAGGCGCACGACCGAGAGGGACACGCCTTCATCCAGCAGGACATTTCCTGCCAGTTCGGAAGCGATGCGGGGGTTGGGCGCCTGTTCGTTTACGACGGTTTCCGTTGCGATCTGGCCGGGTGACGCACTTCCCATCCCGGTTCCGGAAGTGATGATGATCGGGCGGGACGATCCTTTCAGTTCCGCGCCCATGGCTGCGATCACGCGGCGGTCTTTCTCGCAGTTTTCCACGAAATGCGAGAAATCATGATCGAAGGCGGTATGGATGACCGCGTCCGCCCTGGCCACGCCGGCGCGGAGGCTGTCGGTGTCTTCCAGGGTGCCGCGATGCGGCTCCGCGCCTTTTGCTATCAGCGATTGCGCTCCGGCATCCGATCGGGTCAGGCCCAGGACCTGATGTCCGGTCGCCAGCAGTTCGTCTGTGATTCGCGCTCCGATGAAGCCGGTTGCGCCGGTCAGAAATACCCGCATGGGATGAACTCCTTACATTGTCCGGAGAGGCATTCTGTCGTAAATTTCTTTCTGTTAAAGTCGTGACTTTATCATGGTATAATTCTCAACAGGATGCTTATGCCCGCTGACGATGGCAATGCTCTGGGGGATTTTCTGCGCGACCGGCGGACCCGCCTCGATCCGGTTTCTCTCGGTCTGAAGGCGGAACGGCGGCGCACGCCGGGTCTTCGTCGTGAAGAGGTTGCGCAGCGGTCCAACATTTCCCCGACCTGGTATACATGGCTTGAGCAGGGGCGCGGGGGCGCACCTTCGGCTGATGTTCTCGACCGGCTTGCGACCGGCCTCATGCTGACCGAAGCCGAACGCGAACATCTCTTTATTCTTGCGTTCGGTCATCCGCCGGAGACGCTCTACAGGGCGCATCATGGCATCACGCCGCGTCTTCAGCGGGTTCTTGACGCCCTGCCCTTCACGCCGGCCACCGTTCGCACGGCGACATGGGACGTTATCGCGTGGAACAGGGCCGCGACCGTATTGCTGACAGATTATGCGAAGCTTCCGCCGGAACAGCGGAATATTCTGCGGCTGATCTTCTGTGAGGCGCGTGTGCGGTCGGCGCAGGAGGACTGGCTGGGTCTGGCCCGTTATGTGGTTGCCTCGTTTCGGGCGGATGCCGTGCGGGCCGGGGCATCACGCGAAATCAGTCGTCTGGTTGCGGAGCTTTCCGCCGAAAGTCCGGAATTCGCGCAGCTCTGGCGGGAGCATGGCGTCGCGGGTCAGGGCGATGGCGTCAAGCGGCTGCATCATCCCGAACTGGGACTGCTTGAGCTGGAGTTTTCCAATTTCGCGGTCGAGGGGCGGCCAGATCTGGTCATGACCACCTACCAGCCGGCGGGTGGCGAGGAGGCGGCGCGGATGAAGGCCTTTATCTCCGATCGGACAGGGCAGGATGACTGACCCGGCTGCGGGCGGGATCAGTCGTCGCGGCCTTTGTTGCGGATGAGGCGGGCTTTATCGCGTTGCCAGTCGCGTTCGGCGATGGCGTGGCGCTTATCCACTGTTTTGCGGCCTTCGCCGAGGCCGAGGGTCAGTTTGGCGAGGCCACGGTCATTGAAGTGGATATCGAGCGGGACGAGGGTGACGCCGGCGCGGGCCACGGCGCCGAGGAGTTTCTCGACCTGTTTTTTATGCAGGAGGAGTTTACGGGGCGCGCGGCTGTCGAAGCGGGAGAGGACGCCGCCCTGATATTCGGGGATGTAGCTGTTGAAGAGCCACACTTCTCCGTTGCGTTCGCCTGCGTAGGCTTCGGCGATCTGGGCGCGGCCGGCGCGGAGGCTTTTGACTTCCGGGCCTTTCAGGACGATGCCGGCTTCGACTGTTTCGAGGATGGTGTAGTTGAAGCGGCCTTTCCGGTTCTGCGAGGCGATACCGTGTGAGATCAGGCCGGTTTTCTTTTTGGGTGCTGCCATAGGTCAGTCGAGCAGTCCGGTTTCGGTGAGCGCGGCTTTGACCGTCTCACGGGAGGCTGTTGTCAGCGGGGCGAGTGGCAGGCGGCAGGTTTCGCCGGCGAGGCCGAGCAGTGAGGCGGCGTATTTCGCCGGGGCCGGGTTGCTTTCGCAGAACAGGGCGTCGTGCAGGGGCAGGAGTTTGTCCTGGAGGGCGATGGCGGTTGTGGCGTGTCCCTCCTGCCAGGCGGTCTGGACCTGGGCGCAGAGCGACGGGGCGATGTTGGAGGTGACGCTGATGACGCCGTCTCCGCCCGCGGCGAGGAAGGCGACGGCGGTGCCGTCTTCGCCGGAAAGCTGGTTGAAGTGCCGGTCGCGGATGGCGTGGCGGACCTGGAGTGGGCGCAGGAGATTGGCGGTTGCGTCTTTCACGCCGATGATATTGGCGTGCCGGGCGAGGCGGGCCATGGTTTCGACCGAGATGTCGACGACCGAGCGTCCGGGAATATTGTAGAGGATGATCGGGATTTTGATGGCGTCGGAGATGGCGCTGAAGTGCCGGTAAAGGCCTTCCTGCGAGGGCTTGTTATAATAGGGCGTGACAATGAGGACGGCGGAGGCGCCGGCGGCTTCGGCGTGTTTTGCGAGGTCGATAGCTTCTGACGTGCTGTTGGACCCTGCGCCTGCGATGACGGGGACGCGGCCGGCGGCGATGCGGACGGTCCGTTCGACGATGGTGTGGTGTTCCTCGTGCGAGAGGGTCGGGCTTTCGCCGGTTGTTCCTACCGGGACCAGGCCTGCGATGCCTTCGGCGATCTGCCACTCGGCGAAGCGGTCGAAGGAGGCGAGGTCGAGGGAGCCGTCCCGGTTCATCGGGGTGATGAGGGCGGTGAGCGCGCCTCTGAACATGGCTTCGGTCATGAGCATTCTTCCTGATGATCCGACGGGACGGACTCTTTAATCTGCTGGCCTGGGTATGCCACGAATACGGGGGGCTGTCAGGTCACCCTGCCAGGCGCTGAGAGCCTGGGACCTGACGTCTGAACGGCGATTGCGGGTAAACGCCGAGGATGCGGAACTGTTCGGCGAAGAATTCGAGCTCCGCGAGGGCCTGCTTCAGTCCGGCGCTTTCCGGGCCGCCTTCGACATCGAGAAGGAACTGCGTTGCGGCGAAGGTGCCTTCGACCATGTAGCTTTCAAGTCGCGTCATGTTGACGCCGTTCGTGGCAAATCCGCCGAGCACTTTATACAGCGCGCCGGGGGTATTGCTGACGCTGAACAGGACGGTGGTCATCAGGGGGCCGGCGGTCGCTGGCGGGTCGGCCGGTTCCAGGGCTGTGATGTAGAAGCGGGTGGTGTTGTGGGCGGCGTCTTCCACGTTGCGGGCGAGGATGGTGAGGCCGTTGAGTTCGGCGGCGAGTTCCGAGGCGACGGCGACGTCTTCCGGGCGACCCCAACCGGCGACGAGTTCGGCGGCGCCGGCGGTATCGGATTCGACGACGGGGGTGAGGTTGCGGTCCCGGATGAGATGGCGGATCTGGGCCATTGCGACGGGGTGGGTATGGACGCGGCGGGCCTGTTCGATGCGGGTTCCGGGGGTGCCCATCAGGCAGTGTTCGACGCGCTGGAAATGTTCGCCGACGATGTGCAGGCCGGACTCCGGCAGGAGGGCGTGGATATCGGGCACGCGACCGGCGAGACTGTTTTCGCAGGCGAGCATGGCGAGGGTTGCGCGGCCTTCATGCACGGCGGCGATGGCGTCCGCGAAGGTTTCGCAGGGGACGGTTGTCCAGCCGGGGAAGGCCTGGCGGCAGGCGAGATCGGAATAGGCGCCGGGTCTGCCCTGGAAGGCGATCGTGCGTGGTGCGGTCGTTGTCATGCTGACTGCCCTTCCAGCATCCGGCGTGCCCTGTCCAGATCTTCCGGTGTATCGACGCCGAACGGGGCTTCGGCGATGCGGGCGCATCCGATGATCATTCCGGCTTCGAGGGCGCGGAGCTGTTCGAGGCGCTCGCGTTTTTCGAGGGGTGATTCCGGCAGGGAGACGAAGCGTTCGAGGGCGGTGCGGCGCCAGGCGTAGACACCGACGTGATGCCAGCGCGGGCCGCCCCCCCAGGGGACGGGCTGGCGGGAGAAATAGAGGGCGCGGGCGGTTTGCGCCGTGGCGGGCTCGAAGGCGCAGGCGACTTTGACGACTGAATCGGTGGTGGCTTCCGCGTCGTTTCGGATGGGGGCGACGAGGGTGCCGATATCGGTTGCGGGGTCTGCGAGCGGCAGGAGGGCGGCGCGGAGGGTTTCGGGGGCGAGGCCGGGGAGGTCGCCCTGGAGGTTGATGATGACGGGGCTGTTTCCGTGCGGGTCGATCTGCCGGGCGGCGGCATGGACGCGGTCGGAGCCGGAGGGCAGGCCGGGGTCTGTCAGGACGGCGTCGAAGCCCGCTCTGGTGACGATTTCGGCGATTTCCGGGTCTCCGGCGGCGATGATGACGCGGCCGGCATCGGCGCGGCGGGCGCGTTCGGCGACGTGGAGGATCATGGGGCGACCTGCGATGTCGGCGAGGGGCTTGCCGGGCAGGCGTGTGGAGGCCATGCGGGCGGGGATGATGACGAGGGGGGCGCTCATGGGCTCGCGGGGCGTACCTGGTTGTCGGCGGGGTGAGGCCGGGTGGCTTCACAGAAAGGGCATGGCACTCTAGAAAAGAGCGTGTTTTGTGGCAACAGCGCGGCTGACCGCCGTTTTGTGCTGTTTATCGTTTTTTATCCGTTATGTTTTCGGGATGGGCATGGATTTTCAGACGGCCAATCGTGGCGCTTTTGCATTGCTTCTGACGGCTGTGGTTCTTTCCGTGTGCTGGGGCGCGGGGGCGGTTCTGGTTCCTTATGCGCCGCCTGCTAAGCCCGGAGTGGAGATTCCGGCCGCGGCGGCTGATGCCCCCCCTGCCCCGCCGTCTGCCGTTCCCGTGGCTTCGGCTGCTCCGAATGTGGCGCATGGGGAGGAACTGGCGCAGCAGAGCTGTGCGATGTGTCACACGATGGCGGCGGATGCGCCGGACACGGTGGGGCCTAATCTGTTCCATGTATTCGGGCGGAAGATTGCGGGGAAAGAGGGGTATTCCTACTCGCCGGCTTTATCGGGTCATGGCGGTCAGTGGGATGATGTGACGCTGAATGCGTGGCTGACTAATCCGGCGGCCTTTGCGGCGGGAACGCGGATGTCTTTTCCGGGGATCCGGGATGATAAGGACCGGGCGGATGTGGTGGCGTGGCTGAAGACGTTGCGGTGAGTTGGGGGACTGGTTTCGCCCTCATGTCAGACATCCAAGCGGATATGACGGTTGCCCGAAAGCCGACATTGTTAGGCGAACCTCAATAGACCGAATTATGAGACATAACCGTCATTGCCGAGAGCGGCAGCAGACGACAGTATCTGGCTGGAGCAGGCCTCTGATGCTCGTCGGTGTCATGGCTCGTCAATATGCTCGAACCCGCCCGAATAGAAATTCTCATTCCGTGACAACGCCCTGTAAAGCGCCGATTGCCAGCTGTTGCGATTGAAGCGCTGGCGGCTCCTTGCTTCGTGCTCGAGCTCGTCCCGGAGCCCTTCGGCACCATCCGAGGCAAAGGTCTCGCGGAACATGTCCTTGCGTTCGACAAGTTCGACCGCTGCATGCTGCTCGTAAAGCTCGGCGAGGTTGAGTTCGACGAAATGCTTTCGAGCGCGTTGGACGATGACCGCATCGACTTCAGCCGGGGCACGGGTGGTGAAGTTCGTGGTGACCCGCGCGCCGACATTGATCGTCGCCCGGATCAACCGATGTCCGCTCCAATCGTCGAAATAGGGGTGGAACAGCCGATCCGTCGGAAGCTCCGCGCGATAGTTCAGCTTGGCGTGGTTGCACTCGAAACAGGAGGGGGTCAAGTTCGCGGCGAAGACTGCCAGCTCCGGATAATCATCCTTCGAGAGGTGATGGTCGAGTGACTTGACGTCCCGTTGGCCACATAGCGGGCAACGGTTGTACCGTGACCGACCGCGGAGCCGCAGGTACAGAGGACGTTCGCCGCCTTTCACCAAAACGCGACCGTAGAGCCCGCTCAGTTCAGCCGGTTCAATGCCATCGGGCTCCACCGGATCAAACTCGTGGAGCGTGCCGGCCAGGGCGTGCTCAAGGTATTGCTCTGAGCGGTCCTCGACGTGCGGTCGTTGCGCGAGCAACGCCCTCCTCTTCACGGCATTTTGTGTCCGCGTCGCGCAGGCTACGAACACCAGTCCCGCGTCGTCGTCGGGCAATGCAATGGTGAGCATCAGTTGGTGGACCGCAGCATCGCACGCGCCAGCGCCCTGCCCTCGGCACCGACATGGTCCTTGAAAGTACCAAGGACCTCATCAAGGGATTCAGATTTTTCGACCACCCGCGCGATCAGCGCATGGTGGCCACTCTCTGTCACCTCGACGCGGAATATCTCCCGGGTGAGCGCGCCAAGGTTCTCGGCGAATGTCTCGATCTCGGGTCGCTCGACGGTGACACCATCGCCGGACCGGAACAGGAGCGAGACGCAATCGGCGGGCACCTCCTGGACGACCACTGGCGAATGAGTCGCCAGTATCGCGACGCCGTTACGGTTCGCGAGCAGGTCGGAGATCGCCCGCACGAGGGCCATCACCAAGGGTGGATGCAGGTGCGCCTCTGGTTCGTCAATGAGGACCAGCGTGCGATCGCTCACCAGCTCCGCTAGCCGTGTCAGGGTCAGCAGGACGATCTTGTGGCCGGAGCTCGCGGTGCAAAACAAAGTGCCGGCCCACTGCTCGATCTCGTCGGCCTGCAACTCGGGCAGATGCGACAACCCAAGTCCTGCGAACAGCGGATCGGCCTCAAGGATACGCATGGCGGCTTGCCACCGCGGACGGCTTGCACTCCGCAGGCATTGCAGCGTGCTCTCGACGAAATCTTCTTGAAGATCGGCCTCGCTTTTGTTGCCGGTCGCGCGCTCGCCGCCGACCCGGACGCGCTTCTTCAATCCGACATAGGTGTAGCTAATGCCGCTGCGTGTCCCTGCTTTACGGCTGCGTACCGGTCCCGCGGACGATCGCGCGGGCGGATCAAAGCTATCAAATGCGCTGAACGCGACGGTAATCAGGTTTGCGAACTGGTCCTTCGGGGCCACAGCGGCATCTTCCCCGAAGCTGAGCCGGCCAAGCCGCCTGTCCCGTCCATTTCGCAGCAGGGAGCTCAGAGATGTGAGCAATGTCGTCTTGCCGACCCCATTGCGGCCGATCACGACATGAATGTTGCTCGGGGGAAGGCTATTCGGATCAACACGGACTTCGATGGTCTCATCGCTCTGCGGGAAGCGATAGGTGAAGTCATAGGGTGTCAGCGCCGCCTGCTGGTGGAGAATCGACTGGTGCTTGGCGAGACGCACCTCGCCAACCGACCTCGTGAGCGATGTCTCATAGGCGTTTTCATCCTCGAGCTCCGTGCGGATCATAGCATCCCAGACGACATCCTTCAGCCCATTGAGGATATCTACGCGGACGTCCTCCGGAAGCTCGAGCAGAGTCTCGTAGTAACTCTGATCCTGACCGAGCGACCCATAGCCTTGCGCGAGCGCCTCAAATGCTTCGGGCATCATCACATAGCCGACCGACATGCCAGTGCTCATGATCTTGACCTCGCCGATGTCATGCCGGTCACCATCGTCGTCGAAGTAGACGAGAGTGAAGGTGGTCTTGAATCCGTAGTCATCCCAATTGTCTCGTAGTAGGTATGCCTCGCCCGCTCCGCTGAGGTTCTTGTAGCGTTTTGACCGCTCAGAATAGGAGATGACTGTGAATTGCATGGTAAGTCTCGGAATCTAAGGGGTCGGCCGCATTCGATTATTCAAAGCAGTCCGTATACCCTACCTCGCTGATTAAAGGCGAGCCGGAACAGCGTGAGATCGTGCCAGCGATCCTACATCGAATATCGCAACCGTTCGACCATAGAGAATGCCCCTTTTCGCTCCGCAACGATCAGTCGGGCGGTCCCTTCATGTAAGCATTGAACGACACCATTTCCTCATCGCTTGCTTGGTACGGGTAGCGACGGGATGGCGCGTAAATTGTCGGCGATGTCGCTCGTCGCCCAACGCCTTCATAACAGTCATATTTGCAAACAGGGTAATCGCCTTCATAAATGGTTTCCGAAGGCCTGCGGCCTTTGACGGGTTTCAGGGCAGCGCCCTGAGGCGAGAGATACTTCTGAAAGGCGCTTTTTGTGGCTCATGATTTTGATCTTCTGACTGAGACGGCGCTGGCGCTGGCGGATGTGGCGGGGGTGGTGATCCGGCCTTATTTCCGGGCGCCGATCGGGAGTAATGACAAGGCGGATGCGAGTCCGGTTACGATTGCGGACCGGATGGCGGAGCGGGTGATGCGGGCGGTTCTGGCGGAGCGGCATCCGGAGCATGGGATACTGGGCGAGGAGTTCGGTCTGGATAATGAGGGCGCGGGGTATCGGTGGACGCTCGATCCGATTGACGGGACGCGGGCGTTTATTACGGGGCGGCCGACTTTCGGGACGCTGATTGCGCTGACGTATGACGGGGAGCCGCTGCTCGGGGTGATCGATCAGCCGATCAGCGGGGAGCGGTGGCTTGGCGTTAAAGGGCGTCCGACGCTTTTTCGGGCCAGGGCGACGGCGGTGCCAGGGACTGTCGGGACCAGGCGGTGTGAGGTTCTGGCTGACGCGGATCTGTCCTGCACTTCGCTGGAGATGCTGGAGGATGCGCCGCGCGATGTGTGGAAGCAGCTGAGGGCGTCGGTCAAACGGGTGAGCTGGGGCGGCGACTGTTATGCTTATGGTCTGCTGGCGGCGGGTTATATCGATGTGATTGCGGAATGCGACATGAAGACGTGGGACTGGGCAGCGCTGGTGCCGGTTGTCGAAGGGGCCGGTGGCCGGATGACGGACTGGAATGGCGATCCGCTGCGTGCAGGTGGCGACGGGACGGTTCTGGCGGTGGGCAATCCGGCGCTGCTGAACGATGCGGTGGAGCGGCTGCGGGGCTGATTTCCGTTTGTCATTGCGGGTTGTCGTGCGGGGCTGTTTCTCCCGGATTTCCGCCTTTGAGGAAACGTGCTATGGCACCGGTCCCGCGTTCAGGCCCGTGTCCGGACCGGACGCGAGGGCTCCGGACCGTGCGGGGCCAACCAGCCAGGCCCTGCCTTGCGGCAGGCTCATTTTCAACCGGGTCGGACCATGGATACCGGGACCGCCGTAACTGCTACGAGCCAACTGAATGATTCCTCACCTGTCGCTCTCTAAAGATAAAATTCGCTTTCTTCTGCTTGAGGGCGTGCATGACAGCGCGGTCGCCCTGCTGAAGGCGAGTGGCTATGAAAACGTGACGCGTCATAAGGGCGCGCTTGAGGGTGAGGCGCTGCGATCTGCGCTTGAGGGTGTGCATGTTGTGGGTATCCGGTCGCGGACGCAGCTGACGCGGGAGGTTATCGAGGGGGCTGACCGGCTTTTTGCGATCGGCTGTTTCTGCATTGGCACGAACCAGGTGAATCTGGATGCGGCGCGGGAGTGTGGCGTGCCTGTTTTTAACGCGCCGTTCAGCAACACGCGTTCGGTGGCCGAGCTGGTCATGGGCGAGATCGTGATGCTGATGCGGCGGATTTTTCCGCGTTCGGTTGGCTGTCATGACGGACGCTGGGACAAATCGGCGACCAATAGCTGGGAGGTGCGCGGCAAGACGCTGGGGATCGTTGGTTATGGCTCGATCGGGTCGCAGCTTTCGGTTCTGGCTGAGGCGTTTGGCATGCGGGTGCTGTATTACGATGTGATTGACAAGCTTGGTCATGGCAATGCGCTGGCGTGCGACACGCTTGAGAATCTGCTGGCGCAGAGTGATGTGGTCAGTCTGCATGTGCCGCAGGTTGCCTCGACGGCGAACATGATCGGTCGTGAGCAGATTGCGCAGATGAAGCCGGGTTCGTTTCTGATCAACAATGCGCGTGGCAATGTGGTTGATCTGGACGCGGCGGCCGAGGCTCTGAAATCCGGTCATCTTCTGGGTGCGGCGATCGACGTGTTTCCGAAGGAGCCGAAGGGGCCGGGCGAGCGGTTTGTTTCGCCGCTTCAGGAGGTCGATAACGTGATCCTGTCGCCGCATATCGGCGGCTCGACGGCCGAGGCGCAGGAGCGGATCGGGGTCGAGGTGGCGCGCAAGCTGGTGGAGTATTCCGACATCGGTTCGACGCTGGGCACGGTGAATTTCCCGAGTGTGCAGCTGCCGCAGAGTCCGCGCGGGACGCGTTTCATGCATGTGCATCGCAATGTTCCAGGCACGATGTCGAAGATCAACGAACTGTTCACCCGCGAGGGCTGCAATGTGACGGCGCAGTATCTCCAGACGGATGGCGAGATTGGCTATGTTGTTGTTGAGGCGGATACCGGGGGGGATCTCGACAGGGACAACCGTCTGCTGGAGCAGCTGCGTGGTCTCGACGGGACGATCCGGGCGCGGCTCATTTATCAGGGCGGCTGACGGGCGGTCTGCAAGGGCGCGATGATCAATACACGCGTTCGCTCGTTTACGTTTTCGGGCATTGAGGCCATTCCGGTCTGGGTGGAAGTCCAGATTGCGAATGGCCTTCCGGCGTTTCTGATTGTCGGGTTGCCGGACAAGGCGGTTGGCGAGGCGCGGGAGCGGGTTCGGGCGGCGCTGACCTCCATGGGGCTGGCGCTGCCGCCGAAACGTATTCTGGTCAATCTCGTGCCGGCGGATCTTCTGAAGGAAGGCTCGCATTTCGATCTGCCGATTGCGCTGGCTGTGCTGGCGGCGATGGAGATTCTGCCGATCGAGGAGCTGGGGCGGTACGCTGTTCTCGGCGAGTTGTCGCTTGATGGCCGGCTGAACCGGGTTGCGGGAGTGATTTCCGCGTCCATGATGGCGGCGACCATGAAACTCGGGCTGATCTGTCCGGCGGTTCAGGGGGTTGAAGCGCTTTACGGTGGCACCCGCGATATTCTGGCGGCACCGGACCTGACGGCGCTGCTCAATCATTTTCGCGGACGGCAACTGCTGACGACGCCGGATTTTCCGTTGCCGAAGGAGCAACCGCTGGTCGGGCCGGATATGGCGGACGTGAAGGGGATGGAAGTGGCGCGGCGGGCGCTCGAGATTGCGGCGGCGGGCGGTCATTCCCTGCTGATGTCGGGGCCGCCGGGTTCGGGGAAGTCGATGCTTGCGGCGCGGCTGCCGGGATTGCTGCCGAATCTGACGCCTGAGGAATCTCTGGCGGTGACGCGCATTTACAGTGCGGCGGGGCTGGTTGCGGAGGGGGGTCCGATTCAGCGGCCGCCGTTTCGGGAGCCGCATCATTCGGCCAGTCAGCCGGCGCTGGTGGGCGGTGGCGTGCGGGCGAAGCCGGGGGAGATCAGTCTCGCGCATCGGGGTGTTCTGTTTCTGGATGAGCTGCCGGAATTTTCGCGGCAGGCGCTGGAATCGCTGCGGCAGCCGCTGGAGACCGGGCAGACGACGATTGCGCGGGCGGCGGCGCATGTGACGTATCCGGCGCGGTTTCAGCTGGTGGCGGCGATGAATCCGTGCCGGTGCGGTTATCTTGGCGATGCGTCCCGCGAGTGTCGGAAGGCGCCGCGCTGCGGGGAGGATTATCTCGGGCGGCTTTCGGGTCCGCTGCTGGACCGGATTGATCTCTGGGTCAGCGTTCAGCCTCTTTCGCCGCTTGATATGATGGTGGCACCAGCCGGGGAAAGCTCCCGGACGATTGCGACGCGGGTGCTGAGTGCGCGGCTGAGGCAGCATCTCCGGGGACAGGATGTCAGAAATTCGGAGGCGGCGCCGGACGGGTTCGAGCTGGATGCCGGTGCGAAGGGTGTGCTTGCTGAGGCGGCGCGGAAGCTGCGGCTTTCGGCCCGCGGGTTCACGAGGCTGCTTCGGGTGGCCCGGACGATTGCCGATCTTGACGGGTCTGACGGGATACAGGCGGCGCATGTGGCGGAAGCGGTGGGCTTTCGTCACAGGAGTTATGCGGGCGGCTGAGGCTGTTTGTGCGGGAAGATTATGAGGCGGCGAAGGGGGATCGGAAGCGGGCGGTCAACAAAAAGCGCGGAACCGGCGATGCGGTTCCGCGCTTTCGTTACATGACCTGGAGCCTGGGGATCAGAGGTCGTTGACGGCCCCTTTGACCTTGCCTTCGACTTCCTCGGCCTTGCCCTTAACCTGCTGGGCTTTGCCTTCGGTTTCGAGCTTGGAATCGTTCATGGCCTTGCCGACGCCTTCCTTGACGTTGCCCGCCACTTTGTCGCTGGCGCCTTTAACTTTATCGGTGAATTCACCCATGATCGTCTCCTGTTGATTTTTCGGGTTATTCGGACCCTGTGTGATAAAAACGCCGGCAGGTTCGGGAAGTTCGCTGGTTTCGACAAAAAATATCTCAGCCGGTAACGGGATTTCCGGTTCCGGTCGTTTTTCCTTCCGCCGCGGCGCGCCAGAGATACCAGGCGGCGGCGGAGCGCCAGGGCGCGAGGCAGAGGGTTGCTTCTCCGAGCTGGCGCGGGCGGAGGCGGGTTTCCAGTCCTTTCAGTTTTCGCCATCCCTCGCTGACGCCGAAATCGTCCACCGGCATGATGTCGGGTTTGCCTAGGGTGAAGATCAGCAGCATTTCGACGGTCCAGCGTCCGATTCCGCGGAGGCTGGTGATGCGGGCGATCAGGTCTTCGGTTTCCATGGATTCGGCTTTTGCGCGGGCGGGGACGACGCCGTTGAGGCTGGCCTCGGCGACGGCCTGCACGGTGGCGATTTTTCGCGCGGACAATCCGCAGCCGCGCAATGCTTCGAAAGAATAAGTGAGAAGGTCTTCCGGAGAGGGGCATCGTCCGTCCGAGAGGGCTTTCAGGCGGCCGAAAATCGCGGCGGCGGCGCGGCCGTGCAGTTGCTGATACAGCACGGCTCTGATGAGGGCTTCGTAGGGCTCGCCCGTATGATCGGGTTCGAGCCGGCAGGGGCCGACACGCCGGATGAGTTCGGCAAAATCGGGATCGGCGGCGGCGAGAAAGGGTTCCGCCGGATGAAGAACCGTGGCATGAGCCGGCTCCGGTGGAAGAACAATGGTGTTCGGCTGCTTCTTATTATTACCGTTTTTTTTCTTCATGCTGGTCACTGCACCTGGTATGACGCTAACAGATGGCCGGAACCAATACCCTGTCCCGGAACGGGCGATACGTTCTGTCACCTCTTTGCTGTAACAGGCAGGGTGGCCAGACTATCCTCCCGGTGGCAAGATTGTACGACTTTTTTATCCGGAGCCTGTTTATCGGGTGCCGGGGTGATACTTTTCCTGTTTTCCCGGAGACTGACCCAACTCCATGACGGTGTCATACAGGCCTCCTGCCGGGTCCGGGGAAAAGAAGGAGCCTGTCCTTGTCCCCACCACGGGCATGGGGCGGCCGCATATTGCTTCGGTTGTGGCCAGAAAGCCGCCGGAAGACGATCTGAAGCGTCCTGGTCTCGGCCCGGCTTTTGTCGAGCGGGCGCCGGGGACGCGTCGTGTCAGGCCGGCGAAGACGCCTATGACGCCGCGCCAGGTGTTTGCCGATCCGGATCTGATTCCGGTTATTCTCCTCTCCCTGCTGCTTCATCTGGCTTTGCTGACGGTTGCCATTCTTCTTGCGGCGCATCACCGGCCGCGCGGGAATCCGCAGTCGCCGGAGACTGGGTCTGTTGACATGATGTTCGTCACCCCGCCGGCGCAGAGCGGAATGAAGGGGGAGCGCTCGCCGGATATGGCCGGGGGCACGGATTCGACGAAGTCCTCCCAGAGCAGCAACGCGCAGCCGGAGCAGTCCGAGGCCTCGGAGGGGGCTGCGAAGCCGACGACGGAGACGCCGGCGGCCCCGCCGATGCCTGAGGCTTCGTCCGACGAGAGCTATCCGAACCCGACCAATGAGACCGCGCCGATCAACCCGGCCTCCACCGAGACGGGCCAGGGCAGCAAGAAGACGACGAAGAAGTCCACCAGCAGGCAGTCGGTGAAGCATGAGGAGCATAAGCAGCGCGCCCCCTCCCCGTTTGACTCGCCGATGGATCTTTCGCTGGATCAGTCGTCCGCGCCGCGCCGGGCGCGTCGTCACGGGCGTTCGGGCGGGTCCGGGGGTCCGATTGATCTTTCGATCGGGCCGATGATCCAGAACGGGCAGCTCAATGCGCCGTTTGCCACGCGGAGCACGACGCGGGGCGTGAGCGACGATTACAGTGGCGAGGTGGATCGCTGGATTCGTCGCCACATGTATTATCCCGAGGAAGCGGCGAAAAATGGCGAGGAGGGTCCGTCTTCCGTTCATGTCGTGATCGATCGTCAGGGCCGGGTGCGGTTTGTGCGGCTGACGAATCAGTCGGGCTCGTATGAGCTGGATGCCTCGACGACCGGCATGTTCCACGGGGCGCAGCTGCCGCCGGTTCCGCCGGACATTCAGGGCGATCATTTCGATCTGGACGTGACGATCAACTACATTCTGATCCGGCACTGAGGGGGAGGGTCGTCAGGGCCGCGTGGATTTGTTCACTGACGGGTCGCTTTGTCCGGTTACGGGTGTACGCTGCGGGGGAAACAGATTCGGAGGCGCGTGGGGATGACGGATTCGGAGCGGATGCTGGCATCGGTCGGGGCTGATTTCGTTGCGTTTCATGATGCGGCGAAGGCTGTTGAGCGGATTGAGGCGCTTTACGATGAGAGCGCCACGCTGTTGCGCGAGGCCTTTCGGGAGAATGCCGCCGATGTATCGGATCGGGCGGTTTATCCCTGTCTGGCTTTCTTTGTTGCGCGTGGCGCGCCGCCGGAGACGCGGCCTCCGTTCGATGTGGTTCTGGAGCCGGGTTTTTACGGGACGACTCTCACGCGTCCGGCTCTTTTCAGCGGGTACTGGCGCGAGCAGATCGGCATATTGCTGCGGCATTATAAGCAGCCGGTTTATGTGGGTCGGTCTCTGCGGCCGATCCCGCTGCCTTATGTGCTGGAGGAGGCGGTCAGCGGGCTGACGGAAGCGGATCTGAGGCAGATTCAGGAGCGGTTTGCGCTGCCGGATCTGCATGCGACCGATGATTCGATTGCGAACTGCCAGAGTTTTCCGGCTGACAGGCGCCCTCGCCCGCTGGCGCTGTTTACGGCGGAGCGCACGGATTATTCGCTGGCGCGGCTGCATCATTATACCGGCACGAGTCCGAACCATTTCCAGCGGTTTATTCTGCTGACGAATTACCAGCGTTATGTCGATGCGTTTCGTGATTTCGGGCGGGGCGAGGTGGCGAAGGGCGGGGAATACAGCGCTTTTGTCGAGCCGGGGGATCAGGTCTGGACGGGGGCGGATGAGGACGTGGTGGCGCCTTTGTCCGGCAGTCTGCCGCAGATGCCGGCGTATCATTTGCAGCGTCCGGACGGGGACGGCATTACGCTGGTGAATATCGGCGTGGGGCCGGCGAACGCGAAAACGATCACCGATCATCTGGCGGTGCTGCGTCCGCATTGCTGGCTGATGGTGGGGCATTGCGCCGGGCTGCGGCGGACGCAGATGCTGGGCGATTATGTTCTGGCGCATGGTTATATGCGGCAGGATCATGTGCTGGACGATGATCTGCCGGTCTGGGTTCCGGTGCCGCCGATTGCGGAGGTGCAGGTTGCGCTTCAGGCGGTTGCGGCCGAGGTGACGGGTCTGAAGGATGTGGAGCTGAAGACGCGGCTGCGGACCGGGACGGTGATGACGACGGACAACCGGAACTGGGAGCTGCGTCTCAGGGAGTTGTCCGCAGACATCAACATGTCGCGCGCGATTGCCGTGGACATGGAGTCGGCGACGATTGCGGCTAACGGATTCCGCTTTCGCGTGCCATATGGGACATTGCTGTGTGTGTCGGACAAACCGCTGCACGGGGAGCTGAAACTTCGCGGGATGGCAAACGCTTTCTATCGTGAGCGCGTAAGTCAGCATCTGACGGTTGGCATTGAGACAATGCGGCTGTTGCGCAGGCAGGGGGTTGCGAGGCTACATTCGCGCAAGCTCCGTGGTTTTGACGAGCCTCCGTTCCGGTAACGTGTGGTTTGTCGGCTCCTGCAGAAGAGCGTCATGTTCGTATGAGGATGAGTCCTGTGTCGCCTTCCGTATATCCGCCTGAAGCCATTCCGACGATCCGTGTTGTTGCCATGCCGACGGACACCAATCCCGCCGGGGATGTGTTTGGCGGCTGGCTTGTTTCGCAGATGGATCTGGCCGCGGGCACGGCGGCTGCGTTCCGGGCGAAGGGGCGCTGCGTCACTGTGGCGATCGACAGCTTCATTTTCCATGAGCCGGTTTCGGTCGGGGATGAGGTGAGCATTTACACGAAGGTCACGCAGACGGGGAAATCCTCGATTGTTGTGCATGTCGAGACCTGGCGGCGAGCGCGGAACAGCAATGACCGGCGCAAGGTGACGCAGGGGAAATTTACTTTTGTCGCGCTCGATGAGAACAGGAAGCCGCGCGGGCTGCCGCCGGAGGACGGGTTCGACACGATCACCGAATAGGGTGTGAGTGCGAACCGGGGCCGGGCTGTGGCGTTGGTGAGTGTGACGAAAGCAACCGGGCGCGCGCTGTTTTACCGATGATCCGGCGTGTGCTGTCTGAACAGAAGAAGAGTATATGACGCAGACTGTGCCGCCGCATGCCGTGACCTCGTGGACGGTGGATATTGCCGGTCGGGAGGTCAGCCTTCCCATTACGCCGGTTTCGCCGGATCGTGCGATTGCGCTGATGATGATTACCGATATGGGGGTTCGGTTTGGCGAGCATATCGGGGCGGCTCTGGCTGAGAAGCTGCGTCCTCTGAACCCGGAAATTGTGATCGGGACGGCGACGCTGGGCATTCCCGTTGCGATTGAGGTGACGCGGCATCTCGGGCTCGACAATTACATCATTCTTCAGAAATCGCCCAAGAAGCATCTGGCGGATGCTCTGACTCATTCGCTGTCTTCCGTGACGTCGCATGGGAGCCAGGAGTTACGGCTGGACCGGGCTGCGCTGCCATTGCTGTTGCGGCGGCGGATTGTGGTGGTTGATGACGTGATTGCCACGGGGTCCAGTCTGGTGGCGTCTCTGGCGCTGGCGCGTCAGGCGTCGGCAGAGGTTGTGGGGATTGGCGCCGTTCTGACGGACGGGGATGCGTGGAGGGCGAAGCTGGAGGCGGATGCGGGGCTGGTGCGGGCGCTTGCGCATGTTCCGCAATTCCGGCGTATGGGGCCGGGGCACTGGGAGGCGATTGCGGATGAGGGGTGAGCGGTCTGTTCGGGTGCGATGTCTGGCAGATGGGTGGGCAGAAAGCCGACGCTGATCGGGTGAGTGCTGGCGGCTCTCTTTCAGAGGGTGTGTTTTTTACTGCAACGTTTCAAAGTGCCTGATAATCCATGAAATCTCGTAGAGCAGGCCGAGCGTAACAAAGCCCATGTGGAATCGTCGGTTAACCGACACAAACGCGATGCCGCACAGGATGAGATAGACGGGTATCCGGAACCAGTATTCGATTGAAAACATGGCGTAGTGTGCTGGCCCTTTGATCAGGGTGTCGATCAGGTCGAATACAATTGTCAGAGCAAAAAACGAGAAAAACCATTTCCGCCTGGAAATGAAGAAATCCTCGTAGCCCGTGTAATCATTTATGGAATCCGGAAACAGGAACGCGCTCAGGAAGAACAGAACGATCGCGTAGATGACCAGAAACAGATAGATCTCGAACGTCCAGGATGACAGTTCGACCAGCCACAGTTCCCACCACCAGAAGTGAATCAGCATCAGGAGCAGTGTCAGAACCCAGCCGATATGGACCAGATAAATCCGTGTCTGTTTTGGGTGCTGGATGATCCGGACCAGTCCGTTGAGCAGGCGTGTGACGCTGAGGCCCACGACCATCCCCATGACGATACGGATATGCTGAAAAATTTCAGGGGACGTCAAAGAGTGTGAAGACATTCTCGGAAACCTCAGGACCACATGCCGCTTTTCGGATTCACTTCAGCAGGACGGCATTGATGACATTCAGCCCGTCCTGCCAGAAAAAGCCAGCCTGCGGCATCACGGCCTGGCCGGCTGGGCGCTGATGTTTGACCGGCATCATCCGGAATGGCGGCGGAAGCGATCACGTTTGCAAAATCCGAATTAAGCGGATCGAAACCCTGTGGGAGCAAAATGGCCTGAACAACAGGGCCAGATTTGTGTGAACAGTGTTGCTTTTTCTCCTCACGTTTTCATTGCAACGCCATGTTTTGGCGGTGTTGTCACGCAGACTTATATGCAGTCGGTCATCGGGTGTATGGCGTCCGCGCAGCAGCATGGGATCGAACTCACGCTCTCGATGATCGGGAACGATGCGCTTATTACGCGGTGCCGGAATACGCTTCTGCATCAGTTCATGGCACAGAGCACGGCGTCCCATATTCTGTTCGTTGACAGTGATATCGGGTTTGAGCCGGACGCCCTCTCCCGGATTGTGGCGGCGGGCAAGGATGTGGTTGCGGGGCTGTATCCGCTGAAGGATCGTTACTGGGACAGGCTGACCGACGCGCAGATGCGGCGGGGTGAATCTCCCGCGATGGCTTCTCTGCGTTATGTCGGAGAGAGTGAATCGCTGCATGAGGCGAAGGCGACGCCGGGGGCGCTTGTGAAGGCGGGTTATGCCGGGACGGGCTTTATGCTCATCAGCAGGGAGGCTGTCTCCCGGATGATCCGGGCTTATCCCGAGACGCGCTACCGCCGGATCGATGCGCCGGTCGGGCAGCATGAGTCGGAGGCCGCGCCGGAATCTGAGGCTCATGCGCTGTTCGACTGCCTGGTCGATCCTGAGACGAAGACTTATCTGAGCGAGGATTTTACCTTCTGCCATCGCTGGCGCGCGATCGGGGGCGAGGTCTGGCTCGATCCGTCACTGGTTCTGACTCACACCGGTCCTTCGACCTTCAGCGGCGATCCGTCCGCGCGGGTGGGTATTCTCGGGCCGGCACGGAAGGCGATCTGAAGCTTCCGGCTCAGAAGTCCGGCAGGGCCTGTGAAAGGATGCCGCCCTGGCGCAGGGGAGCGACTTTCCGGGTCAGGCCGGTTGCATCGTCGGTTTCGATCATGAGGCCGGCGATGGTGGCCTCGCCTTCGGCGGGCTGGAGGCGTTCGCCGGGCATTTTACGGATAAAGCGGGCGACTGCGTTGTCTTTCTGCATGCCTATGACGCTGTCATAATCGCCGCACATGCCGGCATCGCTCTGGAATGCGGTGCCAGCCGGCAGGATTCTGTGGTCGGCCGTTGGTGTGTGGGTGTGGGTGCCGACCACCAGTGAGACCTTGCCATCGAGCGCGTGACCGAAGGCCCATTTCTCGCTGCTGGCTTCGGCATGAAGATCGACGATTGCGGCCTGGACCGTTACGCCGAGGCGGTGTCGGGAGAGCAGTTCGAGCGTGAGACGGAACGGGTCGTCCATGGGGTCCATGAACAGGCGGCCCATGGCGTTTACGACCAGGGCGCGGCGACCGTCGGCGAGGGTTGCGACCGTGCTCCCCTGCCCCGGTGTTCCGGGCGGGAAGTTGAGGGGCCTGATGACCGTGGCGAGGGCATCGATTTCCCCGATGAGGTCGCGTCGGTCCCAGGCGTGGTTGCCGAGTGTGATGACGTCCACGCCGCAGCCCATGAGATCGCGGGCGATGGAGGGTGACAGGCCGAAGCCGTGGCTGGCGTTTTCCGCGTTGACGATGACGAGGTCGAGGCGAAGTGTGCGTCTCAGTTCCGGGACCCGGGCGATGACGGCGTCCCGTCCGGAGCGGCCGACGATATCCCCCAGAAACAGTATTCGCACGTTATTCTCCTGCTTCCGGGTGATGGGTTCGGGAGGGTATAATCCGGGGACGGAGAAAAGCCAAAAACGTAGCAACGGTGCGGGGCGTGATTGTGCGGCGGCTTTCTGGTGTTCGGGGAGAGGAGACGGAAGGGGACGGTCAGGAAATCGACTGATACCGGGTCAGCGCGAAGGCTGTTTCTTTTACCCGGACTGGCGGCAGGCTGTTGCTTTCCGGTCCGGATAACGTCTGCATTACGATATTATCGGTGTCGCTCCCGCCTGCGTGTCGCGGGGTATTTCCGACTGACGGCCATGGCTGTTTTCAGCAGCGGATGATTTCGTGTTCGGTGACGATGAGGGGCAGCGCGATATCGTGCGGGCCGGTCGGGATGGCGGGTTTTTCCTGGGTGGACAGGGCGTATCCGACGGGGCGGGCTTTGGGGAGCGCGGCGAGGGTCCGGTCGTAATAGCCGCCGCCGTAGCCGAGCCGGTAGCCGCGGCGGTCGAAAGCCAGCATGGGCACCAGGACGATATCGGGGGTGACGGCGGGACCGTCGGGGTGGCGGGTTCCGAAGCGGCCTTCGAGCATGAGGCTGGTCGGGGTCCAGTGACGAAAGATCAGGGGATGGCCTTTTTTGGGGGTATCCGGCAGGCAGACGGTGCGGCCTTCCCGATGAAGGGAGGCGCAGAGGGGGCGCAGGTCGATTTCACCGGCGAGCGGCCAGACGCAGGCGATGATGCCGGCGCTGTCGTGCTTCAGGAGCAGGGTGTGCAGTTTCCCGCACACGGCCTGTGAGGCGGCTGTCTCTGAGAGGTGCGCGGGCAGCCGGATCGCGCGGCAGGTGGCGCGGAGGGTCCGTTTGGCGGCGACAATTTCGGGGGGATCTTCATGCATATTCTGAACACGGGAAAAATTGCGGAGCCACCCTGGCCGTTGGTATATACAACCTCCAGGACCTGCTAGTGCAGGTGGGCGCCGGATACCATGACCACGATCACAGCAGCGCCAGCTCCCGAGGAAGTGCTTATCGGCCCAGGGGTTTGAATTGCCTGACGCACCGGGCAGCCCCGCATGACTAATCTAGTCGTGCTCAAGCGTTGCCGCAATGGCTTCCGTGCGTTCTGCGAGCAAAGAAATCTGTTCGAGCAGGCGGGCGTTCTCTTTTGTGGCCTGTTCGCCGGCGATAATGGCGTTGTGTGTTTCCACCGGCAGCTTTTCGGCTGAGACGTCCGAGATTTCGTCGGCCATCAGCAGGGCGGCCAGGACGAGGACTTTTGCCTCGCCGCTGAAACCGAGATTGCGGACGCGGCTGACCCGTTTTTCGACTTCCTGCGCCATGGCGAGCAGGTGGCGTTCCTCGCCCCGCTCACAGCCGATTGTGTATGCGTAGCCGTTAATACGAACAGTGACCTGCGGCATGCTCATCCCTCCCCGCCGTGGCGTTGTTCGTTATAGTGTTGTCCTGGCGCGACGTCAGATCCGTTGCCGGGCTCGCTCCATCCGGGTTCATTCCATGAGGATGAAGGGTTATGGGAGTCCGGAGCGGGGGCGTTCTGCCAGGGGTCTTCCGTCCATGACGGATTATTGTTCACGTCGGCATTGTTGTTGCCGGGCGGATCGTCGTAACGGGGCGCCGGATTGTAAGGCTCGGTCCAGGGTTCGGCGGGGGCCGGTTCCGCGGCATGGACGGGCGGGGTTTCCTGAACGTACTGCGTGTCGGGAACGTAATGCGTGTCGGACGCTGCCGGTTCCGGCTTTTCCGTGCCGAGGACATCCTGGATTCTGGCCATCAGCAGATCGATGCTGGCGACAACTTTTTCCAGATCCGGACCTGGCGCGGGGGCGACCGGTTCAGGTGGCGGAGCCGGCGCGACTTTACGTTGTTCCAGCGCGAAGGCGATCCGGTCCAGGGCTGTGCGGAGCCTGCTGATCGGGTCGGGGATGACCGGGCTCACGACCATCGGGTCTTCCTGTCTGTCTTCGCCTCTGTCCGACACTTGTGCAGCCCTGCCTGTATGTTGAAATACAGGGTTACAGATCACCCGCATGGGATGGAAGGTCAAGCATGATCAGCACGCTGTCATCCGGAAAGAGCAACGAAGAGGCGAACGCGCGGGATTGTGTCATTTTTGAGGTGGGTTCGGTGGCCGGAGCGCGTCTGGCTCTGGCTCTGGCCCGGGATGCCGGCGTGGCGCCGGTTTTGCTGTCTCCTCCCGATGCGGCGTGTTTCATGGGGTCTCCGTGGTGGCTTGCGCTGATGGCGGCTGTCCGCGACGAGGAGGAGTCCGTGACGGGTGCTCCGGCATTTATCGACATTCTCGATTGCGGGGCTCAGGCGGGACGTGCGGTGGCGGCGCTCGGGCTGGGGCAGGCCCGGATCATTCTGCATCCTGACTGCCCTCAGCACCGTCAGGCCGGTGTTCTTGCTGCCTCTCTGAATGCCGAAATGTTTTCACATCGTCCGGAAGTTTACATTACGGCAGCGGATTTACGTGCCGGGCGTGTGTCTGCGGCCCTGCTTTTGTCTTCGGGCCGGCTGTCCGGTGACGGATCGCGCGGTGGTCTTACGGAACGGGGGTGAGCCCGCGGGCGATGTAATTTTCGGGACTCGTAGACAGGGAAACGCTTGCGGAGCATATGCGGTGGTCATGACGGACAGCACGATGACAGCAGCGCAGAATGAAACACCGGACGAAGGCGCACGATCCGAATTATATCTTGTGACGCCGGTTATTTCGGACGCCGCGCAATTTCTGCCCCGGCTTGAGCCGGTGCTCCGGGCCTGTCCGGTTGCGGCGATAAGGCTCCGGCTTGCGCCGGGGCCACGTGAGGTACAGGCCGGCGTGATTGAAGCGCTTCGCGGGCCGATCCAGGAGCAGGGGGTTGCTCTGATGCTCGACGGGTTGCCGGCACTGGCCCGCGCGACGGGCTGCGATGGCGCTCATGTGGATGCGTCGGATGTCGTGGCGGCGCGGAAGGCGCTGGGAGACGATCTGCAACTTGGCGCGTTCTGCGGCATGAGCCGGGATCTGGCGATGCAGGCGGGTATGGAGGGCGCTGATTACGTTTCTTTTGGTGCGTTCAGCGAAACATCCGATGCCGAAGCTGTAGCCCTGCTTCGCTGGTGGACAGAGGTGATGGAATTGCCTGCTGTTGCTGAATATGTGGTGTCGGGAACGGAGTCTGAGGGGACTGCCGTGGCGGATCGGCTGATGCGGACCGCAGACTTCGTTGCGGTCGGGACTGAGGAGGACGGCGCGGAGGCGGCCGGCGGCGTCTGGGACGCGCCTTTCACGCTGTTACGGACGATCGGCGCTGCGTCGCAGGGTCTCTTGTCCTGAGGCGGTATGCGGTTCAGGTCGTGAACAGTTCCGTCTTCGTCGGCGCGTCCGGTGACCAGGTGATGGGATGATCTCTGCCGACCAGTCTGACGGCGGTATGGGCTTCGGTGGCGGTGAACGAGGTATGGCGGGCGATTGCATCCGGTTTCGGGAAGTCGGCCCGGAAATGCGCGCCGCGACTTTCGTTTCGTTTCAGAGCCGATAAAAACATCAGTTCGGCGACGAGGGCGACATCGTCGTATTCGGCAAATCGCGAGACATGCATGAGGGCGCTGACCAGTGTTTCTTCCGTGCGTGTCGGTGCCATGGCCGCTGCCATGCTCTTTCTGACAACTGGCAGCAGGCCTTTTGTGAGCGACTGATCGGGGTGGATGCCGGAAATATCGCGAAAGGGCACAGGCATCCGGCCGGTGACATCTTCGGCGGCGAAGCGGCTGCAGACCACGGCCTCAAGCAGCGGGTTTCCGTGCAGGACGGACGCACCGTGAAATCCGTTACAGGCGGCTTCTCCGCAGGCCCACAGGCCGGGAAGTGATGTTCTGCCGCTGATCTCCGTTTTGAGTCCGCCGATGTGGAAGGCGGCGGCGGGTCTGACCGGCAGTGACTGTGTTGCCGGGTCGATTCCCCGGGCATGACAAAGGGCAAGAAAGGATTTCAGCGTCGGGTCGGCATTTTGCGTTCCGGCGGCGACGATCTTTCGCAGATCGAGAAAGACTGCGTGTCCGCCTGCTCTTCGTTCGTAAATGGCGCGGGCCACATAGGCGGGGTCGTTCGTGTGGCCTTCGAGTTTCTGTCCCTGCTCGTCGTGCAGAATCGCATCGGGACCATATAATTCGAAGGGGATTGCGACTCCTGAGCCGGGGGTGTTGCCGAGCGACAGGGCGAACGGGTGGAAATGGACCAGTTCCAGGTCTGACAATGCGGCGCCGGCGCGGGCGGCCACGGCCAGACTTCTGCCGATCGCGGTTACCGGGCTGAGACCGTCATCATACAGGCCGCAGGTACCGCCGGACGCGAGGATGACGGCGTCCGTGTCGAGCGGGATCATGCGGCTGCCGGTATCCAGGATGACGCCGCGCACGTGGCCATCGACGACGACCAGACGGCGGAGTGCCGCCGGGGCGAGAATGGTGACGTTCGGCCGCACATGCACGGCGGCGAGGAGGGCCGCGTGCAGGGCGTAACCGGAATCGCGGGCACCCGCCGCGACGGGGATGCCGAAGCGACCCAGCGTGTCGATGACGTTGCCCATGGCGGCGGTGATGCACTGCACGGTTTCGAGGCATGCGAGGCCGGCGGCTCTTTCGAGTGTTCGCCCGGCGCGGGCGGAGGCTGTGTCGTCGGCGCCGAGTGCGGCGGCGACGCCGGATCGGAGGGCGCCGATGCCGGGCTGTTCGGCGCATGACACGAGCACGCAGGGTCTGTTGCCGAAATGCAGCGCGGTCATGAGGCCCGCGACGCCGGCTCCCACGATAACGGGCTGTTCATGCAGGGCGTGCGGATCTGTTCCGGTGGTCATCGGCGTTTCCCTTTCTTCGGGCGACGCTCCGGCACCGGGCGCCATGGCTGCCTCCGGCCGGGATCCCGGAGGTCGGAAGCGGGTGTCTGGCGCGGCGTGGTGACGGGTGTGCGTGGTCGTCGCAGCACGAGTATTTTGCAGAGAATGGTCAGCAAAGGGTTACCGGGGCGCGGGCCATGAGCGCGGGCGGGCTCAGGGGTCGGTTTCCGTCCCGGGGTCTGGCGGGGAGTTCCGCGTGGTTTTTTCACGATCGGAGTGAGGGCCGTCGCCGAGGGGTTTCAGCAGCAGATCGATGGTTTCATAGCGGGCCAGGCCGTCCGCCAGGGGGAGCGCGAGGGGCATGGTCTGCATGGAGCGCGCGACGGTAAAATCGATTCTGAATCGAAACAGTTTGGCCGGACGCCCGGCGACTTCATCGCTGTGGCCGCCGGTGTCTTCCAGAAATCCGCTGTTTATGGCGTTCCGGCGGAAGACCTGTTTGTCCAGCGCCTGTCCGAGGAGGCCTTCGGCGGCGGCCTGAAACTGCGGGATCGTGAACCGGTCCGGCATCAGTTCGGCTGGCATGGACAGCGACCGTAATGGTCGCCGGAGATGGCTGAGGGCGCTTGCCAGCCAGTGGCGACATTCCGGGATCAGGCTGCCGGCGAGGGGGCTCCCCTGCCCTGCTTCCGGCAGGCCGGCCTGATCGAGGATGGCGCATCGCTCGGTGGCCAGTTCGGGGCGCCATGTGCGACCGTTGACCGCGAACAGGATGCCCATGCGGCGACGGTGCAGCAACTGTTCAGGCGTCAGGTCCGGGGAAGTTGCGTCGGCCGCTGTCTTGTACATAAGCTGCGCGCCGAGATACGAGGCCTGTTCGATATCGGTTTCCGAGCGGTGATTCTCCCAGGGCAGGATGTCGTAACAGGGCACCCATCCGGGCTCGTCGAGGCTCATGCGTGTTGTGACGAGGTGCGGTATTTCGACGATCCGGGCGGCGCCGTCCGCCTGTGTCACGCGCACGGGCAGCTGTTCGGCGTTCGCGGCGGGGAAACGCCTTTGCCGTGTAAGGAGGCTTTCCAGCACGGCCGCTATTGCCCCTGCGCCCGTATGTTCGAGGACAGCTTTTGGCAGGCCGCCGCGCGTGTCTGTCATGACATGCGGCTCTCCTGCGCTGAGTGCAATCGGGACGGCAATGATGATGATCCGGTCTCCCTCCCGCATTTATGGACGGATCATCGTAACTATGCCTTCGGGCCACCTTATATCCGGGCAATAATGCCTGAGGACGCGGCGCCTGATGCCCGACGTCTTCGCTTACTTCCGCCGTCCCCGCTTCCTGCCTGGTCCGGCCGGTTCTCCCCTGTCCGGCTGCTGGCGATTATACGGCTCAATCATCGGGATTGCGCGCGCACCCGAAAACATTGCGGCATAAGCACGGCAGGACAAGCAGAACTGTCACTGCAAAGCAATCATCCGTGCCAGTCATATGTCCCGGGGTTTCGTCTCTGTTACAATTTCTGTCTTTCAGGAACTCCGTACCATGATGAGCATTCTTGTTTGCGCGACGGCGTGATACTGCGTGATGTCTGATGTCGGCCTCTTACATGGAGAAACAGAATGGCGAATAAAACCGCTAAAGACAGTCTGATTGCCCTTCTGCACGGCGTCGAATATTTCAATACGCACGTATTTCCAGAGAAAGAGGCCCTGTTTAAGGGGCTTGCGGAAAGTCAGGCGCCGGGCACGCTGTTTATTGCCTGCGCGGACAGCCGTGTGAGTCCGGGTCTGATCACACAGACGGACCCTGGAAATCTTTTTATCCTGCGTAATATTGGCAATATTGTTCCGGCCTATGGTGAAATGCTTGGAGGCGTTTCGTCGGCGATTGAATACGCAGTACTGGCGCTTGGAGTTTCCAGTATTATTGTCTGCGGACATTCGAATTGCGGCGCGATGACGGCTCTGCTCAATCCGGAGAAGCTGGAGAACATGCCGACGGTGAAATCCTGGCTGCGGAATGCCGAGACGGCGCGTGCCGTGGCTCTGGCGAGCGAGAATGCGGGGCCGGCGACGGTCAGAAGTCTTGCCGAGCAGAATGTACTGTTGCAGATCTCTCATCTGCGGACGCATCCGTCCGTCGCGGCGGCTCTTGCGCGCCGGAAACTGATCCTGCAAGGCTGGTTTTATGATATCGGCACGGGTGAGGTTCTGGTTCTCGACGAAGAAACGCGCAGGACGATTTCCATCGAGACCGCTATTTCACGTTTACAGACAGCGCCCGCGCAGGTCGGCTAAGGGCGCGCCGGCTGCCGCCCGGGCGGGGATTGTTTTTTCCGGTCTGCTGCTGGTTCTGCCGGTTGTGTGGCAGCCGGGGGCGGGGTTTGCGACTTCTCTCAAACTTGCGACGTGGAATCTTGGCTGGCTGACATCGCGGGCCGCGGGCGATCCGGCGTTACCCGATGGTATTTACCGGCGGAACGATGCCGATATTGCGCGGCTTGCGGCTTATGCCGATCATCTTGACGCCGATATTATCGGGTTTCAGGAAGTGGATGGCGCGCCGATCGCGGCGCGCGTATTCCGGCCACCCGGTTACCGGATCATCATGTCGGGCGATCATGTGGCGCAGCAGGTTGGCGTGGCCATTCGCGGTTCGCTGAATGTCACACAGAATCCTGTTCTGACGGCGCTGAATGTTTATCCGCCCGATGCGCCTCATGCTTTGCGCAGCGGGCTGGATATTACGGTCAGTGATGGCAGGGCGTCTCTGCGTCTGCTTGTCGTGCATCTCAAGACGGGTTGCTGGGAGAATACGTGGACGGAGCGGCAGCATGCCTGTCCGACGCTCAGGAGTCAGTTTGCCGTTCTCGATGACTGGGCGCTTGAGCGGAATGATTCGGGGGAGGCGTTTGCGATTCTCGGGGATTTCAACCGGCGCATGACGGCGGGCGATCCTTATTTTCTGTCTCTGACCCGGGATACGCCGATGCGGCTGACAACGGCGGGGCGGGCGAGCCCGTGCTGGGGCGGGGAATATTTCATCGACCATATTCTGCTGGGCGGTCAGGCGCGCGACTGGCTGACGGCAGACAGTCTGCGTGTGATGACGTATCGCGATCCGGGCGTGACGCCGGCTCAGTTATCGGATCATTGCGCGGTATCGGTCAGGCTGGCTTTTCCGTAGCCGCGGGTCAGGCGACGATGCCCGGTTCCATGTCGGGCGGGACGGCGCCGAGGGCCTGGAGCGCGGGGTCATGGTCCCATTCGTCGGCCGGAACGAGATCCACGCCGACGCGGAGGGAATCGTTGCCGCCGCCGAGGATCAGGCCTCTGACGGGACTGATATCGGCGTAATCGCGTCCCCAGCCGAGGACGACGTGTTCGTCGCGCACGACGATGCCGTTGGTGGGGTCGAGCCCGATCCAGCCATGCTCCGGTCCGAGCCAGACGCCGACCCAGGCATGGGACACGTCGGCTCCGAGGCGCCGTTTCTGCCCTGGTGCGGGACGGGTGCGGATATAGCCGGAGGTGTATCGCGCGGGCAGGCCGAGCCGGCGCAGGCCGCTCAGCATGAGATGGGTGAAATCCTGGCAGACGCCTTCTCTGCGGGTCAGGATTTCGTCGATGGTCGTTCGCAGGGAGGTCACGCCGGACCGGAAGCGGAATTCGCTGAACACCCGCCGATTGAAGTCGAGCAGTCCTTCGAGGACCGGCCGGCCGGCGGGAAAGGACTGAGCGGCGTAGGCGCCTGCGGCGGCGGAGGCGGGGCACATCACGCCGTCGAAAAGATATTGCGAGACGTCGGAATCCTGCAATGCGAGGGCTGCCGCGTCTTCCCAGGCCGGGGTGAGTCCGACGGGTGGCAGAGGGTCGAACAACACCTCCACTTCCGACGTGGCGACGACATCGAACCGGCTGTGGGGGGCCTCGTGGAACAGCCAGAAGATCCGGTTGCCGAAGTGATCGGCGCCGGCGCGGCGGCGGACCGGCAGGGGGTCGCAGTCGAGGCGGGTCCAGATGACGCGCTGGCCGGGAAAATCGCGCGGGGTGACGTGGAGCACATGCGAGGCCAGCTCGACGGGGCTGCCGTAAGTATAGGACGTGGCGTGACGCACGCGGTAAATCATGCGCCGGTCTCGTCCGGTCTGTCGTCTTCCGTGATGCCGACGACGCGCTGCGAGTGCAGGACGGCGAAATAGCAGCGGCCGATTTCCGTGGAGAGCAGCATGACCGAGGCGTGTGCCTGGCGCAGGGCTTCCGGCAGGGCGGCGGCGGCGCGGTCCTGATCCGGGTCGTTCATCACGGAGGAGACGAGGCAGGAGAGCATTCCGATGATGCTACCGGCGGAGGCGGCCAGTTCCGCCGAGGCCGCGCGCTGGGTGGCGGGGGCGGCGCTTTCGTCTTCCGAGGCCAGTTCCGAGAGGGAGTCGCGCAGGGCGGCGAGCTGGAAGCCGACGCCACGGGGATTATCGTCATCGAGCAGCAGGAGGTCGAGCACGGGGGCGGGCTGGACGACGCTGAAATAACGGGAGCGGTAGGTGATGACGCTGTCGCAGAGTTCGAGCATGAGTCGCAGCGCACCTTCCATGCGACCGCGCTGATGGACGTCCGGCTGTTCGAGGATGCCGGCGCAGCTGATCAGCACCGTGGCGGCGCGTTCGATGCGGCGTCCGAGGTCCAGGAACTGGCGGCCGCCCGAGCGGACCATGTTTTCCGCGGCCAGGCCGGACAGGGTGGCGCCGTAGGCCAGCAGGCGCCCGGTGAGTCCGTTCAGGAAATCGCGCATGCGGGCGGAATCGCTTCGGGAGGGCCGCTTTTCGATTTCGCGCAGGATGGCGTGTGCGTTGTGGGTGATGAAATCGCGCATCTCGCGGGTCAGCCGGTCGGTCAGTTCCGGCACCAGGCGGATGATTTTGCGGAGCAGGCGGACGAAGAGCCCGTCCGGTCCGGCGGCGGCGGACAGCTCCCTGATCATGCCGGCCACGGCGTAACCTGAGAAGGAGACGTCGCTGATGAGCCCGGCGCTGCGCATCTGACGCATCAGAACGTCCAGATCGGCGCGCTCGCGGGGGGACGGGTCCGGTCCGGACAGGTGGGCGAGGACGACGTGGAGGAGTCTGGCGGCGCCTTCGAGCTGTTCGAGATAGCGGCCGAGCCAGAAGAAATCGTCGGCGGCGCGGCTGGGAAGGTCGCCCTGGGAGCGACGGATGGGAAGCGGGCGCGCAAGCGTGACCGCGTGTTCGCGTGGGGCAAAGCGTTCGTCGGTTGTGACCCACACGTCTTTGGTGAGTTGCGACCCGGCGATCGGTTCGATGGTGACGGCTTCGCCCTCCGGGAATACGCGGCCCGTTCCGCCGGGGAGCACGGTCCATTCCGTGCCGTCGAAGGCCGCGAAGAGGCGGAGCACGACGGGTGCGGGCACGATTCCTTTTTCGGCGACTGTCGGCGCGACGGAGACGACGGGTTCGCGGTAGGCGATGTAGCGCCAGGGGGCGGCTCTGACCTTGTTTTCCAGGGTTTTGCGGCGGGTGGCATCCTGACCGGCGAGTCTGTGCACGGGGAGACCGGCGTTCAGGGCGGAGGCGATGATCCAGCGGGCGCTGTCGTCCTGCGTGTCGTCCCCTGCCCTCACCTCTGGCGGGAACAGGGTTTTATCGAGAAACGCGTGACCGAGAGCGTCGCCCAGCCAGATTGTTTCGATGTTTTCGAGCAGCGGGGCCTCACCCAGCAGGTGGCCGCAGAGCGGGGCCAGGAACGGGGTCAGTCCGGGGGCTTCGACAAATCCGACTCTCGGATCGTTCAGCAGCCGGACCGATCCGGCGCGGGCGGCATCGAGCAGGCCGGCGATTCCGGCGGTGCCGTGGCCTTCGAGTTCGAGGGGATCGACCGTATCGGCGTTCTGGCGGATGAGGAGCACATCGACACGGCGCAATCCGCGGATTGTTTTGAGCCAGAGTTCGCCGTCTCGCACGGTCAGATCACCGGCTTCGGCCAGGGTGCAGCCGAGTTCGCGGGAGAGGATGACGTGTTCGCCCCAGTGGGGGCTGGTCGGGCCGGGGGTCAGCAGCGCCAGGCCGGGGTTGGAGGTCTCGTTCAGTCCGTCCTGCTGGAGGGCTTCCTGCCATGTGTCCAGAAACGGGGACAGGCGGCGCAGTTCCTGACCGGTGAAGAGTTCCGGGAAAACGCGGGTCATCTGCCTGCGGTTTTCGATGGCCAGGCCGGCGCCGTTGGCGCGGGAGGCGCGATCGGCCAGCACGCGCCAGCTTCCATCCGGGCCGCGCACCAGGTCCACGGCGTAGAACGAGAAGAACCGGTCGGGCAGCGGGGAGGCGCCGTCTGGCGTGCCGCCGCGCAGGAAGCCGTGATTGGCCCAGACGAGGCCGGGCGGCAGCAGGCGTTCCGCCAGGATGGTTCGCGGGCCGAAGATATCCCGCAGGATGGCTTCCTGGAGTTTGACCCGCTGGATGATCCCGGCCTCCAGGGCGGCGAACTCATCGGCCTGAAGGATCAGGGGGATCGGGTCGCAGAGGACGCCGAACGGGCCTGTGGCTTTCTTTTCCGGGGAGGATGACAGGGTGTCGGCGGCGGGGACCGGCATTCCGGTCTGATCGGAGAGGGCCAGGCCGATGTGATGGCGCCGCGCGACCAGTTCTCTGTGACCGATATCCGAGATGATGCCGAGCAGGCGGCGCCAGTGTGGACGTACGCCCCCGCGGCCATCGACCATTTCATCAATCGGTATCGTACCTGTCATGCGTGCCGTTCTAGGAGGTTGCCGTCGACACGCGCAATCCTGACTTTTCATTCAGCTTCTGAAAAGCGCCTGGCGGACGGTCTGCTGTCAGGGTGTCCGCGCTGTCCGGTCGGGAAACTGTGCGGGGCGGGATCTGTGCGGGTCGGGGACTTTATGAAAACGGCAGGTGATGAACCAGCCGGTGAATGAAATGCAGTTTGTTTGCGATCGCGGGGGTAATGACGAAGGGGTAAAGATCCTGCTGTCCCATGGAGCGGTTGAGCGAATTGACAGCGAGGGTCAGGGGCAGCCAGGCCTGAAGGATCTGGTCGAATGAGCCGGCTTCGTAGGGGTCGAACTCGAAATGCTGTGTGAGGCTGTCATCCCGGACGACGGACGGATCGACGGCGATGCCGTAGGCGACGGCGGTTTCCAGCGTATCGACGATATGCAGGTAATGGGCCCAGGTCTCGGCGAAATCTTCCCAGGGGTGGGTTGTCGCATAGGCGCTCACATACTGTTCCGGCCAGCCGGCGGGTGGTCCGTTCTGATAATGTGCCTGCAACGCGGCGCCGTAATCCTGTGAATCATCGCCGAAGACTGCGCGGCAGGCATCGGTATTGCCTGCGTCGCGGACGAGGACATTCCAGTAATAATGTCCGACCTCGTGCCGGAAGTGGCCGAGAAGCGTGCGGTAATGTTCGCCCATTTCGACACGCATTTTCTCGCGTTCGACATCGTCGGCTTCGCGCAGGGCGATGGTGATTTCGCCCTCGTCGTGGCCGGTCATGATTTTATGCGAGGGGTCGCCGTCGGCCGGGTCATCGGGGAAGTTGAACATCAGGCCGCCGGTCGGGTTTTCGGCGCGGGACTGCATGGGCAGGTTCAGTCTGAGCAGGCTGTAAAACAGCCGGTGTTTGGCCTGTTCGAGTTTGCTCCAGCGGCCCTGGTTTCCGTCTTTTGTCAGATCGGGGATGACGTGGTTGTAGCGGCAGGCGACGCAGAACGTGTCCGTGGAGCCTTCCGGGAGCAGCCAGTTGCAGACATCGTATCCGGCATTGGCGCAGAAGCGGCGTGCCGGCGCGGCGCCACGCCGGGCGGCGGGCAGCCAGTCCCCGGTTGCGGGGCCGCTGGCGGGCGCGGCCGGATCGTCGCCGCCGGGGTCGAGAGCGAGCATATTGAGGCTCTCGCTGCAAAAACCGAGCCGTCTTGAGCATTTTTCGCAAAACGTATTCTCGAAGAAGACGATCTGCCGGCATCCCTGACAGACGAAGAGTTTCATAATCGGTCGGCTCCCGCCTCTGTTACCGGATCGTTTCGATGAACGCAGGAACACATCGTTCGTTTCCCTGCCCCGCCCTGCTCCGGGTCAGAACCGGCGCAGGTCGAGTGTGCGGGGCTGTTCGAGGGAGCGTTCCGTTACGGGGATTTTCATGGTGCCGGGGGTGTGTCCGAACGGGAAGAATCTGATGCGGCGGCGGGCTTCCGCCTCGTTTGCGTTAACCGGGCGGGTTTCGTAGCTGCGGCCGCCGGGGTGGACGACGTGATAGGTGAGGCCGCCGATGCTGCGGCCGGACCAGGTATCGCAGATGTCGAACACCAGCGGGGTTTCGACGCCGATGGTCGGATGCAGGGAACTGGGCGGATTCCAGGCTTTGAAGCGGACGCCGCCGACATATTCGCCCTGTCGTTCGGTGCGGCTCAGCGGGACGCCGACGCCGTTGCAGGACAGGATGTAGCGTTCATCGACCCAGCCGGAAACGAGGACCTGGACGCGCTCGACCGAGCTGTCGACGTAGCGGGCGGTGCCGCCGGCGGCCGGTTCTTCGGCGAGTGTGTTCCAGGGTTCGAGGGCGGTGCGGAGTTCGAGGGTCATGCCGAGTTCGGAGACGGAGCCGATTTCGGGGAACCTGAATTCGAAATGGGGCAGGAACCAGTCGGCGTCGAGGGGGGCGCCAAGCTGGTTCAGTTCGGCGATGGCGTCCCGGAAATCCTGTTCGACGTAATGGGGCAGCATGAAATCGTCATGGAGGCGGGTGCCCCACCGGATGAGGCGGCGTTCGTAGGGCGTTTTCCAGAAAGTGGCGATGCAGGCCCGCATGAGAAGCGACTGGGCGGCGGCCATCCGGTGGTGTGGCGGCATTTCGAAGGCGCGGTATTCCACGAGGCCGAGGCGGCCCGAGGCGCTTTCGGGGGCGTAGAGTTTGTCGATGCAGAACTCTGTACGGTGGGTGTTGCCGGTGATGTCGGCGAACAGATTGCGGAACAGGCGGTCTGTCAGCCAGGGCGGTGTGAGGTGCTGCCGGCTGACCTGCCGGAAGGCGATTTCCAGTTCGTAAAGGGAATCCTGCCGGGCTTCGTCGATGCGGGGGTGCTGTGAGCTGGGGCCGATGAACAGGCCGCTGAACAGGTAGGACAGCGACGGGTGGTTATGCCAGAAGCTGACCATTGACCGGAGGAGGTCGGGGCGCCGGAGGAAGGGGCTGTCTTCCGCCCTCGCCGCCCCCATGACGACGTGGTTGCCGCCGCCGGTGCCGACATGGCGTCCGTCGAGCATGAATTTTTCGGCGATGAGGCCGACGGAGCGGGCTTCGTCATAGAGCTGGCGGCTGCGGATTTCGTATTCGTCCCAGCTTGCGGCGGGGTGGACGTTGACTTCGATGACGCCGGGATCGGGGGTGATGGAGAAGGACGGAACACGGGGGTCGCGCGGCGGGGCGTAGCCTTCCAGCACGACTTTCCGGCCGGTTTCGGCGGCGGTCGCTTCCACGGCGGCGCAGAGGTCGAGCCAGTCTTCGATGGCGCTGAGTGGCGGGAAAAAGACGTGCAGGATGCCGTTGCGGGTCTCGACGGTCAGCGCGGTGCGGACTTCGTCCGGCTCCTCACGGTCGATGGCGAGGAGGTTTTCGTCGAAGGCCTGAGCGGTGGTGAGGCGCCATGCCTTGCGGACCGGATAAGGTGGCAGGGCCGGAAGATCGGAGAGTTGCGGCACGGAGCCTTCGGGAGGGCGTCCGGAACGGGCGATCAGGTCGGGCACGGAGGCGCCGTAGACTGTGCCGGTGCGGCGGACGAAGGACGGGTGGGGCGGAAGCGGGGTTTTCGGTGCGAAAGGATCGGCCTCGACCTGCTGGTCGATGTGGTCGGCTTCGGCCCAGGGGAGGCTTTGCAGCGGCAGGCGGAAGCCGATGGAGGCGTCGCCTGGGACAAGGAAGATGATGTCGCCGCGCAGGAACCAGCGGCCGGACTGCCAGCGGCGCGTGCCGTTCTGCGGGACGACGCGGAGGGGCAGCACGAAGCCGGACTCGCGGGACAGGCCGCGCTCGAAGACGCGGGCGAGGCGGTCGCGTTCCAGCGGATCGTTGAGTTTCGAGTCTTCGGCCAGGACGTTGGCCGGGAGGCGGTGTTCGCGCCAGAGATAGTAGTGGATGTCTTCGTAGGCGGGGGTGACCAGTTCCGGATCGACCTGGAGTTTTTCGGCGAGGGCGCGGGCGAAGCGGCGGGCGTCGTGCCCGGTGGCGGTGTCCGTGTCGTCATCCAGGGCGAGCAGGGAGCGGTCGGTCCAGACGGGTTCGCCGTCCGCGCGCCAGTAGCAGGTAAGCGCCCAGCGGGGCAGCTGTTCGCCGGGGTAGTGTTTGCCGAACAGGGTCATGAAGGCCGAACCCGGAGACCACATGGGCATCAGGCGGCGCAGGAGGCGTCCGGCATAAGCGCGTTTGGTCGGGCCGAGGGCCTCGATATTCCATTCGGGCGCGTCCATGTCGGCGGCGGCGATGAAGGTGGGTTCACCGCCCATGGTGAGGCGAACGTCTCCGGCGTTCAGCCGGGCATCGACCTCGTCGCCGGCGGCGAGGATGGCGCGCCAGGTGTTCTCATCGTAGGGCTTTGTCGTGCGTGGGGTTTCGGCGATGCGGCGCACCTGCATGTCGAAGCCGAAGGTCGTTTCGCATTTTTCGACACCGCCGGAGATGGCGGCGGCGGAGGTGGGTTCGGGGGTGGCCGCGAGGGGGATATGGCCTTCTCCGGTCAGCATGCCGGAGGTGGCGTCCAGGCCGATCCAGCCAGCGCCGGGGAGATAGACTTCGGCCCAGGCGTGCAGGTCGGTGAAGTCGGCCTCCGGTCCGGCGGGGCCTTCGACGGGCTTTTCGTCGGCGACGAGCTGGATCAGGTAGCCGGAGACGAAGCGGGCCGCGAAGCCGAGATGGCGGAGGGTCTGCACCAGCAGCCAGGCGCTGTCGCGGCAGGAACCTTTACCTTCGGAGAGTGTCTGTTCGGGTGTCCAGACGCCGGGTTCCATGCGGACGACGTAGCTGATGCGCTTCTGAACGGCCTGGTTGAGGGCGACCAGCATATCGACGGTATGCTGTTCGGTGAGCGGGATTTCGTCGAGGAAGGCCGAGAGTTTCGGACCGGGTTCATCAAGGTTGCGATAGGGCGCGAGTTCCTGGTCGAGGACGTGATCGTAGGTGAAGGGCCAGGTTTCGGCCTGGGGTTCCAGAAAGAAGTCGAACGGGTTGATGGTGGCCATATCGGCGACGAGATCGACGGTGACGTGGAAGTGGTCGACTCGTTCGGGGAAGACGACGCGGGCCTGCCAGTTGCCTGACGGGTCCTGCATCCAGTTGATGAAATGCGGTTCCGGTTCGATTTTGAGGGCGTAGGAAAGGATATTTGTCCGGGCGTGGGCGGCGGGACGCAGCCGGATGATCTGCGGTCCGAGTGTGACCGGGTGATCGTAATCGTAGGTTGTTTTGTGAGTCAGGGCGACATTGAGTGTCATCTGTAATCTTTCCAGCGCCGTTCGTGAGACGAGTTAAGCCCAGCACCGGCGCGGCTGACAGGCCTATTTCGTTGCGGTCTCAAAAAAATGTTGATCCCGGAGGACGGACCGGGCTGCCCGGAGGGAAGGACGATGAAAGAAAAAGCGGAGACGACCAGGAGCGATGCGATGACCGGAGGTGAGTTTGGCGGCTGGACGGAGATGAAGCTGTTGCCGGGCCTGACTGTTGTGACCGGGGCGGCCGGGCCTGCGTTTTCCGATGCGGTCGAAGCGCGTGTGACGGCCATCTGGGATGAGGCGAAGGCGGCGCGGCCGGAGCTGTTCAATGGCCGGATTTTTTCTGCGGACCGGCTCATGCCCGGAAGGATCGGGGGGCACTGGACCGATTATCGTCATGCGCTCGCGCAGATGCGGGACCCGCTGATTTTCGGAGACCGGCCGTTACGGCAGCTGGCGGTTTGCGGTGCGCTGCGATGTGCCGATGGGTTTGTGATGGCGCGGCGCGCTGCGTCTTCCCTGTATCTTGGAGGATTCTGGCAGTCGCCGCCGGCGGGTACGGTCGAGGCGCGGGACGGCGACGATTCTGTCTGTCTGGCGGATCAGATCGCGGCGGAGGCGGAGGAGGAGTTGGGACTGACGCGGGAGGATCTGGAGATCGGCGAGCCGTTGCTCGCGGTGACACATACCGGGACCCACATCGTCGATATCGGGATTCCGCTGAGGACGCCTCTTTCCGGCGACGAAGTACGGGAGCGGGTGTCTGCCCGGGGCAACGGGGAATATGACCGGATTGCCGTCATTTCCGACGCGGAGCGGCGTGACTGGGAAGGACGGCGGGATGTGTTGCCGACGACACGGAAACTGGGTCGGATTCTGAACTGCCTGTAACTCTGTTGCGCCTGTGTGAAGCTATGTGAAATTTTCATGTCGGATATACGATTTAAATTTACCTGAAGGCCGCAGGCTGCTAATCTTCATAGCAGAACCTCCTCAGGAGCATCGCCATGGTCACCCGGATCGCACGCATTTTCTCAAGCAGCCTCGTAGCTGTGCTCGTGGCTGCTCATGATCACTCTAAAAATGCAGTGCCGGTCACCCCTGCCGATAAGTAATCAGGGCTGACGTTCGGAACGTCGCGGCGAAAGCGCCGGGCTGACGTGACCGGAATGGTCTGCAAAGTTAAGAAAACCCGCCTTTCCGGCGGGTTTTTTTTCAGATGGCGATCCAGATTGCGCCCAGAATGAGAATGGTGCCCAGGGCGACGAGCGCGAGGATTCCGGCTGCGTTGCCGGGCATGACGTCGGGCATTTCCAGTGCGAAGCGCACGGCGAAGGCCAGAAACACGGCGCCGAGTCCGATGGCCACCATTCTGACGATGGCTGTCGAGGTGATCGGCGATCGGGGGAGCCTGAACTGTGTCATAATCGCAACTCCGGCGTGAGGCTGACTAAACGACGGTCTCTCCTATAGCAGTGCGCGGAGCGGAGCCATACCGGCAAAAAGCTCCGGGGCAACGCGGGGGCAGACCCTCCGGGCAAAAATCCGATGAAAAGTCTTTGATCTGCGGTCTTTCCGGCAACGTCATGGGTTCTCTATAAGCGCTCATGCTTAAAGGATTCTTCTCAGTCAGTGTCTGGACGATGCTCAGCCGTGTTCTCGGTCTGGTTCGTGATCAGCTTTTTGCTGCTTTCATGGGCGCCGGGCCGATGCAGGATGCGTATCTGGTGGCGTTCCGGCTGCCGAACATGTTTCGTCGTCTGTTTGGCGAGGGGGCGTTCAACGCGGCGTTTGTGCCGCTGTTCTCTTCGATTCTGGCTGAAGACGGCGAGGCGGAAGCGCGGCTGCTGGCGCGGCGGGTCTTTGGTGTTCTGCTGACCTGGCTGATCACTCTCTGCATTCTCGGCGAGATTTTCATGCCGAATGTTCTGCGGGTGATTGCACCGGGGTTTGTGGCCAACGGGCCGCAATATGATCTCGGGGTGACGCTGAGCCGGATCACGTTCCCCTATCTGGTGCTGATCTGCGCGGCGGCGCTGGTTTCGGGCGTGCTGAACGGGCTGCACCGGTTCAGCATGGCAGCGGCGGCTTATCTGGCTTTCAATGTCATCGGCATTGCCTTCATTCTGTTTGCGACACCTTATTTCCCTTCCGTGGCCCATGCGGCGGCGTGGGGTGTCACGGTGTCCGGTGTGGTGCAGCTGGGGTTGCTGATGATCGCGGCGCGGCGGGCCGGGTTTGACATCACCCCCCTGCCCCCCCGTCTGACACCGCGTATTCGTTTGCTTGGGCGCCGGATGTTGCCCGGGCTGATCGGGAGCGGTGTCACACAGATCAATCTGACGATCGACACGATTATTGCGACGTTGCTGCCGACGGGCAGTGTGTCGCTGATGTATTTCGCCGACCGACTGAACCAGCTGCCGCTCGGGGTTCTGGGGGCTGCGGCGGGGACGACGCTGCTGCCGGTTCTGACCCGGCATCTGGCGGCGGGCGAGCATGACGAGGCGCACCGGCTCCAGGGGCGGGCTCTTGATTACGTGCTGATGCTGACGCTGCCGGCGATGGCGGGGCTGATCGCGCTGGGCACGCCGATCATGCAGGTTCTGTTTTCGCACGGGTCGTTTACGCTGCTGGACGGCACGCTGGCGGCGCAGTCTCTGCGGGCCTATGCGCTGGGGCTGCCGGCGTTTGTGCTGATCAAGGTGCTGTCGCCGGCCTTTTTTGCGCGTGGCGACACTTCGACGCCGGTGAAGGTCGGGTTCTTTACGATGGCGCTCAACCTGGTCCTGAATCTTCTGCTGATGCGGCCTCTGGCGCATGTCGGACCGCCGCTGGCAAGCAGTCTGGCGGCGATCGTCAATGTCACGATTCTGTCGATGCTGCTTTACCGACGGGATGCGCTGCGGATCGATGAGGTGGCGCGCAACCGGGTTGTGATGATGACGGGGGCGGCGCTGGCGATGGGAGTTGTTCTGGTGATCGTCAATGTCCTGTTGCCGGTGCCGGTGGCTCACATCACGTTCTGGCTGGGGATGCGTCTTGCGGCAGAGGTTCCGCTGGGTGGCATAGTGTATCTCGTGCTGCTGCATGTGCTGGGCGTGCTGGATCTGGTTTCCGCTCTGGAAAGGCTGCGCAGGCGTCTGATCCGGCGGCGTTCCGCGGCCCGATGAGCGGGCGCAATCATGCGTCGTCGGGTGTGGCCGCCACGGCGGGGATTGCCGGGATCACGCTGCTGGGCATGACGGCGATGGGGATTGCGCTGCCGATCCTGCCGCAGCGGCTGAACGGGGACGCCGGTTACAGTCTGACGTTTGTTGGCTGGATCATCGGGCTGGAATCGATTGCGACGTTGCTGTCGCGTCCGTGGTGCGGGCATCTGACGGACCGGCGGGGCGGGCAGTTCGCGGTTGTGGCCGGGCTGGTTGCGATGATGTTTTGCGGTCTGGCCTACACCGTCTCTGACTTTTTCCTCGATGCGGGCGTTGCGGGGCGGCGGGCCGCGACGGGGCTGATCGTCTCGGGACGGATTTTCATGGGTATTGGCGAGGGACTGGTGATTTCCGGGACCGGGCTCTGGGCGGTTGACCGGGCGGGGCCGGAGCGCGTCGGGCGGGCGGTGTCGTGGGTTGGGCTCGGGCTGTTTGCGGGGCTGGCTCTGGGATCGGTGTTCGGGGCGTGGCTTGACCATGGCCAGCCGGGCGGGTTCAGGCTGGCATGTGTTGTTTCCATGCTGATCCCTCTGGTCGGGATCGGGGTGTCGTTTTTCATCCGGCCCGGGTCTGTCACGCATCATCATGACGCTGCGCCCATTGGTCCGCTGCTTGCGGTGATTCTGCTTCCGGGGCTTGGGCTGTTTGCCAATGCGTGCGGGTTTGCGGCGATTACGTCGTTTCTGGCTCTGGATTACGAGGCGCATGGATGGGGCGTTCTGCCGCTGGGGAGTGCCGGGACCGGGATTGCGGGGTTTGGCGTCGGTCATGTGGCGGCGCGGGTGCTGTTTTCGGATCTGAGCGATCGGGTCCGTTCGCGCTGGCCGGCTGTCATGTGTCTGGTAGTTGAGGCGCTCGGGCTTTGCGTGATCTGGCTGGCGCCGACGCCGGTGATGGCGCTGGCGGGGACGGTTGTGACGGGGTTCGGGTTTTCGATGGGCTATCCGCTGTTGAATCTGCCGGTTCTGGCGACGGTTCCGGCGGCGCGGCGCGGGATGGCTTTTGCGCTGTTCGACGCCTTTTTTGACAGCGGGGCCGGGATTGCGGCGCTGTGTTCCGGCACGGTGGCGCGGTATTTTTCGCTGCCGGGGGTTTTCCTGGTGGCGGCGCTGGCGGCGCTGGCAGGGATCGTTCCGCTGCTGATGGTGCCGGCTGCCCGGTGGCGTCGTGAAACACCGGAGGCGTGAGATGGAGATCAGGGCGGTTCGGGCCGGGGATGACGAGGCGATCCTGGCGATTCTGGAGCCGGTGATCCGGAACGGGGAGACGTATGCGCTGGACCGGGACATGAGCCGGGATGCGATGCTGGCTTACTGGCTGGCGCCGGACAAACGGACATTTGTGGCCTGTGAAGCGGGTCGGCCGGTCGGGACTTTCTATATCCGGGCCAATCAGTCCGGTGGCGGACGGCATGTGTGTAATTGCGGGTATGTAACAGGATCGTTCGTGACGGGTCGGGGTGTGGCGCGGGCAATGTGTCTGCGATCTCTGGAACTGGCCCGTGAGAGCGGGTTTCGGGCGATGCAGTTCAATTTTGTGATTTCCACCAATGTCCGGGCGGTCCGGCTGTGGACGTTTCTGGGATTTGAGACGGTCGGACGGCTGCCGGAGGCGTTCGATCATCCGTCACTGGGGCCGGTGGATGCGCTGGTGATGTATCGGTTTCTTTAACGGACACCTGTTATCATCCTCTGTTGCTGAGCGCCTGCTTTCGCGGTCCGGACGGGCTGTGTTTCACTTCTGATACGGTGCGGGCTCGTCTATCTGGCGAGGTTGAGAAGTTTCCTGTTTCGTGCTGTTTTCCGCCCCGGACTTTCCGGGTGTTCTTTTTGCGGATGAAGATGCTGATGCGATGTGCTCCGGCTGTGTTTGTCCGACCGGGATGAGGGATGACAGCGCGGCATGGAGCTTCGTGGAGCGGGTTCGGGTTTCCGGCATGCTGACTGAGTATCCGGAAGGCAGCAGTTCTTTTGACTGCGGAAGGTCAGCCTCTGGCGGTCTTTTTCCATCTACAAGAAGTTTACAAAATAATATATAATGAGAAATTGTGTAATATTTAACTGGTCGGCGCAGTGAATCAACTGAATACATCGAGCGCCAGCGCGCCCGGGATTGACGTGGCGGCGACGAACATCACGCCGAGGGAAGCCATTCTGCATCGCGAAATCGCACGTCTTATGTGTGAACGCGATGATTTGCGCGCGACGCGGACGGAGCTTGAGGAGCGCGCGGAAAAACTGAAGGCGGAAGCGGATCGTCTTCCGGGCCTTGAGGCGGAGTGTCAGCATCTTCGGGCTGAGAATATCCAGCTGACGACCTTTATTCAGGCGTTTTACCAGTCGACATCGTGGCGGCTTACGAAGCCTCTGCGCCGGGCCGTGATGATGCTGCGCGGTCTGTCCGACACTGGTGAGGACGGGGTTCCGGCTCTTCCGGCGGCCTCTCAGGCGCTTATTGCCGCGGCACCTGATGTTGTGGCTGCGGACCTGTCCCCGGCGCTGTCTGTGCACCCACGTATTCGCGGCCATATTCTTGTCGTGGCGGACATGCTTCCGCTGTACGATCAGCATTCCGGCGGGCTGCGTCTGTTAAATATCATTGATATACTTAACAAATCCGGATGGAAGATCATTTTTCTCTCCGCGTTTACGCGGGAGCAGCAGCCGGGCACGGCGGGGACGCCGGAGGGGCGCAAACATTACGAGGATGCGCTTGAAAGACTGGGGGTCATCCGGGTTCTCTATGGCGCTGACGAACTGGCGTCATGGATCTGTGACGGGCCTCCGATGCTGGACCGGGCTTTTATTTCCTTTTACGGCATCGCTCTGAATTTCATGCCGTTTGTGCGTCTGCACTTTCCGGATGCCGTGATTATCTTCGACATGGTCGATTTTCATGGCGTGCGCCAGGAGCGGGAGGCTCTGGTGCTTGGCGACGACGTAAAGCTGGCGGAGGCGCGTCGGGTCCGGGATGTAGAGGTGGAGGTTGCTCTGGCGGCCGATGTGACGCTTGCCGTTACGGCTGATGAACGGGAGGCGGTTCTGGCGCTTGCGCCCCGGGCATGTGTCAGGGTTCTGCCGAATGTTTTCGAGATTGATGAAGCGGAGCCGCCGGGGGTAAGCGGGCGGAAAGATATCTTCTTTATCGGGGGCTTCTGGCACACGCCGAATGGCGACGGGGTGCTCTGGTTTGTTCGCGAGGTCTGGCCGCTGATCCGCGAGGCTCTGCCGGACGTGCGGTTCACGATTGCCGGTTCCAATATGGGCAATGAAATTCTGGCGCTTTGCGAGATTCCCGGTGTGGATGTCGTTGGATACATCCCCGAGGTGCAGCCCTATCTCGACAGCCACCGGATTTTTGTGGCACCGCTCCGTTTCGGTGCCGGCATGAAAGGAAAAGTCGGCCAGAGTCTGGCGGGCGGACTGCCGGTCGTTGCCACGGGCGTGGGCGCGGAGGGCATGGGGCTGGAAGACGGGGTTGATATTCTTGTCGAGGATGATCCGGCGGCTTTTGCCGAGGCGGTGATCCGGCTTTATCTTGACGATGAATTATGGACGCGCCTTTCGGTCGCTGGCCGTAACCACATTATAAATACTCTTTCGCGTAAGGTCGTGGAGAAAACCCTGCGGGAGATTATTGGTGGATAAAGTGCTTGCTGTCGGCATTTATCTGTCTGACAGACCCAGCAACGTTGCCCATGTCGGTTACTGTCTTGCCTCGGCCCGCGAAAACGACGTTACGCAGCGCTGGGTGGCGCTCGCTCCGGGCGGGCATGGGTGTTACGATCATCCCGGCACCGGATTTGTCGTCACCAGGCCGACGCCAAAATTTATTCTGCTGAATCAGATCCTGACCGATGCACGGGATTTTGACTGGGTCATTATTGCCGACGATGACATTGAGCTGGCGGAAGACACGATCGATCGTCTTCTGGGGTATGCCCGGAAATACGATCTGGCTCTTTGTCAGCCGGCGCGGACGCCTGACAGCTTTACGGATCATCCTATCGTGCAGGTGCTTCCCGGCGTGATTGCGCGACGGACCCGGTTTGTTGAAATCGGACCGCTCGTTTGTATCAGACGCGATGCCGTGAAGCTTCTTCTGCCTTTCAGTAACGATTTCCGCATGGGCTGGGGGCTGGATTTTATCTGGCCGGTTATCATTGAAAATGCCGGTCTCCGAATGGGGATTGTTGACGATGTGACGATGGCGCATCGTCTCCGGCGGCCCGCGCAGCATTACAGCAGTTCCGAGGCTCATGAGGAGATGCACTGTCTGCTGGCCCGCCATCCACATCTCAAAATTGATGAAGCCTTCTCGATTGTGGAAATTTTTACACAATGACGGTTGAGATCTCCGCGATCCTGACGACGCATAATCGCGCGCATCTGCTTCCCCGGGTGCTGGAAGGGCTTGCCAGCCAGACGCTTCAGCCGGACCGGTTTGAAATTATAGCTGTCGATGATGGCTCGACGGATGACACGCGCGAGATTCTGGCGGCGTGGAGCAACCGGCTTCCGCTCCGTATTTTCTCACAGCGGGCGGCGGGGCTTGCGGCTGCTAAAAATCTCGGTGTGTTTGCGGCGCGGGCGCCGGTGGTCGTTTTTCTTGACGATGACGATGTGACGATGCCCGAATTTCTCTGCATGCATCTCGCGGCACATCTGTCCGATCCCCGGGTGGAAACGGCGGTTCTGAGCCGGACCGTCCTTGCGCCGGAGATCGAATCCCTTCCGCTCATGCGTCATGTCACGCAGGTCGGGATGCAGCTTTTTTCGTATGGGTGGATTCAGCCCAGGCAGGTTCTGAGCTTTCGGGAGTTCTGGGGCGGGCGGAGTTCCTGCAAACGCTCCCTTCTGGTGCGGCATGGCGTTTTCCGGCCGGAATTTCGCTTCGGATGTGAAGACATCGAGCTGGGCTGGCGGCTCTCCCGGCACGGGTTACGTGTTGTTTATGAGCCGGACGCCTGTGCGATCATGATCCGGGCGCTTTCCTTCGATCAGTTCTGTGACCGGTCCTGGCGCCAGGGACGATCGCAGTATCTGTTCGCCAAAATGCATCCGGACCCGGAAATTCGCGACTATTGCGAGATCGACCGGGCTCTGGCGGCGTGGCGGGAAAGCTGGCCGGACTATGCGCGTCTTCTGCGGCGAGCGCGCAGGCTGGAAGCTCTGACGCTTGCACGTGAGGAAGCGGGATGTCCTGTTCATGAACGTCTGCAGGAAGCTCTGGACAAAGCTTACAGCCAGGCTTTTTTCCTGTCTCGCGCAAAGGGTATCGCGGATGCTATGGAGGCGGATGACAAGAGGCCGGAGCCGGCCCTGCCATTAGCTCTGCCGGAGTATGCCCGTGACATCCGATGATCTGAAAAACGGCAGTTCAGACCTTTACAATACCGCTTTTTACGAAGACCAGGCCACGGAAAGCCTGATGTCGGCACGCACTGTTCTGCCGGAACTGTTCCGTTATCATCCCGCTGAATCCGTTGTGGATATCGGATGTGGCGTCGGCTCGTGGCTGCGGGCGGCGATGGAGAATGGCGCGACGCGCGGGCTGGGTGTTGACGGTGATTATGTTTCACCGGAGCAGTTGCTCGTGGGGCGGGATCTGTTTTTGCCGGCGGATCTTTCGGCGCCCGGGCTTGGCAGCGTCGTTGCCGGCCGGACGGCGGAAGCGCGTTTTGATCTGGCGATTTGTCTGGAGGTTGCCGAGCATCTGCCGTTCGCGCGCTCGGAAAGTTTTGTTGAAGATCTGACGGGTCTGAGTGATGTCGTGCTGTTTTCGGCGGCGGTGCCTTATCAGTACGGGACGGGGCACATCAATGAGCAGTGGCCTGAATTCTGGGCGCTTCTGTTTCGCCGGCAGGGATACCTCTGTTTCGATTTTCTGCGTGACCGGTTCTGGTCATCTTCGGATGTCAAATGGTGGTATGCCCAGAACATCCTTGTTTTCGTTCGCGAAGACAGCGAAGTATTCAGCCGCTTTTCTGAAGAAACATCAGACGGCCCTCTCGCCCGTATTCATCCTTCGGCGTGGCTGGCGAGCATTCTTTACCACTGGCGGCCGCACCGGGCAGCGGCGGCCGGGCTGGAAGAACAGGATTTCGATGCGCTCACTGCCGCATGGGCTTCTGGCAGGAGTGACCTTCCTGCTCTGAAAACAGTTGCTCATTCCAGCGATGATTACGAGACCGATCCGGCGGCCTTTCCTTTTACCCGCACTGTTCTCGACAGCCCGGAAACCAGAATTTCCGGGACTGAAAACACTTTGACTGTCGCAAAAGAAACGATCGGCTCGCTGGAAAACGCGCTCAGTGAAGCGCGCCGGACCACACAGGAAAGCAGAGCGCGCGAAGAGAGTATCAAAGCGGAATGTGCTGAAAAAACTTCTGAAAATGGTCTTCTTTCAGCAGCAAACGCAAGTCTGCACGTCCAGGTGCAGCGCTATATCGGTGAACTCTCCGTTATTGGCGAACTGCGCCGTGAGCTTGACCAGAAAACCCGGGAATGTCGGGAAATATCCGCGGCGAATGTGGAGCTTGAGAGCGGAATGAAGCGAAGGGCCCGGGAAGAAATGGCCGTTCGTGATGAGTTTGAAAAACTGTCTGAAGGCTATAACCAGATCAGAAAATCGACGTCATGGCGCGTGACGTTTCCGCTCCGCGTGGTCAGGCGCCTGTTCGGCAGATGAAAGTGAGCGTGATCTCGTAGCGGCTGCCGGCGGTTGTCGGAGACCTGTTTCCTGTCTGGTTTTTCGTCTGTTTCGTGGCTGGCAATGGCCTGTTTATCCGTGGAATGGAAGCTTCCGGGTCATCGGATATTGTCATGTCCGGTTTTTCGTTGCCGGATATTTGTTTTTTAGATACTGATGCGGACAGATCAGCAACAGATATGGCTATTATGAATTTTCTTCGGTCTGTTTCCAGATCACTCAATAATATGTCAGTTTTTTATCTGACTGTTGTTTTGATTTCTGCTCTTAAACTATACTGTATCGCGGGTCGCGATATCATCGCCATGCCCTGGGATTCCTACCAGTATTTCTGGATGTCTGATGCGCTCTACTGGCACAATGACGGTAGTCTGGCCAGGCGGCCGGTCTTTCCTCTCTTTCTCGCTTTATCCCGGAATACCGGTATTCCGCTTCGGCTTATATTTGAATCTCTGTTTATTTTTTCCGCGTTCAGAATGTCTTCCGCCGTTATCAGGCTGGGCACGCCGATACTGGTTGCGACGATCGCGTTTGCTTTGACAGTATTTACCCCCTATTCAATCGAATGTTTCGATTTCGCGATGGTCGAATGTCTCCTTGTTTCGATCCTTCTGCTTTGTACGTCGGAGTTGTGCTACGTCTTCAGTTCGCGGGGCCGCTCCTTCTGGCTGCATCTGTGTCTTTTTGCTGTTTCAGTCACGCTCGGATGGTATTCGCGGTCTGAGTCTGCCTTGTTTTTGCTTGCGATTTTCAGTGAGATTTTCTTTTGTTCCATTCTGCTTTATTTCAGGCGATCAGAGAAAACTCTTCTGTTTAAGAATGTATCCGGATTTCTCGCAACATCAGTTGCTGTCGCGATTGCCACGCTCGCAGTTTATAGTCTGAATATAAAATACTTTAATTACTATTCTTCTGTTGAGATATTTCAGAGCAAGGCTTTTGTCCGGGCTTATGATGCCATGCAGGGGCTCCATATCGGGAAACAGACTCACTTCGTTCCGTTCAGCAATGAGCAGATGGCGCTGGCCAGCCAGCTCAGCCCGACTTTTGCAAAGATGTATCCGTCGTTGCAGGGAAAAGTCGGGGACACTTTCCGGAATATTTCCCGAAATCAGGCCGGGGTTTCGGAAGAGATCGCGGGTGGATGGCTGCTCTGGGCTCTGACCGAGGCGGCCCAGAATACAGGCGCCCTCACCATGGCAGCGCGGCAGGAGGTTTACAGAAAGGTCGGGGCAGAACTGGAAGCCGGCGCGAAGGCACAGCATATTGCGATCGACCGGTTTCCTCTGGCGCTCGTCGATCCGCACTGGAGGGTATGGCTGCCTTATTTCCCGGCTTCGTTGAGTCTGGCATTCAGACGACTTGTACCCGGGCATCACCCGCAGAATGTTCTGACCCAGGGGGTTGTGCCGCCGGAGATCACTCAGGAATTCGACAGGGATGCGAACAGGCGAACAGCGCTGACCGTGCCGGGTCATCCGGATGAAAAATCGGTCCGTGCTGGTGCGACTCTGAGATTTCTTGCTTCGGCCTATCGTCCGGCTGTTGCTGTTTTTCTTCTGGTGACCTTGGGATTTGTCGCGGTTTTTCGGAAGCAGGTGTTTCAGTATCGGAATCTGTGCGGGCTTTTGTTTATCTCGACACTGGCTTTGCTGCGCGTCGTACTGGTTGCGCTGCTCGATGCAAGTGCTTATCCGACCGGGGGCATCGACCGGTACATGCTTCCGTCCGCTGTCCTTGTGCCTTTCATGATTGCACTGGCGTTTCCGAGGCGCCGGGACTATGTGCAGCCGGCGGTATCGGGTGCGGAGCGGGCGGTATTGCCGTCCTGATGAATGGCTCTGTCGGGTTCAGGAAAAATACCCGACCGGATTATTTCAACGCTTCAGCAGAGAGGGCAGCCTGATGTTGCATCCGAACAGGCTGAACCCGGATTTTTTCGTCGGTGGTATAACGGCATCCATCTGGCTGATGATGACATCGACCATTTTCGGAATGTCGGTGATCCGGTAGCTGTCAAACTTGCGGGAGGCGTCTTCCGCCGACTGCTCGCTTTCGGGGATGGTGATATCCTCGATAAGGTTTTCGTCGATATAAAATGGTTCTTTTTGCAATCCGGCCTGGAGCGCGACCCATCTTCCGGGGTGGATGGCGATGACGCGTCTGTTTGTCTGGACGACGCCCGGGCAGTCTGTGGTCCAGCCGATTTTATGCTGCACGGTTCCGTGGTGACATACGTAAAAATCAGCTTCATGGACCAGCGATATTGAATCGAGAATATCGAGGCCGCAGGCGGGAAATACTGATTTTTTACCTGGACGGACCGGTGAGGTTGCATACGATTTCAGAAATGTTCCGATAAATTCCTGATCGTTCCGCTCTGTTTTTTCGATGCCGCTGACACGATAATTTGGGTTACTCCTGAAATCGTGCGGATAAGAGACGCCGTCGAGCAGGATAACGGCCTTTCGATGTTTCCTGAAAATCGCATCACAAAACGCCCGCAGAAACTCCGTCTGATTTGTCGCCGTTCGGGAGGATGTTCTGATACTGACCCAGATTATCGGGTGTTTGCCGGAAAGACTGCTGATAAGTTTCCGTATCGGGGCGGACTGGCTCGTTTCAGCGACTTTTCTGACAGCTTTTTTTGCTTCGGGCGTGACCAGCATTCCGCCGGGACAGAATGTGACTGTTCCGGCCCGGTTGAGCGTTTCCAGTTCACCGATGTCGATCCACTCTGTGGGCCAGGACTGAATGGTCGGGCACAGAGCTTTTAACGGCCCCAGAGACTGATGAGTGAAGAACAGGGAAACGTCTTCCCTGCCCTTCCGGATCGTGGCCAGTTCCAGCAGAGCGCCGAGTTGATTCCACAGGTGATGGGCGAAATTTTCGTCGCCCGTCAGAAGCTGTATGGCCCGGGCGGGTTGGGGCGTTTCCAGGTTCTTTGCCCTGACGACTTCGAGATATCGCAGAACGTCCTCGACCTGAATGCCCCAGATACGCTCCTCAAGCTGCAACACGAATCCCAGGTCAAGCAGGACGAGCGCGACGATGGGGTAGCCGCGCCCGAGATTGGCCTGGGCAAGCAGGACGCGCGGTTCGGACGGGAAACGGAAAAAGACTTTTCGCTGTGCTGTGACGATTGAGTCGCCGGAGCGGATCATTTCGCCGGTGTACGGCGATGGAATGAGGAAGCTGCCGTCCGATGCGATGTCGCGCTGGAACCAGCGAAGGGTTGCTTCCGGCAGATGTGTGTAGCTGTCAGGGCTGGTGCGTTGCCGGTCTGTCAGGAAATCCAGCGTGTGGCGGGTATGGGGCGCTTCTTTTTCCAGCCCGGGGTGGAGCGCGCAGTTCAGATCGCTCTCGAATATCGTCTGGAAGGACGGCGCGACAGGACTGTTCTGCATTGTTAAAGTCCTGCTTTCAAATTTACGGGACGCATCTGAAGAACAGACGGCGGGGCGACGATGCGGTTCGTGCCGGCCATTTGTTCTTCGGCGCCGGTTTTTAAGTGGCGGTTTTTATAGCGAGGGGAGCCATGGCTGGAAAGTCTTACACCCGATCGAGGTAGCCCGGGTCTCCTGCGACTTTCAGATAAGCGGCGCGCCATTCGGCTGATTCGGTATTTCTCTGAATTTCTATCGGTTTTGCTGGTTTTCTAAAAAACAGTCCGAGCGGGATTTTGGCATAGCGGGCGATGTCCCGGATGGATTTCGCGGGGGCACGCATGAGCGTCTCATATTCGATGACAAGCGGCGTGAGTCCGTTACGGGCGAAATAGAGTTCCCATCTTTCCCGGTTGGTGGCGATTTCCCTGATACATCCGGTAATTTCGTCCGCATTGAAAACGGGGCGGCCTGTTGCCTCCACATGGGCGTGGTAGCTGCCGCTCTGCCGTGCGCGTGACAGGGAAATGGCCTGTCCGAGGATGTCCCGCCGGATGATCCGCACGAAGCAGGGATTGGGGAAGGCTTCCGCGAAGGTCATTTTGCCCTCCGCCCGCGCTTCCTGAAGTTTATCGAAATGCCAGGGATGGAGTTTGATGGCGAAACACCCGTTCGGTGTGGTGCCGGCTCTTTGAGCGACCGATATTCCGGCGGGCACGTCTTCGGGGTAATCCGGTACGAAACGCCGGAACCAGGGGGCATTCAGATATTCGGACGGGCGACCGAGGCGGCCGGTGGCGCACATGAGCTGGCAGAGCCATTCGCTGCCCGAGCGTTCTTCCGAGGCGACGATAATTGTCTTTTTCGGCGCAACGGTCCGGGGAAGCCCGGCAAGCCATGTTTCGAGATTTTTGTTGTTAAGGCTCTCGAAATGCGGATTCCATACAGTCGACACGTTTTGTTCCCCTGTTAGTCTGCTCTGAGTCTGTGTCGGGCGTGTGGTCCTCATTCTGAGACCGGGCGCCCCGCCCGATACGATGGCGATTCTGTTCGGCTGTGCTGGTGGGCAGGGCGAGCATCAGAACAGGTGGGCAGGTCTGCGGATCATCTTACCGGCAGGGTGGGAAGGTATCCGGCCCCGGGTGTATTGGCGATATATCCGCTGTCTGTTTAATGCTTTTGTTGCAAAAAAGAATACTGGAAAAGGATTTTTTTACACAAAGAAACGATCCGGACTAAAGAAGCGCGGATTTACGTCTCCTTCGCTTGTGATCGGCTGATTTTTACCTGCACGGGAATGAGTCAGAGCGGCAGGGAATGGCAAATCCCTGCCGCCCGATCTGTTATCGACAAACAGGTGTCCGGCGGCCTCCGGTCTTTGATGGGTTTCAGGGCAAAGTCCTGAGAAAAGCGACGACACCTGACGGGAACCGAGCCGGATGACGCGTTCAGGCGCCTGGTTTCATGGCTTCGAAGAGGCGGGCGATGGCTTCGGCGCCGGGGTCGGGAATGTTGTCGAGATGGCCTGACGGGACGTAGGAGGCGCGGCCGGCGGCGGCGGTTTTCATTTTCGCGGTTGCGTCGGCGCCTTTGCGGGCGGCTGTGACGACTGTGTTCCAGTCTTTTCCTTCGTCCAGCGCGTCGATGGCGGGAATCAGGGCATCAAGCATGGTGCGGTCCCCTGCCCTTGCGCCGCCGTAATCCTGCATGGCGGTGAGGCCATCCTTCAGAGCGGCCTGCCAGCGTTTCTGATCGCTGCGGCCTGCGGTGGAGAACATGATGGAAAGGAGCGCGCCACTGGAGCCGCCGGCGTGACGGGCGAGGAGGCGGCCGATGGTCTGCATCAGGGCTTTCGGGTCGTTGAGAGGCAGGCGGTCGAGGTGATCGCGGATAACGCGGGCGGTTTCGGCGAAGGTGGAACCGGCGTCGCCGTCACCGATTTTGGCGTCGAGGGCGTTGAGGGCATCTTCGTTTTCGAGCAGGACGGTGGCGCCCCGCTGCACGACGCCTTTGAGGATCGGGTTGGCGGAGGGGATGGCGGAGAAGACATCCGGGATGGCCGGGACCGGAACGGTGGCGGGTTCGTGCCACGGCGCCATGCCTGTCCAGGCGGTCGGGCCGACGGGGGACCGGAGGGCCGCTTCGATCTCGTCGGTGAGTTCAATGAGGGAGAGGGAGAAGCCGTTCATGTCGAGGGCGGTCAGGAAGTGTGACGGTCCGGCGACGAGCACGATTTTCGACGCGAGCTTTGTTTTCGAGAATGCTTCGAGCAGCAGGAGCATTTCCAGGATGGATGTCGTGCCGAGATTGTTGAGCATCAGGGCGTGTTTCGCGTCGCCGCTCTCTGGCAGGATTGCGGTGAGTTCGTCGGCAGCGAGGCGCATCAGTTTATTGGCGTCGGCCATTTCGATGCGTTTGGCGCCGGGTTCGCCGTGAATACCGAGGCCGAGTTCAACTTCGTCTTCGCCGAGCCTGGTCTCGAATTCCTCGTCATAGGTGTAGCAGTCGCTCAGGGAGAGGCCGATGGAGCGGATTTTACCGATGGCCTCGCGAGTGGTGCTGGTCACTTTTTCGAGATTCGCGCCGCTTTCGGCGAGGTGGCCGGCGATTTTATGGGCGAGCACGGTGCCGGCGACACCGCGGGCATGGCGGTGTTCGGGCAGGGAGATGTCGTCGCCCACGATGACCATTTCGACTTTCAGGCCGAGATCACGGGCCTGTTCAGCAGCGAGACCGAAATTGAGGCGATCGCCCGTGTAGTTTTTGACGACGAGCAGGCAGCCCGCCTTCCCCGTGACGGCGAGGATGCCGGCGAGGATGGCGTCCACGCCGGGCGAGGCGAAGAGGGAGCCGCAGACGGCGCCGGTGAGCATACCTTTGCCGACGAAGCCGGCATGAGCGGGTTCGTGGCCTGAGCCGCCGCCGGAGAGGACGGCGACTTTGCCGCAGTCTTTATCCCAGTCTTTTCTGATCAGGACGCGGATATCGGGGTAGCCGTCCAGGCGGCAGAGGCTGGCGCCCGCGGGGGAACGCAACAGGCCGTCGAGCGCCTCCGTGACCAGCGTTTCGCGACTGTTGAGAAACCGTTTCATGCGGCAAAATCCTCTGCGAGCTTCGAACTGGTCGGGGATTGCGCCCTCCCGGCCACGAAAAAGCAAGGCTTCGGGGTGAAGTTAATGAGCTTATCTGATGTCCGGAGCGCAGGAATTTCGACCGGAGGCCTGGTTCCGGACTCTCTGTGCGTGTCATAAAACGATCATGCTTCATTGATCGCAATAGCGGTCCTGCTGCCGTAAAGCCCGGACTGGTTAACAAAATATGGATCAGTCATGTCTCAGACGATCATGGGGTCTGTTCGGGAGACGCCACCGTCATCTCGTCCCGATATGGGAGGCGGCAACAAGCCCCTTCATGTTGCAATTTTTTTTGGCGTGCTGCTCGGCGCGCTTGGTTTTGCGGCGTTCAGCATTCTGCGTGACATGCATGCTGTTGACGAAGGCACGCTGGCGACCGGGACATTTGTCCTGCTGGGAATCGCGCTGCTGATTGCGCTCGGGTTCGAGTTCGTGAACGGCTTTCACGACACGGCGAATGCGGTTGCGACGGTGATCTACACCCGCAGCCTTCCGCCGCTGGTTGCCGTTATCTGGTCTGGCTTCTGGAATTTCCTTGGTGTTGCGACCTCCACGGGCGCGGTGGCTTACAGCATTGTGACGCTTTTGCCGGTGGAACTGATTCTTCAGGCGGGCAGTACGGCAGGGTACGCGATGATTTTCGCGCTGCTGCTCGCGGCCATTATCTGGAATCTGGTCACGTGGGCCTTCGGCATTCCCAACAGTTCGTCTCACGCTCTGGTGGGTTCGATCATGGGGGTGGGTCTGGCGAATCAGCTTCTGGCGCCGGATGGCGCGGCGACGCAGGGCGTGGACTGGGGCCAGGTGGAGAAGGTTTTCTCGGCGCTGCTGTTCAGCCCGATCTGCGGGTTCGTGATGGCCGGTCTTCTGCTTCTGGTGATGAAGTTTTTTATTAAAAACAGGTCTCTTTACAAGTCACCTGAAGGCGACAGGCCGCCGCCGCTCTGGATCCGCAGTCTGCTGATTTTCACGTGCACGGGCGTGTCTTTCTCGCATGGTGGTAATGACGGTCAGAAGGGCATGGGTCTGATCATGCTGATCCTGATCGGTGCGGCGCCGACGGCGTATGCTCTGAACCGGGCGATGCCGGAGAGTGCGATGCCGGCGTTCATTCAGTCGGCGGATCATGCGCGTCAGGTTTTCCAGGCTCATGCGGGCGATGTGCCTGTGACGATGAATGAGATGAAGGCGCGTGAGGCTGTGGGCGCTGCGCTGCGGGCGAAGTCGGTTTCGTCTCCGGACACGTTTGCGGCCCTGGCTGTTCTGAGCAGCGACATTTCCTCTTCGGTTCGCACCTATGGTTCGATGAAGTCGGTTCCGGCGGCGGCTGTGCCGAACGTTCGTACTGACATGTATCTGGTTGCGGATGCGATCCGGGTGATGGGCGAGAAGAACGAGAGCTTCAGTGCGGATGACAGGAAGACGGTGAAAGCTTTTCAGTCCGATCTCTATGCCGGCACGCGGTTTATTCCGCTGTGGGTCAAGATTTCGGTAGCGATTGCGCTGGGTCTGGGCACGATGGTTGGCTGGAAGCGGATTGTCGTGACGGTTGGCGAGAAGATCGGCAAGACGCACATGACTTACGCCGAAGGGGCTTCGGCTGAGATTGTGGCGATGACCACGATTGGTCTGGCGGAACGCTTCGGTCTGCCGGTTTCCACGACGCATATTCTGTCGAGTGGTGTTGCGGGGACGATGGCGGCGAACGGCTCCGGCATTCAGATGGCGACGCTCCGGTCCATGGCTCTGGCGTGGGTGACCACCCTCCCCGCTGCCATGGCGATTTCGGGTTGTCTCTACATTGTGTTCCGCCAGCTGTTCTGAATGTGATCAGCGACATCCCGATGATGCTTTACAGGCGCCATCGGGATGCGTATCTAATTGCGAATGGATCTCAATAACCGACAACCTCACAATCCTGATGATGTGCCGGTTTCCGGGGTCGCCACGGCTCCGGAGTTCCGGTTTTTTCTACGCTTGCTGATGGTGGCGGCTCCGGTCTGCCCTGCTGCGCTGGCAATTCTGGTGCTGATTCCGGCGATCCTCCAGATTTCTCATGTTGACGCGCTGTTTGTCGCTCAGGCGGAAGCGGTGGCGATCGTGCCGCTTGTCGTGCTGATTATTTTTGGCGGGCAAACATTACCGCGTGGCGTTCTGGCGGCCTTCAGCGCTGTCTTTGCAGCGATCATTCTGGTGTTGCCGTATCTGGCGTTTGGCGGGCCTTAGGTAATATGCCGCTTTTTTGTGGAACCGATATTTTTACTTCTGTTACTTTATCTGTCTGTAAGTATTTTTATCTGTTTTGACAGGTCAGCAACTATGGAAAAGCTGAACTCAGTTCGTGAAATCTGGTGATGCGAAGTTTCCGGCAGGCGTGATCGCCGGTTTCTTTATCATTCTGTGATCTGACCACAGAAACGGTGCCGCATGGGCACGGGTGGGGATCTTAAAGGTCTCGCGGGGACTGACCCCGCTGCTGTCCGCGAAGACACGATCAGTGCCAGCATCGGAAGATCCGCGAACCGTGCAGTTATTGTGGTAACGGCACGGATCTTTCATTCAGATGCAGACGGCCTCAGCTTTTAGGCGCGGGCGTAACGTCGTTTGCGGGTTTTTCCGTGCTGGTCAGGACCGAGGTGATTGTCGAGCGCAGGACCTGGACGCGCACGTTTGGTGCGATTTCAAGTTCGACTTCGTCAGAATCGGCATCTGTCTTGCGGACCAGGCCGATGATGCCGCCGGCTGTCAGCACGCGGTCGCCGCGGCGCAGTTTGCTGAGGCTTTCGCGCAGTTGCTTCTGCTTCTGCTGCTGGGGGCGGATCATCAGGAAATAGAAAATTCCGAAGACCAGAACATAGGGCAGGAACTGGACGTAACTGCCGAGCGCGCCTGCGGCGCCTCCGACGCTCTGGGCGTAAGCCGGGGAAATCAGGAAATCTGGCATCGTGCTCACTTTTTGAAGGACGGCTTGCGGGCTGTCCGGGCTGACTGATACGCCGGGACCATAGATTTCAGGCGGCGTGCGTCAACCTGTGCTGAAGGCCGGGAGGCGTATGTCGCGCTTTAGCACATTTCGTTCCGGAGATCCGACGATGACGACCGAGCTGCACCCCATTCTGGAACGGATCGCCTCCGCGCTGGAACGTCTGTCACCGCCGCCTGCCACGCTGGGTGGTCTGGACGCGGCCGATGCCTTTGTCTGGCAGCCGGAGCGGGGCCGGCTCGATCCGGTTGCTCACGTTGCTCATGTGCCGATCGGGCTGATCCGGGGGGTCGATTCGCAGCGGGATCAGTTGCTGGAGAACACCCGTCATTTCGGGCGGGGGCTGCCGGCGAACAATGCGATGCTGTGGGGCTCGCGGGGGATGGGCAAGTCGTCTCTGGTCAAGGCCTGTCATGCGGCGATTAATGCGGAGAGGCCTGCTTCTGGCCCTGTGGTGCTGATTGAGATCGAGCGCGAGGATCTGGCGACGCTGCCTGAGCTGCTGGCGCTGCTGCGCGGCTCTTCCCGACGGTTTATTGTGTTTTGCGACGATCTGTCGTTCGAGCGCGAGGACCGGGATTACAAGGCGTTGAAATCGGTACTGGATGGCGGGATCGCGGGGCGGCCGGAGAATGTTCTGTTTTATGCCACGTCGAACCGGCGGCATCTGATGCCAAGGGACATGATCGACAATGAACGGTCGACGGCGATCAATCCGGGGGAAGCGGTTGAGGAGAAGGTGTCACTGTCGGACCGGTTCGGGTTGTGGCTCGGCTTTCATGCCTGTTCGCAGGATGTCTATTTCGACATGGTGCGGGCTTACGCGAAGGAGCGCGGGCTTGAGATTGCCGATGATGAGCTGTGCCGGCGGGCGAATGCCTGGTCGATTTCGCGGGGAAACCGGTCGGGGCGTGTTGCTGTCCAGTTTACCGATGACCTGGCGGCGTCGCTTGAAACGAAATGAGAGAATCTGAAACGGGTTGTGCTGCGGTAAAGGCTTTTGTCGTGCGCAGGCCCGTTTACAATCCGCATTGATCCGTGTCAGGAACATTCCGCAGCAAGAGCACGCTATTTTCTGATCACTTAATAGGAACGATGCATGGCAGACGCTTCTCAGCAAACGGCGCCTACTCGCCGCCAGTTGCTGACCCGGATCGGACTTCTCGCGGGCAGCGCGGGTCTTTATCAGGCGATGACGAGCCTCGGGCATGCGATGGGGACGGATTTCAGGGGGCCGCCGAATCTTGCCGGGGCCCGGAAAGGCACGCGGGTTGTGGTTCTGGGCAGCGGGCTGGCGGGAATGCTGGCGGCCTATGAGCTGCGCAAGGCCGGTTATGCCGTTCAGGTGCTCGAATTTCAGAACCGTCCGGGCGGCCGCAATATCACGCTGCGTGGTGGCGATACGGTAACCGAGATGGGCGGGCACACGCAGAAGGTCGGGTTTGCGCCGGGGAACTATATCAATCCGGGTCCATGGCGGATTCCTTACCATCATCAGGGGCTGCTGCATTATTGCAACGCTTTTGGCGTGGCGCTGGAACCGTTTATCGAGCTGAATCATAATTCGTATCTGCATTCACCGGACGCGTTTGGTGGCAAGCCGGTGCGTTACCGCGAGTTTGCGAGCGATTTCTTCGGCTACACGGCGGAGCTGATTTCCAAATCGGTCGAACAGCACAAGCTTGACGATGTGATGTCGCCGGATGAGCGGGAGCATGTAAAGGCGGCCATGCAGGCCTGGGGCGGGCTCAGTGATGACGCGACCTGGACGAAGGGAAACCGGAGTTCGCTTCGCCGTGGCTTCGAGCGGGCGCAGGGGGGCGGCATTGACGGAGCGCCGATCCCGTCCGGTCTGATGTCGCGTGACGAAATCATGAGTTCGGGTCTGTGGCAGTATATTGCCTTTCATGAGCGTCTGGACATGCAGACGACGATGTTCCAGCCGGTTGGCGGCATGGACAACATCGGCAAGAGCTTTGCCCGGCAGGTGCATGATCTCATCACGCTGAACTGCAAGGTCACGTCGATCCATCAGGACGATCATGGCGTGAAGGTCACGTATAACGACATGGCGGCCGGAAATGCCGTGCGGACGGTGGATGCGGATTACTGCGTGTGCACGATCCCCCTGCCCGTTCTTTCGCAGCTCGATGTGCAGGTTGGCGCGCCGCTGAAGGCTGCGATTGCAGCGGTGCCTTATGGTTCGTCGGTAAAGCTCGGGCTGGAATTCAAACGTCGGTTCTGGGAGCAGGATGAGCAGATTTACGGGGGGATCAGCTTCACGTCGCAGCAGATCAGCCAGATTTCCTATCCGAGTTCGGGGATTTTCTCGAAGGGACCCGGGGTTCTGCTTGGTGGCTACATGTTCGGGCCGGCGGCGCTCGATTTTGCCGGGATGACGCCGGAGCAGCGCGTGGAAGAGGGTCTCCGCCAGGGGAGTCTGCTTCATCCGCAGTATCGAAAAGAATTTTCCAACGGCGTCGGTTTTGCGTGGAGCCGTGTGCCGTGGACGCTTGGCTGTTGCGGCGCATGGACGGAACAGGCTCGCAAGGAGCATTACAAAACGCTTGTCACCATGGATAACCGGATCGTTCTGGCGGGTGAACACGCTTCTTATGTCGGTTGCTGGCAGGAGGGCGCGATTCTGTCCTCGCTGGCGGCCATTACGACGCTGCACAAACGCGCTGTGGGAGGTGCGTGATGCGCTTCGGGACTTATTTTCTGGCGGTGGCGGCTGTGTCCGGCGCCATTGCGACACTGGCGGCGCCGGGTGTGGCGCGGGCTGACTCGGCGTCATCGGTCGCGGGTCCGATGCAGCCGCTGACGACGGGGGCCGCGATTTATCAGCATGTCTGTCAGGGCTGTCACATGGCTGACGGCAGAGGCGCTGCGGGGGCGAGTTCGGGATTTCCCGGTTTTGCGGGAAATACGAAATTGCAGACGGCGGATTTCCCGATTTATACCGTTCTCAACGGGCATGGTGGCATGCCATCATTCGCCGGGCTGCTGACTGACAAACAGGTTGCCGATGTGGTCAACTTTATCCGCACTCATTTTGGCAACCACTTCAGCGGTGCCGCCACGCCGACGGATGTCGCGCCGATGCGCCCTGAACTCACTAAGGAAGATGAATAGCCCATGAGCTTTTTCTCACGTCACGCATTTGTCGCGCTCGCCTGTGCCGGTGTGGCCGGGTTCTCCGGCGTCAGCGGCGCGTCGGCTGCGGATGCGGTCCTGCGTCATGTGGACCCGGCCAGTCATTTCCCGATTGCCGAGGCGATTGAGGTGCCGCCCGGTGCCACCACAATTTATCTGAGTGGCATGGGCGCGCCGCCGGTCGATAAAACGGCTGATGCGCATTCGCTTGCCGCTTATGGCGACACGGAAACGCAGACGCGCGGGGCGCTGGAGAAGATTCAGGATCAGTTGTCGAAGCTGAATCTGACCATGGGCAGCGTTATTCAGATGCACATGTACATGGCTGCGGACCCGAAGCTGGGAAAGATCGATTTTCCGGGCATGATGAAGGCCTACACGCAATTTTTTGGCACAAAAGCACAGCCGAATCTCCCTGTTCGTTCGGCTTTTGAAGTGGCACACCTCGCCAATCCGGGCTGGCTGATCGAGATTGAAGTCACCGCTGTCCGCACGACGCATCCGTAAAACAGACCGGATTGTGCGAAGAGAGTGCGGGGCTTGATCTGGCTCACTTCGACAGTCCGGAACGGATGGTATAGACGCTATGCGTCCATATTTTCGCCGCTTTGCCGGAGCAGGGGCGGAAACGGATGGAGGAAGCATGAGCAGGGACACGATGGACCAGTCACTTCAGAGCGAATTCCCGGCCCAGCCGGCCGGTATGTCACAGGAGATGGCGACAGAGCTGTCTGAAACCGGCGATAAGCCTGAGGGAGTGATGCCGGGTGTTGATCTCCGGCGGGTTCATTGTGATCCGAACTTCTGGTACCCGGTTGCCTGGTCGCGCGAGCTGAAGCCTGGCAAGACCATCGGGGTGCGTTACGCGGAGCATCCCATTGCGCTGATCCGTCCTGAAAAAGGCGAGGTTTTCGCGCTTGAGGACCGGTGTGCTCACCGTCAGGTTCCGCTCAGCAAGGGCCGGGTCTGCGGGCAGTCGGTTCAGTGCTGTTATCACGGGTGGGCTTACGGGCGCTCGGGGCGGTGCATTGATGTTCCGTATCTTGGCAAGGGCAAGCTGCCGAACGGGGTACGGACGTATCCGGTTCTGGAGCAGGACGGTCTGATTTTTGTTTTTCCGGGCGATCCTGAGAAGGCCGCGACGACGCATCTGCCGGCGGTTCTCGCCCGTGTTGACGATCCCGGCTACAAGACGCGCCGTTTTGGCCGGGTTGTGAACTGCCACTACAGTTTCATGCATGAGAATCTGATGGATATGAATCATCAGTTTATGCACATGAAACAGATGGGTCAGATGCGGCCGCGCTTCCTGGGTCAGAAGCGGGAGCCGGGGATGGTTGAGGCCCGGTATTCTTTCGCACGGACGAGCGGGAAGCAGCCTCTGGGCGAGGCGCTGATTTTCGGCGAGCGTCGTGATACGTCCTCGAAATATGCTGACCGTGATGTCATGACGATCCGGACGGTTTATCCTTATCAGACACTTCATATCCAGACTGGCGATGCCGAACCAGTCATGGATCTGTGGATTGCTTATACGCCGCAGGATGGCGAGCAGCTCACCAACCGCACATTTGGTCTTCTCTCCGTGAAAAAACCGGGGATTCCGGGTCTGCTCGATCTGGCCTGGCCGTTTCTGGTGGCCTTTACGGAGCGGATTTTCGCGGAAGATCGCGAGATCGTCGAGCTGGAACAGCAGGCCTGGCGGGATCTCGGGGGCGACCACAATCTGGAGGTTTTCCCGGTCATCAATCTGCTGCGGGGACTGCTGGCGGAGTCCGGCTTCGTGCCGGAGGACGAGGCCGGAAAAACGGAGACGCAGTCTGAGGCTGTTGTTGCGACTGAGAACCAGCCGCAGGCTGTTGATGAGAGCGCGAAAGTGACCGCTGCGGCTGATGACAGTTCCGGACGGAGCAGCGCGCCGGTAAAAACGGGCCGGACCGCCCGCAGAAAACGTAAGGCGGCGGTGGCGGCCGAACAGAAAGTCTGATTGCATTTTGCCCGGTAACGGAAACGTCGATACCCCGGTCCTGACGGTCGGGGCTTACACGCTGCGGGGCCTTCTCCCGGGAGACGCGAATGCCATTCATCGTCTGGTGAATGACTGGAACGTCATCCGGATGCTGAGCCGCCTGCCCTTCCCTTATCCGCATGATCTGGCTTCGGAATGGATTGCCGGCACGGCGCGGCAGGCGGCGGACGGGACGGCTTATCATTTCGCTGTCATCGATAATCAGACGGGGAGTCTGATTGGATGCGTGGGGCTGACACTCGATTCCAGGCAGGGCTTGCGTTCGGCGTCTCTTGGCTACTGGATTGGCCGGGCGCACTGGGGACGTGGCGTTGCGTCGCTGGCGGCGAATCGCGTCTGCCGGTGGGCGCTGGCGAATCTTCGTCTCGACAGGCTTGAGGCCACGGCGGCGCAGGACAATGCGGGTTCGGTTGCCGTGCTGAAACGTATCGGATTTCGCCAGACCGGCACGGCGACGCGACCGTTCATGGCACGTGGGGGCGAAATTCCGGTTTTTACATTTGAGGCCGAACGGTCGGATTTCGATGCCATTCGTGAGATGACCGGCTCGTCTGAGGGTGGTGCGGAGACTGTGCGGGAGCAACCGGAAGCTTTGGTTTCAGGTCGCAGGCTTGTGCTGGTCGTGGCTGTGGCGCTGATCGATTCAGACGGCAGGATTTTGCTGGCGCGTCGGCCGGAAGGCAAAACTCTGGCCGGATTGTGGGAGTTTCCCGGCGGCAAGGTCGATGCCGGGGAGACACCGGAGGCGGCGCTCATCCGGGAGCTTGATGAGGAGCTGGGCATTGATGTCAGCCGGGCGTGTCTGGCTCCATTTACGTTCGTGTCGCATGCTTATGAAAAATTCGATCTGCTGATGCCTTTATGGCTTTGCCGCCGCTGGCACGGGACGCCGCAAGGACGCGAGGGTCAGGCTCTGGCCTGGGTCAGGGCGGAGAATCTGGAGAAATATCCGATGCCGCCCGCTGATCTGCCGCTGATCCCGTTTCTGCGCGATCTGCTGTAAGCGTGGGGACGGATGCTCCGGTCTGGCGTTCCGTCATCATAGTCCCATAATGGCGACTGGTATCTGCCTCCCCGGCCCTGTCTGACTGGAGCGACTGACATGAATCCCACCTCTGCCCTTGTGGTGATCGGCAACGAAATTCTTTCGGGCCGGACGCAGGATGCGAATATCCGTTATCTCGCTGTTCATCTGGGGAGGATCGGAGCGCCTTTGCGTGAGGTTCGGGTGATCCCGGATATTGCTGAGACGATTGTGACGACGGTGACGGAGATGAAGGCCCGGTATGACCAGGTTTTCACGACCGGCGGGATTGGTCCGACGCATGATGACATTACGAGCGCCTGCATTGCCGAGGCGTTCGGGGTTCCGCTTGAGTTGCATGCCGGGACGGTGGCTCTGATGGAGGCGCATTACGGAAAGGACGAGTTTTCTCCGGCCCGGCAGCGCATGGCGATGCTGCCCCGGGGGGCGACGCCGATTACGAATGCGAAATCGGTCGCGCCGGGGTTCTCGATTGGCAATGTGCATGTGATGGCGGGTGTGCCTTCGATCATGCAGGCCATGTTTGAGTCGGTTGAGCCACGACTGAAGCATGGTGAGAGTGTGGAGTCGCGCACATGGTATGCTCTGAATCTGTACGAAAGCGTCATTGCCGCGCCGCTTGAGGCTGTGCAGAAGCGCTGGCCGGATCTGGATGTGGGGTCTTATCCGTTCCACCGGGATGACGGGCGGCGGGGACTGGCGCTTGTGGTCAAGGGGACGGATCACCGGGAACTGGCAGCGGCAGCCAGGGCGGTGCGTGATCTGATTGCGGCGGCGGGAGCGGAGCCTGTTGAAGGCGAGCCGCCTGTCTGAGGGGCGGCGATTTTAACTGTCTGGTTCTTTTTCTCAGGCTTTGCCCTGAAACCCGCCAAAGGCCGGGGCCTTTGGAAACAGGTTTGTTTATCGGCAAATCGGGGTGCGGGGGGTTCCGGCCCCTGCCGGGCTCGGGCAGAGCCCGGGCGATCACGTAAGCGCGGCGCGGCCCATGGCGAGGAATTTTTCGCGTCGCTGAGCGACGATTGAGGCCGGGCTGACGGTCAGCAGCGGCATCAGTTCTTCCGCGAGCGCCTGACCGAGATGTTCGATCATTGTTTTCGGATCGCGCTGGGCGCCGCCAACGGGTTCGTTGACGATGCGGTCGATCAGGCCGAATTTTTTCAGGTCCTGGGCGGTAAGGCGCAGAGCGTCCGCGGCGGAAGAGGCCTGTTTCGGATCACGCCAGAGAATCGAGGCGCAGGCTTCCGGCGAGATGACCGAGTAAATGGCATTTTCGAGCATCAGGACGCGGTCGGCGGATGCGAGTGCCACGGCGCCACCTGAACCGCCTTCGCCGATAACGGTCGCGATGAGCGGGACCGGGACGGACAGGCAGGTTTCGATGGAGCGGGCGATGGCTTCGGCCTGTCCACGGGCTTCGGCGTCGATTCCGGGCCAGGCACCGGAGGTATCGACGAAGGTAAGGATGGGCAGGCGGAACCGGCCGGCCAGCTTCATCAGGCGGATGGCTTTTCTGTAGCCTTCGGGGCGGGCCATGCCGAAATTATGGGCGAGCCGCGTTTCGAGGTCCGAGCCGCGTTCCGTGCCGATCACCATGACGGACTGGTTATTGAACCGACCGAGTCCGCCGACGATGGCCTTGTCGTCAGCAAACTGGCGGTCGCCTGCGAGCGGGGTGAAATCCGTGATCAGGGCATTGATGTAGTCGAGCGCGTGGGGTCGCTGCGCGTGGCGGGCGACCTGCACTTTCTGCCATGGGGTGAGTTTGGCGTAGAGCGCGCGAAGCTGCCTTTCCACCTTGTCCGTCAGCTTGCCGATCTCGTCGGCCATGCTGACATTCCCTGCCTCGCCCTCGTGGGAGGCGGCTGTATTCCGCAGATCGTCGATCCTGGTTTCAAGTTCGGCGATCGGCTTTTCGAAATCAAGAAACTGACGCATGGGCGATGCCGATAGCACAGTCACCGCCAAAACCAAGCCTTAGGGGACGTCAGGTTACAGATTCTTTTCATCTGTTGCGGCTGTGGCGGAGTCTTCGCTGCGGCTCTGAGGCTGACCGAGGGGGTGATGGGTCTGCACGATATCTCTGAGCCTGTCGGCCTGGACATGGGTGTAAATCTGGGTCGTCGAGATATCGGCATGACCGAGCAGGGTTTGCAGGGTGCGCAGGTCGGCGCCGTGGGCGAGCATATGGGTGGCGAAGGAATGGCGCAGGACGTGGGGCGAAAGGCGATCGGGCGGTACCCCTGCCCTGCCCCCGAGTTCGGCGAGGATTTTGTCGAACCCCTGTCTTGTCAGAGGTTTTTCCGGGGAACGGCCGGAGAAGAGCCATGGGCCGGGACGTGTTTTGTCTTCCTGGAGCAGAGCCTGGATGGCGATGCGGGCGGGTTCGGAGAGTGGCACGAGCCGTTCGCGGCCACCTTTGCCACGGATCAGGAGCATGCGGGTGTTTTCCCGAAAGGAGTCGCGGCGCAGGGCGAGCATTTCCGAGATACGAAGTCCGGTGGCGTAGAGCAGTTCGAGTGCGGCGCGGCCCAGAATGAAGCGGCGGCGTTCGGCGGGTTTTGCACCGGGCGGTGGCAGACCGGCTTCGATGAGGGCGACGACTTCTGCTTCGGTCAGGAATCCTGGCAGCGAGCGCTGTGGCGAAGGGGCATCCAGCTGCGCGGCGGGATTATCGGCGCGGCGGCCATCACGCAGGAGAAAGAGGAAGTATTGCCGGATGCATGAGATGCGGCGGGCGATGGTACGGCGGGCGGCACCGGAGGCGCTCATATCGCTGACCCACGCGCGGAGTCCTTCCGCGCTCGCTGTTCCGAGCGTTTCGCCCTGTTGGAGAAGAGCTGTTTCACAGTCGGTGAGGTCCGCCGTGTAGGCGGCCAGTGTGGCGGGAGCGGCGGCGCGTTCTGCCGCCAGCATTTCCAGGAACGGTTCTGTGCAGAACTGACTCAGGCGTCCGGTTCCTTTATCGGTGCTGGCGACAGAAGCGGGTCCCGGCGATCAGTGCGCCAGGGAGGCTGCCGGTGTGGCCGTGGCCGGCGTTGTCGTGGCCGGAGCGGGTGCCGGGGCGGCGGCAGGAGCCGGGGGGGCCGCGACGGCGGGTGCGGGGGCTGTGGCCGCTGGCAGCGGCGGCATGACGGGGAGTGTCGGAGCCGGTGCGGCCGCCGCGAACACGGCTGGCGGCAGATCCTTATGGACCATCTGTTGCGCGGGCGGCGTGGAGCCTGCGCCGAGCATTGCGATGCCCGCAAGAAGAAGGACTGCGACGGCTGCCGCAGCGATAATGACGATTCGGCGCATTACAGCCTCGATTCCCATGAGGCCGGGGTACATAGTGTTGTCCCTGCGGCCTCGCCTTGACGTGTGTTCGCTCGCTCTATGTTACGATGTGATCCATGTCACGCCCATACCCTTCTGAAGAGCCGGAAAATTCTCCGGCCACATTCGAACAGCACGCCCCGGATGGCGAATCATCATCTGTGTCTGGCTCTGATTTATCCCGGACGGACCCGTTCCCGCTTAATCTCGATGCGCTGAGGATCAGTACCGGCTTCGGGCCGCATGCTGGTCGCAGCATTGTTCTGATTGGCCTCATGGGGGCGGGCAAATCGACCATCGGACGGCGGCTGGCGCAAAGGCTGGGACTCGGTTTTGTGGATGCGGACGCTGAAATCGAGCGGGCTGCCGGGTGTTCCATCAACGATGTGTTCCGGATGTATGGCGAGGCGGCTTTCCGGGATGGCGAGCGGCGGGTCATCCGGCGGCTGCTTGACGGGCCATCGCGGGTGCTGGCGACGGGTGGCGGCGCTTTTATGAATGACGAAACGCGTTCGCTGATCCGGGAACGCGCGATTTCGGTATGGCTTCGCTGTTCGCTGGATATTCTGGTCCGCCGGGTTTCGGGGCGCAGTCACCGGCCGCTGCTTAACAACACCCGGCCGCGGGAGATTCTCGACCGGCTGATGACGGACCGGCATCCTGTGTATGCCGAGGCTGATATCATTGTACAATGTGGAGACGACAACGTGGATAATTCCACCACAAAGGTCATTGAAGCGCTGGCGCTGAACCGTCGTCCGCGACGTCTGCCGGTTGAACTGGGAAACGCATCTTATGATGTGGTGATCGGCGCGGGCCTTATTGAGCGGGCGGGCGCGCTGCTTGCGCCGGTTGTTCCGCAGAAGCGCGCTGTCGTCGTGACCGATGAGACGGTGGCGGGGCTTTATCTCCCTTCCCTGCTGGAATCTCTCGCTGATTCGGGCTTTCAGGTTCAGTCCGTTGTCGTGCCGCCTGGCGAGAAATCGAAATCCCTTGAGGAATTCGGTCGTGTCACGGATGCGATTCTTGAGCACGGAGTTGAACGCCGCACGACGGTTATTGCTCTCGGCGGCGGGATTGTCGGCGATCTGGCCGGTTTTGTCGCGGCGACCCTCATGAGGGGACTTCCGTTCGCGCAGATCCCCACGACTCTGCTTTCGCAGGTTGATTCGTCCGTTGGCGGCAAAACGGGGATCAACACGCCCTGGGGCAAGAACCTGATCGGCGCGTTTCATCAGCCGGCTGTTGTGCTGGCTGATATTTCGACTCTGGCGACTCTGCCTCCGCGCGAGGTTCGGGCCGGTTATGCCGAGATCGTCAAATCGGGTCTTATCGGTGATGAGGCGCTTTTTACGTGGTGCGAGAAGCATGGCGCGGCGGTTCTCTCTCAGGAGCCGGGGGCACTGGCGGAGGCTGTGGAGAAGGCCTGCGCCTTCAAGGCGGCTGTCGTCACGAAGGACGAGTTCGAGCGGAGTTCCGAGGGCGGGCGGGCGCTGCTGAACCTGGGGCACACGTTCGGGCATGCTCTGGAGGCGGAGCTTGGGTATGACGGGCGTCTGCTTCATGGCGAGGCCGTATCGATCGGTCTCCGGCTGGCGTTCCTTCTGTCGGTTCGTCTTGGTTACTGCTCCGGGGCGGATCTCGACCGGGTGACCAGGCATCTCGAGTCTAACGGAATGCCTGTGCGGATTTCCGATATCGGGGAACATTTCTCTGCTGAAACACTTCTTCACCACATGACACGCGACAAGAAAATGCGTGATGGCAGGCTGACATTTGTGCTGGTTCGTGGAATCGGCAAGGCGTTTACATGCCGTGATGTGCCGGTGGAGGCGGTGCGATCTGTCCTTATTGAAGATGGTTGTGCATCTGACGCGGTGCAGCCCCCGAATAACTGAAGGCCATAATGACCTGTGTCATTTCGGCAGCATGTAAAACGGCGGTTAACAGTCCTGAGTCAGTGTGCAACTGGCTTTATTGTTGCTATGAATACCATTCGATCACGCTGAGTTTTTTCAGAGACCGAAATGAACTGTTGCATATAAATCACGCTTATGGCGTCTAATGCCCGAAAGCATGGGAGTATGGGTTCCATTCACGGAACCCCTCGCTTTATAGGGCTTTTAGACATCTTGCAGGGGCGGAATTACCGATGGTAGGTGTCGGCCCCGACAGATGAAGAATGAGGACGAAAAAATGCGTCTCCGTACGGCGTTATTCGCTACAACCCTTATGGCAGCGGCCCCTGTGGCCGCATCTGCCACAACCATTACCGGACCGTATGTTGATATCGGTGGCGGTTATGACCTGACACAGAGCCAGCACGCTCATTTCGCCGGTGATGCCGGCGGATCGGGCGGTGGTTCCGCTACATACCGTCACCAGAACGGCTTTACGGGCTTCGGCTCGTTCGGCTGGGGCTTTGGTAACGGTCTGCGCGCTGAGGTCGAGGGTGTTTACAACTACTCCGAGATCAACCACGCCAGCAACGCTTCGGCGAACCGGACCCGCGGCAGCGACCAGTCCTATGGCGGCCTGGTCAATGTCCTGTATGACATTGATCTGAAGCAGTTCGGTATCGATGCTCCTGTGACACCGTTTGTCGGTGTTGGTGCCGGTTATCTCTGGCAGCATTACAACCCGACACAGTCCAACTATGCGAACGGCAACACCACCCGCCTCGGCGGCACGAACGGTGGCTTCGCTTATCAGGGCATCGTCGGTGCGGCTTATGACACGGGCATTCCGGGTCTGCAGGTCACGACCGAGTATCGCATGATCGGTCAGCCGGGTTCGTTCACGGACGGCGCTTACAGCGGCACGTCGATCACGAACGGTCATCGTTCCACGGGTAACGTGAACTTCGATCACCGCTTCAACCACCAGTTCATTCTGGGTCTGCGTTACGCGTTCGATACGGCTCCGCCGCCGCCGCCGCCGGCTCCGGTTGTTGCTCCGCCGGTTGTAACACCAGCCCGCACGTATCTCGTGTTCTTCGACTGGGATAAGTCGAACCTCACGGCACGTGCGCGCCAGATCGTTGCTGAGGCTGCTCAGGCTTCAACACACGTTCAGACGACCCGTATCGAAGTTAACGGTTACACCGATAACTCGTCGGCTCGTGGTGGTGCTTCGGGTGCGAAGTACAACATGGGTCTGTCCATCCGTCGCGCTGACAGCGTGAAGGCTGAACTGGTTCGTGATGGCGTTCCGGCCAGCGCGATCGACATCCATGGTTATGGTGAGCAGCATCCGCTGGTTCCGACGGGTCCGAACACCCGCGAGCCGCAGAACCGCCGCGTCGAGATCATCCTGCACTGATCCCGTTTTCGGTATCTTTCAGGATAATCAGGAAAGAGGGCGCCATACCGGCGCCCTTTTTTCATTCCGGACCGCGTGGTCTGCCTTAACCTTCCGGAAGAGCCTGCTCGTTTATTATGGCCAGTGCTTCTCACTCTCCTTCCGCCCCCGCAAAAGTATCTTCTGATGAACACTCGGGGTCAGTTCGTCGTCTGCTCAAATTCGGCGTTGTCGGAAGCGCCGGGTATCTGTGGGACACGGGAACGGTTTATGCCCTCATGCCGGTTCTCGGACTGGGAACGGCGACGCTGATCGCCTATTTTGTTGCGGCGACGCTCAACTGGGTGGCCAACCGGTTCTGGACGTTTGGCGATGCCGGGCGACATGAACATCCGGTGCTCCAGTGGCTGCGCTTTCTGACCGCGAACAGTCTCGGGTTTTTCCTGAACCGTGGCACTGTCTATGGGCTCTTCTATTTTGAGCCGTTATGCCGCGAGTATCCTTTTGCAGCCCTCGCCGCAGGTTCTTTTGCCGGGATGTTTGCGAATTTTACTCTGAGCCGACGGCTTGTGTTTCGTGAACGGCCTCCGAGTTCGGCGCTTGATCTGGCGGAAATCGCGACCGGTGTCGTGGACCCGGAGATCCCTGAAACAGAAGACGCGCCCTCTGCGGGTTCCGGGACGGGATCGCAGTAACGACACTTTCGGGACTGTTCCGTCTGCGCTACAGTTGAGCCTGCAAAACCACTGTCTTTATCTTTCTGGTCACCTGCTATTTTTCCGGGCTCTGTGACCGCTATCAGGACTTCTCCTCGCGCCATGCCATCAACAAACGAAATTCGCGCAGCTTTTCTCGATTACTTCGCGTCTCATGGTCATCAGATCGTACCGTCTTCGTCGCTTGTGCCGCGGAACGATCCGACGCTGCTCTTTACCAATGCCGGCATGGTGCAGTTCAAGAACGTGTTTACCGGCCAGGAAACGCGTCCTTATTCGCGCGCCACGACTGCGCAGAAAGTGGTGCGGGCCGGCGGGAAGCATAACGATCTGGACAATGTCGGCTACACGGCCCGTCATCATACGTTCTTTGAAATGATGGGGAATTTCTCGTTCGGCGACTACTTTAAGCCGCTGGCGATCGAACTGGCATGGAACCTGGTCACCAGGGATTTCGGGCTTCCGAAAGAGAAGCTGCTTGTTACGGTTTTTTCCGAGGATGAGGAGGCGGCTTCTCTCTGGAAACAGATTGCCGGTCTGACGGATGACCGGATCATTCGCATTCCGACGTCCGATAATTTCTGGCGGATGGGCGATGTGGGTCCGTGCGGCCCGTGTTCCGAGATTTTCTACGATCATGGACCGGATGTGCCGGGCGGACCTCCGGGTTCGCCGGACGAGGACGGGGACCGGTTTGTTGAGATCTGGAACCTGGTTTTCATGCAGTTTTTCGAAGATCCGCCGGGGGTTCGTTCTCCCCTGCCCCGGCCTTCGATCGACACCGGGCTTGGGCTGGAGCGTTTTGCCGCGATTTTGCAGGGGAAACGCGACAACTATGACACGGACACGTTCCGGGCGCTGATCATAGCGTCGGCGGATGCGACATCCCAGGCGCCGGATGGTCTGTTTAAGGCGAGCCACCGGATTATCGCGGATCATCTCCGGTCCACGGCGTTTCTGATTGCCGACGGCGTGCTGCCGTCCAAAGACGGGCGCGGCTATGTGCTGCGCCGGATCATGCGGCGGGCCATGCGGCATCTGCATATGATGGGAACGACGGAGCCGGTTTTCTACAAGCTTCTGCCAGCACTGATTCAGCAGATGGGCGCGGCTTATCCGGAGCTTGGACAGGCTGCGCCTCTGATCCGCGAGACGATGCGGGGCGAGGAAGAGCGGTTCAAGGTGATGCTGGGTCGTGGTCTTTCGCTGCTGGCGGACGAAACGGAGCAGCTTCCCGCCGGCGGGGCACTGCCGGGCGATGTGGCGTTCAGGCTTTATGACACGTTCGGTTTCCCGCTCGATCTGACCCAGGATGCTTTGCGGGGCAGCGGGCACACGGTCGATGTCGATGGTTTCGAGGCGTCGATGAAGGTGCAGCGGGACCGTGCCCGTGCAGCATGGTCGGGCTCGGGCGATGCGGCCATTGAGACCGTGTGGTTCGAGGCGCGGGATCGTTTCGGGGCGACAGAGTTCCTGGGTTACGGCACCGAGGATGTGGAAGCCGAGGTTCAGTTCATTGTCGTGGGCAATGCGGCTGTGTCCGAAGCAGGTGTCGGCGCTGAAGTGGCTGTTCTGCTGAACCAGACTCCGTTCTACGGCGAGAGCGGCGGACAGGTTGGCGATACCGGTGAGATCACTGCGCCGGGTGTGCGGATCGCGGTCTCTGACACGCAGAAGAAACTTGGCGATCTGCTCGTTCATTATGGAACGGTGACTGAGGGCACGCTGAAAACGGGTATGGCTGTTCGCGCAGTGGTCGATCACCGGCGGCGGTCGGCGATCCGGGCGCATCATTCCGCGACGCATCTGCTGCATGAAGCGCTTCGGCGGCGGCTGGGCGAGCATGTGACTCAGAAAGGCAGCCTGAATGCGCCGGATCGGCTACGTTTCGATGTCAGTCAGCCTCGTCCGATTACCCGCGAGGAACTCGACGAGATCGAGGCGGAGGTAAATGCGCGTATCCGTGCCAATACGCCGGTGACGACACGGATTATGGCGCCGGCAGACGCGTCTGCCGAAGGGGCGATGGCGCTGTTCGGCGAGAAGTATGGCGACGAGGTACGGGTCGTTTCGATGGGTGGCGCTGACGAGGCGGGCGGGAAGCCGGGCTGGTCGGTGGAACTCTGCGGGGGCACTCATGTCGGTCGCACGGGCGATATCGGGTTGTTCCGGATTGCCTCGGAAAGCGGTGTGTCGGCAGGTGTGCGACGGATCGAGGCTGTGGCCGGCGAAGCGGCGGAAGCGGTTGCGGTGGCCAATGAGCAGCGGCTGGTGCAGATGGCGGCGATGATGAAGGTCACGATTGCCGAGGTGCCGGAGCGGCTGGCGACGCTTCTGGAAGAGCGGCGCGTGATGGAGAAGCGGATTTCCGATCTTCAGCGCAAGGTGGCGATGGGCGGGACCGCTGAGACGGCTGCCGAGACGATTGCGGGTATTCCGTTTGTGGGCCGGAACGTGGGAGACACGTCGCCGCGTGAGCTCAAGGGACTGGCCGAGACGATCGGGAAACAGACTGGTCCGGGTGTTGTGGCGCTGGTCTCGACAGCGGACGGGAAAGGCAGCGTTGTGGTTTCGGTAAACCCGGCTCTGCCATCGTCTCTGGACGCGGTGACGCTTGTGCGGGCGGCCAGCGCGGCGCTCGGGGGCAAGGGCGGCGGTGGACGTCGCGATATGGCGCAGGCAGGCGGCCCGGATATCGGGGCGGCCGATGCGGCACTGAATGCTGTCAGAGCGGGGATTGAGGCGGCTGTTCAGGGGTAAAACCCTGACAGAGTTTCTGACCTCTGCTTTTTCCTGAGCGGAAGACTTCTCCGGCGCGTTTCTTTCGGAGCGGCGTCGCGTGAGGTTCTTCTGCCATCGCTGGCGGGAGCCGTAGTCTCGGGATTCAGCCTGTGAGGAGCGTCCGGGCGAGACGGTTATGCGTTTCGGTCAGGTGGCGTTCGTCTGTGCACAGCAATTCACCCTGTCTGACGACGATGCGACCGTTGACCATTGTCAGTGCGGTGCGTCCTGGTGTGCAGAACAGGAGGGCGGCGACCGGATCGGACTGAGCGCCGGCGTGGTCGAGGCCGCTGATATCGAAAGCGACAAGGTCGGCCGCCATGTCAGGGGCGAGGAAGCCGATATCGTCGCGTCCCAGGGTGGCGGCCCCGCCCCGGGTGGCCATGGCGAGCGTTTCCCGCGCGGTCATGAACTGGCGGGTTTGCGGATCGGACTCGAAAGCGGTCCGGACGCGGGCCAGGAGCATAGCCTGGCGGGCTTCCGCAAGCATGTGGCTGCTGTCATTGGACGCCGAGCCGTCCACGCCGAGACCGACACGAATGCCGGCTGACTGCATGGTTTGCACCGGGGCGATGCCGGAGCCGAGGCGCATGTTCGAGCAGGGGCAATGGGCGATGCCGGTGCGGGTGGCGCCGAAGCGGGCGATGCCGTCCGGGTCCAGTTTGACGCAGTGGGCGTGCCAGACATCCGGGCCGACCCAGCCGAGATCCCCGGCGTATTCGGCGGGGGTGCGGCCGAAGACTTCGCGACTGTAATCGACATCGCTGTCATTTTCGGCGAGATGAGTGTGCAGGGTGGTGCCGGTCGCGCGGGCGAGATGTGCCGCTTCCCGCATCAGATCCGTGCTGACGGAGAACGGGGAGCATGGCGCGACCACCACGCGGCGCATCGCGTAGCGGGACGGATCGTGCCAGCGTTCGATCCGCTTCTGTATGTCCCGGAGAATGGAGGCTTCGTCTTCGACAAGGCTGTCGGGAGGCAGACCGCCTTTGCTTTCTCCGACGCTCATGGCGCCGCGGGCGGCGTGAAAACGCATTCCCATTGTATCGGCGGCCTCGATCTGATCGTCGAGCGTGGAGCCGTTCGGGAACAGATAGAGATGGTCGCTTGTCGTGGTGCAGCCGGACAGGAGGAGTTCGGCCATTGCCGTGCGGGTCGAGACGCGGACCATGTCCGGGGTCAGGCGCGCCCAGATCGGATAGAGCGCCTTCAGCCACCCGAAGAGGGAGGCGTCCTGGGCGGCGGGCACAGCGCGGGTCAGCGTCTGGAACATGTGATGATGCGTGTTGACCAGACCCGGGATCAGCACATGGCCTGTCAGGTCGATGATCTCATCGGCGGACCCGGGATCGTCGTTTTTTTCGCCGAGGGCTTCGATACGGTTTCCGGAGATCCGCACCCAGCCGCCGGGAATTTCCCGGCGCTCGTCATTCATAGTGGCGATGTGGGCGTTGATGAGCAGTATCGTTGCCGGCATTATTTCCCACTCAGCTCAGAAGAATTTTGAAACCCGGGAGAGCGGTTCAGTGCGACACCGCCAGAGGTTTTGCCACGACGGCGCCCGCGCCTTTGCCATAATAAGTGATTGCGGATGTGGCTGTCGCGGTCCCGGGCTGAGGTGCCGGCGGGAAGACGGGAGGCAGAACCGACTGCGTGAAATACAGCACACCGTTGGACTGCGGCACGCCGGTGACCCACAGTTTATTCACGGCGCCGGCGGCGTTACTGAGCACCAGCTTGCCGGTTCCGGGTTCGGGAGAAACGGTCAGGACTGCGCCTGAGAGTGTTTGCAGGCCGATGGCGTGCGTTGGCTGTCGGGCGATCGCTTTCCGCAGGGCATCGGGGGACCATCTGCCCCTCACGATGGTGTATCCGAGAAGGGATTTCAGGTCCGGTGTGCTGACTGGCGGCGGGGCGCCTCTGGCAACGCGGGCTTCATACTGCTGGAGAGGACCGTTCGGGATGGCGAACACTGTAAACGGGCCGTTCCGCTGCAGAATACTGAACAGCCCGACCGTCTGAAGTGCGCGGGCATAATTGGCGAGTTCGATGACCGATCTCAGCGATTCAGCGATCGTGCGGTCGCAGTAAACCGGCGTTTCCGGGTCCGGGTAGGCTACGGCGCTGTCCGGTGCTTCCTTAGTGGTGCGGGGCGTATAATTACGTGTTCCCGAGACGGTGGGCGCCATGAAAGAACACACGCTCCCGACCTGTGCGTAGGCGTCCTGCCGGGCCGTGCTCTGACAACCGCCGAGTGACAGAGCCACCATTACCGCGGCTCCAGCCATTCCGTATCGTCCCGCCAAACCTGGCCGCATCCCAGTCTCCGATCCCGAGTTTCAGCGCTCACACCGGACAGAGGCGGACCGCACAGACAAATCTATGCCGTCCGGGTTTCACATCTGTAAATCCGCGACCGGCCCTGCGCGGATTATCGGCTCTTGCCCGCTGTCACAAGTCCCGGGGGCGGGAGCGCCCTGTCAGCACCCGTCTCCGCGCATGGTCCATCCGGTGACAAAGCCGCCCGCGAGTTCGAAGGTCGTCTGACATACCGAATTATAATAGCTGGGCGGGAAGCCGCCGCCCATTCCCCAGCCACCGCCGCCCCAGCCACCGCCGCCGCCCCAGCCGCCGCCGTAACCACCCCATCCGCCGCCCCAGCCGGGACCGCCGCCCCAGCCACCCCAGCCCCAGCCCATTCCCATGCTGCCGGGAGAGTAATTTGTCTCGTTATCGACATAGGCGAGGAAGACGTGCCCGTTGGTCTGATAAGTGCGGGTTGGCACACCATAGGCGCGGATGACATCGACTTCCGTTTTGCCGACCAGCGAATTGAGTTCTCTGCGCTGCTGTTTTGTCGGGCCTGTACAGCCGGCAACAACCAGAATGGCCAGCAGGGGCCAGATACGTTTTGAGACCATGACGACGCCCCTATCTTCTTTCGGCAAATCTGTGAGACCGGCGCCGGGTCGTCCGGAACAGCAGGTCTGGCTAAAGTGACGCGAAATTACCCAAGCCACAAGACGTCTCCCAGTCGGGGGGCGCCTGTTGCGAGCATCACGAGCCGGTCGAAGCCCAGCGCGATGCCCGATGCCGGTGGCATGGCTGATAACGCAGTGAGAAAGTCTTCGTCTATCGCCCAGGATTTTCTGTCCGGGTAAAATTCGGCTCTCCTTTTGCGGTCTGTTTCGAAGCGGCGGCGCTGCTCCGTGCTGTCGGTCAGTTCCTCGAAGGCATTGGCGAGTTCGACGCCACCGAGATAGAGCTCGAATCGGAGAGCAGCGCGCGGATCGGTCGGGCAGGTTCTGGCCAGGGCGGCCTGACTTGCGGGCCAGTGGGTCAGAAAAACGGGGCGCTCACGTCCTGTTGCAGGTTCGATCCGTTCGAGCAGGAGACGGAAGAACAGGTCTTCCCAGGTTTCCTTCTCACGCAGAGTGCTGCCGGCCTGGGCGGCGAGCGCTTCGGCGTTATCGGCGGTGGCGAGGACGTCGGCACCGACATAGCGGTGAAAGGCCTCCGCGACGGTCAGACGTTCGAAGGGTGTATCGACGGGGATCGTGTGGCCCTCGCGATGGATTTCGGGCGGGAGGAGGCGTCGGACGAAGGTTTCGGTCTCATCCATCAGGGAGGCGAGATCGGCGCCGGGGCGGTACCATTCGAGCATGGTGAATTCGGGGGCGTGAAGTGCGCTGCCTTCGCCGTTGCGCCAGACGCGGGCGAGCTGGAAGATCGGCAGGCCGGTGGCGGCGACGATCCGCTTCATGGCGAATTCGGGACTGGTGTGGAGGAAGAGAGCTTCACGCTCGCCGTCCGGCGAAATGCGTTCTGTTTCGAAGACGTGGAGGTGGACTTCCTCGCCGGGAGCGGGCACGGCGCAGGGGGTTTCGACTTCGAGATAGCCACGCTGGCCGAAGAAAGCGCGTGTGGCGTTCAGCATCAGGGCGCGTCGGCGCAGCAACGGGAGCCGTTCGGCGATGCGGGCGGGATCGGGTGCTGGATGCGGCATGGCGCGGTCGGCTGCTTTCATGAACTTCCTCTTCCCGATGGCTCCCTTTTCCGGTCGGAACGGAAATGCTGTTTGCTCCGGAGCGGGCCGGGCCATTAGAACCGCCTGATGACGTCCTCTGTTCCGCCCGTTCCGGCTTCCGTCCCGCGATCGCCCGATGCGTCCGGCGGCTCATCCCGCAAGGGAAGGAGCACGCTTCGTTCGCCCGGGCAACTGGTTGAGGCCGGTCTTATACCGGAAACGATGCGGCATGATGTCGAAGAGGTTGCGGCACGTTACGCGACGGCGATCCCGACAACATTTCTCTCGCTGATCGGGACGCCGGACGATCCGATCGGGCGGCAGGTGATTCCGCATCCGGATGAGCTGATTTCCGCGCCTTCCGAGCGGGCCGACCCGATCGGGGACGATGCTTTGTCTCCGGTGCCGGGCATTGTGCATCGCTATGCGGACCGGGCGCTGCTCAAGCCTTTGCTGATCTGCCCGCTTTATTGCCGGTTCTGTTTCCGGCGGGAGCATGTCGGGCCGGACGGGGGGCTGCTGGACGATGCGGCTCTGGCGACGGCGCTGGACTGGTTGGGGGAGCATGAGCAGATCCGGGAGGTCATTCTGACGGGAGGCGATCCGCTGATGCTCTCGGCGCGGCGGCTGGGGCATATCGTGCGGGCGCTGGATGAGATTCCGCATGTGACGACGATCCGGATTCATTCGCGGGTTCCGCTGGCCGATCCGGAGCGGATTACGGATGAGCTGGTTGCGGCGATGGAGACGGACCGTGCGATGTGGCTGGTGCTTCATGCCAATCATGAGCGGGAATTTACGGTGGAAGGCCGGGCGGCGCTGAAGCGCATGCAGCGGCGGGGGATTCCGTTGCTGGGGCAGTCGGTGCTGTTGCGGGGGGTGAATGACAGCGTACCGGTGCTTGAGGGGCTGTTCCGGGCGATGGTGGAGAACCGGGTCAAGCCTTATTATCTGCATCAGCTTGATCCGGCGCCGGGGACGGCACGGTTTCATGTGCCGGTCGAAGAGGGGCGGACGCTGCTTCAGGGGTTGCGCGGGCGTGTGACCGGGCTGGCCTGGCCGACTTATGTGCTGGATATTCCGGGTGGGTTCGGCAAGGTGCCGCTGGGGCCGGACTATGTGGATACCGGCGCTGATCGGGTGACCGATCCGCAGGGGCGACAGCATGTGCTTTCGGAGCTCTGACGTTTGCCGGGTTTCTGGTGGCGGAGCCGGGAGTCCGGGCTGAATGAAAGAGGCTTCAATGCCGGTTGAGGCATTTCAGGTGTGGGGAATTTCGTTCCGTGATCCGTCTGTTTTGCGACAGATCGCGAGACCGGATGGATAAAGAAAAGCTGAAGCGGGGCGATCCGGAGCGTAAATTACGGTTGTGCTGACATTGCTTCGATGTCGTGAGTGAGACGGAGGCAGTCGTGTTTGCAAGGCATATAAACGCCATAAAAAAGGCCGGCCCTGTTTTTTCAGGACCGGCCTTTTCGACGATCAGCGTTACCGCATTACATCTGGGTGTTGCTGCCGGACTGAGGCTGGGTTGCCGGAGCCTGGGCGCCGGGAGCCGTGCTGCCCTGTGCGGACGGGGTCATCGTGCCGGGCTCGGTCGAGTGTTCGACATCATACGCGGTCGCTTTTTCGGACCACGTTCCCTTTGAGCCGGGGTGTTCCTTGTCGTAGAGGGCAGCTTTCTCTTTGGCTTCCTTGCGGTATCTGTGACGCACATACATGCCGGTCACGCAGCCGCCGAGGGCGCCGAGAACGCCGTGATGGGCAACGTGGCCACCGACTGCGCCGGCGGCTCCGTATTTCACGCAACCTCCGGGTTCAGCCTGCGCGGCGGAGACTGAACCGACGGTCAGCGCTGCGGCCATGGTCGCACAGAGCAGTTTTTTCATAAATATATCCTGTTATATCCTGGCTCCGGGGAGCCGCTCGGGGGTATTCTGCCTGCAAAACATGGCAAAAACCAGCTAACGGCTGCATCCTGACCATAACGTAATGCTTTTGCGGTCAGGGTTCGGGGTTGACGCTCACGGTCATGTGCCGTCATGAGCCTGTCCGGATTGTCGACTGAGAACCATTCTTTTGCCGGAGACCGTGCCAATGTCAGCCACCCGCCGCGCCTTTCTCGCCGCCGCTCTTCCTGTCGCGCTGGCTCCTGGCCTGATCCGTCGGGCTGTTGCGGCGACCGACCCGCGCATGGCGCAACGTTCGATCGGGAAGGCGGATGCGAAAGTAACGGTTGAGGAGTGGTTTTCCCTCACCTGCCCTCACTGTGCTCAATTCGCGATCAACGTGCTGCCGGAGATCAAAACGAAGCTGATCGACACGGGCCGCATCCGGTATGTGTTCTGCGATTATCCGCTGGACCGGGTTTCGCTGATGGCGGCCGAGGTGGCGCGTTCGCTTCCTCCGGAGCGGTATGAGCCGTTTATCATGGCTCTGCTGGCCAATCAGGATCACTGGGCTTTTGTGCAGGACGGGACTCAGGAAGAGCAGCTTCGGAAGATGGCGGCACTTGCCGGGTTGTCGGCTGACAGTTTCGACCGCGCGGTCAACGACGCGCAGCTTCAGAATGAGATTCTCAGCGAGCAGAGCAAGGCCGAGACCGAGTACAAAATCACCGGCACGCCGAGCTTCCGTTTCAACGACACGATTTATCGTGACGGCGAACTGAGCTATGCCGAGTTTGAGAAGAAAGTTGTCGCCGCGGGCGGCTGATTTCTTCAGATCATGCTGGAAATATCGGATCTTTCGTTGGGGTCTTCGGATGTGAGAGGCGCCGGGATGGTGTCTTTCCGCGCGGGAGATGTGTGCCTGCGCCACGGATTGCCGGATGATTCGGGCGCGGCATGACGGCGCGTTTCGTTCAGCTGAGGATCGTGGGCTTCAAGAGCTTCGCGGACCCTGTCACCGTTGATATTCTGCCGGGCCTGACGGGGATTGTCGGGCCGAATGGCTGCGGCAAGTCGAATGTCGTCGAGGGGTTGCGATGGGCGATGGGCGAGACCTCCGCCCGGTCGTTGCGCGGCGGAGAGATGGACGATCTGATTTTCGCGGGGACGGCGAGCCGTCCGGCGCGCAATCTCGCGGAAGTCACGCTCACGCTGGAGAATGCGAAGGGGCTTGCGCCGGGGGCGTTTGCCGAACAGGACGATCTTCAGGTGACGCGGCGGGCCGAGCGGGGCGCGGGCAGCGACTACCGGCTGAACGGGAAACCGACACGCGCGCGCGATGTGCAAACGTTGTTTGCCGATCTGGCCTCCGGGGCGCGGTCCTCGGCGATGGTCAGTCAGGGGCGCGTGGCGATGCTGGTCGGGGCGCGACCGGAAGAGCGGCGGACCATTCTTGAGGAAGCCGCGGGGATTACCGGCCTGCATGCGCGGCGGCATGAAGCGGAGCTGAAGCTGCGGGCGACCGAGACCAATCTGACGCGGGCGGAGGATCTTCGCACGCAGCTTGAATCGCGTCTTGAGGGGCTGACGGGGCAATCCACACAGGCTTTGAAATATCGCGAACTATCGGCGGGGCTGCGGGAAGCGGAGACATCTCTGCTGGCGCTGCTTCATGCACGGGCGCGGCATCAGGTCGAGCGGGCGCAGCTGGCGACGATCGAGGCGCGGAAGGCGCTGGTTGCGGCGGAAGAGGCGGCTGAGACGGCTGTTCTGGCGGATTATGAGGCGGACAAGGCTCTGCCTCCGCTGCGGGAGGCGGCGGAGCTGGCCCGGACGGCGCTTGAGAGGCGGCGCGTGGCGGCGGAAGGGGTGGCGCGGGAAGAGCAGCGCGCGGCGGAGGCGGCGGAGGCGGCCTCGGGCCGGTTGCGGCAGTGTGAGACGGATCGGGATGCAGCGGCGTCACGTCTGAAGGATGCCAGTGAGACGCTGGCGCGGCTTCGGGACGAGGCTCTGGCGGTCGCAGAGAAGCAGGCGGCGCTTCCCGGGCTTCAGGCCGGGGCGGACGACGCGGTTCAGGCGGCGCAGGCTGCGGTGAACGAGGCGACGCTGGTTCTGGAGCAGCGCACGGCGGAAGCGACGGCGGCGAGAACGCGGGCGGAGCAGGCGCGGGCGGCCCTGGAGGTGGCGACCGCGCGGCATGAGCGGATTGAACAGGCGCGGGCAGCGCTTGACTCCGAGATGACGGCGCTGCGGGCTGATCTGCCTGACGAGGAGGCGCTGACGGCGGCTGAGGTCTCCGTGCGCGAAGCTTCGGAGGCGCTGGCACGCTGTCGCGAGGCTGAGGATACGGCGGTGCAGCGCCGGACGGCGGCGCTGCTGGCGCTGTCGATTGCGCGGAACACGGCGGAGTCGACGCGGGCGCGGCATCAGGACTGTCAGACGGCACTGACGGCGGCGAAAACACGGCTGGCGGCGCTGACGCGGGATTGCGAGGCTCTGTCCCGACGTCGGGATGAGGCACGGGGGCAGCTTGTTCCCGAGGAGAAGCGGGCGGCGCTGGTGACGGCGCTCGCGGAGGCGGAAGCCGGCCACGCGCAGGCAATCGTGGCGTTTGAGGCGGCAGAGTCCGGGCGGGCGGCGGCGGCGGCGGCGCTGCTGGAGGCGCGGGCACGGGTTCAGGAGGACAGTTCGACCCGGGCCGCGGCGTCCGAGGCTGTTCGCAAGGCGCGGGACACGCTGGGACGGGCGGAGAAGGAGGCGGCGACGCTGGGCCGCGAGCTGGAGGAAGCCGGGCGTCATGCTGTGCCGGACTCCGTGCTCGAAGAGGCGCAGACGGCGCGGGCGACGGAGGAGCGGCGTCTTGCGGAGGCGGAAGCGGCGCTGACGCGGGCGGAGGAAGAGCTTGCCGTCTGCTCGACGCGGGGCAGAGAGGCGGACGGTGCGCTCGGTGTGTTGCGGGCGGAACTGACGCGGCTGCGGGCCCAGGTGGACGGGCTGGCGCAGGCGCTGGGCGATGAACGGGACAGCGACGGCGAGGCTGCGGTGTCGCCGGTTTCGGATCAGCTTCGCGTGCCGGACGGGCTGGAGGTGGCGCTGGCGGCGGCGCTGGCAGACGGGCTGGATGCGCCGGAGGCGGCTTCGGCTCCCGGCGCGCCGCGGGCCTGGATTGCACTGCCATCGGGGGCTGAACAGGGATTGCCTGCCGGGGTGACGGCGCTGGGCCGTCTGGTTGAGGCACCGGAGGTGCTGGGGAGGGCGTTGTCTCAGGCGGGACTTGTTGATTCGGAGGCTGCGGGAGCGGCGCTGGTTCCGGCATTGCGTCCGGGTCAGTGTCTCGTGACCCGGGACGGCGCGCTGTGGCGGTGGGACGGGTATCGCGTGGCGGCCGGTCAGCCGAACGCGGCGGCGCAGCGACTGGCCCAGCGGCGGACGTTGCGCGAGGGGCAGGCGCGGCTGGATGCGCTGACGGAAGAACTGCCCGCGGCGGAACGGGCGGCTTCCGGGGCGGCTCAGGCGCTGACGATGGCGACCGAGGCGGTGCGCGTCGCGCGGGCCGGGAGGAGCAGGATTGAGGCGGCGCTCGGCAGGGCGCGTGCGGTGGAGGCGGAAACGTCGCGTCGTCATGCGGCGGCGCGGGCGCGGCTGGACGGGGTGCGTCCGCAGCATGAGCGGGCAGAGCAGGCGCTGGTCGCGGCGAAGCAGGGTCTGGCTGAGGCGATGGCCGCCGAAGAGGCGTTGCCGGATGCGGCGGCGCTTCGGGCGGCGCATGAGGCGGCGAAGACTCGGGAACAGCAGGCGACGCAAGCCGAGACGGTGGCGCGGGATGCTCGACGGAAGGCGGAGCAGCAGCTTGAGCGGGTGCGGCGGGAGAAGCAGGAGGCCGAGACCCGGCATGGCAATGTTGAGTCCCGGCTGGCGACACTTCTTCCCGATCTGGCGCGGCTGACGGAAGAGCGGGAAGCGGGTGAGCGGGCTGTTCAGACGGCGGACGCGGCGTTGCGGGAGGCATCCGACCCGGCGATGGCGGGGAAGGCTCTGACCGGGGCGGAAACGGAGGCAGAGGACTCCGCGACGGTGGCGACGGCGGCGCGGGCGGCTCTTGATGGCGCGGAAGCGGAAGTCGGTCGGCTGGATGCGGCGCTGCGGGCGATGCAGGAAAAATCGCTTGAGCGGAAAACGCGGCTTTCGGCGCTGGAGCCGCGCGAGACGGCGTTGCGGGATGAGCTTGCCGAGGCGGCGGAGACACTTGAGGCGGCGCGCGCCGGAGCGGCCACGGTCGATGATGATGCGGCGACGACTGATCCGGGGGCGTTGCGGGAGCGGCTGGCCGGGTTGAGGGCGGACGAGCAGGCGGCGCGGGAGACGCGGGCGGCGTTGCAGGCGGAGACCGGGACGCTGGTGGCGCGGGAGGCTTCGCTGCGGGCTTCGCTCGACGAGTGGGGCGGACGCGAGGCTCTGGCCCGGACTCAGTATGACGAAGCGGCGCAACGGCTGGCCGTGGTGATGGCGGAGCACGAGACGGTCTCGGCCCTGCCTGCTGAAGCGCAGCGGCTCCGGGAGACGAGCGCGACGGCGCTTGGCGAGGCAGAGGCGGCGTTTCTGGCGCATGATGCCGCGCGGGAGGCGGCTGAATTCCGGCAGCGTGAGGCTCAGGAGGCGCGACGGCAGACAGAGAGCGGCCTGGCGGCGGCGCGTGAGACGGTGTTGCGGAGCGAAGGGAAGAGCGAGCAGGCGCGGGCCATTCTCGATCAGTTGCTGGCGGAAACGCCGGAACCGCCGCTGGCGCCGGTCGGGGATCTGACGGAGGCGGCCGAGACCAGTTTGCGGCGGAAGATCGGGCGGCTGACGCGCGAGCGGGAAGAGCTTGGTCCGGTGAACCTTCGCGCCGATATTGAGGCGCAGGAGGCGGAACAGCAGATCGAGACGATCCGGCGCGAACATAATGAGCTGGAGACGGCTATCACGCGGCTCCGGGGCTCGATCGGGGCGCTGAACAAGGAGGGGCGCGAGCGTCTGATGGCTGTGTTCACGCAGGTGGATCATCACTTCCAGTCGCTGTTTTCACGCATGTTCGGTGGCGGGCGGGCACATCTGGGGCTTGTCGGCAGCGATGATCCGTTGCAGGCTGGTCTGGAGATCTATGCACAACCGCCTGGCAAGAAGCTGGCGACACTGTCACTTCTGTCGGGTGGCGAGCAGGCTCTTACGGCTCTTTCGTTGATTTTTGCTGTTTTCCGCTGTAACCCCGCCCCGATCTGCGTCCTGGACGAGGTCGACGCTCCCCTTGATGACGCCAATGTCGGCCGTTTCTGTTCCCTTCTGGGAGATATGGCCGGAGAAGCAGGAACACGTTTTCTCGTTGTGACCCATCATCAGCTAACCATGGCGCATATGGACCGTCTTTATGGCGTGACCATGCAGGAACGTGGCGTGAGCCGCGTTCTCTCTGTCGACCTTGAGCGGGCCTCTGAAATGGCCGGCGAACGGAAGAAGGAGGAGGCTCATGTCTGATCCTGATTATACCGCTCCCTCCGGGGCCGCTGAGACCGGGTCGGGCAGACGCCGCGCGGAGACGATTCTGACGCGCAAGTGCCGGCGCAACGCTTTTATCGGTGTCGCGATCATGGCGCTGGCGGGCGGTGTGTTCGGATGGCGCGAACACCAGTCCGATGCGCTTCTCACCCGGATTCATCACGGTCTGGTTGTATGCGCTTCCGGCGCGGCGGCGGTGGCGTCTCATCCGCTGTCGCTGGCTTCGGCGGCGCAGGCGGCGACGGATACCAGCGCTGTTCGTCCGCCTGATCGGGGAACCGATCCGGTGGTCGTCAATGCGCCTTCCATGGTGCAGCTTGATGTCACGGAGAATACGGACGGTCAGCTCCTGGTGCGCGAAGGTGCGCGCTCTCTGAGTGACGCGCTGATGGAATCGCGGCAGAACCGTGAACTGGTCATGCTTTCGCTGCATGATACGGTGGTGAAGAACGTAGTGAAAGTGATCCGGGCGACCGGGATGCGTCACCGGGTCATTCTGTCGGCGGCGAATGAGACAGGGACCGTGGATGCGCTGAAGGCGGACCGCTCGATTATCGTGGCGATTCCCGTGACTTCGGTCCATGACGAACATGAGGCGAAACGGCTGGCCGGGAGCCATCCTTTTGCGGCTTATCTGCCTTCGGACGCGTCCCCTGCCCTTTTTGCCCAGGCGCACCATGACGCGGCTGCCGTGATTGCGGACAGCCCCCGGTCTCTGGCTGATCCGGCACGGTTACAGGCGTTTCTGAATCAGCCCGTCGATATTGTCGTGACGGATAATCCGGACCGCTTTGTGAAGCTGCTTGACGGCGGCTGATCCGGAGCAGGGCCGGTCGCCGGATGATGGAATGGGCTGCAATGCTGTGTCGATGAGATGCGGCTGGTGGCGGGCTCGTTTCCTGCACCCGAAACGGTAACTGCCGGATGCGCCGGGCGGATTAACTTTTCTGTAAAACCTCAGTGTCAGCATGCGATTCGCTTTATTGAGTGATGACTGCTGAGGATCAGACGATGCCAGATGGCGCGCTTTCCTGTGTTTCGAGGGGCGGCTGGTGTGTTGAACGTGACGATGCCGGCTCTGATCTGCCGATGCCTTTCCGAATGGCATTGATCTGTCCGCATAACATCCGGTCGGATCGTTTTTTTGCAAATTGTAATACGCGGACAGTGACTCCTCGGAGTTTCTCCCTCCTGAGTGGCGATTCCGCGTCCCCTGCCCTCCTCTCCCGGTCCGGTAAGAGCACCCTGGCAGGGCATGTGAGCTACAGAAATATATTCCTTTGAGCCGTTTATTTGCCCTGCTTTTCTCTTTTCTGAGAGCGATGTCCTCCTTTGCCTGCAACATGGCGGCTCTGAGACAGCTACGCGCGGCACGGAGCGGAAGTGTCATTGCGATCGCGGCCGTTTCTCTTGTGCCGCTTATCATCGGGATCGCAGCCACAGTTGATCTCGGGATGATTATCAATACACGCAGCAAGCTTCAGGACATGGCGGACGCTGCTTCATTACTGGCGGCGAAAGCGGCCAGTACTTATCTGGTGGAAGAAAATACGTCTTCCACTTCCGCCGGGGCGCAATCAACGGCGCAGACCGCGGCTGTCGCCTCGATAACGACCAATGCGGCGAATGCGGGTGTGGCTGTTCCCACATCGCAGGTTACCTACACGGCCACGACGGCTTATTCCGGCACGGTGACGGTGGCGCTTTCCCAGACGACGAATCTGCTTTTTTCAGGATTTCTGTCATCCGGAGCCAATACGATTTCTGTCAGTTCGACTGCCACCACCACGGAAGGGAATGCCTATATCCAGGTTATTTTCGTGGTCGATATTTCCAATTCGATGGGCGTTGGCGGCACGGCGGCGGCCATCAGTTCGCTTGAAAGCGGAATCGGGCAATGCGCTTTTGCGTGTCACGACCCCAACGGATATTCCGTGGCCACGATCAGCTGCACGACGAAAACTTCATCGGGACGACATCAGTCGACACTGGCCCCGTGCGATATGAGAGCGGAAGCGAAGACGGAGGGCATTGATCTCAAGATCGATTATGTGAATGAGGCTATTCAGGATTTCATTACGCAACTGACCGAATATGCTCAGAATGACACGACTCACATCAAGGTGGGCATCGATACATTCGGCACGTCGTTTACGCAGATGCTCGCGCCGACCACGGATCTGAGCACGGCCGCGACGGACGCGGCCTCGATTGACCTGGAGGCGGCGACGCCTCTGGCGAACGCTCAGGACAACCCGAACAGCTCTTCAACAAATTACAGCACGTATAACTACGGATATACGAAAACCACTGCGGCGCTGACGCAGGCTATTGCCGGGCTCAGCGGGGTCGGAGACGGGTCTTCCGCTACCAGCATGAAGACGTATATCGTTTTTCTTTCGGATGGTGTGGAAGATATCTATGGCACAACGCCGTGGCACCGCAGCATTGATCTCAGCTATACTTCGCTCTGCACAACATTACAGAATATGGGTGTCAAGATTTTCTCGATCTGGGCGCCGTATTACGCCATTCCGAACGACAATCAGTATGATACGCTGATTGCGCCGATCGCGGGAACCGGGTCCGGAACCATGCAGGGGGCCATGCAGTCCTGCGCTACGAGTTCCGACACGTATTTTCAGGCGGATGACGGTCCGGCCATCCAGAGCGCTGTCGCATCGACATTCGACACGATCCTGGAAGACAGTTCCCTGCGGATCACGCAATAATCCAACCGGGGATTTTGGGCGGAGTTAAGTGCGACAGGCCCGCGGGGCGGGCATCCGGTCTGTTATCAGGGTCAGCTACGGGGCGCGAGCGTTTCTCCCAGCTTTATGACTCTGGCAACATTTCGGGCTGTGCGGCGCACGCTTTCCCGTGACTCACGCAGGGCATCCGCGAGGGTTCCGGGACGTTGCACCGTGCCAAAGACGGCATCGATTCCGGCATCGTAAACGGCATCGACACCTGTTCCGAGTGATCCTGCGATTGCGATCACCGGTTTACCCAGACGTTTTGCAACGCGGGCGACGCCGACGGGCGTTTTGCCGCGCACGGTTTGTCCGTCGATGCGCCCTTCTCCGGTGATGACGAGATCGGCGTCGGCGAGAGCGGATGCGACATCCAGCGCTTCCATAACGATATCCACGCCGGGGCGCAGTTTTGCGTCCGTGAAGGCCAGCAGGGCGGCGCCAAGACCACCTGCGGCGCCTGCTCCGGGCGTGTAAGCGATGTCGCGCCCGATATCGGTGGCAATCTGAGCGGCGTAACGGGACAGGGCGGAATCGAGCAGTTCGACATGAGTGATGCTTGCGCCCTTCTGCGGGCCGAAAACGGCGGATGCGCCTTCGGTGCCGAGCAGCGGGTTATCGACATCGCAGGCGACTTCCAGAGTAAGGCCTGTGAGACGGGGGTCGAGACCTGAGACGTCGATTGCTGCAAGTCGCGCCAGGGCCGCGCCGCCTGGGGGGAGTTCTCTGCCTTCAATGTCCTTCAGGAGGACGCCGAGCGCCTGTATGAAACCGGCGCCGCCATCGTTGGTGGCGCTGCCGCCGAGGCCGATGATGATATGGCGGCATCCTTCGTCCAGGGCAGCCTGCACCAGTTCGCCGACGCCGCGCGTGGTGGCGCCGAGCGGATCGCGGCTGTCTTCCGGGACCAGTTCAAGACCTGAAGAAGCGGCCATTTCGATGATGGCTGTTGTGCCGTCGCCGGTGATGCCGAAGAAGGCATCGACGGGCGTATTCAGCGGTCCGGTGACGATCCGGCGGATGAGACGCCCTCCCGTGCCGACGACAATAGCGCTGACTGTGCCTTCTCCGCCGTCGGCGGCGGGCAGTTTGATGAAATCCGCATCGGGAAAAATGTCGAGAAATCCGGCTTCGATCTCTTCCGCGACTTCCAGCGCTGAGAGACTTTCCTTGAAAGAGTCACAGACGATAGCGATTTTCACAGGTTTTCTCCGTGATACCCGGTGATGAGCGGATATTTCATGATCTGACTGAAGATTTGGGGCTCGAAAGCACGATACTGACGCCGCCGAGCATGATGGCGGCCAGCAGGATCAGGCCATAATCCGTGCTGCCGGTGGCCTGGCGAATCCATCCTACGATCCACGGACTGGCAAAACCGGCGATCTGTCCCATCGAGTTGATCAGCGCGAGGCCGCCGGCGGCAGCTTCGGCGCCAAGGAAGGACGAGGCCAGGGGCCAGAACATGGCCAGGCCTGTCAGGGCACCGGAAGCGCCGAGCGACAGGCCGAAAAGGGCGAGAGACGGATGCTGGCCGATTGTGCCGTTCAGGGACCCGGCGAAGAGGCCGGCGGCGGCCAGCAGCATCGGGCCGGCGAGATGCCACCTGCGTTCCCCGCTACGGTCGGCCAAGCGACCCGTGGCGAGCATCACGAGGGCGGCGACGACATAGGGGATGGCGCTCAGCCAGCCGATGGCCTGCATATCGGAGCCGAAATTCGTCTGGATAATGGTCGGAAGCCAGAAGTTGATTGCGTAAACGCCGCTCTGCACACAGAAATAGACGAGGCCCATGGCCCATATCCAGGGGCTTTGCAGGGCCTGACGAAACGTGGTTGCCGTGGTCTGGCGCGCGGTCCGGCTGTCGGCCACGAGGACTGCCTGCATGGCTTCCCGGTCCGGTTTTTGCAGCCAGGGCGCTGAGGCGATGTTCTCGCTAAGCAGAAAGACGACGGCGAGGCCGAGCAGAATGGTCGGGAGTCCCTGGAGCAGAAACAGCCACTGCCAGGGGGCGAGGCCGTGGATGGTTTCCCCGCCTTTCGTGGAGAAGGAGGAGAGAATCCAGCCTGAAAGCGGACCGCCGATGACGCCGGACAGGGGGATGGCGGCCATGAAGAGGGCCATGACTCGCCCGCGCTGCCGCGAGGGAAACCAGCGGGTCAGGTAGAGCATGAGGCCGGGGAAAAATCCGGCTTCGGCGGCGCCGGTCAGGAAACGCACGACGTAGAATGAGCTGGCGCCATGCACGAAGGCGAGGCCGGCGGACAGAGCGCCCCAGACCACCATGATGATTGCGATCCAGCGTCTTGCGCCGAATTTTTCGAGCATCAGATTGCTCGGGACACCGCAGGCCACATAGCCGAGGAAGAAAATGCCGGCGGCGAATCCGTACTGACGGTCATCAAGCCCCAGTGCACCGAGCATTTGCAGCTTTGCGAAACCGACATTGACGCGGTCGAGATAATTGAAGAGGTAACAGACGAAGATAAACGGCACGATGCGGAGCGTGGCCCGGCGAAAGAGGTCGCGCGTGCCGTCTTCCGGATCGTTGTCCGCAATGACGGCACTCATGACGCTGCCGGTTTCTGACATGGTTACTGTCCAGCTCTTATTATTTACCCCGAACCTTCTCATTCCGTCAGGTCGTTCGCAACCTCGTAAATCATTATTATGCGTTATTCGCATGAACGTGAGTCGAACGGGCGGCAGGTCGCGTTCGGAGAAGCCGGGTGCCTGAACGACAAACAGGACCCGAAGGCCCTGTCAGACGTAGCGGTCCGGTATGACAACCGGAACGAATGCCGGGTACGCCGGGAGGCTCTGTGAGTTCAGGCTTCCCGGCTGGTGACGGCAGGCGTTTCAGCCGGGCATCATCGTGCCTGTTTCGATAAAGCGCTCGTGCCAGGACAGGGCTTCCTTGAGCAGATGAGGCGTATGTTTGCCCCAGGAATCCTTTTTCGCGCGGTTCAGATAATCTTCCAGCATTGGTTTGTAGCTGGCGTGGGCGCAGTTTCTGATCACCTGTTCGGCGCGCTGCACCGGACCGAGACCGCGCATATCGGCGAGGCCGCATTCGGTGACGATGATCTGGCTGTCCTGCATGATGTGATCGACATGGGCCGCCATGGGGACGATGGCGGAGATCTTGCCGTCTTTCGCGGTTGATGTGGACAGGAAGATCGACAGGTAGGAGTTCCGGGCGAAGTCACCGGAGCCGCCGATGCCGTTCATCATTTTCGTGCCCATGACGCGGGTCGAGTTTACGTTTCCATAGATATCGGCTTCGAGCATGCCGTTCATGGCGATACAGCCGAGGCGACGGATGACTTCCTGGTTATTGCTGATGTCCTGCTGACGCAGGATGATCTTCTCGCGGAAGAAGGACATGCGCCGGTTGATTTCCTCGACGGCATCCGGGCTCAGCGAGAAGGATGTCGCGGAGGCGATTTTCATGCGCCCCGTGTCGAGCATTTTCAGCATGCCATCCTGAATGACTTCCGAGTAGCCCATCAGGTTTTCGAAGGGGCCTTCATTCAGACCCTCCAGCACGGCGTTGGCGACGTTGCCGACTCCGGACTGGAGCGGCAGGAGGTTGGCTGGCAGGCGACCTTTTTTGACTTCGTGCTCGAAGAATTCCAGCAGGTGGCCGGCGATGGCTTTTGCGTGCGCGTCCGGCGCGGCGAAGGGGGCGTTCCGGTCCGGGTCGTTTGTGCGGATGATGCCTGCGATCTTGCCCGGATCGACGCGGAGGAAGGTCTCGCCGATGCGCTCGTCCGCCGTGCGGATGGGGATGATGTCGCGGCCGGGCGTACCGCTGATATTGCCGCGCCAGACATCGTGCATGCCCTCCAGCCCTTCGGGCTGCCACTCATTGACCTCGATGATCACGCGCTTTGCGAGATCCATGAAGGTCTGGGAGTTGCCGACGGACGAACTCGGGACGATCCCGCCTTCTTCGGTGATGGCGGTAGCTTCGACGACGGCGAAATCGAATTCGCCATAATTGCCCTGGACGGAGCGGGGCGCGACCTGTCCGAGATGGGTGTCGAAATATTCGGTTTCGCCGGAATTGATGTTGCTGCGCATCGCCGCGTCCGTATTGAACGGTGAGCGGAATGAGACGCCGTGGACTTTGGCGAGCGCGCCGTCCATCTGCGGGCCTGTCGAGGCGCCGGTGACAAGGCGGATTTTGAAATCCTCACCTTTATTGTGTGCCGCGCCGATCCGCTCGGCGAGCGCCAGCGGGATGGCTTTGGGATAACCAGCCCCGGTAAATCCGCTGGTTCCCAGCGTTGCTCCGTTTCCGATGAGTTCGGCCGCGGCTGCGGCCGGCATTTCCTTAGCGCGCAACGCCTGGTTGCGGATGCGATCAGTCATGAAAAAACGGTCCTGTCCAACATCTTGTTTCCCGTCGCCTGCAGCTCATGGGAGAAGCATAATTCTCTCAGCGCGTCACGGCGTGATCCGGCGGAGACAATCGTGAGGGGAGCCGGAAATTCAGGCTCCCCTCACGATTGTTTTGTAGCCGTCGCGATCTTTACCGGCCCATCTACGCTCAATTTCCGGTCTCGTGCGCGTCACATGGTCGTGCACATGCCACGAAGACGGTCATTTGCGATAGAAATCACGTGAACGGGGGGGCACCAAAGAGGGGTGTCACGCGCTATACTGAAAAGAAAGCGCACTGCCGGCCCTCGCTCATTCGTGAGGACTCCCCATATAACAGTGTGATGACGTGGTGGGCTCACAATGTACGACGAGACAGACTTTCGACGCAGGGTTGCCGGTCGCCGCATTCGCGTTGTCGGGGACGTGCATGGTGACATTGAAGCTTTCCGGCATGCGGCCGCCACAGACCGGTTTATTGTACAGCTTGGCGATCTGGTTGATTACGGGCCGGACAGTGCCGGCGCATTACGGCTTATGGCGTCGATCCTCGATGAGGGGCGCGGGCTGTTTCTGCTTGGAAATCATGACCGGAAGCTCGGTCGTGCCCTGCTGGGCCGCAAGCTGCGCCGGGACGCGCCGCTGGAAGCCACGATCGGGCAACTGATCGAACCGGAGAATTCGGATGTTCTGGAGCGGGCTCTGCGTCTGCTTCAGGAGGCGCCGACCTGGCTGAAACTGGGCCGCCGGATTTTCGTTCATGCGGCCTTTCATACGGGGATGCTGGAGGAATCGTGCCATCCGGGGCTTGAGAGCGTGTCGCATCTTCTCTCACGGGCGCTGTTTGGTGAGGTGACCGGCCGGACGCAGGCTGACGGGTACCCGGAGCGTCGTCTCAACTGGGTGGACCATATTCCGGCGGGGCATACTGTTTATTGCGGGCATGACCGGCGTTCCGTGGACGGGCGGCCATGGGTGAAGCATGGCCGGGCCGGCGGGGTTGCGGTTTTTGTCGATACGGGTGCCGGGAAAGGCGGTCATCTTGCCTGGATAGATCTTCCGGATGAAGTTGATGATGTGCCGGATTATCCGGCTCAGCCTCTTTCCGACTGGCCGACGCCGTCCCCTGCCCTTTTCTGAAAACAGGGCGTGTTCATCCTGTGTCTGGCGGGTGAGGACGTTTTGACACGATTGTTCACGCCGTGGTGAATGAGTCATCTCTGTCTTTGCAGCATCCGGGCGCTGCAGAATGAGACCGGGCCGGAAGAACACAGAACAGGATGGAGCGGCGTGACGGCAGCCTCGCATAATGAAACGCAGACGATTCCCGCCGGTGAGGCTGATCCCGTCGCGGAACTTGGCGCATTACGGCAGAGTATCGACAATATCGATATGGCGCTGGTGGCGATGCTGGCGGAGCGCTTTCGCTGCACGCAGGCGGTTGGCGAACTGAAGGCGCGCTGCAACATGCCGCCGGCTGATCCGCAGCGGGAGGCGCGGCAGATTGCCCGTCTGCGCGAACTGGCGAAAAGCGCCCGTCTCGATCCAGATTTCGCGGAGAAATTTCTGAATTTCATTATTCGCGAAGTGATCCGCCATCATGAGGCCATTGCGCGAGAGGATGGCGCTGTCGCGGAAACCCGGCCGTGAAACCCGTTGCCCATCGGTTGCTCCTGCTGCGTCATGCCGAGGCGCAGCCGCCGGCGGGTGGTGATCTCAGCGCGACGGCCGATCTTGCGCGGCCTCTTACGGATGAAGGGCATCGGCTGGCCCGCCACCGGGGCGAGACGATGCGCCGGACCGGGATCGTGCCGGATCTGGTTCTGTGCAGTCCTGCTTTGAGAACGCGCCAGACTTATGCCGGTCTGTTGCCATTCGGGCAGAATGCGCGGCCTGAAATCCGGATCGAACCGACGCTTTATCTTGCGGCGCCCGATGAGTTGCTGGCGCGTCTGCGTGTGACACCTGATTCCGTGCATACGGTTTTACTGGTGGGTCACAATCCCGGCCTCCCTGCCCTTGCCCGCTATCTGAATGGTGTTGAAACGGCGCTCGAATCGGATTTCGGTCTCGGGACGCTCGCGTCTTTTCGTGTTGAGGTCGAAGAACAGGAATCGATTGCGCTGGCGTGGAAGGGGCTGGGGCCGAAAACGTCCTGGCTTGAGTCGTTCTCGCAAAATTGAGCCGGAAATGTCTCTGAACGGGCTGCCTCTCAACAAGGTGACGGGTTTGGGGGCCTTCCGTGGGTTTCGGAATAACGCCCGATCAGGGACAAACGTCGGTGACGCCACCGTCGCAGGATGTGTGGTCAGATTGTTGCAGGAGTAACGCCATGAGCGGGTCGCAGACAGCAGTGACGGGGAAATCCGCCAGCATCAAACTCGGGGACGGTTCGGCTGAACTTCCGGTTCTCAGAGGTACACTTGGTCCCGACGTTGTCGATATTCGTCGCATAACAGCCGATCTGGGCATTTTTACGTTCGATCCCGGCTATGGCGAGACGGCATCGTGTGAAAGCAAAATAACTTTTATCGACGGCGATAAGGGGGTTCTGCTGCATCGGGGTTATCCGATCGAGCAACTGGCGGAGCAGGCTTCCTATCCGGAAGTTATTTATCTGCTGCTGAACGGTGAGCTTCCGAACCGGTCCGAGTATGAGACCTTCGTAAAGTCGCTGACCAATCACACGCTGCTTCATGAGCAGATCCGGAATTTCTTCAACGGCTATCGTCGTGACGCTCATCCGATGGCGATCCTTTGCGGCACGGTTGGCGCGCTCTCCGCGTTTTATCCGGATGCGAATGACATTTCCCGCCAGGAAAGCCGCGATCTCTCCGCGATGCGGCTGATTGCGAAAATGCCGACGATCGCTGCCTGGGCCTATAAGTATACGATTGGCGAAGCTTTCGTTTATCCGCGCAACGATCTGAATTATGCCGAGAATTTCCTCTCGATGATGTTCGCGCGTCCGTCGGAGCCCTACAAGGTCAATCCGGTGCTGGCCCGGGCGATGAACCGGATTCTCATTCTTCATGCCGACCACGAGCAGAATGCGTCGACATCGACGGTTCGTCTGGCCGGATCAACGGGCGCCAATCCGTTTGCCTGCACGGCGGCGGGCATTGCGGCGCTCTGGGGACCTGCGCATGGCGGGGCCAACGAGGCTGTTCTGAAGATGCTGGCATCGATCGGATCGAAGGACAACATTCCGGACTTCATTTCCAAGGTAAAGGACAAGAACAGCGGCGTGAAGCTGATGGGCTTTGGTCACCGGGTTTATAAAAACTTTGATCCGCGCGCGAAGATTATGCAGGCGACGTGTCATGAGGTTCTGACGGAGCTCGGGATCAAGGACGATCCGCTGCTCGATCTTGCCGTTGAGCTTGAGAAGATCGCGCTGAATGACGATTATTTTGTGAAGCGTAAGCTTTATCCGAATGTCGACTTCTATTCGGGGATTATTCTGAAGGCGATGGGCATTCCGACCAGCATGTTCACTGTGCTGTTCGCGGTTGCCAGGACCACCGGCTGGGTGAGCCAGTGGAAGGAAATGATCGAGGAGCCCGGACAGCGTATCAGCCGTCCTCGTCAGCTTTATATGGGCCATGACAGGCGGGATATGGCGCCGCTTGATCGCCGGTCCTGAAATTGTTGCGTCAGGTGGCCCTGTTTCGGGGCGCCTGACCGCAATTTGCTGATGGCTATGTTTTTTGACTGGTCCGGGAGTGGCTGACCGGTTTTGCCGGATAGATCTGGCGACAACAGAACAGGCGTCCTGGAAGATTCCGGACGCCTGTTCTGTTGTCATCGATACGAGAAAGTACCCGGTCGGGTCAGGAAGGTCTCACAGGACTTTCCTGAGCGGTCCCGCGTTTCAGGGGCAGTCGCAGCCGCGTGTCGGGCCGGACTCTTTTTTCACCACATGATGGTCGATCCATTCAGACACGAGACGCCGCGCCTCGTTTACGGATGCTTCCGGGTGATGAATTCGATACAGAGTTGTGCAGGCATTGAAGGCGGAGACGTCATTCGTTCCGACCGTTCTGAGTTCCTGGTAGGCCGTAACGACAGCCCGTTCGCAATTTCGCGCAATCCGACTGGTTTCGACCACAGCGAGTTATCCTCAAAATAATAATCATTTGCAACTGAGGCGGAGTGTAGCGGGTGGGAGGTTATGCGTGCAAGGGGTGCAGTCCTGTTCCTGGCGCTCATCTGCACGGTTTTTCTGTCACGTCGGCGCTATCGCGCCTCTGCGTGGCAGAATTTAAAAATCGAATCTGGTTCTGAGCAATGTTGCGGCCCGGCTGGCTTCATCGAGCGGATCACGCGGCCAGGGTGAGAAATCGCTGTCGAAAACCCGGACATATCCGTTGGCGATCAGGGCGCGGGCCATACGATTATTGCGTCCGAAGCGTCCGGGTGCGCTGCCCAGAAAGACGGGCATATCCGCCGCGGCTGTCTCCGCGAGCGTGGCGGCCCGTCCGCCGTAGACAACGACGGTATCCGCGCAGCCGATAAAGCCCAGGGTCGGATTATCGTCGGGTTCGCCGTGCCGCCACACGAGTTTGTAGCAATCGCCGAGAGCGCCGATGAACGTATCCGCGATATCGGCCGGCACGCCTTCGGAGACTGACAGCAGAACCGAGCCGCGATAATCCTGCACCGTGAGACCGAGATGCCGGGCCGCGGCGTCGGCTTCCGCCGGAGTAAGGATTTCGCCCGCATCCAGCACGACGGCGATTCTGGGTTCGGGGAGATGTTCCAGGCGCTCTGTCCAGACACGGCGCGCGCGTTTGTAAAGTTCCGCCGATACAATCGTCAGCGGTCCCAGGACGGGGATGATGTGCGGACTGCGTCTTTCGGTGTGGTGCATCAGCGGGAGAATCACGGCGTCGAACGGGCGCCCTCCCGTGAGAGTCGCGGACAGGCGTCCGCTGCTGCAATGCACCACCGGCACGCCGGAACGTCGTCTTAATGCCAGACCGGCGAGACCGGCGCCGATGCCGGACGTCAGAACGAGTCGTGGCGGACGCCAGCCGGTTTCGGCATTCCGGAGATCCCGCATCCGGCGAAAGGAGCAGTCGAAGCGGCTCGCGAGGGCGTGTGCCGGCCCGATCCGGCCCGGAGCCGAGGATTCGATGACCCATAGCGGGGCATCGCAGGTTGTTTCCTGGACCATCATGAGTGTGACAGGCTGCACCAGCCCTGACTTTCTGAATCCCGTGCGAAATGTGTCCGGAACGACGGGTCGGGCTGTTGTAATCCGGCAGAGAATGGATTTTCTGCCGGTGTGCCGCTATGCCACGACATCGCCGGTGAACGCGCGCGAGGAGAAGGGAACATGGAACGCATGATCGGACAGGAATCGGTTCTCGGCAATGACGCATCGGCGTGGGACCGGGATGCGGCGCTCACAACCGCACGGCTGCTCCTTGAAATCAAGGCTGTCAATTTCCGTCCTGAAGATCCCTACACGCTGACATCGGGCTGGAAGTCTCCGGTTTACATTGATTGTCGCCGGATCATCTTCTTCCCGCGTGCCCGCAGGAAAATCGTGGAACTGGGTGTCGAGAAGATCGGGCGGCATGTCGGTTATGAAAGTATCGACGCCGTGGTTGGCGGCGAGACGGCCGGTATTCCGTTTGCAGCGTGGTTTGCTGACCGGATGATGACGCCGATGGCGTATGTGCGGAAAAAGCCGAAAGGTTTTGGCCGGAACGCACAGATTGAGGGCGATGTTCCGGAGGGCATGCGGACGCTGCTCGTGGAAGATCTGACGACAGATGGCGCTTCCAAGATTGGATTTGCAAAGGCTCTGCGCGATGCCGGGGTGATTGTCGATCACACATTCGTGGTATTTTTCTACGGTGTGTTTCCGGGCGCGCACCGGACACTGACCGATATGGGAATCAGCCTGCATTCGCTGTGCACCTGGTGGGATGTGCTGGAGGCCTGTGCCGAGCGTCCTTATTTCTCGGAGGAAGCGGCTGCTGAGGTGCGCAGGTTCCTTGAAGATCCCTGTGGCTGGTCGAAGCGGCATGGCGGCGTTGGCAGCCTTGAAGAGGCACTGGCGCTCAAGACAGCCCGCGATTCCTGATTTTCGTGGTTCGGGAAAACGGTCAGGCGGCCGCGGGAAAGGCGCCCCGGATTCTTGCATTTGATTCCGGCATTGGCGGGATGGGAATTGTTGGCGCGTTACGGACGGAACTGCCTGGCGCGGTGATTGATTATCTCGCTGATACGGCTGTTTATCCCTATGGCGAGCAGGATGACGGATTCCTGACGGCGCGGATTGTTTCGCTGATTCAGGATGCGGTGATCCGCCTCGACTCCGATGTTGTCGTCGTGGCCTGCAATACGGCGAGCACGCTGGCGCTTGAGGCTTTGCGCGATGTGTGTCCGGTTCCGGTGGTGGGGTGTGTGCCGCCTATCCGCTGGGCGGCGCGTGTAAGCAGGACGAGGGTTATCGGCCTGCTGGCCACGAAAGCGACGGTCGGACGGCCTTATGTGGCGTCATTACAGGCTCAGTTTGCGCCTGACTGCACGCTGATCGCGCACGGGGCACGCCATCTGGCGGATTGTGCGGAGGGCGTTTTCAGGGGGCGGAAAGCGGACCCGGCGCTTATCAGGCGCGAGCTTTCCGGCTTATTCGGACATCCGGATGGCGGGAAAATCGATGCGGTGGCGCTGGGCTGCACGCATTACACATTTCTTATCGATGCTTTTCGCGAAGTCTCGCCGGTGGATGTTGTCTGGCTGGACCCGGCCGTGGCGGTCGCGCGGCAGACTGCGGCCGTGCTGGGCTGCGCGCCTGCGATATGGGCGACCGAAGGAAGTGGACGCGTGTGGTTTACGGCACCTCCGCATGAGGCGGCTGGTCTGGAATCAGGTCTTCGCGGCTTTGGTTATGCCGCTCCTGAGCTGTGGCAGTTTCCGTTCCCGGCGGGCGTCCCGGCCTAAAGCGAAGCGGACGGGTCAGCGCGCACGGTCGGCGGTATAACGGGCGACGTCCGTCAGGATCTGCATCAGCGGTGCCGTATGCGCGGTCTCCTTTTTCAGGGTCCGCGAGACTTTATCGAGGGATTTGCAGGCGGCATCCGCATATTCGCGGGCCTGTGCCATCGTGACCTCGATGGCATTGGTCGCGGCGATCAGTTGAAGGGCGCGTTCGAGGTCGGCCTCTTCCTGGTGCTCGTTATTTTCGATTGTCCGGAGCCAGAACGCCCGCTCCTCCTCGTTTCCGGCGTGATAGGCGGCCAGAACAGGCAGGGTAACTTTTCCTTCGTAGAAATCGTCCCCGACGGTCTTGCCCAGAACGGCCTGATCGGCGGCGTAATCGAGGGCGTCATCGACGAGCTGGAAGGCCATGCCCAGATTAGCGCCGTACTGACGGAGGGCTTCGCGAGTCTCATCATCGGCTTCGGCGACGACGGCGCCTGTTTCGCAGGCGGCGGCGAAGAGTGCGGCGGTTTTTCCGTAAATGACCTGAAGATACCGGTCGACTGAGGTCGAGAGATCGTTCTGCGTGGTCATCTGCATGACCTCGCCTTCTGCCAGGGTCGCCGAGGCGGCGGAGAGAATCGCCATTACAGGGAGCGAACCGTCCGCGGTGAGGATCTGGAAGGCACGGGCAAAAAGAAAATCGCCGACGAGGACGGAGGCCTTGTTACCGAAGACAGCATTGGCGCTGGCAAGGCCGCGACGGAGCTGGCTGTTATCGACGACATCATCGTGCAGCAAGGTCGCGGTGTGAATAAATTCGACGCAGGAAGCGACGCCGATATGGCGCATGGCCTCGCCCTGCTCCTCGTATCCGGCGAGTCGGGCGGCGGCGAGAACAAGGAGGGGACGCAGGCGTTTTCCGCCGGCTGCCACGAGATGCGCCGCGAGTTGGGGGATGAGCGGTACATCACTTTGCATGCGGGCGATGATTTCCCGGTTGCAAGCCATCATATCGTCAGCGAGATAGTCTGCGAGCGCTTTCAGCGCCGACTCACTGTTCTGATTGGCGGAACCCGGATTTGTCACCGCATGATTCCCGGAGTCCGTAATTTCTGACCGGACATGTGTATCCGGACTTGCGGTACCCTCTGTCTCCGGCAGATTGACTGCAACGCGCAAACGATTTTCTCCCGATGCAGGAAACCCTGTAGTGCAACCATATGAGCGGCGGTCAATGGACGGTCAAGCTGCACGGCCTGCAACTCCGGCTCCTGCCGGTGGCCACGACGCGACCGAAGGCACTCTTCTCGGAGGCACGGTAAGGTATCGTCAGTTTCGATCCGGTTATCGCACCGGTCTGGAACCCGTGCTGATGGCGGCGCTGGTTCCGGCCCGGCGCGGTGAACGTGTCGTTGAGGCGGGATGCGGCGCGGGGGCCGGGTTGCTCTGTCTGATGCAGCGCGTCGCCGGGCTGGAGGGGGTCGGGATTGAGCTCGACCCTGATACGGCCTGGCTGGCGGGCGAGAATTTCCGGTCCAATGGCCGGGACGACCTGACGGTTCTTAACGCTGATATTACCGGCTGCGCGCTGCGCGGGCTGTTGTCCGACTCTGCTGCCCCCTGCGGGTGTCCGCCGGGCATCTGCCGGCCGGGGCCGTTGCCACTGGACTACCGATTCGATCATGCTTTCGCCAATCCGCCATGGCACCGGGTCAATACGACGCCATCGCCGGAGGGACGCCGTGACAAGGCGCGACGGGCTCTGCCGGACACCATACCGGCCTGGATTTCGGCGCTGGCGGCCCTTCTGCGTCCGAAAGGTTCGCTGACGCTGGCCTTGCCGGCGGATCTTGCCGCGCCGGCGCTGGCGGCCTGTGAAAAGAGCGACATTGGCAGCGCGGAGATTGTGCCGCTCTGGCCGGAACCGGGGCGGGAAGCGCGCATCCTTCTGATCAGGGGGCGGCTGCACGGGCGAGCCGGGTCCCGTCTTTTGCCGGGGCTGGTTCTGCATCATGCGGGCGGAAGGTTCACGCCCGAGGCGGAAGCGGTTCTGCGGGACGGTCAGGCTCTTTTTCCGGAAACCTTTCGCGCAACCCATCGCAGGACCCGCGCGTTCCCATCCTGCTGAGTTCCGTGCACGCCGGAGTCCCGGCGGATTACAGTCAGGTGAAAATTTCTCATCAGGTTGACAGAAGGCGATGTTCGGCGCCTGCCTTTGCGCTGCGGTATTCGATGACCGCATATTTTGTGTATTCCGTGCCTCAGTTCCGCGGCGTCAACCGGACGCTTTGCGGACAGGAGGCCAGACCACGTTGATGGAACAGAACCAATGACGAAGTCACCTTCTCCCAAAGCAAATGCAGCACGTTCGGCGCAGGTGCATCATTTTCTCGGCACACCCAGCGATCTGCCCAAAGAGGGTGTGGAAAACATTTCTGCGGCACTTCGCGCGCTTCTGGCCGATGTGTTTGCGCTCTACCTCAAGACGAAGAATTTTCACTGGCATCTCAGCGGGCGTCACTTCCGCGACTATCATCTGATGCTCGATGACCAGGGCGCGGAGCTTTTCGCCATGACCGATCCGATGGCAGAGCGGGCGCGTCGCATTGGCGGCACGACGCTGCATTCGATTGGCGAAATTTCAAAACTGCAGCGCATCAAAGACAACGATGCGGAGTATGTTGATGCCGCAGACATGCTGGCTGAGCTCTGCGAGGACAACAAGCAGCTCGTTGCCGAGATGCGTCAGGTGCATGGTCTGACAGATGAGGTCGGTGACTGTGCGACGACCAGCCTGCTTGAGAACTGGATCGATGAAAGTGAGAAGCGCACATGGTTCCTCTTTGAGGCATCGCGCAACACGTTTGGCGCTAACAGCTGATCTGAATACGGGCCTGTTTCTGTCGGCAGACGGATTCAGGCCCGGTTCTGTCGTTTGAGAGTTTGCAACGCGATCGGGCGAAATGTCTGATCGCGTTTGTTTTTTCAGGGAACGGAACAGCTTCCTGACCGGTCTCCATGCATCCTTTTATCGTCACGGTCGTTTAGATCTTCGTGGCCTGGAAAGGATGTTTTGATGCTCAGACTACTTGCAACAACTCTGGCCGGGCTTGGGATCGGCGCGGCGCAAATGGCCGGAAAGCGATACAGTCCGACCTCCGTTCATCCGGCGACACGGGAATGGTATCGATCTCTGCACAAGCCATGGTACACGCCGCCCGGGCTGGTTTTTGGCGTTGTATGGAGCATTCTGGACGCAGTTCTGTTGCAGACAGGAAGCCGCATTGTCAGTGCGCCGCCTTCCCGCAGCCGCAGCCAAGCGATTCTGGCGTGGATTGCGACCGTGACGGGTACCTGGCTGTTTCCCAAAGTCATGTTTGGCTGGCGGCGGCCCGGTCTTGCTTTTGGCGTAACGGCGGGAACACTGGTGGCGGGAACGGCTCTGACGGCTGCGACGGCCGCAGCAACGGACACAAAGACGGCGACGCGGACCCTGCCGCTCTGGGGCTGGCTGGTTTTTGCCTGCCTGTTGCAACGCAGGGTATGGCTGAACAACCGTTCGCACGATCTTATTTGATCAGTTCTATCAGTATTCAGAACACCCGGACGGAACGCTTCCGGTATATGGAGCGTTACAAGACTGTATTGCATTAATGATTTATCAGGAGCGGCGTCATGCGTTTCTTAAAACTGTTTGCTGTGCCCGGTGTTATGGTGGCTCTGCTGGCTCCTGCCTTTGCACAGTCAGCGACCGATGCGGCAAGCAATCCGGCGCCCACGGCAGACAGTGCTGCGAAACAGGTTGGGAAGACACCTAAATCAGCGATCTGGCATGGGAAAAAAGTTCAGCCGTCGGAGAGGCTGCCAAGCTCCGATCAGGTGAAACGTGAACAGCCGGGCACAGTGCCGCCCCAGCCTGGGGGTCGCGCAACGACGACCGCACCTGATGACAGTAATGCGACCAAAGAAAACGGGCCGGCTGTTCAGTCGCCGTCACAGCTCAGTCCGAACTGATTTTCGGGCAGGAAAACGAAAAAATTGATGTGCTGTTCACGGACTCTTCTGTGGACAGCATTTTTTTGTGTGGTGTCATGCACGCTGCGTGTTGCGAAGACTCACGATCCGGAATTGTCGGCGCGGGAGGCTGATGAGACTTCATTCTGAATAATCTGTTTCCCCTGCTCCGCACCCGGTCGCATCCGGCGGGGGAAATCCGGAAATATATACGTGAAATACAGCAGTCGCAGCCGTTTATTAAATACAGCCTCTTTATTGTGGGTTTGCCCTCATTTCGTTGGCGTGCCGGCTAAACTGGGGTAACAGGCCTGATCAGGTATTCGTGCATCTTATGTTTCTGCATGATTCCAACCGGAACGAGGTGCCTTTGAGGGGTGCCGGCCAGCACAGTGAGAGGCTTTCATGAGGTTTTGTATCGTTGGCGCGGGGTTTAGCGGCGCTGTGATGGCCCGTCATCTTGCGGAACAGGGTCATAAGATCCTTCTCATTGATGAGCGGACTCATCCGGGGGGCAACTGCCATACCGGGCGCGACGAAAAAACCGGCGTCATGATTCATCATTACGGACCGCATATTTTTCATACAGCCGATCAGCGGGTCTGGGATTACGTTCGCAGCTTTGGCACATTCCGGCCTTATGTGAACCGGGTTAAGGCGATTTCAAAAGGTCATGTTTACACGCTGCCGGTCAATCTCCTCACGATCAATCAGTTTTTCGGGACGACGATGGGGCCAGCCGAGGCGCGGGCATTCATTGAAAGCAAGGCTGACCGCTCACTGACCGAGCCTGCGAATTTTGAAGAGCAGGCGATGTCCATGATCGGGCCGGAGTTGTATCGCGCGTTTTTCTATGGATACACGCGTAAACAGTGGGGTCTGGAACCTGCGGAACTGCCGGCGTCCATTCTGAAGCGCCTGCCTCTTCGCTTTAATTACGATGACAACTATTTCAGCCATCCTTATCAGGGGATGCCGGAAAACGGTTATACGTCTGTCGTCGAAAATATCCTGGCGACGGATGGCATTGAACTTCGTCTCGGCACCAGCTTTGAAAATATCGATGAAGAATTCGACCACGTTTTCTATACGGGGCCGATTGACCGGTATTTTGATTTCCGCCTTGGCCGGCTGGGATACCGGACGCTCGACTTTGAGCGTTTCGACGGAGAAGGAGACTATCAGGGCACGGCCGTCATCAACTATTGCGATGAAGAGATTCCCTATACCCGGATCTCCGAGCATAAACATTTCGCGCCCTGGGAAGAGGCGAAAATGAAAGGGACCGTGTGTTTTCGCGAGTATAGCCGCCTCGCTCAGCCACAGGATATTCCTTATTACCCGATCCGGCTTGTGCACGAAAAGCGCATGCTTGAAAGCTACATTGATCTGGCCCGTACGACACCGGGCGTATCGTTTATGGGGCGTCTCGGAACCTATCGTTACCTCGACATGGATGTCACGATTGCCGAGGCTCTCTCAGCCTGCGACCGGATCGATGAACTTCTGGCTGAAGGACAGAAGATTCCGGCTTTCTTTGTCGATCCTGCCTGAAGCCGGTTCGGTGCGTGACGGGGTCTGGTTTGTGCCGGGGTTTGTTTAATTCCGGTACACCCCGTGAGGATGAGCCGGCCACCTGTGATTTGCTCTGACTTTTTCTTTCCGGTCCTGCGGAGAGGCGGTCAGTCACAGGAAAACAGGCTGACGGATTAAGTCGGCTGACCGAAGGCTTTCAGGCGGAGCTTCTCCAGCCGCTTATCCGCGCCGGGAAGTCTGGGATCGAGAGTCATGGCGTGTTGCCATGCTCTGAGAGCCGCCTGGCTGTCTGATCGCGCTTCTTCCGCATCGGTAAGAGTCTGCCAGTTTAAGGCATCGTCCGGATCGCGCTGGATGGCAATTCCGAGATCGCTGACGGCGCCGTCCGTATCGCCACCGGCAAGACGGGCCTGCGCGCGGAGACGCCAGAGGGCGGGCACATCATTCTGTAAGGCGAGTGCGGCGCCGAGATCTTCGATTGCGTCCCCGGCCTTCTGCTCACTGAGTTCGCGTGTTGCACGCCGGAGCAGCAACATCGTCGCCGGACGCAATGGCTTCGTTCTCAGTTCTTCAAGCCCGGACCGTATCTCCCCGGCTTCAGCATCGCTGCGCGCCTTTGCGAGTTTTGCCACGAGGTCTTTTTCGCGCGACTGCCGGGCGGTCTCCTGGGAGACATGAGGGGGAGCTGTCACCGGCGCGGGGGGAGCGGCACAGGCTGGCATTACCGGAACAGACAGGGCCGTGACGGCGATGAAGGCGGCGAGCCGGAACGGTTTCATGGCTTTCAAAAGCAAAGACCTGTCTTCCGGCCATTCAGGACAGCCAGAGAGACAGGTCTGAAACATTAAAGAACCTGACAATGATGAACCGGTTCTCAGCCCTGACGGGCTTTCATCCGGGGGTTCTTCTTATTGATGACGTAGACGCGACCACGACGACGCACGACGCGGCAGTCTTTATCGCGAATTTTTGCCGATTTGAGGCTGTTTCTGATCTTCATAACCCGTCTCTTTGTTCGTCTGCCAAGCAGACTGCCTGCATGAAAAGCTGCTGCGACATACGCAGATGCACCCGGGAAGTCAATGCAAACGCCGGTTTTTTGCTTCTGGACGGTCTGTAGCAAACAGTGCTGAGACGTATCCTGCATCAGGCAGGAGCTGAATTTAACAGGACCTTCGGATACCAGAACGTTTCTGTGTCAGGCATCTGTCTGCGGCAACAGCGCGTCTCCGGAAGGAGCAAGCTGTCCCAGCACTGTCGCAAGTGCCCGAAATTCAGCGCTGCGCGGAGATTTCTGGCGCCACCCCAGCCCTATCGTGCGCCACATCGGGCCTCCGGTGACAGGACGGGTGACGACATTGCAGCCCGCGAGGATTCCGGAATCCACCGCGAGTTGCGGCAGTAGTCCGACGCCCAGCCCCTGCGCCGTCATCTGCACCAGAGTATGGAGCGAGGAAGCGGTATGGTTTATATCCGGCTCACTGCCGGTCCAGCCGTTGCCCTGCCGGCAGATATCGACGGTCTGATCCCGCAGGCAGTGTCCGTCTTCGAGCAGGACCATCTGCTCGTCCACGAGTTTTTCCAGTGGCACTTCCGGCCAGCTGGCCAGGGGATGGCCGGCCGGCAGCACGAGAATGAACGGATCGCGCCAGACGGGAATTGTTTCGAGGCCTTCGCAATCGCACGGCATGGCCAGCAGCAGGACATCCAGTCGTCCGGTCGTCAGCTTTTCCATCAGCCGTTCGGTCATATCCTCGGTGAGCGAAAGCCTGATCCGGGGAAAGGTTTCGCGGATCAGAGAGACAAGCCGGGGCAGAATAAAGGGGCCGATTGTGGGGATGACGCCGAGGCGCATCGGTCCTGTCATCGGTTCGCGGGCTGCCTGGGCGACCTGGTGGAGGGCTTCCAGCGCCTCCAGCGCCGTTCTGGACCGACGGACGATTTCTTCACCCAGGGGTGTGAAGACCACGCGTTTTCCGACTTTGCGATCCAGGAGGGGTGTGTCGAGCTGTCTTTCGAGGGCCAGAATACCGGCTGACAGGGTCGACTGCGTGACGGAGCAGGCTATTGCGGCCCGTCCAAAATGCTTCAGGTCGGCCAGAGTAATGAGATAGCGGAGTTGCTGGGAAGAGGGCAGCGCGACCATGGGGGAAACCTCGGCTGGAATAGATATCGTTCTGCGCGACGCTGATGGTGGTGCGTTTTTCAGGTGTCTGTCGCTGTTTCTGCTGTCTAGTCAGCGCGGGGCGGGTTCTGCCGGGGCCGGTGCGGGGGCTGGTCCCGGAGACATTCCGTTATCCGGCACATGCTCATGTTTTTCCGGGCGTTCAATGTAGAGGATCAGATTCCGATATGAGAGCCAGGCCACGGCATGACGCAGGAAATCGGCGCCGAGCAGCGCTGTATCGGTTTCCAGCGGCGCGACCTGCAACGAGATATTGTGATATTTTTTCGGTCCGATCTCCAGAGTATCAAACCGGTGACGGTGCCACATGATGCTGTCGTCGCTGATGCCCCGTGAATAGCCCGCACGGTCTTCGGTGAGCATGTCTCTTGTGACGCCGGCCCTGCGCGCCTGCGAGGGCCTGATTACGGTGTAGTCCGCTCCGCTGTCCAGAATGGCGTCGAGAGTTTTCCCGTTGAGTTTGAACGGAACCATCACCTTACCGGTTTCACCGCGTTCAAGCGGCACGGCGTCGACAGGCACGGGCCAGACAATGTCTTTCGAACTGCATCCTCTCATCCGGTAAAGGGTAATTTTTCCGTGGGGCAGATCGAATTTCACGTCGTAATTCGCGAGAAAATCGGCGCCGAGCAGGCCGACGATCGGGAGTCCGTCGATTTTGCCCCGTTTCATGTCCACTTCGGTAAAGACGACATCGGAGGCTGTCGCCTCGCCCAGGCCGACTTTTCCCGCAGTCACGATGGAAGCGCTGACTGGTCCGGTGGTGCCCTGCAACATTGCGTAATGACCGGTGTAGGAAAGATCATAATCCCTGGCCGCCGCGCTCACGATCAGGGAGGTCATGGCACCGGAATCGACGATGATTGCGGCAGGTTTTCCGTTTATCGTAATCCGGACGATGGGCGAACGGGTCGGATTGAGAACGGTCAGCGGTCCGATCCGGCCTATTTCGCACTTTTCCGGTCCGTTCTCGCAGCCGCTGAGGGTGAAGAGCATCGCGCAGAGCATGGAGGTGAGACCGGCGTTTCTGACGCGGCTGGTCCGGGCTGTGGCGGCAGTCGGAATCAATGTGGCCGGCAAAGAATCCGTCAGTCGCACCGGGATCATCGTGGTGGCTCGTTTGCAGGTTGCGGGGAGACTCTGAACGCTGACGGATGTTCCGTCGCAAACGGATTTATCGTGCCTTTTTCAAGGTAAATCATCGATTGTCCGAAAGAGAGCCAGAACACCACGCCGCGCAGAAAGTCAGCGCCCAGTTCTGCGTCTGCGGTTTCCATCGGTGCGACGGTCAGCCAGGCGGGGCTGAAATTTTCCGTTCCGATTGTAAGCCGATCGAACCGCTCGCGATGGGCTGTGACGGACCTGCCGTTGACGCCACGAATGATCTCCGCATGATTTTCAGCGGACATATTGCTTGTAATACCAAAGGCGTCGAGCCGCTCCGGTGTGATGGTGGACGTTGAGGAGGCGCTGCTCAGCATGGCCCTGATTTTGTGACCGTTGAGTCTGATTTCGACATTCGGCCTTCCGCCCAGGCTTATCGAGACCGGAATCTGATCGATTGTGGAATCCCAGCCGACGTCCTTCAGGGTGCATTTGCGGGGGCGGGCCAGTGTAATCTGGCCTTCCGGCAAATCGAACCACACCTCATAACGCCGGAGGAAATCCATGCCGAGTTCTCCCACGACCGGGGCCCCGTTAATACGGGCCATGGGAACGGAACGACGGAGATCCGCCATTTCGAAAAAAGAAAAATCCGATGCGTCGGCGCGTCCGACAACGAGAGTATCCGATTGCACCAGAGGCAGGGACGCGGCGCCTGTCGTGCCATCGACCTGCACTGAGGTGCCGGTTTCAATGAGGCCAAATTCTTTCACGGCCGCTTCGGACACTGCGGATCTGTCGGCTCCCGTGCTGATGGCCATCAGGGCAGGCTTGCCATTCAGTGTAACCGGGACGACAGGCGCGCCGAAGAGAGTCAGCACGGGTAATGTCGCCATTCTTTTCATTGTGCATTCACCGGGTTTATCCGGCGTTTGCACGACAGGTTTTTCCAGGAGAGGCTGGTTTCCGCAGGCACTTAATATGAACAGGGCGGCGACGGGTGCATAAAACAGAGCGTTTCTGCCCTGTTTTATGCCGGAGATCGTGATGTCCGGCGGCACTGTTCCGGCAGGCTCAGGAGTATGTCTTCGACTCTTTACCGACCCCACCATTTTTACCCGTATTGTCTGACCGCATAATGTCTTACCGGCTTATTTTTCCGGATCGAAGACTATTTTTAGCGGTAATCACATCGGGCGAAGGTTTTTTCGGGCGTATTCCGCTCTGCCCCCTGCCCTTCCCTTTATTACGGGTCTGTTCTGGTCCTGAATTCCGCATTCAGCGCCGTGGTCTCCTGGTATCGGAAATTTTTTTATCCGCGTGGAGTTGCAACCCGCGAAAACCCGGTTATAAGACGCCCCAACGACGACGCGGGAACGCGGATCGCTTAAAAAGCGGGTGTAGCTCAGTTGGTTAGAGCGCCGGCCTGTCACGCCGGAGGTCGCGGGTTCGAGCCCCGTCACTCGCGCCACTTTTCGGAATTAGTCCTGAAAACAGGGGCGCCATAACAGGGCTGCCGAACTGTTTTACCGTGGAAACATCCGGCTCTTCGATATTTTATTTGTATGTAACCGCTACCTGAAGTCTGCTTTGCAGGCGGGGCAGCGCAACATTCATTATACTGATCTTACAGCCCCGGGCTCTCAGGAGCGCCTGTCGTGTGCGGGATTGAAACCATACGATCCCGCGAAACAAACGGACTTTGGAAGTGTTGTTTTAATTCAGGATTCGGGAAGCGTTATGCAGATTCGCTTCCCTGCGTCTGTATGACGTCGCTGAACTGGGTTTCGAAGCGTGCCCGATCGACCTCATGGAAGCGCACGGTGACATCAATGCGCATCTCCTTATCATCACGCTGAATCACTTCGCCATGTTCGTAGAGCCAGGCGACCGCGCCGCCGGCATGAGCGGGCAGGCTGTAATGCGCCACGACCATGCTGTCGGTCATGTGGGCATCGATGGCCGACATCAGGGCGGGCAGGCCTTCGCCCGTGATGGCTGAGATCGCGACCGCATCGTCGCGATGGGGGACTTCTTCGATCCCGCCCAGAAGGTCGGCTTTATTGAGCACTTCGATGACACGGGACGGCCATTCGGCATCGAGCATACCGTCCTTCTCCATGTCTCCGAGGACGGCGAGCACATCCGCTCTCTGTGCGGCGGTGTCGGGGTGCGCGATATCGCGCACATGAAGAATGATGTCCGCTTCCGCGACTTCCTCGAGCGTGGCTCGGAAGGCGGCGATCAGTTCCGTTGGCAGGTCGCTGATGAAACCGACTGTGTCCGAGAGAATAACCTTCCGGCCCGACGGGAGTTCGATAGCCCGCATGGTGGGGTCGAGCGTGGCGAACAACTGGTCCTGCGCATAGACGGACGCGCCGGTCAGAGCGTTGAACAGGGTGGATTTTCCGGCATTTGTATAGCCGACGAGAGCCACGACGGGAAACGGAACCCGTTTGCGGGAGGTTCTGTGCAGTCCGCGCGTCCGGCGGACCTGCTCCAGTTCGCGTTTCAGACGGACGATGCGGTCGCCGATCATCCGGCGATCCGCTTCGATCTGCGTTTCGCCGGGGCCGCCGAGGAAGCCGAAACCGCCGCGCTGACGTTCGAGATGGGTCCAGAGGCGGACGAGGCGTGACCGCTGGTATTCCAGATGGGCGAGTTCGACCTGGAGCGAGCCTTCACGGGTCGCGGCCCGGGCGCCGAAAATATCGAGAATAAGCCCGGTCCGGTCGATGACTTTGCAACCCAGGGCTTTTTCGAGATTGCGCTGCTGGCCGGGCGACAGGCGGGAATCGACAACGACGACAGAGATATGCTTGTCGGCGACGGCCTCGCGCAAGGAATCGACCTGGCCTGCTCCGAGCAGTGTTGCCGGGCGGCGGGCGCGAAGAAGCAGGATGGCATTGAGAACAACGACCAGACCGATCGAAGAGGTCAGGCCGATCGCTTCCTCAAGCCGCGCCTCGGCGGCGCGAACGTCATGATCGCGGTCAGGTCGCTCCCAGGGGAGAATGACTGCGGCCCGCGTGGCGGGCAGTGTGGTTTCAGTAGATGTCGTCGGCAAGTGACTCGTCGCTCTCCGCCTGCAGAACCGTGCCATGCGTTCCCGCCGTGCCCGAACCGGCCGTACCGGCCGGCGCTTCGAACACATTGACCGGAACGAGAGGCATGACCGTGCTGATTGCATGTTTATAGACGAGCTGCGTATGCCCGTCTCGCCGGAGAAGGACTGTATCATCGTCGAACCAGCTGATGACACCCTGTAATTTCACACCATTGACAAGAAAAATCGTGACGGCTGCCTTGCCGCGCCTGATGTGGCCAAGGAACACGTCCTGAACATTCTGTGCTGGTGATTTTGCCACGATGCTACCCTGTTTCTTCTTCGTTATTTTAGTTTCGCTGTTTAGTGCCGCCGAAACCCCGGGCCTTACAGCATCAATACGCCAGCGCGGCACCGGCGCAAAGCCACCCGACCGCCATTATAGCAATTTCATGGCACTCCCACGACATTTGCATCAATACTGCGGAGGGGCCCGACCGACCGGGTGATGGTCAGTTCCCGGTTTTGCGGGCCGCGAACATCTCCCGATCCCGTGCAGCGGAGATATTTACCCGGTTCTGTCTTCGGCCGTGACTCCGAGCTGTTTAAGTTTGCGATGCAACGCGCTTCTTTCCATGCCGACAAAACCTGCTGTCCGGCTGATATTACCGCCGAAACGAAGAAGCTGAGCCTGAAGGTACTGCGTTTCGAACAGATCCCTCGCCTCGCGAAGAGGAAGGCCCATGACATCCGCATTCGAATCGAATTTGAGGAGCGCCGGCGCGCCTTCGCTGATTTGTGACGGCAGCATGTCTGCACGGATCGGCTCGTTGCTGGAGCCGGGCATCATGATCAGCAGCCGCTCCATGAGATTTCTCAGCTCACGGGAGTTGCCGGGCCAGTCATAGGCCTGGAGGGCGGCCATGGCATCGACGCTCAGCTCACGCACGGGAAGGCCGGCTGTTTCCGCGGCGCGTCTGAGGAAAAGTCTGGCGAGTTCAGGGATGTCTTCGCGCCGCTCTCTCAGGCTTGGCAGGCGGAGCGGGACGACAGCGAGACGATAATAAAGGTCTTCCCGGAACCGCCCTACTCCGATCTCGGCGTGCAGGTCACGGTTCGTGGTCGAGATGACGCGGACATCGACTTTAACCCGGGTTGCGCCGCCGATACGTTCGAAGCTCTGGTCCTGAAGCGCCCTGACGATCTTGCCCTGTGTTTCCACGGGCATGTCCGCCACTTCATCAAGCAGCAGCGTGCCGCCGTGCGCCCTTTCGAGCACGCCGATGCGGCGCGGCACGCCCTCGCTGCCTTCGAGGCCGAACAGTTCTTCCTCAAACCGGCTCGGGGCCAGAGTCGCGCAGTTCAGCGCGATGAAGGGGCCTTCCGAGCGACGCGACCGCGCATGGATCATGCGCGCAGCCACCTCTTTGCCGGCTCCGGGGGCTCCTGTGATCATTACCCGCGAGCCGGTTGGCGCGACACGGTCGATCTGTCCGCGCACGGCGGCGATGGGGGCGCTTTCCCCGAACAGCGTCGTTTCAGGCCCGGCGCGCAGCCTGAGCTCGGCGTTTTCACGCTCGAGCCGGGCGGCCTCTAGGGCCCGCCGGACGACGACGAGAAGGCGGTCGGACTGGAATGGTTTTTCGATGAAGTCATAGGCACCGTGCTGAAGCGCAGCCACAGCTGTTTCGATCGTGCCGTGCCCGGAAATCATGATCACGGGGACGGAGGCGTCCTCCGCCTGCATGACCTTGAGCACGCCCAGACCGTCGAGTTTCGACCCCTGGAGCCAGATATCCTGAATCACCAGGGAGGGTCTGCGGGCACGGAAAGCCGCGAGAGCCGCGTCCGAATCTCCTGCGACACGGGTTTCGTATCCTTCGTCGTGGAGGATTCCCTCCATCAGCATCCGGATATCCGGCTCGTCGTCGACGATCAGGATTTCATACGCCATCGTTTTCTTTCTGCGTTCTGTCTTTGACCGGCAAAATCAGAATGGCCACGGTTCCTTCTTTTCCGGGGCGGTCTCTGAGCTGAACTGTCCCCTCATGGTCTTCCATGATTTTCTTGACGATGGCCAGCCCCAGCCCTGTGCCCTTGGGTTTGTGCGTAACGTATGGCTCGGTCAGCCGGTCACGTTCTTCCTGGGGCAGGCCGACGCCATCATCGGCAATGACGACCTCCGCGAGATCATCGTGAACCAGGACCTGGACGCTGATCGTGCCGATCCGTCCTTCCGCCCCGGGTTCGGCGGTATTGTCGGTATTTTCTTGGTCTGGCGAAGGTCTCCGCCCGGTCATGGCAATGGCGTCGGCGGCGTTTTGCAGAAGGTTCGTCAGGGCCTGTCCTATCTGGCGCCGGTCGCATGCAACCACAGGGCCGGAAGGCGGCAATGCGATGTCGTACACAATTTCAGGATGGGCGCCATATTGCAGGACGAGGGCCTCCCGCACAATACGGGAGAGATCCTCCGGAGCGATTTTCGGCTGAGGCATGCGGGCGAAAGCCGAAAATTCGTCAACCATGCGACCGATATCCCCGACCTGCCTCACGATCGTATCAGCGCACTGGCGGAACGTCTCGGGGTCTGAGGTTATTTCACGCAGGAATCGACGTTTCAGGCGCTCGGCGGCGAGCTGGATCGGGGTTAACGGGTTTTTGATCTCGTGCGCGATTCTGCGGGCCACATCGGCCCAGGCGGCCTTGCGCTGGGCGGACTGGAGAGCCGTGATATCATCGAAGGTGACGACATATCCCTCGGTGACCGCGCCGCGCATCTCCGCTGCGGCCCGGACGAGCAGAACCCGGCGATTGCCGGGCGTGCCAATCTGCACCTCTCTCGTGAAGGCTCTCTCCGCACCGCCTCTGAGGGCCTCGAGAACCGGTCCGAATTCCGGAATAACTTCGGCAAGGGGTTCGCCTACGGCCTGGGTCAGATCTTTCTCCAGGAGGTCGCAGGCGGCCCGGTTGGGGAGTTCGATCCGGGCCAGGGCATCAAGCCCGATCACGCCGGCGGACACACCGGAGAGAACGGCTTCCGTGAAGCGACGACGCTCGTTGATCTGGCTGTTGGCGATCATGAGCTCGGAGCGCTGGCTGGACAGTTCGTCAGTCATGAGATTGAAGGCGCGGGACAGACTTCTGATCTCGTCGTCACGCCCGCCTTCCGGGACCCGGACGGCAAGGTCGCCCTCGCTGATCCGGCGGGATGCATCCATGAGCAGACCGAGCGGGCGGGCGATCTGGTTGGCGAGCGCCAGGCCCATCAGGGCAGCGGCGGCGAGGACGAGCAGGGCCACGAGCGCGAAGATCATCACGAAGGTGACCTGAATTTTCTCGCGGTTCCGGTTCAGACGTTTGTAATCCGCGACGACCTGTTCCGTCTTGTGCATATGGCCGACGATTTCGGGGTCAACCGGGCGCGTGATGACAAGCATCATTTCCGGGGTTTCGCCCAGGGCGACGACTGCTCTGACGTTTTTCTCGTCCGGACTGTCATAGATCGCGACATCATTGGTGCGCGCCATCATGGTGGCGGCGGGTGGCGGCAGGGGCTCCTGGTATCCGGACCGGCTGAGGAGCCCTCCGGCCGCGATCATGCGGTTCGTGAGCGGATCGTAGACGACGGCTTCGGTTAGGCCCCGCACGGTGGCCTGACTGTCGAGAAGCTGGCCGAGCGAATCCGGGTCATGGAGCAGATCGGTGCCGTTGACCTGAAGTTCGTTCTCGGCACCCACGAGATAGTTGGCGAGCGAGAATGCTTCCGTCCGGATGTTTTCATTGTGCTCGGTCAGATAGCCGCGTGAAGCCTGGAGCGCCTCGTTCAGGGCGGTATTGACCCTGTCCGAGAACCATATCTGGATGCCGTAATCGAAAAACAGGGTTGCGAAGACGCCGACGAGGATCGTCGGGGCGACGGCGACAACGCCGAAGAGCACGACGAGGCGGACGTGAAGCCTGGCGCCGGCCGGGCCGCCCTGCCGTTCGTTCACCAGACGCCGGACGCGCACCGTTGTCATGATTCCGAGCAGGGCCAGCGCCAGTCCGCTGAGCACGAAGACGGCATTCTGGATCACGGGGTGATGGGCCAGCGCGCCGCCCCCCGAGAGCACGACGAACATGGCGAAGACGAGCACCAGGGCGAGGGCCACCAGCGTTACAGCCACGCCTCGCTGATCGAACGCGCGTTGCAACAGAGCGATTCCGCCGCGTCCGCGGGCTGCCTCCCGGTCTGATGTGTCGCGCGGCCTCCCCATGGATTTCAGACGGTCTCCCGGCCGGCCGGCCCCTTCATCACGGGAATATCGAGGTCACGAATTTTTTTCCGCAATGTATTTCTGTTCAGTCCGAGCATGGCGGCGGCTTTAATCTGATTACCGCGCGTTGCCGCCAGTGTCATGCGGATAAGCGGACGTTCAACCTCTGCGATAACTTTGTCATAAATGTCATGCAGGGGGCCGCCCCCGTTTTCGTCCGTTGCGAGATAATGCCGGAGGTGCCGGGCCACTGCGTCGGACAGGGTTTCGTCATTGCCGGGGCCCTCGCCGGTCGGAGCGATCTGCTTTTTGTCCCGTCCGGTATCGGCCAGTTCTGAATTGATCAGGCTGGCTGTGATGGTTTCCTGGGGATAAAGCGCTGTGATCCGGCGCATGAGGTTCTCAAGTTCCCGTACATTCCCTGGCCAGCGCCAGCCCTGGAGGCGAGCCGCGGCATCATCGGTGAGGACTTTCGGGGCGTGGCCGTCTTCCGCGCACTGATCGAGAAAATGCTGAGCCAGGAGTGGGATATCTTCCAGGCGCTCCCGCAACGGCGGAATGCGGATCGGCACCACGTTGAGCCGGTAGAAGAGGTCTTCACGAAATGTTCCGGCCCTGATGGCCTGATGCAGATCGCGATGGGTGGCGGCTATGATTCTGACGTTGGCTTTGACGGAATGTTTGCCACCGGCTGTCGTAAACTCGCCGTCCTGAAGAACCCGGAGCAGGCGGGTCTGGGCTTCCAGCGGCATATCGCCGATTTCATCAAGGAAGAGGGTGCCGCCGGCGGCCTGTTCGAAGCGTCCCGAATTGCGGGCGGTTGCGCCACTGAAGGCGCCCCGTTCGTGGCCAAAGAGTTCGGCTTCGATAAATTCCTGCGGAATTGCCGCGACATTGACCGCGATGAACGGGCCTGTGCGGCGGCGTCCGTAATCATGGAGGGCGCGGGCGACGAGTTCCTTGCCTGTGCCGCTTTCGCCGTTGATCATCACTGTGAGATCGGAAGTCGTGAGCCGGGCGATGATGCGGTAGATATCCTGCATGGCCATCGAACGGCCGATCAGCGGCATGCGCTCGCCCGGTTCCCGGGTTTGCAGGGCAGGTCCGGTTACGGGCGCGGGAGCCGCGAGGGCGCGTTCGACGACGGCAAGCAGTTCGGTGAGGTCGAACGGTTTTGGAAGGTATTCGAAGGCACCGCGCTGGGTGGCTTTCACCGCCGTGACCAGGGTCGACTGGGCGCTCATGACCAGCACGCGCAGATCGGGACGGGCCCGGCGGATACGGGGGATCAGGTCCAGTCCGTTCTCATCGGGCATGACGACATCGGTGATGACGAGATCGCCCTCCCCGTCCTCCACCCATTGCCACAAAGCGGCGGCGCTGGCGGTTGTGCGGACCTGGTAGCCTGCCCGTCCGAGGGCCTGGCTCAGAACAGTCCGGATTGAACGATCGTCATCTGCGATCAGGATGGTCGGCAATGTCATGGGAGGGTATGGAATCCGGAAAAGTCGTGACTGGCTAATGGAACGGGCGGGAGGCCGGTGCTGTTTGCGTTATGGAAACCGGGGCGCGATTTCAGGCGACATGTCCGGTATCCTCGCTGACCACGGGCAGGTGCAGACTGATCTCGGTACAGCCCGGTCTGCTTTCGACTTCGATGATACCACCGTGATCGTTAATGATTTTACCGGCGAGGGCGAGGCCGAGGCCGGAGCCGGATGCCTTTGTGGTAAGAAAGGGTTCGAACAGATGGGGTCTGATGGTTTCTGAAATACCGGGGCCGGTGTCGCGGATCGTCACCAGCAGCGGGAGATGTCTGCGCTGGCCGGAACCGGAGCCTGCCAGTCTTATGCCCTGGCGATAGGCTGTCGTCAGCGTGATCGTGCCGGGCTGCTCCGAACCTTTGATGGCTTCGGCGGCATTTTTTACGAGATTGAGAAGAACCTGGACCAGTTCATCGCGGTTGCCCCAGACAGGCGGCAGTGAGGGGTCGTAGTCTTCGATGATGGGGATGCCGGTGGCGACACCATTTGCGGCCAGAGTGCGCACGTGTTCGAGGACACGGTGAATGTTCACCGGACGCCGGCCTACGGGCTTCTCGCTGAACATTTCCATACGCTCGACGAGTGCACGGATGCGGTCTGCTTCGTCCCGGATGAGCACGGCGAGTTCACGGTCCGGCTCATTGACCGATCCTTCGAGCAGCTGTGCCGCGCCGCGAATCCCCGAGAGCGGGTTTTTCACTTCATGCGCGAGAATAGCCGCCATGCCCGAGACACTGCGGGCGGCTGAACGGAACGCCAGTTGCCGGTCGAGCACCCGCGCGGCTGATGCATCCTGGAAAGCTAGCAGCACCTGTCCCGGGTGATCGGGGACGTCGCTGCCCTGAACACAGATTCCCTCGTGATGGAAACGGGGCGTGCTGAGGATAAGGCCGTGCTCCGTGACGGTTCCTCCCGTCTCCCTCACCTGCCGCAGGAGCAGGAAGAGAGGGTGATCCGATGGCACGAGACCGGTGAGGGTATCGTGACGGAGCTGGACGCGGGATCTTGAGAAAAAATCTTCGGCAGCACTGTTTACAAAAAGGATGGCGTCGTGCGCACCGATCAGCATGACAGGTGCTGGCAGACAATCCAGCAGCAGGAGACTGTCGGGAATGGGTTCCTGATAGTCCTCCCGGCCATGTTTCGCGGACTGAAGCCTTAGATTCGTGCGGAATTCCGAATCGGATGGCCTGGTGTCACTGCGACGGGGCATGGCGATCATGCCGCGCGGAGCGCGCCGGACGCAGTATCGTCTGAGTGCTGTGACGTGGCCATCGCGTCCGCGACACGCGAGCGGCGCGGCTCCCGGACGCCGCCGGATTCAATCTGTTCATCGTAAAACGTGTTGATGGCAGCGATAACTTCGCCGGGATCTTCCATACGGTTTACGGCCGCGCGGAAACCGGCGGAATCGCGCAGACCGGCGGAGTACCAGGAGATATGCTTCCGCGCGAGGCGAAGGCCCGGTCGCTCGCCGAAATGCTTCAGCATCATGCCGTAATGTTCGAGAACGATGCCGCGTTCGGTTTCAAGGTCGGGGTCCGCTGGCGTGTGGCCGCTGCGCAGGGCTTCCGCGACCTGTGCCGGGAACCAGGGGCGACCGTAGCAGCCCCGGCCGATCATGACGCCGTCGGCCCCGGAGAGAGCCAGGGCATTGCGGGCGTCGTCAATGGTCAGGATGTCGCCGTTGGCAATGACCGGAATTCTCACAGCTTCCTTCACCCGGCGAATGAAAGCCCAGTCCGCGATGCCATTATAGAACTGCTGGCGGGTACGGCCATGCACCGTCACCATTCTGATGCCGGCCTCTTCCGCGATCCGCGCCAGCGACGGCGCGTTGAGATGGTCGTGGTCCCAGCCCGTTCGCATTTTCAGCGTTACAGGGACAGGCACGGCACGGGCTGTGGTTTCCAGCAGACGGGCGGCGGCGCGTTCGTCGCGCATAAGGGCGGAGCCGGCCATCTGTCCGACAGCGACTTTCTTGACCGGGCAGCCGAAATTGATATCGACGATATTGGCGCCCTTATCGACGGCGATCCGGGCGGCTTCGGCCATGGCTTCCGGATCGCATCCGGCGAGCTGGATTGAATTGGGGCCCTCGCTGTCGGCGACTTCCGCCATGCGGAGGGTGGCCTCGTTCTCGCGGACCATCGCCCAGGAGGCGATCATTTCCGATACGACGAGACCGGCGCCCAGGCGGCGGCAGAGGCGACGGAACGGCACATCCGTCACACCGGCCATCGGTGCCAGAATAACAGGCGTGTCCAGGACGACACTCCCGAGATCAATCGGCAGGAGGCCCGGCGCCCTTGCTGCTGTGGTGTCTGAGATGCCCATGATTTGAGCAACATACTGCCCTCATCAGGGCAGTGCAATCGCGGAATGTCGTTCTTCGCACTCCGGTGGGGGCTTACAGAAAGGGCGGAACGCTGAGAATTGCCTGTCGCACGAGGTCTTCGCGGCTCATCGGCTCGCGCAGCCTTGAAATCAACGGATCGAGACGTCCGTCTGTGGCCAGCACGGCAATGCCATGGACGAGCCCCCAGGCGGCGGTGTAGCGGGCGGCATCCTGGCTGTCGTAACCGTCTGTTTCCTTCTGTCCGTCATGATCGGACACCTCAGGCGAACCTGCCAGCATTGCGAACAGGGCTGACGCCGCGTTCCGGTAGCGCGGAGAGGTTCTGTCGATGAGGTCGCTCCGGAACATGAGTTCGAACATATGAGGGTGCCTCAGGGCATAGAAAACATAGGCTTCGGCGATCAGGCGCGGGGTGCCTGCTGCTGAGATTATGGCTGCGCGGAGTTCATCCAGCCCGGTTGCCGCCAGTTCCGACAGGAGCCCGGCCAGATCGCCAAAATGATGCGCGGCGGCGGTGTGAGAAACGCCGGCGGCGCGAGTGACGGGTCGCAGGCCGAGCGCGGACACGCCGTCACGATCAAGAATGAAGCGGGCTGCAGAAAGCAGTGCGCCGGAGAGGTCGCCATGATGATAGCGTGTGGTCTGGCCTGTGGAGCGATCATTTCCGGCACGGGAAGGCTCGCCTGCACGTTTTCCCGGCTTCTTCATGGTATGGCGTGCATGGCGAAAGGTGATCCCGGATGTCTTTCCAGTGGAAAGATTTGTTTGACGGCTGCATTCGGGTCATGACATCTTTCCACTGTCAAGAACGGATAAAGACAATGCCCCCAGTTCTGCCCTCCCCTGATCCGGCTTCGGCTCGCCGTTCGAAGCTTCTCAGTCTGATGAATGATTTTGGCGGGCTGGTCGCGCTGTGGGTGATGGACAGTCTGTTCGGGCATCGTGTTGCGAGTGAACTGACGCTGCTGTTTGTCGCTGCCGATCTTGTTCGTCATGTGGTCCTGCGGCGCCCGATCCCCGTGCTCTGGTGGCTGGTGAACGGATTGATGAGTCTTTCCATTCTGGCGGAACTCACGTTCGGTCTGTCTGCTATTGAGCCCTGGGAGGGCACGGCGACGAACGCCCTGTTCGCGCTTATGTTTTTCGCCGGTGCTTTTATGCGGCCGCCCGTTATTCAACGTCTTGCCGAGTACGCACAGAAGGCACCCTTCCCGGAACGGCGCGATATAACGCTGTTTTTCAGGTATCTGACCCTTCTGTGGTCAGGTTTGTTCTGGGTGGTAACGCTGCTGGATGTGTGTCTTTCGACCACTCATTTTGCCGGGAAATATGGCGGGATTGTTTCGACCGGCGCGCCCGTTCTGGCGGTGGGGATCGGGATCCTGGTCAGCCGGCGCTGGGGCCGCAGTCTTTTCCGGTTTCTGAGCGGGAAAGGTGCTTTCGGGCCGGTCTGACAGATATTTCAGGAAAAATGGCCTCTCTTCATTCGTGGGCGTTCGAAGTCACCGACAGGAGTTCCTGGGCGGCGCTTCCGGGGGGATTTTCTTCATCGAACTCCTGATGGGGAAGCAGGACGGCCTGCGGATCGTCCTGCTGATGTGACCTCAGAAGTTCTTCCAGATTTTTGGCGACAACCGGATAGTCTTCCAGCAACCGCTTGAAACGTGTTGCTGAAATCACCAGCATGTGGCCGAATTGCAGGGCCCTTACTGTGCCTGGCATGGGCCGGTGGTCGGTGACTTCGACGGCGCCGATGACATCTCCGGCGCCGAAGCGGACATCGCGTTCGGCCACGTGCATTTCGGCAAGACCGGCGCTGACGAAGAAAACGGAATGCACCTTGTGCCCGCGTCGGAGAATGGCTTCACCGGGAGACGGGAAGCGCAGCGAGGTCGTCATGGCGAGATCGTGCAGGGCCGCAGCGGGAAGCCCCCTGAACACGGCGGCATGCCGCAGGCGATCTTCAATATTGTTCTTGAGGTTGAACGTCATGGGCCGGTCGAGACGCTGGCGACGCCGGTCCACGTCCCGGTGCAGTTCACGATAAAGTTCGTCGCTGATCAGGGATTCAGTGTGGAGGGAATCAAACTCCTGATTTTCGAGCCGCAGCACGATCTGGCGGAAAATCCGGTTTTCCAGGGCTTCGGAATAGCCCGGGTAGTGCAGGCGCAGAGTGGCAAGCGCCTCATCGAGCATTTTGCGCTGACGCGAGAGCGTTTCGGACACGATCTCGCTGACACGGGTGCCGAGCGTGGGCTCCATACGGTCGCGCAGGAACCGGGTGAGTGACAGGGACACCAGATGCGTCACCATCAGCATTTCGAACCGCTCGGCCATACAGACCATCAGCGGACGATCGTAATGGAAACGGTTGTGAATCTCCTGAGCGAGGCGGAAGCGGAGAGACGGGCGCAGGCGGCGTCTGATGGCCCGCACATAACCGAAACGGCCCTGCAGACGGGCGCCGTCCACCATGGCGTCGGACGTTCGCAGCAGGTTTTCCATGACGCGGCGGGACAGGCCCTGAATGCGGAACAGGTCCAGCAGGATCGAGCGCTCCTGGTTTGCGATCGTGATCAGCGCCAGCGTCACGCGCTGACGGTCACCCAGGGCCGTGTCGAACGTGTTGGCCGATTTTTCTTCATCGCTGCGCTCATCCAGGCCGTCGATCACGGATCGTGTGGCATCCGGTGAGAAACCAAGTTCCTCGCCGGTTTCCTTCGCACGGGCCGCCACCTTTTCCAGTGCGATACCGACCACCTGGTGGCGCATGGCCTGATCCATTGGCGAGAGCTGATCGAGCTTGAGAAACAGCACGACCGACCGCAGGGTCGTGCCGTTCACCAGCAGGGTGATGAGCACGAACCCTGTCGCGATGATACCGATGAAGTGCGCGATCGGCGTGGAGATATGCTGGTTTTCCGTGACGGCGAGGGCGAGGGCGAGCGTGATGGCGCCGCGCAGCCCGCCCCAGACCATCGTCACCTTGAAGGGGCCGGGCACGGGCGGCGCGAGGCGTGTCATGGCGAGGATCGGCAGCAGGCCGAACACTACGGAGGCACGCGCCACCAGCCCCGCCGCGCTGGCGATCAGGATCAGCACGATGTCCCAGCGGGTCATGCCGACCATCAGGCGGGGCACGAGCATGGAGGCGAGGACGAACACCAGGGAACCGGCCCAGAAGACGAGCTGCTGCCAGAGTTCGTTGAGGAAGTGCCATGTCTGGGGACGGAAGGTTGAAGGGCCATAGACCGACATGGTCAGGCCCGCGACCGCCGTGGCCACGACGCCGGAGACGCCGAGAATATCGTCACAGACAATATAGACGATGTAGGGCAGTGCGACCGTCAGGGTCGTTTCAGCCGCCGGCGCGTTGCCGAGCACGGTGATCATGTACAGCATCGCGCGCGCGCCCACGATCCCGACCACGATGGCGCCCGCGAAGGAAAGAACGAATTCCAGCGCGGCGCTGCCAATCTCGATCGGGTGGTGCGAGGTTACGGCACTCAGGAGGACGGCGAAGATCGAGATGGCCGCGGCGTCGTTCAGCAGGGCTTCGCCTTCGACAAGACGGGTCAGGCGGGATGAGGCGCCGATATCCCGGAAGATACCAGCGACGGCGGACGGATCAGTTGTGGCAACGATTGACCCGAGAAGCAGGCAGACGATCAGGGGCATCTGCGCGAACGGCATCAGGGCAAGGCCGATTGTTGCCGTGGAGACGACGACGGCGACGACGGCGAGCAGCAGGACTGTGGCCGTTTCTTCGGCCAGTCGTCGCACGTCGATCGCCATAGCGCCCTGGAAGACCAGGACCGGCAGGAACACCAGCAGGAAGACCTCACTGCTGACGGGGAAATCGAGCAGTGTTTCGGCAACGCCGTTAATCGCGGTGCCGGCCACGCCGGAGAGCGAATCGGTATAGGTGCTTCGCAGCACGAGATCCGCGCCGCCGCCGATGATAATGCCGACGACGGCGAGCAGAACCGTTTCGGAGACTTCGAGGCGTCGCGCCACGGGTTGCACCGCGCTCACGATCACCAGCAGCAGCGCCGTTGCGAGCAGCACGGCTGCCAGGCCCGTCACCTCCATTCATATCCTCCATCCGGGTCCGCCGTTGCGAGCCCGATTCGTTTATTTTGCAGGATATGTCTGTGACGACAGCCCATATCCGCGGGTACGATGATAGCCCTGCTCAGGGTACGCACCATTTCGGGCGCTGGTATGGCATTGTGCCATCGTTAAATGAATCCTGTCATAACTGACCCGTCGGACATGCCTTCCTCATACGTTTTTCTCCCGAGACACGAACGTGCATCGGGAGCGCCCGGTATCAGGGTTCATTGTGCCCTTCGAACGTACCCTCCCATGCCAGAGTTGCCAGCGGCGCGCGATCCGACGGAGCTTCCCGCGGCCTCATGCCTTCGGGCAGGAGATCCGCAGGCCCCTGTTTTCCGATGGCGATGGCGGCGTGAATTTTAAAATCAGCCGGCGCGGCAAGTCCTTTATGAGCGGCTTCCACGTCGAATCCGCTCATGGCATGGGTTGCCCAGCCGAGATGAGCGGCCTGAAGCTGCAGCAGCATGGCGGCGGCGCCTGCATCGAATTCGTGTGTCGTGGCCGGAACGGTTTTTCCGGATGGGGACAGCATGACGGTCCGCGAGGCGACGTAGATAAGCGCGGAGGCATTTCCGGCCCAGGACTGGTTGAACGGAACGAGCCAGGACAGGAAGCTGTTCCAGTTCGGGGTGCCTTTTCTGGCGCACAGAAAACGCCATGGCTGTGAATTATAGGCTGACGGCGCCCATCGCGCGGCTTCCATGATGGATTGCAGTTCTCCGGTGCTCATCGGCGCGTCCAGGAACGCACGCGGCGACCAGCGATCAAGGAACAGGGGGTGCGTTGACGGCAGAGAGAGGGAAGCGCGATCGGGGGCAGATGTCATGGCAGAATCCTGTTTCGGAAGCGCATTACTGAGGAGCCGGAGGCCCGGAGAGGCCATGTATCAGACTTCTTCGTCCCACAAACCATGACAGTATTGCCATCGGAACCGGGGAACGCGGGGATCAGCAAAGCCGTCTCATGTAACAGTCATACGACGGGACCGGATATTCTGTCATGAAATACGCAGCCATAAGCCGGTCATTACCCGAAAAACGACGGGCTTCCGGGTGGAAGCGGCGGCATAAAATCATCGCGCAACTTATATTTGCAAGTCTGCCGGACGGGGCCGCGCGGTCACCCGAATCGTTATTCACACCAGCGCACCCGGAACAGACATGTGCTGGCTTTTTCTCTTTATGATGTGACGGGATACCGGCTCAGGCAGCGGGAAGATAATCGACCCTCCGCCTGCACGCAGATTGCCGAATCAGTGGCTGGATGCGCCCGTGGTGTTTGTTATGCCCTGCTGAGCCGCGTTTGCGCCGCGGCTTACGTTATGGCCTATGGAACTGACATCTTTTCCGGCACCGGATACCGTGTTGCATGCTGCGAGCGCGAGCAGGGTAACACTGGCGACAGCCATCCGGAGAGTACGGCGTGCCGCCGGATTTCCGTCCCGAATCTGCCGGTGCGTTTCAATCGTATTCATGAGCACTATGCTCCTCATTGTTGTGCTTATAATCAACGAAAACGGTCCGGGAAGGTTGCCATGTCGCACAGTCTGGCGCCGGGAAACGCGGGCAGAGTCTGGTCTGGTGGTCTGATCGCGGCTGCGATAACCTGACGGAGCCTCAAATCTGCAATTCAGCCGAGCTTCGCGATGTCCGTTCCCCATGAGCCCCCCTCCCCTCAGACCGAAAACACGGAGCCGGAGGCGGCCTGCGTGCCGCCGGACGGGCGGCAGTCCGGAAGGGAGTCCGAAGCTTCTTCCGGGTTTACAAAACCTCATCTGACGCCTGAAGCGGAAGCGGCAAGGCTGAAACGGCAGGCGGATGAAGCCGGGGCCTTGCGCGCCAACCTGAGGCGGCGTAAGGCGCAGACTCGCGCGCGGGCAGGTCTGGAACCGCCTGTGCAGCCCTCTCATTCTCTCCCGGAGACCAGTTAATGCCGATCATGCCCGATACATGGATACGCGACAGGGCGACAAAGGATGGCATGATCGAACCGTTTGTTGAGAATCAGAAGCGTGACGGCGTTATCTCTTACGGTCTCTCATCTTATGGCTACGACGCGCGGGTCGCGGATGATTTTCGTATTTTTACTGACGTAAACAGTGCCATTGTCGATCCGAAGTCTTTTTCCGAAGAGAGCTTTGTTTCTCGCAAGGCGGATGTCTGCATCATTCCGCCGAACAGTTTCGTGCTGGCCCATACGATCGAATATTTTCGCATTCCACGCGATACGCTTGTCGTCTGCCTTGGCAAATCGACCTACGCGCGCTGCGGCATCATCGTGAATGTCACGCCTCTGGAGCCGGAATGGGAGGGACAGGTTACGATTGAGATCAGCAACACCACTCCCCTGCCCGCCCGTATTTATGCGAATGAAGGCATCTGTCAGTTTCTCTTCTTCCAGGGCGCGTCTCCCTGCGAGGTGAGTTATGCGGACCGGGCGGGAAAATATATGCACCAGCGTGGCGTTGCCACACCGAGGCTCTGAACGATGGATCGTTTTGTTATCCGGGGCGGTCGTCCCCTGCGCGGTGAAATCGTTATTGGCGGTGCCAAGAACGCGGGTCTGAAACTGATGGTGGCCGGGCTGCTGACGGCGGAGCGGCTGGTGCTGACGAATGTTCCGCGGATCGCGGATATTGCGACCATGCGTGATCTGCTGGTTCAGCATGGCATTGCGGTCGAAGATCTGAATGGCGACGGCACGTCCTATGCTGTCGGCGGCGCCATCACCAGCACGGAAGCCCCATACGATATTGTTTCCAAGATGCGGGCTTCGATCCTGGTGCTCGGTCCTCTGCTGGCCCGCTGCGGGGAGGCGCGTGTCTCGCTGCCTGGCGGTTGCGCGATCGGCACACGTCCTGTGGACATGCATCTTCGGGGCCTTGAGGCGCTTGGCGCGGAGATCCGGCTTGAGAACGGCTACATCAACGCGACGGCACCGAAGGGTCTGATCGGTGATCGGGTCATTCTGCCGTTTGCCTCTGTCGGAGCGACTGAAAATCTTCTGATGGCGGCGACGCTTGCCAAAGGGCGAACGGAGATCGTGAATGCGGCCCGTGAGCCGGAGATCGGTGATCTGGTCGAGTGTCTGAACCGGATGGGCGCGCGGATCAGAGGAAGCGGCACCGGAACGCTTGTCATCGACGGGGTGGAGGCGCTGCATGGCGCCGAGCACCGGATCATGCCGGACCGGATCGAATGCGGCACCTATGCCTGCGCCGCCGGCATCACCGGGGGCGATCTCAAGCTGCTTGGGGGCCGGGTTGACGATCTGGGGGCCGTCGTACGTGCCCTTGAAGAGACCGGGGTTGAAGTCACGCAGGAAGATTACGGGATGCGGGTCCGGCGGACCGGCGCGCTGCGTGGCATCGATATCATGACCGAGCCTTATCCGGGTTTTCCGACCGATATGCAGGCGCAGTTCATGGCGATGCTGGCTGTGGCCGAAGGGGCCTCGATGATCACGGAGACGATCTTCGAGAATCGCTTTATGCATGTGCCGGAGCTGAACCGGATGGGTGCCCGCATCAATGTTCACGGGTCTTCCGCCATTATCCGGGGCGTTCATGCACTTTCCGGCGCGCCGGTGATGGCGACGGATCTGCGGGCATCGTTCTCGCTCATTCTCGCCGGGCTGGCGGCGCACGGGGAAACGATTCTGAGCCGCGTTTATCATCTGGATCGTGGATATGAGGCTGTGGAGCGGAAGCTTGCGGCATGTGGTGCGAACATTGAGCGTGTAAAAGACTGACGGGGCGGCCCGCACCCGGAGATGCAGGACTGAGGAGGGTCCAGGGAATGTCTGACAACCGCAGGCTTGTGGACCCGGAACTGTTGCCTCTTCTGGACCGGCTCGGGTCCGCGGCTCTGGACGCGGATCTGCTTTCGGCGGCCCGCGCCGCGCGGCGGGATCTGCCCGGCATGGTGGACAAGCTTCCGGTTGTGACTGAAGCGCGCAGCATACCGGGCATGACGGGTGATCCGGATGTCAGGGTTCTGATCTCGCGTCCGGAAAATTTTGCCGGTGGTCCGCTCCCTGCGATCCTGCATATTCACGGCGGCGGGTTCGTGATGGGAACGCCCGATGCGGCTCTGGCACTTTTGCGAAACTGGGCAGCTGGGCTTGAGTGTGTCGTTATCTCCGTTGACTACCGGCTTGCTCCGGAAACGCCGTTTCCCGGCCCGCTTGACGACTGTTACGCCGCGCTGCTCTGGACTGTCGCGGAGGCTGACTCTCTGGGGATTGATGTCGGTCGTATCGGCGTTGCGGGCGAGAGTGCGGGCGGCGGGCTGGCAGCCGGGCTGGCTCTTCTCGCGAAACAGCGCTCCGGGCCGCATCTTGCTTTTCAGAATCTTCAATATCCGATGCTGGATGACAGAACGGGGCCGGACAGCCCGCGCAATCCTGTCACCGGCGATTACCTGTGGACGCGGGAGATGAACGATTTCGGCTGGCGTTCATTTCTGGGCATGTCACCCGGAGGACAGGGCGTCTCGCCATTTGCCGCGCCATTCCGCAGCGCGGATCTGAGCGGTCTGCCTCCGGCTTACATCGGCGTCGGAACGCTGGACCTTTTTCTGGATGAAGACATTGAGTATGCGCAGAGGATGATACGCGCGTCAGTTCCGGTTGAGCTGGAGGTATTCCCGGGCGCGTTTCATGCGTTTGAGTTACAACCGCGCGCGGAGGTTTCCCGGCGTTCCGCGCGGCGTCGCATGGATGCTCTGCGACGGGCGATGACTGCTGGCGAAAACCCGTGACAGAAAGGCTTATGACCGGGCCGATCACTCTGACAGGTCAGTCTGTCCGGCTTGAACTGCTTTCCGTCGCTCACTCTCCGGCCCTGGCAGAAGCTGTTTGCGATGGTGAACTCTGGAAACTCTGGTACACTTCCATCCCCTCCCCTGAGGAGATGACCGGTGAGATTGAGCGTCGCCTGAAACTGCGGGACGAAGGCTCCATGTTGCCGTTTGCTGTTGTCAGCCTGCCGACGAAGCGGATTGTCGGCATGACGTCGTTCATGAATATCGAAGCGGCGATACCCAGGATGGAGATAGGCTCGACATGGTATGCGCGCAGTGTTCAGAAATCCGCGCTCAACACAGAAGCAAAACTGCTTTTGCTTGAGCGTGCATTTGAGGTTACGGGCTGTCTGGCGGTGGAGTTGCGCACTCATGTCCTGAATCAGCAAAGCAGGCGCGCCATTGAACGGCTCGGCGCCCGGCTGGATGGTATTCTGCGGTTTCATCGGGTTTTACCGAACGGAACGATCCGCGATACCTGCGTTTACAGTATCACGGCTCCGGAGTGGCCGGCTATTAAAGTCCTGCTCCGCGGGAAGCTCGGACTGCCGTAAGCCGGCTCACCTGTAAGTGCGACCGGACAGTCAGTTATCCGATGTGGGGCTGATCCCTTTTTTCTTCTGAAACTGCTCGATTTCATTCCGAAGGTTGCCGACCGGGGCTGCGTTTATGGTGTCCTGATAGGAATCGCCATGCCATATCCAGTGATCCGTTCCATCGACAACGATGTCGTACATGCCCTGATGACTTGTCGGCAGAATGGAAATTGCGCCGCTGACCGAATCAAGGATTTTGATCCAGTCGTCGCCGGTATGGAGATAGACGTCTGTTGAGCAGCCGGCCGAGCCGCACAGCGCCGCCGACTGGAGCTGGACGAACAGGGCGATTTCACCTTTTTTCGTGGACAGCGGCGCCGAGCCGATCAGCACGACGGGTTCCTCATGATGGCGAAGGCTTGTCGCGATATCGTCCGCGTTGAGGACACGGGCCTGTTTATCAAGCTCCGTTCCCGGCTGCTGGGACAGGATAACCGGTCTGGCGCTGGCGGCAGAGGCACTATGCGTATGTTTTGATGTGTGATGCGTGGTCCGGGCGTGCGCTTTACTGATCAGGAGTGGGATCTGACTGCTCGCAGCGGCCAGACAGCCCGCCATAAATACTGTGCGCAGCGCCGCTGCGGACAGAGATTTTTCCGGAAAAAGACTGCGAACGGGATGCCGGTTTGTCTGCCGCTCACCGGCGGGCGAAGCAAATTGGCGCAAGGATCATCATCTCCGTTATGCATAAGCGTCTGGCGGGCCGTCGGGCGCGGGCTTGTCTCGGGCCACCATAACCACAATTTCACAAAGGGGCGATATGACTTTGCCAGTGAATCATGACGTTACACCGGGGCTCTACCGCCACTATAAAGGCGGTCTTTACACGGTCATAGCGACGGCGCGGCACAGCGAAACTGAAGAGCGGCTTGTTGTTTATCGCAGCGAGAGCCTTGGCTCTGTCTGGGTGCGACCGCTTGCGATGTGGAATGAAACCGTTGACGGGCGTCCCCGCTTTGCGCGTCTGCCGGACTGAGTTCCGGAGGGCGGGATAACGGCGTTTATGTTTTCACGCATGAAAAAAGCCCCGGAAATTCCGGGGCTTTTTTGAAACCTGACAGCCGGAAGACTACATTCAGATCATCGACTTTGAGCGCGCGAGCACGGTCGAACAGATCCTGGTCTGCGTTGCCGGGTCAAGCGGCGCGATTGTCGAGGTTTTACCGGAAACAACCATCTGGCCTGCCGTGCCGATGGCGTAATCCATGCTTCCGTTCTGATCCGACGGAACGGCATTTGTCTTCGCGTTCAGTGCGGTCTGCACTGAATCACCGTCATCGTGGGATACAAAATTGGCTTCAACACAGAAGTTGAGCAGGCCGGCGAGTGTTGCGGGCGTCACGGAGGCAATCTCAGCCCCGGTTGCCGGCGTAATTCCGGCGGCAGACGGGCGGCCCTCGGGTGACGGTACAGGCTGAGGCAGCATATCGTCGGCCAGAGCCGGCAGAGAAGCCGACGCAATACCGGCTGTGATGGCGAATGCGGCAAGGGCACGCGGAGAAACACGGATCATCGAAAGCTCCTGATTGCTTTGAATTCATGTTGCGCCAACCTTGCCGTAAGCGCAACGCACGCACGGCTCATAGGGCCATTCCGCAAAGGGGGATCAGGAGTTCACATTATCGGGAGCAGTCTGTGACCGTCTGCCTGAAGGCTGGAGCGGGTGAAGGGAATCGAACCCTCGTATGCAGCTTGGGAAGCTGCCGTTCTACCATTGAACTACACCCGCACTTCTCTCTCCTCCCTATAATCGGCCAGTCCCGCCGTGACAATCGCTGTTTACGCGCATACCGGAACCGGGGGATTCAGAGTGATGATCCGTGTCAGGGAGTCCAGGGGACTCTTGGCGACCGGGCGGTCTGTTCGATCCATCCGCCACCAAGCGCGCGATAGAAAGTGACCAGATTTTCATATCTCGCGACTTGGATGTTCACCCGCGCCTGCTGCGACTGGAGAAGCGAGCGCTGGGAATCCAGCGTATTGAGGTAGGAATCCGTGCCCGCCTGGTAGCGCATTTTCGCCAGACGATAAGAGTCGGCCGAAGCCTTCACCAGATCGTCCATCTGCCTGCCCTGATCAAGGTAGGCTGACCGGGCGACGAGCGTATCGGAGACCTCCCTGAATGCGGTCTGGATCGCTTTTTCATAGGCGGCGACTTTCTGCTCGCGGATTGCCTTCGTGACCTCAAGGTTTCCTCTGTTCTGCCCCCATGTGAAAATCGGGATACTGATATTGGGTTGCAGACCCCAGGTCGTTGCGGGGGCTGTAAACAGACGATGGAACAGAAGGCTGCTTACGCCATCAGTCGCGGTCAGTGTGATTTTCGGGAAAAACGCCGCGCGGGCCGCGCCGATATTCGCATTCGCGGAAAGGAGATCGTGCTCCGCAGAGATGATATCCGGTCGTCTGAACAGGAGGTCTGACGGCAGGCCCGCGGGGACATTGCCCATCAGGGTCTGCTCGCCCAGAGGCCGTGGCGGGGGCAGGTCCGCTGGGATCGGAGCGCCGATCAGGAGAGTGATGGCGTTTTCGTCCTGGGCCACGAGCCGGACCTGCTGGGCTTTAAGCTGCGCGGCCTGATAAACCTCTGTTTCGGCCTGTCGCAGGGTCAGCATATTTTCTTCGCCATGTTCGTAGCGCAGGCGGATCAGGCGCATGTTTTCCGACAGATTGTCCAGGTCATCGGTGGCGATATGAAGCAGGTCCCGGTCACCGAGCCAGGCGATATAGGCATTGGCGACCTGAGAAACGATGCTGATTCTTACTGCGCGTACATTTGCCACTTCTTTCAGCGCGGCTTCGGCTGAAGCCTGTGACAGACTGCGGATACGTCCGAACAGATCAATCTCATAAGATGAGAACCCGATACCGGCGCTGTAATAGCGGAATGTTGAAATACTTTCGCCTTGCCCGGGAGCGAAGCTGAAACCAGCGGTCTTTGACGGCGCCATGTAAATCGCGGCACCAGATGCCGAGATGGCAGGAAACAGAGAGGCATGCTGCACGTCGTATTGTGCGGCGGCCTGCGAGACCGAGGTAGCCGCCGTGCGCAGGTCACGGTTTTCTTTCATCGCTATTTCGATCAGCGCTCTGAGACGCGGGTCCGTGAAGAAATCCGACCATCCGAGATCTGAGGCGGGCGTTTGTAGTGATTTGCCTTCCGGCTTGATGTCTGTTGCCGGTTCTTTCGGAAAGGTTGCCGCTACCGGCGCTTTGGGCCGGTGGTAGGTCGGCACCATCGTGCAGGCGGAAAGCAGGGCAGCGGAAAGAGGGAGTGCCGCGATCTTCCGGGCTCTCCGATGGACCATGGAGAGGGCGTTCATCAGTGAGTCTCCGAAGACGTGGCCGCACTCGGCGCGGCATGTTCCTCCCGCTCGCCGAGCCGCTTTACGCGGAACAGCCGCAGGACGAGAACAAAGAACAGGGGAACGAAGTAGATCGCGAGGAAAGTGGCGGTGAGCATGCCGCCGACGACGGCGGTGCCGATCGCCTGACGTGCGGCCGAGCCGGCGCCGGATGCGATGGCGAGGGGAAACACGCCGAGCACGAACGCAATCGATGTCATCAGGATGGGGCGCAGCCGTTCCCGGCCAGCATTCAGAACGGCTTCTTCCAGTGACTGGCCATTTTCAAAATTGGCTTTGGCAAACTCCACGATCAGGATGGCGTTTTTCACCGCGAGACCGACGGTGGTAAGCAGCCCCACCTGAAAATAGACATCGTTATCCATGCTGCGCCACAGTGTTGAGGCGATGGCGCCGAGAACGCCGAGCGGGATTACGAGCAGCACGGCCACCGGAATGGCCCAGCTTTCATAAAGCGCGGCGAGACACAGAAGAATCACGATTGCCGACAGCGCATAGAGTGAACCGGTGGATGAACCGGCGGCCATCTGTTCAAAAGACAGCCCGGTCCATTCGTAACCGATGCCCGGCGGCAGGGTCGCCATGATGTCCTGCATGGCACTGATGGCGTCACCGGAACTGTATCCCGCGGCTGGCTGCCCGAGGATTTCAAAGGCATTCAGACCGTTATAATCCTCGACTTTCTGGGGGCCGACGATCCAGGTTCCGGAGGCAATGGTATTGAACGGCACCATCGTGTTCGTGGCATTCCGCAGATACCAGACGCTGAGATCTTCGGGCAGCATGCGGGATGCCGGTGTTCCCTGAATATAAACCTGCTTCACACGGTCATCGCGCATAAACTGATTTACATAGATTGAGCCCAGAGCCCCTTCGATGAGTGTGTTGATGTCCGTGATCGATACACCGAGTGCGTTGGCTTTCGCGCGATCGATATCGAGATGATACTGGGGTGCGTCTTCCATACCATTGGGCCGGACGGCCATGAGGCGTTTATCCTGAGCCGCTTTCATGAGGACCATATTGCGGGCTTCAAGAAGTTTGGCGTGGCCAAGATGTCCGCGGTCCTCAAGCTCCATATCGAAACCGGAGGCGTTACCGAGTTCAAGCACGGCCGGAGGATTGATTGCGAAGATCTGCGCTTCCGGGTCGCCCCAGAAATGCATCATGATGCGTGTCGCGATCGACTGTACATCCTGCCCGGCGGAGGTGCGCTCGTCCCAGTCTGCCAGCTTGATGAAGAAGGCACCCGAGTTCTGTCCCTGTCCGGCAAAATTGAAGCCATTCATGACGAAGACGGACTGGACGCTTTTACTTTCGGTTTTCAGGACGTAGTCCGAAACTTTCTGTGTCACCTTAGCGGTCTGTTCCATGGTCGCCCCGGGAGGCAGGGTGACCTGACCGAAGATAAGCCCCTGGTCCTCGTTCGGCAGGAAGCCGCCGGGAAGCCGCATGAACAGGAACACAGCAACACCGACAATGGCCACAAAACCAAGCAGCGCCAGGACGCGGTTGCCGACCATGAAATGCACGCCGGACAGGTATCCTTTTGTGATGCGTGTAAAACCACGGTTGAACAGGCCGGGAAGACCTTTCGTCTTCTCGTGCTGCCCGGGTTTGAGCATGCTGGCACACAGCGCGGGCGTCATGGTCATGGCGACCAGAACGGAGAGCCACATGGCCGCACAGATAGTGATCGAGAACTGCCGGTAGATCACGCCGGTCGAGCCGCTGAAGGCCGCCATTGGCAGAAAGACGGCCGTCAGCACGAGAACGATGCCGATCAGCGCGCCGGAAATCTCATCCATCGAGACGCGGGCGGCCTCTTTCGGGGAGAGATTTTTCTCTGTCATGACGCGTTCGACGTTTTCGACCACGACAATGGCGTCATCGACCAGAAGGCCGACAGCGAGCACCATGGCCAGCATGGTCAGCGTGTTGATCGAGAAGCCGAGAGCAGAAAGGATACCGAATGTGCCGAGCAGGACGACAGGCACCGCGATCGTCGGGATCAGGGTCGCGCGGAAGTTCTGAAGGAAGATCAGCATGACCAGGAAGACGAGGCCGATGGCTTCGGCCAGCGTAATGACGACTTCTTTGATCGACAGCACGATGAACGGCTCGGTATCGAGCGGGTAAACCGTTTTCAGTCCGGGCGGATAGAATTTCTCAAGCTGGGCGATTTCGGCGCGGACGGCGGCTTCCGTTGTCAGCTGGTTGGCGCCGGGCGTGAGCTTCAGCGCCATACCGACGGAGGGGCTGCCGTTATAAACGGCGTTATAGTTATAGCTCTGCGCGCCGAGTTCGACTTTCGCCACGTCACCGATCGTGACCTGCGAACCATTTTGCTGAACTTTCAGCAGAATTTTACGAAATTCTTCAGGGGAGGAGAGCCTGGCTGGCCCGACGATTGTCGCATCGAGCCGTGTGTCCGCTTTTGCCGGCAGGCCGCCGAGTTCACCGGAAGAGACCTGCAGGTTCTGGGTCTGAATCGCGGCCTGGACGTCTCCGACTGTCAGTGAATATTTGTACAGTTTCTGCGGATCGAGCCAGATCCGCATGGCGTATTCAGAGCCGAACAGCGTGTGATCGCCGACGCCGGAGACACGCGACAGGGGATCGGAGATGTTGGACGCGACGTAATCGGCGACATCCTGCGCGCTCATCGAATGATCGGTTGAGATAAGCGCAACCACCATCATGAAGTTTTTGACGGCCTTAGCGACCGTAATACCCTGTGTGGTCACTTCGGTCGGGAGTCTGGGCTCGGCCAGCTGCAGTTTATTCTGCACCTGAACCTGCGCGATGTCGGGATCGGTTCCCTGAGCGAAGGTCAGATCGATTTCCATCTGCCCGGACGCGTAAGACTGAGCCGAGATATATTCGAGGTGGTCCAGCCCGAACATCTGCTGAAGGATCGGTCGCACGACGGTATTGTTCACCGTCTCAGCGGAGGCGCCCGGATAGGTTACTGTGAGAGCGACCTGTGGCGGTGCGATTGAGGGATACTGCGCGATCGGCATGCGGAAGATGGCAACGCCACCCACGAGCATGATGATGAGCCCGATCACCCATGCGAAGACGGGCCGGTCAATGAAAAAACGTGACATACCGGTTTACTTTTTCTCTTCTGGAGAGCTGTCGCCGCCGAACGGAACCGGCTGCACCTTGTCGCCTGGGTGAACTTTCTGCAGACCGATGACGATGACCCGGTCACCGGCTTTCAGTCCGCTGCTGATGATCCAGTCCGCATCATGAGTGGCGGAGGTTGTGACCGGTCGCAGGATCACCTTGTTGTCAGCGTCCACGGCGAGCACCTGCGGGTCACCATGGGTGTTCCGGCTGACGGCCTGCTGGGGCACCAGGAGGGCGTTCGGGTCTATACCTTCATCGAGCGTTGCATGGACATACATGCCGGGCAGCAGAAGCTTTTTTGGATTTGGGAAGACCGCGCGCACAATGACGGTTGCTGTCGCTTCGTCGACGTTGACCTCGCTGAATTCCATCTTGCCGGACAGGTCGTAGACCGAGCCGTCTTCCATCTCGAGACTGACGGGGACTGTGTTATCGGCGCTTGTGTGGATGCGGCCCGAGGCCACTTCACGACGTAAGCGCAGCAGCGAAACGGCGGGCAGATTGACGTCGACATAAATCGGATCAAGCCGGGTGATGACGGCAAGATTGCCTGTCTGCCCGGATGTTGCCAGGGCGCCGACCGTGAGCAGTGAGCGGCCGATGCGCCCGGTGATCGGTGCGTCGACCTTTGTGTACCGCAGATTCACCGAGGCAGCCTCGACCTGACCTTTTGCGATCAGAATCTGCGCATCGGCCGAACGGGCGCTGGCCAGGGCATCGTCATATTCCTGTTTGCTGACGGCGTGTGCTTTGACCAGCGGGCCATAGCGTTCGAGTTTCGCCTGAGCCGTTGCCGCATTTGCCCTTGCCTGAGCCAGTTGTCCGCTGGCGCTGTCGTACACGGCCTGGTAAGCACTCGGATCAATCTGATAGAGTTGCTGTCCGGTGACGACATCGGCACCTTCAGTGAACAGGCGTTTCTGAATCACGCCGGTGACCTGCGGGCGCACCATGGCGATTTCGAACGCTTCGAGGCGACCGGGCAACCTCGTGCTGACATGAACAGGCTGGGCCTGAACGGTGATGACCTGCACCTGCTGAGGTGGCAGTGCCCCTGCCTGCTGTGTGGACTTCCGCCCGCAGCCGGTGAGGGCGAAAAGACTTACAGCCGAGAGAAAGGCGGCTGCGACTGGAAAACGGAAAGGCCTGTTCACGAATGCATCCTGCCGACCGAAAATAAGACATTGTGTGGAACGGTTACCAGATCTGCGTCACCGAGCAGGGGAAACGTCGGGGGACAGCGTTGGCTTACCTGGAAATAGAAACTATATAGTTTCGTAACTCCTGGTCAAGACGGGACGGACGTGATGTAACAGACAAAACCGCACGGAAGGTAAACGAAGTGCACGATGAGCATGAGCCACGCTGCTGCTCTTCACGGGGACCGGGACGCCCGCCCGAAATGGAGGAATGTGAGCGACGCGAACGGATCATGACCGCAGCGTGCAAAATTCTTCAGGCACACGGTTATCATGCCGCCTCCATGGATAAGGTCGCGCAGTGTTCGGGCATGTCCAAGCGAACGCTCTATCAGCTCTATCCGTCCAAACAGGACCTGTTTCTATCCCTGATCGGTTCACGGTTATTCTGTACGCCTTCTTTCAGTGAAAAATCGTCCACGCCGGAAGGCGGGCTGACCAGCCTTCTGCTTGGCATGACGAAATGGCTGTTAAGTCCTGATAAGATTGAATTGATTCGCGCTATTATCGCCGAAACACCGGAAGCAAAAGATATTTCAGATATTATGCTCAATCTGAAAAAAGGTGGTGATTCCAATGCGTTCAACCGCTGGCTTCGCCATTACTGCATCGAATCCGGTCATCCGGACGAAGACATTACCCTGCTCGGGCGTCATCTGTTCGGCATGACGATCGGGGAACTGATGCTCAACGCACTGACAGGCACGGGCGAAGACATGGCCCCTGAGATGATTGAGCGTTTTGTCGCCTCCGGAGCCAGGCTGTTCCTGGCAGGGCTCGCCGCTGAATGGGAGCGTCATGCCGCGAACGGGGGCTCCGGGCAGGCATGACCGGCCTGCCATGGAGGCTTTATCGTTCGTCGGCTATCTTTACTGTGTAATATCCTGCCCGGCAGGAGCGGCTTCTGCCTTCGCCAGTTCTGACGGGATATGCCGCATCCCGCGCTATCCCGAATGAGTATTGGTTTTGCGTCGTTTTTTTATCATTCTGACCGGAATCGTTGCGACGGTGACGGTTCTTGCCGGTGTCGCCTTTCTGATGGCCGGTCGTATCAATCTTGCCTCTTTCGCCACGCACCGGATCGCGACGGCAACGGGGCGCGCCGTAAAAATCGGTTCGCTTCATGTTTCGCCGGGGCGCTGGGCTACAATCGAACTTGATGATCTGCATCTCGGCAATGTGCCCGGAGGCAGCCGTCCCGATATGATTGCGCTGGGCCATCTGCATACGCAGGTCAGACTCATGTCGCTGCTTCACGGGCCGGTCGAAACACGCGACCTCGTTATTACGAAGTTTTCGGGCCTTTTTGAAAGAACGGCGGATCATACGCCCGACTGGCGTTTCGGGCCTGCCCGCCCCCGCCATGAAGAGAACGGGCCACCCGATCAGAGCTTGTTCCCCGGCCTGCGTCAGGCGACGATTCGTGACAGCGAGATCATCTACCGGACGTCCCGCGGACAGTCGTATCTTGTCGGGTTAAACGATGTGGTGTTTACGTCGGCCAGCGATGAGTCTCCGCTGCTGATGAATGTGACCGGGAGCTATAACGGAACGCCCGTCACGATCACCGCGAACATACAGCCGATTTCGATACTGCGGCAGGCGGGAAAGCCCTGCGGAATCGATATTCGTGCCCGTTCGGGCGATCTGACGCTGACTCTGCGGGGCACGAGCACGGATCTGCTCGATTTCGACGGTGTTGCGGCAGCGCTGACGCTCCGTACGCCGACTTCCGCGCCTTTGATGGAATTTGCCGGGGTTCCCGCCTCTGATTTTGCCTTAGCCGCGGAACTTGATGGTCACTTCACGCATCGGGGAAATGACTGGTCGCTGGACCATACGACCGGGCGGCTTGGCGACAATCCGGTTACGTCCGCGGATGTCGTTTTCACGGAAGGTGGCAAGGGAGCGCCGGACCGGATCAGCGGGAGCATGAATTTCGCCGCGCTTGATCTGAACCAGTTCACGGGAAAACAGCAAAAGAGCCAGGGGCAGCAGACCGATATTCCACTGATGATCCCGGCGCGACCGGACCCGCTGATCGACGTGCGGATCGGGGCTGGTCAGGTTCGATACAACGATCTGACGTTTTCGGACGTCTCGGTAGCCGTGGCGCAGAGCCCGGATCGAATTGACGTGAAATCACTTTCCTTTGGCTGGCTAGGCGCACAGTTGCATGCTTCAGGAGACTTGCGGGCGTCTCCGGACGGGACAAAAGCGCGGGCCTCGGTCAATGTCACGGAGGCTGATATTGACCGGTTCCGGCATCAGGCGGGACTGGCGGCGGTTCCGATCAGTGGTCGGCTGAGTTTCCGGGCAAATGCGGTTGCGGACAGGGTTCGCACACTGAATGAAGCTGTGCAGGTTGCCGATCTGACCGCCGCTGTCGGGATGGATCGCGGAGAGATCTCCCGCGAGGTTATTGCGATGGCATCCACGGATGTCAGTCTTCTGGTCCGTAAGGCAAAAGGCATGGCGCCTGTCACCTGCCTGCTCGGGGTTCTGACGCTGCATCATGGTTCGGGAACGGTTCTGCCGCTGCGTGTCAGTTCGACGGCCGGAACAGTGATTGGAGCGGCGATCTTTGATCTGAACCGGAAATGGTTTGATCTGGCATTTCAGAGCCAGGCAACGGGTTTTTTCGCGCTTGATGTTCCGGTGCGTGTGAGCGGCAGCTTCAGCCATCCTGGTCTCGGGCTTGCCGGGTGGTCGGCAAAAGGCCGGGATCTGCTGAAGAGCGCCCGGACGGCGACGACCCTGCCCCCGGAGATTGGCAATTTCACACCCGGAAAGGAGTGTCTCCGGATTGCGCTCTGAAGACGGAACGGGAGCCATACTATGGCGATGGTTGACGGAGACTGCGGTCATCCGCGATAACCTTCTTCTTCCCTGCTCTGGTCGCGGGGCCTCGCGATTTGTATGGCCGGCTTGCGGCGAGGATAAAGAAACGCGCTAAAGAGGCTCTGGCACGGATATGAAGTGCCATGGTTTCTACGGTCGATGACCCATGAGCGGGACGGCAGCGGGCGTTTTGTCCTGTTCGTTTCGCGCAGTGGATTAAGGACGGAACCGGGACCGCGATGACTGACAAGACAGAAAACCCTGCTCACACTTCTTCTGGCTGGCGCACCGCGACGCGACTGCTTCATGCGGGCGTTGAGCGCACACCGTATGGCGAAACCAGTGAGGCGCTCTTTCTCACCTCCGGTTTTGTTTATGACAATGCCGAACAGGCCGCGGCGACATTTACCGGCGATGCCGTGCATTACCAGTATTCTCGCTTTGGCAACCCGACGGTTGATGCGTTGCAGCGTCGTCTGGCGGATCTGGAAGGTGCGGAAGCCTGTATCGCGACGGCGACGGGAATGGGGGCTGTTTCGTCAGCCCTTCTTGCTCAGGTCAGGGCCGGTGACCGCGTTGTTGCTTCGCGCGCGCTGTTTGGCTCCTGCCACTGGATCATCGCCAGTCTGCTGCCGCAGTATGGTGTTGAAACGGTCTTTGTCGATGGCGGCGATCCGGATGCCTGGGGGGAAGCTCTCAGCAAGCCGACGGCTGCCGTGCTCATCGAGAGCCCTTCCAATCCGATGCTTGATGTTCTGGATATTGCGGCTGTCTCGGAGCGCGCCCACGCTGCCGGTGCGATCGTGATTGTCGATAATGCGTTTGCGTCGCCCGTGTATCAGAAGCCGCTCGAACTCGGGGCTGATGTTGTCGTTTATTCATGTACCAAGCACATAGATGGGCAGGGCCGGGTGCTTGGCGGAGCGATCCTCGGCAAGGCGGAATGGATCAACGAGGTCGTGTTGCCGTTCACGCGCAACACCGGGAATGCGCTGTCGCCGTTCAATGCGTGGGTCATGCTCAAGAGTCTTGAGACTTTGCCGCTGCGCGTGGATGCGATGACGCGGAATGCAGCTGCTGTTGCCGACTGGCTGGCTGAGGCGCCGGGCATTGTCAGCGTGCGCTATCCCGGGCGGGCTGACCATCCGCAGTATGAGATTGCAAAGCGGCAGATGAGCGGATCTGGTTCTCTGGTTGCTTTTGAAGTGGCTGGCGGTCGTAAAGGCGCATTTGCATTTCTGGATGCGTTGCAGGTGATCCTGATCTCCAATAATCTCGGGGACGCGCGTTCGCTTGCGACACATCCGGCGACGACCACGCATATGAAGATTGGTCCTGAAGAACGAGCCCGTCTGGGGATTTCGGATGGTGCGATCAGACTGTCCGTCGGGCTTGAGGACTCGGCCGATCTCATTGACGACCTCGCACGCGGGGTCGCGGCCCTGAAATCCGGGGGTTTCGCTGCCGGGTAGCCATCCGGTGCGATGCGCGTTTGCACCGACCTGTCCCTGAACTGTTCCGGTGTGTTATTTCAACGGCTATGTGCCAAGGTCAGGTCTTCGGGCCTGATCAGTGTTTAATTCCAGTCAGTTTACAGGGGGTAGAACCCGCAATGTCCTCCAGGCCGCCACTGCCGCCTAAGCTTTTCACAGACCCGGAAGCCGCGCTTTCCGAAGCGATTGCATCGCTTCCGGCTTATGAGGAGACGACGGAAGGCGTACGGGTGGTTGTCCGCTCGTTCTGGCTCGACGATCAGTCGCAGCCGGAGGAGCATAATTACTGCTGGGGTTACCGGATCAGAATCGAAAATCACAGCGACCGGACGGTGCAGCTGCTTGAGCGGTCATGGGAAATCATTGACGGACAGGGCCAGGTTGACAGGGTCCGTGGCGATGGCGTCATCGGCGAACAGCCGGTGATTGAAGCGGGATCCGGCTTTGAATATACCTCCGGGGCTTCTCTTGATACGCCGAGCGGCATTATGCGCGGATTGTATAAAATGATTGAGGAGGCCAGTGGCCGTCTTTTTGACGTGCGCATTCCGGCTTTCAGTCTCGACAGTCCTTATCATTCCGGACTTGTCCACTGAACGATCCGGCTTCATCCGGCACCGGATGTGACTGATGACGGCATGTCCGTTTTAACCTGTAAATAAAAAGAGACTTCATCTGATGAGCAATTCCTCCGGTCCGATGGACTCCCTGGCTCCGGTTTCGCGGCCATCACGGGAAGAGGCCGAAGAGGCTGTTCGTGTTCTGTTGCGGTGGGGCGGTGAAGATCCGGCGCGCGAGGGGCTTCTCGATACGCCGTCGCGGGTTACCCGGGCTTACGAGGAGTTTTTCGAAGGTTACAGTGTTAATCCGGAAGAGCTGCTCGCACGGACGTTTTCCGAGGTTGAAGATTACGACGAGATTGTTCTGCTTCGTGACATCCGCTTCGAGAGTCATTGTGAGCATCACATGGCGCCGATTATAGGCCGGGCGCACGTCGCCTATCTGCCGCGTCGCCGGGTTGTCGGGATTTCGAAACTGGCGCGTGTCGTCGATGCCTACGCGCGACGTTTTCAAATTCAGGAGCGTCTGACGGCGCAGATCGCCAATACGATTGACTCGATTCTTGAGCCTTACGGAACGGCTGTCATTCTGGAAGCCGGGCATCAGTGCATGACCACGCGCGGCGTACACCGTCCGGGCGTATCGATGGTAACGAGTCGTATGCTTGGTGTGTTCCGCGAAAATTCCGACACGCGGAGAGAACTGATGGCGATGCTCAATCGTCCGACGATTGGCGAACTGTCAGCCTGACCGCAGGCATCAGACTTCCGGGCGCTGAACGCGTCTGGAAGTCCCGGGTGCGGCGCTTATTTCTCGACGATCGTCCATGTCACCAGGAAATGATTCGGGGTGGGCGAACTTGGGGTCATGCCCACGGACGCGCTGATGTTTTTGCTTTTATAAAGATCGGTAATCGCTTTCTGGTCTGCCTGAACGGCCTCATTGGAGACTGGCGAACCCGGGCGCAGTTTTGTGACCGCCGTCAGTGCATCAGCCGAAATTTTCGAATTGCCCGAGAAAACAACGCCATCAACAACAGGCCCGCCAAGTGGCTGCTGCTCGGTGATGTTCCAGGTTACTTCCACTTTTTTACCGATGAACTTCATCCCGCCGCCGAAAGAGCCGCCGACATTTTTCGATTTGTAGAGTTGCTGGACTGCGTCCAGCCCTTTGCTGATCTGATTCTGCGTGACGGTATCACCAACGTGAAACGGCACGACGCTCATAATATCAGGTGTGGCAACCTGTTTATTTCCTTCGATATGGAGCGCGCTGAGTGTCAGAGGTTCATCCGCGCCGGGAGGCGCCGCAGCCTGCGCCACATTGGCCGGAGCTACGATAATCATTGCTGCCCCGGACATAATAAGGCCGAAACCGACAGCCAGGTGACGCAGGCTGAAACAGCGGGAACGCGGCGAAATCTGAAGCATGACGGGATGTACTCCGGTTGGACATTGTTGTCCCATGATGCACACGTGTCCGGCGCTGCCAAGGTTTCGTATTCGTTACAGGCGTGGTTCCCGGAGTCCGGACGTATCGCTGAGGTTTGATAAGCGTAAAACAGTCACACAGTGACTCCGGTCTGCGCTCACTAATTTTTAAGCCGGACTCAGGATACTCCTGAAATGTCCACGATGTCTCCCCTGCCCGCCCGCACCACCGATACTCCAGCCCCCGCGGAAAGTGGCGAGACACTTCAGCTGGCTGGCAGGCTGGGCGAAGCGGCACTTGTTTACCGCAAGGCATTAGCCGGAAATCCCGATGACGCACGCACGCTGAGTAATTACGGCGGTCTTTTATGTGCGCAGGGTGACTTTCAGGAATCCTATAATTTACTGGTACGCGCCGTCACACTGGCGCCCGATCTTGCGGACGCATGGAGCAACCTGGGCAATGTACTTCAGGAGCTTCAGCGTTATGATGATGCCGTCACCGCATATTCGAATTGTTTACGCCGTAATTCCTCGCATCCGCTCGCTTTAAGCAATCTGGGGGTTGCCCTTGACCGGCGGGGTGACCACGACGCGGCGCTGAAATTTCACAGGGTGGCCGTCCGCCTGGCGCCCGATAACCCTGAAAACAGGACGAACAACGCTATTTCATTGTTGTCCGGCGGGGATTATCGAAATGGTTTTGCAGAATATGAGTGGCGCTGGAAGACACGCACGACCCGTCATCACGGGATGACCGCGCCTTTATGGACGGGGGAGCCTCTCGCGGGGAAAACGCTTCTGATTCACACCGAAGGCGGATTTGGAGACATGATTCAGTTCTCCCGCTTCATTCCACTGGCGGCCTCCCGTAGCGGTCGGGTCATCGTGAGGATCAGGCGAGAACTGCTCAGCCTGCTTACGGCTTCTTTTCCGGATCAGGAGTTTGTCACTGAGGACACGCCTCCCCCGCCTCATGACCTGCAATGTCCTGTCCTCAGCCTGCCACTCGCGCTCGGGATTACCCTAGATACGATACCGGCTTCGAAAGGATTTCTGACTGCCGACCCGGAAAAAGTCGCATTCTGGGCAGGCCGGCTTTCAAAGGATGCGGAGGCAGACAGTGTCATTCCACGACCGCTTCGCATTGGTCTTGTCTGGGCCGGAGCGCCGCATGCTGAGATTCGTGAAGCAGAAATTGCGGATAAAAGACGTTCAGCAGATCTGAAGACGCTGGCGCCGCTGGCCGTCGCGGCGCCGGATGCCCTGTTTTACTCGCTTCAGATCGGTTCAAAGGCAGACCAGGCGAAGAATCCCCCTGCGGGAATGAAACTGATTGATCATACGGCTGATCTGCATGATTTCGGTGATACTGCCGCGTTGATCAGTAACCTTGATCTTGTAATTGCGGTGGATACGTCAACGGCGCATGTGGCGGCCGGGCTTGGAAAGCCGCTCTGGCTGCTGTCACGCTATGACCAGTGCTGGAGATGGCTTGCACGCCGCACAGATTCGCCGTGGTACAGTTCAGTGACGATTTATCAGCAGGATCGGCCGCTTGACTGGTCAGGTCCGGTCAGCCGGATCAGGTTTGCTCTCAGGTCTTTCGCTTCTGAGCACAGGCAGGTTCAATCCTGAAGGCGGCCAGGGCATCACTGCCGGTCTGATTCTAAATGTCGAGGAGTTCGACTGACTGCGCGTGTTCCTGAATGAATGCGTAGCGAAGTTCAGGCTTCCGGCCCATCAGGCTTTCGACCCGCTCACGGGTTTCCAGGCGATCTTCCGGTCTCGCGACCACACGAAGCAGGGTGCGCCGTGTGGGGTCCATGGTCGTATCCTTCAGGTCTTTAGGTGGCATTTCTCCCAGACCTTTGAAGCGCGACACTTCTACTTTTACGTTGGCCCGGAACTGCGTTCTGATCTTTCGTTCCCGATCGGCATCATTCATTGCGTAGACGGTCTTTGCGCCCTGCGTCAGCCGGTAAAGCGGAGGCTGGGCGAGATAGAGATGACCGCTGCGGATCAACTCCGGAAGCTCACGAAAGAAAAATGTCATCAGGAGGGACGCTATATGCGCCCCGTCCACATCAGCATCGGTCATGATGATGACGCGACCGTAGCGGAGCTTTGTCAGATCGAAACGGTCCCCGATCCCGCAGCCGAGAGCTTCGACCAGATCGCGAAGTTCCTGATTGGCCCGCAGTTTCTCGGTCGATGCGCTGGCGACATTCAGAATTTTACCTCTGAGTGGCAGAACAGCCTGTGTCTCCCGGTTTCGGGCCTGCTTGGCCGAGCCGCCGGCCGAATCGCCTTCGACCAGAAAGATTTCAGTCTCGGATGCTTTTTCCCGTGTGCAGTCGGTGAGTTTGCCAGGCAGGCGCAGTCTGCGCGTTGCGCTCTTACGTGGGGTTTCTTTCTGCTCCCGGCGGCGCACCCGATCTTCCGCGCGCTCTATCACAAAGGCCAGAAGGGCATCCGCTTGGGCGGGATTGCCGGACAGCCAGTGCTCGAAGCGATCCCTGAGTGCGGTTTCTACAAGTTTCGAGGCATCGGAACTGGTCAGTTTTTCCTTTGTCTGCCCCTGGAACTGCGGGTCGCAAATAAACAGGGACAACTGCGCCGCGACGGCCCCCAGAATATCTTCCGCCGTGACAATACCGGCCCGTTTATTTGACCGTTGTTCACCCCAGGCGCGCAGACCTTTCAGAAGTGCCGCGCGGCAGCCGGCCTCATGCGTGCCGCCTTGTGAGGTCGGAATCGTATTACAGAACGAGAGAAAGCTGGAATTACCGGATTCAAGGAAGGCAATGGCCCATTCGACCCGGCCGGTGGCATGACCACTCACCTCTGGCAGGTCGGCTTCTCCGGCCCATAGCGGCGTGAGGAGAGGTGCATCCGCGCCAAGTTCATCCGACAGGCTGTCGGCCAGGCCGCCCGGAAAATGGAGGACAGCCTCGCCCGGCGTTGAGTCTCCGGCACGAATGAGTGACGGGTCACATGCCCATTTGATGGTTACGCCCCGAAAAAGAAATGCTTTCGACCGGCAAAGACGGTAAAGACGCGCCGGCTGAAATACGTGGGTACCGAAAATTTCAGGATCCGGATGAAAACGGATCCGGGTGCCACGACGGTTTGGCGCGGCGCCTGCCCGCTCTACCGGGCCGAGCGGGATTCCCCGCGCGTAGTTCTGACGCCACAGCACGCGATCGCGGGCGACTTCAACTTCGAAAGCGGAGGTCAGAGCGTTCACGACGGATGAGCCTACGCCATGCAGGCCACCGGACGTGGCGTAGGATTTACCCGAAAATTTTCCGCCCGCGTGCAATGTCGTGAGAATGACTTCCAGCGCGGAGCGGTCGGGGAAACGGGGATGCGGATCAACGGGAATTCCGCGCCCGTTATCCCGAACTGTCAGCCAGTTGTCGCGCTCAAGGGTAACGTCGATTGTTGACGCGTGGCCAGCGACAGCCTCGTCCATCGAGTTATCGAGAATTTCAGCGGCCAGATGATGAAGGGCTGACTCATCCGTCCCCCCGATATACATTCCGGGACGGCGTCTGACAGGTTCAAGCCCCTCCAGAACCTCAATGGCGCTGGCATCGTAAGCGCCACTTTCAGGCAAAGCGGACGCGCCTTGCGGCTCTTTGCGTTCAGGCTGTTTCGGGGAGGCCCCGTCTGTCGAAAAGAGATCGCTCATGCCGGGTCTCTCTCCCGGCATGAGGAATTCGTCAAGAAGGGTTTTCCATACCTCTTGTCTTCAGCCATCCGGCGGCTCTTCAGGCGCGCTTTGTGCGGCTGCGCCGTCTGGCAGGGCTCGTTTTAGCCGACGGGGCTTCGCAGATCTCGAAAGTTGCCGGCTGCATGATGTCCTTTGCCTGAGCGTATTTCGAAAGATCGTGGTCGTCATCCAGAGCCGCGACTTCGTCAAACATACCAAGACGCTGAAGACAGAAAATCGTGCCCGACTGGATGCCGCGCTCAGACTGAACATTGGCAAGCTGCGTGATATAATCATCATGCTCGCGCTGAGCGCTTTTGCCGTAGGTGGTCTTGAAATACGTGTTCAGCCGCTGTTCGCCTGTCAGAAGACTGCTGCGAAATTTTGCGACAAAATCATTGTAGCGGTCCTGCGCCTTGCACGACAGGGCCGTTACCATAAGTTCGCTTTTCAGCCCCTGAATATCGAATGCTTCGCGAGCCGGTGAGCTTCCGCAACTCGCGGCGGAGGCCAGCGTGCTGCAGGACAGGCCAGCGAACAGGATGCCGGCAACAGCAAAACGAGAGAAAGCCGAGGACATGAAAAGTCTCTCCAAAAAAGGTTCTTGCAGGTCATATGCCTGCGCAGGTCGCGGTGGCGAGATTTTTTTTGAAACCTGTTTGTTAACCAGCTCCGCTATGGCTTGGATATGAAACATAAATCTCTGTCGCCGAACAGGGGACATGCCTGTCATGTCATGATCACGGCAGGTATTCCGGGGCCGTTTCCTGTCTTTCACGCCGAATCGAATTACCTGGCTGGCATTCATTCCCGCTGGCGGCCTTCCAACCGCAGGCATGTTGCTCTAGAGCCTGTGACATCCTGATTCGTGGCGACTCGTCACCGGATCAATGATTTGTTTACTCAACAGAATTGCGGAGCCTTTGCGTGCGATTGCGAGTTTTGGTCATGCCGGTTCTTACTGCCGGTCTTCTGACGGGGTGCAACCATGGTCCGCTGCAGACAGGTGTTGTCGGTGATCCGGATCCTTTCGGCAGCGTCAGAACATCTGCCGTCTGTCAGGTCTCAAAACCCCAGCCCGGACCGACAGGCGATCTGGTGAGCTCCATGACTGTCCGCAGTGATGATGGCCGGTGTCTGCTCAGTATCGCCCCTCCGGAAGGCGGCACCTATGCGTCTTTTGGCGTCTCGCCGGCGCCTGAGCACGGAAAGGCCTTTCTCTATATTCTGAATGGCAAGGTGCAGGTTTCTTACACACCTTCGATGGGTTACGCGGGGCCGGATACGTTTACGGCGACGCTCATTCATGGACCGGGACAGAAGCGTGATCGCCTGACAGTCAACGCAACCGTGGATGCAACCGGTGTTGTGATGCCGAAGCCTGCCGTCGCAGAGCCTGCAAAGCCGGCAGCGACCAAAAGCACTGCCACAACCACGCGTCGGCGGCATAAATAATCTTATTCCACGCATCGGCATACCGGGCAGTTCATGGCAACTGTCCGGAAAATATTGTTTGCTGTGTGACGAAGTGACTGATCTGAATTCCATCCCGCTGACCGGCGCTGTAACCGGCAGCAGGTGATGAGTCTGTCAGATCGAAAAGGAAATCGGCTCTGTGAGCGGTTTCCGCAAACCGGCGGCCTCGGCGCGACGGACCAGGTCATCGAGGGTCAGGTCACGTAGCCGGGCGACCAGTTCTTTTTCCTGTTCACACCAGAACGGATCGATAACTTTACTGAACAGATCGCCCGTGGGGCCATCATCGCCGTCGGAATCGATATTTACGACTGTTGAGACGATTTCTGCCACACTGATATCGCGACGGGGGCGCCCGAGATGATATCCGCCTCTCGGGCCGCGCACGCTTTCAAGCAGAGAAGACCGTGACAGAGTTTGCAGCAACGGTTCGATCCCGCGCCGGGCAAGCCCGGCGCGGCCGGCGATATCCGCTGCGCTGACCGTTCCGGTTCTTCCGGCATGGAACGCGACATCCAGCATAATAAGCACGGCGACAAGCGCGCGATCCCGGCGCAGCAGCATAATCGTTCCCCATATGCCGTTGGTGTCCCTTCCCTATACCTCAGGGAGGAGAATTAGTCACATATGCTTTTGAAAGAACGTAAATAACGTCGCCGGCAGCATTATCTACGGCAAAACTGCGTGCTAAGGTCACATGAAGACTTATCGTAACCATGTCTGTCGGGCATTATGCGGACCATATCTGCCAGAGCGGATCACGATTGCGACAGGATATTGTATGAACAGGAGAAAGCCGGATGACCTCAAAGACTGACTGTCCGGGCGGGGAATTCGGTTTCGCTCCGCCCCGGGGCCGGGTTTTCAGCTCGATCGTTGATGCTGTCGGGGGCACGCCGCTGGTGGGGCTGCCCCGGCTGACCGCAGAGGATCGCCTTCCGGCGCAGATTCTTCTCAAACTTGAGTTTTTCAATCCGCTCGGTTCCGTAAAGGACAGGATTGGAGCGGCGATGGTGATCGCTGCGGAAGAGGAAGGCCTTATTACGCCGGGGCGCAGTGTTCTGGTTGAGCCTACATCCGGCAATACCGGCATTTCACTGGCCTTTGTGGCGGCATCCCGGGGATACCGGCTGATTGTCACCATGCCCGAAGGTGCGTCGGTCGAACGCCGGAAAATGCTCAGACTTATGGATGCGCAGGTCGAGCTGACACCGGCGCGGCTCGGAATGGCGGGCGCGATTACGCGTGCCAGAGAAATTCTCAAAACCACGCCTGAGGCATGGATGCCGGGTCAGTTCGATAATCCTGCCAATCCTCTTGTTCATCAGAAAACCACGGCTGAAGAAATCTGGCAGGATACCGCTGGCGGTGTTGATATCGTTGTTGCCGGCGTCGGGACAGGAGGGACCGCGTCCGGCATCGCGCACGCGCTGAGGCCCCGGAAGAAAGGTCTTGAAGTCTGGGGTGTCGAGCCCGTTGAAAGTGCTGTTCTGAACGGAGATGAACCGGGACCGCACGGCATTCAGGGGATCGGTCCCGGCTTCTGTCCTCAGACACTGGATGTATCGGCTCTGGATGGTGTGCTGACGGTTTCTGAAAGGGAGGCGATCGCTGCATCCCGACGCTGCGCGCGGATTGATGGTATTCCGATTGGTATTTCATCGGGTGCAGCTCTGCATGCGGCCATTACTCTGGCCAGACTTCCTGAAAATAAAGGGAAAACCATCGTCGCAATCGCACCGTCTTTTGCGGAGCGCTATCTGTCGACATCCCTGTTCAACGGTCTTTGACGGTTTCCGAAGCGTTTTCAGACTAAAAAAAAAGAGCCGCTCCCTGATCATAAATGATGGGGGAGCGGCTCTTTATCTGAATACCGTGAAGAGAAATACCGCTGTTCCGGTGGAATCCGACCGCGGAACGTGTTGCTAACGGAAAACGATTTCCACCCGTCTGTTCTGAGGCTCGCGTGTATCCGGGCCGGTCACCACGAGCTGGTGCGCCTGACCATAGCCATTCACGCCAATGATCGTCCCCGCAACGCCGTCACGGACGAGTTCAGCCTTCACCGCATCTGCGCGCCGGAGAGAAAGCCCCATGTTATAACGCTCTCCTGTCTGTCCGGGGCGGGCTGCCGAATTGTCGGTATAGCCGGAGACTTCGATCCGTGTCAGAGCCGTGTGGGCCGAGGCCTGAGCGGCGACTGCCACGATTGAGCGGGCCCGTTCAGAAAGAGCGGCTTTATCCCAGTCAAAAAACACAAGATAAGTCCGGGCTGCCGCCGGTGACGGGGCGGAGACTTCAGGCGGAGCAGGCGGCGGCGGGGGCGGGGCAGGATTAAATTCGTAACGCAGGCCGAGCATCAGCGAGTGATTGAAATCGGTGACAGTATCCCGGTTACCCGATGAAAAACTGTATTGTTTGGCGACGTCTCGTCCACCGATCGTGCCCCACGCAGTAGAGCCGTGAGACTGTGGCCCCAGCATTGTCCAGAACCGGTATTCGGCGGTTGCGGAGAGTCCCACGACCCATGGGACAGGGAACGACAGACCGAAAATACCCTGATACGCGAAGTTACCGAACGTGCCGCCCACATGCTGGGAGAGCGTATTACCCGCCGCCGTAACCGACGTGTTCATGGCCGTCCAGCCATAACCGACGCCGGCTCCGAAATAGGGGAACAGCCAGCTCTTGCCGATATCGAGATCGAACAGGGCGTTCGCCATGACACCATAGGTCTGGCGACGGCCATCGGCGCGTGTCTGAACTGAATTCGTGACGAACCGCTCGTAATCCATATTGCGGTAATCGCCTTCGACCTCGACGCGGAAGCCATTTCCGAGTCCGTATCCGATCGAGCCGATTCCGGTCACGCCGGTACGCCATCTGTCCCGTCCGTCCGGGAACATTGAGCTGGAACGGACGCGCTGATCCTGGTTGAAGGTAGCGCCACCCTCCCCCGCCACATAGATCCCCTGAACAGGCTGAGCGAGAACCGGGCCGGACAGAACACATGCGATAAGCGGCGCTGACAGGGCGGACCCTGTAAGAAACCTGTAACGCAGCTTCATTATGTTCTCCTCATGCCCGGATTGTCGTACGCCCCTGCGCCAACATCCTGCAATGCGACCTCACACCATACCATCTGGGACTGTTTTGCCGAAAGCGGGGCTTTGCGCAACTCGGAACAACTGATCCGGGGTTCTGTCATCCCTCTCCGCTCCTGCTCAGCAAGCCATTTTCTCCTTGTTGTTGCGAGCCGGTCCGGACACTGGAAACATCCCTGCCCGGCCAGAGACTGCCTGTAAAAGCGTCTCTGGCCCAGGGAGTTCCTTCAGGAGAGATGCCGGACGGGAAACTGTGGCGTGTTTACAACGCATCGCGATTTTTTGTGACATGCTCTCCGCACTGTTCACAACAGACGGGCTTCGAAAGGCGGCGTGAAATCGGGCACGCGAAATTCCAGCACCCACAGATCCGGGTCACGCCCGACCTGTCGCTGAATGTAGCTGTCGGCATCGGCTTCGCTGACAGGTTCCGCGCCGCTGCCACGTATCCATGCCGGTGAACCGTCCGGAGCCCGCGTCTGAGCCAGCACGACGGCTTTTCCTGACGGTTCAAGAAGGATAGCAAGGATGCCTCCTGCGTCTTCGTCACCACGGCGCAATCTCATTGCCGGATATCCGGCCTGATTCGAATGGCGCAGCACGGCGCTCACCCACAGAGCGGTCTTGAGACGCGGTTCACTCACGGGTCATTCTGCTCCAAGCTCCACACTGTCATCTTCTGGTACCATGGCCAGAGCGGCCTGGTAAGCTGTCGGATTTTCAAGAACGGCGCGGGCAAGTTCAAGATCCATATCACCGCCCAGCGCGGCGGGGCATGATTTGCGGATTTCCAGGATGCGCGACACCGGCACCGGATAGCGCAACTGGCGTGACTGACTGACGGGGCCGGAATCGGCCGCATGCCCGGCATTCAGGGCCTCCAGCTGCCGCTGTGCATCGGCAGCGCCCCTGCTTGTACAGAGCTGGGGCATGACCCCCAGCCCCTGTAGGGGCCAGCCGCCCGGTGCGATGACCCGGCTCCACGTCACGAAGAGTTCGCCCCTGTCAGGAAGCTGAGCGACCGTCTGCACCAGCCCTTTGCCGAGTGTCGCACTGCCGATGATGACGGCACGATGATGATCAGCAAGAGCGGCGGCCAGAATTTCGGCCGCGCTCGCGGTTCTGCCGTCAACGAGAATGGCGACGGGCAGCCCACTGGTCATATCGCCGCCCTGCACGGCCCAGACATGGTTGGCCTGAGTATCACGCCCCCGTGTCACCACGGCGACACCGCGATCCATAAGGAGAGCGGCGGCTGTGACAGCCTGTTGCAGAACCCCGCCCCGGTTACCGCGAAGATCGAGAATCAATCCTTTGAGGCGGTGATCCTGAACGGCCTGATCGAGATACTGGCTCATCTCCTCAGCGGTCTCTGTGGAGAAAGAGGTGACCCTGAGAACAACCAGGGGGCCGCTCGTAAACGCGAATACGGTTTCCGGCGGAACCTGTTCACGCTGAAGAGAGACGGTTTGCACATGGCCACCGGGGGAGGAAGCCAGCTTCAGTGACACGGTGGACCCGGGCTCACCTTTTACCAGCCCGGCGACGTCGGCGGCGGAACAGCCGGCTACGGAGTGGCCATTCACGGCAATGATTTCTTCTCCGACATCAATGCCCGCGGGCCAGGCCGGTCCGTTTGTATTGACAGCGGTTACGACAATGATGCGCTGCTCTTTATTGTGACCTTTGCCTGAACGCGTTCTGACGGAGCGGGTGGCTTCACCGAAAGACAGCCCGGCATCACCGTCTGTCCCGCTTCTGGCTTCACGATCATGATCTGCGGGAAGCGGGGCGACGTAGCGTGAATACGGGTCGAGATGATTGAACAGTTCATCAAAGAAGCTCTGTGTCAGACCATCGAGCCCGGCAGTGCGGATAGTGTCCGAGTGCTCCCAGGCCGTGGCCAGAAAGGCTGTATCGACATCGGCCCAGCCCCGCACGTCTTCAGCCGGTGGCGTCGCGCGGGTTAAAAGGACTGTCTGTCCGATCATGAGCTGAATACCTGACGGTCCTTCCTGCACGCGAAATGACGGATCGAGTGAACTGACACCGCCCAGCCCCCACAGGCTGAATTGCCGGGGCGTGTAAGGTTGCAGGGTGCGCGGCCCCAGAAATTCCATGCCCGTTGCGATCACTGATCGCAGCAGGCTGGCGTCAATCTGAGGTCCCGTGATCGGGGGTTCTGTCTGACCGGCCTTTCCCGATGCCGCCGAAATGTCCTGTGCTGCTGTTCCGGCGGAAGACGCAGGCAGCAGAACAGCAGGAACCGGGGGATGACCTGTGGCTTTATCCGCGCCGGCTCCACCATCGTCACGGGAGGAAACATTCTGTCCGTAAGCCGCCCCTGCGAGCCAGAGAATCAGAATAACCGCCGGAGCAGCCATGTGCAGAGACCGGCTGAAGGTGGGGCTGGCTCGCACGCGGAGTTGAATCGTGTGTTCCGCGACGAAAAGAAGAGCGGCCCTGGTCATGGCTGTCTGTCTGCCAGCACAAAAACGCATCGGAACGTGGCGACATCCAGCGCGACCGGGCGCACGTACACAGCCGTTCCTTTTTTTGGAAAGACTAAACCCGGCGATGCCTGAGAAATCCTGCCACCATCGTGAAATTCTTTGTTCGTCCGGTTCGAATCGAATGTCATGTTTTTGCAGACTGCCACGTCAGACACCAGCAGACCGGTAAGCCCGGGTTCCGTCAATGTGACCAGAGTGCCGGACGGGGTCTCGCCGCTGACATGGCCTGCAAAAATCAGATGAGTCTGTCGTGACAGATAGCAGGCGAGCAGCCGGTCCTGTGCCTCGCGCGAGGCGCTGGCAGCCCGGGCCTCCCGCGCATCGAGATGTCGCGCGAGACAGTCGTATCGCGAAGCCTCATCAGGTGATCCGATTCCGGTTTCACCCATAAGAACACGATGACAGACCAGATCTGCATAGCGCCTGATCGGGCTTGTGACATGAGCGTAGACTTCAAGATCGAGAGCGAAATGTCCGGATGGCGCCGCGCTGTACAGTGCGTTTGGAAGCAGGGGCTTTTTTTGTCCGGCCCTGTCCGACGTTCCGGCTCTGAAAGCCAGACGAACCTGTTCCGGTCCGGCCGGCGTAGGATGAATACGGAAAAGACCAGACAGGCTTCTTGCTTTCATTTCGCGAGCGGCCGCGAAATTAGCCTGCACCATGAAATTTTCGATCAGCCGGTGACTTTCATACACTGGCATTGCGCCTGATATCAGCGTTTTTCCATCTGACGCGATTGTCGTCCGGAATTCGTTGCGTTCGACCAGAAGAATATCACGACTCTCACGCGCGGCAGATAACGCGGCGTGAGCGGCATAAAGCGTTTTGATCAGATCCGGCGGCAGATCATCGGGAGCTGCTTTATGGCCTTCGTGAATCTGCTGAAGCTGAGCGTAGGTCAGACGCGCCCGGCTTTTCATGACGCCGCGCCGTATCCTGAATGACTGCGGATGACCTGTTGCGTCGATAACTGTTTCGAACATAACGCACAGACGATCTGCACCCGGACGGAGCGAGCACAGATCATCGGAGAGCCGCTCCGGCAACATCGGAATAACGCGATCCGCGAAATAAACGGACAATCCGCGATCACGCGCCTCGCGATCCAGAGCCGATCCGGGCCGCACATAATGCGCCACGTCGGCGATAGCGACTCTCAGACGGAAACCGCCGGTGATACGCTCTGCCCATATGGCGTCGTCAAAATCGCGGGCGTCCGGTCCGTCAACGGTCAGGAACGGGATATGACGCAGATCTTCCCGTCCGGCTGAGACAGCCTCCGACCCGTCGATCGTTTCGCAGGCGGCAGCTTCGACCCGCACGTCCCCGGGAAAGGCTTCGGGCAGGTCATGGGTCGTGATACTCAGCAAACTGACTGTATCGGGCATATCGTTTCGCCCCAGTCTGCGTGTGACAAATGCCGCGGTTTTTGAAACTGGCACCGCAACGACGAAATCACCCGCCCTGGCGCCGGATATATCGTCCGGCGATACAGACCATGCCGTTCCGGGGCGAAAATTAAGAGGCTCAATAAAATAGCCTGATGGGGATGATTTCAGCATGCCGGTCAGCTTTAGCGCCGGCGCGTTGAACACACGCAGGGTTCGCCCCTCGAACCGTCCGGACCCCAGAGGCTTCAGCCGTGCGAGAACACGGGTACCGACAACAAGGGCTGGCCGCCCCGGAAGTTCCCGGGCCATGAATATAACCGGTGAATGGTGTTCTTCGCCGCTCTGACGGATGAATGTGACAGGTTCGTCCGGTCTGGCGATCGCATTGCCGCCCTGCCCGCTTCTCGTGACAACCACGACGCAGACGAGCGGCAGATCAGGAATGCCGCGAATTTTCCCTGCCAGCGCGGGGTCGCAGAACGCGCCGTCGAGCGCCAGAGCGTAAATAAGTTTACGCAGCGGCGCCTTTTGGGGCGCGGCAGGCCCCAGTGCCCGAAGCAGTTCGCCTGGCGAAAGGGGTTCTTCAGCGGCGCGGATTACATCGAGCAGCGCCTCCCGATCAGCTTCGGCTGACCGGTGCCTCTTCACAACCTGACGCGCCGCGTCTGCCGGATCTGGCCTCAGTCGGCGTCCGCTGAGGCTTTAGCCGTCGAACGACGCGGCGTTTTCGGCTTTGCCGTTTTTTTGGCGGCGGGCGTGGTTTTCTTTTTTACGGGCTTCGCTTTGGCTGTCTCGCCGTCGGCCTTCTTTGTTGCCGCAGCTTTCGCTTTCGCTTTCGGTTTCGCCGTCTTCTTCGCGGCGGTCTTTCCGCTTTTTGCTTTCAGCGGTTTTCCCTTTTCAGCCAGAAGGGTGAGAGCACCGTCGAGTGTTGTGTCGTCCATGCTCTCGCCGCGCGGGAGATTGGCGACCACCTGTCCATGCTGAACATACGGGCCGAAGCGGCCTTTACGCACAAGAACCGGCTCACCGTCCTTCGGATGGACTCCAAGCGTGCGGATCGAAGCCATTTTTTTGGCGAGCGCATCCACGGCGCGGTTCAGGCCAACGCTGAGAACATCGTCGTCTTTGTCGAGAGAACCGTAGATGCCGCCCATCTTCACGTAAGGGCCGAAACGTCCGAGGCCTGCTTCTATCGGCTCCCCGAATTCCGGATGGATACCGATAATACGTGGCAGGCTGAGGAGCCCGACGGCCTGGTCGAGTGTGATGGTTGCCCCGTCCAGGCCACGCGGCAGGGAGGCCCGCTTCGGTTTTGCCTTCTTGTCTTCAGGATCGGGCTCACCCTGCTGCACGTAGAGGCCCCAGGGGCCGCGCCGAAGGGTGATGTCTTCTCCGGTTTCCGGGTGCTGACCCAGAACGCGCATGCCATCCTTCAGGCCCTCGCCGCCGTCACCTTCGCCGCTGTCGATCGCAAGCCGACGGGTGTACTGACACTCGGGATAGTTTGAGCAGCCTATGAAAGCGCCGTAACGACCCAGCTTGAGGCCGAGACGCCCGGTGCCGCAGGCCGTGCAATGACGCGGATCGGTACCGTCCGCGTTCGGCGGAAAGAAGTGAGGACCGAGATCGCGATCGAGGGCGTCGATTACCTCGGTAATCGTCAGGTCTTTGGTCTGGGCAACCGCTGCGGAAAAGGCTTCCCAGAATGCGCTCATGACGGCGCGCCAGTCCACCCGGCCACCGGAGATGTCATCCAGCTGCTCTTCCAGACCCGCGGTAAACTGCGTATCTACATAGCGCTCGAAGAACGAGACGAGGAAAGCCGTCACCAGCCGGCCACGGTCTTCCGGAATGAAGCGGCGGCTTTCCAGCCGGACATAATTCCGGTCCCGCAACACGGTCAGCACGGAAGCATAGGTGGAAGGACGGCCGATGCCGATTTCCTCCATTTTCTTCACCAGCGACGCTTCAGAGTAACGCGGAGGCGGCTGTGTGAAGTGCTGCTCGGCCTTCACGTCTCCGCGCCCGAGCGGATCGCGCTCGTTCATCGGCGGCAGCATGCGGCTGTCGTCGTCCGCAGCCTTGTCTGACTCGTCCCGGCCTTCTGAATAGAGTTTCAGGAAGCCGTCGAAAGCGATGATTGAACCCGTGGCGCGCAGAACGGTTTTACCCGGCACATCCGCCACATCGACGGCGACCTGATCCAGTTCGGCGGACTGCATCTGGCTGGCCACGGCGCGCTTCCAGACCAGCTCATAGAGACGTCGCTGCTCGTCGGAGAGGTGGCGGCTTACGGAGGCAGGTGTACGGCTCACATCGGTCGGGCGGATCGCTTCATGCGCTTCCTGCGCGTTTTTGGCTTTTGTCGTGTAAACACGCGGCTGCGGCGGAACGTAGCCGGGACCGAAATCCTGGCCGATATGCCGTCTGATATCGGCGATGGCTTCGCCGGCCATCGTAACGCCGTCGGTTCGCATATAGGTGATCAGACCAACCGTATCGCCACCGAGGTCAATGCCCTCATACAGTTGCTGTGCCGTGCGCATCGTGTTCTGCGCGCCCATGCCGAGCTTGCGGGAAGCTTCCTGCTGAAGGGTAGAGGTTGTGAATGGCGGAGGCGGGTTGCGCCGGACTTTTTTACGCTCGACCGACCGGACGGCGAATGTTCCCGCGAGGACGGCGTCACGCGCGGCTTCGGCGTCGGCCTCTGTGGCGAGATCAAACTGGTCGAGTTTTTTCCCGTTCAGATACGTCAGTTTTGCGGTAAACGGCGCGCCTGCCGGAGTCATGAACGTCGCGCCGACGGTCCAGTATTCACGGCTTTTGAAGACTTCGATCTCGGCTTCGCGCTCACAGATCAGACGCAGCGCGACCGACTGCACACGGCCTGCGCTCTTCGAGCCGGGCAGTTTGCGCCACAGGACGGGCGAGAGTGTGAAGCCTACCAGATAATCGAGCGCACGGCGAGCGAGATAGGCCTCGATAAGCGGCATATCGAGATCGCGCGGGTGCGCCATTGCGGTTTTGATGGCGCTTTTTGTGATTTCATTGAAAGTAACGCGTCTGACTTCAACGCCTTTGAGGGCGTTCTTCTCGGACAGCATCGCTTTGACATGCCATGAGATGGCCTCGCCCTCGCGATCCGGATCAGTCGCAAGATACAGTGTCGAAGCGCCCTTGAGGGCTTTGGCGATCGCGGCGACCTGTTTGATGCCGCGCTCATCGGACTGCCAGCTCATGGCAAAATCTTCGTCCGGACGAACGGAGCCGTCTTTGGGCGGCAGATCGCGCACGTGCCCGAACGATGCCAGGACCGTGTAACCGCTCCCAAGATACTTGTTGATTGTCTTTGCCTTGGCAGGCGATTCAACCACGACGACGTCAGTCATGCTCTCTCCGAGCCGCCCTGAAACCCGGACTTACGTCATTCTGTTTCAGGCGGCACCAACAGGACAACGGCCCCTCCAGGGAGCGATTCCACCCGCCCGGCAAGCTCCAGTTCAGTCAGAACCGACAGGACCGCAGAAACGGAGAACTGACAGTGCCGGACCAGATCGTCAACCGTGACGGGCGTGTAGGACAGCAGCGACAGCACCCGGTCACGCACCGTGTCAAGTCCCGACAGTGTCTGCGTACCACGCTCGCCCCACGGGGCCTGACGTTCTGAAAAGCCGGAAAACAGCCAGTTATTGCCGGGAGACTCATGCCTCAGCCAGGGAAGAATATCAGCGATATTCTCCACGAGATGAGCATTTTTGCTCCGGAGCAGGTCGTTGCTGCCCCGGCAGCGCGGGTCAAGCGGCGAACCCGGGACAGCGAAGACAGCACGGCTGTAATCATCCGCCAGCCTGGCGGTAATCAGGCTGCCGGACTGTACCGCGGCCTCAACGACGACGGTGCCAAGCGATAATCCGGCGATCAGCCGGTTCCGGCGTGGAAAATGCCGGGCCTGTGGCACGGTTCCGAGTGGCGCCTCGGTGATAAGAGCCCCTTCCGCCGCGATGCGTGCCTGCAGGGCTGTGTTCTCCTGTGGGTAGACAACATCGATTCCACCGGCGATGGCGGCTACGGTTCCCCCCCGGTCCGGAAAAGCCCCATGCAGCGCACCGCGATGTGCGGCGCCGTCTATGCCGCGGGCCAGGCCAGATACGACGGTTATGCCCTCGCGGGACAATTCGGTCGCGAGGCTCTCGGTGAACCGCATACCGGCTGCTGATGCGTTTCGGGCACCGACGATTCCGACGCTGCGCGCGGTCAGGCAGGCCGGGTTGCCCAGCACAGTCAGAACCGGCGGCGAATCGGGCAGTTCAGCGAGAAGCGGGGGATATTCCGGGTCGTGGAGAGTGATAATTCTGCCGCCCAGCGCCAGAACACCTTCAATTTCTTTTGCGACGGATGCTTCACTGGCAATCTGTAACGGTCCTCGCCGTCCGCCACGGCGCGCCCGTTCGGGCAAGGCTGCGAGCGCCTGTTCCGCGGTTCCGTATTCCACCATGAGACGGCGCCACGTAACGGGTCCGACGTTTTCCGTGCGTGCAAGCCTGAGAAGAGCCGGCAGATCAGGATTCATGCGCAGACCCCGGACACCATGACCGTTTCACTGACCAATTCGGGGCTCGCGTCCGCTCAGCAGCCGGACAATATTTTCACGGTGTCTGAGAAAGATCACCAGCGCGATCAAAACCCCGGCCAGTGGCTTTGCGGAATCTGTAAAGGAGTGTCCGTACTGAAAAAACAGGATGAATGGCATCGCGGAGAATGCCAGCAGGGCGCCTGCCGACGAAATACGGGTGATTTTCGCACCGAGAAACCAGATCAGGCAGCAGGCGGCGCCGGCGAGCGGCGACATCGCGAAGACAACGCCGAGGCCGGTTGCGACTCCCTTTCCGCCCCTGAAGCCGAGCCAGACAGGAAAACAGTGTCCGATCACGGCGAAAATTGCCGCTGTTGCCGTCGCACGATCAGCGAGTTCCGGCGGGCACATGATCCAGGCGACCATGACAGCGACGATACCTTTCAGAGCATCCAGCGCCAGAGTTGCCGCAGCCAGATCTTTCCGGCCGGACCGGAGAACATTCGTCGCGCCGATATTGCCTGAACCGATCCTGCGGATATCGCCGCCACCTGACAGGGCGGTCAGCACCAGTCCGAACGGAATGCTGCCGAGCAGATAGGACAGGAGCACAACGGCGCCGATGAGTGTCGCCGGAGATTCGAAAAAATTCATGTATCGGCTCCGAATACACGAATACCGTTTTTCCAGGTGCCGAGCACTTTACCTTCGAGGGCACGACCGTCAAACGGCGTGTTCCGGGCATGTCCCGGCAATTCACTGGCGATGACACGCCAGGCGCGATCGGGGTCGAACAGACAGAGATCGGCGGGTGTCCCTGTTTCCAGCGTGCCGGCGGGACGCTGACGCGACGCCCCCGTCAGACCGAGCAGCGCGGCCGGTTTACTGGTCAGGAGCGCCAGCGCTTCGGAAAGAGACAGCGTGCCGTCGTGATACCGCGTGAGAGTGACCCCGAGCAGCGTGGCCAGTCCGGTTCCACCAGCGGCGGCCTGCGCGAACGGCAGGCGTTTGTCATCGGCGTCCCGTGGGGTGTGATCGGAGGCGACGGCATCGATCGTACCGTCCGCGAGCGCCGCACAGATAGCCAGGCGGTCGGCCTCGGCGCGGAGCGGGGGCGAGAACTTCGCGTAGGTACGGAAATCGCCAATCGCATTTTCATTCAGGTCGAAATACTGTGGCGCAGTATCGCAGGTGACGGAAAGCCCCCGCTCTCTGGCGCGGCGGATCAGTTCCACGCCTTCGCCTGTCGAGACGTGGCCGAAATGCAGGCGTCCACCGGTCATTTCGGCCAGCCTGATATCACGGGCAATCATGATGGCTTCGGCGGCTGTCGGGATGCCGGGCAAACCGAGGCGGAGTGCCAGTTCGCCATCCGTTGCGCAGCCGGAACCGGCGAGGCTGGGTTCCTCCGGATGCTGCACGACCATAGCACCGAAGCCCCTGGCATAGGTGAGTGCAAGCTTCATCAGCCGTGCGGTGCTGACGGCCCGGGCGCCATCGGTAAAAGCGACGGCTCCGGCTTCGCTCAGAAGTCCGATTTCCGCCAGTTCCTCGCCACGGCAACCTTTGGTCAGCGCGCCGTACGGCAGGATTGAGACATAACCCTGCTCCTCGCCACGGGACCTGAGCAGGCGCACCATGGCGGGATCGTCGATGGCCGGTGTGCCGGTGGGCAGGACAGCGACTGTCGTGATGCCGCCGGCAAAAGCCGCGCGGGAGGCGGATTTGACCGTTTCCCGGTATTCGTGCCCGGGTTCGCCGATCTCGACGCGCATATCGACGAGTCCGGGGCACAATACCGCGCCACCGCCGTTTATGACGGTAGCGCCTTCCGGCGTTCCCTCGGTTCCCGCGTGATCGATCCCGGCGATCAGCCCGTCACGGACAAGGAGCCGGCCGGGCTGATCGAGTGCGCTCGCCGGATCGATCAGTCTGACATTTTCAAAGACGAGGGCGGGTAAGCGCGTGCTCATGAGCGGGCTCCGCGTGCGAGGAGGTCCAGCACGGCCATACGGACGGCAACTCCCATTTCGACCTGCTCACGAATAACGCTCTGGTCGGAATCGGCGATCTGGCTGTCAATTTCCACACCACGATTCATCGGGCCGGGATGCATGACGAGCGCCCCGGGTTTCGCCAGTTCGAGCCTGCGCCGGTCGAGGCCGTAGAACCGGAAATATTCGCGGGCGCTGGGCACCTGTCCGCCCGACATCCGCTCACGCTGGAGCCGCAGCATCATGACGACGTCGGCATCTCGCAGACCTTCCTCCATCGTGTGATGGACTTCGACGCCCAGGGCCGACATCGCGCCCGGAACCAGCGTCGGAGGGCCGACGACGCGCACGCGGCAGGCCATGGCGGAGAGCAGATGGATGTTTGAGCGGGCGACGCGCGAGTGAACCACATCACCGCAGATCGCTACGGTCAGGCCTTCGATCCGCCCGAGATGACGACGGATGGTCAGCGCGTCGAGCAGGGCCTGGGTGGGATGTTCGTGGGTGCCGTCCCCCGCGTTGATCACGGAGGCATCGACTTTCTGAGCCAGCAGCGCCGGGGCGCCGGACTGGGAATGACGCACGACGAGCAGGTCGGTCCGCATGGCGTTCAGCGTTGCCGCTGTGTCAAGCAGGGTCTCGCCCTTGTTCACGGAGGACTGCGCGACGGTCATGTTGACCACGTCGGCGCCAAGACGTTTGCCTGCCAGTTCGAAGGAGGTCCGGGTCCGGGTGCTGTCTTCGAAGAAGAGGTTGATGAGCGTACGACCGCGCAGGCGGTCACGGGGCGTTTTCCGCGAGCCGTTCATCAGCACATAAGTGTCGGCGAGATCGAGAATCGGAGTGATCTGGCTGGGGTGCATACCCTGCACGCCCAGGAGGTGGCGGCCTGATGTGCCGAAAAAACGGGAGTCTCCGGCCCGGCCCTCAGCCATTCCGGAGGGCTCCGATCCTGGAGAGAACTTCATCACGGCCTAGAGCGGCGACGGTGGCGTCGATCCCCGGCGAGGTTGTCGTGCCGGTCAGCGCGGCGCGGAGAGGCTGAGCGACCTGGCCGAGCTTGTGGCCGTGCGTTTCGGCGAACTGGCGGAGAGCCGCGTCGATCTGTCCGGTGCTGAACGGATCCACGACGGCCAGGGCACGAGCCAGTTCACCCAGCATGGCCCGGGCTTCCGGTGTCAGATGCTTCTGCGCTTTCGCATCGAAGATCAGCGGAACCTGACGCCCGAGGAAGGCTGCGCTGTCGGCCAGTTCGACGAGTGTCCGGGCGCGCTCTTTCAGGCCGGGCATGAGTTTCAGGACGCGCTCGCGCGTGACGGGGCCGGTATCGACCCCTTCCCTGCCCGTCAGCCGCTCCATGACATCGTTCGTGAGGCGCTCATCATCGGCCTCGCGCAGATAGACGGCGTTGACATGCGTGAGCTTGGTATAGTCCATCCGGGACGGCGAGCGTCCGACCCCGTCCAGATCGAACAGTTTTATCTGCTCTTCGCGGGACAGGATTTCGGCATCGCCATGTCCCCAGCCGAGACGCAGCAGATAGTTGCAGAGCGCCTCCGGCAGATAGCCTTCGTCACGAAACTCAACGACCGACTGTGCGCCATGCCGTTTGGAGAGTTTGGCACCGTCCGGGCCATGGATCAGCGGCAGATGGGCAAAACGGGGCTGATCCCAGCCCATTGCGCGGTAGATCATGAGCTGACGGAAGGTATTTGTCAGGTGATCGTCACCACGGATGACGTGGGTGATGTCCATGTCATGATCGTCGACGACAACGGCGTGCTGATAGGTGGGTGTGCCATCCGAGCGCAGAATGATCATGTCATCGAGCTCGGCATTGGCGACACGCACTTCGCCCTGCACGAGATCCTCGATAACGGTTTCACCTGCGTGATCGGCTTTGATGCGGACAGCATAGGGTGTGCCGGGAGGCGCTTCGGACGGGTCACGATCACGCCACATACCGTTGTAGCGGGGCGGACGGCCTTCAGCCATGGCCTGCTCACGCATCTGCTTCAGCTCTTCCGGCGTGCAGAAGCATTTATAGGCTTTACCGGCTTCGAGCAGCTGGAGCGCGACTTCTTTATGCCGCTCCATCCGGGTGGACTGAAAGACGGGCTCGGCGTCCGCCGTGATGCCCATCCATTTCAGGCCGGCGAAGATGACATCCACGGCTTTTTGCGTGGAGCGTTCACGATCGGTGTCCTCGATCCTGAGCAGGAACTGACCGCCGTGGTGGCGGGCATAGAGGAAATTGAAGAGGGCGGCCCGGGCGTTGCCTATATGCAGCAGGCCGGTGGGCGATGGGGCAAAGCGCGTGCGGACGGTCATGGACCGGGTGCATATCACGCGGCAACGGGTGGTGCCATGGCTTCTGTGCAAACCCGTATGGCGATCATGGCAGCCACGGGATCATGCGGGCTTTCCGGGCGGCCCTTTCAATACGAGTTCACCGGTGACTTTCGGGCGCCCGGCTGTAACGGTCCCGACCCATCGGCCGGCTTTGGTCAGCGTGACGGTAAAATCGAATTTTTCCGCATCGCCTTCGAAAGCAGCGTGATCAAATTCTTCCTGGTAGCCCGCGTATTCGAGTTTGGCATCGAACTGCTGTGTCCAGAACCAGGGCAGCTGATCGAAAACCTGCGGCTGTTTCATGATTGAGCGGGCCACCTGGCGGCCCTGAACTTCCGCAGTGCGCCAGTGTTCGATGCGGGTCCGGCCACCATTGTGAGGAAAGCGGGCCGCGTCGCCCGCGACATAAATTCCCGGAGCCGCCAGCATATGATCATCGACGTTGATGCCTCCGTCTTTTTCACGCAAAGCACCGGTAAATTCTGTGGCAGGTATAACGCCGACGCCCATAATGACCAGATCGGCAGGGACATGAGTGCCATCGTCAAGAGTGACGCCGTCGGCCTGCCCTTGCCCTGTGACGGCGCGAACGCGACGACCGGTAAGAAGGGTGACGCCTTTTTCGACATGCAGCTTCATCAGGCGTCGGGCTGCTTCTTCGCCGAAGATCTGTGCGAAAGGCACGTCTGAGGGGGCAATGACCGTTACATCCAGACCGCGCATCCGCAGGGCCGCCGCAGCTTCCATTGCGATAAAACTGCCGCCGCACACAACAACGCGCCCACTGCCGTTTTCAATACGGGCCATGATCGCCTCAGCATCTTTCTCATGACGCAGGGTGAACACACCATCGAGACTGGCGCCGGGTATATCCGGTCGTTTCGCGACACTGCCCGGAGACAGCAGAAGGTGATCAGCTTCCATGGTCCGGCCGTCTGTCAGAGTCAGCTTTTTCGATCCGGGTTCCATGCTTTTTGCGGTGCCGCTGACACGCTCTATGCGGTGTGCCCGCCAGTAATCTTCCGGTCGGAGTGCCGGGGGTTTTCCTGTTTTTGTTTTCCCGGCCAGGACGGTTTTGCTGAGCGCTGGCCGGTCATAGGGAGAGGTTGTATCCTCATCCACGATGGTGACGGAGCCATTGAAACCGAACTCGCGCAGGGAAACGGCGGCCGCTGTCCCGGCCGCACCGCCACCGACGATGATGACTCGTTCATTTTCATGCGATGATGGCGCGGGGCGCACCGGCAGCGGATCCGCGCCAATGAAAATCTCGCTTTCCTGTATTTTCACCGGATATTGTGGCAGGGGATCAAGAGCGAGAGGTTCGATAAGGCTGCCGTCATGGAGTGAAAACTCGGCTTTATGCCACGGACACGCGATGCGCCCGTTACAGACCGCGCTTTTTTCCAGCGGAGCGCCTTTATGCGGACATTCGGCACTGAACGCCCGCACATGCTCCTGTGATGTTCTGATCAGGAGGATCGGTTTTTCGCCTACCATGACGCGCGCGGGCGTGTCGGAAGAAAGTTCCGCGTCTGGCATGACACCATGCCATTCCGTCGCGGCTTTCGCCGGGTCGGTCATTGCCAGTCTCCTTTGCAGGACATCAGGGAGTTTTCCTTATCCGGGCAGGCCGTTTCCGGCGTTGATGCCGACAACCTGGCCTGTCATGTAGCTGGATTCGGTCGAAGCCAGCATGACGAAGACCGGCGCGATTTCGGCAGGCTGCCCCGGGCGCCCGAGCGGAACGGAATCGCCGAATTTCTCGACATTTGCCATGGACTGGCCACCGCTGACCTGCAGCGCTGTCCAGAACGGCCCGGGGGCTACGGCATTGACACGGATTCCCCGGGGAATGAGCTGTTTTGCCAGACCTTTGGCGTAGTCAGCGATCCCGGCCTTTGTCATTGAATAATCGAGGATATTCGGCGACGGATTATAGGCATTTGTCGAACTGGTGAAGACCATGGCCGAGCCGGGTGGCATCAGCGGAACGGCGGCTTTTGTCAGCCAGAACAGGGCATAGAGATTGGTTTTCAGGGTCCAGTCGAAATCTTCCGTCGTCAGCTCGAGCACATCGTCATAGGCATGCTGACGTCCGGCGCAGTTAACAAAGATATCGAGACCGCCAAGCTTATCGGCAGCCTGCTTTACGAGTTTTTTGCAGAAAGACTCATGACGGATATCGCCAGGCAGTGCGACGAATTTCCGTCCTGCCTGCTGCACGAGTTCACCGACCTCACGGGCGTCGCTTTCCTCAGCCGGAAGATAGTTGATCGCGACATCGGCACCTTCTCTGGCGTAGGCGATCGCGGTGGCGCGTCCGAGTCCGGAATCTCCGCCTGTGATCAGAGCTTTACGCCCTGCCAGCCTGCCGCTTCCGCGATAGGTTGTTTCGCCATGGTCGGGACGCGGGATCATTTTCGAAGCGAGGCCGGGCCAGGGCTGCGGCTGCGCCTGGAACGGCGAATGCACGTAAAGCTCACGCGGATCTTTCAGCGGTCCGGCACCGCCCGGATGTCCTTCCGGAGCTGCGGCACTATTCTGTGCGGCTGCCCTGTTACCGGCGACCAGCGGAACACCGGCAACGGCGGCAGCGCCCGCGACTTTGAACAGAGTACGACGGGCGCTGTCATGCGTTTCGTTGTCATCGCTCATGCAATGTCCTTTCCGGTTCCGGTGGCCGCGTCTCGGGCAAAGCATGCGACACCCGTTCGACAGCCTCGGGGACCGCCGATGTTTTCATGGCTCTGCCTTTGGAAATATTACGCGGCATTGCCGCGGACGTTCCCTCGGACGAGCACGGGCTGCTGCATGTGAGATGGAATGACGATGCAATCCGGGCGTTATTTCCCGAAGGATGCGCGAACACGGTCCGGTTGCCGGAGCTGCATGTCCCGCAGAAAAATACTCTGCACCGGACAGCAACAATTCGGAGTCAGCACCGAAAGGCCGGAGTTGATATCTACGGTCAGGGTTGATCTGGAAATCGCGCGGACCCGATGGAAGCGGGTCTCGCGGATTTTACTCAGACCGATTATTTAGCGGACTGATTTGCGATCGCTGCTCCGGGAGCAAAATGCCGGAGCGCCGTAAAGACTGCGACCACGGTGATATTCACGGCGAGGGCAATGAGGCCGGTTGAAACGAGTTCGGAATAGCCGGAGAAAGTCAGGGTGTGGACTGGCCTGAGACCATCCATCCAGCATATTCCGAGGCCGGTGACCATGCCCGCCGCCCACCCGGCTGTCATTCCGATGACAGAATAACTGATCCGAAAGAGGCCAAGAACGAGCGCCGGGAATGTTTGCAGAATAATGACGCTGCCCAGCAATTGCAGGTCAATGGCGAACTGCGCGTTGAGAAACAGGACGCAGAGCAATGCCCCGAGCTTTACGACAAAAGCCGCGACACGACTGCCTGTGACGGTGTCACAGCGTTTCGGCAGGACATTGTGTGTCAGCAGATTGGCTGCGCCGATGGCCATGACCGCAGCCGGAACCAGCGCGCCGATGGCGATTGCGGCAAAAGCGAAGCCGGCAAACCAGTCCGGAAAGAGCTTAAGGAACAGTAGCGGAACGACCAGCGAGCTTATCTGCGTGTCGATTCCCGCCACGTGCGCCATCATCCCGAGCATGGCGATCAGGCCCAGCACGATTGTGTAAATCGGCAGATAGACAGCGTTCTGACGCACCGTATTTTCTGATTTCGCAGCCAGAATGCCCGTCAGTGTGTGCGGGTAAAGGAAAGCTGCCAGTGCCGAGGACAGGGCCAGCGTGGCGTAAGGCACAAGCTGGCCGGGTTTCAGAACATGCGTATCGTCGGGTGGCGGCAGAATAGTATTCATCAGACTGAACATATGCCCGTAGCCACCAAGTTTAAGAGGAACGAGGGTGACGGCTGCAATGACCGCAATATAAATCATCACATCCTTAATAAAGGCCGTGAATGCCGGTGCATGAAGGCCGCCCAGCCAGGTGTAGGCCGCCAGCGACACGAACGCGATTACCAGTGGAATATCGCCGGGCAGACCGAGGGCCTGCACGACGGTGCGGATGCCAATGAGCTGGAGAGCAATATAAGGCATGACGGCAACCAGGCCGGAAATGGCGACAGCCAGTTCCAGGGTGCGGCTGCCGAAGCGGGCGCGGATGATATCGGCGGCCGTCGCATGGCCGCCGTCGCGGGCTATTTTCCAGAGACGCGGCATGACGACGAAGATAAACGGATAGACGATGATCGTGTATGGAAGCGCAAAGAACCCATACGCACCGACAGCGTAAACCAGAGCCGGAACAGCGATCACGGTATAGGCTGTGTAGAAATCGCCGCCGACCAGGAACCATGTGATCCAGGGGCCGAACTGACGACCGCCCAGCCCCCAGTCTTCATTGCCATGAGCGTCCTGCCCATGCCCGCCGGACGAACCGGGAGCAGGAGATTTCTTTTTTCCGCCTGAAAGCAGGCCTCGCCAGTGCGAGACGGTACTTCCGAGGATGATTGTGATGCCGAAAAATGCGATAAAAACAACAAGGGCAAGCGTGTCCGCAGCCGGAACTCCGTTCATGCCCGCGCTCCCTTTTTCCAGGCGAGCCAGATCAGCACAGACGTTACAGGCACCCAGGCAAACTGATACCAGTAGAAAAAAGGAAATCCGAACAGAACCGGCCCCTGCAGGTTATAGAAGGGCACCCAGAGCAGGCCCGCAAACGGGGCCAGCAGCAATATGTTAAAGATTTTCATGAAGCGACCGCTTGTTCTTTTGTTTTGGCCCTTCAGACACTGCAGAAGTGTCATACATGAAGTCAATAGATTTGCCGGAGAGATGATCCGATGCCATTTTCACCTGCGTACCGGCCAGCGACAGACCATACGAAGCTTGGCGATATATTTTACGATGTCGTGGAACCGGCGACATTTCCCGAGCATATTCTGCGCTACAGGAACCGGAGAGCGGCGGCGACTGTCGGCCTCGACACGCTGACGGACACGGAATGGGTTGACCATTTTGGCCGGTTCTCGCCGTTGCCGGGTTCTCTGCCGCATCCGCTGGCGCTGCGATATCACGGCCATCAGTTTCGTCAGTACAATCCGGATCTTGGCGACGGGCGCGGCTTTCTCTTTGCACAGTTGCGTGACAGCGACGGGCGGCTGCTTGACCTCGGTACGAAAGGCAGCGGCCGCACACCGTGGTCACGCGGCGGCGACGGACGGCTGACTCTGAAAGGCGGTGTGCGTGAGATTCTGGCGGCTTCCATGCTGGAAGGGCTTGGGGTCGAAACGTCCCGCGCTTTCAGTCTGATCGAGACCGGCGAAAATCTGGAGCGGCATGACGAACCGTCGCCAACCCGTTCGGCCGTTCTTGTAAGACTGAGTCATTCCCACATCCGGATCGGCACCTTTCAGCGGCTGGCGGCTCTGGGTGACACGGCGGAGATCCCGAAGCTGGTGACCTATGTGCTGGAGACTTACTATCCGGACATCACGGTCGGAGCGGAAGACAACGCCGCGCTGCTTCTCTTTGAGGCGGTCTGTGCAAAGGTTGCGCGGGTCGGGGCGCAATGGATGGCTGCTGGATTTGTGCATGGGGTTCTGAATACCGATAACATTGCCATCACCGGAGAGAGCTTCGATTACGGTCCGTGGCGGTTTCTGCCGCGATTCGAACCGGATTTCGTAGCGGCTTATTTCGATCACAGCGGTTTGTATTCTTACGGCCGGCAGCCGCAGGCTCTGCTGTGGTCTCTTGCGCGGCTGGCCGAATGTCTTCTGGAGACAGCCCCTCATGCTTCTCTGAGCGAAATTCTTGCCGCCTTTCCTGCTCTGTATGAATCAGAACTCGACGTGGCCTGGTGCCGCAGGCTGGGGGTTGCTGCGCGGAGCACGGATGATGATCGCGCTCTGCGTCATGCGGTCACGCTGTTCATGGAAGAGTCCGGAATACCCTTTCCTGCCCTCCCGTTTGACTGGTATGGTGGCACTGTCAGTGCCGGACGGGCCATGGCTTCTCCGCAGGCTGCGTTTTATTCCCGGCCTGATTTTCAGCCTGTTCGTGCGTTGCTTGATGCCCGGGAGCCTGCTCCGGGTGTTACTGTTAGTCACATATATTTCAATTCTGAAATACCTTGTGACATGCTGATCGGAACGGTTGAGACGTTGTGGTCTGCGCTGAGCACCGACAACGACTGGACAGCTCTTGACGCCGTTCTGGATCGCATCGGCGTTATGTCGGATGCCCTTCGGACCGGAGGCCCTCCGGCCGGCTGACTGTTATTACAATATCGAAAGGACTCCTTTTGGAAGTGTCATCAGGTTCCCCTGCTCGTGTCTCAAAAAATATTACAAACGCCGTCGACGCAGCAGAAATTTCACCTCACGCCCATCGGACTCTCTGGATCGCAGCCACCGTGGCCGCAATATGCGGCGGCCTCTATGGATACGATACCGGCATCATTTCCGGCGCTCTTCTGCTTATGACGAAGGAGTTTCACCTCGATACCGGAATGCAGGCCACTGTTGCTTCCGCAATTCTGATCGGCGCGACACTCGGCGCGGTTGTGACGGGATGGTTCTCGGAAAAATTCGGACGACGCACGACCGTTATCGTCGTGACCGCTATTTTTGTTGTTGGCGCCATTGCCTGTTCGCTGGCACCCGATGTGACTTTGCTTGTCGCCGCGCGTGTCTTTCTGGGCATTGCTGTCGGTGGCGCGACCCAAGTTGTCCCGACTTACATCTCCGAACTCGCGCCCCATGACAGACGCGGACAGCTTGTCACAATGTTCAATGTCGCCATTGGCATCGGTATTTTTCTGGCCAATGTCGTGGGCTTTGCGATGCGTGACGCATGGGGCTGGCGCCCCATGGTTTCGATCGCCGCGTTGCCGGCTGCGTTTGTCTTTATCTCAATGTTTTTTCTGCCTAAAAGCCCTCGCTGGACGGCGGAAAACGAAGGCATAGGATCGGCGATTGAGCAGCTCAGCCGTGTCCGGTCGAGCCGGAAGCAGATTCGTCGTGAAATCCATGAGATTCATGAGAATACCAGCGGAATTGATGATGATGAGCGTGGCTGGAAAGGGCTTGCCCTTCCCTGGGTGCGTCCGGCTCTGATTGCCGCGCTCGGGATTGCGTTTTTTACGCAGGCCGGTGGTCTTGAAATGATGATCTACTATACGCCGACATTCCTGTCGGATGCGGGCTTTGGTGCCTCTTCGGCACTGCTGGCGAGCCTTGGCGTGTCGATCGTTTATTGTATCATGACACTGCTGGGCTGCCTTTTTGTTGACCGGATCGGGCGCCGGCGGCTGGTTCTGATCATGGGGCCCGGGTCGGTCATAAGTCTGATCGGGCTTGGCATCATGTTTGCCATCCACCCTGATAAGGGCTCTGTCGGGAGTTACGCGACAGTCGCGTTCCTGCTGCTGTTCATGCTCTTTAACTCCGGCGGCATTCAGGTCGTGGGCTGGCTGATCGGCGCGGAAATGTTCCCGCTCCCTATGCGCGGAGCGGCAACCAGTCTTCATGCCGCCGTGCTGTGGGGAAGTGATTACCTGGTCACGCGAACCGCGCTGCCCCTGGTCACGCTGATTTCGCTGGGAGGCACGATGTGGGTCTATGCGGGGGTGAATCTTGCCTGCGTGCTGTTCGTCCTGTTTTTCGTCCCTGAGACAGCCGGGGCCACACTGGAAGATATTGAGACCTCCCTTCGGGACGACACGTTCCGTCCGCATCTCGGCGAGAACCCTTCAATCGCGTATAAAGCGGCGAACTGACGCTGTTTCAGAGACCGGAGCCGTCAGGGTCAGATCGGGTCTGACGGCTGTTCTTCCGGTTCCCGGCGATCCCTTCGGCAGCTTTATCCGTCAATGTTCAAATTTTTTTCGCATTTCGACATATAATTATGACCGGCCATCATCCTGCCTTTCTGAACGGACAGGGAACGGGGTATGGTCGTGCTGTGCGCGGAGATCGTGCGCAGTATTTTGAGTGCAACCTATGAAGTCAGGACCGGTTACTTGGCGCGTCTCAGTCGTCTCACCACGCCCGATCTGTCGTCCCCCGCGCTGAAGACGTCTCTTCGGCGCCGCGGAGACGAAGTGGGAGGTATCGTGCTCTGGGTGCTGGCGCTTGCTCTGGCGGCAACCTTCTGGAGCTACGATCCGCTTGATCCGTCATCCAATGTTGCGACATCCCGTCAGGCAACCAATCTTCTGGGATGGCCCGGTGCCTGGCTGGCTGATGCACTGATTCAGGCGTTCGGTATTGCCACGGCTGTCCCGGTCATCGCTCTGGGCGCCTGGGGCTGGCGAATTTTTCGTCATCGCGGGCTGAGTGTCATCTGGCTGCGCGCGATCGCACTGATGTGTCTTTTACCCGTCTGTGGTGCGCTCGTCGCAGCAATTCCTCTGCTTATCACAGCGATTCACGCGCCTGCTTGGCCTGCTGATTCCGGCATTGGCGGCGGGATCGGATCGACGACGGCCACTGCGGCGCTGGCTGCCGGCACATCCGCGATCGGCCCGGCTGGCGGTGTTATTATCTGGCTGCTCGGGCTGGTGCTTGCTATTCTCCTGGGGGCTCTGGCTTTCGGGCTGGATCGACGGGAATGGCAGGCAATCGGCAGAGCTGTTGCGACAGCTTCTCTTTTTCTCGGACGGCAGCCTGGCCGGCTGGCGCAATCGATCATTGCCCGGCAGAGGCGGGGTCTGGCGCAGGGGACCATTGCCGGTTCGGGTGCAGATGCACGATCCGGAGAAGCGGTGTTTACCGAAGTCTCTGCGCGTGGACAGCAGCACTGGTCGCCACGCAAACCTGACACTGCGCAGACAACAATAACACGGACTGCGCCCGCTTCTCTCCGTCCCGCCCCCTCTCAGCCGGCTCCGGCTCCGGCGACGGCTGCGACGTCACAGCGTTCCGATCTGTCGCCCGCCCTGATCACCGGCCGGGAATTGTCTGGCGCTGATAACAATGCGGCAGGCCAGGAACTCTCTGTGATTTCCGCGCCTCCTGCCGGGTCTCTTCCGGCGAACCGGCCACGGGGACGCATGCCGGTTTCGACCCCGGCAACTGCTGAAAAAGACGCGCCGCCGATCTCGCTGCCAGGACCTGCAACGGAAAATTCCGTATCCGTTCCACAACAGATCTCCGCAGAAGCCTCGCGCTTCTCTGAAACGCCTGCTTCAGCAGAACCTGCGCGCCACAGTCCGCAACCGTCTCGTCCGCCTGCGCCTCCGCGCGAGATACCTGATGACCACCAGGCGACCGAGGACGGGCAGAGGAAATCTCTTCTGTCCCGCCTGTTCGGTGGACGTCAGGAAGCTGAATCCGGGGCTGCATCGGCAAAGCCATCCGAACGGGCCTCCCCGCCCTCCACGAACGGCACCGGGTGGTCACTTCCCCCTGTTTCCCTGTTGCGTCCTGTGCCGGAATCACGGGCGGAGGCCGGGCCGAGCCGGGAGGTGCTGGAGGCGAATGCGCGCCTGCTGGAGACCGTGCTGGCGGATTTTGGCGTACAGGGCACCATTGTCGATCTGCACCCTGGCCCGGTCGTGACATTGTATGAGCTTGAGCCGGCGCCGGGGATCCGGTCTGCCCGAGTGATCGGTCTGGCTGATGACGTCGCGCGCTCTCTTTCGGTCCTCAGCGTACGTATCGCGACCGTTCCCGGACGCAATGTGATCGGTATTGAGGTTCCGAATGCCGTGCGTGAGACGGTTTATCTGTCGGAGCTGTTCAACCGGCCTGAATGGACCGGTACGACCGGTCGTCTGGAGCTTGCGCTCGGCAAGGATATTGCCGGCGAACCGGTGTTCAGCGACCTGGCGAAAATGCCGCACCTTCTGGTAGCCGGCACGACCGGGTCGGGTAAGTCGGTGGGGATCAACTCGATGATCCTGTCGCTGCTGTTTCGTCATTCTCCGGATGAATGCCGGCTCATCATGATCGATCCGAAGGTTCTGGAACTTTCGATTTATGACGGCATTCCTCATCTGTTGACGCCGGTCGTCACAGAGCCGCCCAAGGCTGTCGCGGCGCTGAAATGGGTCGTGCGTGAGATGGACCGCCGTTACCGCGCGATGTCACATCTTCAGGTGCGTAATATCGCCGGTTATAATGAGCGGGCGGCGCAGGTGAGAGACCGTGGCGAAGAGGTGACCCGGCGCGTTCAGACCGGGTATGATCCGGAAACCGGCAATCCGATTTTTGAAGAACAGTCTCTGACGCTTGAGGCGCTGCCGTTTATCGTCGTTGTAATCGACGAAATGGCCGACCTGATGATGACGGCGGGCAAGGAAATCGATGCGGCCGTGCAAAGGCTGGCTCAGAAAGCGCGCGCGGCGGGTATCCATGTGATCATGGCGACGCAGCGTCCGTCTGTGGACGTGATTACCGGCACCATCAAGGCGAACTTTCCGACCCGTATTTCCTTCCAGGTAATCAGCAAATTCGACAGCCGGACCATTCTTGGTGAACAGGGAGCAGAGCAGCTTCTTGGCCAGGGCGACATGCTTTTCATGCAGGGGGGCGGTCGTGTCACCCGTGTTCATGGTCCGTTTGTCGCGGACAGCGAAGTTGAGGCGGTCGTCCACTTCCTGCAGGAACAGGGTGAGCCGATCTACGACGAGGATGTCATTTCGGAGCGTGAGGAAGATACGGCAAGCGGTCCGTTTGATGCCGGCACCGCATCTGATGGTGATTCCAGCCTGTATGATAAGGCGGTTGCCGTCGTTATCCGGGAAGGCAAGGCCTCGACATCGTTTGTTCAGAGACATCTGTCGATCGGCTACAATCGTGCCGCCAAACTGATCGAGCAGATGGAGAAGAATGGTATCGTCAGCGGCGCAGACCATGTAGGACGGCGCAAGGTTCTGATTGGCCGGGGTGCTGATGACTAGACATCTTTATGCGTAAACACCGCAAAGTGACAAAGACCGTGCCGGGCAATGCGCCGCCCTCTCCGGCGCCGGCTCCCGTGCTCCCCCTGCCCTTCGATATTTTATTTCAGAATAATCAGGTGGTCATCATTAACAAGCCATTCGGTCTGGCGGTACATACCGGCCCCCGAAAAGGCCCGAGCGTGGAAGACTGGTTCCCGCAGCTCAGTCGGCGCAAAGACGGGCCGTGGCTTGCTCACAGGCTGGATGCGGATACGAGTGGCTGCCTTGCCATTGCGTTACGCAAGCAGGCTCTGATCTCGATGCAGGACTGTTTCGCGTCCGGCGCGGTGAAAAAAATTTACTGGGTGGTCGTCAGAGGCGTGGCACCGGAACATGGTGTTATCGATCGGCCCGTGATGCGGGTCTCCGGCCCGGACGGCTGGAAGATGATCGTCAGTCCCGACGGGCAGCAGGCCAGAACGAGCTGGAGACGTCTTGGCACCGATGGAAATGTATCGTGGCTGGAACTGACGCTGCATACCGGTCGCACGCACCAGGCGAGGATTCACTGTGCTGAGCTGGGAATGCCGGTCATCGGCGATACGGTGTACGGAACTGAAAATACCCGACAGCGGCTTCATCTTCTGAGCCGTGAGCTCGATATTCCTCTTACCGTCCCCGTTTCGGCCGTGGCGCCTCCTCCGGAGCATATGCGGAACGCACTCATGCGATGCGGCTGTGTACCGGATCAGGCCCCCGTAATTCCGTCCTGAAGCCGATGCCCGCGCCCGGATATCGCTATGCCGGGCATTATGCTTTATCTGGCAATAGTGGCGAAAGATTCACTTTAAAGTATCAGTCTCGCACAGAAGCTATCTCAATAACTTCGTGGAAGGTCGCATTCCCATATGTGATCAGAGAGGGCATCGGGCGAATGCGCTCGAAATCTGCGTGAAATGTCCGATTCAATGCTCGCTCAAGCACACCGGAACCGGTTTTCTGCGCGATGGCCAGGTCATGATGCAGATAGAAATTGCGATAGATCGAAAGCAGCGCGTCTTCGATTACAGGACTGCCTGCCACTGATCCGAAAAACTCATTATGGACTCCGTTTTCATCGTTAAGCATGAAAACGTGAGAATGGCGCTGCGATAATCTGCTGAAGAAAATATCTTCCGACCGGATACGACTGTCGGTGCCCAGCCACCAGCCACCCAGCTGCTGGATTGCGTGCATGCGAAAAATATTGGAGGCCTCGGAAGCGTTTCGTGCTGAAAAAAAGAGCATCCGGGCATCAACACCGCAGACGGAATAAAGCCATTCGGGCGCTTCTTCCTCATTGAAAATTCTGATTTCCAGGCCGGTGAAATTCCGATGATATTCGAAATTACGTTCAACGCCGGCGGATGCTTCCCGGCTTCTGTACATATAAATTTTGCGTGGAATTTGCGCTGTCGAAATCCGGCTGTCCGCAATGCCGTTTTCCATTTTTGCGTGATACAGCCGGTTCATCACTTCCAGACAAAGCCGGTCACACTCCGAGCCGGTATCGAACTCTTCGTAGCAGTTCTTTATGATCCGTGCGGCCTTTATAAGGTCGCCCTGGATCCAGGCCGCCTGGATACCGGTCACGTAATTATAAAAAGGAATGGAAAGCGCCCGTAAAGTTTTCAGTTCTGCTTCGGCCGGAGACTGGCCAGCCATCATGCCGCACAGAAGCCGGAGTACCAGCAGTACATGCGGCCCGGGCGCCTGATCCGGATACTCTGAGTGAAGATCATACGCTGTTCTGTAAACATGCGAGGCTTCTGCAACGCATTTGTCGTCATGAAGAATTCTGGCCAGAGCGAAGGCCGTCCCCACAGTGTTACAGCCATGCTCGCTAAAATAAGCGATCGCTCTCTGGTTATTTGCGAGATCGGAGGACGTGAGTTGCGGGGCGGTCACCGTGTCAGACATCATGAGGTCTCCGTCATCCGGGGTCGAAGGGAACTGGTTTTTTATACGCATCGAAAATCGACGACAATAAATCCCGTTTTTTTCGCCGGTTCATATTTTATGTGTCTGTCCGGACAGCATTCTGCGTGCTTTTTCAGGGAACTTGCCATCGGCGCAAAAACCTTTTCCACTTTGCCTGACGGGCTGGCCGGAGACTGTTTGCAACCGGAACGGGAGCGCTCGCATTATTATGCTTTGGGGGCCTTTCAGACGTTCCCTTAACAAGCAGCTTTAAAGCGGTCATCGTGCAGCGGTTCGAAGACTATTCCGCCTTCGACAAGGCAACCAGCCGCACAGGGGGTGTGTTATGAAAGCCGAAACAACCGTTCTTGTGCGCGGAGCGGGGGTTACTGGCCTTGTAACCGCCGTCACGCTTGCAGAGCGGGGAGCCAGAGTGACGCTGGCGGAATCCGGGTCCCGCGTCGGCTCGGGCGCATCATGGATGGCCGGGGGCATGCTGGCGCCGTGGTGCGAAGCGGAGAGCGCGCCGCCAGAGGTTACCGAGCACTCAACCGGTTCTCTGTCATGGTGGAGCAGGCATGTTCCGGATGTGGTGTCGAATGGCAGCCTCGTGCTGGCTCCCCCACGCGATACGGCTGAAATTTCCCGTTTTGGCCGCCGGACGAGTCATTTCAAAGAGATTGGCAGTGAGGAAATAGCAACGCTTGAGCCTGATCTTGCCGGTCGATTTTCCAGAGCATTATTTTTCCGGGAAGAAGGGCATCTTGATCCGAGAAAGGCGCTTCCTGCTCTTTCAGAGCGGCTGATCAGTCTTGGTGGCCGGCTGTTGACGGATCAGGCCGGCGTGCCGGCACAATCCACATTTGACCGGATAGTCGATTGCACCGGATTGCGGGCACGGGAAAACCTGACGACTTTACGTGGCGTCCGGGGAGAAATGATTTTGCTGCGCTGTCGGGATGTCACGCTTCATCGACCGGTGCGGCTGCTGCATCCCCGTATTCCGATCTATATTGTGCCTAGGGCTCATCATCTTTTTATGGTCGGCGCCACGATGGTCGAAAGTGAGCACGCGGGACCGATGACGCTAAGATCGATGAGCGAACTGCTCAATGCGGCATGGGTGCTACATCCTGGCTTCGCCGAAGCCGAGATTGTGGAAATGGGAACCGGCCTGCGCCCGTCTTATCCGGACAATATGCCGCTTGTGACACAGGATAAGCAGACGGTTTTTGTAAACGGGGTCTACCGGCACGGATATCTGCTTTCTCCCTGGCTTGCCGAACAGGTGGCCGACATTATCTGCGGCTGATTGCGCTCGTGTGTTCTGCGTTTCAGGGGTTGCGCTTGCGTGGACGATAAGACGGTACAAAATCTGATATGCGACGACGGAGAGACCGACATGAAAATTCTGATAAACGATGAGGCGTATACGGTAACCGCCGGTACACTTGCCGCACTTGTCGCCGAACTTGGTTTTTCAGACGCCCGGATCGCCACCGCGATAAACGGTGAATTCGTCCCGGGGCCGGCTCGTGAACATCATATCCTCGTCGAGGGTATGCGCGTTGAAATCGTTGCGCCGATGCAGGGTGGATAGTCCGATGCTTTTTTACGGTACACGTCTTTCTTCGCCGTTGATGCTGGGAACGGCTCAGTATCCCTCTCCTGAGATTCTTGCCGCGGCAGTCCGGGAGGCGGAAGCAGGCGTTATTACTGTCTCTCTCCGTCGCGAAGCTGCGGGACAGCGCGCCGGGCAGGCTTTCTGGTCCCTGATCCGCGAACTCGGTGTCCCCGTTCTGCCCAACACAGCCGGGTGTCACACGGTAAAGGAAGCGGTCACGACGGCTCACATGGCGCGTGAAGTTTTTGAAACGGACTGGATCAAGCTTGAGGTTATCGGAGAATCGGACACGCTGCAGCCGGATGTTTTCGGCCTGGTTGAGGCTGCCCGTATTCTGTCTTCGGAAGGATTCAGGGTTTTTCCGTATACGACCGAGGATCTGGTGGTTGCGGAGCGTCTGCTGGCGGCCGGGTGCGAGGTGCTGATGCCCTGGGGGGCTCCGATTGGGTCCGGCAAGGGGCTGAACAATGTCTTCGGGCTGAGAGCGTTACGGGCTCATTTTCCCGGCACCCCCCTGGTGGTCGATGCCGGAATCGGGTTGCCGTCTCACGCGGCTCAGGCGCTCGAACTCGGTTATGACGCGGTACTGATCAATACCGCGGTTGCAAAAGCCGGAAACCCGGTGGCTATGGCCCGTGCATTCCGTCTTGCAGTTGAGGCGGGGAATCTCGCTTACGGCGCTGATCCGATGGAAGCACGGGACATGGCTGCTCCCTCTACCCCTCTGCTCGGAAGGCCCATGCTCGGATGACACATTCTCCGCTTCCTCAACGCATTTATCCGATCGTCGATCGCGCTTCCTGGGTCTCGCGACTGGGTAAAGCCGGAGCGCGGTTTATCCAGCTTCGTATCAAGGACCTGTCCGGCGATGGTTTGAAAAGCGAAATTAAAGATGCGCTTGCCGCGGCATCTGATTCTGATGTGACACTGGTCATCAACGATTTCTGGGAAATGGCCATCGATCTGGGCGCGACTTACGTTCATCTCGGTCAGGAAGATCTCGATACCGCCGACAGAGATAAGCTCCGTGAAGCGGGAATCAGAATCGGAATCAGCACGCATAGTGTTCCGGAACTGACCCGTGCCCTGGAACTGGCACCGGATTATGTCGCACTGGGACCGATCTGGCCGACACGCCTCAAAAAGATGGCATTTGGCCCCCAGGGGACGCACAGGCTTACGGAGTGGCGGGAACGGATAGGAGATCTGCCGCTCGTTGCGATCGGCGGGATAACGCTGGCCCGTGCGCCTGAGTGCATCGCCGCAGGAGCAGACTGCGTTGCGGCTGTTTCGGATTTCATTTTTTCCGAAGACCCGGAATCTCAGATATCTTTGTGGATCAAGGCGATAGCATCTTCATCCTGATCAGAGCGCCGCAGAATTGACGATATTTTGTCGAAATTTAAGTCTTCCTCAGTAGCCACAAATGATCATGGGACCATGAGATGGGACCAGAGATTGTGCGGCAGCTCCTTCGGGTGAGTGACAGAATGAGAAGGTGTGTCGTCGCGATCAGCGCTGTTGGCTGCGTATTTTGTACGGCTCCCGCCGAAGCAGACCCGCCTTCATTTAACAGCAAGGACCTCGCCATTCTCGGTCAGACACTTCATTTCATTGATCCTCCCCCCGGAGGCACGGTCAGGATCGCAGTCGTATATAATTCCGCAATAGCCGGATCACAGGAGGAAGCAAAAGGGATTGTCGAAGAGTTTCCGTCTGACGCGACCGTATCCGGATTTTCACTAAAGCCTTTTGCCGTAAACCTCGACCAGATCGAAACAGCAGCTTTCAACGCCGTCATCTCTACTGATGGAACCGGTACAGCACAATTAAAACAGGCCCTGAATACCCATCACGCTGCCTGTGTAACGAACCATCTGGAACAGGTCGCTGCCGGTTTTTGCCAGATTTACATGACGTCTCAACCAAGCGTTGATATCCGGCTTAATCAGTCTGCTTCAGACGCGGCCGATGTTCACTTTGCGACTGCGTTCAGAATCATGGTGCGCACTTTGTAACTGACTACGGATACATTCTTCCCGCCTGGATTACTCTGTCAGATACCGTGCATCCCACCTCCTGCTGCTCTCTGACGCACCGTGCCATATCGGCGATAATCTGACTGATTTTCCCGGCAAAACGCGGATTAAGACCATACCCTCCGCCCGGCCTGGCACACATATAAAGAGCGCGGCTCATCTCCAGCTGGATTACACTCACGTTTTCTTCCGGGCATCCGTAATGACTGGTAATGAAACCACCGGCAAACGGATGGTTGCGCGCCACGCTGAAGCTGAGCGCCAGCAGGCTTTTCCCGAGGGCCTGCACGAAAACCGGCTTGCTGGAAGAACCAAACCGGTCTCCGATCACGATATCTGCTTTCGTCCCGTCTATTCCCGGCGGCATAGAATGCATATCGAGGACCAGGCAGAATCCATACTCCGCGCGCATTTCATCGATAAGTTTTTTGAGCATCGCGTGGTAGGGATGCCAGAACAGCCGAAGCCGTGCGGCCGTCTCGTCCATGGAGAGTTTTCTGCCATAAACCTGCCGACCACCTGAAACGACCCCCGGGACACTGCCCAGGCCGGCACGTCCCCGTTCGCTCGGTGAAAACAGGGATTCATCGCCGTTTTCTATCATGCGCGGGTCAAGGTCGAGCGAAGCCCGGTTCACGTCGCAAACGACGCGCGGAAACGTCGCGCATAGCAATGTGGCACCGTATTGGGGAGCGGTTGCAATCAGCGTATCGACATGAAAATCTTCACCACTTCGGAGGGCATCAAGAGGCAGACGGGAGCGTGCAAGAAATTCTGCCGTATAATTCCGACCGGAATGCGGGGAACACACGATGAGAGGAATCGGGACCCCGGGCGATCGAACGACGACAAAGGAATCTGATCCGGACGCACTGCCCGTGCCTGTCAGCTTCTTTTCATGATCGGCTGGTTTTGCGAAAGCACGGGCTTCCTCATCATTTCCGGCTTCTGACCAGGATTTCATATGCGGTTGCCCGGCAGAATCGTGCATGTCATCGCATCAAAATACACGTTTTATATCCGTCGGGGTTGCACTCTTTAAAAAGGAAAGTTAGAAGCCGCCTACCGAACAGATGGGCGCATAGCTCAGCGGTAGAGCACTACCTTGACATGGTAGGGGTCACAGGTTCAATCCCTGTTGTGCCCACCATCTGTTCGGTTATTTCCTGAAAATTTTTGCATTCTCGTAACTTGCCCGACATTTTTGTCCGGTATGCAACCTCTTCTGTCTTGCAGGTTTTGCCTGTGCACTCAGTTTTCTTTCGGTAAGATGAAAAGCTTCGACGGGGTGTCCGCCCCCGACACGAGATCAGACAGCCTGACCTGCGTTTGTCTGCCCTGAGCATCGACAACGATCCAGCCGAGCATTGAAAGAGACTTTTCGTCAAAAGCCATTACGAGCGTCCCTTCTCCCGGTGAGGTTGTCCTGACAGCAGAAATTTGAATGACGCCGTTTTCCTTTCGGAAGCTGGTGACTGTTACGTCACCGCTCAGGGAAATATGCGCGCCCAGCAAAAGTCCCAGAGGCGTTCGTTCAATCGGGATTTCTGTTATCTGATCCAGTTGTGAGTCACGAAATATGACTTTGCCGTCATTTGCGACGAGAAGTAGCGGACTGGGTTTATCGTATTGAAAACGCATACGGCCCGGCCTCGACAACCATACGTCACCGGTTGTCTTCTGACCGTCCGCAGCGGTTTGCTCGAAGCGACCACGCATGGTCACAACAGAGTTCATTTTATCCTGCACACGATCAATCCACCCCTGATCGACAGGCGAAAATTGCGACGTAGCAGCGTATGAGGTCCGAATTTCCGCATTGCCCGTCAGAAGAAAAACCCCTGTCACAATCAGCGATGCATAAACGGGAAAGCGTAAAAGCATCCAGGTTCTCCTTACAGATGAAAGCGAGTTTCCTGCACGAGAGGCTGCAAAATGGCAGGCTGGCGCAGTTTTTTAATGGCTTGAGCGGAGCGATTAATTTCTCGTATCGAGACCCCATGAACGGAAAGCGACCACAGCTTTCCGTTCATGAAAGAAGATATGACTTCTCTGAAGTTGCCGGGATGTCTTAACGGCCCGTCATGATACGATCCACCAGTTCTTTAACTGTTGGGATAAAGTTGTTGGAATAAAAAGGATCTTTGGCAAATCGCCATGCATTCGTTCCACCGAACATCAGATTATGATCTGCCACGCTTTCCTGATCCGGACCGTGGGCGTGAGCAATGGTCTGCAATGTTTTTTGGATGCAGTACGATCTTGGATCGGCCTTGTGGCCATTGCTGAATTCCGGCGGACGCTGGCTCCAGTTCGAAAAACGACATTCCGACAGGCATCCCATGCAGGCGACCTGGTCGGTCAGAATTTCGCGCGCGCGTTCAGGTGTTACGAAGATCAGAGTCGAATCCGGAGTTCTCATCGCTTCGGTATAACCTTCAGCCTCCCATGCCTGCGCATGCAGCAGATCAGATTCTGTCACGAACACTTCGCGCTTGCGAGCTCCGACGCCATAAGCGGCAGCGTGTTCACCAACCGGTTCGGATGAGAACGCAATCTGTCGTTCTGAACGCTCCCGGAGTTCCCCCAGAAAACTGTTATTCACAGCCGAGGAATAAAAGCCCGTTGGCGAAAAACGGTTAAGAAAGATGTCGCCTTTCTCAAGTGTTTTCAGACGCTGTTTCCAGGCTTCCGGTATCGGACTTTCTTTTGTCAGCAGAGGACGGGTGCCAAACTGAAAGACAACAGGACCGAGTTCAGGGTTATCGATCCAGTCCTGCCATTCCTCAAGCCACCAGACACCTCCCGCCATGATAATTGGCGTGTTTCCAAGGCCGAAGCTGTTCATCAGCTTTCGCAGAGCAACGACACGGGGATATGGATCTTCGGGTTTCAGCGGGTTTTCAGTATTTGAAAGTCCATTATGGCCGCCGGCACGCCACGGATCTTCGTAAACCACGCCCCCGAGAAGGCTGGCTGTCTTATGATAGGCCCGCTTCCAAAGAGCGTTAAATGCACGTGCTGATGAGACAATCGGGTAATAATGGACACCGAATTTCGTAGCGATATCAGACAAGCGATAAGGCATCCCGGCGCCGCAGGTAAGACCGTTAATCAGCCCTTTCGCGCCTTCGAGCACACCACTGATCACGCGTTCCGCGCCGCCCATTTCCCAGAGAATATTGGCATGGACACGCCCGCGACCTGACGCAGTTTCGTGGGCGATCCGCGCCTGAGCGATTCCGCCGCGTATAGCGTAATCAATCAGTTCTTCATGCCGCTCACGGCGGGTTTTGCCCCGATAGATCTGGGGAACAATATTCCCGTTATCGTCGTAGCTATCCGCATTAACAATTGAAATAGTTCCGGCTCCGCCTGCGGCGGCCCAGGCGCCGGCTGACTGGCCGGTAGAAACACCAACGCCTTTCCCGCCTTCAACCAGCGGAAGGATTTCTGCGCCGCTCAGTCTTACTGCGTTAATCGCCTTCATGCCTGTCCTGTCGTCGTCCGTGTTCCTGTGAACTCCGGAGCCTCTTAACGCGGGGCCGGAGCTTACGCCATACACAAACGGGCGTTGCGACCCTTTGCCGCAACGCCCGTTCACTGACCGTGTCTTCAGTCAGTCTCAGTCTTCGCGGCGTGGCGCGCGGGCTGGCCGTTCGCCTACTTCGGAGGTTATGTCGGCACCGGTTGCCTGATCTACAACCCTCATGGACAATTTGACCTTACCCCGGTCGTCAAAGCCTATGACTTTCACCTTCACAGTGTCTCCCTGCTTGACCACATCGGTCGTGCGGGCAACCCGGCCCTGCCCGAGTTCGGAGATGTGAACGAGGCCGTCTTTGGCACCGAGAAAATTCACGAAGGCACCGAAATCGGCTGTCTTTACGACCTTGCCGTCATAAATACGGCCAATCTCCGGTTCTGCAACAATACCATTGATCCGGTCGATCGCCTTCTTCGCCTGTTCATCGGAAGAGGCAGCGATCGTGATGGTGCCATCATCACCGATATCGACCTTCGCGCCCGAATACTCGACGATTTCACGAATAACCTTGCCGCCGGAACCGATCACATCACGGATTTTTTCCCTTGGCACGCTCATTGTCGTGATTTTCGGCGCGGTTGACGAGACATCATGCCGGCCTTCCGTCAGAGCTTTAGACATCTCTCCCAGAATGTGCAGACGGCCACCGCGAGCCTGCTCAAGAGCGATTTCCATAATTTCCGGCGTGATGGACGTAATCTTAATGTCCATCTGCAGCGCCGTTACACCCTTTTCGGTGCCGGCCACCTTGAAATCCATATCGCCGAGATGATCTTCGTCACCAAGAATATCCGAGAGAACCGCGAAACCGCGATCTTCCTTGATCAGGCCCATCGCGATACCGGCAACGGGGCGCTTTAGCGGCACGCCGGCATCCATCAGCGCCAGCGAGGTGCCGCAGACAGTTGCCATTGAGGAGGAGCCGTTGCTCTCGGTGATCTCGGAGACAACCCGCATGGTGTAAGGGAACTCGGTCTTTGTCGGCAACAGCGGACGCAGGGCGCGCCACGCAAGTTTCCCGTGACCGATTTCGCGCCGTCCTGGAGATCCTACACGACCGCACTCACCAACCGAGAACGGAGGAAAGTTGTAGTGCAGCATGAAGTTGGTGCGGTATTCGCCTTCGAGGGCATCGATGACCTGCTCGTCCTGCCCGGTACCCAGCGTGGCCACGACCAATGCCTGGGTTTCACCACGGGTGAACAGAGCTGAACCATGCGCGCGCGGAAGAATGCCGACTTCGGAGACGATCGGGCGAACGGTGACCAGATCACGGCCGTCAATACGAAGCCCGGTGTCGAGAACAGATCCGCGAACGATATCGGCTTCGAGATCTTTCAGCATCGGTTTGGCTGCGTCTGCATCCAGTCCGGCGTCGGTCAGCTTATCCAGAATGACTTTTTTAGCCGCCGCGACTTTTTCGTAACGCGCCTGCTTGGCCTTTTCCTTATAGGCTGTCGTCAGTGCCTTGCGACCAAGCGTATCGACTTTCTTGCGAAGCGCGATGGTTTCTTTCGATGGGGCTTCCAGATCCCACGGCGCTTTGGCCGCATGTTCTGCAAGAGCGATAATCGCCTCGATGACCGGCTGAAATGCTTTATGCCCGAAGGTCACAGCGCCGAGCATAGTGGTTTCTGAAAGCTCGCTGGCCTCGGATTCAACCATCAGAACGCCCTCGGTCGTTCCGGCGACTGCCAGTTCCAGGTCGCTTTCTTTTGTCTCTTCGATCGTCGGATTCAGGACGTATTCGCCGTCCACATAACCCACACGACAGGCGCCGACAGGACCGAAGAAAGGTATTCCGGACAATGTGAGAGCAGCCGAACAGCCGATCAGAGCGGGGATCGCCGGATCGTTCTCCATATCGTGGCTGAGAACTGTCGCGATAACCTGAACTTCGTTGCGGAAGCCCTCGGGAAACAGCGGACGCAGCGGACGGTCAATGAGGCGGGAGTTAAGAGTTTCCGCCTCTGAGGGACGCCCCTCGCGCTTAAAGAACCCGCCGGGGATCTTGCCGGCGGCGTAGGCTTTTTCCTGATAGTTAACAGTCAGCGGGAAGAAATCCTGACCGGCTTTCACGCTCTTTGCGCCAACAGCGGTACACAGAACGACTGTGTCCCCATATGTGACGACAACGGCGCCATCTGCCTGGCGGGCAATCTTGCCGGTCTCCAGAACCAGCTTGCGACCGCCCCACTCAATCTCTTTACGAAAATAATTGAACATTCTGCATCAGACCTTTCGGGCCGATACCGCGCCTCGCGTCCCGGAAACCAAAGTCACGGATATGACTCCTGTTTCCGTCTGACAGGGGCCGGTTGCAGACAGCGTCTCGGACGGCATGGTGACTGGCGAAAACGCCAGGGCGCCATGTGGCCTGAAACGCCGTGGCTGGCCGGTAGGCCCCACGATAAGCCGGTTCGGCTCCTGATTTCGCCGGTTCAGATACCGGACAACAAAAAAACCCGGGACACCTGCTTGGACAGGCATCCCGGGGTATCCCTTACAGGATTACGGGCAATGGGGAAACAGCAGAGATGCCACAGATTGACAGGCTCTGTTTCCCCGACAGTCCCGCGTGATCAGCGACGCAGCCCCAGACGGCCAATCAGCGTCTCGTAGCGGGTCTGGCTCTTGCGTTTCAGATAGTCGAGCAGACCACGACGGTTGCCAACCATGACCAGCAGACCACGACGCGAATGGAAATCCTTCGCATGGGTTTTAAGGTGTTCGGTCAGGTTATTGATCCGCTCGGTCAGGATCGCGACCTGAACTTCCGGTGATCCGGTATCGGTCGGGGTCGTACGGTATTCCTGAATGACTTCTGTACGGCGTTCTGCGGTAATCGACATCGGTGTCTCCCGAAAAATAAGGTTTAAAGCAGTCGAACGGGCTGCAGCCAGCCATCTTCGAGGCGGCACAGACCGAGCACACGCTCACCGTCCATCGCACGAACAATGCCGTCGGCGCCGGTTTCCGGGATACGTCCCATGAGATCCAGCAGGCCGAGAGCCTGTCCATGCAGCAGGAGAACCGTTTCGTCCGGGGTCAGGGCCAGCGCCGGGATGTCGGCCAGCGCGGTCGCGACCGGACGCAGCAGCTCCGGTGAAGCAGGCGCTTCTTCGGCGCTCGCGACGATTTTGTCCAGCGAAATCGCATCTTCTTCAGTGAACGGCCCGACTCTCAGACGGCGCAATGCGGCAATATGACCGACCGTACCACAGGCGAGCGCAACGTCCCGCGCCAGGGAACGCATATATACGCCCTTGCCGGATTCAACTTCGAAAATGGCGTGATCGGCATCGGGTCGCCCGATCAGTTCGAACCGGTCCACGCGAGCCGGACGGGGTGGCAACTCAGGCGGACGGCCATCACGCGCCATGTCATAGGCCCGCTCACCGGCCACTTTAAGAGCGGAGAAAACCGGAGGCACCTGCATGATGTCGCCGGTCAGGCCGATTGTCGCCGCACGCAGTTCATCATCCGTGGGGCGCACATCGGAGATTGCTGTAACCGTACCATCCGCGTCGTCGCTGTCCCTCGCCTCACCCAGACGAAGAGTGAAGTGATACCGTTTGGTTCCGTCCATAATGTAAGGAACCGTTTTTGTTGCGGCACCCATTGCGATCGGCAGGAGGCCGGTTGCAAGTGGATCAAGAGTACCGCCGTGGCCGACTTTCTGAGCATCGAAAGCACGCTTCACGATACTGACGACGGCTGTCGAGGTGACCCCGGACGGCTTGTCGATCACAAGCCAGCCATTCAGGGCGCGTCCTTTACGGATGCGGTTGCGTGCCATCTGTCTCAGTCCCGGCTGTGTAGGGCGACTTTTGACTGACGCCCCGGAAGGCGGGGGTCTAGCCGAGGCACCCGTTGGCGACAATGCACATTTTTCAGACGCAGCCCGGGATCAGATCGTCACGGGAACTGTAAAGCAGGCAATCGCATGGGTATGCAGAATCCGGCAGGCCGCCGCTGCGGCCTGGGGAGCGAAGCCGGTCAGTCGTGCCCGATAAAGTGAATTCGCAGCAGGCGAGACCCGCGTCACGACGGCGCCAAGCTGCCCGGAAGACCCGCCGATAAGGGACTGAGCCTGGCTGAGTACTGTACGGGCTTCGGCTCCGCTGGAGAAAGCGCCAACCTGAACGGCCCAGGGACGCCCTGAAGCCCCGCCATCGCCATAACCGCGGGTTGCGACGGCAGGAGTGGCTATAATACGGTTCGCTGAAGACGATGGCTCAACATAACTCGCAAGCTCAGCGGGAAGAGGCCTTCCGACAGAGGCCACTGCAACAGGAGGTTGCAGCCGCTGCAATGTTGCCAGCGGTGGCGCTGCCGGCTGAGGGGCGGAGAGCGGATTGGCGTGAGGCGCATCCTGATCCATCAGGCAGTTTGACGGATCATAGGCCACGTCGGCATCGCGGAGACAGCCATCCGCAGTCCGCGTGACAGCATCGGGGTCAGATGCAGCAGACACAACAGGAGAAGCCTGGGCTACGCGGATGGCGGCACTGCCGGTTTCACTGACTCCGGAGCCGGGCGCGGCATCACCGAGATTGGGCGAGATCGAAGCCACGTAGTTAACGGTTTCATCGGGCAGAGATTCGCCTGTCTGCAGGTACTGTTCGACACGGCCGGGGCCGGCATTATACGCGGCGAGGAAGCCCGGAGAGCCAAACCTTTCATAAAGCTGGCGGATATAACCGGTTCCGGCCACGATGTTATCGTGGGGGTCGTAAGGATCGCCGCCCAGGCCATACAGCCCGGCCAGTTCAGCCCATGTCGCGGGCATGAGTTGCATCAGGCCCATGGCGCCTGAGCCCGATTTGGTCAGCTGTCCGTTTATATATTCTTTCCCTCCAGATTCCTGGGTCATGACGGCCCTGATCCATTGTTCCGGAACTGAGAATCGGCCTGCGGCCTCGCGGATATAGGGTCCCCAAGGATCGCCTGCCGATCCGGGAGCACGATAGTTACCCTGCCCCCACTCAGACGGATTACCTCCGGCATGCGGGGTCGTACTGCAAGCGGTCAGCATTGCGAGCAGACACACCGTAAAGGCGTGCAACAGGCAGCCCGGAACCCTGCTCATTACATAGTCCTTTGACAAAAATCTGCGTCCGAAACATGACGGATTTTTATGGCATTGGAAAATTAAGGCAGAAATAAGGTTCGGCCATGCATGAGAGCCTGGCCTGTTGCCCTGCCGCTGCTTCTGTTTGACACGGACGGCACAAGCTGGCATTGGGCCACGCCTCATCTGGATGCGTGTTCCGCACGGTGTCCAGGCTCGCCGGGGAAGATTTCATCCCCAAAACCATGATCACGATTGACAGGTTCACCATGGCCCAGCCTGAACTCGGTTCAAAACGCATCTGTGTATCTTGCGGAGCGCGTTTTTACGACCTTAACAAGGAACCGGCTGTTTGCCCGAAATGCGGAGCTGAGCAGCCGGCTGAAGTTCCCCGGCTTAAGAGAGCGGGTGACAGCATTCCGGCATTGCCTGTGAAGGCTGCCCCGAAACCAGACAAAGACGGCGATGATATCGACGTCGATACCGACGATGATGATGACGATGCCGACGTCCTGGAAGATACGGCTGATCTCGATGATGATGCCGATGACATCAGCACCGACATCGATGTGAACACGGACAAGGACGAGCACGACTCGTAAAATAACAGGAAGCACCGACTGTCGGATGTACATCTGTGTGCATACGACAGTCGGTTCGGATCAGATCTGTACCATTGATGCCGGGGACATAATCTGCCTGCTTACGGCAAAGAACAGCGCGTTACCGCCCTGTTGTGTTCCGGCCTGTCTGATCTGTGGCAAAAAACGGCTCCGGTCGTCGAGCCTGTCTTTATACTCATTAGCTGAAATCCATGCAGGCATAGCTGCACAGTCTTGCTTCGGAAAGACAGGCAGAATTGTCACGGATTGTGACAATCACTGATTTTCGATATCTTTTCCCCGATACTTTCCTGCTCAGGTCGCCATGTCCCGCATTACCATGTTGCGTGATCGCATTAAAAACGGACGGCCCTCCCGGCATTTACCTGCTGTCGGATTATTTCAGGCGGCAGGAAACCGGGCGCTGATTGAATTCTCCCCTCTGCGGGAAGGAACTTTCGCAGCAAACGGTCTGTTGAGTGACGGCAGCGAAAGTCTGTTCCGATATCAGACCACATCGACTGCACCTGTTTTTCGCTACAGTTTTAACGATGTCATGTTCGATCCTGAACTGACCATGTTCAGTTCGCACGGCGCTCCGATCCGGGATGTGCTCTATACTCAGCCCCCGGCAGTGCTGGATCTTTTTTGCGCGCACGAGGACAGACCGATCGAAAGCTGCGATCAGACAGCCTGGGCCGGCTTTGATCACTGGAATACCAATTTCTATCATTGGGTGGCCCATACGCTGCCGGCCATTCGTCACTTCCTGAAAGCAGCCGGTCCTGATGACGTGTTTCTGCTTCCTGCCCTTACCCCGTGGCAGACAGAAAGCATTGAGCTTATGGGATTGGCCAGGAAGCACTGGAAGATAACGCATGCAGGCACGCGTTATCGTTTTCCTCGTGTCATTTACACAGATTTCATACGCGGCAGGACTGATTTTACAGCTTCAGAAACGGCCGTTGAGACCAGCCATATGCTCAGGCATGCTGCTGGTTGTGTCTCCCGACCGGGTTCGCGTCTTCTGTTCATTGAACGGGGAGAGGCAGCGAACCGTAAAATTCCGAATGAAGCTGAACTGGCATCTGGTCTGAAACAGATCGGGTTTGAATGCATCCGGCCCGAGACGCTGAGTGTTCGGGAGCAGATACGCCTGTTTTCAGAAGCGCGCATGGTGATCGGCTTTCTGGGAGCGGGAATGACGAACATCTCCTGGTGTCCACCTGCCTCGGTTGTTTACGAGCTTGTCCCGAGCCATCACCAGAACCCCTGCTTCCTGCCAATTGCTGTTCGCAATCGCCTTTACTACTGGGCGGATCTGATCGAGACCGGCGTGACACAGGAGGATCACACGAGTCAGGCAGTATTGCCTGTCAATGCAGGGCGCATTGTAGCGCACGCGCAGGAATTACTGGATTTTTCCCGAACAGTCTGCGGCTGAGCGCGACTTATGACCGAGGCGGTCGGGTTTCTGCGGGCAGATACCATTACAGGCAGACCATTCCCGGTATCTGCTCTGCTGACCACCTCTCGATTTCCACGCCTACAGAATCAAGATCAGAGAAAATATCCAGCTTTTCAACGCTTACGCGTACGACACAGACACGTCGGTCCTTCAGAATTTCAATGGCAATCCGCTCCGCCAGCGTCTCAACCAGCTTTGTATGCTGAGCCGTTGCCAGTTTGCGCACAATCAGCACGGCATCCTCATAGGAGACCGTTCGACTCAGTTCATCCGCGCCTTCGACCAGATCTCGTTCTTCAGAAACCCCGAACGAAACATTAATCCGGACGCGCTGCGTCACACCCTGCTCATGCGGGAAAATACCGATCTGAGCATCAACGAGCATGTCCTTCAGAAACAGCCGCCGTAGCGGCAGGTCGCCGGGCCATGGTGCAAGAATCGTCATCTCAGTCATTCTTCCGTCAAATGTCCCGCATCCGGCAGGGAGCAGTGCCACTGGAGATGCTGGCCACCATCCAGGGCCAGCATCTGCCCGGTAACGGACGGCAGCGCCAGAAGTGCCAGAGCCGCCTGCGCGACTTCTTCAGGGGACGTGCCGTGACCAAGGGGCACAGATTCACATTGTCGTCGGAACTGTTCGGCTGTCTGGCGAGGACTTGGGAGAGCGGGACCTGGTCCGATCGCATTGACCCGAATTCGCCGGGGCGCGAGAGCCAGGGCCATCGTCTGCGTCAGTGTCCACAGTGCCGATTTCGAGACCGTGTAGCTTACAAAATGTGGTGTCAATGACCAGACCCGCTCATCAAGCATATTAAGCACCATGGCCTCGCTTCCTTTTGGAAGCGCTCTGGCGAAGTCCTGGATCAGAACGAAAGGAGCTCGCAGATTAGGTTCAATGTGCTCTTGCCAGCTTTGCCTGGTGACCGTATCCCATTCATCTCTTTCGAAGGTCGATGCGTTGTTGACGAGAACACCCAGTGGCCCCAGAGCGGCCATCGCCTGCGGCACGAGCCCCCTCACCTGCTCTTCATCAGCAAAATCTGCCTGCAACAGACAGCCCTGAACACCGAGAGTCCTGATCTCCGCAAGCAGAGAACTGGCGGCTTCTTCATCGGAGCGATAATGGATAGCGATGGAAAAGCCGGTTTCCGCGAGGCTTCGGGCGATTGCCCGTCCCAGTCTCCGGCTTGCCCCGGTGACCAGGGCTGCTCGCGGAATCCTCATGCTGAGTCCGTTCATCGGGAGCAGGGTGTCCTGAAATCAGTTTTTCGCTTCACATCGGGCGCCTTGCGCTCACAGCGGCAGCCAGGGTTCCGTCATCAAGAACATCAAGAGTGCCCCCCATCGGAACTCCCTGCGCAACACGACTGACCCGGACATCATAAGGATGCAGCTTCTCCTGAAGCCAGTACATTGTTGTAGCGCCATCTACAGTTGCTCCCAGAGCAAGAATGACTTCTCTGACAGAACCGGCGCGCAGACGTTCAAAAAGCGGTTCCACGTTCAGATCCGCCGGGCCGATACCCCGCAATGCGGACAGCACGCCTCCGAGCACCATATAAAGGCCATGATGAGCGCCGGCGCGTTCCAGGGCCCAGAGATCGTTGACACTTTCGACGACGCAGATCAGGTCATTTGCCCGCGTGGGATCGCGACAGATGTGGCAGGGATCTTCGACGTCGAGATTGCCGCAGGACGTGCATGTCCGCACGGACATGGCGGCGCTTTCCATGGCGCGGGCAAGGGGAAGCAGCTTTCCCCGCGGATCTCGCAGCAGAGCGAGTGTAACCCGACGTGCTGATCGCGGCCCGAGCCCCGGAAGACGCGCAATGAGTCCGATTAAATGATCTATTTCAGGAACTGGCGTCATTCAGATAGCCGGGAATTGATGATGTTATGCGTCAGAAAGGTAGCTTGAGACCCGGCGGCAGGTTCAGGCCACCCGTAACTTTCTGCATTTCTTCGGCGGCGGTTTTATCGAGTTTTACACGCGCATCGGCACAGGCCGCCACGATCAGATCCTGTAACATTTCCATTTCCGTTGGATCTGCCAGTTTGGGATCAATCCTGATCGCTCGCATATCTCCCTTGCCGCTCAATGTGACGGTCACCATTCCGGCTCCCGCTGAGCCTTCGATCTGGATGTTGCCCAGACTGGCCTGCATTTCTTCCATTTTGGCCTGCATCTGGGAAGCCTGTTTCATCAGGCCGGCAAGATTTTTCATGCTTTATTCCTTACTGTCACAATGCGGAACGGAGAGTCCCCCGAAGTCTTATTCGTCTTCCGGATCAGGCACGTCGTGATCAAGCACTAGCCCGGACGGATCATCAACTTCAACGGGGAGACCGTAATGGTCATCAAAAGATGAGTCTTTTATGTCACCCAGTTCCGCACCCGGAAATGCCTTCAGAATTGCTTTTACGAGCGGATGATTTTCTGACCGGCGTTTATGAAGCTGGATGATATCGGCGCTCTGCTCCGCCAGAGTGAGCTCACCCGGAGCATCGACCTCTCTGACAATCCACTCACCAGCGAAACGCGCGCGAAGAAAATCCTGCAGACGACGGGGCAGATCCTTTGGGGCCTCGTTGTCAGTTCGCACCTCGATCAGAGGCGGAGCGAATGTCACCAGATGGACAGAATAACGCAGATGACCATGCAAGGAGGCCTCCCGGCTGTTATCCTTTACAAACGCCACCAGTTCCCGCCAGGATTTCGGTTCTTTCTCCGGAGGATCTTCAACAGTCATCCGGTCCGTTACCGGCGCGCGCTGCGCGCTTCCGGCCCGGCCTGCGTTTATGGCATGAGGCAATCTGTCCCCGGGATCACTCACCGAAACAGGCTCACCCGGAGACGCATGAGTTCTCCGCTCACTTACATCCTGGACGCCGGACGACAGCGCCAACGGTGACGGCAAGGCCACCGGAGCCCTCGTATCCTGAGCGGATTCTCCATGCTCCAGACGCTTCAGGATTTCCGGTGGAGAAGGGAGAGTCGATGCATAACAGAGACGCACGAGCACCATCTCGGCTGCCTCACGTCTGAGTGGCGCATCATCGATTTCACTGATTCCCTTAAGCAGCATCTGCCAGAGACGGGAAAGTGCCGAGAGCGACAGCGATGATGCAAAAGCGCCGCCTCTGATGCGCTCTGACTCGGGCAGATCAAGAGCATCCTGCAGATTTTGCACGGTTTTCAGACGGGTAACGGTATGCGTCAGTTCAGCAAGATCCCGCAGCATCAGGCCCGGGTCGCCTCCCCGGTCATAAACGGAGTCAGACAAGGCTATGGCCGCTGAAATGTCACCGCGCATCACAGCATCGAAAAGATCAAATACGATGCTCCGGTCAGAAAGACCCAGCATTGCAGCAACAAGAGAAGCCGAAATGACTTCCCCGCTCTCATTGCTGCTTCCGCTCTGAGCGATCGCCTGATCGAGAAGCGAAAGACCATCGCGCACCGAGCCGTCGGCGGCACGGGCAATCAGCTTCAGTGCTTCCGTCTCGACAGTGACTTTTTCGCGATCAGCAATTTTAGTGAAAAACGATACCAGTTCGGACTGTGCGATCCGACGCAGGTCAAACCTCTGGCAGCGCGAGAGCACTGTGACAGGAACTTTGCGCAATTCGGTCGTCGCGAAGATGAATGTGACCTGCGGCGGTGGCTCCTCAAGGGTTTTCAGCAGAGCATTAAATGCATTGCGGGAAAGCATGTGAACTTCATCCACAATGAAGACTTTCATGCGCCCCTGAATCGGCCTGAAATGACAGGCTTCTATGATTCCGCGCACATCATCGACACCGGTGCGCGAGGCTGCATCCATCTCCAGAACATCGGGGTGACGATCGGCAAGGATTGCGACACAATTCGGACAGACACCGCACGGATGGGCTGTTGCCTGTCCTTTTCCATCAGCACCTGTGCAGTTCAGGCCACGAGCAATGATACGTGCCGTGGTGGTTTTACCGACTCCGCGCACACCGGTAAGCATAAAGGCGTGTGCGACGCGGCCAGTGGCAAATGCGTTTTGTAATGTGCGAACAAGCGCATCCTGACCAATAAGTTCGTCCAGGGTAGCAGGACGATATTTGCGCGCGAGAACTCTGTAGCCTGCATCGGATGTTGCAGACTGTTTTTTCGTCAGCGGAGCATGCTCTTCATCGGCAGGCTCTGTTCTGTCGATTGCATCGGATAAAATTATCGATTGTTCATCACCAAAGAGGCCAGGTCCGCCACCATCTGGCAATGGCAGGTCATCAGCCGGGCTCTCATGATCAGACATATTTTCGGCGAATCCAAAGGAACCGGTCTATGGCTCAGGGAAAACAATACATCCCTTCAGGACAGACCTGTCGTTTCCCAAAACGTGAGAGACCCGCCACGACCCGCGCGAAACTTACTGCGGCTGCTTCCTTCCGGACCTGACCGGGTTGGCAAGGTGCACGTCCGCAACGGATCTCCCGCGATTGTGGTAACACATAACTCTCACCAGGACAAAGCCTCTGGCAAGCTGCCTGCTATAGATATCCCGCCCCCGTGCAACGCACGCAAAAAGAAATCGAAGGCCCGTATCAGCGTGGCATCAGTATCCGTCTTCATTAAAAAGAACGGCAACGAAGAAAACTCTGTTACAACCGGTCTTTTTAAGACGATGTAAAATCAGATTATGAGAAATTTCTGCCCTGCGCGCCCGGGCTGAGTTAATCTCTCTCAATGGTGCATTGCAGCGGGTGCTGATTCTGGCGCGCCAGATCCATCACCAGCGTCACTTTGCTTTCAGCAACCTCATAGGTAAATACGCCACACACACCCACGCCCTTCTTGTGAACATGAAGCATGATATTTGTCGCCTCATCACGTGTCTTATTAAAGAACCGCTCCAGTACATGAACAACAAATTCCATAGGCGTATAATCATCATTTAGCATGAGGACTTTATACATAGATGGCTTGCGGGTTTTTGTCTTCGGCCTTACCAGAACGCTAACATCTGATTCATTGTTATTGTTTTTAGAATCGTCGCTCATGCTGACCTGACCGGCATGCCCCCCCCTATGGCGGCCAACCAGCCAGACGGGATCACCGGAGCAATTTTTTCTTGTTGGCGGTATCATTTTTCTCTCTGTAAACTACAGCAATCTCTGTGAAAACAGAAATATCAGCTTCGTGCGTCTACCCTGTGCATTTATGGGCATACGCCCAGCGCATTAAAATGATGTTCCTGCCAGCCGAACAGAAGTCTGATCATATTATATTTTGTTAGCAAATTTTTGCTAGACGATCGAATCGGGACTGCTAAGCTTCTGAATCGACTGACCGGGGGAACTGCTGTAATCTCTGGTCACACACTATGATGTACATTTAGAGTCGGCCATTCACTGGTCGGGAGACGTTCCTGGCGATTCGGCAGAGCGGAAAATGGGAGAGACACGCGTGACAGCTCGTCGGAATATCAGAGTGTCTTATCTTGCTTTCGCAACTCTCCTGGTATCGGCAACAGCTCCGCACAAAGCGGCACACGCTCAGTACGTCGGAAATATCAGCGCATTTGTTTCGGATGCCAGGACCGGTGCGGTGCTCGCGCAAGTCAATCCTGACCTGCAGCGCTATCCCGCCAGCCTGACTAAGCTGATGACCCTTTATATGACATTCAAGGCGCTTCGTTCAGGCACGCTGACGCTTGATCAGGCGGTTCCTGTATCTATCCACTCAGCCACCCGCGAACCATCAAAACTGGGCCTTGTTCCCGGCTCCTATCTCACAGTTGAACAGGGTATCCTTGGGCTGGTAACAAAATCAGCCAACGATGCAGCCTGCGCTCTTGGAGAACTGATAGGCGGGAGCGAACCGCAATTTGCTGCAATGATGACTGCTGAAGCGCATAATCTCGGAATGTCGCGAACGACATTTCAGAATGCATCAGGCCTTCCTAACCCCGGCCAGGTTACAACGGCACGGGATCTTGCGACACTTGCTCAGCATCTGATTTCCGATTTTCCTGAAGATTATCACTATTTCTCAGTCGGTATTTTTTATTTTCACGGACACGAAATTCCCAATCATAACCCGATGTTGCGTTATTACCCGGGCGCGGACGGAATGAAGACAGGTTATACAGCGCAGGCGGGCCTCAATCTCGTCACATCTGCGATGAGAGATAATGTGCGCCTTGTCGGTGTTGTCATGGGCGCATCATCTAATATCGAGCGCACACGCACGATGGCGTCGCTGATGGATCAGGGATTTGCGGACGAAGGCGTTGCCCCCGTTGAACGAAGCGCTCCCATGGCTAAACCATTCATTCTGGCACGATCAGGACGCAAAACGCTGACTTTGTTCGCATCTTCCCGGGATACACGTCGATCTCCTGTCCAGGTCGCCGAGGCCCCGATTCGTCGTTCACAAAAACCCAGAACAAAATCGGGTATTGTACATTATGTACTCGCCAGGTCGCCCCTGACAAAACACGACAAATCGACCCGCCTGCACGCCTCTGCAAGCACGAAACAGCGTTCAAAAACTTAATTTCATTGAATCAGGAATAAACAACGCCTGCTCCGATGGAATTAAGCCTGTAAACCAACCGAGTCCGCTAACACAGAGAGCATAAGCTTTTACCAGCCTCATTTTTCAAATATTACTTTTATCCATACTGGCGGATGGGGTGGGATTCGAACCCACGGTACGCTTACACGCACGCTGGTTTTCAAGACCAGTGCCTTCAACCACTCGGCCACCCATCCTGCATCAACAAGAACTCTCATTCTTGGTGCGAGTGCTCTCTAACGTATTTTACGTCGCACGTCCATCAGAGAGCAGCAATCTACAATGTATAATATTTTTCATTTCAGAATGCAGTCTATTGCTTATTATTTAATATAGATATTGGAATTTCCACACAAAAAAGAAAAATGTATTCTGCATAATAAATATCATCTCACATTTCATGCTGCAAAAAATTATACTAACCATGATACAAGGTTGATATAACCAATTATACTCACAAGAAACCCGAGAAAAATATCCAATCAATGAAATGACTATTTTAACAGGCAACAACCCCTGACTAATGACGCGAAAAAATATCAGGTTAAATGAGTTATTAATTTACTTCACTAACAAGGATAACCTGCTGAAAACCGACACGATACCCGGCTTTTTCTCCCGCGTTACTTAATCGGAAAGGTTACGAAAATTTTTCAGGGGATCTCCGTCTTATGGCTGGCTTTTCTGGCCAAAGCACCCAAATATACTAAGGTCAAAGGTCCTCTGCGGCGTGACCGGATACGCCAACCTAAGAAAGGAGTATCTTAATCATGTTGTCACGCAATCTTGAGCAGACATTGCACCGGGCGCTGACTCTCGCAGGTGAGCGGCACCACGAATATGCTACCCTTGAACATCTTTTGATCGCCCTGATTGATGATGCCGATGCGGTAACTGTGTTTCGCGCCTGTGGCGTGGATCTTGATAAACTTCGCAACGACCTGACGGAATTCCTCGATAAAGATCTTGCTGGTCTGACGTCAGAAAGGCCGACCGAGCCGAAGCCAACTGCTGCCTTTCAGCGCGTTATCCAGCGTGCTGCGATTCATGTTCAGTCCACCGGGCGGGACGAGGTAACCGGGGCCAATGTGCTTGTTGCGCTGTTTGCTGAACGGGAAAGTCACGCGGTGTATTTTCTGCAGCTTCAGGATATGACACGCCTTGATGCCGTAAACTTTATCTCACATGGGATTGCGAAAGCACCCGACCGGAGTGTCCGACGCACAGTCAGCGGTTCTCCTGCGTCTTCTGAAAAAGAAGAATCTGAGCGTGAGGAAAAAGGAAGAGGGCCGCAAAAAGCCAGTGAAGCGCTGTCAACATATTGCGTTGATCTGAACAAAAAAGCCGCTGACGGGAAGATCGACTCACTGATCGGTCGCGATTCCGAGGTCGAGCGGACTATCCAGATTCTTTGTCGTCGAACGAAAAATAATCCGCTCTATGTTGGAGATCCCGGCGTTGGCAAGACGGCTATTGCCGAAGGTCTTGCTAAACGGATTGTGGAGGGTGATGTCCCGGAGGTGCTTCTGAATTCAACGATTTATTCGCTGGATATGGGGACACTGCTTGCGGGTACGCGTTACAGAGGTGACTTCGAAGAACGTCTGAAGGCTGTCGTATCGGAGCTTGATCAGAATCCAGGAGGGATCCTTTTTATCGACGAAATTCATACTGTTATTGGTGCAGGAGCTACATCTGGTGGAGCTATGGACGCTTCTAACCTCCTGAAGCCGGCTCTGGCCGCAGGAACGCTGCGCTGCATCGGATCAACGACCTACAAGGAATTTCGTCAGCACTTCGAAAAAGATCGGGCACTGGTGCGCCGATTCCAGAAAATCGATGTTGAAGAACCGTCTGCTGACGACGCAGTCAAAATTCTTCGTGGTCTTAAAACAAATTACGAAAAGCATCACAAAGTTCGCTATACTGATGACGCTCTCCGCGGAGCCGTGGAGCTTTCTGTTAAATATGTTCACGATCGCAAGCTTCCTGATAAAGCCATTGATATTATCGATGAAGCCGGTGCATCACGCATGCTTCTTCCGGAAAGCAAACGTCGAAAAACAGTCACTTTGCGCGACATTGAAGATGTAATTGCAAAGATTGCCCGCATTCCGGCCAAGACCGTTTCCGCCGACGATAAGGAAGTTCTCAGAACGCTGGAACGTGACCTTAAGAATATGGTTTTCGGTCAGAATAAAGCCATCGAAGCCTTGTCTGATGCGATTAAGCTTTCTCGTGCCGGCCTGCGCGATGCGGAGAAACCGATCGGGAGTTACCTGTTCTCCGGTCCTACCGGGGTTGGTAAAACAGAAGTGGCCCGTCAACTGGCGAACACTCTGGGTATCGAACTGATCCGTTTCGATATGTCTGAATACATGGAACGTCATTCCGTCTCACGGCTTTTAGGCGCTCCTCCCGGCTATGTCGGATTTGACCAGGGAGGGCTGCTTACTGATGCGGTTGATCAGCATCCACATGCCGTTCTGCTGCTTGATGAAATCGAAAAAGCACATCCGGATCTGTTCAATGTTCTGCTTCAGGTTATGGATCATGGTCAGCTCACTGACCACAACGGGAAAATGGTCGATTTCAGGAACGTAATCCTGATCATGACTACAAATGCGGGAGCGGCTGATCTTAGTAAGGAGGCTATCGGCTTTGGTCGTGATTCGCGTGAAGGCGAAGATGAAGAAGCCATTAAAAGGCTTTTCACGCCCGAATTCCGCAACCGGCTCGATGCAATCATACCGTTCAGTAATCTCCTTCCCGAAACTGTCGGGCGTGTTGTCGAGAAATTTATTCTGCAGCTTGAAGCGCAGCTTGCCGATCGGAATGTCATTATTGAGATGTCTTCAGCAGCTAAAGAATGGCTGGCCGAACGCGGTTATGATCGTCTCTACGGAGCAAGACCGCTTGGGCGCGTGATCCAGGAGGCAATCAAGAAGCCACTTTCGGAAGAACTGCTGTTTGGCAAACTGGCCAAAGGCGGAGCTGTTAAAATTTCTGTTAAAGATGGCAAACTCAATTTTGAATTTCTCGAAACAGCACCAGCAACATCGAACGCTGATGATGGAGAAAAAAACGAACGCAACGAGGAAAAAGAAGAGAGTGCCGATCCAGGCAACCTACCTACATAAGCAGGGAAATTACATAGCGGCGCTCACAAAGAGCGCCACTATGTAAGCCGCAATTTTTCTAAGCTAAGAAGCATGTATTATTCTTTTTTAAATACTTTTAGAGATTTAGTTTCTCAGGACAGAGTCCAGAGGTGCAGATATTTTTCGCTGTCAAATATAAAAAATATTGGTTTCCAACATCTGTATTAACCTTGCACCACGAATGTAAAACCGGCAAAATCTAACGCTGTAATTTTACGGATGGGGAAGATCATGGAAGGTGACACAGTGCGCGGTGGAGTTGTGCTTCACGATGAAGCAGACTTCGTCGGCCTGAGAGCAGCGGGCAGACTGGCCGCGATGACACTGGATATGATTACAAGTCACGTGAAAGCCGGCGTAACAACAGGCGAACTTGATGATCTCATTCACAGGTTTATGATTGATCATGATTCTGTACCTGCGACCCTTAATTACAGAGGTTATCCGAAGTCATCCTGCATTTCGTTAAACCATGTTGTTTGCCATGGAATACCCGGAGAAAGGGTATTAAACGATGGCGATATTTTAAATATTGACGTTACCTGCATATTGAATGGCTGGTTTGGTGACAGCAGTCGTATGTATGTTGTTGGCAACACCTTGATAAAAGCTAAAAAACTTATCGACGTCACATATGATTCCATGATGGCCGGCATCTCTGCCGTCAAACCCGGAGCGACGCTCGGGGATATTGGTTATGCCATTCAAAAACTTGCCGAGTCTCACAGATTTTCTGTTGTCCGGGATTTCTGCGGACATGGCATTGGACGCACATTCCATGCTCCCCCCAATATTCTGCACTATGGTCGCCCAGGTGAGGGAATGAAATTGAAAGCCGGAATGGTTTTTACCATTGAACCTATGATTAATATCGGGAAGCCCGATGTTAAAATTCTTGATGATGGCTGGACAGCAGTGACACGTGACCGATCGCTCACAGCACAATTCGAACATATGCTCGGCGTTACTGAGACGGGATATGAGATATTCACACTATCTCCCGGAGGTTATACCCGACCACCCTATCCCGATCATCAGGAGTGATACTCTTTTCAGAATAATCCTTATGAAAATTCGGGCATAAGGAGGATCTGTCCGGATGTAATTTCTCCCCGGCTTCTTTCTTCAATACCGTTTTCTTCTACGAGGTTTCTGTCAGGATTCCATTATGAAACATTCGACAGGCGCCATATCAGCTCTGATTAAATGAACAGCTTCTGATCCGACATGAAGTTTATGTTCTTGGCGGATTACACTTGACCAGATTCCATAACTGCTTTCAGGAAGATAAACCGGGCCAGGCATCGTTGTGAGCGTTAGTGTCTCTTCGTCTGGCTTCAGATTCAGAACATGTCTTGGTGCTATGACCAGAAGCTGTGTGTTTTTGTATACTCTGCGAAATATAATAAGATGTCCGTTACTGGCGTCTACCGGTTCATACGACCCACGAGCGAAGAGGTCCGGATAACTGGCGCGGCATCGCAGAAGCGCATAGATGAGAGCGAACTTGACTGATCCGTCACGCCATTGGCCTGTAGCTTTCTCGAAATCATGCTTGTTTCGTAGCAATTCCGTGCGTACGGCATAATCAACACTTCTGCGATTATCCGGATCAACCAGACTGAAATCCCAGAGTTCGCATCCCTGATAAAGATCGGGCATTCCGGGCGTTGTCAAACGCAGCAATGTTTGCGAGAGACTGTTTAATGCGGCAGCGGGTGCTATATATTTCAGAAATGCTGTCATTTCAGATATAAATACTGGCGAAAGTTCCGGGTTCAGTAATGTCGCAAGATAATTCTGACATGCAGTCTCATAAGCATCGTCGGGATCGAGCCAGGATGTGTGGCGCTTTCCTTCACGTAAAGCTTTTGTAAACCATGCTGAAAGGCGACCGGCCAGAGTTTCGGGACTGCCATCAAGTGGCCAGATACCCAGTAAAGTTTGATAGAGCATCAGAGCGTCGATACGGTCAGGACCGGACCGCCCGACAAGACTCTCCAGCCAATATTGAACAAGTATATACCATTGCCCAGCCGCTTCACTGATGACAGCTATTCTCATGCGACTGTCTTCACCCCGTTTATGGTCGTGGGTCGCAGTAGTAATCATGGTATCAGGATAATTCAGCAATCGTCGGGCACACGACGCATGAAAAAATGAGACTGATGAAGCAAGTGTACCCGGGTTACTACCAACTTCATTGCGCGAAATCAGGCGCACATATCGATAGAATGCCGTATCTTCGACAGACTTTGCTGCCAGTGGTGCCGTCAGATGCTCAAACGCCCGCTGAGCCGCCCGGATGGCAGGACACGGCACAGCTTCAGGCGGAGATCTGAGTATGGTTACAATGCGCCTGAGAAGGCTGTGCAGCGAGGCTCGGAGTTTTGGCAGGCTTTGCGTTACAGCCTCATCCAGTGCTATCTGATCGGCATAATGATCACAGATCATATCATCCGCGTAGTATGTCCGATATCGCCCAAAATAACGAAGGACGACACGCATTACCTCCGCGATGGCTGCTTCGGTATTGTCGCAGATAGCACTTCCATTATCCTCTAGATTGCTTGTCTTCAGGGCTTCGGCGATACGCGAAATAAGCTTGGCGAATTCCGTCGGGAATAAAGAAGAAAGAATCTCATCACGGGCATTTAGCTCGATATCGGTAAGGGTTGAGTTTTCACTGGCACATGCTTCCCAAAGCGCATCAAGTTTCTTTCTGCCATTTTCATCATGGAGCACAGCAGAAACCTGATCCATAAATTCGTAGCCTGTCGTGCCGTTTACACGCCACGTCGGTGAGAGATGTTCCATCTCTCCCAGAATTTTCTCGACATAAATGACACTATGATCAGATACGTCCGACGGACGTAAATAAGCGACACGCGCAAAGCGATCATGAAGTCTGTCGCAATATACTGCGGGTGCAGTCAGGCCATCAATATGATCGACCCTGACTCCATCAATAAGACCTTCTGCAAACAGCGAGACGATATAAGCATGTGTGGCATCGAAAACGGCTACACGTTCAACTGCGATGGCTCCGAGTTCCGTATTATCAAAAAAACGTCTCCAGTTCAGAGTTTCATTTGCCAGCCTCCACCATGTAGCTACCCAGTTTTGTTTCCCGATCAGATGATGAAGTTTCTCGCGGCCGGAAACCGTTTCTGGATTATGGAATAATATGATCTCAGATATAGCTTTCCGGCCATTTTCTGTACGACTCCAGGCGGAAAGCATCATAAGTGTGCAGGCCATATCTGCATCCGGTTCCGCGCGCTCTGCTACCGCACAAAATGCGGCACACAAAGATGGCGGTGCGGCAACCCGTTTAAGTAATGCTCCGTAATAAGCAGGGCATACAGTGAATCTGTGGTGATGGTGGCAGATAAAAAAACAGCCTGTTTCGCAATCAAATTTTAACTGTAAGCCCCCCTCTGACAGGGCCTGTTCATAAGGGCGATCCAGAAACGGCAGAATGATTTTTCCGGTCATCTCTCCCACGGAACTATCCCAGTTAATATCGAAAAATCTGGCGTAAGAACTCGCCTGCCCCCAGGCGAGCACGTCTTCCCACCAGACATTTCCCTCCCCGCCAACCGCCATATGGTTGGGCACAATATCAAGAATCAATCCCATTCCGTGATTACGCAACACAGCTACCAGATGACGAAGTGAGCTTTCTCCACCCAGTGCCGGGTCGACGCATCCGTAATCGAGAATGTCATAGCCGTGAGCAGATCCGGGACGGCTGCGAAACAGAGGAGACGCATAAAGATGGCTAATACCAAGCGCTGAAAAATAAGGGATCAGATGGGCAGCATCATCGAGCGTAAAGCCCTGCCGGAATTGAAGCCTCACCGTTGCCCGAATAGAAATATCTGTCTGCGATCTATGCGTCGTATGGCATTCAGCGCTCATCGTTCAGGTCTTTCCGACCGCAATGCAGCCAGCCGTTTTAAAACTGCTCGCCGTGATAAAAGTGATTTACTAACGTTTGGGTAACGTCTGCACCAGTTTGGGTGTACCGCAATCGTGCCGGGAATATTCGGTTGCTCCGACAATCCCAGAAGGTCTTCAACCGGAATAATTGCGACAGGACAATCAGTGCCGCCGACAAAGCGGATTACCTTATCGACAATCTCTTCTGCTCCCGCTTCGGAGATTTCCGGAATCCGGTTGCTTTGTCGCCTGCCCTCTTGATCCGCTTTTTCACCAGACGGCTTCGCGTAATCACCTGAACTTCCGTCCCCTACCCTTTTCGCTTCCGGTGTCAGCGCCTCCCATAAAGCCTGACGATCACGCTCTCTCGTCTTCTTTGCTTTATTGAGTTCCGCATCTGAATGGATCAGTCCAAGCTTTTCGCGCCATGAAATATCATTACCCTGCCACCAGCCTGCGATAGTAGGAAGATCATGTGTGGTCGTCATAGCCACGGATGTTTTCGACCAGTGTTCCGGCGGGAGAAACGCACCATTTACGTCGCGCTGGAAGGGAAGAACATTCATCCCAAGCACATCGTGCTGCGTGGCTGCCCGCCGAAATCCAGGTCTGACCGTGCCCAGATCCTCTCCGATAACTACGGCGGCGGCTCTGTTAGCCTCAAGAGCCACAAGTCGGAGGAGATCATCGCGAGGGTAAGTAAGGTAGGCACCATCCCTGGGGTGTGCGCCTGCGGGGATGACCCAAAGCCTTTCAAGGGCCATCACATGATCGATACGCAGGCCACCGCCATAAGAAAAACCTGATCTTAGCATTCCGATGAAGGTCTGATATCCGGTGGTTCTTAGCGCGCCAGGCGAGTAAGTCGTCAGCCCCCAGTTCTGGCCGTCCTGACTCAGCGCATCCGGGGGCGCTCCGATTGACAACCCGATAAGATGATCTGCCTGACCTGCCCAGCATTCGCTCCCCGCCGGATCGACGCCGACGGCCAGGTCTCCGATCAGACCTATTTTCATATTCTCCTTTTTTGCCGCAGCTTTCGCCTTCGAAAGACTTCTCGCTGCAAGCCATTGAAGGAATTTGTGAAAATCCACCTCACGCGACATATCATCAGCAAAACGCCTGACCTCAGGAGTAGCGGGGCTGCGGATTGGTGGTGGCCATACTCTCCAGTCGCCACCCGCCAATCCGCGTCGAAGCTCTCTGGCATGTAACGCCTCGAAAACGGCATGCTGATGCAATGGTTCTCCACCCGACCGGACAAAATCAGAAAAGTCTTTCAGTTTTCCTTCCGTGACGTGATGATCATAAAGAGCCCGAAACAATTTCAGACGACATCCGGCTGAAGCTGACCAGTTGACGAAATCTTCTGCTTCCAACCGGTCAATCACATTTTGCGAGAGCTGAGCATGTTGCATCGCTGCCCTGATTATAGCAGCATCGAAAACAGCATCCGGATCAGCAAGAAAAATATTAAGGAAAAGCCTGCTGGAGGGGGAATAAGGGCTGTATTGTTCAGGCCTCGCCGCAAACATAGCATGAACAGGACTAAGCATCAGTACGTCTGCTCCTGCGCGGCCAGCGAGGTGCGCCATTTCAGCAACTGCGCCGAAATGGCCCATCCCCCGGTCACCGCGTTGTCTCAGGCTATAAATCTGAGCTGACAGCCCCCAGCAACGAGAGATTTTATGACTTGCAGGTCCCGAAGATGGCACTGGAGCAACCGCAAGAACTGTCTCCTGATCTTCAATAATAAGTTTGTGATAACCAACGACCTGGACAGGAGGCAATAGAAATCCACCTCTGTGCGACAGAGTCAAATCCCCCTCTGTTGTCTCACCATTCTCAAGTATAAGTATGAATTTTATAGTTTTCTCTGCAACATTACCGAAATTTTTTATCTTGTTTTCTATTGGAACCGGTGTCGCCGAATTTTCATCCGTAACAATCATAGGAGGCAGAAATGCAAGAGAACAAGTCTCCTGGGAGGTTTTGAGAACAGTCAAAATTTCTCGTAAACTTTCCTGAGAAACACGTCTTGGTATTCCCTGAGCATCTGTCCATCTCGACTTCAGCCCGAAGGACGCCGCACGTCTGGAAAGAGCTTCGTCAGACATTCGTTGCCTCCTGTAACCAGACAGTTATGCTCCGGGGTGACAAACGGCCAGAATCGTTTGAAGCAGGGCGTGCATAGATCAGATTTTCATTTGAAATTTCAGCAAATAATAAAAACGATGTTCCGAAATTCACGGCTATTGTAAGTCGGGCTCCATTACTCATAATCCAGTGAGCTGCCACACCCATCTTCAGTCCGCTGCTCTTCTCCGAAAGAATAACAACACCAGAACTACGAGCACCATTTAGCCTGGGTATAATAAAATTATGACGAATCTTAAGTAATTCTTTGGTTAAATTCAGCCACTCTGCATGTTCAGCCACATTCACTTGTGATATATCCGGACGTGACCTTTCAAATGTGTCTTGCTCATTTGGATCTGGAATCAGTTTACGTCTTTCAGGCTCATGGAAATAACTGAAAGATGCAAATTCATTTCTCCTTCCCTCCCTGACAATTTTCCCCAGTTCGCCTGTATGGCTGGTGAAAAAGAAAAAAGGCGTGCGACATCCCCACTCCTCTCCGAAAAATAAAAGCGGAATCTGGGGTGACAGAAGCATCAAGGCATAAGCGGCCTTTAAAGCATCAGGATCTGCGAGAACAGTAAGCCGCTCTCCCATGGCGCGATTTCCGGCCTGATCGTGGTTCTGAAGAAAAAAAATGAATTTCTCTGCAGAAAGATCGCTGCTTTGAGAACCACGTGATTTTCCAGTCACAGGGGACATCTGGCCCTGAAAACAAAAACCGTCCCGAAGAACCTTTGCCAGGGACGTGAGCGGTGACTCAGAAAAATTACCGTAATATCCTTCATGTTCTCCGGTGAGAATGACATGCAGTGCATTATGTGCATCATCATTCCACTGAGCCGTAAACCCCTTCCTCAATAATCCTGCGTCATTATTTTCGTTCTCAAGAATTAAATGAACAAATCGCCCATCTTCTACAGTCTCTTCTACAATTTGACGCAGTTTTAAAAGCCAGTTTCGTTCAGATATAGCCTGTACAGCGTCCAGACGAAGCCCATCAAACCGGAATTCCATAATCCAGTAAAGCGCATTATCGATAAAATAGTCACACACTTCCTGACGCGTAAAATTGATCGAAGAACCCCACGCGGTCTGTTTATTTTTTTTGAAAAAAGATTGTGCATAAAGCGGGATATAATTCCCGTCGGGTCCAAAATGATTATAGACCACATCAAGAAATATCATAAGACCAAGACTGTGCGCCTGATCAATGAGATATTTGAGTTCGTCTGGCGTGCCATAAGAGGATTCAGGGGCAAATGGGAATACGCCGTCATAGCCCCAGTTTCTCGCGCCAGGAAATTCAGACAAGGGCATCAGTTCAATGGCGGTGATGCCCAGTTCCGCAAGTCGGGGCAAATCTTCCGCAAGCTTCATGTACCCGCCGCATAATCCGACATGAACTTCATAGATGACCGCCTGTTCCCATGGGCGCCCCTGCCATTGGGCGTTTTTCCATTTATAAGAAGCAGGATCCACAACAAGACTGGGCCCATGCACATCCTCAGGCTGGGCACAGGACGCAGGATCAGGCACCGCGACATCGGACGAAATGCGATAACGATAACGAACCCCGTCTCCGCTAAATGTTTCGCACCGAAACCAGCCACTGTCTTCAGCATCCATGACCACCGCCACATGTCCTTCACGTTCAAGGATCACGGCCGAACACGACGGGGCCCATAAACGAAATCTCGTATGCTGAGGTCCGATTAATATCGCACCCTGCCGCCGGGGATATCGGAAGATTTCTGACATACGGTCGCTTCTCCCATATACTGATTATGTAATGGCTTCACCTGTATCGAGTTGCAGCAAAACTACAGAATGCGCCGGCACCATGAGCCTGCTTTGTCCGTCGGCAGCAGGCATTATCACCTGTTCTTCCTCATGCTCGTCTTCCGCACTATTAGCCAACACCAGCCAGTGTTCGCCCGGACCGGGGAGAATGCATTCTCTGTCCAGGTTTCCTGGATTTAACAACAGATAAGTGACATCAAGTATTTTCACGTTTTCTGAAGCACGCCTTACTCCCAGAAAACTATGCTCTTCGCTATCCCAGTTTTCAACGGACATTGGGTTGCCATCCGCATTGAACCAGGCGATATCGGGCAATCCGGGACGCGGTTCATGACGTCCATGCATATAACGCGATACGCGCAGAGACGAATGCGTTTTTCGAAGCATTATGAGTCGCTTCGTGAAATCGTACATCTTTCGACCTCGCGTTTTTTCCAGAAGAGACCAGTCTAACCAGGATGTTTCATTATCCTGACAATAAGTATTATTATTTCCTTTTTGCGTCTGCCCGAATTCATCCCCGGCTAAAATCATTGGCGTGCCGTGGGAAAACAGCAATGTCGCCATCATTGAACGACGGATCAGGTCTCGTTTCGCAATAATGTCAGCGTCATCAGACGGGCCTTCCATTCCTTGGTTACTGCTATAATTTTCCTCCGCTCCGTCACGACTGTCTTCACCATTGGCCTCATTATGGCGTTCTGTGTAACTCACGACATCCATCAGCGTGAAACCATCATGAGCGGTTATGAAATTGACGCTCGTAGAGGGACGTCTGCCCTGTTTATCGAAGAGATCTCCCGACCCCGCGAGCCGGGCAGCCATATCGCCCTGCAGCTTTGTGTCGCCACGCCAGAAACGACGCGCTGTATCACGAAATCTGTCGTTCCACTCCATAAAACCGGGAGGAAAATTTCCGACCTGATAACCACCCGGACCAGGGTCCCATGGTTCCGCGATCAGTTTACGAGTCGAAAGAACAGGATCCTGCCGGATCGCATCAAGAAACCCTGATCGTTGATCATAGCCATAATCTTCACGCGCCAGGATAACTGCGAGATCAAATCTGAATCCGTCAATATTAAATTCTGTTGTCCAGTAACGCAAAGAGTCAAGCACCATCTGCATCACGCGCGGATGGGACAGGTTTAATGTATTTCCGCAACCCGTGTCATTGATGTAATGACGCTCTGCTTCCGAAACCAGTCTGTAATAACTGGCGTTATCCAAACCACGATAACAGAGGGTTGGCCCGAGTTCATTGCCTTCGCAGGTATGATTATAGACAACATCCATAATCACCTCGATCCCTGCCGAATGTAGCCGCCTTATCGCCACCCGGAAATCTTCAATATTTCCACGCCCGATGTATGAAAGTTGAGGAGAAAAAAAAGAGAGCGTGTTATACCCCCAGAAATTCGTCACTCCCCGTTCAATAAGAAACCGATCTGTAACGAACGACTGTACCGGCAGAAGCTCCAGCGTGGTGATGCCAAGTTTCGTGAGATATTCGATAAAACGAGGATCGGATAAAGCGCGGAATGTTCCCCTCTGAAGCTTTGGGATATCCTCTCTCAGCATCGAAAGACCGCGCAGATGCGCTTCCAGCACGATCATCTCATCCCGTAGGACATCCGGTCCTGTATCTCCGGGCCAGTGATTCCGCATTTGTGTTACACAACATTTTGGCATTGCCGAAGCACTGTCACGTCTGTCGAAAGATAAATCAGAACGTGCCGAATTGACCCGATATCCAAACAACGCATCGGTCCAGTGCAAGTCACTGGTCAGTTCCCGCGCATATGGATCAATCAGTAGTTTATGCGGGTTGAAACGGTGACCTTTTAATGGCTCATATGGCCCAAACGCACGAAAACCATAAAGTAAGCCGGGTTCTGCATTCGGAAGATAACCATGCCAGATTTCATCAGTATATTCCGGAAGACGAAGACGACTGATCTCTTTACGACCAGCCTCATCAAAAAGGCAAAGATCAATTCTTGTAGCATTAGCTGAAAAGACTGCAAAATTTACGCCATAACCATCATAAGTTGATCCCATAGGCCACGGTTTACCAGGCAACAGAATGGACGGTATCGGGTGCATTAAAACTCCGGAAAAACAGGGGACAAGACCAGGACGGCAAGTGGGGGTAAGGTTATTTCACAAGACCAGGTATATCCATGTGACGGTTGCTCCACAGCGTTCACGCCACCGCCATTTCCGGCATTACTTCCGCCATATATTTTTCCATCAGTATTGATGAGTTCGTGCCACCTTCCTCCGGAAGGCACGCCAACTTTGTAATGATATCTGACCACCGGAGTCATATTCCACACAACAACAACCGGCACACCATTTTCTGCAAAACGCAGCCAGGCTAACACTGAGTTATTGACATCATCACCGATCACCCAGGAAAATCCTTTGGGGTCACAATCCAGTTCATGCAATGCCGGACAAACGCGCAGCAGATGATTAAGATCCCTGACCAGAATCTGCATTCCAGCTTTAAGTGGATCTTCTAAAGCCTTCCAGTCAATCTCCGCGTCATGATTCCACTCGCGCTGTTGTGCAATTTCTGAGCCCATAAAGAGAAGTTTCTTGCCTGGATGGCACCACATAAAAGCAAGATAAGACCGCAGGCCGGCATGCTTCTGCCAGTGATCGCCAGGCATGCGGGCAATCAAAGAACCCTTTCCGTGCGTTACTTCATCGTGTGACAGGCTAAGCACGAAATGTTCCGAAAAAGCATAATGCACTCCGAACAGCACTTCAGAAAGATGGTGTCCCCGCCAGACAGGGTCACGCTGGATGAAGGTCAGTGTATCGTGCATCCATCCCATATTCCATTTAAACGAGAAGCCAAGTCCACCTTCGGCCGTCGTGCGTGTCACGCCCGGCCAGGAAGTGGATTCCTCAGCAATAACAAGCGCGTCCGGGACTTCTCTTCTGACTGCATCATTAAGTTCCCTGATGAAATCAGCAGCTTCAAGATTTTCTCGTCCGCCGTAAATATTGGGAATCCAGTTACCATCATTACGACTGTAATCCCGGTAAAGCATGGATGCGACGGCATCCACGCGCAGACCGTCAACGTGATATTGCTCCAGCCACATCAGAGCACTTGAGATCAAAAATGAACGGACTTCATGACGTCCGAAATTATAGATCAACGTATTCCAGTCCCGATGCACACCTTCACGAGGGTCCTGATGTTCAAACAGTGCCGTACCATCGAAACATGCCAACCCATGAACATCATTCGGGAAATGAGCAGGAACCCAGTCAAGAATAACACCCAGCCTTTCCCTGTGACATGCATCGATAAACTCCGCGAATTCAGCAGGAGTGCCATGCCTGGCTGACGGAGCGAACAGGCCCAGTGACTGATATCCCCAGGACCCTCCAAACGGATACTCCATGATGGGAAGGAGTTCGATATGGGTGAACCCATTTTCAATTGCGTAAGGAATCAGTTCTTGTATCAGATCGCTCCAGGTCGCCACGCGGTCAGGATCGCCTGCCGGGCGACGCCATGACGGCACATGCACTTCGTAAATCGAAATCGGTGCAGACGGAGAATGTCGCGCCGACCTTGATCTCATCCATTCGTCATCTTTCCACTCGAATGTTGTACCGCTGGCCACAACAGATGCCGTTGCCGGCGGTCTTTCAGAAAATTTTGCAAAAGGATCGGCTTTCTGAGGAAGAATCAGGCCATCTTTTTGCATAATTTCAAATTTATATCGTTCGCCGGCGCCAATATGCGGGATGAAGATTTCCCAGATACCTGCCGTATGTCGCAGTCGCATCGGATGTCGTCGGCTATCCCATATATTAAAGTCGCCAATAACCGACACCCTGTGCGCATTGGGGGCCCATACGGCAAACCTGACCCCTGCGACACCATGAATAACCATAGGGTGAGCACCCAGCATTCTGTCCGGATGACAGGTTTTCCCCTGCTGAAATGAGCGCAGATCATCTTCATTAAGCAGAGGGCCAAAAGAATAAGGATCCTCTGCTTCCTCAACAGCATCCGCCCATACGATGCGAAAATGGTAGCGCGCTCCAGCGGGAATAATGCCGATATACATACCGGTATCATCGACGGGTCTCATTGCTCGCTCAACCGGCGCCGACCGGGGGCGTTGCAAAACCAGCCTGACTTTTGCGGCATCAGGACAGAACGCTCTGACGACGTCAACTTTACCTGCATTATGCCGCCCCAGAACAGCAAACGGATCGGCACAACGCCCGGCAAGAAGGTCTTCAGTCTGATCCGGAACGATATAGAGCGACTCATCCTGTTTACGCGTCACCAGCCTGCTCCCGGACTCATTCTGCAATCAAGGCGTTCAGTTCATATGGCCTGTCATGACTTCATCATCAGCCCTGGCCTCGTTACTCCAGGCTTTCTTGCAATTTGTCTTTTGGGGCTGGCCTGTTTCACGATTTTTCGTCCACCACTTGTTGCGGGTGTCAGACGAATGACTTTACGATCTTCCTGATCCACTATTTCAACACCGGACAATTTTGCAAAAAGCCTTACATACTGCACCGCCTTCCCGCGCCATGATACATCGGTGAACGCACCGTTTCTCTGCAGACGCAGCCATGATTCCCGGTCATTTCTGAATAAATTGCGAGCTCGTTCTGTTGCTGATACGAGCGAAACGGGATCGTCAGGTGAAAACAAAAACCCGGTCGCAACGCCATGGCTGACAGCTGCCTCATTGGCATCAACAATAGTATCAGCAAGACCACCCACCCGTGATACAATCGGCACAGCGCCGTAGCGCAACGCACAAAGCTGCGTCAGTCCGCACGGTTCAAATCTTGAAGGCACAAGCAGAGCATCGACAGAAGCCTGCATGCGATGCCCGAGTTCCTCGCTATATCCAAGATGGCATGCAAAACGCCGGGGATACTTTCTCTGAAGAGAGGAAAGAGCGCGGTGAATCGCATTTTCTCCTTCACCGACCACGATAACCTGCGTATCAGAGCGCAGGAGGGATTCCATGATTTCCGGAAGAAGATCGATCCCTTTCTGTCGTGTCAGACGACTGACAATACCAACAAGAAAAGAATTTCTGTCCTGGGGAAGGCCGAATTCGGACTGAAAATTCAATTTATTCGAAAGACGGGCTATTACATCTCCAACCATATAAGGAAACCGCACAACGGGGTCCCGGGCAGGATTCCAGACAGATGTATCGATACCATTGAGAATGCCACTCAGACGATCAACGCGTGAGCGAAGAAGCCCGTCGAAGCCCATGCCCCATTCCGCACTCTGGATTTCCAGCGCATAGGTTGGAGAGACCGTTGTAATCCAGTCGCAAAAAAACAGTCCGGCCTTCAGAAAACTGATGCGGCCATAAAACTCGCAGCCATCGACAGACAGTGCTTCCGGTGGCAGACCGAACTGCTCCAGATCCTCCGCCGGAAAACTGCCCTGAAAAGCCAGATTGTGAATTGTCTGTACAACACGGGGACAATGTGGCATCCCGTTTTCAATGCAGGATTTTTCACCATCGTAATGCAGATACGCCGCAGTCAGACCAGCCTGCCAGTCATGAGTCTGTATGATATCAGGATGATAGTTTTTGATGAGGCCCTGACCGATGAAAGCGGCCGCACGCGCAAGAGCAGCGAAGCGAACACCATTATCCGCCCAGTCGCCTCCGTCCGGACCCAGATAGGGATTTCCGGATCTGTCATATAATTCGGGAATATCCAGCACAAGGAGAGTGTTTTCTTCAATCACACATGCCCAGACAAGCGCATCGTATCCGAGAATATCGGGGAGCCGTATTGCCGCTCTGTTCACCTGGCTCACCGCTGCAATGACTGATGGATATCCCGGAAGCAGTGTGCGTACCTCGACCCCGTAATTCAACAAAGCACCAGGAAACGATGCGACGACATCTCCGAGACCACCCGTTTTAACAAACGGAAACATCTCGGACGCAACCGAGAGGACATGAATCGGACGAGCTAGCATCGACGCTGCAGAGGCCATCGTTTTATTGTCCTGTCAGCTATTCGCATTCTGGCTTCAGACGGTCATTAAGTTGCCTTCCTTGACTGAACGACTCAGCATAACAGGACAGACATAGCTCACGATTAAGTGATGTCTGTCCTGTCGGGTTTTGGTCAGCAATTTCAATTTTACAGAGCAGCCTCTGTCATTTTTTGTTTGTTCCTGATTTATAATTTCGCAGTCCTGATATGCCAATATAAAAAATTTCTATGCTACGCTCTTCCGACAGTCTGAAAATCAGGCTCTTTTACGTCCGTTCCTCTTCCCGCCTTCGTAGACAAGGCTCCCCGCCAGCATATGAGCGGTATGAACAAGAGCAAAATGGCTGAAAGCCTGTGGGAAATTTCCAAGCTGCCGGTGCATGATCGGGTCGTACTCTTCGGCCAGAAGACCGAGATCGTTGGCGCATGCCACCAGTCGCCCAAACATTTGCTGCGCTTCCTCCCGGCGACCGTCCATCACCCATGCATCACAAAGCCAGAAGCTGCACGCAAGAAAGGATGCTTCCTCACCTGCCAGCCCGTCGGCACTCTCACCATCGGGTGGATAGCGATACACGAAACCATTTCGCAACAGGTCGCGCTCTACTCTGGCAACGGTTCCCCGGACACGCGGATCATTTGCCGGCAGAAAACCTAATTGCGCGATGTGGAGTAATGACGCATCGACCTTATCCGCACCGTAATACTGTACAAAGCTGTTACTGTTCTGGTCAAAGCCTCTTTCGCAGACTTCCGCATGAATTTCGTCGCGCGTTGTTTTCCATAGATCGACTTCGCCGGCGAGATTGAAGTCGGCAGCGCTTGCAATCATACGATCGAACGCGAACCAACACATCATTTTTGAATAGACAAAATGACGTGTTCCGCCACGTACTTCCCATAATCCGGAATCAGGCTCGCGCCATAAACCAAGCAGTCTCTGAGCAATTGAACGCTGTAGCGGCCAGACAGTGTCGAGACCAAGAAGACCATCCCGTCGAGCAGCATCAAAACCACCGATGACAGAACCATAGACATCAAGCTGGATCTGGTCGTGGGCACCATTCCCGATCCGGACCGGCAGGCTGTTTTCGTAACCGCAGAGATGAGGCAGTTCGATCTCTGTCAGACGACGTTCCCCATGCAACCCGTACATGATCTGAAGACCGTCGACCGCTCCGGCTGTCGCGCGCATTAGCCACTGATGCCAGGCGCTGGCCTCTTCTTCATACCCTGATATCGCAAGTGCATGAATCGTCCATGCGGCATCACGTAGCCAGCAATAACGATAGTCCCAGTTTCTTGTTCCGCCGGGCATTTCGGGAAGAGATGTCGTCGGTGCGGCAACGATACCTCCGGTCGGCTGATAGGTCAGGGATTTTAAGATCAGCAGGGAGCGGCGAACGATGCCGTCCCACGGTCCTTCATAAAGACAATGAGAACTCCACTCCCGGCCTTTTGCGATTGTGTGACGCAACAGCGCATAGGGATCACGCGGCAAAGGGGGAGACAGGTGAGAAGGAAACCATTCGAGCGTTGCGAACCCGCTTTGCCCGGCCGAAACTTCAAATTCACCTTCGGTGGAGAAATCCACATTTGTAAGATCGGCACTACTGCTTAATCTTACAGCATCAGGTCCGGCAAAGGCGTAAAGCGCGCCTTCGTGGCGCTGCATCCATGGGATACGCTCCCCGTAGCCGAACCGAAGTCTGAGATTTGACCTGAATTCAACTGATCCACGTTCACCGCGAACAATACGAACCAGCTCGTGGAGATCACTGCTTCCCGGAGGCGGCATGAAATCGAGAACGATCGCCCGTCCCGATCCTGTTTCCCAGGCTGTTTCCAGGACCATCGTATCCGGCAGGTAGCGACGCGATACTTTTGCATCGGGATCGACAGGACGAAGGGACCATTCTCCGTTTTCGGGCGTCCCAAGCAGAGACGCGAAAATCGCCTCTGCATCAAAACGCGGCATACAAAGCCATTCGATGGTTCCGCCGCGATGGATAAGACCCGCGCAGCGAGCCGAACTGACAAGAGCGTAGTCTTCGATCAGACGATCCATTCGCCATTCCGTTTCTACGAGGTTATTGCGATGAACGCGCTTAAAATAAGGCTGCTCTGATCTCCATTATTCCCGCGATGCTAATGCGTGCTGAGGCTGTAAGTTGCCTACAGGTGCTTCAGACTATGTATCGGATCATTTCACTTCGATGATTGCTTTTTACTTATAAAATCTGGATGCTGGTCAGAATGCGTCACTACTGTGGCGAAAAAAACTGACCGGACCGATAAAGGCCAGAAGAAGCTTATCGTATTCCATGGCCAGAAGGCGGAATGTTTTACGACCAAACGGTCGCCTCAGAGCAGGAGACTGCACCGCATAAGGATGGAGCGCGATATCCGGGAGAGACCGGGACATTTCCAGCATTGCGCGCCGGATATGATATCCGGCTGTCACCACAATCAGACTGTGGATGCCATTATGGCGGACCCAGGAGGTTGTCTCGATCGCATTTCCGGCCGTCGATGTTGCGCGATATCCAAGTGTGACACGATTTGCGAGGTCCGGTTGCAATGCAGGCATCAAACCCGCCAGTGTAACGTGCGGATCCACGCCGGAAATGAGCAAAAGATGACCGGAACCATGGCTTAGCAGCCAGAGTGACGCTTCAACCCGTCCGTTGCCACCAGTAAGTGCTACAATTCCATCTGATGGCGGAGGCAGCGGTGGTGATCGCATGGCATCGAAGACGAACCACACAAATCCTGCAAGCCACAGGCCTGCCAGACAACCGGTTGCGAGGATAAAAACAAGCAGTCGTCCGGCACCATGGCGATGCTCTGTCATGGCAGGCGACGCAACCAGACCCGAACGATAACCTGGGCCGTCAGCCAGCCGGTCATCATCGCAATCAGCGGGATACACGCGAGGCCGGTCATGAGACCGGCAGGAACGTCTCCGTTCCCAAAAGAAGTAAAAATTTGCGAAACTGTGGCTATGCCGCCCGCTTCAGGCGTCATCACGGTTTGCGGGCCGGAAAGAGGCGCCATGAATCGTGCGATAATCACAATCGGAGGCAATGCCAGCGTGGTCCCGGCCATTCCTCCCACCAGAGAAAGCCAGGCGACGCGTCTGCCAAACCGACTTGCCACATAGCCATCTGCCGCGCCCAGGCCATGCAAAATCATAATACTTTCACGGCGTGCACCCAGACCCATGCGGGTTGCCATCCCGATCACCGCCGCACTGATTCCGCCGACGAGTGCGATAGCCAGAGCCGCGCAGCCAAGAAGACTTCTCGCAACGACAAGCAGCCTTTTCCGCCAGTCATCGTTCTGTTCGATCAGCGTTCCCGGGGCAAGGGAAGTCAGGCGGGAGGAAAATGTTTTGGGAAGGCTTGTATCGGGCGCAAGATGAATTTCGATAACACCCGGAAGCGCAAGGGCAGCCGCACCTTCTGTCCCGAGCCACGGCTTCAGAAGCCGGTCCAGTTCCTGCGCGTCCAGCCGATGGATCGCCGAACATTCCGGCTCCGTCCGAAGGGCGTCTATCACAGCATCAATCCGCGACAGCTGATTATTCGACAGAGATGAAGCCGGTTTCTCCGGGTCCGGTACCTGCACTGTAACGAGATTCTCGGCGCCGCCGGCCCATCGGGCGGACAGAGACTGCGCTCCGAACGCGCCGGCCCAGGTAAGAGCAGCCAGAAGACTCATTGCAGTGACCATGGCCACAATGCTGCGGTCCGGAAGTGCACGGGCAAGGGCGAGGCCGTCACGTACCCGCCATCGGGGTTTACTCATCGCTCTTCAGCCGACCATGTTCAAGGCGCAGAGCCGGCGCCGGAAACCGGTGGACCAGCGCATCATTATGCGTAGCAACGATAACTGTCGCGCCCATAGCCGAAATTTCACGAAGCATGCTGATGACCCGGATAGCCTGGCTGTCTTCGAGAGCGTTGGTCGGCTCATCGGCAAGTATCAGTGCAGGTCGAGTAATCACCGCGCGGGCAACGGCAGTGCGCTGCTGTTCTCCCCCTGACAGTTCCGCCGGGCGTGCATCCCGACGTGCCGTCAGACCGACCCAGTTCAGAATCGCATCCACCTCTGACGCCACGGCATCTTCAGGCTGTTTCTGCAGCCTTAACGGCAAGGCAACATTATCAGCAACAGACAGTGTTGGCATAAGGCGAAAATCCTGATGCACCATGCCGATTCGCTGCCGGAGACGTGCAAGAACCGAGCGTTTCGTCCCTGAGACGACATCGGTACCGAGCAATTCGAACTGACCTGATGCAGGCAGGGATTCAAGATGAAGCAACCGGAGAAGCGACGATTTCCCGGCACCTGATGGCCCCAGAAGCCAGCGGAATTCACCCTGCGCGACTGAAAAGCTGACCGCTGCCAGCGGCGGAAGGTCTTCACTCTGCCTGCCGCGCATCTGCCGGCCATGACGCCATGTGACGTTGCGAAGTCGAATCATAACGACGCACGCTGAACCAGTCGGGTTAAAACAGGGTCACGAATGAACACTATCCAGCATACCGCACTGGCAATGATGGTGTCGACGCTCTTTTGCTGCAGTCTTTCCCGATTGCTCTATCGCGTTTAGAAATCAGGAACCAATCAGAGACATACTGTTAACAAAGATTGCGTAAGTCATGGGGGACTGGCCCCCTGTGGCCCAGATGAGGAAGCCGGATGCTAATCGTTTGTCCGTCCTGTGGCATTAAATACAATGTGCCCGCGTCGTACCTGAAAAAGGATCGCGTGCTCAAATGCGCGAACTGCGGCACCAACTGGGTTGTTCCGGCCATCAGCGCCACGACTGAGCAGGCTCCGTCTGCGAAAGAGGCTGCCACTTCGCCGGCCCTGGAGGCAACAAAGGCGACGACATCGAATATCGAAACCGACGGATCCGGTGAACTGGGAAAGGCCTCCCCCGAAGAAAAATCTAACGCTGCTGCCGGTGGTAATGCCGCCAATCCGAATGACGGCTGCGAGAGCATATCTGAGGCAGGCCCCGTTCCCGGTGTCACTGACGCCGCCGAAAGCACGCCGTCTCACGTCCTGAACGCAAACATTACAGGGAAAGCTTTCTCCGGCTCAGAAAGCATCGGAACAGGGCAGAAACCGAAAAGTCAGGAAAAATCCCGGCCTGTCCCTGCCGAGGTAACGCATGTCGAACCGTTCCCCGAAAAATCTTCGGAAGATTCAGCCCGGGACGTATCAGGCGCCCCGGAAACTGCGAATGAGCGTGCAAAGCATGCGGTTCCGGGAATATCAGCGCTGCCGGCCGTCGGGATAGAGAATAATGTCGACGCACCGGAAAATCCCCCTTCCTCCTCGCCGGCTCTTCAGCCGGATTCTGAAGGGGAGTCTGAACACTCACATTTCAGTTTTCTGGATGAAGCGCTTGCCAGGGACGCGAGCGAAAACAGAACACCTCAGTCGCCTCAGATGTCCGTCTGGGACGAAGCTGAACTTGAGGATCAGATTGCTCATTCATCCTGGGAGCAGCAGCATCCCGGACAGCACGCAAGTCTTGCGGATGAGCCCCGGAATCTGGATGAAATGGAGCCGGAGGATCTCCATGCCCTTATGCAACGCGGCGCCAGCCAGTCCGAGCAGATACAGCACGATTACTCGGGCCCCGGACATGACGAAACCGATGCGGGACAAGGGCAGGCTTCGCAGGGAAATCCGAATCAGGAGTCTTTCGATGACGTCGTAACCCGGCTCCGGGCAGCGCGAACAGGTGTAGCAGACGGCAGCAGCGCGCCGGAGACGGAAACTCCGGCACCTGCACGCGCGCATCATGAACCGTCTGCCCCCTGGGTTCCGGCATGGGAACGCGAGCAGCCCGCTGAAACGGCCGAGGCTGAGCATAATGAAGATGAAGAACTGCCCGTCTGGGCAAGAACAGCGCCTGAAAGCGAATTAGCAACCGCGCAGACTGATCAGTCCGAAAGCGCACCCGTTGAAACACATGAGGCTGAGACCCGCCATGTAGCCCCGACCGTGGATATAGCGGCACGGCTGCGCAATGACATTCTGCAAAGAGACTCACCTGCTCCACAAAGCAGGAAGCCAGCCTCCTTACTGGAACAGCCTGAGTTCTGGAAAAAAGCCTGGATTGCCAGTGGTGTATGCGCGGTCGTCGGTGTGGCCGTCTGCTGGCACTGGTTTGGTGCTCTGCGAACAGTCTGGCCTGTTCTCAATCTGCTCTGATAAAGTAATCCGGGGCGCCGGATAAACCCGGCACCCTGAAAGATCCATCACATGGAGCGCGCAGCAATCGCTGAAAGCGTTGCACCCAGTGCAGCAACTGCCATCAGTAAAATTCCATCGAAAATCAGTCCTGAGGGCGTAAGCAAGTGCGACCCCACGACGACCTGATGGGGAATTGCATCCGCCATATGCGACATAACGTCACGCGCCTGAGCATCAACGCTGCTGGCACCTGATGACACAGCACCTACAATATAGGGCAACGCAGCCCATCCGATTCCCAGGATAAGTAGCAGAGGAGCCAGCAGTTCAGCGATCTGCTGGGCCAGATAAAAAAGGAAATACAGCGTCGACCAGATCCCCAGCCGGATCACCGATGTCAGACGTGACCCCGCAGATCGTTCTCCGCCAAATTCGGCAGGATAACGTGACCGAAAACTATCGTCGTTCGGGTTCATGCGGTGTCGTCTCTCTCTGCTGCCCGGTGGATTAATGTCTTTGATCCTCACTGGCACGGCATACAGGTCGCCGCGCCATTGTTAGCCGACGTAACGCCGGCAAGGTGGAAAGGCAAATCCGGCGTTTATCAACAGCCGACGGGGCGTCTTATTTTTGATAAACCTTCCCGTAAGAGGCCGCGCCAAGACCGGGGCAACTGCATGGTGCTCCGACGGGCGACGCCAGTGGCAACTGGCAGGTGTAAATACCGGCCTTACAGGTACCACCGAGAGGTGTATTCGGCGGGTAAGAACCCGGGGCCACAGGGGTTCCGGCCTGGCCGGTGCATGCTGACAATCCGAGGGCGATAAGGGCCGCCAGAACTTTTCCGGGAGAACGGGTTAATGGCAAATGCGATATTTTCACAGTGACAATTTCCTGCGTTAATTGAGACGATCAGATGACTCAGCCACGAGCCATCACGCGACCATGACGATTATTATACGTCAGAAGAATGTCGAAGATGCAGCCTTATCCGGCAATCGCATTGCCGGCAGCCCGCCCGCTGGCCCACGCCCAGTGAAAATTATAACCACCCAGCCAGCCGGTAACATCAACCGCTTCGCCGACGGCATAAAGCCCGGGCACTTCTGTTATCTCCATTGACCGGGACGACAACGCACGGGTGTCGATCCCTCCGGTCGTGACTTCAGCTTTGGCATATCCCTCACTGCGATCAGGCGTGACACTCCATGCTTTCAGCGCGGCACTGGCGCTTCGCAGGAGTTTATCCGACCATTCTCCCGCCGCCTTCTCGCCAAGCAATCCCGGACCCAGCGCTTCCGCCAGACGTCGGGGCAACCATTCCGAAAGAATAGCGACGGCATGTGCCCGCGATCGGGTTGTCCGCGCCGTTTTCAGAAGCGTGAAGGCATCTTTTCCTGGTAACAGATCTGTCGAAAGTGACTGTCCATCACGCCAGTAAGATGAAATTTGCAGGATCGCCGGACCTGATAATCCACGATGGGTGAACAACATGGACTCATCAAAAGTAGCTTTGCCGCAGGTGACCCGCACAGGTAGCGAAACACCGGCTAACGCCTTCACCCGATCAGACACGTCGTCAGGCAGTTGTAGTGGTACGAGGCCAGGCGCCGTCGACACGACAGGAACACCAAATTGTCCTGCCAGCCGGTATGCGAGACCGGTTGCCCCCAGTTTCGGAATCGAAAGACCACCGCAGGCCAGCACCATCGCGGGCGCTTCAAAAACGCCACTGTCCGTCTTAACGACGAACTGGCCGTTATGACGGACATCCTGAATGGTTTCACTCAGACGAAGTGAAACATTCCCGGCGGCGCATTCATCCAGCAACATTGCCAGGACAGAGCGAGCCGAGCCATCGCAAAAAAGCTGACCGAGCGTCTTTTCATGCCAGGCAATCCGGTGCTTTGCGATCATGTCGAGAAAATCAACTGGCGTAAATCTGGCCAGCGCCGAGCGAACGAAATGTGGATTAGATGAGATAAATCGTCGCGGCTCGACATGCAGATTGGTGAAATTACATCGTCCGCCCCCGGAAATCAGAATCTTCCGGCCCGGCTCATTATTATGCTCCAGAACAAGAACACGCTTTCCACGCTGCCCGGCTGTCAGGGCAGTCATCAGTCCGGCAGCCCCTGCCCCCAGGACAATTGCGTCAAAGACCTCATGTTGCCTGCCTGCCATAAATGTTTCAGTCCTGTTCGGGTAATCGATCAGCAGGCTTGCTTCACTCCGGCGGAAAAATCCATACCGGAAAAACGATACTTCATAAGACCTTTACGCCGCCGTCGGGTCTTCCCGCCGCCACAGTCTTCGCATCAGACGCCCGTCAATCGCGGCCAGTCCGATGCCGATCAGGGCTACACCCGCGATAGTATTCCAGGCGACTGGCTCACCGAGAAATACAGCGCCCATCATAATGGCGCTCACAGGCACCAGGAACGTCACAAGAGCGGCCCGGGTCGCTCCCTGACGCGCAAGAATGCGAAAGTAAATCAGGTAAGCGAGCGCTGTGCTGAGCAACGCAATCCCCAGAAGAGCCGCCCAGCCGGAAAGTGTAAGTGGGGAAATGACCTGGAGCCGGTCCACGAAGATGGCGAATGGCGCAACAGCTATGGCTGCGCCTGTCAGCTGGCCGGTTGTTAGCTGAAGTGCCGATATCCCCTTCAGCTTCCGTGAAAGAGCGTTGCCAGTCGCATAGGACGTCGTTGCTCCGAGACAGGCCAGTTCACCGGGCAACTCCGTCAGCGATAAACCGCCCACCAGATCACGTCCGATCAAAATGGCCACACCCGCGAACGCACAGCCAATGCCGGTCATGACAGATCGCGTCAGACGCTCGTCTTTCGTCGTCAGATGCATGGCAATTGCCGTAAAAATCGGAGTGGTCGCATTAAGAGTGGCCGCGACACCACTCGGCACGGACCTTTCGCTCCATGCGTAGAGGCAAAACGGGAGAGCACAGTTAAAAATTCCGAGGATCAGAAACCACCGGGCCTTATAAAGTGTCAGTGACAGGCGACCGCCGCTCAGGCGCAGAATCACATGCAAAACCAGGGCAGCCAGTCCCACACGCCCCAGGACAAGCGTCGCAGGCGGAAGCACGGGAGCCAGTATTTTGTAAAAAAAGAACGAGCCGCCCCAAAGCACGGAAAGAAACCCGAGAACGAACCAGTTCTGACCTGTGGAGGAGGAGTCCCGGATGTCGCCTGTGGCTGTCATGCAGATATACTATCTTTTACAATCGGCTGCCTGACAGGCACGACTCTGTGATGAATCCGGTGTCAGGGGGAGCTTCGTGCATATAGCAATATGAGATCCGGCCACCGGCTTTACTCACACATGACGTTGCAAAAGCGTGGTCATATAAATTTCCGTAACAATACTTATCGGAATCCCGTCCTTACGACGCAGCACTGCGACATGCCGAAGGATTTCATCTCCGCCTGTTCGTGGCTGAAGCCTGACGCTTTCCAGTGTTGTCCGTGAAATCGTAAGGGGAGACACAACGCGTCCAAAAGGTTCCGACGTCATTGTGAGGACGTGATTCATGGTATCCGGAAGTCGCGCTGGTACATACCAGTTCTCAGCCCGCGACAGAATATGTCTGTGTACAGAAAGGCTTACGCGGCGATACTGCACGATCTCATCTGGTCTGACGGCGAGAAGTTCTCTGATCTGATCTGGCGGCCTGCCCGGCCCGTTTCGCTCAACAGATGCTGTCATCCTGACAGGCGCAGGAAAAAGCAGAAGGTCTTCACACCACAGTTCCATAGCCCGCGTTGCGCTCGACGCGGCGAGCAGCGTCTCATCAAGTTTCTGAAGAAGACTGGTCTGACCCAGGGACATATGCATGGTCGCCTCAACCAGCTTCGAAAATACGGCGTCTGGCAGGTATCCGTGATTTTGCTGTCAGCAAAGGGAGCCCGCTCCAGATATTTTTAACAGCCTCGACGATCACAACACCCCCAAAAGCGGGAAGAACGGTTCCCCCTGCTTTTTCGATCGTCTGCCCGATTTTTCCGCTGCCAAATTTACGAAAAGGTGGCACGTAAAGACCTGTTTCGCTGTGCTCGACATGGAACATGGCCTGCCCGAGACGAAGCCGTATCTGTCCTTGAGAAAACGGTGTTCCCTGGCCAAAAGGAGTGGTGTCACTAAAGGCCCACAGGCCCCGGCGGTTAGGAATAACCAGCAGGAGTCTGCCATCATCCTTTAATATTTTCCATACTGCGCGTAGCAGGCCAGCCTCGGCATGATCGGTCTCAAGCGCATGGATCATCAGAATGCGATCGAAAGACAGATCGTCGAAAGGGAGACCTTTCCCGCTGACGACGCACTCTCTGGGGTAATGTATTATGCTTGATTCTGATGATGATATTGCAGCTTTGAGCCTGGCAGCCACGGTAAGGGCGCTGCTGTCATCCCAGAGAGGCAGATAAGGAGCGGCAAAACCGAGCCCGAGCAGCCGCTGCCCTGTCAACTCCGGCCAGCGGCGCGTGAGATGAGGACCGAGCAGGCGAACGGTACGTTCTCCCGCGGGGCTCGCGTAAAATGCCGCTGCCGTGCGAACTTCATCATGCATGATGCGTACACTATCAGAAAGCCATGCCACGAGGCGACAGCAGCACAGGCGGAGATCACCGGATGCCAGTCACAGTTTTGCCTATTCCCGCTCTGTCAGACAATTATGTCTGGTTATTGACCGATGAGAAAACCGGTGCTGTTGCCGTGGTTGACCCCGGAGACCCGGCTCCGGTTCGTACTGTGATTGAAGCTCATGGCGGTCGGCTGGACCTTATTCTGCTGACGCACCATCATTCCGATCATACAGGCGGCGCGGAAGTCCTCCGGGAACGTTATGGCGCACGAATGGTCGGCGCTGAGGCAGATGAAGCCCGCCTGCCCCGCCTGGATCAGGCCGTGCGTGCTGGCGATCATGTAACACTCGGCGACAGCCGGGCATCAGTGATTGACACGCCAGGGCATACCCTTGGCCACATTGCCTATTACTTTGCAGATCCGCCTTCCCTGTTTTGTGGAGATACTCTGTTCAGCCTGGGTTGCGGCCGGCTGTTCGAGGGAACGGCAAAAGACCTGTTCGACAGCTTTCGTCGGTTTGACGCTCTCCCGGACCAGACGCGTGTCTATTGCGGACATGAATATACCGAATCGAACGCCAGATTTGATCTTCGCATTGATCCCGATAACGCTGCTTTAGCAAGAAAAGCTGCGGAGGTTTTCGCTTTACGGGCTGAACATAAACCGACCCTGCCTTCCACGCTGGGCAGCGAACGTGCCTGCAATCCGTTTCTGCGGGCGCCGGACATCGAAACACTCGCCAGGCTGAGGCATGAAAAAGATCAGGCCAGATAACAAACCGCTTTTCAGGACCGTTACCGGACCGGACGCATATTACCGGGCAACAGAGAACCGAGAGTTTCCACAGGCAGGTTACCCACCATCCATGATCCGTTTCGAATCCGAACCGGAAGGGTGAGCGAGGTTTTATCGGCGGTCTGGCCCGGATCATTATCGTCTGGCCCGACAGGATTTTCCTTTACAGATAAACCGCGCGACGCTCGGGTCACTGCCAGAGAAAAAAGATGCGCGATCTGTGCGACCGGAGGAGAGATGCTCCCGGCTTCCGACAAATTGTGTGCGGTCTGATCGAGTCCATGAAGGGTGAGATTAAAATCGCCGGTGCTTTGTTTTTCATAAACAAGCCGTCCGGCGAGTGTTGCAGACAGAGGCCCGAGCTTTCCTTCCCCGATATGAAGAGTGAAAGTTGTGTTACTGTGATTTCCGCCACCATTTGCCGCATCACCAGATGATCCGCTGACAGAGGCCGCCGCCCGGAGCGCAGTTATCCGGTTACCCAGGCCCGTCACGGAAAAAGGCAGCCTCACCGAGGCCAGTGAAGTATCGGAGGCCAGTGTGAACTGACTCTTGCTGACAGAGCTCCATGTAATGACCGAGCGCACACCGATTAATTGCAAAATCAACGGCCCTGAAGTTGCACCATAACGAATCGGTGAAACTTCGATATCGGCAGTTTCTTCAGGTAAGATGAATATTGCTTTTCCGCCTGCATCGGAATTTTCAGCAAAATGTACGGATGCAGCGCTCCCGTGTCCGCTCAACCGCATTGCAAATATGACACTTCCGGATTTATCCGTGCCGCTGGCAACAGCAAGAGCCTGCGAACCGCCAAAAGTCAGCCTGATATGTCCTGACTGAAATCGACCTGTTTTAACGGTAACGTGGTCACAGCCATACAACAGGTGTTTATCCCCGACATATCCGGATAATCTGACATCCGTAAGATCGGTTTCTGTCGATAAAATCGCGAAACGTGAAGACATAGTACGCCAGTTCAGTCTCCATCCGGCTTGTGCGAGATCGTCCCGCGCAGTCAGAAGCGCCTTTGTCGCGGCCCGATTTTCAGATGCGTTAACGGCAATCAGAGCGAAACCGGTCAGGCCTGCCAGCGCCAGCCCACACATGCCCCACAGCAGGATTTTCGCCTCGTACATCGCCTCATCTTCCACGCGTAAATCCATGAACTCAATATGGAATTATGCCTCGTCAGTGTGATGTGCCCTGACGGCTCGCGGATTTTATCCACAGGTCAGCGTAGGTTTCATCCACGAAAATCGGGAAAGTTATCCCCTGCAATCTTATCATTTTCTGGCGATGCGACGTTCGATGCGAATCGATAAAAATCGCTGTTTTCTGCGGCTTTCGAATAAAGTGCAGGTCATGCTGAAAATCGATCTTGACTCAGGAAACTGCCATATCCCGTTTGAACTTCCGGCTTTCACAATATAGCCATGAACACGCCGCGTTTTATCCCACAGAGTTATCCACAAGAGGATGCTGAGCTTCGCTCCTGTTCACCAGAAGCGGCTCGGCGTCACGCCATGCCTGCTCGATCGCTCCGAGCATAACGCGGCGATCTGCCCCTTCAACGGGATCACACACAACGATCGAGATCGTTCCGGGTCGCTTAAGAATGCCCTTATTGGGCCAGAAAAGTCCTGAATTGGTGACAACAGGATAAACCGGCAGCCGGGTGTGGCGGGCCATTGCGACAATCCCGGGCCTGAGGGCTGTCTTCTCGCCAGGGGCCAGGCGGCTGCCTTCCGGAAAAATAATCATTTGCCGCCCTTCTTTTGCTGCCCTGTCGGTTTCGCGCAGCAACGCGCGCATGGCCTTGCTGCCGGCTGTCCGTTCGATAGCAATCATTCCGGTGAGTTTGAGCATTGGCCCCATGAAAGGAACACGCAGAAGCTCCTGTTTCATGACATAGGCGGGTCGTGGCACCAGGGTCATCCAGACCAGCGTATCGAAAGCCGACTGATGCTGTGATGCTATGATAAACGGACGATCCAGCGGGAGTTTTTCAAGCCCGATGACACGGGTTTTAATTCGGCAGATCCGCCGCATACCTTCGAGAAGGACGGCACTCCATAATCGCGCATAAGGCAGAGCGAATCCGTGAGCAAACGCCCGCAGAGGCAAGGAAACCAGCCCCAGCAAAATGGTCGCGACAACGAGATACGCCCTGAACGCAGCGGAGCGGAGCATAATCATGGAGCAGCGGCCTCCGTGTTGTGGTGGCTGCAGGCGAGCCTGACCAGTCCCGACCCGAACCGTGAAGCGCCGGATGCAGACCAGAAAACCCCTGCCCGTGCAAGCCTGAGGGCTGCCACTCCGATATGACACTTGATTATCCCGCGCTGACCGGCCAGAAACCGAACCATGTCGCTTCTCAATTCGATCAAACTTGTCATTGCCCGCCCTCATCCTGAAGCCCGCCCGTTCCTGGGTGTTTCAGGCGCGGCGACACTTGTCGCCCGCTATTTGGGGTGGCGCCTCAATTGTCCGGTCTTGCGTCGGGTCGGCATGGCAAGTGGTCTGTTTTTCGGCTTTTGTCTGTATTTTTTTCGGGATCCGAACCGGGTTCCTCCGGCCCGCGAAGGCCTGGTGCTGGCACCTGCGGATGGTCGTATCGTCTCAATCGAGAAAATTGCACCTCCGCCTGAACTTGGAATGGGCGATACGCCTGTCTGGCGTGTTGCCACCTTCCTGTCGGTTCTGGACGTGCATGTGAACCGTATCCCTGTCGCAGGTACAGTTACACGCATAGCCTACCATCCCGGCAAGTTTCTCAACGCCAGCCTCGATAAGGCTTCGACGGAAAATGAGCGAAATGCCCTGAGCGTGACGCTGCCAGACGGACGTATGGTTGCGGTCGTTCAGATTGCCGGTCTGATCGCACGTCGTATTGTCTGCTCGGTCAAACCGGGAGACCGGCTGGAAGCAGGCGAGCGGTTTGGTCTGATTCGATTCGGTTCCCGCACTGATGTCTATCTGCCACCGGGCGTAACACCTCTGACAGAAGTGGGTCAGACGATGATCGGTGGCGAAACCGTCATCGCGCAGCTTGCGTCGTAAATTCGGACTGCGGCCAATTCGCAGTCCTGCGTTCCCATGCCCATGGAAGCGGATTACCTGGTCGATTTCAGGTTATTCAGCGCACCATGTTAGCAGACCCGGGCACGACAGCTGATATGGCAGAGACAGCACCCCAGCGTCGCAAACGGCGACGGCTCAGAGCCACCCGCTTACCGCGCAGGCGTGTAAGAGGGCCGTCCTTCAACCGGCTGATCCCTAACCTTCTTACCATGCTTGGTCTGTGCAGCGGCCTCATGGGAATGCGGTTTGCACTGGATGGACGCTTTCAGAGCGCTGCCATCGCGTTGCTGATTTCGGCGGTTATAGACGGACTCGACGGGCGTATTGCCCGTCTGCTTCGTGGATCGACGCGTTTTGGCGCGGAATTTGACAGCCTCTCTGATTTTCTGTGCTTCGGTGTTGCACCCTCGTTTGTGCTTTATTTGTGGGCATTAAAAGATGCTGGCCGGTACGCCTTTCTTCCCTGCATTCTTTTCACTGTATGCATGGCATTACGGCTGGCACGCTTTAATGCGAGCTTGGACGGAGAAGAAGAGAAGCCCAAATATGCCAGTAATTTTTTTACCGGTGTCCCCGCTCCGGCCGGGGCGGGTCTTGCATTGTTTCCGCTCTTTTTAGGTCTGGAAGCCGACAAACTCGGGTATCGGAATCTTTATGAACTGACACGCCTTCCGTGGTTGCCTGCTCTCACACTTGCCAGCACGGCGTTTCTGCTCGTTTCGACGCTTCCTGTCTGGTCATTCAAAAACTTTAAAGTCCCGGCCAGGTTTGTATTGCCTGTCATGCTCGGTTGCGGCGCCTATGTCGTCGTTCTTGTGGCCGATCCCTGGGGCGTACTGGCCGGAATGGGCATTGCTTACGTTGCCCTTCTGCCTCTGAGCCGGATAAGTTTTCTCCGCCTGAGACGGGCGGCCGAAGCTCTTCAGGAAGAGGAAGACGTTCCGGAGGCCTGAGAAATTTACGGGCCGCAGATTTTTTTCATCATTACCCTAACCGGTTACCGCGGACGCGCTGCCGTCCTGATGATCCGGACTGAACGGAGTCGTTGCAATTAACGCTACGATCCCTTCCAGAATATGATGCGGTGAAGGCGGGCATCCCGGAATGGCACAGTCAACCGAAGAACACCCGCCAAGACCACCAAGCATGGCATAATTTGCTGAGAACGGACCGCCATCAATGGCGCACGATCCGACAGCCAGCAAGCCTTTTGGGCAAGGCATGGCGTCCCACGCCGCTCTGACCACAGGTGCCATCATGCGCGAACAGGCGCCGGTCACGAGCAGCATATCCGCAGTCCGGGGATTACCTGCAAAACCCACCCCGGCTTCGGCCAGACCGAAACCGCCATTAATTAGGGCCTCCACTTCGGAGCCACAGGCTTCACATCCGCCGCTATCAACGTGAAACAGCATCAGAGGCGACCGGGATACCACGGGCGGCAGAGCCGGACCGGACGGTGCCAGCAGAGACGCAAACAATGCACGCATCAGAACAGTCGACACGACATCCTATCTCCCTCTGATGCGGGCCTCCCCGGTGAAGACCTGCCCGTTTACTCTTATTACAGATCAGCGGCTGCAATCGAAATGCCGAAAGAGCATCTTACCAGATCAAAATTGTCGGGAGTGGTTCCCGGAACACTTTGTTCAAGAGCCATCAGCAGCCTGGATGCCGGGTCGGAGATATAACATTGTCTTACCCTCCCATCCTGCAAGCTGACGACATACCACACCGGACCATGAGGCCCTTCGATGGCCGCGTAGCCTTTGCAAGGTTCCGCCAGCATGACAACCGCCGGACCTGATCCTGTTTCTCCATTATCATGACTGTTAAGAAGCTGCTCCGAGATGCTTTCCAGAATTCTGAAACTCTCACTGATTTCTTCAAACATGACGTCACATCGCGTCAACGCATCACCACCGGATGACACCACGGGACGAAACAACGCATCGTCATAAGCTTCCAGATGAGTCCGGAGATCACTGCCATGCCCGCATGCCCGTCCCGCAACACCCTGTAGTTCCAGGGCCCTCGCCTTCGCATCAGAAAGTCGTCCGGCCTGTTGCAATCGTTGTCGGAAACCAGGGATTGTTCGCCATAACAGTTCCAGTTCTTTCATCCCGGAACGGGAAAAAGACATCAGTTCGCCACAGAGCGCCTGCAATTTCTCCCGGACAGTCACATTGTCCTGCCAGCACTCAGGCGCTTCCCTTCCGAAGCATACACAATCCATAAGCAGCCGATGACCAGTCGCCGCTTCGCACAGCTGTAAAATCCGCTCACGTAAACCGTAAAGTCCGGTTGCCGCAATCTGCGCATCTGCCGCTCTGGCTGTTCGGGCAAGAATAAGAAGATGGGTTGCTATACGTTCAGTTTCACAAAAAACGACGCGGCAGCGGTTAGTGCTCCTCTGGGTCTCAATACCAAGAGCGTTTTCAGCGGCAGCACTGAATGCCCACTGATGTGCGACAGCGGAGCCGGCGCCGACACGCCCGGCGAGATGCAGCGCACTGGCAAGCGTTGCCTCACGCATACGGGCGGTGATTCCGCGATGTGCGTATCCGGCGCGTGTCTCAACTGTACGAATTACACCGTCCGCAACACCGAGACGAAAATGAACCGGCCCTTCCGTATTGCCGGTTGCCGGCCCCCGGCCGAAGATCATGCCATGCGCCGCAACCCGCTTATCGGGAGGTTCAAATTCGGCGAGACCCGAGGCTGGAGAGGAAGGAACAGATCTTGTTGCCAGTGGAGCCGCAGACGTCCACGCTCCATGATCGATGAGAGGACGTGTGTCTGAAGCTTCCATTGCTTCCACACCCCACAGATCCCGAATCATACGCTCGAACGGTGCGGCCGCCGCCCGCACGCCGGACAAACCGCGATAACGCGGGCCTTCCAGCGTATAAGAGGCCATCAGTGGTCGAGGCCCGGCTTCTGCCGTACTGCCGTCGTTGAGCAGCGCATAAATTTCATTTCCGTCACACCACAATCCCACAAAAACGACGGGGTCATCGACCAGATACTGGACAAATTCATGCCATGCCGGTTCATCCAGCCGAAAATGCCAGGTACATGCTGTCTGTTGACCCGCCCGAATGATCCGCCGGACTGACATCCGCTGAGGAGCAGAAAGTGCCGGTACACTACTGAAGAGGAACGGGCCGCCGCTCACCCCCCGAACTCCGGAAACCTGTCCGCAGAAATTTGTAATGGCGCAGAGACAGTCTGAGGCAATATCATTACGTAGTCTCTGTCGGCAGAAGATCGCGTCCGACACGACGGATTGCTGGTAGTACAATGATTGTCAGCGCCAGCATCATAGCAACCGATCGTGGTGCCATGACATACAGAATGATCAGGACCGTTACGAAAGGCAGAAGACAGGCCAGCCGCTCAACGGTTCTCATGGTCCGGACAGAGTCTGATTTTGTTTTACCGGACATAAACCATGGCAATGTGAGCGTCGGCGCTGTCAGCGCCAGACAGACTACCTCTGGCAACTCCAGTCCTGCCGCAACAGCAGCAAGCGCAAGACATGCCTGTGTCAGATTATAGCCCTGACGCCACCGGACAGTATATCCAGGGGTCAAAAACTGCATCCGAAGCGTCGTTACAAAAAGCGTCACGAAACCAAAACCAATGAACACCGTGGAAAATATTATGCCTCCATCAACTGATAATGGATGCATTGCCAGAGAACCGGCAACAAGCAAGGCGCCGGCAGCGGTTCGAAACGTCGCGCAGACTGTCCGAACATCCGCGGGCTTCTGATCACAATTTTCCACCGGAAAGGCGGTAACCGGAAAAAGCCCCCCCAGAACCGCATAACCTGCCCCGGCCAAAAGCCCGCTGGCAGGGCCTGGAAAAAGCAGCCCGGCAAGGACAAGCAGTGCTCCAGAAGCCTTTACGCGCAGCGCCATCCAGCCTGTAACAGCACGTCCCTGCCCCCTGTCAGTCATGACAACACTCAGGATTGAGGCCAGAAGCAGCGTTGCTATTTTCAAAAACGGATCAGCAAGAAAAACCGCGACAATAACAAGACCTGTCGTCCAGTACGGCCGCGCATACTGCAGAGGCTGATACTTTTGATATTTCTCGGCACGAAGGCAGGCGCATTCTGTTAGCAAACTGACAGACAGAAGAACACTTCCCACTACAGCCAGGGGCGTCTCAACCAGCCAGAAATGCGTAGTGCTCGCATTTATTATTGTCAGATAAATTGCAAATGGCAAATTAAGGACGCTCATTACCAGTCCAGAAATAGAGAATGGCATCCGAAGAGTATCATTATCACGGAACTCACCGCCGTCATTCGCACCTGGCCCCACTGAGGCAACAAGAGCTCCCCCGGCGAGAAACGGCCAGATGAGAGCGAGGAAAAGTAAAATTTCAGATACTGCTTCCATCAGGGATTATCATGCTCGTATCTGTTGGATGTTATACTTAGCAATGAAAGACGTTGCGCCAGCCACGAACCCGCGCCAGCCAGAAAAAGAATGCCAATGCCTAAGAGCCAGACCACGTGTGTCTGAGCTGTATCAGCTGCTGCGAGAAGAATTCCGTCACATGCTGAGAGAAGGCCCGCAAGCTGGAATTTAATTCCGGGACGAACCGCAAGCGTGGCAAGCCCGGCAAAAACAATCATAAGAGCCGTTGTGATAGCGGACGGATTTACCGGCACGCCGGACAGAAACGGAAAAATTTCGCCCGCGGACAAATTCATACAAACGCCGACACTAAGAGTAAGCGAGAGGGAAAGAGCTGCGGGAATGCGGGCTGGTTCGGACTGCTCCGCATAAGCGCCCAGCCTCCAGACCGGGACTATTGAAATAACAAGTGCTACAAATGCAACAAATAATATCCGGCCCGTATCGAGAGCAGGATTTAAATGATGAAGCGTCACGACTGAAATTGCCGTCAGCAACCCCAGAGCCGGGAGAACCGCCGGCCCGCTAAAAGCTGTCAGCAGTGCCAGGAAAGGCAGGAGCGCCAAAGCGAGTGTCACAACCTTTTTCCCTCCGCATGGTCGCGGGAGATTTCCTGCTGCAACGTCTCCCCAAGGGAATTCACTGAGGCGAGATGTGAACCGAATACAATCTGGATCGCGAACAGCAGTAAAAGTAACGCCGCTGTCGTTCGCATACGAATGACAGCAACGGGTCCCGCAACGATCAGACGACTGACAGAAAGAACAATGCACAGCATAATGCAGCGAACTATCCAGAGCAGAAAGCCGAGACCGAGATTACCGAGGCTGTCCAGAATCCCTGCGGATTCCGAAATGACCACCAGCGAGCCCGGCCAGAGAAGGTCGCCAGCCAGTGTCAGCCAGACAAGAGAAATGCTGTCACAGGCCAGCATCAGCATGGCGCGATCTGTTCCCTGAGCACTGGTTTCAATCTCGTCGGAACCCGAAGATGAGCCAGAAATGAGGAGCGCTAAGGCAGCGAGAACGAACGGAGCTCCATCTCCAAATGGGCTTTCGGATCTGAGACTGCTTAAAACAACATCAAGGTTTGTTGTCGCACTTTTAGTAAAAAAGATTACCGAAACCAGAAATATTACCGGAATGATGGCTGCAACTGAAATTATGCCACGAAAAGTATTCGCTGCCGTTTCTGACAGACCATTCAACAAAACAAGCTGACAGGAAATATAAGAAGCCATTAACAAGAAAGTAATAGTTAAAATATCTGATAAGGGCGCTGTAGCAAGTCCAAGCGCAGATGTCGGCACTAATGCCGATGCGACAAGTGCAGATGTTATTCCACTCGTCGCTGCAACCGCAACAATGACATTTGCCTGAGACGCCATTACATCGACATTCGCGGGCTGAACAGAAAGTTCGCTCCAGTATTTCCTGGTCAGATACAGGCGACGAAGCACAGGAGGCGCGGCAACTCCGGCAAACCGCGCGGACATAAAGCTATGAAAACCCGACATTACGGGTGCAACCAGAATGACTAATCCCGTCTGAATAACTGAAAGTGCTGATGCCGAAAAAAAGGACATTCTGTTCATAATCTTAATGCTGCGAACCACAGACCTGCAGCTATGATCAAAAGTACAACGGCCAGACCATGCGTTTCAATTGTATGAATTCGACAAAGGACAAACCTGAGCAAACGAGGAGTCAGAAACAGAGTCTTCCTGATATAAGAACGTGCATTGCTTATGAATGCTGGCAGAGCCGGGACCGCTTGTTTCAGAATTGCGCTGGCCATATCTGTCCCTGGCCACAACAGGGGCTCTCCGAAAGGGAGACAGGAAGAACGCCATTTCAGGCCACCCGACCATGGCATTTCCCCGGTTGCCGATACGTCCGGAAATATCTTACGAGGCAACGAGGATGGTAGCGGCTGACGTGGAGTGCGCCGTCTCAACAGGACGACTGGCACTGCAATAGCTGCAAGCATGAATGTTACCGCAATCGGTGTCCAGGAAGAGAGACCATCGGGACCGACAAGAGTAACGAAAGATGATGAAGTGACTATTGTGCTATGTTCATCATGAAATGGTGCTCCGATACCGGTTGCCTGAAATGTCACCATTCCGGGAAATACAGACATTATCCCTGAAATGAACAGACAGATGAGAACAGGCTGCATTACCGACATGGATACATCTGTGCTGGCCGCCATTCGAGGAGAACGCGGCACTCCGAACACAACCAGAATCACAAGCCGAAGAATGGCCAGACAGAACAGAGTGACGACCACACCAAAGCCAGCCAGAAATGTAATTGACGGCAGAGCAGGCGCATATCCTTCCGGCAACAGCGCCAGTGCTGTTGTCACCACCAGCCAGAGCACGCTGAACCCGGCTGCAGGGGGTAGCAAAGCCATTACACACATTGCCACAGCGAATGCTCCGGTCAGCCGGGGAGCAAACAGCCCAAGACCACCCAACAGGGACAGACGATCTGAACCACCACTTCTGACAACATGATCACCGAGATACAGAAGTGCGATCGCCACGGGCCAGACGCATATGAGGTCGACGACAAATGCGCTGAGCGCAGCATGGGCGGATAAAGGAGAGTCTGCTGCAATGGCCAGGAGATAAAGGCCGGATGCAATAACAGCCAGCACATGGGTAAGAGCAAAAATTCCACCGAAAGCCGTGCTGGCCCGACGGGTGAAAAGAGCGTCTGTCGCGCGTGTAATGCCCAGTATCACTCCACCAACCAGAAGCAGACCTGCCATTTGCCGGATCGATGTGTTCTGAGTGTGCAGACCGTTTCGGCTGAGAACAAGAAGACTGCAACCCATTTCAAGAGAGGGTGCCAGGGCAAACGCCCCACGTCCCGGGGCGGCTGCACAACCGGAAACAAGTGCCGGAATGCATGCGATCCACCCGGTGCCCGGGGCACATGATGCGACAAACAAAAGTGAACGAAGCCCGCTTCCGAAAAGACTCTGTCGGGACGAAAACAGAAGCATCTGTGCTCCGGCCCCGGTCATGGCCAGAAGCCACGGCTCCACAGAAAGCGCACCCAATGACGCCATCGCACAGGCAAAAGTGACACGGCGCCCGAACCGATCATCGGACACCTCGATAAACAGACCTGTCATCGCAAAAGGAAACAGGAATATCGCTTCCTGAGCACCCGTCCTCAGGCCCAGAACAAAATCGGCGCCGGGTGCCGTTGTCCATGCAAGAGATATAAGGGCGGTCAGCGCGACGAGCCCCCAGCATATGCGGGCAGCAAGACTAAGCTGTTCCGGCGAAAGCCTGACCCATGAGGATGGCGCGACAGCGAGCCCGCATGCCGAGACAATGAGCAACAAGGCAATGATTGTCAGGATTGTCAGATACCCATCATGACAGAAGCCGAATAACTCTGCCGTATTATCCTAATGCATCGTGTCTGAAAGGTGCAATCCGCGACTATGCGGAGGCTGACGCGCTTGTTTATTCAAACAGATTCGCCAGAGAAGAAGCGATATGTGCCGTCAGAATCGGAATGACCTTATCGACAGTCAGACCGGCCTGGTCAACGTAAGCCACGTCCTGAACATTATAAATTCTGAAGGCTGAAGCCTCGCCACTCTCCTGATATCGTGCATTTGAATTTACGACGTTCGTCGCTGTTCCTGATACAGGATCTGCACTGACAGCAGCGCTTTCCCGGCTCGTCCGGATCAGTTGTTGCACTGGAAGTCCACTGCCCGGGCGTTCAGCCAGGCGAACGTCAGTTATCACCGCAAACGTAACGTCACCACCCATGATCTGGCTGAAAAGCCCCGTCGGAATGTTACCGATATAGGTCGATACAAGCCCGCCAGGCACGGAACCTCTCATAAGAGAGGGATTCTGGCGACTACGCCTGATGCGCCCGGCCTGAAGAACATTTACCTGGAGTTCAAACCGGGCAATATCCGGGTCATCGACAAGCGTGTAGCCCCGCTTCCGGAGCGCATGCACAAGCTGGGCTTTAACATCAATACCCGGAAAATCGGACGTATTCCTCACACCGACGTAAATCGTACGCTGATCGGGCGCCACCGGATCAAGGAAGATCGTTTCTGACATCCTGGTGTGAACAGCCATCTGATTCTGAGCTGTTATGGCTTCCTCACTCGCACATCCGGAAAGCACAAACAGAAGCATCACGACCATGCGGAACCACGCCGCGATGTCTTCTGCCCTGCCTCTGATTGTAAAGTGACTGCCGCCAGGAATTCTCATACCCGGAATCTGTCAGAAATTCATTAATGAAAGATTTCTGATTAATGGCCGCTTTGCGTTATTAAGTTTTTCGTAAAGCCCAGGGAGGAGCTGTTTTACCGCTGGCTCCGCGTTTGCCGAGCCACGGCTTCAGATCATCGAATGCCCTTACTCTTACGGTTCCGGGCCATAACAACCCCTTTGAGGCGCTGAAAACGACAGCCTGCTTCAGACCCGGCCCTGTATCCTGATATTTCTGTAAAGCGACACCCAGTCCTCGCGTCATGACCGGCACCTGATCCGCCGGAAAAACAAGCAGACGCTTGTCGCCGCCAAGCACAGCGACATGATCGCCGTCCGCAGGAACACAAAGACGGGCGCTTTCATCACCTTTAAGGTTAAGAATCTGCCGTCCGCCTCGTTTTTCAGCAGAGAAATCAGCATCAGCCACAATCATGCCACGTCCCGCGCTCGATGCGACCAGCCACTTTTCCTCCGCACCCAGAACAAAAACGGCAAGAATATCCTCGTCATTCGAGAGATCCATCAAAAGGCGAAGAGGCTGACCATCACCCCGTCCACGAGGAAGATCGGCAACACTGACGGTAAAAGCGCGTCCATCGGTTGCGAAAAATCCAAGTCTGTCAGTACTCTGGCAGGGAAGGGCAAGCCGTAATTCATCACCTTCCTTAAATTTCTGCGCCGCTCCGTCGATGCCATGTCCGCGAACGGCTCTGACCCAGCCTTTTTGAGATAAAATCATGGTCAGAGGCTCTCGCTCCACGAGAGTGGCCGCCGAAATATCAATTTTTTGCGGTGCCGTGCCAAGCGTGCTGCGCCGTTCTCCCAGCGGTCCGGCGCCGAAGGTTTTGCCGATCGTCTTTACTTCGCTGGCAATATGGGACCAGCGAAGTTTTTCATCGCCCAGCAACGCGCGAAGATCGTCCCGCTCCGTAGTCAGCTTGTCGTGTTCCTTCCGGATTTCGATCTCTTCAAGCTTCCTCAGACTGCGCAGACGCATATTCAGCACAGCCTCAGCCTGAATATCCGTGAGACTAAATGTCTGCATGAGAGATGCTTTTGCGTCGTCCTCCTCCCGGATGATGCGAATGACCTCATCAAGATTAAGATAGACTGCGAGGAACCCCTCCAGAATCTCCAGACGACGCTCGACGGCGGCAAGTCTGTGCGTGCTTCGCCGCTCCAGCACTTCATGACGATGATCAAGCCAGGCCTGCAGGACCTGGCGAAGGTCCAGCACGCCAGGCGCACGATCCGGACCGATAACATTCATGTTGAGCGAAAACCGGCTCTCAAGCTGTGTAGCCCGGAACAACGTCTCCATAAGCACTTCGGGTTCGACACCGCGTGATTTCGGCTCAAGAACCAGACGGATATCGCTTGTGCTTTCATCCCGGATATCTGCGAGCAGCGGGAGTTTTTTCTGAATCAGCAGGTCAGCGATCTGCTCAATCAGTCGTGACTTCTGCACCTGATACGGGATCTCGGTGACCACGATATTCCACGTTCCGAAACGCCCCTGATCAACCTCCCATCGTGCCCGGATACGAAAGCCGCCACGGCCTGTCTCGTAGGCCTTCAGAATGGCATCTGGCTCCTCGACGATGATTCCCCCGGTGGGAAAATCAGGACCGGGCATATACCGTAGCAGTTCGGCTACGGTCGCCTCGGGTTTGCGAATCAGAAATCCTGCCGCAGCACAGATTTCACCGGCGTTATGCGGCGGGATACTGGTTGCCATCCCCACGGCGATGCCGGCAGCCCCGTTAGCAAGCAGGTTGGGGAAGGCGGCGGGAAGGACAACCGGTTCGGAATCCTCGCCATCGTAGGTTGCCCGGAAATCGACAGCATCGTCTGCGATGCCCTCAAGCAAGGCCTGCGCAACACGTGTCAGCCTGGCTTCGGTATACCGCATCGCAGCAGCATTATCGCCGTCGACCGAACCGAAATTGCCCTGCCCTTCCACCAGCGGAAAGCGGACCGCAAAATCCTGAGCGAGCCTGACCAGAGCCTCGTAGACGGAGGCGTCGCCATGAGGATGATATTTACCGATCACGTCACCGACGACACGTGCACACTTTTTAAACCCCGATGTGGGATCAAGCCGTAGTTGGTGCATCGCGAAAACAAGACGCCGGTGCACTGGTTTCAGCCCGTCCCGCACGTCCGGCAGCGAGCGGGACATGATAGTGGACAGCGCATATGCCAGATACCGTTCGCTCAGTGCGTCAGAGAGCCTGGTGTCCTCAATATGGCCTTCGAACGTGTCACTCATGTCCTGTCCTCCGTGTCGCGCACCCTTAACGGAGAGACACGCATTGGCCAATGTTCCACCGGATTTTTCGTTTCCGCACCCTGCCCGCTTCGCATTTTGCCTGCCGGTGCTTGCCGCGCTTGCCGCCTGCTCGCCTGCCGATCCTTACCTTCACACTGGCAGCGACCTTGCTCATAGCGGGTTTACCGCCCATCCGGCGGATACCACGGCCCGATACGAGATGCTGAATCTGCTGCCTGCGGGGATGCTGACTTATCGTCCGACAAGCACAGGCCTAGTTTATCTCTACGCCGACCGAATCGGTTGTGGCTGCGTTTATATGGGTTCCATGTCAGCGTTTAGTGATTATTCGCATACTCACCCTGTTCCCGTACATGATGATATGACCGCTGAGATCAATCAGCATCCGGGCTGGGACTGGAGCATATGGTCCGAAAGCGCGGACCCGGGACCTAATCAGCCAAAGCATCTTATCGGAGCCGAATGGTAATGACAGGAGCAAAAGGCTGCGTGCGAAAATCCGACAGCGATTCTATGACGGAGTTGTCGAACACTCATTGACCGGCATCACCGCCTCATTCCCAGGGACGTTTTTCTTCCTTATGGCCACAGCTGCGAACACACCCGATAATCTGACTGAATATCTTCTGAGCATCCGGGATTCCCGTTCCGAGCCGTTAATTACTGTGCCTGAAGTGCTCATACCCGCGGATGAACATGCGGCTTACGAAATCCAGGATCGTGTGGCCCGGCAACTCGGTGACATACGTGGATGGAAGGTGGGAGCGGGCAGTCCGGACGCCGTTCCCGCAGCGGCCCCCCTGCACGCAGAAACGATTTTCCCGAATGGTGCTGTCATCCCGGCAGAGATGTGCCGCCACCGTGGCGCAGAGGCTGAAATTGCCTATCGATTCAGACATCATCCGGAAGGAGATCCGGCAAATACAACACGGGAGACCGTGCTGAATGCGATCGAAAGCGTGCACCCGGTGATAGAACTTGTCGATACACGATTTGCAGAACCTGGGTCGCAACACCGTCTCGCGCATCTGGCCGACCAGCAGAGTCATGGTGTGCTGATTGTCGGGGATGCCATCAGAAACTGGTGCCTGACTGATTCGTTTTCCGAAACAATCACGGTTCGTGTTGATCACGGGAAATCTTTAGAAAAGGTAGCCAGAAATGCAGCCGGTGATCCAATACGACTACTCATGTGGCTGGCGGGTCATGCTGTGCAGCGTGGTATGCCTTTTGGGGCAGGAACAATCGTGACAACAGGCTCTCTGACAGGCACGTTGTTTGTTCCGCATCGCACGCATCTGAGTGCGGAATTTGGAACATCAGGTCGGGTTTCCACTTTCCTGGCCTGAATCTGAAAATTTTTCTCTTTCCGCCGGAGAAAACAATGACCTGACTATGTCAGCGAGACGTATCCGGGCAGCCGGCAACGGACGATGCAGCGGCCCGAAAACATCTCTTGTCAGAAAATGCCCCGTAAGGCGCAGGCCATCATCGCGCTCAGACGGCGTGCCGGTATCGTCAGAATTCAGCAAAAAAGCAGGAAGTGGTAACAGACGGGAAATCCACTCCCCCGCACCTTTCCGCGACACGGCACGTCCGGAACGAGGCGACACATAGGCAAGCTCTGTCCGTGTTCCTGTAACGGCGCACTTTGTCAGGTCGAGCGAAAATCCCAGATCCTGCAGCAGAACCATCTCCCAGCGAATCAGCGTCGCTAATTCTGCGGGTCCGTTCTGATCAGATTCGTTACCCATGCCGATGGCAGAAAGAACCCTTACTGTGTCGTCAAATAATCCGGAATAAACTTCGCTTTCCGGCAGTGCTGCGTCTGCGACAGCACAGATTGACGACAAACATGCCAGACTGAGCCTGGAACCGAGGGCTCGTGCAGCATTGGCCTGAAGCATTTCACCTGAAACCGTACCGAGTTGTTCGGCCAGACGGGCATTCCAGCGCGCCTGCACGACATTGCCGGGCTGCCAGGTCGCAGCATTCCGCCGCCCCATGCCTCCCCGTACCAAACCATGAGCCACGCCATGCTCTGCCGTAAAGAGATGAACAAGCGCGTTCGCTTCACCAAACAGAGACGCGGATAAAACAAGGGCGGGTGCTTCCCAGTTCAGGGATGCCCCGCCCTTTGTCATTTCAGCTTCGGGCCTGATCAGCCACCAGCGGCCTTCGCGACTTCTGCCGCGAAGTCATTATCTTCTTTCTCGATACCTTCCCCGAGCTGGAAGCGATCAAAGCCGACCAGCTTCACGCCCGCCTTATCGAGAACGGCTTTCACGCGGCTTTCACCATCGTGAACCCATACCTGCTCCAGAAGAACAACCTCTTCATAGAACTTGCGAATGCGACCTTCGATCATCTTCTCAATGATCGCATCCGGCTTGCCGGAGGCTCTGGCCTGCTCTTTCAGCACTTCCCGCTCACGCTCAACTTCAGCGGGGTTGATACTGCTGACATCAAGCGCGGCAGGCCGTGTTGCCGCGATGTGCATACCGACCTGGCGTCCCAGAGTAATAATGGCTTCGCTCTCGGAAGGAGCTTCAATCGCCGCCAGTACACCGATTTTTCCAAGACCCGGCTTCAGAGAGCCATGAATATAGGTCGCAACCACACCGGACGGCACTTCCAGAACGCGAACGCGACGGATCGACATATTCTCGCCAATTGTCGAGATAAGATGCGTCAGCTCATCAGCAACCGTGCGACCACTTGCAAGCAGAGTTGTTTTTACTTTTTCGAGATCATCGCCAACTTTAAGAGCAGCCTTAGCCACATCTTCGACAAAAGCCTGAAATGCCTCGTTTCGCGCTACGAAGTCCGTTTCCGCATTGATTTCGACCATAGCGGCACGCCGGTCTTCCGACGCGACCCCGATGAGCCCTTCCGCTGTCACACGACCAGATTTCTTGGCTGCCGCTGCGAGGCCTTTCGTGCGCAACCAGTCAATGGCTCCTTCAATGTCGCCAGCCACTTCCTTCAGCGCCTTTTTGCAATCCATCATGCCTGCCCCGGTCTTCTCACGAAGCTCCTTAACGAGGGCTGCGGTAATTTCCGCCATTGTTCTATCTCCAGAATAGCAGCAAGCACGTCACCGCACGGGACGTGCTTGCATTCATGCGCAATGCCTTGCCCTGACCTCGCCATTTATGGCGAGACATAGCTATCAGCCTGCAGCAGCGGCAGGCGCCGGCTCAGCGGCGGCAGCTTCGGCAACCGGCGCTGCTTCAATAAAAGCCTGCTCAACCGGCAGCTCTTCCGATGCGCCGAAGTCCTGACCCGAGGCGCCCAGTTCGGCCGAAATACCATCCAGAACGGCACCGGCAACAAGGTTGCAATACAGTTCGATCGCACGGATAGCGTCATCATTACCTGGGATCGGGTATGTCACGCCCTGCGGATTTGAGTTGCTGTCAAGAATGGCGACAACAGGAATACCCAGCTTGGTGGCTTCCTCAACCGCCAGTTTCTCCTTCGTCGTGTCAATCACGAACAGGATATCAGGCAGGCCACCCATTTCCTTGATACCACCAAGAGAGCGCTCAAGCTTTTCCTTGTCGCGGGTAATATCCAGAATTTCTTTCTTCGTCAGGCCATGCGTATCACCTGCAAGCATGTCCTCGATCTGACGCAGACGCTTAATGGAACCCGTGATGGTCTTCCAGTTCGTCAGCATTCCGCCAAGCCAGCGGTGATTAACATAATACTGACCACAACGCTGAGCAGCTTCGGCAACCATATCGGATGCGGCACGCTTCGTTCCGACGAAAAGTACGCGGCCACCTCCGGCCACGGTATCGCGGATTACTTTCAGAGCGCGATCAAGCAGCACGACAGTCTGCTGCAGATCAATGATATGCACCTGATTGCGCACGCCGAACAGATACGGCGCCATACGCGGGTTCCAGCGGCGGGTATGATGTCCAAAGTGAACGCCAGCTTCAAGAAGCTGACGCAGAGTAAAATCAGGCATCGCCATGATTTGAAATCCTTACGTTCCGGTTATTCCTCCGCAGCACGCTTAAAAGTCCGGTAAAACCGGACACCAGGACGAGCACTGCGTGTGAAGTCCCGTATCTCCCGATACAGGCCGGGGCGGATATGGCGGTTTTCTGCCCGAAATGCAAGTTCAGAAAGAACGAAGAAGGCTTATTGCGCCTCAGCCGGGATACCGGACCGCATCAGAAGCTCCCGCAAATTGCGCACAACGGGGAAAACTTCGACGTTATGGTCACCCCCCAGTTCTCTCCAGGCCTGCTGCTCCAGTTCCACAATATCTTTATCTTCGAGAAATATCCGATTGGTAAAAATGCCTAACACCGGCCAGGCAAGGTCCAGCAGAAATTTCCACTTCGGACGCTTTACCGACAGCAGCCCGAAAGTCTGCGTTTCATCCTCATTTTTTCCCTGCGGCACATAGGCGGCCCAGAGATCCATGATCAGATCGCCATCTTTATCGTGTATCTGCAGGGTCTGGTAAGGATAAGCGGTACGAACTGTCACGATTTCGTCGACAGGCTGATCCTTCACATCGATATTTTTATTATGCTTCCCAAAGAGAAGTCGCTCTGCCAGCGGCTGATCTCCACCTTTACGCGCGAAGCTGTAGCGAGCCTCAACAAAGTTCTCACCTTTGTCCTGCCCCATAAAACGGGACGTGATCTGCCCCATCTGCTTTCGGTGCAGACACTGATGATTCATGTCCATCAGGTTTTCATGCATAAAGGAATAATGGCAGTTCACACGTGGATCAAAGCGGCGTGTCTTAAATTCAGGGTTATTGACCTGAGCGGGGACAGGCACCGGGATATGTTCTGCAACTGCCGGATCACCGGGGAAAATAAACACCAGGCCTCCGCTTTCCTGGCATGGATAGGCTTTTACACCGCGCCCTACTCCGGGCCTGTTCAGATATGGAACAGTGATGCAATCGCCTTTCCGGTCAAAAGCCCAGCCATGATAACAGCAGCGCACTACCTCACCGTCTACGTGCCCCTTGCTGAGGGGGACCTGACGATGAGCACAACGATCCTCAAGGGCATAAACCGCCCCACCGTTTTCCGGACGCACAATAACAATCGGATCGCCCGCATAACGTGTCGCAAACGCTTTTCCCGGGCGGATTTTATGCGACCAGGCAACCGGATGCCAGAAATCAGGGTTCAGGTTAATGCGCCGAAGATCCGGTCCCTGCCTCTGATACAACTCGCTTGTAATGGCAGGCTGTTCACTATCCGGGCGTCGCTCTGAAGACTGATCTTCCCGACTCTTCTGCATCAACATATTTCGATCTCCACGTCGCGCACCAACTCTTATGTGGAATCGCTTCGTGACTATCCGGCTCCGTTGCAAAACAGGGCCGCCAGTCCGCGAGCGAATCCCGGCGCTGACAGCATTAAGTGCATAACATCACGCCGCTGTTATACAGGATTGAGCGGTCCACTATACGATGCAAGACCAGCCGATGCATAGCTGAACGACATATGGAAAATCACCAAGCACTTTTGAGTAGAATGTTCCGTGTCATATTCCGCAGAACTCAGTTGTCTGTGCCCGAACCCAGCCCGTAGAGCTTATACTGGAGCATCATATGCGCAGTAGGATATTGCTCAGCAATCTCTCCGTCATTCCCATATTTTTCGAGCACGACGATACCCAGCGCAGGATCGATATGAGAAGCGGGATTAACAGCAGGGACAGAAGAAGATATTTTACTTATAGCCGACGGTGCAGTGGTCTGCTGTCGATTACTGTCAACGCTGTTATTTTCACCTGTAAACAGAACTGATGCCTGCTTTGCAGGACTGACCGATATTTGCATCGGGAACCTCGGAGGTTAATTTCATTAAGCTTTATGGAGAATAAATTTTCATTTTGCAATCATAAGTTGCATTAAACTGTCTCGATACGCGTTACGCCTGCAATTGTCCTGAGCGCCTGCCCTACCACCGGGCTGATCCGGTAACCGCCTCTCAGACGCACCTCTACTTCCTGCGTTTCGGCAATACTCGGCAATAAAACAATCCGGCCGCGCCCCTCCTGCTGCCTGGACAAAACCGCATGAACTCCACTGACAGCATCTGCATTATCGAGCCAGATGCGCATCTCTCCGCCAGCCTGTGCCGCCACATCTTCCAGATGGCTAACGTCTGTCGCTGTGATTCGCAGAGCCTCACCTTCCAGCTTCAGATCAGCTGTCACCAGTACAGCCTGACCGGCGATCAGAAGTTCGCGGACACGGCTCAGTACCTCAGAAAACAACGTAACCTCGCAACTGCCGCTGGCATCGGAAAGTCTGACCCATGCCATTTTGCTTCCACTGCGGGTCGGGCGCTCCTTCCTGTCCACGACACACCCGGCGATTTTGACGCGTATGATGCCTCCTTCTGCCGCCGTCAGAAGACGAGCCATCGGGATTACACCCAGCCGACGGAGTACCGCCCGGTAAGAATCCAGCGGGTGGGCCGTCATATGGAATCCGATCGCATCCGCTTCGTAGGAAAGCTTTTCGAACTCAGGCCAGTCAGTGTCCTGACAGAGACGAAGAGGCTCCGGCTCAGAAGTATCGCCAAACAGACCGGTCTGCCCGCTGGCAGCTTCCTGGGCGCGCGCCTGGGCACTCCGCAAAATCGTTTCAATTGAACCGAAAACACGGGCACGATTCGGCTCAAGCGAATCAAATGCGCCTGCTCTCGCCAGATTTTCCAGTTGCATCTTGTTGAGTTGCTTCGGATCTATCCGGGCCGCAAAATCGGCGAGGTTCCGAAACGGCGTTTTTCCCCTTACCTCTTCGAGACTCAGCATTGCCGAAAAGCCGACTTTCTTCACCGCGGCCAAAGCATAGCGGATACAGAGTTTACCGTCCGCCTGTGTCTCAACCCTGAAATCCGCTCCGGACTGATTAATATCCGGCGGCATCACGGAAATACCGAGCCGCTCTGCTTCCTGACGCAAGGCAGCCAGTTTTTCCGTCCGCTCCCGGGCGAGCGACATACAGCCGGCAAGGAAGGCAACCGGATAATTCGCCTTCATCCATGCAGTTTGGTACGACACAAGCGCGTAGGCAGCTGCGTGCGATTTATTGAAGCCGTAGTCAGCAAACTTTGCCATCAGGTCAAAGACCTCGACAGCTTTATCCTTTGGAATCCCGCGTTTTGTCGCGCCTTCGGTGAAAATCTCGCGCTGCTTATCCATTTCAGCCCGGATTTTCTTACCCATGGCGCGACGTAACAGATCGGCAGCGCCAAGACTGTAGCCGGCCATTTTCTGGGCGATCTGCATGACCTGCTCCTGATAGACCATAATGCCGTAGGTCTCTTCCAGGATGTCGCGAATTTCTTCATGCGGAGGCTGCCATTCCTCGCCATGCTTTCTTCGGCAGTAATCGGGGATATTGGCCATGGGGCCAGGGCGGTAGAGGGCAACGGCAGCAATCAGATCTTCAAGCCGGGTCGGCCGCATCTGCTTGAGCACATCCCTCATGCCCGCGCCTTCGAACTGGAAGACACCCGCAGTATCGCCACGCGCCAGCATTTCGTAAGTCGTCGCGTCATTCAAAGGGATTTTTGCGAGATCAACCTCGATACCGAGACCTTTGAGGAAACGCACTCCACGCTGAAGAATTGTCAGCGTGGTCAGGCCAAGGAAGTCAAATTTTACCAGTCCGGCCTGTTCAACAAACTTCATGTTAAACTGCGTGACCAGCATGTCGCTTTTCGGATCCCGGTAAAGCGGCACCAGATCAACAAGCTGGCGATCACCGATCACGACTCCTGCCGCGTGAGTAGAAGCGTGACGATAGAGACCTTCGAGCTGCTGGCCGATTTCCATCAGCCGGCGCAGCGCCTCGTCGCTCTCACGCATTTCCTGGAGTTTTGGCTCCCCTTCGATGGCCTGTTTCAGCGTGACGGGTTTGGCCGGATTGTTCGGGATCAGTTCGGCGACCCGGTTGACCATGCCATAGGGTAAGCCGAGCACACGGCCGACATCGCGTACAGCGGCACGGGCCTGAAGTTTTCCAAAGGTAATGATCTGCGCAACCCGGTCAGCACCATATTCACGCCGGACATAAGAGATGACTTCGTCCCGGCGATCCTGACAGAAATCGATATCAAAATCCGGCATTGAGACGCGTTCAGGATTCAGAAATCGCTCGAACAGAAGATTGAACGGAAGCGGATCAATGTCGGTAATGGTCAGCGCATAGGCAGCCAGCGAACCGGCACCCGATCCACGTCCCGGGCCGACCGGAATGTCATGCTTTTTCGCCCACTGAATAAAATCGGCAACAATGAGAAAATAACCCGGAAATCCCATGCCCGAAATGATGTCGAGCTCGAATTCAAGCCGTTCAGAATAAATTTTCCGGATCTCTTCGTCCGCGTTCATGGCCTGCAAACGAAGTTCGAGTCCTTCACGCGCCATAGCGCGAACCGTTTCGTCCTCATTCGAACCTTCGCGAACTTTCGGACAAACCGGCAGCAGCGGTTTGCGTGTTTCCACTTTCACCGCGCAACTCCTTGCAATAGCAAGTGTATTGTCGCAGGCATCCGGGAGATCAGCAAACAGCGCACGCATCAGTGACGGCGGTTTGAACCAGTTCTCAGGGGAGACTTTCCAGCGATCCTTTTCTGCCATCGTGCGCCCCTGCGCGATGCAGATCAGAGCGTCATGAGCCTCGTGCATCTCCGGACGTGGAAAAAAGCACTCATTCGTCGCCACCAGCGGCACTCGCAGCCGATCGGCCAGGGCGATGACACCAGGTTCAACAGCTTCTTCGATCGGCATTCCGAAGCGGTTGAGCTCCACCACAAGAGAGTCGCCAAACGCCTCTTTCAGCCGGGCCAGCCAAGTCTCAGCTTCGCTTTCAAGACCTTCCCCCAGCATATTATAGAGAGGGCCACGTGTACCGCCTGTGAGGCAGAATAATCCTTCGGCACGCTCGCAGAGCAGATCGAGACTGACGGACGGATCCGTCGTATCTCCCTCAAGGAAGCCTGCTGATGACAGAAACTGGAGATTCGTAAGGCCAGTTTCATTCCGTGCCAGCAGTACAACGGGCTCTGAAGAACTACCGGGAAGGTCACTTCGGGACGGCAGGCCTATCTGGCACCCGACAACTGGCTGAACGCCTTTACCTGTGCAGTACTGCGAAAATTCGAGGCCACCGAACAGATTACCAGTGTCGGTAATAGCGACGGCCGGCATGTTCATGCCATCCGCAAGCGCAACCAGTTCAGGGATACGAATCGCGCCCTGACTGAGCGAGTAAGCGGAATGGACTCTGAGATGAACGAAATCTGCATACGACATGATCAGATATGTAGCACGGATCTCCATGGAACGGGATGCACACCCGTTTCTGAAAATGAAAAAGCAGTCAGAACAAACAAACGATACAAATACTACGAGAAATTACACAGATTATCAGGAATGGATTTTGGAAAAGAAAATTTCTGACGGCTTTTCGTGAAGGCAGTGATTAAATGGATGATATTACTCCGAATAATAATCAGTTTTTTCATTCCAGCCTAATGCAATCACAGGCCTCTTCCGGAACACGCCGGAAAGAAACCCGTAAAAAAGCTGAAGAGTTCAGCGCTGCGTAAGCGTCCGGCGGACGGCCATATGCCAGCCATCAATCATCATTTTTCGCTGTGCTGCATCCATCTTCGGTTCGAACAACGCTCCCCGCTCCCACTCCGAGGCGACCTCGTCGAGACCATTCCACACACCGACACCGATCCCGGCGAGATATGCTGCACCGAGAGCCGTAGTTTCGATCTGCTTCGGCCTTTCTACCCTGGCCTGCAGCATGTCCGCCAGAAACTGGCTGAACCAGTCATTGGCGGACATACCCCCGTCGATCCGCAACGTACTGGCTGTCCCGCCTCCGTCCTGCGTCATCGCAGCCACAAGATCCAGTGTCTGATACGCAACAGATTCGAGCGCAGCACGGGCAATATGCGCCTCCGTGGCATCCAGTGTCAGTCCGCAGATCAGACCACGAGCATCCGGATCCCAGTGTGGCGCACCAAGTCCGACAAAGCCCGGCACCATATAAACACCATGGTTATGCGGGACACGCGTCGCCATATCGTCAGTCTGCGACGCATGAGTGATGAGATGCAGACCATCCCGCAACCACTTGATTGCCGCTCCGGCAACGAAGATTGACCCTTCAAGTGCATACGCAGTCTTACCGTTCAGACGATAAGCTATCGTCGTCAGCATCCGGTTACGCGAAACAATCGGCGTTTCGCCGGTATTCAGAAGGACAAAGCATCCTGTGCCGTAGGTCGCCTTCGCAGTACCAACCTTAAAACACGCCTGACCGACCACGGCGGACTGCTGATCACCCGCCATTCCCGCGACCACGACAGCACGACCGAACAGATCGGGCGTTGTTTCTCCGAAAACGCAGCTATTATCTTTGACTTCAGGAAGAAGCGATTCGGGGATGCGGAACAGTCTGAGCAGTTCCGCATCCCACTGTTGACGGTGAATATCAAACAGCAAGGTACGACAGGCATTAGTGATGTCGGTGGCATGAGATTTACCACCAGTGAGTCGCCACAGCAAAAAGCAGTCGATGGTTCCGCAAGCCAGTTCGCCTTTTTCCGCGCGTTCGCGGACCCCGGCGACGTTATCAAGAATCCATGCCAGTTTGGTCGCACTGAAGTAGGGATCGAGCAGAAGGCCGGTTCGCTCCGTAACCAGCTTTTCAGCTCCCTCTTTTTTCAGTTCACCGCACAGTTTTGCCGTCCGGCGGTCCTGCCAGACGATGGCGTTATGGACAGGCTTACCGGTTGCACGATCCCATACAACGATCGTTTCGCGCTGATTCGTAATGCCAATCGCTGCAATACGATCCACGCCGCCGGATCTCTCAACGGCTTCCTGGGCCGTGGCCTTTGCATCCCGCCAGATATCTTCAGGATCATGCTCCACCCAGCCCTGATTAGGGTAATATTGTGGAAACTCCTGACGCGCGACAGAAATTTCCTGTCCTTTAGCATCGAAAACAATGCTGCGGGTGGAGGTAGTCCCCTGGTCGATGGCCAGGATGCGATCCTGTTTGATCATGACGTCAGCTCCTTGGGTGTCACACAGACTGGTCAGTGGAAGAAACCGCAACAACGGGCGCGTTGCGAGGGATAAAAGGACGTATCAGTGTCTGATAAATCCCGGCGCCGGCGACACCGCCAATGAGCGGGCCTGCGATGGGCACCCACCAGTAATTACCTGGCGAAGGCAGAGCAGACGTTCCCCAGCCTGCGAAATAACAGAACAGCCGGGGACCAAAATCACGGGCGGGATTAATGGCCCAGCCGTCGAGAAACCCAGCGGAAGCACCGATTCCCGCCACGAGAAGACCAATCATCAGGGCGCTGGAATTGGCTTGCGGCGCCATCGTATTATATTCGTAGGTGATCGCGAAAATCCCTAGCAGCAACAGACCAGTCAGGATAATCTGAACGACGAAGGAATGCAGCGGCGTCACAAAGTCACCTGGATGTGTGAAAAAGACCCCGGCCGCCGCGCCGTCATGCAGGCGATCTATATTATGCGCAGCAGCAAAATGATCGATCACCGGCGCGAACAGCGTGTAAACGCCGGCTGCGCCGATCACCCCGCCAACCACCTGCGCGGCCATGTAGAAAGGCACCTTGCGCCAGGAAAAGCCCCGAAAAATAGCAAGAGAAAGCGTAACGGCCGGATTAGCGTGCGTTCCGGAAACAGCACCCGTTACATAAATTGCGGTGGTGACGGAAAGTCCCCACACGATACACAATCCCCAATAGGCTGTCTTGTAAGGGCTGGGGTCATAGAGAAAAAACATCGCAGCGGAGGAATCGCCCATAAGGACAATAATCACCACCGCGATACATTCGGAGATCAGTTCTCCGAGAAACTTCTTCTGTAATGTCATGCTGTCCCGCTCTTATTTTTTATTTTCTACAGGAACGACACCCATTGAAACCAGACGGTCAGCCCAGCTTCTGGTGTATGTAATCCGTCACCTTCTGACGTTCTTTTTCAGTCATGTGAAGACCGATTTTACTACGACGCCAGAGGACATCCTCCGGCGCTTTCGCCCATTCGTTTTCAACAAGGTAATCGACCTCGGCTGTCGTCATACCCTGCCCGAGATCTTCTCCCAGGTCAGCAAGTTCTTTTGCATTCCCGACGATATCGTAGGCCCTCATGCCGTAGGATCGCATCAGCCGCCAGGCGAGCTGCAAAGGCAGAAAGGGCGCGGCATCCCGAAAGCGACGAAGAGCAGCCTCAAAGCCTCCGCTTCCCAGATCACCACCCGGCAGAGCCGCATCGGCGGTCCAGGAATGTCCGGCAACAGCCGGCAGCACAGGCGCCAGTTTTTCAAGTGCGTGTTCAGCCAGTTTACGAAATGTCGTAATTTTCCCGCCAAAAATTGACAGAAGCGGAGCGCCACCCGTTGTGTCCAGATCCAGAACATAGTCACGTGTCACAGCTGATGCATTCGCAGCAGCATCATCATAAAGCGGACGCAGACCTGCGTAGCTCCACACCGCGTCTGACGGCTTTATGGATTTGTTGAAGTATCGATTTACACTTTCACACAGATAGCTGACCTCCTGTGGTGAAATCTCTACCAGCCCCGGCTCTTCGTTCCAGGCAACATCCGTCGTGCCGATAAGTGTGAAGCGCTGTTCATACGGAATAGCAAAAACGATTCGTTTGTCAGGGTTCTGGAAAATGTAACACTGAGGGCCATCGAATATCTGCGGCACGACTATGTGGCTGCCTTTCACAAGACGTACCGACTTCGAGTTCGGCACAGCCAGCTGGTCCGACAAAAGCCGGGCAACCCACGGCCCCGCCGCATTCACGATCGCCCTGGCCCGCACCGTTGTCACAGCATCGTGAAGCATATCCCGGATTTCGGCTTCCCACATACCGTCAACACGACGCGCACTGATAAGACGCTGCCGGGTCCGGATTTCGGCGCCCCGCGCAGCCGCGTCCATCGCGTTAAGCACGACCAGACGACTGTCCTGAACCCAGCCATCTGAATAGACAAAACCTTTTTTATAGCGATCCTGCAGCGGCTTACCGGCAGAGTGTTTCGTGAGGTCAAGCTCTCTCGACTTCGGCAGCTTCATGCCGGGTGCGAGATGGTCGTAAAGAAACAGGCCCAGCTTCAGCATCCAGACCGGACGCATACCTTCTGAATGCGGCAACACAAAACGCAGTGGCCACATGATGTGAGGTGCAATCGCCAGCAGACGATCACGCTCGATCAGAGCCTCCCGCACCAGACGGAATTCATAATATTCGAGGTAGCGCAAGCCACCATGAATCAGCTTTGTGCTTGCAGACGACGTATAGCTTGCAAGATCGTCCTGCTCGACCAGCAGGACCGAGGCCCCCCGACCGGCGGCATCACGAGCAATTCCGGTACCATTTACGCCTCCTCCTACGATCAGAAGATCAAATACACAGGAAGAGTCGCTGGAAGCTGCCGTCATCATGTTATCCGTTTCAGGTTCGCGAACTAGGCCGTGAAATTCGTATCCGAACATCGTGCCATTTGACAATGGGTATAACCTTCGCCCGAGCGGCCTGTTCCATAAAATTTACATAAAAAATATTATGTTCGTTTTCGAACATCCGGAGCGGCAACATGCAGCGCGACACCGGCAGCAGAAAGCACATCGCAAATGGCGGCCGAAGGCATCCGGTCGGTGAAGAAAGCACTCACCTCCGAAATATGACCAGCCCGCACCAGTGGGCGACGACCGAACTTCGCGTGGTCAGCCAGGAGAAATACTTTTCTGGAATTGCTGCGTATCTGTGCGGAGGCCCTGATCTCGTCTGAATCGAAGTCCAGGAGCGTCCCGTCCTCATCAATTCCGCTGATACCTATCACCCCGTAATCTGCCCGATATTGACCAAGCATTGTCAATGAATCGGGGCCAAGGATTCCGCCGTCACGCACGCGCACTGTTCCGCCGGTCACCACGACGCGACAGTCCGGGCCACCGGCGAGCAAGGATGCGACATGCAGATTGTTTGTGATGACCTGAAGTCCGTGATGCCCCCCGAGCGATCGGGCGAAAGCTTCAGTGGTTGTGCCTATATTCACAAACAGGGACGCCCCGTCGGGGATCGCGGCAGCGGCGCTGCGTCCGATCGCCTCTTTTTCACGTCGGTTCAAAATCTGCCTCTGCGAATACGCGATATTTTCGACAGAAGACGGACCACTTGCTCCCCCGTGATGACGGACAACCTCGCCAGCCGCATCAAGGCCACGAATGTCGCGACGAATGGTCTGCACGGCCACATCAAAGACGCGGGCCAGTTCCTCATTTGAGACATAGCCATGCTTACGAACCATTACAGCGATAGCCCGATGTCGGGATGCCCCTGTCGAGAGATCAGACATCTTCACGCACCGGAATGCGCATCACTCAGAGACTTCAGGACCGATGCACCATATCGTTCCAGTTTTGAGCCACCGACCCCTTTGATCTGCCCGAGTTCAGTAAGCGAACCCGGACATTCGAGAGCGATATCCCGCAAAGTCGCATCATGAAAAATAACATAAGGCGGGATTTCCTGCTCTCTGGCTTCGTCTCGCCGCCATTGCCTGAGGGTATCGAAACGTGCGCGTGCGTCGTCAGGCAATTCATCGGAAACAGAACCTGCACGCCCGCCGCGAGCACCACCGGTCTCAGCCTGAACAGCATCCTCGCGAAGGCGGACTTCTTCTTCGCCGCGCAGAATGGGACGAGCAATGTCATTCTGCAGCATCAGACCTCCATGCTCGTTACCCATCATCAACGCTCCCCGGGCAATCAGTTGCCTGACAACACCACGCCAGAAATTCTCGCTGTGTTCCTTGCCGATACCCCATACTGAGAGTTTATCATGTCCGTTCCGGGTTGCAGGTTCAGAGACCTTACCCCGCAACACGCCGATAACGTGCAATGCGCCAAAACGCTGCCCCGTCCGGTAAATCGCCGAAAGCAACATGCGTGCCGCCTTCGTCCCATCGAAGGTTGGCACCGGACTGCGACAATTGTCACAATGCCCGCAGGGTTTCTGCAGCGTCTCGCCGAAACAGGTCAGCAAAGCACGCGTACGGCAGGCTGTCGTCTCGGTCAGCGCGATCATTGCTTCCAGACGGGACCGCATCACGCGTTTTTCACTGTCCGGAGCCGCAGACTGATCCAGCCAGTACCGGGCGCGGGTCATGTCCTCGCCGCCGTAAAGCAGCAGCGTATCGGACGGTAATCCGTCGCGACCGGCTCGGCCGATCTGCTGATAGTAAGCCTCTGGTGATGACGGCATATCAAGATGAACCACAGCCCGCACATCCGGACGATCGATTCCCATGCCGAAAGCGATTGTCGCCACCATCACAATCGGCTCACCGGAACGGAAACGATGCAGTGCCGCACGTTTCTCAATCGGCGACAGGCCGGCATGAAATGCACAGGCAGGCCATCCTCGCTCCCGCAGAGAGGCCGCGACTCTTTCTGTGCGTGCACGTGATCCGCAATAGACGATGCAGGCCTCGCCTTTGTGACGATTCAGGATTGCCGTTACCTGCTTCATCTCTCCCCCTTTCGGACGGGCGGAAATGATCAGATTAGACCGGTGAAAGCTCGCGGAGAGAACAGCAGCCCCGGGCATCGCCAGAGCCGCCAGAATATCTTTCCTGGTCCTGGGATCGGCCGTTGCGGTGAGGGCGATACGGGGCACACCGGAAAAATGCTGCGGCAGATTTTCAAGTGCACGATATTCCGGCCGGAATTCGTGCCCCCAGGCCGAAACGCAGTGAGCTTCGTCAATCGCGATAACGGAAACCTGCATCCGGGACAGGCGGCCGAGCGTTCCGGGCGAAAGCAGTCTTTCCGGAGAAACGTACAGAATATCAATCTGTCCGGCTGTCAGCTCAAAGTGAATTCGGGACGATTCATCTCCGTCCAGTTCAGAATGCAGAGCCGCTGCGTTTATGCCAAGCTGCCGCAGGGCCGCGACCTGGTCATCCATAAGGGCTATGAGTGGCGAAACCACCAGCCCCATGCCGGGACGACAAAGAGCGGGCACCTGATAACAAATGCTTTTGCCGCCACCGGTCGGCATCAGGACCAGTGTGTCCTCGCCTGCCATCACACGGCTGACAGCGTCTTCCTGCAACCCGCGAAATGCGGGGAACCCGAAAACACTTTGCAGCACTTCAACCGGGGGCACACCGACAAAGCGGTCCCGACTGCGGCGTTGTGGCGTCTGATCTGAGAGTGCCGCTACCGGCTCTTCAAAAAGTTTTTCATCCGACACGAGATAACGTCAGGATGAAACAAGTTCGATTTCAACCCTGCGCGAGCCGACTACGCCTTCCGAATTTGAAGGCGCCCGGGGTTTCTGCAAAATACGCCTGGCGGGCACCCCGTCCGCTACCAGTTGCTGAGCGACCACCTTCGCCCGATCAATGGCAAGAAGTTCGTCGGCCGACAGATCGCCGCCGTTCCGCGCGTACCCTTCGACTTCAACAGTAAGGTCAGGTCGTTTTGCGGACCATGCGGCTGCTTCGGCGACAACATTTTTTGCCGGGTCATCAAGCGCCGTTGAGCCAGAACCGAAAAATACTACGTATTGCCGACCCGGCCCCGCCGCACAGCCGGCGAGGAAGCAGAGGCCAACGACAGGGAGCAACCGACGCATTAAAAATCTCCTGGAAGAAGTGTTCAGTTCCGGACCCCGTCCCGTTACAGATCGGGTTCAGTCAGTAATTTCGTGCCTGCGCCGACGCTCCACGTCAACCAAGGCATACCATCCGAACAGACTATTCACGCTGTAGCGGCTGTCGCCCTGCCTCCGGAAATTCTCCAGACACGATCCAGCTTCTCAACGCCCGTCAGACGGTGAGCGATCAGCAAGACCGAACGATGAGCAGCGACAGTATTCAGAGTTCTGAAAAACTCCTGCTCAGTCTGCGCATCGAGCCCGGTAGCCGGCTCATCAAGCACGATCACGGGGGCATCCGACAAGAGCGTCCTTGCAAGCGCAATCCGCCTTCCCTGCCCGCCTGAAACCTTCACCCCCCCTTCGCCGAGCCAGGTATCAAGCTGTTCAGGCAAAGTTCGGACAAAATCGCCTATGGCCGCCTCATCAAGAGCTTTCCAGAGCGCCTCTTCAGTGGCCTGCGGTGCGCCCAGCAGAAGATTATTCCGGATCGTATCATCGAAAAGATGAGTTGCCTGCGATAACCAGGCGATTTTTCTTCGGAGCCAGGTATCCGGCAAAGTCGCAATATCGACCCCGCCCAGAAGAATGCGGCCGGCCTGCGGGAACGCCGCTTTCAGCAGCAATGCCGCTACTGTGGATTTTCCGGCTCCGGAAGAACCAAGAAGTGCGACCCGCGAGCCTGCCGGAATCTCGAGAGAAAAATTATCGAGCACCGGTGCTCTCCCGGGCTGCCAGCGAAAATCAATATCTTCAAAACGGATATCAAAATTTGCCGGCATCTCATCAGACTGAACCACGGAAGCATCCGGTGTTCCTTGTTTTTCCGCAACGGCAACAACACGGCGCGCGGCGGCGCCCATGTTTCCAGCCAGCATTCCGGCCCGCGTCAGCCCGGACGCGCTCTCAAATGCGGCCAGCGTCAGAAACAGAATTCCGATCCCCTGCACAACAGGGATGCGCGCAAACCCGACACCGGCAATCGCTGTCAGAACGAGAAGGATGGCAAGCTGGGTGCAGCACTGAGAAAACGCGCCTGCATAAGCCATCCGGGCTGATAATTCGGCCTGACGTCTCAACAGGGTATCATTATCGGATGTCACCCGATCCAGCATTCGCGTTTCCGCACCGAATGCCCTGATCTCCCGCATGCCGCCAACCAGATCGAGCACACCGACACGAAGCCCGGCCTGAGCACGGTTCAGTGCACCTCCCTCCTTCCGGCTTACACGTGCGGCAGCCAGCGGAACCACGAATGCTGAAGCGCAGAACAGCACGCCAACAAGAACAGCAAGGAGAGGATTTGTCCGAAATATGACCGCAACGAGAACCGGGAACGTAACACAGGCACCGGCCAGTGGCAGAAGAATTCTGAGATAAAGCCCGTCCAGAACTTCAACGTCCGACACGAGACGGGACAACAGATCACCGGCGCGACGGAACCCGAGACCGGCAGCCGCACCGCTGGCAAGTGATCTGAAGAACCAGACACGAAGCGTTGCCAGAGCCCGGAACATCGCATCATGCGCGAATAGTCGCTCGCTGTAGCGAAGCGCGACGCGGCTTATACCCAGAAGCCGCAAGGAGGCTGTGGTAACAATAACAACACCCAGCGCCGCTCCGGCAAACCGTAGTCCGGCACTGCTCATCAGCGCCAGGCCCGCCATTACAGCCAGAAGCGATAAGACCAGCCCGACTGCGAGACGGACAGCATGGGGGCGCCAGACCTCCATGATTCGCACAAGCGCATGGCGATCGGCCCCCTCCTTCCTGTTGCGGGCACCATTAGGAAAATCAGGCATTGAGTCACTCACAGAATGAACTCCCTTGCCGGAACCGTATTCATGCCGCCCCCTGTCGGGCCGCGACACGACCATGCACGAGATCAACCCGGCGTCCGGTGAACATATGGACGGCCGTCGAATGGCTCGCAAGAATGACCGTGCGCTTCAGGGCAAGACGCTTCAGACTTTCAAAAACATCAGCTTCAGTCACCGGATCAAGATAAGCGGTCGGTTCATCAAGCAACAAAACCGGTGCATTCTTCAGATAGGCTCGCGCGATAGCGATACGCTGCGCCTGCCCGCCGGAAAGCCCGAATCCGCCTTCACCGATGATTGTCTCCAGGCCATCAGGAAGTTCGGAAAGAAATCGGTCAACAGCAGAGGAGCGCAGGGCGGCGGCAAGCTCTTCGACATTTGCATCCGGTTTTGCGAAAGTAATATTTTCCCTCAGCGTACCCGCAAACAGGACTGGCCGCTGGCCTATCCACGACGTCATTTTTGCAAGGGCTTCGGGCACGATAGTCTGCATATCCGCGCCATTAAAAATAATACGGCCACTGTCAGGCCGGATAAAACCTAGCAGCAGTTCCATAACCGTCGACTTACCTGAGCCGGACGGCCCGGCAAGAACCGTAGTCTCACCAGCTGGTACAGTAAAAGACACATGGTCAAGCGCCGGACCGCGCGACGCATCCCATGTGAAGCTTACGTCTTCAAAAACGATCGTCACCCCATGCGCCTCGACCGTGCGAACCGGCTGTCCTTCGGTTAGCGGCTGCGGCTCCGGAAGGGCAAGAATCTCCGCGGCGGCTCCCTGCGCCAGAGCCCTGTCCTGATAAGCCAGAGCGAGGCCGCGAAATGGCGCGAAAAACTCCGGGACAATAAGGAGGGCGAAAAGACTGTCGACCACAAAATGAGGCAGATACTGACGATCGGCGCCACTCGTGGCGATAAGAGCATGATGGCCGTCGGCAATGGCAATAGCGATGAGCGCAACGATCATCGCACAGTCGATGGAGGCCGATGAAAGAAATGCGATACGCAGAATTTTCATCGTCCGCACACGCAGATCTTCGGCGGCTTCAGAAAGATGCAAAGCTTCTTCATCGGCGCGACCGGACAGGACGATCGTTGCAATGCCGCGAATACGATCCAGAAAACGGGCCTGAAGACGGGTCATCGCAAGAAACTGATTGCGAGAGGCAACGGCGGCACCAACTCCAAAGACCGCTTGTGCAACAGGCACTGCGGCGCCGCAGATTGCAAGGATCAAAGCGGCACGTGGCTGAGCCCACAGGACAGACAGTAAAAGACAGGCCGGCGCAATGATCCACAGCACGGAAGCAGGCGCCCATCGGGAAAAATATCCGTCCAGCGCTTCGATGCGATCAACAGCGAGGGATGCCAGGGCACCACTATGCGCCTGCCGAAGAACGGCAGGCCCCGCTCCGACGATTGCGGACAACACTTCGCTGCGAAGCCGTCTGCGCGCAGCGCGCCCGGCGGCGGCGGCTGACAGTTCGCTGGTAATATTGACCGCAACGCGCAGAAGCGCCGCGGCGATAAAGCCGATAAAAGGCCATAACGGCTCATCAACTCCTGCCGCACCGGACAGAGGAAGCAATGTTGTAAGGGCCGGCCCAAGAATATTGGCTATGCACCACATCTGCGCAGCAGCCAGCAGGCACGACATCACACTCAGAATTATGGACGGCCGGGCCATACGCAGGCCAAGGCGCGCCTGCGCACGGGTCCACGCCCGGATCGCCGCCTTGCTCTCGTTCATGTGTTCTCTATATCGAAGACGATCTCACCAAAACAGAGCCTATCACGCGATGCTGCCTTCCCGGATTATCATCCCCGATTAATCAGCCGGATTCGTGCCCTGATTCTATGTTGGGGCGCGGTTTGCAGGCACGGAATATTCAACGATAAATCGTGTCCCGTCACCTTCTTCAACCCGGAGGCTTGCAGATATCTGCCGCGCAAATCCCCGGATCAGTTGCAGACCGATTCCTTCCCGATCACCATTGTCAGCCGACGTCGAAAGGCCAATCCCGTCATCCGCGATGATGAGTGTTATAAGGTTACCGGTCCGGGACATCGAAATCGAAATTGTACCGTGACGGTCCCCTGGAAATGCAAATTTTAGCGCATTTGAAACCACTTCCGATACAATCAGAGCAATTGATGTCGCCTGATCCGGTGCCATCACAATGCCGCCGGCGTCGACATGCATTACAATGCGCGACCGCACGTCCTGCCCTGCGGCAGTGAGAAGCTGTGCGCTGAGTTCGTCGAGGAAACTGTTCATGTTGAGGCTTTCAAGCTCACCCTCAACATAAAGATGCCTGTGGAGCGTTTCGAGTGTTCTCACACGATCGCGGGCAAGCATAAACTCCTGCCGGACGTCATCGTCTCTGATCCGACTCCCCTGCAGGCTGAGCAGAGAAGCCACAATCTGCAGGTTGTTTTTAACGCGATGGTGGATTTCTCCCAGAAGTATCTTCTGATGATTGACAGCTTTCTGAAGTTCCTGCTCGCGTCTTGCCAGACGACGTGTAGCGGTCCCGAACGCCCAGGCAAGTTTCCTGTATTCCTGCGGCGCGGAAAGACTTACCGAAGCATCGAACGCTCCTGCCCGCTCCCATTCCTGCACAGCTTCAGTCAGCCTGCGCAGAGGATGAATAACGAGACGATGCCCTGCGATCATCACCCCCGCGAGGCCGGCCAGCAGGAGCGCAAGCACGAGAGCGATCCAGACGCCAAGCATCCACATAGTTCGCGTTTCCTGCGGAAGGCGTGCAGCCTCCACAACAACCGTTCCTACACCACCAACCGGGCCATAAGCACAAAAGCGACTCGATAGTTGCAGGGATGATCTTCCCAGAACATCTTCGGTCGCGAGACTGACAAGCTTACGGATGATCGCGCCATCGGGGGGAGGCCAGCCACAATCCGAACACAAGGAGACCAGGCCGGCATCCGGCGCCATCAGCCATGCTTCTGCATTAGTCATCAGCCGCGGTGCAGTTCCTCCGTCCGATGAAAAATGTGTCTGAGATGGGATTGCAGTCTGATCAAGGGGCTCGATCGCTATCAGAAACGTAGACCTGTCATCTGATCTATTGAGGGATGTTACGGATACGGGGACCCGCACACTGAGATACGGACGCCCGTTATCAACCCAGATGGCAGCAGATTTTTCATACGTAATAGCCGGCCTCGCCCCGCTTTCGCAGGATTTAAAAGAACCCGAAGTCGTTGTTAACTGATGCGCAATTGCTCCGTCACTATCGACGATAGCTAACAGACAGTAGCGCGTTCCACTTGCTGACTGCGCGAGCTGTAAAAGCCGCCGGGCTGAATCATCATCCACCATCGAGTCGCTAAGTGTCTGCAACATAGCGACCGTGCGCTCAGCATCATGTCGCAGATGCTGGTCGATCTCCCTGACCGCGATTTCACTGCGCCGCTCGCTGCTTCTGGAAAGATTTCCGTAGTCCTGCCAGATGAGAATAGTTCCGAGAATAGCCACAGGCAAAACAGAGCCTATAATTATAGTGGCCATACGCGCTCTGACCGAATCGAAGAGCCGGGCAAAGCAAAAAGCGACTCGCAGCATACCCTTCTTGCGCTGCTGCAGCATCTGCTCTCCCGACACCACTTTCATGAGATGCAAGCCATAACAGCCCTCAGAAAATCCGCAGGAATTCGCAACAGGTTCAGATTACAGGATAATTGCGGGGCAAAGAGGTTTTTACAGGGACACACACAATCAGCCCGCCAGAGATTATTCAGAAAATGACAAAAATCTTCGGCGAAGTCGCCTCATGAATCCCTGTCCTCTTCGATAATCTTCAGCAATTCCTCCGGGACAGGCTCCTTTGCCACATCATCAAAAAGCTGATGCAACCCACGCCGGAGCCATATCTCAAAGGCGTCGTCCCCTCTTTTTCTGCTTTTTTTCGCAGATACGGACTTCTCGTCCCTGGCCGACATCGACAACCATCCCGGCAAATGTTCCAAAGGCTCCGGGCGCGATGCCGGGAAAGAATGGGTCACCATACCATACCCCGGCTTAAAAATTTATTCCCCGAATCTTAATTTATCCACGCAACCCGTTCGAACGGGTTGCTGCGCCCATCATTTTCCGGCGATCAACCTCGTTACGCAACGCAGATGCACGCTGACGCAACCCGTCATCTTCCGGAAGCTCCCCGGTCATCCAGGCTTCAAGCTGACGCCGCGCCCTGAAGACACGGCTCTTTGCCGTTCCCACAGCACATCCTGTGGATTCCGCCAGCTCCTGATAGCTCATACCATGCAGCACAACCATAACCAGCGCCTCACGCTGGTCATCCGGAAGTCGGGCCAGAGCATATCCAAGATCTTTCACAGCCAGGCGGTCTTCGTGATCCGCCTTACTGGACAAAAGCTCACCCGGAACATCATCAATGTCAGATGTAGCCCGCTGTTTTCTGAGATCCGATATGAAACGGTTACGAAGGATACGATGCATCCATGCCGCAAAATTCGTTCCGGGAATGAAGCTGTCGCGTGCATTCAAAGCGTTGCACACCGCATCCTGAACCAGATCTTCAGCCTGTGCGCGATTGCGGGTCAGAGCGAGAGCCTGAACACGAAGCTTCGGCAGGATAGAAACAATCTGGGTATGGAATGTATCAGCCATTATCTTTATTCCCCTTATTCTGAACAATGAATGAATGGGGAACTGATTTGGTTGCATCGAACCTGAAGAAAGATATCACGAAAACGAGAGACCATTCATACCAGAGCAGAAAACAGACCCGTTTAATTGTCTTTCACGGCGCAATCCCGAATTGCGATAAGCGCCGCGCGAGCCCGGGAGACACGGGCTTTCATCGTTCCGACAGCCACACCACAGATAACAGCCGCCTCATCATATGACATCTCCTGGGCTCCGACGAGCATCAGAGCTTCACGCAAAAGCGGCGACAGTTGCCAGAGCATGCTGTCGAGATCGGATACCTGATAAGAATCAGCATCCGGACTGGCATTCATACGGGTGCCTGAACCATATTGTTCCAGAACCGCCTGCTCACGTTTGCGGCGACGCCCCTGCTCGTAGAATAAATTGCGCAAAATGGTAAAAGTCCAGGCTTTCAGATTTGTCGAAGGATCAAATTGCGCCCGTGATGCAAGAGCCCGCATGACAGCTTCCTGTACAAGATCATCAGCCCGCACCCTGTCGTGGCTCAGAAAACGCGAAAAAGCGCGTAATTCAGGCAAAAGACCAACGATTTCATCACGAAACCGGGATGAAGCAGAAGCATTCTCTGCCTTCGTATTGTTTCCTGGCACTGGCGCACAATCGGAATTTGCCGCAGCACTCAGAAAACAGGCCCTTTTCTGATCATGGTCCGCCATGCCAATTTAATACCGCCTGTCATTTCGGTTCCTGCCGCGTAAGGAAACTCCACGATGCCCGATTCGCAACGAAGCGAACTGATCCGCGCCCTCCCCTATGCGCGACGTTATGCACGGGCCCTGACCGGAAGCCAGCCACGTGGCGACCTTCTGGTTGCTGAAAGCCTCCGTGATCTTGCATCCCGCGCGGGAGAAGCGCTTCCGGCCCGCCATGGTCTGTATCGCGCGATTTCGCAAAAAGCGGCAAGCCTGAGCGATGGGGAGCAGCCACATACACTCACCCTCATACAGCGTGAGCTTTTACTTCTTACTACGCTCGAAGGCGTGTCGGCCGGACAGGCAGCCAGAATTCTGGAACTGAAGCCTGAAGAAGCGGAAGCTCAGATCGCCGCGGCACATAAAACAATCCGCTCCGTCTCCCAGACGTCAATTCTGATTATTGAAGACGAACCGATTATCGCCATGGACATTGAAGATCTTGTTCTGCGATGTGGTCATACTGTGGCGGGGGTTGCACATACGCAGGCAGAAGCTGTTGCCCTTGCAAAGGAAACACGCCCCGGTCTGATTCTTGCCGACATCAATCTCGGTGACGGTGGCAATGGCATGGATGCCGTCACCGAAATCATGCAGTCCATGACTGTCCCGGTGATCTTCGTAACTGCTTATCCTGAATGTCTTCTGACAGGTAACACCGTCGAACCGTCCTTCGTCATCACCAAACCGTTCGAACCCATGACGCTGGCAACCGCGACATATCAGGCCATCACAGGCGGGGTCCCTCTTCCCTGATATGGCACCGCGCCGGATATTTGAGGCAGAAAACCGTCTGACAGCTTGCATCGCACAGCGCTTGGCCGCACTTTCCGGACATGGCTGCTCCTCCTCTTCTCCTGCTTCAGGACATCACTCTCACTCTTGGTGGGAAACCATTACTGGAAGGGACCGGATTCTCGATCTCTGCGGGCGAAAGGCTATGCCTTGTCGGACGCAATGGTTCCGGAAAATCAACGCTTCTTCGCATTGCGGCCGGGGAAATTTTAGCTGACTCCGGCACCAGATTTCTCCAGCCCGGGACGACTCTGCGCTACCTTCCGCAAGAGCCCGATCTTTCAGGACACAATACCGCACTCGACTACGTTCTTGCCGGTCTGACCGATCCTTCCGCCGAGTGGCGTGCCAGCGCCATGCTCGACGCACTCGGGATGAGTCCGGAGGAAAATCCGGCGACTTTGTCGGGTGGCGAAGCGCGACGCTGTGCTCTCGCCCGTGTTCTTGCCGCTGAACCGGATGTCCTGCTCCTTGATGAGCCTACGAATCACCTCGACATGCCAACCATTGAGTGGCTGGAACGCGAATTGCTTTCTCTTCGCACAGCCATGGTCATTATCAGTCATGACAGACGTCTGCTTGAAACCCTGTCACGCAGCGTAGTCTGGCTCGAGCGGGGAACAACACGACGTCTCGATCAGGGTTTTGAGCGGTTCGAAACATGGCGCGAGGAGGTTCTTGAGCAGGAAGAACGTGATGCCCACAAACTTGATCGACAGATTGCCCGTGAGGAAGACTGGATGCGCTACGGCGTCACGGGACGCCGCAAACGGAATGTCCGCCGGGTAGCCGAACTGGGAGCTCTTCGTGCGGCACGCATGGACGCCGTACGTCCACAGGGAAATGTCACCCTGACAGCCCAGACAACAGGCCAGTCCGGAAAGCTCGTTTCCGTAGCGGAGCAGGTGTCCAAGGCATGGGGCAACAGACCAATCGTAAAAAATCTGGATCTTCGGGTCATACGAGGGGACCGAATGGGGATTGTCGGAGCGAACGGAGCTGGCAAAACCACACTGCTCCGGTTGCTGACGGGCGTTGATACTCCGGACTCCGGCACCGTTACCCTAGGGCCTTCCGTCGCCATGATTACACTCGACCAGCAACGCCGTGCCCTTGATCCGGACCGGACACTTGCCGACACGCTGACCGGCGGTGGCGGCGATATGGTTCAGGTCGGAGATGAAAAGCGGCATGTCATTGGTTACATGAAAGATTTTCTGTTTCGTCCTGAGCAGGCACGCACTCCGGTCGGACGGCTGTCAGGTGGAGAACGGGGGCGCCTGATGCTGGCCTGTGCGCTTGCACGTCCCTCTAATCTGCTTGTTCTCGACGAACCGACAAATGATCTCGATCTTGAAACACTCGATCTTCTGCAGGAAATGCTGGCGGCCTATGACGGAACAGTTCTGATTGTCAGCCACGACCGCGACTTTCTTGACCGCGTTGCAACATCAGTTCTGGTAGCAACGGGGGGCGGCTCATGGACCGAATATGCTGGCGGCTATAGCGACATGCTGGCGCAGCGTGCGGGTGTAGCACCTGACGAACGACATGTTCCGGAACAGCACCCCTCTCCGGAGCATGAGAAAGCTCTGCCCTCTTTGGTTCCGACGCAAAAAACTGTCGGTACACGAAAGTTGTCTTATAAAGACCAGCATGCCCTGGAGAAATTGCCTGGCCGGATCGCTGAGCTGGAAACGGAGATCGAAAAGCTTCGCAGGAAACTGGCTGATGCTGATCTCTATTCCCGCGACCCGAAAGCTTTTAATCGCCACACCGAAGCACTCGACACTGCCGAGCGCGCGCTGACAACAGCAGAAGAGCAGTGGCTCGAACTCGAAGTAAAACGCGAAACTTTCGGGACCTGATAAAAAATCAGGCTCGTTCAACTCGGCTGACTATATTTTCAATAGTCAGCCGGTCTTCAAAATCAGGTCATCCGTATCAGCCGAAAAATACAGTCATTCGACGACCAAACAGCCTCTCTCACCCGACTTTGACAGCTTCTGCCAGCAACCCGGTCAGACGCTGAGCAAACAAAGCGGGATCTTTCGGGCTTTCCCCGTCCTGAATACGCGCAACATCCAGAAGAACTTTTGCCAACTCGCTGACTGCGGCACTTTTCTCGGCAGCCTTACGCGCAAGCTCCCTCACAAGGTCGTTACGAGGATTCAGCTCCAGTATGGGTGCTGTCTCCGGGACTTTCTGCCCACTGCGTCGCATAAGCTTGAGCATCTGCAGGTCCATGCCATGCTCCGGAGCAGCCAGAACAACCGCACTGGTGACCAGACGATCAGTACCCCGGACGTCTGAAACATCGTTGCCCAGAGCTTCTTTGAGCGCCGGGATCAGAATTTCCAGATCTGCGGCTTCTCCTTCCGCAGCCTCACCCTCGACCAGAAACTTTTCAAGATCCGCATGGCCCTGAGTCACGCTCTTCAGCGACTTACCTTCAAAGCTGGTCAAACGGTCCGGCCAGAAAGAATCAACCGGCTCGGACAGCAGCAAAACTTCGATCCCGCGCGCCCGAAAACCCTCGAGTTGCGGTGAACTGGCAAGCGCCTCTTCATTATCACCTGTGAGATAGTAAATCGCGTCCTGCTCTGGCTTCATCCGGGAAATATAATCGACCAGAGTTGTCCAGGAGTTCGGCGTATCCCCTGAATTTTCGGTGACAGAGAGAACACTCGACCGGAAACGGGCCAGACCGGCCAGTTCGGTACGGTGCTCGGCATCCTCCCAGATTCCTTCCTTGATAATCGAGCCAAAATTTTCCCAGAATGTCAGGAATGAATCTGCGTCAGATGAGCGGGATTTAAGTTCATTCAGCACGCGACCTGTGACAGCCTTGCGGATACGCGCAAGAACCGGCGTCGATTGCAGCATTTCACGTGAGACGTTCAGCGGCAGGTCTTCCGTGTCCACCACGCCCTGAACAAAACGCAGCCATGCGGGAAGCAGCATCGCATCGTCAGTAATGAACATGCGCCGGACATGCAGGCGAATCTTACTTTCCCGAGACTGTTCACCAAATTCGAACGGACGGGACCCGGGGATAAACAGCAGGGCGCTAAATTCTATCGTCCCTTCGGCATGCCAGTGAAGTGTTGCCCAGGGGGTATCGAAATTATGCGTGATATGACGATAAAAATCATTGATCTGATCGTCGGTTAGTTCGCTTTTCGGCTTCCGCCACAATGCTGTACCTTCATTGGCCGGGCTTTCACCGTCGTCTTTCAAAATGGTAACAGGCCAGGAAATATGATCCGCCCATTTGCGGATAATCTCCTGAAGCTTCCATGGCTCAAGAAATTCGTCCGCATCTTCTTTTATATGCAGCGTGATGTCGGTGCCCGCTTTGTCACGCGTCGCAGGCTCAATCGTATAGGCACCTTTTCCTTCAGATACCCAGCGCCATGCCTCATCCGATCCGGCACGACGTGAGACAACTTCAACCCGATCCGCCACCATAAAGGCGGCATAAAAGCCGACACCAAACTGACCAATCAGATTTGGCTTATCTTCCGGTTTGGCAGATTCCAGTTCTTTGCCGAACGCACGTGTCCCCGAACGGGCAATCGTTCCCAGATTACTGACGAGTTCTTCCCGGCTCATGCCGGAACCATCATCAGAAATGGTCAGCAGCCGGGCATCCTTATCAGGATTAATGCGAATTTTCGCATCATCCGGCAAAGCGCGGGCACCATCCGTCAGCGCCTCGAACCGCCGTTTATCTGTCGCATCTGCCGCATTTGCGACGAGTTCACGCAGAAAAATCTCACGTTCGGAATAAAGAGAATGGACGACAAGATCGAGAAGACGTCCGACCTCCGCGCTGAATTCATGCTGTTCCGCTCCGGTCGAGGTCGACGGAGTTCCGGTCTCCTGTTCAGCCATTTATGAGTATCCCCTTCTTTTTTAACTTTTAGGTCAATTAAATAGACTGCCTTTTAAGGAGAGCAGTTCTTTACTGAAAATATGTGTGGTGTCGTAATTCACTTTTCAACCATAAGCTGCACACAAGATTCCGACTTACCGGAACGCAGCGGTCGCATAAGATCAGAATTTTCTGTTTGATTAAGGCCCGCAGAAACTCACGAAGAACCTGATGTGCGATCCAGGTATTTAACAGAACAGGTTGTGATCCGGATATCCGGCAGACAGAGATTCAAAGTCATCTTGTCCAGGCGAACCGGGTTTCCCCTGACCATACCGGCCGGGAAATTCAAATAAGTGTCAAAGGTTTCGATGCAGACAGAACATCACCCTGCCCGCATCGAAACCAGTAGTTCAGGTCGAGCTTTTTTCCTTCAGAGCAGCCAGCACATCTGCCGGGCGAACAGGCTGATGTCGAAGACGAACACCCACCGCGTTAAAGATCGCATTGCCAATAGCTGCGCCGATGGTTGTTACTCCCGGCTCACCCAGACCCATTGGCTTTTCAGTGCTTTCAACGAATTCAATATCCATTTCAGGAACATCGGCTATCCGAAGCGGCGTGTAAGTGTCCAGATTGCGATCTTTACAGACGCCATCAACAATCTCACTACCTTCGCACAGGGCCATACTCAGCCCCCACAGCGCACCGCCTTCTGTCTGAGCCATAGCGCCGTCGGGATCGACCACCGTTCCTGCATCAAGCACGAGCCATATTTTCTCACAGGTCACGATTCCGGTTTTACGATCGACCCGAACCCGCACAGCGCCGGCAGTCCAGGTCGGCATCCCACGTTCCTGCCCGAACGTGGTTGCGATGCCGATAGCTGTGTCTTTCGGAAGCGGTTTACCCCACTCGACCTTTTGCGCCAGTCGTTTCAGCACAGCAGCCTGCCGCAAAGCACCGCCAACTGAATCGGGAGCTTCGCCTTTATTTCTGCCGTCCTGTCCGCCGCCATTCAGCATAGAAAGGCGAAGTTCAACAGGATCTCTGCCGATCTCATGCGCGATTTCATCCCAGAACTGCTCGGCTGCCCATGGCGTCCAGCCAGAACTTACCGAGCGGAGCCAGCCAGGACGAAACGTGTCATTAGCAAGATCATTGCTCAGAGCACGCACCCGGACCGGACCGCAATCATACCAGTGATCAGCACCGGCAATCGCGAACTGATCATAGGGTTTGCCGTCCACTCCTTTTTGCATAAAGGCTGCGGCCATAACCTGTGTGGGCCAGCCTGCTGCGGCATGATGCTGCATCCCGATGAGCGTGTTCTTCTCATCAAGAGCGACCCGCACCGTCTGAACAGAAGGCGAGCGGATTGAATCAAACATCATGTCGTCGGAGCGCGTCAGAATCAGTTTGACCGGTTTGCCGCCGATTGCCTTAGACGTCAGAGCTGCCGGAACAGCGTAGTCGCCATTCAGACGGCGACCGAACCCCCCTCCGAGAAGATAGCTCATCATCTTCACTTTGGATTCCGGAACAGCCAGAGATTTGGCAATGACCGGGAGAAACAATGTTTGCCACTGATTGCCGCAATGGATTTCCCATATGCCGTCTTTAAGCCGGGCAATCGCGTTCATCGGCTCCAGCTGATAGTGCATCACCGACGCGCATGTATATTCACGCTCGACAACGCGATGAGCGCGTTTGAACGCGTCATCAACACCGCGATCGTTAAATATCATCGTCCCGCCATCGCTGCCGTCAATTTGCATGCGGCCGTGATCGAGAATGTCTTTCTCCATGACGTGAGCTGTCTTACCGGGCGTCCACTCAACCTTCAGAGCATCTGTCGCCCGGATTGCTGCGGGATACGAGGAGGCCAGCACAACGACCCAGCCTGGCACCGTATCAGAAGGATCATCAAGCACTATGTAGCGAAGATAACCGCGAACTTTCTTTGCCACGCTGTCATCAACAGACACAACTTTCGAGCCATATCGGGTCGGCGGCATCTTCGGACGCCCGTAAACCATTCCGTCAATTTTGGCATCAATACCGTAAATCGCCGTCCCATCTGTCTTAGATGGAATATCAAGCGCCTTGACTTCCTTGCCTATCAGACGACGGTCGGACGCAGGCTTCAAGGGCAGATTTTTCATCTGGTCCGGCGTAAAGCTGCGTACAGGTTTCGCCTGAGCCACGATGTCGCCAAAAGAAATCGAACGCGCTCCTGCGATGACCATGCCGTTGCGGGCAACGCATTTCTCCGGCGTCACGCCGAGCAGTTTAGCACCTTCCTCGACAAGCACCGTCCGCGCGGCCGCACCGGCCTGACGGAAGACATCCCACGTCATCCAGACAGACCACGAGCCACCGGTAACCATCAGTCCCCATTTCGGGTCTGTATCGACATAGGTAATCTTTACCTTGTCCCAGTCGGCTTCCATTTCATCAGCTATGATCCTTGCGAGGGCCGTACCAATGTGCTGCCCCATCTCTGCCCGGATGATATTGACGTTAACGGTTCCGTCAGGTGCGACCGAACACCAGATCGTCGGTTCAAATTCTTCCGGTGGCAGCGGAGCCCCGGGTGGATAAAGCTGAGCTGCCTTTGTCTGACGCGCAAAACCGAACAGAAGGGTACTGCCCGCAGCGGCAGAGAGAAAGCCACGACGGGACAGACCGCGGCCTGCGGCGCGGTCCTGCTCGGCGGCAATGCGTTCGAGCCTACCCATTGGACGTCTCCCCGGAATTTTTGGACTGCATCGCAGCAGCGGCCTGCTTAATGGCCTTACGAATACGGATATACGTCATGCAACGGCAGAGACTGCCGCCCATGACGCCGTCAATTTCTTCATCTGTCGGGGATGGATAGTCTTTCAGCAGGCTTGCGGCCTGCATGATCTGCCCCGACTGACAGTAACCACATTGCGGCACCTGAATATCACGCCAGGCTTCCTGCACCGGATGGTCGCCAGCCGGATCCAGCCCCTCAATCGTCGTCACCTCCGCGTCTTCAATCGCGGAAACCGGCGTAATGCAGGATCGTGTTGCCCGACCACCAACATGAACAGTGCAGGCACCGCACTGCCCGACACCGCAACCGAATTTGGTTCCGGTCAGCCCCAGGTCATCACGAATGGCCCACAGGAGAGGTGTATCTTCAGGCACGTCGAGCGATACGTCACGGCCATTGAGTTTGAATTTGATCATAATACGGCTCCGTGATCCCAACTCATGGCGAGACTCAGTGCGAAGAATTGACTGGCGGTTCTTCCACCAGTTTGCGGGCTTCCGCGGCTTTCTTATCGAGATCGGTCCATGGCGGCAGCGTCGTCCGTGTACGACGGAGATAAGCAGCTATACGCGCCATGTCATGATCACTCAGTGCGTTGTAAAAACTTGGCATTGCCACGCCACTCTGCCCCTCTTCCGCAGTCAGACCGCGAAGCATCACGAGATACAGATTGGTCGGCTCATCCAGCCAGAGCGCATTATTCAGCGCGAGTTCCGGGCGACCGAGCACGGGCATCGGGGCGGCATTATAGTGACATGCCGCACAGGCTCCCTGATACAGGCGCGCATCCGGATCAGTGCTCAGCACACTCCCCGCAAGATCCCGCTTCGACTGCTCCATTGCAGTCCGGAGAGCAGCCTTGTCGCCACCCACGCGCTGTGCGGCATGGTCCACATCAGCAAAATAATGGGCAATCGCGTGCACATCTTCTTCCGGCACGGTTGCCAGAAAATCGTGCGCCACCGGCGACATCGGACCACCCGCAGGGCCATGAAGAGGCGCAACGCCGTTACGCAGGTAGTCGTATAATTCATCTTCCGTCCATACGACCGGCGTCGGATTTTTATCGTTCAGCGGCGGGGCAATCCAGCCATCAACAGCGCCACCGTCATACATTTCGTCCGGCACTTTTTCCGCGCCGAGCAGGCCACGAGGCGTATGACATGCCCCACAGTGCGCCGCGCCTTCCGCAAGATATGCACCGCGATTCCACATCGCATCATGCTTCGGATCGGGTTGATAGACACCAGGCCGGAAATAAAGGAGCTTCCACCCGGCCAGCGTGAAACGAGGTGAAATAGACAGCGGGAAACCATTAGGTCTGCGCGTCATATGCACTGCCGGCTGGGACATGATCCAAGCATAGAGATCAGAGATATCCGCATCGGTCATTTTCGTGAAATGATCATATACGAAGGCTGGCAGCAGATGAGACCCATCGCGCGAAATGCCATATCTCAGAGCCCGACGCAGAGCCTCTTCGGACCAGTTCCCGATCCCGGTTTCAGGGTCAGGCGTAATATTTGACGAATAAATGGCACCGAACGGCGAAACCATCTTATAGTCGCCGGCAAGTCTGGGGCCTCCCCCGATATCCTGGCGCGTATGACACTCAACGCAGTAACTCTCGGCCGCGACAATACGACCGCGCTCAATCTTAGCCGCACTGAACTGCCCGGGCTGCGGCGGCGCCACTTTTGGTAGCGCAGGGTACCACGCGTACCAGAGAAAACCTGCTCCGCCGGCAATTCCTGCGCCGACTATGATCGCGAGTATGCGTTTAATCACTGAACCCTCACTACCGGAAAACCGGCCCGCCCCGTTTCACTGCACATAGCCGTACAGCACTTCTGCAAATGAAGTGTGACCTGTTACGCGTATGCAGAATCGGTGACCGTTGCTCCGCATCCTGCAATAAATGCATAACTCATTCAGAAGAACTGCAAAATAAGCATATGATTTATGTCATGCCGGAATTTTTATCACTACTGTGATTATTTTTCCATATGTACTAGGAAATTAGCGAATTCTGTCTGTATACGAACGAATACAGACAGAATTCTTAGTTTTGTTTTCTTTGCCAGCTACGCCACGGATGCAAAGAGACCCTGGAACATTCCGGCAGCCCACATAAAAGAAATGGCAATCAGGCCTGATTTACCATGACCGGTTTTTCACCCACATGAATCTGGCTGACCTCCTGGTGAGTGGTCAGCCGATTTTACAGCGGCGGAAAAATGAAGCTCAGAGTGTTGAGAGAACCCGGGCAGGACCTTTTGACCTGATGTCTGACCGGTAATGTCTGAACATTTCCCGGAAGGTCTGACAGTCAGCGATACCCCAGCCCTCAAACATCGGGAGATCGAAAACCGCGAGCAGATTACTGTCTTTAAAAACCGCTTTCTGCTCGTCGGTTGCCGCAGGTTCGCTAATTTCAATCGGATTACCCTTGCCATCCTTACCGCATTCGCATTCCGCCCAGCACGCAAGGGCGAATGCCTCACGCCGTGTGTCACTCCCCTTCCTGATGAGTTCATGAACAGTCTGCCCCAGAAAGACCGGTAGTTTTGAAAAACTGTCGGAGGCAATGCGCTCAAGCTGATCACCGACGGCATGATTACGAAAACGATGCACAACCTGCGCAGCGTATGCCGCCAGATTTATGTCCGATGGTGGTGAAAGAAGAGGAGCCACATCATCATTCAGAAAACGCTCCAGCAGAGCAATGAGGCGTGCGTCTCCCACCGCCTCATCGACTTTGCGATACCCCAGCATAAGCCCGCAGAATGCCAGGACGGAATGACCGGCGTTCAGCATCCTGAGTTTAACCTGCTCATAAGGCTCGACATTCTCAGTCATCTGCACGCCAACAGCCTCAAACTCCGGGCGTCCGGCGCAAAATTTATCCTCAATGACCCATTGTATGAAATCTTCCGAATAAACAGGCATCAGATCATCGACGCCGCTCTCTTTATCAAGACGGCGGATATCCTCATCAGTAACGGAAGGGGCAATTCTGTCGACCATGCATGATGGAAACGAGACATTCTCCCGTATCCATGCCCCCAGAGACGCATCGCGCGCTTCTGCAAAACCGCAGAAAGCCGCCTGCGCCACGCGCCCGTTATGCTGAAGATTGTCGCAACACAGAACCGTAAATGGCCCTGCTCCCGACTCTCTTCTGCGCCGAAGTGCTTCGGTCACAAGGCCGAATGCACTCTCCGGCACCTCGCGCTTCAGGTCTCCGGCAATGAACGGATCGTCGAGCCGGAAGTGGCCTTCACCGTCCACAAAATAACCGCCTTCTGTAATCGTCAGACTCACGATACGGATTGCCGGGTCAGCCAGCTGCGCAATAATTGGCTCATAGCCATCGAGGCAGCTCACATATCTTACAACCGAGCCAACAGCACGGATCGTACTCGTATTGTCAGGAGCAAATTCGGTCAGAGTGAACATGCCGTCCTGCCTGTGAAATGCCTCTGCCCGTTCCTCTTCACGACGTCCCTGCCGTATCCCGAGACCAGCAATCCCCCAGTCCTTCTGACCGTCGCGTCCGAGAATATGATCAATATAAAGAGCCTGATGTGCACGATGAAAATTGCCGACACCGATATGGGCGATACCCACGAACACGCTCTTCCTGTCGTAAACGGGTGTCAGCACCTCGGGCGGAAGTTTGTGCAGGGTGGCATTCGACAGGCCGGTCATTCAGACAGTTTCCTCTATTTTCAGATTTGCGTGAGCTATACCGGCTCGTGATGACATCACAGGGGCCGATGACGCATTGATCTGAGTCCTATAGCATAAATGCCGGCTTCGCATTTTACATCAGAGGCGTCGCTACACGATCGGGGTTGAAACTCCGCGCCGGGTTCGTTATGACCGCCGTTCGTTCACGCGCCCGGGCCTGTAGGGCATGCCCGGCCGTGACTTGTCTGCCTCACTTTGTGAGGTGACCAAATGTCAGGGAGACTGAAATGCCCAAAATGAAGACGAAATCGTCGGTCAAGAAGCGGTTTAAAATCACCGCGACCGGCAAGGTGCTCTGTGGTCCGGGCAATAAGCGTCATGGACTGATCAATCGCTCGCAGAAAATGAAGCGCACAAATCGCGGCCCGCAGACCATGACAGAGATGGATGCGAAGACCGTGAAACAGTGGGCCCCCTACGGGCTGGTCTGAGGAGCATCTGAACTATGGCACGTGTAAAACGGGGCGTTACCACTCACGCCCGTCACAAAAAAGTCCTTGACCTTGCTAAGGGCTATCGCGGTCGTTCCTCGACGAATTACCGCATCGCGCTTGAGCGGGTCGAGAAAGCTCTGCGTTATGCTTATCGCGATCGCCGCAATAAGAAGCGCGAATTCCGGGGGCTCTGGATTCAGCGTATTAACGCTGCGGTACGTGAGCATGGTCTGACCTACAGCCGTTTCATCAACGGGCTGGATAAGGCAGGCATCGAGATTGACCGCAAAGTTCTTGCTGCAATTGCATTCGACGATTCAGCTACTTTTGCAGAAATTGTAAAACTGGCTCAGGCCGCACTGGCCTGAATCAGTCTTACTGGCTTTTTGCAGGTAGTCCGGTCACTTCCGGCCTGCTTGCGGGATAAAAATTGCCATTTTTTGGCAACTTTTTATCCCGCTTCGCTTCCTTCTTCTGAGACTAAGTTTTCAGGCGGAATCGTAACTGGTCGATTATTTTCATCGAGCGCAACGAAGATAAAGCGACCACGTGTGACCAGTTGTGTTTCTTTTGACTGTCTGACGCGGCGCCAGGCCTCCACCTCAATCGTCATTGAGGTTCGCCCGACACGTGCGATATTTGTGTAAACGGACAACTCATCGCCCACAGTCATCGGCGCCAGAAACGACACGCCATCAATTGCCACCGTTACCGTCTTGGTGCGGGCTCGCGTACCCGCAGCGGAACCGGCGGCCAGATCCATCTGCGACATAACCCAGCCACCGAAGACATCACCCGCGGCATTTGTGTTCCCGGGCATTGCGATCACCCGGATAGTCAGATGACCCGACGGCTGAACGGGCTGGTTGTCCAACATGCTTTCTCCGACCTTTCCGTTTCGCCGTTTACGATTCCCACGGAGAATGAGCGAAAGTGAGAATACACACAATCAATTCTCAGCCGATCCCAGATTTAACGGCCGTAAAGCGCTTCCGGGGCGATGACAGGATCTGAGATGGTCTCCAGGCCGTTCGGAGAAAAACGACGATAAAAGCAGCTTCTTCTGCCGGTATGACATGCGACCCCTGTCTGGTCGACAAGCAGAAGAACCGCGTCTCCATCACAATCCAGACGTGCTTCAACAAGGCGCTGCACCTGACCTGAGGTTTCCCCCTTACGCCAGAGCGATTTACGGCTGCGGGAATAATAGCAGACCAGCCCGGTCAGAAGAGTTTCCTTAAGAGCCTCGCGGTTGAGCCAGGCTACCATAAGCACCTCACCTGAATCGTACTGCTGCGCAATCCCGCACACCAGACCGGCTGCATCGAAACGCAGACGACTCAGTTCATGCTCCACGATTTCCTGGCTCAGCACCATTTTTTCATCAGTGCGTAACCCGCTCACGGCTGTGTCTCCTCTGGTCTGAGGTCAGGGTCCGGCTTTGGGGTAAGCGCCATGGCAAGCCACGCAGGAATGCGTGGAACGATACGGTGACCACTCGCAGTCAGATGACTGTCAACTTCTGACGGGCGCAGAAATGCGAGACCGCAGTGATCATGACTTGATCTGATCTGCCCGACCTCCATGCCATCTGTCATCACAGGCGTGCTTGATGCAGGAACAGGAACCTCTGAAGCAATCGGGACAAGCCGTTTTTTTACCAGTCCACGATAGCGGGTACGGGCCGTCAGTTCCTGTCCCATATAGCATCCCTTTGTCCAGGAAATACCGTTTAACAGATCGAAATTCGCTTCCAGCAGAAGTGTTTTTTCTGCTTCGCAATCTCTCACGCCATCTGGCAGCCCGAGGACCAGTCGATGCAGATCGTAAGAAGCGGCATCAGCCCTGGCCACCGGTGACGGCTCGGAGCACAGCAATCGCCACCCGGCTCCGGGCAGGCGCGGATCGTGTGCGACAATGGCATTTTCTACAGTGGCGACATCAGGCAGCCCTCCCCATGCCGCATGCACAACGAGATCGGCGAGACGCAGAGAAACATCCGAACGAAGCCTGAATTTCGATAATGTCGCAATAATCATCTCTGCCTGCACGGCAGCACAATCCAGAAGCAGACGTGGTTCATCCGGATCTACCAGAATGAAAAAATCTGCTTTCCAGCGCCCCTGTGGTGTCAGCAGAGCAGCCCACACAGCTTGTCCCGGAGCGACAGTTGTCACGTCGTTAGAGACCAGCCCTTGCAGAAACCGGACCCGGTCATCTCCGCTGACAGCGACGACTTTCCGGTCGGAAAGATGAGCAAGATAGGACATGAACAAAAACTCCCTGGCAGCAGAAGCGCAGGACAAATATGATTTAAAGTCTGGAAACTTCGCCCTTTGTGAACACGGCCGCAAGACGCGAACCACAGAGAACGATGACCTTTCCGATCATATTTTCAGGAAACGCTTTCAGACGCCTTCAGTTACCCGACGTTGACGCTCGCTTTCTGTCTTCAGTTGTCCGCACGCGGCAAGAATATCGCGGCCACGAGGGACTCTGATCGGTGAAGCAAAGCCGGCCTCCATGACAATTCGGGCAAACTTCACCTGCTGCTCACGTGTTGACGGCCTGTAATCGCTACCTGGCCATGGATTAAAAGGAATCAGATTGACCTTGGCGGGAATGCCACTGATCAGACGCACCAGTTCACGGGCATCTGCTTCACTGTCATTGATACCTCGCAGCATGATATATTCGAATGTGATTCGTCGGGCATTGCTGGCAGCCGGATAACGTCGACAGGCAGCCAGAACTTCAGCAATCGGATATTTACGATTAAGGGGGACGATCTGATCACGCAGATCATCCCGCACCGCGTGCAGCGAAACAGCCAGATTGATACCGAGTTCATCGCCACAGCGATCCATCAGCGGCACGACACCGGAGGTCGACAGCGTAATCCGGCGACGAGACAAACCAATCCCTTCACCGTCCATGATGATCCGCATCGCCTTCGCGACATTTTCATAATTATAAAGCGGTTCGCCCATACCCATCAGCACAATGGTCGATAGCAGACGTGGAATCTCGCCTTTCGGGCTTGGCCACTCACCATATGAATCGCGGGCCGCCATGAACTGGCCGACAATTTCAGCCGCACCCAGGTTACGGACCAGCTTCTGCGTTCCGGTATGGCAGAACGTGCATGAAAGCGTGCATCCTACCTGGGATGAAATGCAGACAGCGCCGCGATCTTCATTACGATCCGGAATATAAACTGTCTCGGCTTCCTGCCCGTCCCGGAAACGAAACAGAAATTTACGCGTTTCATCAGTGGATGTCTGGACGACAGCGGCCTCCGGGCGTCCAACGATGAAACGCCCGGCCAGTTTTTGCTGAAGGGGCTTAGCAATGCTGCTCATCCGGGAGAAATCAGTTACACCCTGATGATAAATCCAGTGCCAGAGCTGCTTGGTACGGAAAGGTTTCTCTCCGATAGCGGCCAGTTCTTCTGTAATCTCTTCCCGCGAAAGACCGATAAGCTCGCGACGTCCATCATCCAGCTGTGCCGGAGGCGGCGAGAACAATGCTGACTTGGCGAGTATCCGCTCCCGGTCAGCTGCGTCGAGCGCAAATGCTGTGTCGCTCACGGCGTGTCATCCTATACGACAATCAAAGGGATTATGACGCGCTCCTATCATGAGCGATAGCAAATAGGGAGCAAAATCGGCAGAGACAGAATCAGCCGTTCCTTCGGGCGCCGATCAGGAACTCGCGATTCCCTTCAGGTCCTGTAATGGGACTTGCCTCAATTCCGAGGACATCCCAGCCTGTCTGGCTCTGCCACCATTCAGCAATCGTCTGGCAAACATTTTCATGAACAGCCGGATCACGCACAACACCTTTTGCTCCAACGTGTTCGCGACCGGCCTCAAACTGAGGTTTGATGAGGGCCACTGCCCACGCATCTGGCGTCGTCAGTGACAAAGCGGCAGGAAGCACCGTCCGCAAACCTATGAAGCTCGCATCGCAAACCACAGCTCCCACCGATTCCGGAATAATCGTGCTATCAAGATGACGTGCATTCTGTTTTTCCAGCACAACAACCCGGTCATCGGATCGCAGCTTCCATGCAAGCTGTCCATGCCCGACATCAACGGCGTAAACCCGCGCTGCGCCGTTAGTCAGCAGAACATCGGTAAACCCTCCGGTTGATGAACCGACATCAAGGGCAGTTTGCCCGGCAGGTGAAAACCCGAAAAAAGGCAAAGCATGCGCGAGTTTAAGTCCGCCTCGCGAAACCCATGGGTGATCCTGCCCTTTAAGGCTCAGAGAGGCGTCTTCCGCCAGCAAATCCCCGGCCTTATTAACGCGTCTGTCACCGTGATACGCCAGTCCGGCGAGAATCAGCGCCTGCGCCCTGGTCCGGCTTTCGGCCAGACCACGATCAACGAGCAACTGATCGGCCCGGCGTTTCGCCATATTAGGCAATCTGCTCTTTATTCTCGCTGACACCGAGAGCAGCGAGTGCGGTGTGCACGATGTCGGGTGCGTTGAGTTTTGCGACGTTATACTGCTCGAACTGCGTATCGTGGTCGATGAAGCGGTCTGGC